>NZ_JBLJAT010000009.1:0-80532 GCF_047530025.1 Leifsonia sp. A12D58 | reverse complement strand
GGGTGGGGTGGGGTGGGGTGGGGTGGGGTGGGGTGGGGTGGGGTGGGGTCAGGCGTGGGTGCTCTCGGTGGGCGGAGAGGTGATCCAGATCACCTCTGCGATGTCTCGGCCGATGTTCGATGCCTTGTGCGGAACCGAACTCAGGTACTCGATCGAGTCGCCCCCGGCAAGGCGATGCGTCTCATCACCGAGCACAAGCTCGATCTCGCCACGGATGACGATGAAGATCTCCTGCGAGCGGCCGTGGCTGTATGCGTCATCCCCTGTGGTGCCAGTGGGCTCGAAGACCCCGGAGTACACCTCGAGATTGCGCATCGGCGGCCGGGACACCACGTACTTCTTCGCGCCGGTTCCCGTCGGGTAGCTGGGACGATCGGCCGCGCGCAGCACCCCGCGACTGTGGCCGCTGCCGGAGTCGATCAGCTCGGCGACCGAGACGCCCAATGCCTCAGCCAGCTTGCGCAGCGAGGCGACGCTGGCGCTGGTGTGGTGATTCTCCAGCTGGCTGAGGAAGCTCGGGCTGACGCCAGAGCGGCACTGGCGAGGCCACGGACGCTCATGCCACGCAGCTCGCGGAACTGGCGGACCCGCCGGCCGAGGTCGGCGTCGGGGCTGGCGTCGGGGTCGGTGATCGAGGCGACAGCGTGCTCATCTGGCGCCATTTCCGCACCTCCGGATTCGCTTGCCGCTCCACTGAACAGCCTGAGCGCTCGACTGAACAGAGTGTTCAGTGATGCTGAGACACTAGTGCCGCGACTGGCGGCTCCACAAGAGGTATGCGTGGGTGCCGCGAACCCCGGCCCTGTGCCGTCCGGGGCATAGGGTGGTCTCGGATTCTGGGTTGGCCATCGAACGCAAGGAGACGCCGAGTGGCATTCGACTTTTTCGATGGGGTGCAGCTGATCCGTCCCGCTGTCACCGAAGCGGATGCCGTCGTCGCCGCGGCTCAGCTGTTCGGTATCTCCGGAACGGCGCGCGAGATGGGGAGCCAGCAGGATCGGAACTATCGGATCGATCCGGGTGACGGCATCCGCTACCTGCTGAAATTCGACAATGCCGCATTCACCCCTGGCGAGCTGGCGGTGCAGGATGCCGCGCTCAGCCACGTGAGTGCGCGTGGCGTGGTGGTTCCGGTACCGGTTGTCGGCCTCGATGGGCGCACCAGACAGCAGTGGGCTCTCGGCGGTACCAGCCTCCCGGTGCGCATGTTCACGTATGTCGAGGGCCCACCGCTGGCCGAGCGCGGTCACCTCGATCACGTGGCGATCACTGCTCTCGGCGCCCTGTCCGGCACGCTCGCTCGCGAACTCGCCGACCTTCCCCACGACAATCTCGACCGCATCCTGCAGTGGGACATGCGCCAGGCCGCGCGGGTGATCGACCAGCTCATCTCCCATGTGCCCGATGAGGCCAAACGTGCACGCGTACGCGAGCTCTCTGACAGCGCTGCCGATCGGCTGGCGTCGGTGCAGCCTGCGCTTCGCGTGCAGCCGATCCACGGGGATATCACCGACGACAACGTGATCTGTGCTGTGCGGGACGACGAAAGGTACACCCCGATCGGCGTGATCGACTTCGGCGATCTCGCGCTCGGCTGGCTTGTCGCGGAACTCGCCGTGACCGTGTCATCCGTGCTGCCGCATGTGCCGCGGAATCCGTGGGCAGTGCTCGACGCGATCGCCGCCTTCGACGCCGTTGTGCCGTTGTCGAATGCCGAGATCAGCGCACTCTGGCCGCTCGTCGTGCTGCGTGGAGCCGTGCTGGTGGTCAGCGGCGAGCACCAGGTGCAGATCGACAGCGGCAACGACTACGCCGAAGAGCGGATGTCTGGTGAGTGGGACGTCTTTGCCCTCGCGTCAGCCATCGGCTGGGACGAAGCTGAATCAGCGATCCGGCGGCGGCTGGGACGCGAACCGTTGTTCCCGCAGTCGGCGGGGACTTCTGCTGGCGTTCAGTCCGGCAGCCTGATCACCGGCGTGGCACCCGACTTCACTGTGCCCGACGTCACCGTTTTGGACTTCACCGTGACGAGTCCTGACCTGGCAGATGGGCTCTGGCAGCAGCCGGACATCGAGTGGACCCTGGCCCGCGCCGCTCTCACTCGTTGTGGCGCCGCAGTTGCCGTCGCGCCATACGGCCAACGGCGGCTCACCCGCACGCGCGTTCACTCACGAGATGAACAGGCAACCGTCGCCCTGGTCACCGAGTTCTTCGTACTGCCCGGCCGCGGAATCGTCTCTCCGATTACGGCGCAGGTCGCAGCGGTCGAATCTGACGGTGTCCTCCTGGTTGCGCCGGGCACCGTGCTTCGAGTTCGCGGATTCCTCCCCGAACTACGCGCTGGCGAAAGCGTCAGTACCGGCCAGCATCTCGGAACCGCGCAGCCCTCCCTCGACGACCCGGCACCGGATGCCACGCGCCTCGGCCGGATCCGCGTGCAACGGCTGGCATCCGCTCACCTCGATCCCCCTGAGTTCGTCTCGGAGGCCAGATCCATCGGCTGGCTCGACCTGGCCATCGACCCGGCTTCGCTTCTGGGCCTGGCGCCGTACGTGTCTCCGTTCGATCCGGCGCGTGAGAGCGAGCGCCGGGCTGCGGTGTTTGCCGCGGCGCAGGAGCGCTACTACGAGAACCCGCCTGAGATCGAGCGCGGATGGCAGGAGTTCCTGGTCGACACAACGGGCAAGGCGTACGTCGATCTGGTGAACAACGTGTCGGGCATCGGCCACAGCCACCCGCGATTCACCGCGGCGGTCACTTCGCAGCTGCGTCTGCTCAACACGAATTCCCGGTTTCTCTATCGCGCGCTGGCCGACCTCAGCGAACGTCTTGTTGAGCTCGCTCCCGACCCGTCACTCGACACGGTGCTGCTGGTGAACAGCGGGAGCGAGGCTGTCGATCTCGCGCTCCGGCTGGCCCAGATCCATACCGGGCGGCGCAGCATCGTCGCCCTCCGTGAGTCGTACCATGGCTGGACGATGGCCTCCGATGCCGTCTCAACCTCGGCATACGACAATCCGTTCGCCCTCTCCAACCGGCCGGACTGGGTGCAGATCGCTGACGTGCCGAACGTCTATCGCGGCGTCCACCGCGGACCTGACGCCGCGGCCGCGTACCTGGCCGACCTCACGCGCCAGCTCGATGAGCTGGCCGAGACCGACACAGAGATCGCCGGTTTCATCTGCGAACCGGTGCTCGGCAACGCCGGCGGGGTGCTGCTGCCCGACGGATATCTCGCCGGCGTGTACGAAGACATCCGTCGTCGAGGTGGCCTGTGCATCTCAGACGAAGTGCAAGTGGGCTATGGCCGACTCGGCGAGTATTTCTGGGGTGCCGACCAGCAGGGCGTCGTGCCAGACATCATCACCATCGCCAAGATGATGGGCAACGCCTACCCACTCGGGGCCGTGATCACCCGCAGAGAGATCGCCGAGTCCCTCGCCCGCGAAGGCACGTTCTTCTCTTCGGCCGGCGGCACCCCGGTGAGCTGCGTCGCCGGCATAGCGGTGCTCGACGTCATCCGCGATGACGGCCTGCAGCAGAACGCCCACCTCGTCGGCGCACACCTGGTGGGACGGCTCGAAGAGCTGGCCACCCGGCATCCGCTGATCGGTGCCGTGCACGGCCTCGGCCTCTATCTCGGCATCGAACTCGTACGCGACAGGGCCACCCGTGAACCGGCGACCGCTGAGACTGCAGCCATCTGTGAGCGGATGCGTGAACTCGGCGTGATCGTGCAGCCCACCTCGGAGCGCCAGAACGTGCTCAAGGTGAAGCCGCCGCTCTGCCTCAGCATCGAGAGCGCCGACTTTATCGTCGACGCTCTCGATGAGGTGCTCAGCCAGGGCTGGTAGCGCGGTCGGTTGCCGACCGCGACCTGCCTACTTCGAGGACTTGGTACCAGGGCTCTTGACGCCAGCTGCCTTCTTGGCGTGCGACTTCTTGGTCAGCTTCTTTTCGTCAACCGGGGCCGTGCCGCTGGCGCGCAGCGTGCGGTAGTACTCGCGAGCCTCATCCTGGCGCTCCTTCTCGATGCCGGATGAGATCGGTGCGCGCAGGTGCTCCTGGCTGTAGCCGAACGAGTCGACAAGGTCGAGGGCATGTGGGCGGAGCCGCGCGATGAGGCGATCGATGTACGCGGTGACCGCCTGGGCACGCGGGGCTGACATTCGGCCGTTCATCAGGTACCAGGCCAGGTGCGTCTCGATCAGGCCGAGCCCGAAGAGGTCACGCAACCAGGTGAGGACCTGCTTGGTGCCCGGATCAGTTGTCTTCTCGAGGGCGCGGGTGAATGCTTCCCACTGCAGCAGCTCGCCGTGAGCGCGAGCCGCTTCGATGAGGGCGTTCTGGTTGGCATTGAAGAGAGCGGCAGCCTGCTTCTTGGGCAGCTTGCTCGCCGGACGCAGCCGAGCAGCGATATCGGCAATCATCGTCTCAACCCGGTCGGTGAGCAGCTCGTGCTGCACATCGGCGTCTCGGAGTGCGCCGACGGACCTGGCGGTCACTCCACGGTCGGCAACCAGCTGCCTGAGCGTGCGGAGTCCACTGCCGGCGTACGCCTTGCCCGCCGCCTGCTTGACGACGAAGCGGGCGAGAGCACCCGCATCCGCTGAGGCAAACTGCTTGCTGTAGTCAGTGAGCAGTCGCTTGGCCACGAGCTGGAGCAGCACGTTGTTGTCGCCCTCGAACGTCGCGAAGACGTCGAGGTCTGCACGCAGGCCGACGAAGCGGTTGGCGGCGATGAAGCCGGCTCCACCACAGGCCTCACGGGACTCCTGCAGCGTGTCGAGCGCGTGCCAGGTAGACAGCGGCTTGAGGACCGCCGCGAGGGTCTCGAGGTCTTGCCTGTCGTCGTCGGTGTCTGCCTTGCCGCTGAACACGGCGTCGAACTTCACCAGGAACTCGTCGTGGGCAAAGGTCTGCGCGTAGGTGGTGGCCAGGCGAGGGAAGAGTCGACGCTGATGACGCTGGTAGTCGAGGATGACCTCTTCATCGGTGTCGCTGCCCGCGGTGAACTGCCGGCGCTGACTGCCGTAGGTGATGGCGATGGTAAGGGCCATAGCTGAGGCGGAAACAGCTGATCCGTCGAGGGAGACACGCCCCTGAACCAGAGTGCCGAGCATCGTGAAGAAGCGGCGGCCCGGGCTGGAAATAGGGCTGCTGTACGTACCGTCGGCAGCGACATCGCCGTAACGGTTGAGCAGACTCGTGCGAGGAATGCGCACATTGGTGAAGTGAAGACGACCGTTGTCGATGCCGTTCAATCCGCCCTTGAGACCGTCGTCCTCTCCGCCGATGCCCGGCAGGAAGTTGCCGTTTTCATCGCGGATCGGCAGGTAGAAGGCGTGCACGCCGTGGTTGACGCCGGCAGTGATGAGCTGCGCAAAGAGCACAGCTGCGATGCCATCCTTCGCGGCATTGCCCAGGTAGTCCTTCCACGCAGCGCGGAACGGGGTGTTGATCACGAACTCTTCGCTGTCGACGTCATAGGTCGCTGTCGTGCCGATGCTCGCGACATCCGAGCCGTGGCCGATCTCGGTCATGGCGAATGCCCCGGGAATCTCGAGGCTCATGATGCCGGGCAGGTACGCGTCGTGGTGCGGCTTGGTGCCGAGGTGCAACACAGCGGCACCGAACAGGCCCCACTGCACGCCGCCCTTGATCTGAAGGCTGGGGTCGGCAGTGATCAGCTCTTCGAACCCGGCAATGTTGCCGCCGTGATCGTCGTTGCCGCCGAGGTACGACGGGAACGCGCGGTGCACGTGGCCGTTGTCGGCGAGGATCTTGAGCTGCACCATCACGCGCTTGCGGTGCTCGGCCATCGACTGGCCTTCGATGCGCTGCATCTCGGGCCTGGCGGTCATTTTGCGTGCAGCCAGACGAACATCCGCCCAGGTTCCAAGCAGCTGTCGGCCGAGCAGCGCAACATCGACATGGGGCGCTGTCGGATCTCCGGCCACCTTGATCGGGCCAGTGTCCACACTCGGATCGACGCGGCCGGCCGTAGCCGAGCCCGTCTGTGTCGCTGTCGTCTCGTCGGCATTCGAGGGAGAATCGAATGCCGGGCGCTGGGTCGTGTCAACCATCTTTGGTCCTCAATCTTTCGCGCGAACTGCTTTACGCACCACGCTACGGGTGAGGCTCACCGGCCGGAAATACTGCGTGCGACCGCGACAAAAAGTATGCCGCGAGCGACATTCGTTCTGTAGGTTTCCTCAAGCCGAGACCCCAGACCATATTCATCTCCTACTAAGCGCAGTCTGGGGACACTCCCTCGACCCGGTTCGTGCCTGTTTTCCGACCGCTTTTGAATGTCGGGCCTTGCCGGTAGCCTCACTCCATGACCCGATATGTGGCCCTCCTGCGCGGTGTGAACGTCGGCGGCGTGAACATGAAGATGGCGGATGTCGCATCCGCGTTCACGACACTCGACCTGAACAACGTGAAGACAGTGCTCGCCAGTGGAAACGTGCTGTTCGATTCCCCACTGCCCGCCGCTGAGCTGAAGCCCCGTATCGAAGAGGCGCTTAGCGAGCGATTCGGATACCAGGCGTGGGTGCACGTACTCGACCTCGATGTGATCCGCCGCGTGATCGCCGACTTTCCGTTCGACGCAGAGAAGGAAGGGTGGCATCCGTATGTGATCTTCACCCTGGATCCGCTCCTCGCAGCGGAGCTACTCTCGTTGCAGCCCACGCTCGATCCGGTGGTAGAGAGCATTCGCGGCGGCGACGGAGTCATTTATTGGACTGTCGAACGCGGAAACACCCTCGGCAGTGCCTTCTCGAAAGAGACGGCGCGCAGCAAGCACAAGGCCACGACGACGACCCGCAACCTGCGCACGCTGCAGAAACTGGTGACGTGATGGCTGTGCAGCGCGAAATCATGTTTTGCGCCGATGCCTCGATCTGGGAAGCCTGGCTGGCCGAGAATCAGGCGTCGTCGCCGGGCGTGCGGTTGGCCATCGCGAAGAAGGGCGCTGCCGCCTCGAGCGCGAGCTATCTCGAAGCGGTTGAAGTCGCGCTCTGCTATGGCTGGATCGACGGGCAGAGGTCCCGGCTCGACGACGAGCATTTTCTGCAGTTGTTCACGCCGAGAGGGCCAAGCAGCATCTGGTCGCAGGTCAATCAGGGACGCGTCGCCCAGCTCATCGAGGCCGGACGCATGTCTCCGAGCGGCCAGGCTGAGATCGACAAGGCGAAGGCCAATGGGCGATGGGCGATGGGATGCAGCATACGCTCCGCAAAGCACGATCGAAGTGCCCGACGACCTGGCGGCGGCGCTGGCTGCCGCGCCGGCGGCATCCGCTCTCTTCGCGACGCTTGACGGGCAGAATCGCTTCGCGATTCTGTTTCGTATCGGCAATGTGAAGCGGGCCGAGACTCGGGCCCGCAAGATCGCGGAGTACGTGGCGATGTTGGAGCGGGGCGAAACGATCTACCCGCGGAAGCCGTAGCCGGGGCTTCGCCCACGCCCTCGCCCTCGCGGAGCGCCCTCCGCCGCTCAGCCCTGCCGCTCAGCAGGTGCTGCTCCCTCGCGCCAGTGAGCTATCCCTCGCGCCAGTGAGCTATCCCTCGCGCCAGTGAGCTATCCCTCGCGCGCGGCTGCGCAGTCGCGCGCGCCGGTCCTTGTCCTGGTGACTCGCCGGGCCGGGGCCCGGCGGCGGGTTCCCCACTGCATAACTCCTGCAATTTGCTCCGGATGGCCCCGAAACGGCACCGGTGACGGCTTTCGGCGCCATATTGCAGGAGTTATGCATGAGTAGGGTCGAACCCCAGACGCTGGTGACGGACTGCTGCCGCTTGGACGACCGACGACGGCACTTGCGCATCAAAGTTCGAGCGCGGCACGGTGGACGTGGCTTCCCATGCATAACTCCTGCAAATCGTTCCCAATCGGGCCCAATCGGCCGTTCCAGCGGCCGACTTCGCCAAATTGCAGGAGTTATGCACACACAGACCGGGACAACGGAACAGCGGAGAAACGGCACGGCGGTGACGGCCGCGCGGGGCGGCGACAACGGGCAGACGTTCCGAATTCGGCGGCGGCGACATCGGGCCGAATAGGCTCCGCGTGCATAACTCCTGCAGATCGTTCTCAATCGGGCTATACAGGCCGTTCCAACAGCCAACTTCGACAAATAGCAGGAGTTTTATGCACACGACGCGTCAATGGAGCAACGGAGCTGCGGAGCTGCGCACCGACGGGCCCGCAGAGCGCAGGAACCGGCAGAACGGGCACCACCGAACTGCGGCCATGAAATCTAGGAGGCGTCCGCCACCACTGCGAGCAGCTTCTCGCCGTAGGAGTCGAGCTTCTTCGCACCGATGCCGGAGATGCCGTCGAGATCGGCGAGGCTAGCCGGTTTCGCGGCAGCAACGGCGACGAGGGTTGCATCGCCGAACACGATATAGGCGGGAACACCTTGCTCGCGCGCCTCAGCTGAACGCCAGGCACGCAACGCCTCGAAGAGTTCTCCCTGAGCGGGAGACAGGTCGGCGGCACCGGCCTTCTTCGCTGCACCGGTTCGTCGAGCCGGGCGCTCCGCGCGTTCGGGTCGCTCTGGCTCGTGGCGGAGGTCGACGCTGCGACGTCCGGCGAGAACTTCGGCTGCGGCATCCGTCAGCGCCAGCGTTCCGTACTCGCCCTGGGTGACGATGAGGCCCTGCGCGAGCAGTTGGCGCACGACCCCGCGCCACTGGTGGTCGCTGAGGTCGGCACCGATGCTCCAGGTCGCGAGCTGGTCATGGCCGTGCTGGGTGACGCGCGGGGTGGTCTTGCCGCGCAGGATGTCAACGAGGTGACCGGCGCCGAAACGCTGGTTGCGCTCGCGGTGCAGACGCACGATCGTGGAGAGCAGTTTCTGGGCGGGAACGGTGCCGTCCCATGCTTCCGGTGGGGTGAGGCAGGTGTCGCAGTTGCCACAGGGCGCACTCGACTGACCGAAGTAGCGCAGCAAATTGACGCGGCGGCAGTCGACGGTCTCGCAGAGCGCAAGCATGGCGTCGAGATGCGCCGACAACTTGCGGCGATGTGCGAGGTCGCCGGGCGACTCATCGATCATCCGGCGCTGTTGCACGACATCCTGCAGTCCGTAGGTGAGCCAGGCCGCGGATGGCAGGCCGTCTCGACCGGCGCGACCCGTCTCCTGGTAATAACCCTCGACGCTCTTGGGCAGGTCGATGTGAGCGACGAAACGCACGTCAGGCTTGTCGATGCCCATGCCGAACGCGATGGTGGCAACGATGATCACGCCGTCTTCGCGGAGGAAGCGTGCCTGGTTGCGGGCACGCACGTTGGCGTCGAGGCCTGCGTGGTACGGCAGCGCATTCAGGCCACTGGCCTGCAAGAATTCGGCCGTCGCCTCGACCGACTTGCGGCTGAGTGCGTAGACGATGCCGGCATCATCCGGGTGCTCCGTCTTGATGAAGGAGAGCAGCTGCTTGCGCGGCTCAGCCTTGTTGACGATGCGGTATTGGATATTCGGCCTGTCGAAGCTGGCGACGAAGTGCTTGGCCTTCTCGAGCTGCAGACGGGAGGTGATTTCTTTGTGCGTGGCATCCGTCGCCGTCGCCGTGAGCGCGATGCGCGGCACGTCGGGCCAGCGGTCGGCGAGCTCTGACAGCGCCAGGTAGTCGGGGCGGAAGTCGTGGCCCCACTGTGACACACAGTGCGCCTCGTCGATGGCGAACAGAGCAATGGTGCCGCGGGCGAGGAACTGCTTGGTCGACTCGGATGACAACCGCTCTGGAGCCACGTAGAGCAGGTCGAGGGCGCCCGCGACGTAGTCGCGTTCGACCTGGTTGCGGGTGGCAGCGTCCTGGCTCGAATTGAGGAAGGCGGCACGCACGCCGACGGCGGTGAGGGCGTCAACCTGGTCTTGCATCAGTGCGATAAGCGGAGAGACGACGATGCCGGTGCCCTCGCGTACGAGCGACGGGATCTGGTAGCAGAGGCTCTTTCCGCCACCCGTGGGCATCAGGACGACGGCGTCGCCGCCACCGATGAGCTGGTCGATGATCTGCGCCTGCTCGCCGCGGAACGAGTCGTATCCGAAAACAGTGTGCAGCGCCTCGGCCGCGGTGGCGAATTTTGCCGATGCCTGCTGGCGGGGTGCCTGCGAATGCACCTGCTGCTGAGATACTCGCGTACCGGATGCACCGGCCTGGCCCCATTCGACGGGACCACTGCCTGGCTGGCCGTTGCCGACGCGCGCGCCGCTCTGGCCGCCCTGGCCACCGCGGGCGTTCGATCCACCGGCGAACTCATACCCGTAGTCGGGCGGCGGCGGTGCGCCAAAATCGTCTGGAGCATCTGCGTCGTCGGGGGCGTATGCGTCGTCAGGAACGTAGTCGCCCGAGAAATAGTCGTAGGGCGGGGTGAGCTCATCGGGGTTCTTTGACAGCTCAGCGTTCCTACTCACTCGGCAACTCTACCCGGGGCATCCGACACGAACCTGCGTGCCTCCGCAGCTAGACCTGTGCCGCCGCGAAAGAGCCGCTTTTGAATCCGCGAGATCGGAGTTGTGGTCGTTATAAGTGCCCCAAAACGACCACAACTCCGATTTCGCGGGAAGGGAAATTCTTAGTCACGCTCGTAGCGCACAAAGCGGAAGTCGAGACCAGCGGACGACGTGTGCCAGTCATCTTCTGGATCGATCGACTCGACGGCCCAGGTCGCATCGATTGTCGGCGCAACCGTGTCGCCGTCGACGTATGTTCGGAGCTCGGTTACCTCGAGCACATCGGCGCGGTCGATGACCGCCGCGTAGATCTGTGCGCCACCGATCACCCAGACGGTTCCGTCGGGGGCGTCAGCGGCGGCCTGCACCAGAGCGTCATCGATCGAGTGCACGACGTCGACGTCCGGCTGCTGCCAGTCGGTTTGACGGGTGACGACGATGTTACGACGGCCAGGCAGCGGTCGGAAGCGCGGCGGCAGGGAGTCCCAGGTCTTGCGTCCCATGATCACGGGCGCGCCGAGGGTCACCTGCTTGAAGTGCGCGAGGTCTTCGGGAACGTGCCACGGCATGACGCCGTCGTTGCCGATGACACCACCGTCGGCCTGGGCCCAGATCAGCCCGATCGTCACACCTGCCGGGGCGCTCAGACCGGCCGGGGCGGTTACGTCGGTCATACCGCGACCGCGCCACGGATGGCGGGGTGGTGCTGGTAGTTCTCGATCGCGAGGTCGTCGTACTCGTAGTCGAAGATGCTCTCACGCTTGTTCAGGATCTTCAGCTGCGGCAGCGGGTACGGCTCACGCGTCAGCTGCTCGGTGACCTGGTCAACATGGTTGTCGTAGATGTGACAGTCGCCACCGGTCCAGACGAAGTCGCCGACCTCGAGACCCGTCTGCGCGGCAACCAGGTGGGTGAGCAGCGCGTAGCTGGCGATGTTGAAAGGAACGCCGAGGAACAGATCAGCGCTGCGCTGGTAGAGCTGGCACGACAGCTTGCCGTCGGCCACATAGAACTGGAACAGTGCGTGGCAGGGCGCAAGCGCCATGTTCGGGATGTCGGCGGGGTTCCACGCCGACACGATCAGGCGACGGGAATCCGGTGTGGTCTTGATGGCCTCGATGACTTCGGAGATCTGGTCGATCTGCTCGCCACTCGCCGTCGGCCATGAACGCCACTGCACACCGTAAACCGGACCGAGCTCGCCGGCGGCATCCGCCCACTCGTTCCAGATGCTGACACCGTTCTCTTGCAACCACGCCACGTTGCTCTCGCCGCGAAGGAACCACAGAAGTTCGTAGGCGATCGACTTGAAGTGAACGCGCTTGGTGGTGATCAGCGGGAAACCCTCTGAAAGGTCGAATCGCAGCTGACGGCCGAAGACACTTCGTGTGCCCGTTCCGGTGCGGTCGCTCTTGTGCGCGCCATTGGCCAGCACGTCGCGGAGAAGGTCTTCATACGGGGTCGCTATCGTCACCTTGCCATGTTAGCTGCGAGGCTCAGCGCATTACCTGAATGTGCCCGCGCGCATGTCGCCTACCCCAGCTTCAGCACGATTCCGGTGAGGTCGTGCAGCACGCTGGCGACGCCCGCGGTGATGGCTTCGTCGGCACGCTCCACCGTGACTGTCGCTGCATCGACGCCCCCAGACGCCGACAAGCCGGTTCCTCGATAGGTCGCCCCCGACCAGATGACGGATGTCACATTCGCGGTGGGTTCGGGAAGCTCGGCCCCCAGAATGAGGAACTGCTGTTCCAGCCGTTGCGGCGTCAACAGCGTGAACATGTCGATCAAGCCGTCCCCCACGCCGATCACGAGGTCGGGGGTTACCGCAACAGCCTCATCAATACGGTCGAGGACTTCAGTGTCGCCCGCCGCGGTCAGCAGCGTCAGACCGACCTTCTCACGCGTCGCCCACTCCTTAACCGCAGCTGACAGGGTTGTGGCTGCTGCGTCATTCGACTCGGCGATAAGAACCACGCGGTAGCCAGCGGGTGGCACGACGCCGTCCCACGAACCCGGCTCAGGATCGATTGTCGCCTCGGGTGTCGGCGGTGTGGCGCCGACGAATCCGGTGCCGAGCGGCCGCATGTCGACGGCGGCCGCATCAGCCTCAGCGTCAGCGGATGTCGACGGCGCAGGAGCGCTAGCCGTACAACCTGAAACGGATGCACAGATCACGACAGCCATCGCGATAATGCCGAACGTACGTCTGCCAATCACAGAATTCTTCCTCCACCAGGCCCGGATGACATCGACGCGAGCGCAGCTTCGGCGCCCGTTGACCTCCACACACAGTGCCGACCTGACCGGTCGAGATGGCGACGATCCCGTGTTCTCGACGTGAACGTCATCCGAACAATATGCACCTGACCGCGGATGACCCCAGCCACCGGCGGTCGTGTTCTTCTGCTATTCGCCAGCCGTGCGCTGTCGGTTCATCTGGTTCGTGCACTGTGCACGAACCAGAACGAAGGATCCCATGGCACTCTCGCGCTTCATCCCCCGTCGTCCCGCTGCCGTTGCGCTCACTATTGCGGCCGCTGCCGTGGCTCTCTGCGGCATCCTGCCAGCGGCGCCCGCGCTGGCCCACGGCTTCTCCTCTGTCGTCTATATCGATGCGAGCACCCCCACCGCCGATCACGTATCGGCAGCGATTGAACTTGAGTACGACTTGCTCGTTGTCTCCACGGCCGACTCGCAGGACGACCCCGACTTCTTCACGCAGGGAATGGATCTGTTTGAGAGCGGCGATGAGGCAGTCGCGCTCAATGGCCACGCCGAGTCAGTCGTTGCATACGTCACCGAACGCTTCGCGGTGACGAGTGCGGGCACCAGCTGCGTGCCCGCGCAGCTCGGGGATTTCACCATGACTGAGCGAAACGATGTTCCATACGCGCAGCTGACTCTCGATTATGACTGCACGGCTGCGGCCGCTGGCAACGATCACCCGGTATACGAGCTGCGCAGCTCCCTCTTCCCCGATGCAGAAGGGTACGTGACAGGGACGACGACCATCGTCACGTACGACTTCAACGGCCACGCCGGCAGTGCGGCCCTGGATGCCGAGAACCCGTCGTTCTCCACCGGTCAGGCGTGGACTGAACGCTTTGCTGAGTTCTTCCTGTTGGGGGCCGAGCACCTGCTGGGTGGCCTCGACCACATCCTGTTCCTGCTTGCACTCATCGTCGGATCTCGGCGACTTCGTGATGTCGTGCTCGCGGCGACTACATTCACGGTGGCCCACTCGTTGACCTTCCTGTTGGCCGCACTCGGGCTGGTCTCGGTGCCGACGTCCATCGTCGAGCCGATCATCGCCCTCTCAATCGCTATCGTCGCAGCCTGGTACCTCTGGGGACTGTGGCGTCGACCCGCTGAGGCCCTGCTCATCGAACCGACGACGATCGGCCGACGACGGGGGCAGGGACTGGGCCTGGAGCGTCGCGACTGGACGCGGCTCGGGGTCGTCTTCTGCTTCGGCCTCATCCACGGGCTGGGTTTTGCGAGCGCCCTCGGCATCGAAGAGGCCTGGTCGTGGACCCTGCTGTGGTCGCTACTCGTGTTCAACGTCGGCATCGAGTTCGTGCAACTCGGGCTCATCGCCATCATCTTCCCGCTGCTGACGTTGCTGCGACGCCGTGCTCCCCGCGTCGCACTGTGGGTGGGCGGTTCTCTCGCCGCCATCGTCGCGCTCATTGGCCTGTTTTGGTTCGGGCAGCGGATGCTCGGACTCGGTTGACCCCATACTTTCTGGCGTGAGACACCGGCACCACTCCGGTTGTTCAAGACCAATTCATCTGGCGAGAACACCATGCCGTGCGGACCGAAATTTTCGCGCTCCCTCACCCCACAACATTCGGAAGGCATGACAGCCCATGTTGATAAAAAAGACCAGACAGGTCCAGGCGCCCGTGCAGAACCGCACGTCGGTGCGTCTCGCGGCCGCGCTCCTCAGTTTTGCCGTCGTCGCCGGTTGCGGCGCCTTCACGGCGACCGCTGCTAGTGCGGCGGATGCTGCGCCCGCAACCATCGTGCTCGGCGTCGGCTCGACAGAGGCCCAGCGCATCATCACCTGGTACAGCGGAACCGACACCACCCAGGTCGCCCAGCTCGCGCTGGCATCCAATGTCGTCGACGGGGCCTTCCCGACGACGAACACCAGCTTCGCCGCGACCGGCGGTGCCACAACCAGCGGCGCGTTCAGCCGCACCACCACCTTCACCGGCCTCAAGGAGAACACCTCATACGTGTACCGGGTCGGTACCGAAGGCAACTGGTCGGAAAGCTACACATTCAAGACGCAGAGCTTCAGTGGCGACTTCAACTTCTTGTTCTTCGGCGACCCGCAGCTCGGATCATCCGGCAACGTGACGAATGACGCGGCGGGCTGGGTCGATACCCTCAACGTCGCGACGGCGACATACCCGAACGCCGAGATGCTCTTCTCCGCAGGCGACCAGGTGGAGACTGCCGCCAATGAAGCGCAGTACACCGCGTTCTTGCAGTCGGACAAGCTGCGCCAGATTCCGTTCGTCTCGACAATCGGTAACCACGATGTCGGCTCGAAGGCATACATGCAGCACTTCACCCAGCCCAACATCACCACCACGGCCGGACCGGCATCATCCGGCACCACCTCTGGTGGCGACTACTGGTTCATCTACAAAGACGTGCTGTTCATGGACATCAACTCCAACAGCCTCAACGATGCATCCCACATCGCCTGGATGACCCAGATCGTCGCAGAGCACGGCGCCCAGGCCAAGTGGAAGGTTCTCGCGTTCCACCACTCGATCTACTCGTCAGGGCCGCACGCCACCGACAGCGATGCAACGACGAGGCGCAACGATCTGCCGACAACCATCTCGAACCTGGGTGTCGACCTGGTCCTGCAGGGCCATGACCACAGCTACGCCCGCACGTACCTGCTGAAGAACGGCGAGATCGCCAACCCGGCAGAGGCAGCAGGCGCTGACTCTGTCGTCGCAGGTCCAGGAGGCGTGCTGTACGTGACGTCGAACTCGGCATCCGGTTCGAAGTACTACGACCTCAACCCGGCAGCACCGAGCTACAAGTACCTCTCTGTCGCCAACCAGGAGAAGGTACGCAACTACACCGCCGTCGAGGTGACGGCGGGCGCCATCACCGTCAAGACCCTGCGCAGCCAGGCCAACGGCGCCGAGAAGCCCGTGAACAGCGTTGTCGACTCGGTCAGCCTGAGCCGTGCCGCCGACGTGTCGGCCGATTCCCAGGAGGTGCAGGTCACCGTTCCGGCGACGGCAACCGAGGAGTTCACCTGGAGCGTCGACGGCACCAACAGCCTGGTCAACCTCGGCACCGCCGTTGAGTCTGGCGATCACTTCGCCGCGACAGGCACGATCAACCCGATCCGTGTCACCGACACCCGCTCCGCAGCATCCGCGTGGTCGATCTCGGCTCAGGTCAGCGACTTCACGGCAGGCGGTGCCTCGTTCTCGGGTCGCTACCTCGGTTGGACCCCGCTCGTGACCCAGGCAGGCGGCGACGCCATTGCCGGCGCCACGGTCGGCTCGGGCTTCGACACCAGCGGCAAAGGCCTCTCGGCCTCGTCAACCCTCGGTTACGCGGCATCCGGTCACACCACCGGAACCGCGAAGCTGGGGGCTGGTCTGGATCTGAAGATCCCGGTCGACGCCACCAACGGCACGTACAAGGCACAGCTCACGCTCACCGCACTGAGCTAGCCAAACCGCCGCTCGTCAGAACCACCGCTTCACAGCTCCATCGGTCGGGGTGGGTGCCACCGGCATCCACCCCGACCTCCCGCTTCTCGTTTCACCACTGCATGAGGAAAAAGGATATGCACAGCCGAGCATCAGACATCAGGTCCACAGCCGCAGCCCCGATTCGCATCGTGCTCGCGGCATTTCTCGTATTCGCGGGGCTCTGTTCTGCCAGCACGGCGATGGCCGCCGAAGGGGATGTCACCTGGGGCGTGCGCACCGGAACCACCGGTCAGGACGTCAACCGGCAGAACTTCAACTACGACGCCGTCGATCCAGGCGCCACGGTGACCGATTCTCTGGTCATCAGCAACCACGACACCGAGGCGCTCGAGCTGGATGTCTATGCAGCCGATGGTTTCACCACGACGAGCGGCCAGCTCGATCTGGTGACGAAAGACACCGCGTCGGTGGCCTTGGGCGCGTGGGTATCCGCCGAAAGCAGCC
This sequence comes from Leifsonia sp. A12D58, assembly GCF_047530025.1. Taxonomy (NCBI): domain Bacteria; kingdom Bacillati; phylum Actinomycetota; class Actinomycetes; order Micrococcales; family Microbacteriaceae; genus Leifsonia; species Leifsonia sp. A12D58. The sequence goes on along the minus strand of NZ_JBLJAT010000009.1, from coordinate 63,864 downwards.
ACGTCACGATCGACGCCGGCACCTCGACCGAGGTTCCCTTCACCGTCACTGTGCCCGCTGATGCAACACCGGGCGACTATGTCGGCGGCATCGTCACATCACTCTCCACTCCCAGCGAAGAGCAGGGCATTTCGGTCGACCGGCGGCTGGGAGTCCGGATTCATCTGCGCGTCAGTGGTGTCTTGACGCCGGCGCTGGCCATCGACGACCTGCACGTCTCCTATTCCGGCACGCTCAACCCGTTCGGCTCCGGCGACGCCACGGTCAGCTACACCGTCCACAACACCGGAAATGTGCGGCTGTCGGCCGGACAGAGCGTTTCGCTCTCTGGACCCTTCGGCCTCTTCCCGCGCGAGGTGGGCGGTGTGGATGCTGTCCCGGAACTGATGCCAGGTGAGACCTGGACAGTGACCGCCGATGTGGCCGATGTGGCTCCGGCCTTCTGGCTCACCGCGTCGGCCGAGCTCACCCCGCAGGTGGTCACTACCAGCACCGGGGCCGCAGATACCGGTCTCACCGTTGAATCAGTACTCAGCAGCTCGGGCACCTGGGCTGTGCCGTGGACCCTGCTGGCCCTCGTGATCCTGCTCGCCGCTGCAGTGGTTGCGACAGTGCTCCTGCTTCGTCGTCGCGGCCGTCGCCAGAAGGTGCGCGAAGAGAACCGGGTGAAGGATGCCGTGGAGCAGGCGCTCCGAGAGCGCGACAGCCCGAACGAACATTCAGTGGTTGCCGAGATGGCCGAACAGCAGCAGGTCGCCGAGACGACGGACAGAGTCCACCCACTCGCGTGACCTCGGGTCTAAAAAACAATCCGCCGGCTCTGGCACGGATGCATCATGCATTCGTACCAGAGCCGGCGGATGTGGTTAAACCGACGGATCCATTAGCTGTCGGAGTGCGTTGTGTCCGACTCGTCGGCCGAGGGCGGCCCCTTCTTCTTGCGCGTGACGACCAACAGCGTGCCAATTCCGGCGATCAACACGGCGGCGACAGCACCGGCGATCCACAGCACGTCAGCGAGTTCCGCGCCCGTTGCAGCGGATGTCGACGACGTAGCAGGCGGAGATGCGCCTACAGCCTCTGTTCCGCCGCAAACGGGCGGAGTGGCGCTGCCCGCAGCGAGCACCTGCCCCTTGGCCGGCTGCCACGTGAAGCTGAAGGTGCCGGAAATCGTGTGGCTGTCGGTCGAGACCGCCTGCCACATCACGGTGTACTCGCCCGGCTCCCCGAGCTGCGCAGACATCTCAAGCGTTGGCCCGAAGACCGTTGCGCATCCGTCGCCGTAATAAAGGGGAGATGCGGCATCCGCTGGCCCGCTGATCTGCATGGCCATGCTTGTGCCTGCTCCGCCGGGATCGAGCAGGTTGTCGCTCGTCGTCACGGTGAACAGGCCGGGCTGCTCGGTGACAACCGCGCCGTCTGCGGGGCTCGTATTGATCACCGAGTTGTGCGCGAATGCGGGTGCAGCGGTGAGACCCAGAGCAGCGGCAACGACCACTGCCCCGAATCCCCAGCTACCCGGCCTGCGGCGAATTGTCATAGTCGACATGTGTGCAGCCTAGGCCGACTGCTTGCGACGAGCGGTAATGGCCAGCACAATGCCGACGACGCCCACTGCCAGGCCACCGATGCCAAGGACCCTCGCGATCACGTCATCGGAGCCTGCAGCGCCTGAGCCTGCGCCATCGGCAGCGTGCTCGCCGGACGCTGCTACCTCATCGTCGTCACTCGCTGCAGCGGCGCCGTGGCCGTGTGCGTCGGCAACTGCCTCGGTCACGGTGATCGACGGTGCTGGCAGCTCCGGCTCTGCCTCGCCGTCCTTCTGTACTTCATTCCAGTTCGTCACTCCGACCTCGCACGTCTGCAGGACGGGGAAGCTGATCGTCGTGCCCGCCGCATCGGCCGGCAGCGGCACGCTGAGCTCGAAGGTGTCGCGCAGGCCGTCGGCCAACGGTGCCTTCGCCGTGTACACGATCTGCCCGGTGCGGGTGGTGATGGTGTTGCCGTGGCCGTCATCAAGCGGCTCGGCCAGATCGACAGCCACCTTTTCGACGTCCCAGTTGGGGTTGACCGTCGGGGAAACGCTCGTGATGCTCTCCGGGATGTCGATGGCGATCGACGTGGTGGCCGATCCGTCGCATCCGTGTGCAAGCGCGAAGGTGAGCACGGAATAGGAGCCTGCGGCAGTGGATGTCGGAGCAACAGACACATGAGCGCTGGCCGACATCGGCACGGCGACGGCCAGGAGAACACCTGCGGCAAGGGCGGTCGAAGCGAGGGTTGTGGTGCGAGTTTTCATTGAAGAATCCTTAAACAGGGAAAGCACGGACGGCATCGATCGGCGGATCAGCACACGACGCACGCCTCGGGGCACTGGCCAGCCGACGGCGCGCACTCGGGTGATCGCACGGCGATCGATGCACTCAAATTCAGATGTGTGAGAAGCGCGCCTGAGCGGCACGGAGCGATACCGGCGGTCCGCGATGGCGCATCGTCGACAGCAAGGTCGACAGCGCGCGCGGCAGGAAGACTCGCGCGGTGACGGGAATGCCGTGCCCGATGCCGGGAACAGCGAGAGGGGCAAGCGGCTCCCACAGTGAGCGGATGGCCAGCACAGCGCTGGAGAACAGGCTCCAGAATGCGCGCTCTCCGTGGCGAAGCGCCACGATGGTCAGCAGGGCTGCAGCCGAATGCGCGATCCACATCCCGGCATCGTGAGCGAACATGCCGTGCACGGGGACGCCGACAGTTGTTAGGGCGTCAGAGGAGGAGACCAAACCGGTGACGATCTGGTGCTGGTGAGCTCCGACCCCCTGTTCGGACACTGCTTGCGTCGCGAGGGCACCGCCGGGGGTTCCAAGCGAGAACAGCCCGTGGAAGATCAGTTGGCTGAGAGCGACAGACAGCCCCAGCCGCCAGAGCGACAGAGTGCGCCCGGCAAGACCGATGCAGAGGATGCCGGCGAAGGCCAGCGAAAGCACGACAGCGAGCAGGCCGGGAGCTGATCCGCCCCCCAGCGTGTGGGAGAGCGCTGCCACGAACGTGGAGAACACAGCGACGATCCAGCCGCGAGCAACCCGCGCCCAGCGTGTAGCCATGATCACTCCCTCTCCACCTCCCACGATACCGGGCGCGGAGACGCCAAAGCCCCGCGCGTATTCGCGCGGGGCCCCGGCAGTCATCGATGCCGCTTAGTGATGCCGGCTAGAACACGATCAACAGATCCGGCCAGCTGGTCGAACTCTTCACCAGATCGGACCCGCTGTACTGCGAAGTGAGCACATGCAGGCCTCGACTGAGCTTCGGCAGCGTGATGGTTGCCTTGCCGTTCGAATCGGCGGTGAGCGTGACCGTCGCGATGGCCTTGCGGCCGTCATAGACCGTGACGGTTCCTGTTGGCTTCACCGTCGACTTGCCAGCAGCCTTCACCGTCACCGTGTACTTCACGGTGGAGCTTTGGCTAGCCAGCAGCTTGCTCGCTGATCCGTCTGTCGTGCTGCCCACCTTGACTGGTACCGGCACGTCCTTCTTCGTGATGGTGATCGGCACCGCTATCGCTGTACCGGTGCCCGCCACCGAGATCACGAGCTGTTGCACTCCAGAGACACCGTCGGGGATCGTGATCGACAGGGACGCCCTGCCCACCTCATCCGTCGTGTCGACGATGGCCGGGTCGATGGCTGCATTACCGAGCGAGGTGCCGCTGAGCGAGACATCCACCGTGGCGCCGGTCGGTTCACCCGCGCTGAACAGCAGCGACGAGAGGCCGAGGGTCACGACGTCGCCTGCGCTGTAGCCGTCGGCGTCCGGTGCACTCTGCGTCACACCGACTGCACGCTGGGCGTAGTCGGGGGATGCGGTGGCGGTCGCCTTGAAGTAGTCGACCATCGACTGCAGGTCGACCTTTCCGGTGTCTGCGATTCCCGTGCCAGAGGCGAAGGCCGCGAAGTTATCACCACCGGATGCCAGGAACGAGTTCACGACGACGACGTAGCTGGCCGCCGGATCGATCTCGGTGCCGTTCAGCAGGATGTGCGTCACGCGTGCTCCGGCCGCAGCGGCCGGGTCATAGGTGTACGACAGGGCCTTCGACACCCCGAGCTTGAGGAACGGCCTGGCCGCACCTGTCGGCTGCCACTGCTGCTCGAGCACCTGCTTCACCTGCGCACCCGTGAGGTTCATCGTCACGAGGGTGTTGGCGAACGGCTGGACGCTGGCGGCTTCCTTGTATGTCAGGTTGCCATCGGGATCGCCGGCACCGCTTGACGCGAACTTCAGGTCGGTACGCAGACCACCCGGGTTCATGAAGGCGATCTGTGCTCCGGCCGACTGGGCCGACCAGAGCTGCACGTCGGCGACGAAGTTGCCGAGCGTCGACTCCCCGCCACGGTTCTCTGCACCAGAGACAGCCTTGGCCCGGTTGAAGTCACCGGTGATATCGCCGACCTTGACCGCGCCGAGAACGTTCGCCTCTGCTGTCGCTGCTGCGACGATCGGGGTGACGGCGGGGTCAGCCGGGTAGAGAGCTACCGGCGGCGTCTTCGTTGTGTCCATCAGCGGCAGCACCGTGTTCGAGATCGACAGCAGCTCCTTGGACTGCGGGTTCACCGAGATGTCCATCACGCCGAACTTCTCGCCGTACTGGCCCGATGACACCACGGGGCGTCCGTTGATCACGTGGTTGTACGCCAGGTGGGTGTGCCCAGACACGATCGCGTTGACGTCAGAGTCGACGCCGTTCACGATCTTGCCGAACGAGGAGTTGTCGGTTGCTGACGCGATGTTCGTCGTCGCAGCGCCCTCGTGCACCAGCAGAATGATGACATCCGCTTCGCCGTTGGCCGCGTCGCCGTCTCGCAGGTTGTCTGCAACTCGGTTGACCTCGGTCGTGACGTCGCGGATGTCGAGGTTCGCGATTCCGGACGGGCTCACCAGCGACGGCAGGTCATTGGTGACAGCGCCAATGAATCCGACAGAGACTCCGCTGAACGACTTGACGAAGTACTCGGGCAGCGCAGGCTTTCCCGTTGTCTTGTCGTATACGTTCGCGCCGAGGTACTCCCAGAGCGCTCGCGGGGCTATGCGATCGGTGAGGTCGGCGAAGCCCTGGTCGAACTCGTGGTTACCCACCGAGCTGACGTCGAGTCCGGCGGCGTTCAGTGCGTCGATCGTGGGGTTGTCATTCTGGATGAACGAGGTGAACGTCGAGGCGCCGACGAGGTCACCGGCTGCGGCGAAGATCGTGTTCGGGTTTTCGGCTCTGATCTGCTTGACAGCACCCGACAATACGGCTGCTCCGCCCGAGGGCGATGCCTGCTCGATGCGACCGTGGAAGTCGTTGACCGTCACCACGTTGATGTCGACGGGCACAACGGCATCAGAGATGCCGACAACAATCGGGTCGTGGTCGCTTGAACGGTACGGCGTACCGGCCTCTGTTGCACCGAAGCCGTAGCCCCGGTCAGACCATTCAGCCGAGTTGATGCCCCAGACGCCGGTTCCGGTGACCGTGGCGGCCAGTGACGGTGTTGCGATCGCGTGGTCGAGCGAGCCCAGCTCACCGTTGAAGCTGTAGGTGTACTGGTCATCTGTCTTGTCAGGAACGAGGTCGACATAGCCGGCTTCAGCAAAGACGTTGAGCGGATCTTCCTGCGCGTAAGCGTTGAAGTCACCAAGCAGAAGCACGTCGCTGCTGCCGGATGATTCCTGCAGGTCGCCGACGAATTTCACGACTGCCTTGGCCTGCATGACACGTTCGGCGTTGAAGAGGCCCTGGCCGTCTGCCGGCTCAGCGCCGTCGCCGCTCTTGGACTTGAAGTGGTTGGCCACGACGGTGATGGTCTTGCCGTTGAAGCTGAACGTCTGCGCGATCGGCTCGCGGGCGATGTTCCACACCGTCTCGTCGACCTGCGTCTGGCTGGCACCGACCGGGGTGACGGCGGCCTTCTTGTAGATGATCGCGGTGGTGATGGCATCCGTGATCGCTGCGTCATTCAGTGCCGCCGGCGTGGGCACGAATGCCCAGACCTCGCTGCCGAGTGCCGCGTTGAGGCCGCTCACGAGGTCGGCGAGTGCCGAGTCGATGGGCTTACCCAGCTTCACCGAGTTCTCGATCTCCATCAGGCTCACGACATCGGCATCGAGTCCGTTGATCGCCGAAACGATCTTTGACTTCTGGATGTCGAACTGGGCCTGGGTGGCCGCTCCGCGGGCTGCGGAGTTCTCACTGGTCAGCGTCGTGAAGTAGTTGTAGACGTTGAATGAGGCAGCCGTGATGGTGCCGCCAACCTCCGGCGGAGCCTCAGTGCGCGGGTTCGATGCCTCAAAGGTGGGCTTGTAGTCCGCCGGGCTCGTGTTGTCGATCGGCACGGTCGGCTGGAGCCGCCAGTCATCGAAACCATAGGAGAGCACGTATGGCTGAGCAGGCCAGGTGACCTTGTCACCCAGGCGCACCACTGAATCCGTGGTGAAGTACGGCTGCTCACCGAGGTGATCCTTGTTGCTGACCTGGATACTGTAACCGTCGTCGAGGAACAGGCGGTTGGCCCTGTTTTCAGCGGCGATGGCGTTGGCCGCCTCTCCCGGCCGAACCTGCTCGGTGCTCTTGACGAGCGGGGCGTCCCCGGCCGAGAGCCAGAGCGTGCCGAAGTTGTACAGCTGGTGGCTTGAACCGAGGCGGTAGGTGCCCGTCGGCTCGACCAGCATGCTCTCGAGTCGCTCGCGGTCTGCCCCGACAGCAGTATCAGCCAGCGGCGTCACGGCGGGAACACCGACGCCCGCTGTCACGAGCTCGACGGCGCCGGCAGCGGATGCCGTGATCTGGGTGAGGCCGAAGTATTCGCTGACTGAACCGGTGACCCGCACCAGGTCACCAATGGCGACGCCCGGATTCGAGTTGTTCAGGAAGACGAAGACGGCGTTCGATGCATCGCCGGCGGGGGCGTCTCCGCCTGAACCGGCCGACTGGATGTAGATGCCCTTGTAGCCACCGACCCGGTGGTCTGCTGTGACGATTCCCTCAACAGTGACGACTGAGCCGACCAGTGGACTGGCTGCGCCCGGCCCCTGCACCTCTTCGATCGTGTGGTTGACCTCGGCAGCCCATGCTGGGGCTGCAATGAGAGATGACAGACCGACTGCCGCAGCGGTGACGAGGGCGAAGACGGTACGTTGTCTCCCCCACAGATTGTGGATTGCAGGTCGGTCGGCCTGGTGGGCCGATCCGAGGGGGACGTGATTCACGTAAAGACTCCTCGCCTCAATAAACAGGAATGCGGTGCTGCCGACCGATCTGTCCACCCTCATCGAGGGCGCACCTATTCGGGGGTAGCGCCGAGTCTAGGGATTTCCTGAGAGCCCGACCAGATATACGAGCGAAATGTCACATGCTCTTAAGTTGCGCGACACATAATGCTGCGCAAATGCAGGTGAGCAGGCAGATTCCAGACGCCATGTTCCGCCGATGAGACCACTCGCTAAACTGACAGCCTCATGCTCACCGCTGTCCTTGGCCTCACCGGCGCACTCATCTTCGGCTCAGCCGATTTCTTCGGCGGACTCGCCGCCAAGCGGATCAGCGCGCTGCTGGCGACTGCCGTGGCCGCGTTCGCTGGCCTGGTCGTACTTCTCCTTGCGCTTCCAGTGATCGGCGGCACTTGGTCGGAGAGCGCAATCTTCTGGGGCGGACTCTCCGGCGTGACCGGCGCACTGGCCATCTCGCTTCTCTACGCGTGTCTGGCTGTCGGACCGATGAGCATCCTCTCGCCCCTGACCGCTGTGGTTTCTGCGGTAGTCCCGATGACGTTCGGCCTACTGCAGGGCGACCGCTTCGCGCCCGTCGGCTACTGGGCGCTTGGGCTCGCACTCGTCGCCGTCGTACTGGTGGGATTCGTGCCGGAGAAGGGCGCAGTCCGACCGAGCATCACCGCACTGTCAATGGCCGTCGGCTCTGGCGCCATGATCGGCGCTTTCATGATCCTGATCGCGCAGACCCCGGATGACAGCGGACTGGTCCCCCTGGTCATGAACCGGGCGGTCAATGGCACGATCATGTTTGTCGTCGTAGCCCTGCTCGCGCTGGTTGCACGCGCACGACGCACCCAGAAAAGCGTCTCCCCTGCCCTGACACACGGCTCACATCGGTCGGCGACGGTGCGCACCGGCATCCTCCTCGCCCTGCTCTGCGGCGCAGTTGACGTGGTCGCCAACTTCTTGCTGCTGCTCGGCATCCGGGCAGGTGACCTCAGCGTCATGAGCGTGCTGACCGCGATGTATCCGGCGGGCACAATCCTGCTGGCAGCGGTTGTGCTGAAGGAACGCATCGCTCCGGTGCAGTGGGCCGGCCTGATACTCGCACTTGCGGCAGCGGGGATGCTGGCGATCGCGTAAACCGCATCGCGCACGCACCAGATGGCGGTGCGCCACCTGCGGGGCGCCAACAGGGGTGCCCCGCAGGTGCTTATCGCACAATCTGGCGGCTTCGAACCCGAATCGAAGCCACAGGACATACGTGTGCCACCGAGGTAAGACACGCGCGATATCTCTGAGCGTAGAGGTGGACGTGAAGTCTACTCAACAACAACACGCGGACGAATGTGATCGTGTCGCACCCATTTTTCTTCGAATAAACGATGCCGCGGCCGTCGATACCGCCGAAATCCGAAGTAGCCGCGCTGCCTTGAACGCCGAAGGGGCACCCACCTTTCGGTGGATGCCCCTTCGGGTATTGCGAGTGTTAAAGGTTCGCGAGTTCCTTGACGGATGAGTCGCCCGGGGTAGCGGAGACGAAGCTGGCTTCGATCTCTGCGCGGCCGAGGAGCTCGTCCATACGGTGACGGCGCTGCTTCGGGATGAGCGTGACGACGGTGCCCGCCTTGCCTGCGCGACCGGTGCGGCCGGCGCGGTGCAGGTACGTCTTGTACTCATCGGGAGCATCGGCCTGGATGACCAGGTCGATGTCATCGACGTGGATACCACGCGCAGCGACGTCGGTCGCGACCAGTACGTTGACCCGACCGCTGGTGAGCAGTGCGAGGTTGCGCGTACGGCGTGACTGGTTGAGGTCACCGTGCAGGCTGGTGGCGCGGATGCCCGCATCCTCCAGCTGGTCTGCCAGCTGCTCGGCGAACGCACGGGTACGGCTGAAGATCAGCGTCTTGCCGTTGCGGTCTGCGAGCTGCTCGATGATGGCGCTCTTGTCGCGGTGCTCGATAACGAGAACGCGGTGGTCGATCGTCGAAGACGCCTGGTCTTCACCGGCGACCTCGTGTACCGACGGGTTGGTCAGGAACTGCTTGACCAGGGTGGCGACACCCTTGTCGAGAGTTGCCGAGAACAGCAGCTTCTGGCCGCCCTTCTTGGTCTGGTTCAGAATGCGCTGTACCGGCTCAAGGAAGCCCAGGTCGCACATGTGGTCGGCCTCGTCGAGAACGGTGATCTTGACCTCGCTGAGGTCAAGCTTGCCCTGGTCGATGAGGTCTTCGATGCGGCCCGGCGTACCGATGATGATGTCAACGCCGCGCTGCAAAGCGCTGACCTGACGGTACTGCGGGACTCCGCCGTAAATCTGAGTGGTGAAGAGGCCGACGCTGCGTGCGATGGGCTGTACGGTGCGGTCGATCTGCAGTGCGAGCTCACGGGTCGGAGCCAGGATCAGCGCACGGGGCTTGCGGCCCTGCTGACGGTTCTTGCCACCGTCGTTCTCCATGAGCTTCTCAACGAGAGGAGCGCCGAAAGCGATGGTCTTGCCTGAACCGGTGCGGCCACGGCCGAGGACGTCGCGACCAGCGAGAACGTCTGGGATGGTTGCTGCCTGGATCGGGAACGGGCTCGGTGCACCGAGGATGCCGAGTTCGCGCACGATGTTGCCACCGAGGCCGAGCTCAGCGAAGGTCACGCCGACGACATCGGATGCCGTGGTTGCCTGCGCTTCGAGACGCTCGAGTACGACATCTTCTTCCTGAGTGAAGCGCGGCTTGTCGTCGCGGCTCGGGTAGAACTTGCTGTCGCTGCTGCTGCTCATGGAGCGGTCGCCGGTGAAGTCACGACGCGGTGCGCGCTCCGGACGGTCGCCGTATGAGGGACGCTCTGAACGCTCGGGACGCTCTGAACGCTGCGGGCGGTCGCCGTACGACGGACGCTCGGCGCGGGCCGGACGGTCACCGTATGAGGGACGCTCGCCACGAGCCGGGCGGTCGCCGTATGACGGACGCTCGGTGCGAGGCGCACGGTCGCCACGGTCTCCACGGTCGTTGTTGTATGCCGGACGGTCGGTGCGAGGCGCACGGTCGCCGTATGACGGACGCTCAGTGCGTGCCGGGCGGTCGTTGTTGTATGCCGGACGGTCAGTGCGGGGAGCACGGTCGCCGTAGGCGGGACGCTCTGAACGCTGTGCGCGGTCACCGTATGCCGGGCGCTCGCCACGGGCGGGACGGTCGCCGTATGTCGGGCGGTCGTTGCCGTGCGAGGGACGGTCGGTGCGCGGAGCACGGTCGCCGTATGACGGACGCTCTGAACGCTGGGGGCGGTCACCGTATGAGGGACGCTCGCCGCGCTGCGGACGGTCGTTGTTGTATGCGGGACGCTCTGAACGCTGCGCACGGTCACCGTATGAGGGACGCTCGTCGCGCTGCGGGCGGTCATTGTTGTATGCGGGACGCTCGGTGCGCTGCGCACGGTCACCGTATGCCGGGCGCTCTGAACGCTGCGGGCGGTCACCGTATGCGGGACGCTCGGTGCGCTGCGGACGGTCACCATATGAGGGACGTTCGCTGCGTTCGCCGGGACGCGAGGAGGTCGAACGAGCTGCACGCTCGTCGGCGTTCCAACGCTGCTTCTTGGGTGCGCCTTCGTCAGCGCGGAATCCGCGGTGTCCGGGGCTCTTGCTGCCGGACTTCGGGGCGCCCTTGCGGGGGCCGCCGGTCGCGTAGCTAGGGTCGAAATTAGGCTTTTTACTGCTCTTGGGCATAGATATATTCCTGGGTTGTATTGAGTACATGGCAGAACAACGCCGTAGAGCGACGCAACCTGAGAACCCGGGCAGTCTATGGCCGGGGCCGTTCACATACAGTGATTTTTCACCAGAAGGATTACTGGGAAACCGGCCCACCAGACTTACAAACCCATCCGCATTACGCATGCGGTGTCTAGAGCCGACTTGTCTACGTTACACGATTCAGCCTGTGAAGTCACTCTGAACGCGTAAGCGATTTGGGGTTTTTGCCTCGACAGTGGCGATCCGAAATACGTCTGAAATCTGGGCAACCTAGCCTGATCACATGCCCATACAGATCGCCATCGAGCCTCCACGACAGGCCGAGATTGAGTCGTTGCTCCGCCAAAGCACTGAGTACGCCACGTCCCTGCCATACCCTCCCGAGAGCAATTTTCTGCTCAGCATCGACGAACTCGAAGCCAGGGACGTCACCTTCTACGTCGCCAGGAACGAGCACGGTCGCGCATACGGGACGGCAGCGCTCGTCGACCTCTCTCCCGGTAAAGCAGAGCTGAAGCGGATGTTTGTGCACGAGGACGCCCGCGGCCACGGGGTGGCCTCAGCCCTCATCGAGCGAATCGAGACCGATGCGATGATCCGCGGCATCCGTGAAATTGTGCTCGAGACCGGGCCGCTTCACGCAGGCGCCCTCTCGCTGTACCGCCGCTGCGGCTACACCGAGATCCCTAATTTCGGGCAATACATCGGCGAAGAATTCAGTGTGTGTTTTGGAAAATCCCTGACCACCGTCTACTCGGCGAGCGCCTGACCGCACACCGTGACACCCGCGGCGCGCCCGGAAGGACTGCCGCGTTACCAGCCGGAAACGCGAATGAGTCAGGCTATGCAGATGGACAACAAAGCCATCACAGTCTCGATCATGCGCGAGGTCGATCCCGCGCGCATTTCAGAGGCAACAGCCTGGGTTCAGGCCGGCATCAATCTCGCAAACAAATACCCGGGTTTCCTCGGCTCCGGCTGGGTGAGAACAGGAGAGCATTCAAACTCCTGGCACATGCTCTACCGGTTCAGCAGTGAAGAGACACTCATCGCGTGGGAGAACTCCCCGGAACGCGACTGGTGGCTCTCCATCGGCAAACCATTTATGCAGCAATCACGAGTGGAAAAGCGCACAGGCATCGAAGGCTGGTTCGACGAACCGACAGATGTTGCCGTCGAAGTGAGCGGCAACCCCGCCGGACCTCCCCCGCGCTGGAAGCAGGCGACGAGCATCTGGCTGGGCTTCTTCCCCCTCAATTTGGTGTTCACACTGTTGGTCACGTGGCTCGTTCCGTTCTGGACCGAGATTGGCATCCTGCCGAGAGTGCTCATCACCACACTGATTCTCGCGCCGACCATGACGTACTGGGTGCTGCCGCTGGTCACACGGATCCTTCGTAACTGGCTGACCCCCGCCGTGCGCTGAACCGACGGGTGCTGATGTGGTGCTGACGTGGTGCTGACGTCAATCCGGGCCGTCTGGGATACCGGACGGATGCGCACCTAATCGCACACCTGCCCCCTTCCGAGTGGTGTCCAATCGATATATGACCACCGCAGTTGCTTCCGTAACCACCATCGATGAAACAGTGACAGTCGGCATCGGAGCGGTGAGCTTCAGCGACGTGATCGCCGTCGCGCGCCGTGGCGCCGGTATCGTCCTTGACGAATCCGCGCTGGACGCCGTGGCTGCCACGCGCACGATCATTGACGACCTTGCCAGCGACGTCGAACCGCACTACGGGATTTCGACCGGCTTCGGAGCCCTGGCCACCACCTTCATCACCGAAGACCGTCGAGCCCAGCTGCAGGCGAGCCTGGTGCGCTCGCACGCCGCGGGCAGCGGGCCGGAGGTCGAGCGCGAGGTAGTGCGCGCGCTCATGCTGCTGCGTCTGTCGACGCTGATGACGGGGCGCACCGGCATCCGCCCCACCACGGCGAGCGCATACGCCGCCGTACTGAACGCGGGGATCACCCCCGTTGTGCGTGAATATGGCTCGCTGGGTTGCTCGGGTGATCTCGCACCACTGGCGCACTGCGCGCTCACGATCATGGGTGAGGGCGAAGTGCGCGACGCCAACGGAACGCTGATGAGCTCAGCGGATGCACTCGCCGCCGCGGGCATCGAGCCCGTTGTTCTTGCAGAAAAAGAGGGACTCGCCCTCATTAACGGCACCGACGGCATGCTCGGGATGCTCACCCTCGCTCTCGAAGACTTGTCCCGCCTGCTCACAACCGCCGATGTCGCCGCGGCGATGAGCGTCGAGGCACTGCTCGGCTCAACCGCCGTTTTCGCCGACGACCTGCAGGCCCTGCGGCCCCAGCTCGGCCAGGCAGACAGTGCGGCCAACCTGCGCGCGCTGCTTGATGGATCTCCGCTCGTCGCCAGCCACGCAGGGCCCGAATGCACCAGCGTCCAGGATGCCTATTCTCTGCGTTGCTCTCCGCAGGTTCACGGCGCAGCCAGGGATACCGCCAACCATGCAGCGCTCATCGCCGCACGCGAGTTGGCGAGCGCGGTCGACAATCCGGTGGTCACCCCAGACGGTCGAGTCGAGTCGAACGGCAATTTCCACGGCGCTCCGATCGCCTACGTTCTCGACTTCCTGGCCATCGCTGCAGCGGATGTGGCAAGCATGAGCGAGCGGCGCACCGACCGTCACCTCGACGTATCTCGCAACAAGGGTCTCCCGCCGTTCCTCGCCCACGAGGTCGGCGTGGATTCCGGACTCATGATCGCGCAGTACACCGCCGCCGGGATCGTCTCAGAGATGAAGCGCCTCGCGATGCCGGCATCCGTCGACTCGATTCCGTCGTCCGCCATGCAGGAGGACCACGTGTCGATGGGCTGGGCTGCCGCTCGCAAACTGCGCAAGTCGATCGACGGACTCGGCCGTGTGCTTGCCATTGAGATCATGACAGCAGCGCGCTCGCTCGATCTGCGTGCCCCTCTGCAGCCTGGCGCCGCCACCGGCGCGGTTCGACACCTGGTGCGAACTCAGGTTGAGGGCCCCGGTCACGATCGATTCCTCTCGCCGGAGATCGAAAGTGTTGTGGAGCTCGTGGCCTCTGGTGAGATCCTCGACGCGGCTGCCGCACACACCGGCGCCTTGAACTAAGAGCGCAGACCGCGCACCCGCGCTGCGAGCGACTGTGCTCCCCTTGCCGCTCCAACAGCGGCGTGGCAGACTGACCAAACGCTGACTAGCTCAAGCCAGGCATCCTCACGTCGATGGATTGTAGAGCGTATGGAACCCAGTCCACGCACACGCAGACGCATGATTGTTCGAGTCGTTTCCCGCCTGGCGGTGTTCCCGTTGGCGGTTGCTTCGGTGCTTGGCGTTGCGGTTCCATTCTCGGCTTCGGCATCCTCTGTCGACGCGCTTCCCCCGACGTCGGCGGCAACTTCGCCTGCTGCAACACCGAGCCCCGAAAATCCGAAGACGGATGCCCCCGCCGAGCCGACAACGCCCCCGTCGCCCGAGCCCACACCGGCACCGACGCCAACACCTCCCGCAGGGACGCCCATCCCCACTCCGGCGCCGACGGCAACTCCTACAGACACACCGACCCCAACACCAACTGCCACACCGACACCGACGCCAACGCCAACGGCCACGCCGACACCGACACCGACCGCCACGCCTACTCCGGTTCCGACTCCGACTCCTACTCCGAACCCGACTGCCATTCCGACGCCGACTGCCACCCCGACCCCGTCACCCACCGCAGCTCCCACCGCAGCCCCTGCCCCGGTACCCACCAGCGACGGCGGGATCCCCGTAAGGGCGAGGCCCTCGTCGCCACGCGTGCCAGTCACCAGCCGCTCATCAGGTTCGCAGATCGCACGGTCAGCCACGCAGGCGAAGAGGCTCCTCGCGGTGCGAGCCGCACAGGCCGCCGTCGCCAAAGCATCCGCGGCCTACAACGCGGCAAAGGTCAATTACGCTTCGGCGAAAGCCGAGTACGACGCCGCAGGCGCCCAGTCCGGCGCGATTCACACGATGCTGGCCGCAGCTGAACTGAGGGCAGACACGTCGAAGCGACTCTTGGCTGGCGTGGTGCGGGCGTTGATGCAGCAGGACCCCGCCGCAGGAGCAGCGGCGATTCTGCTTGGTGGCGAAACCGGCGCTGACCTCTTATCGCAGCTCGGCACGCTCGATTCGCTCTCGCGCTTGGCGGCCAACCTCGACACGATCAAAGACAAGGTGGCTGCGGATGAAGCTGCCGCCGAGAGCCTGCGATCGCGCGAGACCAATACCGACGGACCCTTGAATGGAGTCGCACTCGAGAAGAGCAAGAACCAGCTCGACGCGGCCAAGGCGTCTTTTGAACTGTCGACAACCAGGCTGGCCAGCGTGCAGACAGCGATGAGCGCCGCGCTCGACGACGGGCCTCTCCCGCTCCTTCCAGCGGATGCCCCCTGGTTGAACGCGGATGCCGGCCAGCTCAGCGGACAAGGCTGGGCGAACCCGGCGGTCGGCAACGTCTCTGACGGTTTCGGGCCGCGCCCCGACCTCCCGCTGCCTGACGTCGGTGTGTTTCACTACGGCACCGACATCGGTGCAGCCTGCGGTGCCGGCATCTACGCCGCAACATCCGGTGTCGTCGTCGAAGTGAGCCCGCTCGGAACCTACGGCAATTGGATCCTGATCGACCACGGCAATGGGGTTGAAACCGGCTACGCGCACATCATGACCGGCTCGCAGCTGGTAACCGTCGGCGATTCGGTGATTGCCGGTCAGGTGATCGCCGGGGTTGGGAGCACTGGGGCTTCCACCGGCTGCCACCTGCATTTCGAGGTGCGGATCGATGGAACCCGGATTGATTCCGTCCCGTTCATGACATCGCGCGGGATCACGGTCGGCGGCTAGGAGCCACCCACACGGTCACCAGCCGAGCAGCAGCTTCAGCCCGAGCACGAACATGGTGAGTGCAATCGCGCCATCGAGGATCCGCCACGCGATCGGCCGGGCGAACAACGGGCCGAGCATCCTCGCTCCGTAGCCCAACACGGTAAACCAGACGATGCTGGCGATCACGGCCCCAACGCCGAAGTACCAGCGGCCGGGGTCACCGTGAGTGTTCGCCACTGAGCCGAGTAGCAGGATTGTGTCGAGATAGACGTGTGGGTTGAGCCAGGTCAGGGCGAGCACCGTCAGCACGGCGCTCCGTAGCGAGACCCTGGTCGCGCCCTCGTCGACGGTCAGCGCAGTGTTCGGTCGAATCGCGCGCCGTGCGGCGAGCACTCCATAACCGAGCAGGAACGCTGCACCGGCATACCGGATGACATCGAGCAGGACGGGAATACGTTCAATCACGAATCCGATGCCAGAGATACCGAGCAGGATCAGCACGGCGTCGGACAGGGCACAGATCGCGACGACCACGAAGACGTGCTCTCTGCGGATGCCCTGACGCAGCACAAACGCGTTCTGCGCCCCGATCGCAATGATCAGGGAGAAGCCGAGGCCGAGGCCGGCCAGGGCTGCGGAGAAGTCGTTTTCGGATACCAGCACAGGCATACGCTACGACGCGCGCACGAGGTAATCCAGCTCATCGATCAATCTGGCTCTTGTTCGGCGCGTGTTCGCGGCGCCGACGAAGCGCGACCAACACGATGAGACCGGCGACAACGAGCGCGAAGCCCACAGCCAGATACGGCGCCAACGTGAAGCCGGTGGCTACGAGGGTTGAATGCCCGCCGTTGCCGCTTCCTGCCTGTGGAGGATGTGGCGCAGCCGAAGGTGCCTGCGTGGGCGAGGCTGACTGCGTGGGAGTAGGCGTAGGCGTCGGCGTAGGCGTCGGCGCGATGACCCTGATCGTCGCTTGTGCCGGCGGCGACAGTACAGATCCGCCATTGCCGGATGCCTGTGCGATGTTCGTGACGGAGCCCGCGGAGGCGTCTTCGGTGGTCACAACATAGCTGCCTCGACAAACCGTGCTGCTCCCCGGGGTTTCGTATGGTTGCAGCGACGTGCTCTCGCAGACGATGCCACTGAGATGGTCGTCGTGAACGAGAACGTCGGTGACGACTGTTGTTCCGGCATTGGTGACCACGTACTCGTAGTCCACTGTCTGCCCGACTGCGTATTCGACACTGTCATCGACCGACTTTCCGAGGTCGATAGAGACCGGGCCGCCCAGGGGCGTCGTCACCTCGGATGGCGGAGAATCGATCGGGCCCCGTGGGCCTGTGCCGGTGGCGAAAGCCGAGTTGACAACGTAGCCGCGTGCAACGTCGGCTGCGGTGACGAGATAACTGCCCAGACACGTCGTTGATTCACCGACGCCAAGGGACTGCACAGGGCACGTAATGGGGCTAACCAGCGGGTCGATCACGGTGATTGCGCTGATGGTCGCTTCGCCGGTGTTGGTCACGACAAATTCGTAAGGGATGGTGTCGCCAGTCGTGTAGCTCGGCGCCGGGCCGCTCACTATCGCCACTTGTTTGACAAGGTCAAGTGCCGGCAGCGGGTCGATGGCCTGGACTTTGACGGTGCGGAGCAGGTGAACATCCGTGAATCCACCTGTGGACGCGGCGAATCCGAACTTGTAGGTGTCGGGCACCGGTTGTGGCGCATCGAACGACAGCACCTGTTGTGCACCGCTACCGAAGTCCACCCACACGGTGACCCTGGGGTCCGGGGCAGCCGTGATCTCAACGGTGACGACCCGCTTCGATGGTTCGAGCAAGAGTGCAGCATCGGATGCAGACGTTCCCGATGGGATAACACGCAATGGACCGTGCAATTGCCCTTGCAGGGTAGATGGCCACGGCCCGGTCGTGGTCAGGTTACTGGTCGTTGCGGTCACAAAGCAGTAGCCATCGGTGTTGTTGCCAGGGCCACGAACCGTGACCATATTGGTGCCAGGAGCTGGCACTCTGAACGCAGTGCCTGACGGCGATGCCGACGCAGGTGGGCAACCCTGGCCACGCTTCTCCCAGTCGCCGAAATAGTTGCCAAGCACGTCGAGGCCAATGCCCAGATAACCATTGTTGACGCCAGGGATGATGGCGTTCGCCGGGTTGTCATCGGGGAGCTTTTGCGCGTAACCCAGGCTGCCGCCGAACGCGCCAGGCGCGTCCAGACTGCTGGCGCCGTCGACGAGGAAAAACGAAATTCCGTCGGCTGGTGCTGGTGTCTGGGTTCCCCCGTACTGCCATTGCTCGAATGAGATCTCTACTCCGGCCGTTGAGGGCAGCGGCTCGGTGTACAGCACTGCACCGGTCTGGTCGTTGGACGCGTCTGTCAGTCGTAGGTATCCATCGGGAGCACCGCCTTGCGGGGGCACGGGGCCGACGGCACCGGCGGGACATCCGCCGAGTACATGACTGCCTGGCCCTGCGGCAGGCTCAGTGGGCGCGCCGGTGAGGCATGCAGAGCCGTAGCCTTGAAACTGCGCAATAGCTGAGGCACCACGGAAGTCCTCGTTCACCAGAGTCGGGCCGGTGGCCAAAGCGGTGGCCGATCGTGGCACAACGATTGCGGCGAGCACGACGATTGCGGCCAGTGCGGTTAGTCTCAGCGATCGGCGAAACCCAGATTTGCCCTTCCAGGTTGTCATGCGGTCAGAGTACCCGCCGGTTCCCCACACGGCGAGGGCTCGTGCCGACACCGCCCCGCCCCTGATGCAGTCGGCGCGTGCCATGCCCTAGCATCGGGCTATGAGCGCCGAAACCGTCTTCGCAGATCTCAGTTCAGAGTTGGCCGAAGCCGGCGCATCCGTTGGCGAGCTGTTCGGGGCCAGCGCCCTGGTGCTGGACGGTAAGGCCTTTGCCTGCCTGCACAATGACTCGATTGCCCTGAAACTCGGCGAGGGCAGCGACGCGCACCAGCTGGCGCTCGGTCTGCCGGGCGCCATATTGTGGGATCCGTCTGGACAGCAGCATCCGTTCAAGGACTGGGTGGCGGTACCGGTCGCCCTGAATGCCGAGTTCGAAGAGACCCAGATCGGCGATCTCGCCCCCGCTGCCATGGCGTTCCTGACAGCTTCGCCCGCCTAAAGTTTTAGGCCGGGTGGCCGCCTTCGAACACGGCATCCGTGCCAACGTTGGCTGCTACGGCCAGCGCGATGCGCTGGGCATGGCTACCTCCCAGCTCCGGCAGGGAATCAAGCCCGTACCAGGCAGCTTCGGTGTTCTCGCCGTCGGCCGGGAACGGAGTTCCGCTCACCCACTGGCAGCGGAACACCAAGTCGAGATACTGCGCCTGGTCGCCGTTCGAGTAGGTCAGCGGGTCGAGCACGTGCACCCAGACCAGACGCTCGACGGATGCAACGACATCGGCTTCCTCGAGGATCTCGCGCACCGCGGCATCCGCCGGTTCTTCACCCGGATCGATGATTCCGGTGACCGGCGTCCACGCGCCGTTGTCAGCCCGACGAACGAGCAACACCTCGGTCGCGCCGGTCGTCTCGTCGTCGCGGAGCACGACGGCGGTGACACCGGTGAGCCAGAGCGGTGCCGTGCCAATTGCCTGCCGGAGGTCGAGTACGAAGTCAGGAGTTGCCATCCGCCGAGCCTAGTTGGTTGTCGCCACGGGCCGCACCTGGCTGGACGCGGCTGTGCCCGGGAATTCACAGGGATGTACGGGGGTGAGGAGTGTCAGAGGTCGTCGATAAATTCTGACTATGGATATCAGTCTCGCAGCAGTCTTCATCGAGGGCTCCGTTCGCTTCGGAACGACCCTGCTGCACGCGGTCATTGATAACCCGGCATATCTACTGATTCCCGTCGGACTCGTCGTGTTGGCGATTCTCGAGAAGAGGGCCCCGCGCAAGCGCCGCTCGCGCCGAGGGCGCACTGGCACGTCGTGCTAGCCGGCTTCGGGAATGTGCGGCGCAGTCGAGCGCGTGGGTTTTCGCGTCATACCTTGAACGCACTCTTCACGAGGGCGGGGCAGTCTTCTAGGAGCTGGGCGGCGTCGAGGCAGCGGCCCCAGCCGCGACCGTGGCATCCTCAGCCTTGGCATCCGCACGTTCAATTCGGGCCTCTCGGCGACGCTCCCTGGTGCCTTCCACTGCCGAGTAGAGCACCGGCAGCACGATCAGTGTCAGCACTGTCGACGAAATCAATCCGCCGATCACCACGAGCGCGAGGGGCTGTGAGATGAATCCGCCGTGGCCGGTCAGCCCGACGGCCATCGGCAGCAGCGCGAAGATCGTCGCGAGAGCCGTCATCAGAATCGGACGGAGCCTGCGTGACGCACCGTAGATAAGGGCATCGTGCACACTCATCCCCCTGCGTCTGGACTGGTTCACCAGGTCGACGAGCACGATGGCGTTCGTGACAACGATGCCGATGAGCATCAGCACACCGATCAGCGACGCGACCCCGAGTGGGATGCCGGAGATCACCTGCAGTGCGATGGCGCCGGTGGCTGCAAACGGCACAGACACCAGCAGGAGTAGCGGCTGCAGCAACGAGCGGAACGTGGCGACCATGACGATGTAGACGATCAGGATGGCCACCAGAAGGGCGATGCCGAGCTGCTGGAACGCGTCACGCTGGTCGGCGCTGACGCCACCGATCGTCGCAGTCGCCCCGGCGGGCAGCGTGGTGCTGTCGAGCACACTCGCGATCTGGCTGTTCGCCGTTCCGAGATCATCGCTCGACGGCGTCGCCGAGATCGTGGCTGTGCGCAGCCCCTTCGTCGTGGTGATCGTCGACGGCCCATCAACCTGTGTAACCGTCGCCAGCGAGCTGAGCGGCACGACACCGGCAACTGTCGGGATCGGCAGGTTGGCGAGTTCATCGGTTGTCATCGGCGGGGTGGCCGATTGCAGGTAGACCGACAGCGTTGTGTTGTCGATCACGATAGTGCCGATGTTCGTCGGTTGCATGGCCTGCGAAACGAGCGCGCCCAGCGTCAGTTCACTGAGGCCCGCCTGCGCGGCAGCGTCCCTGTTCACCGTGACGGCGATGTACGGCCGGGAGGCAGCCAGGTTGCTGCTGCTCTCCTTGATGGCGCTGAGCGTCTTGACCTTGGCCAGGATGTCGTCGGTAGCCTTCTGCAGGTCCGCGTCTGTCGTTGCGGTGACGTTGATCTCGATGTCGGACGATCCGCCAAATCCGCCGGACGATGCGACGGACACGTCACCGACATCCGTAATCTTGGCCAGCTCGGTGCGAACGACGTCCTGCACGTCGTCGGGATTCGCGTCGCTCGCTGTGGTCACCGAGTAGGTGATGGTGCTTGAGCTCGTCGACCCGCCGGTGAACGCAGCCGCGAAGCTACTGCCACCGATGGTCAGCTGCACGATCTCGACTCCCTTGGTATCGCGGATCGCTTGCTCGACCGTCGCGGATGCCGCATCCAGAGCGGTCAAACTGGTGCCTACCGGCAGGGTCTGAGTGACCCGGAAGGTGTCTTGACCCGACGAACCGAGGAAGTTCACCTTCATCAGTGGCAGCAGCGCGACGGTGCCACCCAGCACCAGCACGGCCATCAGCAGCGTGGCCACCGAATGCTTCAGCGTCCAGCGGATGATCGGCAAATAGCCCTGTTGAAGTCGGCTCGGGTGTTCGAGTTCGTCGGCTACGACAACGGGTGACGCTGCGTGACGGCTGTGGTGGGAGGGGGCAGCCTCAATCGCATCAGTCGGCACAGTCGCATCCGTCGAGACAGTCTCTTCGACGACGGGCTTCGGTACTGGCACTTTCAGGAACCAGTATGCGAGCACCGGAACGATGGTCAGGGCCACCAACAGCGACGCGAGCAACGCAATTGTCACGGTGAGTGCGAATGGCCGGAACAGTTCGCCGGTCGAGCCGCCGACGAACGAGATCGGCAGGAACACCGTCACCGTCGTGATCGTTGAGGCGGTGATGGCACCGGCTACCTCACGCACGGCTTCTACGATGGTCCCCGATTTGTCGACACCGGCAACCAGATGCCGTTTGATGTTCTCAATCACCACGATCGAGTCATCGACGACACGACCGATAGCGATGGTGAGGGCACCGAGCGTGAGGATATTGAGCGAATAGCCGACAGCTTGCAGCCCGATGAAGGTGATGAGTACAGACGTCGGAATCGAGATCGCGGTCACCAAGGTGGCCCGGATCGAGAGCAGGAAGACCAGAATCACGAGCACGGCGAAGACGAGGCCGAGCAGACCTTCCTGAGTGAGCGAGTCGATCGACTGCTGGATGAAGGGGGCCTGGTCGAAGACCACGGTGAAAGTCGCACCGGGGATGTCTTTCTCGAAGTTCGGCAGGAGCGCCCGCACACCCTTGGATACGTCGACGGTGTTGGCCGCGGGCACCTTGGTGACCGAGATGGTCAGTGCCGGTTCGCCGTTCACGCGCGAGATGCTGGTGACCGGGTTCTCAACCAGGGCGACCGTCGAGACGTCCCCGATCGTCACGACTTGAGCGGCTGCCTGTGTCGGGGACCCGGAGCTGGATCCGGTAGCCGAGCCGGAGCTTGAACCGGCGCCCGAGCCCGCGGTGAGCGGCAAGGCAGCGATGTCATCCACCGAGGTGAGCTTGTCGCCGACCTGCACCGACAGAGTCTTGTCGCCCTCGGTAATGGAGCCGGCCGGGATGAGTGAGCCGTTCTGCTGCAGCGCATCTTTGATCGACTGTGTGCTGTAGCCGCTGGCCGCGAGGGCCTGCACATCCGGTGTGATGGTGACCCTCTGGCCGACATCGCCGACGAGAGCAGCGTCGCGCACACCGGCAACGTCACGGATGTCGCCGAGTACCGTACGCTTCAGCTCGTCGGCCAGGGTGGTCTCGTCGCCCCCAGAAACGGCGATCGACAGTACCGGGAAATCGTCGATAGAACCGCTGATCACCTGGGGATCAACATCGGCTGGCAGCGTCGACTTGATCCGGTTGATCGCCTGGTCGATCTTGGACTCGGCCTTGACCAGATCGGTGCCGTAGGTGAAGGTCGCCGTGATGAGTGACGCATTGGTGCTGCTCGTCGTCGAGGTGGTTTCCAGCCCCTCGATGCCCTGGATCGCCGTCTCGATGGGCGTCGACAGGTCATCATTGACGACCTCGGGCGAGGCACCGGGGTAACTCGTCGAGATCACGAGCTGGGGCAGCTGCAGCGAGGGAATCAATTCCTGCTTCAGGCTGGTCAATGCCAGTGTCCCGAAGATCGCCGCAACGATGGTGATCAGGGCGATCAGCGCCCTATTCTTCATACTCACAACCGCGAGAAGATGCACTCGCTCAGTATGTCAGTGCACCATCTGCACTTTTCGGGACTCTAAGCGTTTACCCTGCTTGGCCCGATCAGGTCAGGCCAGGGCCCGCTAGACGACATCCGCCAGATAATCGGTCTCGGGCACCGGATGCCGCAGCAGCGACTCCCACGCCCGGCCGAGAGCCGCGACGCCTCGGTCGATTTCGTCGAAGCCGTAACAGAACGGTATACGGAGGAATCGCTCGAAGGCTCCGTCGATGCCGAACCGGGGCCCGGCCGGGATCACGAGGCCCTGGCTGCGTGCGGCGAGCGAAAGCTGCGAGGAGACCGGGCTGCCCAGATTGACCCAGGTGGTGATACCGCCATGCACCTCTGGAACATGCCAATCGGGAAACTGGGTGGCCAGCGCCTGAGTCAGGTGATCACGCCCCGCCCGAAGCACCTCGGTGCGCTCAGCGAGGATCGCGGGCATGTCGCCGAGTAGCCGGGCGACGATGAGCTGGTCGATGATCGGGGTGCCGAGATCCCTGGCCGATCGGGCGGCGACAAGCTTGCGGATGAGTGGTCGCTCCGCCCGGATCCAGCCGACCCGCAGTCCGCCCCAGACCGTTTTGCCAACCGACCCGACCGATACCACCGAACCCGTCGATCCCGCTGGCGCGTATGCGGCAAAGGGTAGGAACGACTCAGGCCTGTCGATGTTGAGCTCGGCAATCGTCTCGTCGGCGATGAGCACGGTGCCCTGCCTGGTCGCAGCAGCCAGAACCCGCTCTCGCTGAGCGGCCGGCATCGAGAGCCCCGTCGGATTATGGAAGTCCGGCATCAGGTATCCCAGTGCCGGATTGCTGCGCTGGATGGCCTGAATCAGGCCATCCTCGTCCCAGCCGGCGACCGACTCATCCTCCCCGAGCATGGCCGGGGTCACGCTCACGGGCACGAGTCGGGCTCCGGCTTCACGAAGCGCTTCGTACGCATGCGGATACGTGGGCGACTCGATGAGCGCACGGTCCCCCCTGCCGACGAGCACATGAGCCAGCAGCGAGATGGCGTGCTGCGCACCGATCGTCACCATGATCTGCTGGGGGTCGGTCGGGAGCCCCCGCGCCGTGTAGCGGTCGGCGATGGCCAGCCGAAGTTCGGGGATCCCCACGGGATCGAAGCCTGAGCTCTCGAGGTGCCGAGGGAGGTCGGAGACGGCGAGCGCCGCGACATCCGCCAGCCCGGGCAGCGCCGACATGGTGGCCTTGCCGAAATCGAGGATGCCGGCCGATGCCACGGACACCAGCCCCGTCGGAGTGACAGGAAGCGTGATGAGACTGCCTGAGCCCCGCTGGCTGACCAGGAAGCCAGCCTCCCTGAGTTGCCGGTACGCGGCGCTCACGGTGGTGCGGCTGAGTCCGAGCCTGGCGCTCAATTCCCGTTCGGCTGGCAGCCGGCTGTCGGTCGGGATGCGGCCGTCGAGCGCAAGCACGCGGATGCGATCGAACAGGGCCACGTAGGCATTGCCGCCTCCTCGCCAGTCGCCGAGCAGGGATTCCAGAGCACGAGCACTCAATTGGCTATCAACCATGAGGCCACTATAAGCAGATTGGCATCTTGATAACAGGCCTCGCATGCAATTGGATTGGTTTTTATGACACGCCGCACGATTCAGATTCTCATTGGCCTCTTCCTCTACGGAATGGGTATCGCGCTGATCGTGCGCGGCGCGATCGGCGTGGCCCCATGGGACGTGCTCACCCAGGGAATCGACAATCACACCCACCTCGGCTTCGGCCTGATCACCGTGCTGATGAGTGGCGTGGTGTTGCTGCTGTGGATCCCGCTCAGGCAGAAGCCAGGAGTCGGCACCGTGATGAACGCGTTCCTGGTCGGGCCGTCGGCCGACGTCGGACTGTGGCTGATCCCGGCAGATCTCGACCTCTGGGTGCGCATCATCATGTTCGCCGTCGGACTGCTCGTGCTCGCAGTGGCGACCGGCCTGTACATCGGCGCTCACTTCGGGCCCGGCCCGCGCGACGGTTTGATGACCGGCCTGCACAACCGCACGGGCTGGCCGATCTGGGTCGTGCGCACCGGCATTGAGGTAATCGTGCTTGGGGTCGGCTGGGCGCTCGGCGGCAACGTCGGCATCGGTACAGTGCTGTTCGCCGTGCTGGTCGGGCCGCTCTGCAACTGGACCATCCCGTTCTTTGCGATCAAGCGGCCAGCTGTCGCGGCTTCTGCTGCGTCTATCGCTACCGCGGCTCCAGTGGCAGCGGACGCCCGGCACGAGGCCGAACTCGAAGGAACCGTCGTTCCCGGGGCCGCGACAATCGATTCACCTGCCAACTGACCTCGCCGACTAGCCGTACGGTGAAGGGATGAGTGACAAGCCCTCCATCGTCTGGCTGCGCGACGACCTGCGCCTGGCCGACAACCCGGCATTGACCGCCGCCGTGACCCGGGGCGCCCCCGTGATCGTCGTCTACGTGCTCGACGACGTGAGTGCCGGCATCCGCCCGATGGGCTCGGCAAGTCGCTGGTGGTTGCATCACAGCCTGACTGCCCTTGCCCACCGGCTGCAGGAACTCGGTGGGCGCCTGGTGCTGCGGCGCGGACCTGCACATGTCGAAATCGACCGACTGGTTGACGAAACGGATGCCGGCGCCGTGTTCTGGAACCGCCGGTACGGCGCAGCGCGTGCCGTGGATGCCGAGCTAAAGAGTTCGCTACGAAGCCGCGGAATCGAGGCGGCGAGTTTTCAGGCGAACCTATTGTTCGAACCGTGGAGCGTGACGACCGCCACCGGCACGCCGTTTCGCGTCTTCACGCCGTTCTGGAAGGCGGCCCTAGCCCTCCAGGCTCCGCGCGCGCCACTGCCCGCTCCGGATGTGCTGCCCATTGCCGGCGCCATTCTGGCCGATCTGCCCAGCGACGACCTGGATGCCTGGGCGCTGCTCCCCCACCACCCCGACTGGGCGGGCGGACTCCGCGAACGCTGGACGCCAGGCGAGGCCGCTGCTCTGGCATCCGTGTCACGCTTTGCCGTCGGCGCACTCGCCGAGTACCACCGCAGGGACGAGCCGGCTGTCGTCGCAACCTCGTTCCTCAGCCCGCACCTGCGGTTCGGTGAGATCAGCCCGTTTCAGGTCTGGCACGCCGTGCATGGCGAAGCGGCAGCGCTCGAACCTGAGGCGCGGGCGAACGTTGCCAAGTTTCTCAGTGAGATCGGCTGGCGTGAATTCAACTGGAACATCCTGTTTCACGCGCCAAATCTGGCCGAGCAGAACATACGAGGCGAGTTCGACGCTTTTCCCTGGGACGAGCCCAATCCGGCCGAGCTGGCAGCCTGGCAACAGGGCCAGACCGGCATCCCCCTCGTCGACGCCGGCATGCGAGAACTGTGGCAGACCGGCTACATGCACAACCGGGTGCGCATGGTGGCGGCGAGCTTTCTCATCAAGAATCTGCTCGTCGACTGGCGCATCGGCGAGCGCTGGTTCTGGGACACCCTCGTCGATGCTGACGAGGCGAGCAACCCGGGCAATTGGCAGTGGGTGGCCGGCAGCGGAGCGGATGCCGCCCCCTACTTTCGCGTCTTCAATCCCGTATTGCAGGCAGCTAAGTTCGACCCGCATGGCGTGTACATCGACACCTGGATCCCGGTCGACGAGCTCCGCCCTGCCCCGATCGTCGACCTCGGCGAATCCCGTCGCCATGCCCTGGCCGCCTACGACCAGATGCGGCATGGCGGGCACAGCGAGAACGTCGAAGACTAGGGAACGTCAACCCGAGAGATTACGGTCGGCGTACACCTTCATCGCGTCACGGACGAACTCGGCCCCGGTCTGGCCCCCATATTTCGCCGCGAAGCGATCATCGGCGACGTACAGGTCACCCAGCGCCACGAAATACTCCTTCGGCGGTCCGGTCGAGTCGGCACCTGGCACACCCGGGATGCCACGCAACCACTCAAACTGGCGTGCGGCCAGCGCCTGCGCCTCGTCGCTTGCCGGTTCGATGCCGGCTTCTGCGGCGTGCGCCCAATCGGAAGTGAGCGCACGCTGGCGCTGCCGCCAGGCTGTCTGTTCATCCGCCGTCATGCTGCTCCACCAGAAGTCGCCCCTGGAGTATGTGTCCTGCCCCCACCGCTCCTCGACCTCGTTGCGGTACTGCGTGTGGTCAAATCCTTCGAACGTGTACTCAGCCATCAGCCGCCCTCCCTCATCCAGTTTCTCTATGGTGCTCTCAACTGGCCTGAAGTGTTCGACCCGCGCGACGCCATCCGCGGCACATCCTGGCCAACCCTTGCGCAATCCCCAAACGCGATATATCTTGAAGTCAAAGAACGCGATATATCTCGATTTACGCAGTGCAAGCACGCAAGGAGAACAGCGCATGTCATTGGAAAAGTGGCTCGTCAGCCCCGGCCAAAGCAAGGTCATCGATGTCGACATCGTCCGCAGCATGAAGGTCAGCCTCATTGGCGGAAAAGTGGATGTGATCGGCCACGATGAACCCGGCGCTCGCATCGAAGTGCACAGCGTCAGTGGCAAAGACCTCAAGATCTCGATGGATGGCGACGTGCTCGAAATCGACCACCCCCAGCTCCGCTGGGACAACTTCATCGAGGTATTCGCCTCGTTCCGCGGCAGCGCCAAGGCCGACGTCAGCATCATGGTTCCGCGCGATGTCGCGATGAAGTTCGGCGTTGTCTCGGCGGAGGCCCTCGTCTCCGGTATCAGGAACGATGCGAAACTCAGCACGGTCTCGGGTGACATCGTCGTTGACGACGTCTCGGGCAACCTGGACCTCAATGGCGTCAACGGTGAATTCTCGGTGCGCAATCACACCGGATCGATCTCGGCGCACACCGTCTCCGGCGACGTGACAGCGAGCGGTTACATCCACCGGTTCAGCGTCGACGCCGTAGCAGGAAACATATTCCTCGATATCGTCGGCATTCCAGACACCATCAACACCAACACCGTCAGCGGCGACCTCACGGTGCGTCTCGGTGCTGATGTCGCGACCCGCTATCGCCTCAACACTGTGTCTGGCACCCTGCAGCTCGATAACACCACCATCAAGGGCACGCTCGGCAAGGGTTACGACTCCAGTACCGGCGACCTCAGTGGCTCATGGCTCGAACTGCACGCCAACTCGGTATCCGGCAACATCTCGGTGGTACGCAGGGCAGCGGATGCCGACGCGGCCACATTCACCGAGGTCGTCGACGAAACGGGGGCCCCGGAATGACTCCCCCGGTCTTCTCCCATGGCAGCCTGCGGCTCTACCTGCTCAGCCTGCTCGCCGAGCAGCCCCGGCACGGTTACGAGCTCATCCAGGCCCTGAGCGATCGCTTTGGCGGCACATACAGCCCAAGCGCTGGCACAATCTATCCCCGCCTCAGCAAGCTGGAGGAGGAGGGTCTCGTCACGAAATCGACCGACGGCCGCAAGACCGTCTACGAGATCACGGATGCCGGACGCGCCGAGCTGGCAGCACGGCAGGACGAACTGAACGCGATCGAGAACGACATGACTGACTCAGTGCGCCGCTTGGCCGACGAGGTTCGATCCGGCGTGAACGCAGCGATGAAGAGCCTGCGGGCCGACCTGGCTTCGTCCGCCAGACAGGCGAAAGCCGACTCTGCACCGTCCGAGGGAGCGCAGAACCTGCACACCGAGTCAAATATGGCACTCCGCGAGGCCGACATGGTTCTGAACGAATTTCGGCAGCAGCTTCGCACCGACCTGCGCACGCAGGCATCCAGGTCGCGAATCCCGGCGGAACTCGTACCAAAGCTGCGGGCCGATCTCGCCGGCGTGCGCGCTGACATCCTGCAGGCGCTCGGCCGCTAGTCCAGCGCGAACGCACGCTCGCTCGCACGCACAACACCGCGCCCGTTCTGGCGCAGCGCTACCGCTCTAGCGGGCGCGACAAGCCAGAGCGGGCGCGGTCACGCGTTGCGGGACGACGCGTTGCAACTAGACGCGTCGCAACTATTCGGCAGCGGATGCCGCTTCGATGGCAGCCAGACGTTCCCGCGCCTGTTCCGGCGTGGGGTGGTAGAGCTGGGTGCGCTCGCCTGAGCGGTCGATCTCATGCACGCTCATCAGCTCGCCACAGATCGGACAGACGGATGCCGCCTTGGCTGCACGCACGTCTTCCTCAGGCACGACGTTGTACGGCCCGAGGGGCGGCGGCCCGATCCACGGGAAGAGGGTGCGATTAACCCACGCGGTGAAACCGCCTGCCCCGCGGCGTCCGTTTTCCTGTTTATTAGATCGTGCCATAATCATTAGCGTACTAAACAAATGTGAGTGGCGAACCGGGTTCACCGGAAGCGGACAGGTGTGCAGATGACGACCGACGAGAAGAATCTCCTCGAGCTGCAAGAGCAGGTCTGCTTTGCGCTGGCCATCGCCTCCCGCAGCGTCAACGCGGTCTACCGGCCTATCCTCGAGCCACATGGTCTGACGCATCCCCAGTATCTGGTGATGCTTGCCCTGTGGGAGCAGAGCCCCCGGTCTGTTAAGAACCTGGGCACCGAGTTGCAACTCGAGCCAGCCACCCTCTCTCCCCTGCTGAAACGGCTTGAGCTTGCTGGTTTCATCCGCCGTGAGCGCAACGTCGCCGATGAGCGGATGCTCGATATCTCACTGACGGATGCCGGCGCAGCCCTGCGCGCCGAGGCCGAAAGTATCCCGCCACGCATCATCGACAAGCTCGGCATGAGCCCAGACGAACTCGAAGCGCTCCGCACGTCGCTGTGGCGCGTGATCGGTGCCGCGCAGACCGCTGGAAGCCCGGCGAAGAACTAGCACGAGCACCTGCACTGAGTTGCGGCAGCGCGCCGCCCTCTTGCTGATTTGACAGGCTCCAACAAGGGAGTAGTGTCGTCCCTCGTGATAAATGAGGGGATTACCCCCGTACCAGAATCTCGCAATCCGAAGCGGTGGATCATCGGTGACCCGCTTCCGAGCGAGCATCTGGAGGGTCAACTCCTGCCGAAGCGGCTTGCGCTCCCTATTTTTGCCAGCGATGCGCTGTCGAGTGTCGCGTACGCGCCCCAGGAACTCCTGATGATCCTGACCCTCGGCGGGCTCGCATTTCTGAGCTTCGCGCCCTGGGTCGCTGCTGCCGTCGTCGTGCTCATGCTCGTCGTCGTCGCGTCCTATCGCCAGCTGATCAAGGCGTACCCGTCTGGCGGTGGCGACTACGAGGTCGCCTCAAAAAACCTCGGCGAGAAGGCCGGCCTGGTGGTCGCATCCGCCCTGCTTGTCGACTACGTGATGACGGTCGTCGTGTCCGTCGCCAGCGGCGTCGACAACATCATCTCTGCCTTCCCCGCCCTCGCCTCGTTCCGCGTCGAAATTGCTGTGATGTTCGTCATCCTGCTCGCCGCGGTCAACCTGCGCGGAGTGCGGGAGTCGAGCACCGCATTCGCGATTCCTACCTACCTCTTCATTGCCAGCGCGTTCCTGCTGGTGGTCGTCGGGCTGTTCAGGGTGGCCATCGGCGATCCGCCCGTCGCTGAATCGGCGAGCTACACCGTCGAGGCGCAGAACCTCGCCCAGACCGCGTTCATCCTGCTGCTGTTCCGCTCGTTCGCCAGCGGATGCAGCGCGCTCACCGGCGTTGAGGCCATCGCGAATGGCGTGCCCGCCTTCAAGCGTCCGAAGATCAAGAATGCCCAGGCCACCCTGGTACTGATGGGCGGAATTGCCGTCGTCCTGTTCATCGGCCTCACCGCGCTCGCACTCATCTCTCAGGTGCATTACGCCGAGGATCCCTGCGACCTGATCGGTTGGGCCGAGTGCGCCACGTCACCGCAGCGCAGTCTGATCGCCCAGCTGGCCGCCGCAACCTTCGGCAACAATACGATTCTGTTCTTCGTGCTGCAGGCGGCGACAGCTGCCGTGCTGCTTTTGGCGGCGAACACTGCCTTCAACGGATTCCCGCTGCTCGGCTCTGTACTCGCTCGCGATTCTTACGCCCCGAAGTCGCTGAACACCCGCGGCGACCGCCTAATCTACTCCAACGGTGTGCTGATCCTGGCGCTGGCCGCATCCATCATCCTGATCGTCTATCAGGCAAATCTGACGGTGCTGATCCAGCTCTACATCATTGGCGTTTTCGTGTCATTCACCCTGGGCCAGACCGGCATGGTGAAGCACTGGATCGGACTACTGAAGACGGATCCACCCAACCGAGGATCGATCATCCGCAGCCTGTCGATCAATGGCTTCGGCGCTGCACTGACCGGCGTCGTGCTCATCGTCGTCACGATCACGAAGTTCACGCACGGTGCTTGGTTGGTCTTCATCCTGATGCCCGTCCTGTTCGTGCTGATGCTCGGCGTCAATCGTTACTACCGTGATGTCTCCAAGGAGATCGAGGTAGACCCGATCACGACGTTCGGCTCGCAGGGCGACCACGCCATCGTGCTCGTCGGCAAGATGCAGAAGCCGGTGCTCAAAGCACTCGACTACGCCATCGCCGCCCGTCACGAGAGCCTCGAAGCCGTCCACGTCTCCATCGACGACGACGAGACGAAGCAGCTCGAGAGGGATTGGGCGAAGCAGAACATCCAGGTGCCGTTGCGCATCGTGCAGTCGCCGTACCGCGACATCAGCTGGCCGCTCATCAGCTACATCAAGGGCCGCACGCTTGAGCACGGCTCAGAGGTCATCACCGTCTACACGCCGATCTTCATCGTGGGGCACTGGTGGGAAGGCATCCTGCACAACCACAAGGCCAGACGGATCCGCCAGAAGCTGATGCTCGTACATGGCGTCACGATTGCACTTGTTCCGTGGCTGCTCGACTCCTCCGAGCTCATCTACGGTCGCCGATCACGGCCCATCCCCGGCCAGGACCGCAGAGGCGAGCCTGTGCGCCCGCCGCGTCCTGTGCCGCGCAAGCCGCTCACGCCCGCCGCTCAGGCAGCAGAGACCGCCGCGGCCGAGCAAGCAGCGGCATCGCGGACAGCTGCGGCCACAACCGCAACCGCCCACAAGCCCGCGACGTCCGGAAACCCTCCGCCCCAATCGCGTCAGTCAGCATCCCGTCGCAAGAAGCGCAAGTAGAAAGCAGAACGGGGGTGCTGTCCGTCAGACGGCGGTACCCGTCCCCAGGGTGCCGCCGATCAGACGTTCAAGCACAGAGCCGGGAAGCACTGACTCCGGGTCGTACTTGTAGCTCAGCTTCTGCACGAACGCGGCCCGCAGCACGACAGCAAGCTCCTCCTCGTCGTACGGGCGAAACATCGTCAACTGCATGAAGTGGCTCGGGATGGTACTGATCTTCGGCATTGCCTTCCACTCTTCTTTGACGATGGCTTCTGAGGCATGCAGGGCCTCGAAGAAGCGGTGGTAGAGGAAGTAGTCGGGCAGAGTGCCGTTGTCTTCCCACCAGGCCTCGAGTGCGGCGCGCTGCAATGAGATCACTGCGTTGCCCCGTCTTGCCGCGATGAACCAGTTCGAGATTTGGGTGCCACCCCAGCGCAGATAGAGCAGCCCGGCCTCCAGGAGCTGTGGCACCGACTCCGTGAGGGGACGAGGCACGAAGCAGGTGGCATCCACCCATATTCCCCGTAGCTCTCCAGAAGCGATACCCGCAGATAGTCAGAGAAGTGGGCAGGCAGCTTCGCCAGGCGTTCGGCCACAATCGGCGGGATGTCAACCAATTCAGCCACCGACTCCCTATTGAGGATCCGAGACTCCGGGTGCACTGCCTGCAGCTGCGCCAGGCACGCTCGAACCAACGGCGGCGCTTCATCCAATGGTGAATCCCAGTAGCTGAAGATCGGAAGCTGATCCGTCAGCGCAGGGACCACGTCGAGCTGCGCTCTGCGATGCTCTGACTTCGCCCTGATTTCGTCACCGTGCTTCTCGACGAACTCGGTGACCTGGCGGTGGGCAGCCAGGGACGCCGCCGGGTCGATCGACGAGCGATACATGTCGTGAGCACGACGCGCCTGAACCAGGAGACGCTCGAGCAGGTCATCACTGCGAAGTTCCTCAGACACGATGGCTCCCTCACTTATGAAACTTAATGGCCTAGAGCAGCGCCATGACCTGTCTGGCGATCATCCGCCCAGCACGACTCGCCCCGACGGTACTGGCTTGAGGCCCATAGCCCGCCAGGAATATACGGGGGTCAGACCAGGATGCCCCGGCGCCCACCGTGATTCCACCAGCCTTCTCGCGCAGCTTCAACGCGGCCAGGTGGCGAAGCTCTGGCCGAAAACCGGATGCCCAGATGATGGCATCCGCTTCGGTGAAGCTGCCATCATCCCAGCGCACCCCACCCGGCTCAATGGCGGCGAACATTGGCCTGGCAACGAGCAGCCCTCGCTCGATTCCTGCCGAGATACGCCGACTCACCGGCACGCCTGTGCCGCTCACGATACTGGGCAGCGCACGGCCCGAACGGGCAGCTTCGTCCTGCATGGCTACGGCCGCAGAGGCGCCCTCGAGATCGAGTTCTTCGGTATGCACCCAGTCGATAGGACGCCGAGATGCCCACGTGAGCTCGGCGGCCACGTTCTCCAGTTCAAGCATGAATCCAATCGCCGAGGTGCCACCGCCGACGACAACAACTCGCTGGCCGGCGAATTCGTCAGCCGAAACGTAGTTCGCCGTGTGTAGATGACGCCCGGCGAATGTCTGAGCACCGGGGTAATACGGAATGAAGGGAGAGCCCCAGCTGCCTGTCGCATTCACCAGCAGCTTCGCCATGGTCTCCCGCTCACCGTGGGCAGGAGAGTGGGTGGCCACCACAAGATCGGTGCGCCGGTCGAACACCGACGTCACTGTCACCGGTCGAATGACGTTCAGCTCAAAGTGCTCTTCGTAGCGGCGGTAGTAGTCGGCGACGACATCCCTGGCTGCGAGGGTGCGGTCAGCGGTGTCAAAGCTCAGGCCCAGCTCACTCATACCGGGCAGGTCGTGCACCCTGTGCGCCGTACCGAGGCGCAATGCCTCCCAGCGATGCTGCCATGCCCCGCCGGCATCCGGCCCGCGATCGAAGATGAC
Organism: Leifsonia sp. A12D58; assembly: GCF_047530025.1. Lineage (NCBI taxonomy): Bacteria > Bacillati > Actinomycetota > Actinomycetes > Micrococcales > Microbacteriaceae > Leifsonia > Leifsonia sp. A12D58. Next base: position 29,680 of record NZ_JBLJAT010000009.1, on the reverse strand, counting down.
AAAGTCGCGCCCGGCAACGAGTTCAAACCTGCGCAGATAGTAGGCGACAGCAAGGCCGGCCTGCCCGGCGCCGATGAGAACGACAGGCACAGTCGAGTCGTTCGCCATCACACCTCGTTTCACAAATTGCGCCCGTTGAGCACGTCAGCATTTCACCAGTTGTGCCTGTGAGGCACGTCAGCGGGGTATCAGGCCCACCATGCTAAACTAGCGGCTAGTTTTCACTCTGTCTGTTCGGTAAATCCCGGGTGACTCATCGCTCACTCGGCCTGGCATCGTAAGGGGGTCTCGCATGGGGCGCGGCCGTCAAAAAGCAAAGCACACCAAGGTCGCTCGGGAGCTCAAGTATTTCAGTCCCGACACCAACTACAACGCGCTCGAGCGCGAACTCACGGGTCACTCGCATGATGACCCGCGCCTGGACGAAGATCTGGCCAAGTGGCCGGAGTACGACGGCGAACCCACGGACCAGTCCGATGAGTACGTCGATCACTATGCGACTGAAGACGAACAAAAGCGCGCGTAGGACTTTGTTCATGCTCCAACCGCGTGGCGTTCTCGTCGCGAGGTAGTTCAGCTACGGATGCTCCTGTGAGCCCGCGGCAGCCTTGAGCGACGCTGAAACACGCGGCTCCAACTGGAGCAACCGCAGGTTCAACGTTCATGAAAGAAGCCCCCGATTGCTCGGGGGCTTCTTTCGTGCTGCGCACAATCAGTTCGGGGTGACGGCTGTCGACTCAGTCGCAATTAGTTCGCGTACGAGCCAACGAGACGAACAGCGCCGCCGTTAACGCCCTTGGCACCCTGCTCAAAACCCGTCGCGTCGTGAGCGGATGTCGAGACGCGGCCGACGACCCAGGACGGGATGCCGTCTGAGCTGAGACGGGCGATGACCGATGACGCGGCATCCGGTGCGACGACGGCGAACATGCCAACGCCGAGGTTCCAGGTGCCTTCTGAGCTCTCCAAAGTAGACCCGGCCATGTCGCTGAGCACACGGAAGACGGGTGCGGGCGACCACGTCGACCGTTCGACCTCGACCCAGGAGCCGAGCGGAAGTACGCGAGCGAGGTTCGCCGCGATGCCGCCACCTGTGACGTGGCTGAGAGAATGTACAGCTCCGGCCAGTTCGGGGTCGGTGAGCACGCCGAGCAGCGGCGCGGTGTAGAGGCGGGTGGGCGTGAGCAGAACCTCGCCGACGACACCGCCGAGTTCGGCTGAGGTATCGGTGTACCCGATGCCGCGGCCGGCCAGGATGTGACGAACCAACGAGTATCCGTTGGAATGCAGACCGGACGATTCCATGGCGATAACGACGTCGCCGTGCCTGACACGTTCTGCACCGAGCACCTGATCGGCTTCGACAACACCCGTGGCCGCGCCGGCAACGTCATAGTCGTCAGGGCCCAGCAGACCGGGGTGTTCGGCCGTCTCGCCGCCGACAAGCGCGGTTCCGGTTGCCGCACACGCCTTGGCGATGCCTTCGACGATCGAGGCGATGCGCTCAGGCACAACCTTGCCGCAGGCGATGTAGTCGGTCATGAACAGTGGGCGCGCGCCGACAACGATGATGTCGTCGACCACCATGCCGACGAGATCCTGACCGATGGTGTCGTGCTTGTCGATGGCCTGCGCGATGGCGACCTTCGTGCCGACGCCGTCAGTGGATGTCGCCAGCAGCGGCTTCTTGAAGCTGGTGAGAAAAGACACGTCGTAGAGTCCGGCAAATCCACCGACGCCACCCTGCACCTCAGGGCCGTGGGTGCGTGAGACTGCAGCCTTCATCAATTCGACGGCCAGGTCACCTGCTGCGGTGTCGACTCCTGCTGCTGCGTAAGAAGCGTTGCTCATTCCTGTCTTCCCGGGTCTCCGAATGAAGGCTTACCCTGCTGGTTCACTGCGGGTTCGAGGGGCATATCCACCTCGAGGACACTTTCAAATTCTGCGTCGGGGCCTGGGTCGCATCCGTTGGACGCTGTCTCACGCTCGAGCAGGTTCTTGCCGAGGTGCTGGGCCTCTGGCAGTGGGATCGGGTACTTGCCCGTGAAACAGGCGGTGCACAGACGCTCACGCGGCTGTTCGGTCGACTCGATCATGCCGTCTTCTGACAGGTAGCCGAGCGAATCGGCGCCGATCGCCTGTCGCACTTCGTCGACGCCGAGGCCGGTTGCGATGAGTTCGGCGCGCGAGGCGAAGTCGATGCCGTAGAAGCAGGGCCAGGTAATGGGTGGGCTTGAGATACGCACGTGCACCTCGGCGGCTCCGGCCTCGCGCAACATGCTGACCAGCGCGCGCTGGGTGTTACCGCGCACGATCGAGTCGTCGACGACAATCAGGCGCTTGCCCTTGATGACCTCTTTGAGCGGGTTCAGCTTGAGCTTGATGCCCCGCTGACGGATGGTTTCAGACGGCTGGATGAAGGTACGTCCGACGTAGGAGTTCTTGACCAGTCCCTGACCGAACGGGATACCGGATGCCTGGGCGTAGCCGATGGCTGCCGGGGTACCAGATTCCGGCGTCGGGATCACGAGATCCGCTTCGACCGGATGTTCGGCCGCGAGCTTGCGACCCATCTCGACGCGAGCTTCGTGCACTCCACGACCGGCGATACTGGTGTCTGGACGTGCGAGGTAGACGTACTCGAAAACGCATCCGGCTGGCTTCGACTCGGCAAAACGCTGAGTGCGCAGGCCGTCTTCGTCGATGGTGATGAGTTCGCCAGGCTCGACCTCACGCACGAAGCTGGCACCGACGATGTCGAGTGCTGCGGTCTCGGATGCGACGACCCAACCACGTTCGAGACGACCGAGCACCAGCGGACGAACGCCCTGGGGGTCGCGTGCTGCGTACAACGTCGTCTCGTCCATGAACACGAGGCAGTACGCACCGCGCAGGCGCGGCAGTACCTCAAGTGCTGTGGCTTCGAGGGTGTGGTCAAGATCACCCGTGAGCAGGGCGGTGATGACGGCGGTGTCCGTGGTGTTGCCACGGGCAAGTTCGCCATCAGTTTCGGGATAGCGTTCGTGCACCAGCTGCATCAGCTCTGCGGTGTTGGTGAGGTTTCCGTTGTGGCCGAGGGCAACGGTGCCGCTGCTCGTGCGACCGAGTGTGGGTTGCGCGTTCTGCCAGCTCGATGAGCCTGTCGTCGAGTAGCGCGTGTGCCCGACAGCGATGTGTCCGACGAGAGTATTGAGTGCGCTCTCATTGAAGACCTGTGACACGAGGCCCATGTCTTTGTAAATGAGAATTTTGTTGCCATCGCTCGTAGCGATACCAGCCGACTCCTGACCGCGGTGCTGCAGCGCGTACAGCCCGAAGTAGCTGAGCTTGGCTACTTCCTCGCCGGGGGCCCAGACACCGAAGACGCCACATGCATCCTGTGGCCCCTTCTCACCTGGGAGTAGATCGTGGTTTAACAGTCCGTCGCCACTGGCCAAGGAGCTGCTCCTTTACTCTGATTTCTCGTTGAAAACGGGGGAATCTGAAGCAGCATCGTGGGTCGGGACGACTGGCGGCTGGGTGCCAACCCTGTCGATGACGACTGTTGCTGCTTTTTTGCTGAGGATGCGATCGAGTACGAGCGCAAAAACACAACCGAGGGCAACGCCGATGGCGATGCAGGCGAGAACAAGGAAGCCGAAGACCTGTCCGCGGTCGTAAACCGGGTTCTCCGGGAACGCGAAGGTGAGCACGAGAGCGCAGATGACACCGACGATTGCACCGAGCAGCATGAAGTTCGTGTACCGCGGCGCGCGGTGCACCTTCGTCGTTGCTTCCTCGAGAAGAATCTCGTCTGGTGCTTCGACGGGAATGACCGGCCGATCGCTCGGGTCGGGCAGTGCTGGCTGTTCTGTGGAACTCACGTCTCTATTGTCGCATGGGCCAACTCGCAAGCGACGCCGTCTCATCCGCTTCCCAGCGGATACAACACTGCCCCGGCCTCTCCCTCTGTTGAGGGAAAGATCGGGGCGGCGTGTTGGACCAGCAGCGGGCTAGCGCGAAGCGACAACCCGACGGCGAAGCATGACAAGCAGCACGATGACGGCGGCAAGCAGGATCGCGATGATCACCCAGAGAACCCAACTGATCGGGTTGGTCGACGACGTCTGGTCGACGGCAGTCGCGCCCGCCTGTGTTGCACTCTCTTCGACGGTCAGTACGGCGTCGGCGTCGGCGCAGGCCGCATCCAGCACGAAGCTGGCCGAGACGGCATCGAAGGTCTCGCCGGCCGGGTATGTACCGAATGCCGCCGACCCCGCGTCGGTGAGTGTTGCCGGAACAGCAGTTAGGGTGACCGTCTGCGCCGAGTCCGAGCCCTCGATGACCGGCGCGGATGCTGCCAGATCGAGCTGCACGAAGCGCACATCTTGTGCATTCACCGGTTCGCCCATTTGGGTGTTTCCGGCGACGTCGACGACCAGGTAGCCGGTCGACGCGTCAACGAACTCGATGCGCGGATTGGTGATCGTTGTGTCGAGGATTCCCTCGTGTCCCGTGAAGCGCACGCCGCCCGCGAACTCGATCAGACCGGTCTGCGCTGCGGAATCGAACCCGCCTGTTCCTCCTGTCCAGGAGAACTGACCGTTGGCGTATGTCGTTCCAGCGCCGAGTTCCCAGTCACCGTTCGCCGTCGCACTGGTCAGGTAGCTGCGGAAGCCTTCCTTGAAGCCCCAGTCGAGCGATGCGGCAGAAACGGTGCAGCCTGCGGCCGCCGTGACGGTGGCCTGTGTCTGGACGGGCACTGTTGTCACGAAGGATGCCGTCGAAACTGTACCCGTCGCGCCCGCAGGGGCTGCGCCGACAGCGCCGATCGTGAAGCTCACTGGAGCCAGAGTCTCTCCGGCCCCGTAGAAATTGTTGAACGCATTCGCGCCCGCCGAGGTCAGGGCGACAGGCGCATTGGTGACGGTGAACGCTCCGTCACGCATGGTGCCGCCGACACTCTGGAGGTTTACCGTCCCAAGGTCAACTCGACTGCCGTTGACCGTCACGACGAGCGTGCCCCGACCCGCGGACTCGATGCGCACCGACGGCGACGAGAAGGTGAGGTCGAGCACACCGGAGTGACCGATGAATCGCACAGCTCCGGCATAGTTTCCTTCGCCGGTTTGCGAGTCGGCGTCGTAGCTGCCACCTGACTGACCGAATCGGTACGTGCCGTCATTTGCCGTTGCCCCGCCGGAGACCGAGATACTGCCGTCAGGAAGCTTGCTGATGTAACTCCGGAATGACGGGCTCACGCCCCAGCTGAGCGATCCGGTCGCGACCTGGCTGCCCGTGCCTGCCGGTGCAGGAGCCGGTGTTGGCGCCGGAGTCGGCTTCGGCGTCGGGGTCGGGGTCGGGTCGACCGGGGTCGGCGTTGGGGTCGGGTCGGGCGTCACACTCGGGGTTCCCACAGCGAGGTCGATCGCATCCAGTGTTGTGCCAGCAGGGTAGAAGCCCTGGAATGCCACGGCTCCGGCAGCCGTGAGCACGACCTGTGCACCAGCAAGCGAGAATGCAACGGGTGCGGCAGCGCGGCCCACTGCGGCCAGGGTGAATGCGCTGGCGGTGCCGACGCGGCTCTGGCTGGTCGTGGTGAGCGAGATGGTGGCGAAATCAACCGTCTTGCCATTGATGAAGACCACAAGAGTTGCCGTGGTCGGCGAGTCGAAGCGAATCGACGGGTTGGCGAATGACAGGTCAAGTGCGCCGTCGTGACCGACAAAGCGCACAGTCCCCGAGTACTTCACCGTGCCCGTCATCGCGGAGGCATCGAAGTCGCCACCTGATTGGACGAAGCTGAATGTGCCGTCGACTCGCTGGGTCGCGCTGCCGGAAACCGTGATGGATCCGTGTGCGATCGGTCCGGTGATGTAGTCGCGGAACGCCTTGCTCACACCCCAGCCGAGTGACCCGACTGCTGCAGGAGGCTCAGGCGTTGTGGTCGGGGTCGGCTCCGGGGTCGGCTCCGGCGTTGGCTCCGGGGTGACAGATGCGAACGTGATCGGTGTCACCGTTTCGAACGGCGCATACTTCGCGCCACCACCCGGATACGTGTAAATGCCGTAGTTGCCCGTCGCCGGCTCCTTATCGAAACCAGTCTTCACGGTCAACGTCACCTCGAAGGTGCCATCAGCATTCAACAACGCAGCACCAGCAGAAGCACCACCGATTGTCGCCATGCTCTCGGCCGGAACAGCCCACTTCGTATCGCCCGTCACGCGCGTCGAAGACGCAGCGCCGGCTGAGGGCTGCCAGGAATCAGCGAACTTACCGAACACGACATACGTGCCCGTGAACGCACCAGCAAGCGGCGGACGCGCACCAGACGTCGCCGGAGCAGACGCCACAAAACCAGTGCCACGCACAGTCACCGTCTCACCCGCAGCATCCAAACCAGACGTCTTCGACACGGTCACCGTCGGAACAGCAGGCACCGGCTCCGTGGTGGGTTCCGGAGTCGGCTCCGTGGTGGGCTCCGGTGTGGGTTCCGGCGTCGGCTCCGGCGTCGGCTCGGGGGCAGCAGCAAACGTCACAGCAGTGATCGTGTCCATGCTGGGGTCGGTCAACCCGGCCCCGTGCGCCTTCGAGGTGTAGAACGCGAAACCGCTCTCGGTGGCCGCTGGAACGCTCATCGTCCGGGTGAATGTACCGTCCGTCTCCGGCGTGATCACGGCGGTTTCGCCGATCAGGCTCTGGGATCCAGCGTAGAAGCCAGCCAGGCCGGCAGCGCCAAGTGACAGGTAGATGCCGGGTGCCGCTACGAAGAAGCCAGATCCGGTGACAGTGACGTCACCGCCGCCAGCCGGCGCCTCTGACACGGTCACGGTCGGGGCCGTCGTGGTATCGGCGGCGAGCGCAGGAGTTGCGGTGACAGCCGAAGCTCCACCAACGAGAAGTCCGACAACAAGTGTCGCGACGAAGATGCGGAACCGGCCAGCCGGCGGGGAGGCATGACTCATTGAACGAGAACTCCAGACATGGTGAAGTTCGCGCACGCTGCATGGCGCACCACATGGAGTTTTTCCAGTCGGAGAGCAATAGCACGCTGCGAGAACCTGAACGAGGGCGGCCTGGCCAACTTAGGCGAGGCAAACCTAACCGTAGAGGCATCCCGAGATCACTGTCAAGCTCAGGATAGGCTAACCTAATTTCTTGTGTCCCTCACTCCCATTTTTCGCCGTCTGACCGGCGCCATGCTCAGTGTCATTGTTGTCGCATCCGTCGCCGGTTGCGCACCGTCGACCGTGTCAGCCGACGCCGCAGACGCTGTTGTTGCACCGTGCCCCGGTGCCGAAATCCCGTTGACGAAGCTCACCGTGACGGATACCCCCAAGGCGATAACCGGCGAATCAACGGCCTGCCTGACGACGCACACGATCAGGCCGGTATCGAACACCCCCATCCCGGCGCTTCCCGTCACGGTTACCGACAACGACGGCCTGAGCGTCACGGTGACCAGTGCCGACCGCATCATCGCTGTCGATCGATCAGGCACGCTGGCGGCCACGGTCTTTGCGCTCGGACTCGGCGACCGCGTCGTTGCGCGCGACGCAACGACCGATTTTCCCGAGGCAGCTGATTTGCCGCTCATTACTCAGAATGGCCACGAGCTAGCGGCAGAAGCAGTGATCGCGCTCGCCCCCACCGTCATCGTGACCGACCGCACCGTCGGATCCCGCGACGTACTCGCCCAGCTACGCGAGGCCGGGATTCCGATCGTCGTCGTCACCGACGACCGCAGCGTCGAAGACAACGGGGCGCTCATTGCCCAGGTAGCCACTGCGCTCGGGGTGCCAGAAGCCGGGCAGGAATTGACCGAGCAGCTCAGTGCCGAAACGGATGTCGTAATCGCCGACATCGCCGAGCTCGCGCCGTCCGATCCTGCAGCCCGTCCCCGCATCCTGTTTCTCTACCTGCGCGGGGCATCAAGCATCTATTACATTTTCGGTGCGGAATCCGGCGCGGACTCACTCATCAACAGCCTGGGCGGCGTCGACGTCGCCACCGAAATCGGGTGGCAGGGCATGAAGCCACTCACCGCCGAGGCACTCGTGGCTGCCTCGCCCGACGTGCTGCTTGTCATGACGAGCGGACTCGAATCCGTCGGTGGTGTCGACGGTCTCCTCGAGGCAGTTCCGGCGATCGCTGCAACCCCTGCCGGTGTCAACCGCCGCATCGTCGACATGGCCGCCGACGCCGTACTCGCGTTCGGACCGCGCACTCCCGAGGTGCTGGACTCCCTGGCTCGCGCCCTCTACGCGCCCAGCGCGCCATGACAGCCACCCAGACCGGGCGCTCTCACACTCCACTGCGGAGCGCATCCGCCAATCGGGATCCGTCTACTCGGGGTCGACTCACCCGCCGTCGCACTCTGCTGTTTGCCGGCCTCAGCATCGGTCTCGGCGCCGTCGTGGTGCTCGCCGCCGGCAGCGGACAGGTCGGCGTCTCTCCCAGCGGCGTGATCGCATCGATCGGTCGCGCACTCGGATTCGATACCGAACCAGGCGTCGACACAACGCTGACGGATGCCGCGCTGTGGACCATCCGCTTTCCCCGGATCGTCATGGCCCTGCTGATCGGTGCAGCGCTGGCCGCAGCAGGCACGCTCATGCAGGCGATCTTCGGCAACCCTCTCGCCGAACCAAGTGTTGTCGGAGTCTCGTCAGGGGCGGCGTTGGGCGCAGCCCTGACCATCGTGCTCGGCTGGTCGTTCCTCGGCGAGTGGACCATCGCTGTCACGGCTTTCGTCACCGGACTGGCCACCACGCTGGTGATCTATCTGACGAGTCGCTCGAACGGGCGTACCGAGATCGTCACGCTCGTGCTCACCGGAATCGCTGTCAACGCCGTCGCGGGTGCAGGCCTTGCCCTCCTCACCTTTCTTGGTGACACGGCAGCACGTGAACAGATCGTGTTCTGGCAGTTGGGCAGCCTGAACGGTGCACGCTGGCAGCAGGTCGGAGTGATTCTGCCGCTGGTCGTCATCGGACTCGTCGTCGCGTTCATGCTGGCTCGCACGCTCGACCTCTTTGCCCTCGGGGAGCGCAGCGCCCGCCACCTCGGCGTGAACGTCGAACTGGTGCGCATCATCGTGATCGTCGTCGTGGCCATACTCGTCTGTGCGGCGGTATCGTTCGCGGGAATCATCGGTTTTGTGGGCCTGGTGATTCCCCACCTCATGCGGATGATCATCGGGCCTGCCCATCTGCCGCTTCTGATCGCCAGCGTGCTCGGTGGCGCTTTGCTGCTTGTCACGGCCGACCTCGTTGCGCGTACTGCGGTTCCGATGGCTGATCTGCCGATCGGCATGCTGACGTCTCTGGTCGGGGGTCCCTTCTTCTTCTGGCTGCTTCGACGTACCCGGCGCCGCGAGGGAGGGTGGGCATGATGCGTATCGAGTCCCTGACCGAACCCAGCGCCACGAATGCAGCAGGACGCACACCCGCCATCGAGACGGATGCCGTGACCGTCGACATCGAGGGCCATCGCATCCTCTCCGACGTGGCATTCGCCGCGCACCCCGGTCAGCTCCATGCCCTGATCGGCCCCAATGGAGCAGGCAAGTCGACCCTGCTCGGTGTCATCGCCGGCGACCAGAACGTCACATCCGGCACCGTACGGATCTCCGGCAAGGAGCTCTCCGAGTGGTCCGTGCGCCAGCTTGCCCGTGAACGCGCAGTCCTCCTGCAGGACCACTCGGTCTTCTTCCCCTTCAGCGTGCGTCAGGTTGTAGAAATGGGGCGCACCCCGTGGGCACGCTCACCCAGGGAAGACGACGACGAGGACGTCGTGGCCGCGTCCCTCGCCGCGACCGATATCGAACACCTGGCCGACAGGCGCATCCCGTCGCTCTCTGGCGGAGAGAGCGCGCGAACCGCGTTCGCCCGAGTGCTTGCGCAGCAGACCGGCATTCTCCTGCTCGACGAACCGACAGCAGCGCTCGATCTCGGGCATCAGGAAGCCGTGCTCCAGCTGGCCCGTGAACGAGCCCAAGCCGGCGATGCGGTCGTCGTCGTCTTACACGACCTCACCCTCGCCGCCGCGTGGTCTGATCGAATCACCCTGCTTGAACGGGGTCAGGTCGTGGCGACGGGCACGCCGGTTGATGTGCTCACGGCTGAACGGATCAGCGCGGTGTACCGACACCCCGTCGAGGTACTCATGCATCCGACAACGGGAACGCCGATCATCCTGCCGGTGCGTACCGGCGAGTAGGTGCGAGCGGATGCCAGACTATGGGCGTGAATAAAATTGCGGTGCTCGGAAGCGCCAACATGGACCTCGTCGTGCGTCAGCCTCGACTCCCCAAGCCGGGCGAGACGATGTTCGGCACCGACTTCACCACAGTTCCCGGCGGCAAGGGCCTGAACCAGGCCGTCGCCGCTGCGCGGATCGGGGGCAACGTCGAGTTCCTTGGAGCTGTCGGCCACGATGGCTACGGTACCCAGTTGCGCGAGCTGCTCACCAGCGAAGGACTCGGCGTCGCAGGGCTGGCTACCGTGAGCGCTCCCACCGGAACAGCGCACATCTCAGTCGTCGACTCCGGTGAGAACTCGATCGTTGTCGTCTCGGGAGCGAACATGACGGTGACGGCGCTCACCGACGAGCAGCGGTCAACGATCGAGGCATCAGCGTTCCTGGTGATGCAGTGCGAGCTCCCGCTTTCTGTGCTTGTCGAGGCGATCGCCGTGGCCAAGGATGCCGGAGTCTTCACCGTGCTGACCCCCGCGCCGGTGATGCCACTCCCCGATGGATTCCTGGCATCCGTCGACCTGGTCGTGCCCAATCAGATCGAGGCGATCGAGCTCACCGGCGAAGCCGACCCGGTTCGCGCAGCAGAAGTACTGAGCGCCAGGCAGACCTGGGCCATCGTCACCCTGGGCTCCGAAGGCTCAGTCGTCGCACACGACGGCACCGTACTCGGACTCGCGCCGGCACGCCCCGTGAAGGCCGTCGACACGACAGCGGCAGGTGACACCTTTGTCGGCGCACTCGTCGCCCGCCTCGCGACGCTCGACACCGGCACACAGATCAGTGAGGCCGACATGATCGAGGCTGTGCGTTGGGCAACTGTTGCGTCATCCATCGCCGTCACTCGTGCGGGAGCGACGACGTCGATGCCGACGCTGGACGAGGTTCAGGCAATCATCGGCTGATCCGCACGGCGGTCAGACGATCGGAACCGGTCAGACGATCGGAACGTACCCCGTCAGGTCGGCGCGCTGGCCAGATGCATGGATGGCACCGGCGGCCAGGCCGTCAGCCCAACTCAACGTGCCCGTCGCGACGGCGAGCCAGGTGGCGGCATCCATTTCGACGACGTTCGGCGGGGTTCCGCGGGTGTGCCGGGGGCCTTCGATGCACTGCACGGCGCCAAACGGCGGCACCCGCACCTCAAGAGTGTTGCCCTCGGCCTGCTCGGCCAATAACTGCAGGGTGTATCGCACAGCCATCGCTCGGATGTCCCTGCTCGCTGCTGCGGGATCCGTCGCCCAGCTGCGCACCGCGGCCATGCCGGCTGCATCGTCGATTCGTGCCCTACCCATATCCCCTATCCTCCCACCCGCTTGCTCCCCTCGTTCTGCGCGCCTTGTGCGGGTTGGATGCAATCAGGTACTGCGCGGATCCTGCTGCAGGGCCCGTCCGCTAACCTGAAGCTGTGAAAATTCTGGTCCTCGGCTCCGGTGCTCGCGAGCACGCCATCATCACTGCTTTGCTCCGCGAGGAGCCCCGCCACGACATCGTCGCAGCACCCGGCAACGCCGGCATTGCCGCTGATGTGCCCGTGGTTGCGCTCGACGCCAACGATCCCGACGTCGTCACCAACTACGCCATCGCACACGGCATCGACCTCGTCGTCGTCGGCCCGGAGGCACCCCTCGTCGCGGGCGTCGCCGATGCGCTCCGCACCCGCGGTATCCCCGTCTTCGGGCCGGGCAAGGCCGCCGCTGCACTTGAAGGCAGCAAGACATTCGCCAAGCGCATCATGGACGATGCCGGCGTTCCCACCGGTCGCGCAGTCCGCGCGGGCACGCTCGCCGAAGCGGATGCCGCCCTCACCCAATTCGGCGCCCCATACGTGGTGAAGGCCGACGGTCTGGCCGCGGGCAAGGGTGTCCTCGTCACCGAGGACCACGCCGCAGCCCACGCGCACGCCGAGTTCTGGCTGCAGCACGGCAGTGTGCTGGTCGAAGAGTTCCTCGACGGCCAGGAAGTGTCACTGTTCTTCCTCGCCGACGGCCACAACGTGTTGCCGCTCTCCCCCGCCCAGGACTACAAGCGCCTCGGCGATGGCGACGCCGGTCCCAACACCGGCGGAATGGGTGCGTACTCCCCGCTGCCGTGGCTCGATGAGCAGTTTGGCAGCGAAGCAGACTTCGTCGACGAGGTCAGCGAGACCATTGCCCTGCCGACAGTGCGCCAGCTCGAGCGCGAAGGCACCCCGTTCATCGGGCTGCTCTACTGCGGACTCATCCTGACCAAGGCCGGCATACGCGTCATCGAGTTCAACGCCCGCTTCGGCGATCCAGAGACCCAGGTCGTGCTGCCCCGCCTGGTCACCCCGCTCTCGCAGCTGCTACTTGCGGCATCGCTCGGCGAGCTCGTCTCCGAGCCGCGCCCGGTCTTCTCAGCGGATGTCGCCGTCACCATCGTGCTCGCCAGCGAGAAGTATCCGGAGACCCCCGTCACCGGCCGCCCGATCTTCGGCCTCGATGCGGCAACCGCCGTTGATGGTGTCACCGTGGCGCACGCCGCGACGGCGCTTTCCGGCGACGAGCTGATCGCGACCGGCGGTCGCGTACTCAACGTCGTCGCCGTAGGCGAGGACTTCGGTCAGGCCAGGGCCCGTGCCTATGAGGCGCTGGCAAAGGTCACGCTTGAGGGTGCGCAGTTCCGCACCGACATCGCCGCACGGGTCGACGCATCCGCTGCCGACGCTGCCGACACCTTCGACCTCACCACCCTGCCCAGCTGGACGCGCGCCTACTCCGGCAAGGTCCGCGACCTCTATATACCCGAGGATGCCGCCGACCTGGCGACCACCGAGCGACTGCTCGTTGTGGCCAGCGACCGCGTGAGCGCATTCGACTTCGCACTCGAGCCTGGCATCCCCGGCAAGGGCGAGCTGCTCACCACCCTCAGCCTGTGGTGGTTCGACCAGCTGGACACCGTGCCCAACCACCTGCTGCCCGACCACACGCTTGAGCACGCAGAGACCAGCCTCATTCCAGCAGCCGTCGCCGGGCGCGCCATGCTCTGCAAGAACCTCGACATGTACCCGGTCGAGTGCGTGGTGCGCGGTTACCTCACCGGCTCCGGCTGGAAGGAATACCAGCAGAGCCAGACAGTGTGCGGCATCGCGCTGCCCGCCGGCCTGCAGAACGGCGACCGCTTGCCTGAGCCCATCTACACGCCGGCCTGGAAGGCACCGCAGGGCGAGCACGACGAAAACATCTCGTTCGAGCGCACCATTGAGCTGGTCGGGGCGGATGTCGCCACAGCCCTCCGTGATGCCTCCCTGTCAATCTTCCGTACGGCATCCGCTATCGCTGAGCGTTCTGGCGTGATCCTGGCCGACACCAAGTTCGAATTCGGTGCCGACCGTGAAAACGGCCAGCTCACCCTCGGCGACGAGGTGCTCACCAGCGATTCCAGCCGCTACTGGGATGCAGAAGCCTGGGCGGCAGGCACGACCCCAGAGCAGCGGATGGCCAGCTTCGACAAGCAGATCGTGCGCGACTGGCTGGCCGCGAACTGGGACCAGACCGGCACTCCGCCGCTGCTGCCCGCGGACATCGTCGAGCGCACCGCTGCCCGCTATCGCGAACTGCTCGAGCGTCTGACCTCCGCCTGACGCGCAGCCGAACCCTCCTCCCGCCTCAACTGGACGGCGCGTCTCGTGATCATGGGTCGCCCATTTTCGCTAGTCCGGACGCCCGGGCACTCGCAAAATCGGGCGACCCCAGATGAAATATCGCACCGCCGGAATAGTTGAGGCTTCAACTATGTTTCCCCCGATGTGACTCTTTCATCCTCAGACCTTCTTGCAGCCGACACCGGCATGGGAGCCGTGACCCTGCGTGTCGGAAATCTCGACGCCATGATCGCGTATTACCGCGACGCCGTAACTCTCACCGTGCTCAGCCACGATGGCCCCGTCGCCATTCTCGGCCGGGGCGCCACTCCCATCGTCATCCTGCAGCACGCCCCAGAGCTCGCAGCCGCAGAGCCGCGCGCCGCTGGCCTCTTCCACACGGCGATCCTCTTCGACACCCAGGCGCAGCTGGCCGCTGCCACATACTCGGTTGCGACGAAGTTCCCCGGCACCTTCACCGGCAGCGCCGACCACCTCGTCAGTCAGGCCTTCTACTTCACCGATCCAGAGGGCAACGGCATCGAGCTGTACTGGGACCGCGACCGCAGTAGCTGGAGCTGGACACACGGCGAAGTCGAGATGGCAACGCTCTACCTCGACCCGAACGGGTTCATCCAGGAGCACCTCACCGACCAGGGCCTCACCGATCCGAGCAACGGAAACGCGGTCGTCGGCCACGTGCACCTGTCGGTCGGTGACGTAGACAGCGCTCGCGAGTTCTATGTAAACCGACTGGGGTTCGAGGCCACCGCCAATTTCGGCAGCCAGGCCCTGTTCGTCTCAGCCGGCGGTTACCACCACCACATGGCGATGAACACCTGGAATAGTGCCGGCGCCGGCAAACGTCGCCTGGCACTCGGCCTGGGCAACGTCGACATCGTCGTTCCGACAGCAGACGACCTGGGGGCTCTCGACGAGCGGATGTCGCACTTCGGCGTGCAAACCCGCAACGATGGTGTCAACATCAGCTTCGACGACCCGTGGGCGAACCGCGTGTCCGTCCGCAGCGCCTAAGCGGCAGAAACAGGCATTCGCCGGCTACTTCTTGGAGTCGCCGGCCTTGCTTGAATCACCAGACTTCGCAGAGTCACCGGGCTTCCGCGACTCGCCTGGCTTGCCCGTATCGGCCGACTTGCCTGTGTCGGCCCGTTTGCCTGTGTCGGCCGGCTTGTCCGTAGCGGCCGACTTTGCGGAGTCGGCCGTCTTGGCCGCGGTTCCTGAGTCGTTTTCTGACCCGCGGCGCGCACGACGGGACAACCCGTGCGCCGAGGAGTCGTCGACCTTCCTCGGCCGCCCGGGAAGCTTCGGTCGCTTCGAATCGACAGCACGAAGCCCGTCGATGGCGATCGCCAACTGGCGGCGCCATTGCCCGGCAAAGTCCGAGCCGGCGCGACCGAGCGAGCCCACCATCGTCGTGAGGACAGCCAGGTCGACCCCGTCGATACCCGGGCGCAGATCGCCATCACTGATGGCCTGCTTGACCAGTGAGGCGATGGTGCCCTCTAAAGCGGCAGATGGGCGATAGGACGGATCGATGGCCGCCATCCGCTGCAGGATAGAGGGAAGTGACGGGTCGGCCACCAGCCACTCCGAGGTTCGCTCCATGAAAATCACGATGCCGTCCCACGCCGTAGGCGCAGCCAGGATCTCGTCTTTGGCCGTCAGGAGTTCGGCGAGCGCCAGGTCGTAGAGGGCGCGGATGAGGTCATCCCGTGTCGGAAAATTGCGGTACAGCGTCGCAACTCCAACACCTGATCGGCGGGCGACCTCTTCCAGCGACGCATCGACGCCATTCGTCGCGAAGAGCTCGCGGGCTTCGGCAAGCAGCCGCTCACGGTTCTGCCTGGCATCGCGTCGTCGGGGGTGCGAGGCCTCATTCTGAGGCTTATCTGACGAAGTCATGGACTCGATTGTACGTGTTCCACCTCCCAGACTTCGGAGGAATCCCTCCACTTACCTGAGAAGGTGTGAGTCACCTTGCACCGTTCGGTCCGACAGTCGACAATTCAGTGAGCGGATCAGGGCACCGCCTCACCTATTTGCCCTGATCAGAAGACGGAGCCCGATGTCAGTCGAGAACAACACCCGTGATTTCGAGCCTGAGATCGTCACTGATTTTCAGCAAAAGATGAGTTACGGCTCCTATCTCGACCTCGATACCCTGTTGTCAGCGCAACGTCCGGTGAGCACGCCAGAGCACCACGACGAGTTGCTGTTCATCGTGCAACACCAGACAACCGAACTGTGGCTCAAACTGGTGATCCACGAACTCCGGGCCGCCACCGCGTTCCTGCGCAATGACCAGCTGCCGCCCGCACTCAAGGCAATCGCCAGGGTCAAGCACATCCAGCGCACGCTCACCGAGCAGTGGTCGGTGCTCGCCACGCTTACGCCCACCGAGTATGCGCAGTTCCGCGGGTTCCTGGGTAACTCATCCGGATTCCAGTCCTACCAATATCGCGCGGTCGAATTTGCGCTCGGCAACAAGAACCGTCGAATGCTGAGCGTGTTCGAGAGCGACCCGGATGCCACGGCCCTGCTCACCGAAATGCTTGAGGCCCCCAGCCTCTACGATGAGTTCCTGCGATATCTGCACCGCGCTGGCCTCCCGATCCCCGCCGAGGTGCTCGAC
Source organism: Leifsonia sp. A12D58 (assembly GCF_047530025.1). Classification (NCBI taxonomy): domain Bacteria; kingdom Bacillati; phylum Actinomycetota; class Actinomycetes; order Micrococcales; family Microbacteriaceae; genus Leifsonia; species Leifsonia sp. A12D58. Next base: position 13,187 of record NZ_JBLJAT010000009.1, on the reverse strand, counting down.
CGCGACGTCACCCTGGCCTGGACGATGCACCCCAATCTCGTTGCGGTATTCACCTCTATCTACGAGAACGCCGATCAGAACTGGGCAGTGTACGAAGCCTGCGAAGAGCTCGTCGACCTCGAGGACAACTTCCAGCTCTGGCGTTTTCGACACCTGAAGACGGTGCAGCGCATCATCGGCATGAAGCACGGCACCGGCGGCTCCAGCGGCGCCGCTTTTCTGCAGAAAGCGCTGGAACTCACCTTCTTCCCCGAGCTCTTTGCCGTTCGCACAGAGATAGGCAACGCGTAGCGTTGCCGGGGCAGCTGCCGAACCCATGACTCTCGTCGACCTCCCCGCCTTCCAGGACGCCCACGTGCACCTGGCCCTGATCGACCCCGCGACTCTGGTGGCCGGTGGCATCTCCCTGGTCATCGACCTCGGTGGCTGGCTACCGGCCACGGGAGCTGAGACGGGACCGGAGACATCGGGCAAACCAGCATCCGGCGAGCCGGCCGCCAACCATCCGCTCCCCCACATCAGCTACGCCGGGCAATTCCTCATTGCTCCCGGTGGCTATCCGAGCCAGCAGTCGTGGGCGCCAGCGGGCAGTAGCCGCGAGGTCGATTCGAGAGCGGATGCCGTCACCGCCGTCGACCTGCAGGCCGACGCAGGGGCCTCAGTCATCAAGGTCACGCTCAACTCGGTCGCCGGGCCGGTGTTGCAGCCTGACGTGCTCGCCGCCATCGTGACCCGCGCCCACGACCGCGGGCTGCCCGTTGTCGCCCACACCGAGGGAACCGGGCAGGCCATGGCCGCACACCTGGCCGGGGTTGATGCACTGGCACACACCCCGTTCACCGAGCGACTGTCCGACGACCTCATCGCAGTCATGGCACAGCGGATGACCTGGATCAGCACCCTCGACATCCACGGGTGGGGTGAATACGGTGACGACTTTGAGCGCGCAACCGACAACCTCCGCCGCTTCAACGCCCGAGGGGGCCGAGTGTTGTACGGCACTGACCTCGGCAATGGGCCCCTCCCCGTCGGCCTCAATCGACGCGAAATCGCGGCTTTGCAGGGTGCCGGCCTCTCGCCGGAGCAGATCATCGCCGCCCTCTGCGCAGAGGGCATCAGCCCCAGCATCAGAATCAGCGGAGCGACATCCGGCCCGCGTCCTGCCCTGAGTGCCGAGCCGCCGCGCACTACCGTGTTAGCAAGCGAGCAACCGGCCGATCCGGCCGCGTTCGCCACCTGGCTCTGCACTGCCCGCGCACTGACCGCGACCGAACGTGAGGAACTGAGATGACCACCACCGGGCACACCACACCCACATCCACCCCGGCATCCGGCAACCAGCAGCCTGCAACCGACGCCGGGCGGTCGCGTCTCGACGGCCACCTCGCCTTTGCCAGGCGGATGGACCGCATCGACCCGCTCGCCCATTTTCGCAGCCGCTTCATCGGCGTCGACCCTGCCCAGACAGATGCCAGCCAGACAAATGCCAGCCTGACGGATGCCGACCCGCGCGATGCAGCAACGCCCGCCGCCAGGGCAGGGTCGTCCGTCGTCTATCTCGACGGCAACTCGCTTGGCCGACCCACGAAAGCCAGCGCAGAGCGCATCGCCGAGTTCATCACCCATGAGTGGGGCGGCCGACTCATCCGCGGCTGGGACGAGAAGTGGATGGACCTGCCGCTGCAGATCGGCGACGCCCTCGGCACCGCTGCGCTCGGCGCAGTTCCGGGTCAGGTCGTCATCGGCGACTCCACCACCGTGATGCTCTACAAGCTGGCCAGGGCAGCCGTCGACGCCCGGCCCGGCCGTACCGAAATCGTGCTCGACACAGACAATTTCCCCACGGACCGCTACATCCTCGAGGGCATTGCAGCCGAACGCGGCCTCACCCTGCGCTGGATCGAGGTCGATCTCACGGCCGGGGTGACGCCGGAACAAGTACACGACGTCGTCGGCGAGAACACGGCACTCGTCGTGCTCAGCCATGTCGCATACCGCTCAGGGTTCCTGGCCGACATGTCAGCCATCACTCAAATCGCTCACGATGCCGGCGCGCTTGTCTTGTGGGACCTCTGCCACTCCGTCGGCTCAGTCCCGATCGATCTCGATGCGGCCGGCATCGACCTGGCCGTCGGCTGCACGTACAAGTATCTGAACGGCGGACCGGGGTCGCCGGCCTTCGGGTACGTGCGTGCCGACCTGCAGGACTCTCTCGCCCAGCCGATCCAGGGCTGGATGGGCACCCGCGACATCTTCCTGATGGGGCCGGGGTACTCGCCGGCCACCGGCATCCGTCGCTTCATGAGCGGCACCCCCGCCATCGTCGGGATGCTGGCCATGCAGGACACCATCGGCATGATCGGCGAGGCCGGCATCGACAAGTTGCGTGCCAAGTCCGTAGCGCTGACCGAGTTCACCATCACCCTCGTCGACGCGTGGCTTGCCCCGCTCGGCGTGACTGTCGCCTCCCCGCGTGATGCCGATAGGCGCGGCGGTCACGTGACGATCGACCACCCGGCGATGCGCGAGGTCACCGCCCGGCTCTGGCGGCAGGATGTCATCCCCGACTTCCGCGCGCCAGAGGGCCTGCGCATCGGCCTGTCGCCCCTCAGCACCAGTTTCGTCGAGACCTACGAGGGAGTCGCGGCGATTCGAGACGTGATGCAGGGACTGTAGAATCGAGGCATCCACCGTCGACGCCCTCTGGAGTGAACTGTGCCTACCATCGTCGTAGAAGTAATGCCCAAAGCCGAGCTGCTTGACCCCCAGGGCAAGGCCGTAGCCGGCGCCCTCGGACGTCTCGGCCAGACCACGTTCTCCGGCGTCCGCGTCGGAAAGCGCTTCGAGCTCACCGTTGACGGACACGTCGATGACGCAGTTCTCAACGAGGTTCAGAAGCTCGCGGACACCGTGCTCTCCAACTCCGTCATCGAAGATGTCGTCGGCATCCACGTTCTGGAGGCACCCGCCGGAGAGACGCACTAATGCGCATCGGCGTCGTCACCTTCCCCGGTTCGCTTGACGATCGCGACGCCCAGCGCGCGATTCGCCTGGCCGGTGCCGAGCCCGTTGCCCTCTGGCACGGCGACCACGACCTGCACGGCGTCGACGCACTCGTGTTGCCAGGCGGATTCAGCTATGGCGACTACCTGCGCTGCGGCGCAATCGCCAGCCTGTCCCCGATCATGACCGAGGTCATCGATGCGGCGAACAAGGGCATGCCCGTCCTCGGTATTTGCAACGGTTTCCAGATGCTCGCCGAGGCACACCTGGTCGATGGCGGATTGATCCGCAACGACCACGGCAAGTTCATCCGTCGTGACCAGAAGCTGCGCGTCGAGAACACCTCAACAGACTGGACGGGTGGATTCACCCAGGGCCAGGAGATCACCATCCCGTTGAAGAACGGTGAGGGCGGTTTCATCGCATCCGCCGAGACGCTGGCGCGCCTCGAAGGCGAAGGCCAGGTCGTCTTCCGCTACCTCGAGGTCAACCCCAACGGATCGCTCAATGACATCGCCGGCGTCTCGAACGCCCGCGGCAATGTCGTCGGCCTGATGCCGCATCCCGAGCACGCAGTCGAGGCCGGCTTCGGACCAGACACCGCAACGGCCATGCGCTCCGGTGTCGACGGCCTCGCGTTCTTCACCTCGGTGATCCAGCGCACGCTCGTCGGCGCCTAGCCCTCCGCCTCACGAATCCACTCGATTCGCCAAAACCGCTCTGAACCCTCGGGTTCAGGGCGGTTTTTCGCGCGTACAGAAGTTACTCAGGCGCGTTCCAACTTTCGGACGATGTCCCCAGAGAGCGCGTACGAGACCATGGAAGCATCCACCTTTTCGTTGATGTATCCCCTCTGGAGTGTTGCCCGTGTCTCCCCGCTTGTTCTATCGCACAGTCGCTATCGCCGAGGCTGTCACCTGGACCCTCCTCATCACCGGAATGATTCTGAAGTACGGCGCAGACCTCGGCGGTCTCCCCGTCGTGATCGCCGGTTCAATTCACGGTTTCGTCTTCATCACGTACGCGCTGACCGCAATCCTCGTCGGCGTCAACCAGCGTTGGAGCACCAAGCTGACCGTGCTCGCCGTGATCACCGCGATCGTGCCGTACGCCACGATCCCGTTCGACATCTGGCTGGACCGCAACCGCAGGCTCGTCGGAGGTTGGCACACCGAGCCGACGGATGACCCGCGCGACGCTACCTGGGTGCGCCGGCTTCTCCGCTGGATGCTCACCCACCCGGCAATCCTCGCGACGATCTTCGTCGTCGGCATCGTGGTGATCATGACCGCACTGCTGATCGCCGGCCCTCCCGGCAGCTGGGGCCAGGCCAACTAGGCCAGGCGCAGGCCACACGCAGGCCAAACCAGGACGGGCGCATCTGCTTATCGCACAATCTCGATAGGCGGATGCGCCCGTTCTCTTGCGCTCACGGCTACCCCGCGATCAAATTGGGGTGAACTGGTACACCTGCATGCGCTTCGGCGTCCCGTGCCCACCAGAAACACTCAATCAAAGGAGATCACAGTGTTTACAAGCCCCATCCCGGATGTCGAGATTCCCGACGTCAGCGTCTTTGATTACCTTTTCGGTGACATCAAAGACGACGAGTTGGCCCGCATCGCCCTCATCGACGGAACATCCGGCGCCGAAGTCAGCTACGCCCAGCTGATCGGCCAGATCAACTCATTCGCCGGAGCGCTGGCAGCTCGTGGAACCGCGGTCGGCGATGTCGTCGGCTTGCTCTGCCCGAACGTTCCGGCGTTCGCGACGGTGTTCCACGGCATCCTGCGCGCTGGAGCAACAGCGACGACGATCAACTCCCTCTATACGCCGACCGAGATTGCCGCGCAGCTCACCGGTTCAGGTGCCAGCTGGCTCTTCACTGTCTCTCCTCTGTTGCCGGGGGCCGAGGCTGCAGCGACGTTGGCCGGAATCGACGCCGACCACGTCGTTGTGCTTGATGGCGCAGACGGCCACCCGTCGCTGCGTGATTTCCTCATCCAGGGCGCACCGGCACCGCAGGTTTCGTTCGACCCCACCACCCATTTGGCTGTGCTTCCCTATTCCTCTGGCACCACAGGACGGCCCAAGGGAGTGATGCTCAGCCACCGCAATCTGGTCGCCAACATCGCCCAGGCCGACGCGAACATCGGCATGGTTCCCGACGACCGGGTGCTGGCCGTGCTGCCTTTCTTTCACATCTACGGGATGACTGCCCTGCTGAACTTCGCTCTGAAGAAGCGGGCAACCCTCGTCACGATGCCTCGCTTCGACCTCGCTGAATTCCTGCGGGTCATCAGCACACACCGGGCAACGTTCGTATTCATCGCGCCCCCAATCGCCGTCGCACTGGCTAAGAGCCCGCTCGTCGACGAGTTTGACCTGTCAAGCGTTCGGGTTGTCTTTTCGGGCGCTGCACCGCTTGACGGAGCTCTGGCGCTGGCCGTCGCCGCCCGGCTCGGCACGACTGTTGCACAGGGATACGGGTTGACCGAGAGCAGTCCGGTGAGCCACACGATTCCCCTCGACCGGCCGGATGTCGACCGCTCGACGATCGGCTTCCTGGTGCCGAACATGCAGGCCCGACTGATCCATCCAGACACTGGGGCCGATATCGAGCCGGTGACAGAGGGCGTGAGTGAGCCGGGCGAAATCCTGATGCGAGGCCCCAACATTATGCTCGGCTACCTCGGCAACGAGGAAGCGACCAGCGCGACCCTCGATTCCGATGGTTGGCTGCACACCGGCGACGTTGCGACAGTAGACGCAGATGGCACGTTCCGCATCGTCGATCGGCTCAAGGAGCTGATCAAGTACAAGGGCTATCAGGTGGCGCCAGCCGTGCTCGAGGCGGTGTTGTTGACGCATCCGCTGATCGCCGACGCCGCGGTCATTGGGGTGCAGGATGCTGACGCTCAGGAGGTTCCCAAGGCGTTCGTCGTGCTGATGGCTGGCGCAGACCTTGCCGAAGACGACGTGATCGCGTTCGTCTCGGAGCACGTCGCTCCCCATGAAAAAGTGCGGGTGGTCTCGTTCATCGCGCAGATTCCGAAATCGTCGTCAGGCAAGATCCTGCGGAAGGATCTGAGAGCGGGAGAGCTCGCCGCCCAGTAGATCTGGCCAGGCGAGGCCAGATCTCGAGAGGCTACACCTCGGCCAGGAACTGTCGCTCGACCTCGACCGGTGCAGGAACGTCATCCTGCACCGGGACGGTCTCGGCATCCGTCTGCAGATCGGGCCAGAAGAGACGAATCAGACTGTCAGGCAGTTCGAGCTTGGCGGTCGCGCCTGGGTCGATGTCTGAGGCCTCGCGTCCGACGTCAAGCGCCTTCACATCGTCATGCAGGTGCTCCATGGTGACGTCGAGCCGGCTGGCGGTCTCGGCCGCATCCCGAAGCTTGTCGAGCATCTCCTGCGGAACATCGCCGTCGAACTTGTAGTAGATCTTGTGCTCAAGGCTCGCCCAGAAGTCCATCGCGATCGTGCGGATCTGCACCTCCACCTTCACCTGGTGGGTCGTCGCAGACAGGAACACCGGCACCTCGACGATCATGTGCAGGCTCTGGTATCCGTTGGCCTTGGGCGTCCTGATGTAGTCGCGTACCTCAAGCACTGTCACGTCGTGCTGAGCCGCGAGCATCTCAAAGATGCGATAGGTGTCAGAGACAAAACTGCAGGTGATACGGATGCCCGCAATGTCGTGAAGCTGTTCGGCCAGGCCTTCGATCGAGACAGTCGCGCCCTTACGCACCGCTTTCTTCAGGATGCTCTCCGGGCTCTTCAGCCTGGATTCGACGTGCTCGATCGGGGTGTAATCGTGCAGGTGCGCGAATTCTTCCTTGAGGATATTGATTTTGGTCATCATTTCGTCGATGCCGAATTTATATCGAAGCATCAGTACTTCGAATTCCTGTCGCACCCGGGCGAGTTCTTCCAGGTCCGGGGACAACGTTCGAGCTTCGCCGTGTTCATTCATCGTTTCTCGATCCTGCCATCCTCACCTGTTCATTAGCCCTCAGCGAGTGAAGAGTATCGGGGCGACCCCGCGGTCTCGGGAGCGAACAGCACCCGGTCGAGGGGCATCCGGCTGTCGGTAGAATGGCAAGTGCATTCCCGCCACTTTCAAGGAGCCATGCCGCGTGACCGTAGCCGTCCGACCCGCAGCCGACACCGTATCCAACGCGATCGCCACGCCTGAGAAAGAGCAGCCGTACGACGCGCTCGGCCTCAAGCCCGACGAGTACGCGAAGATCCGCGAGATCCTGGGCCGCCGCCCCACGAGCGGTGAGCTCGCCATGTATTCAGTGATGTGGAGCGAGCACTGCTCGTACAAGAGCTCCAAGAATTACCTGAAGCAGTTCGGCCAGAAGGTCACCCCTGGCATGAAGAAGAATCTCATGGTCGGCATGGGCGAGAACGCCGGCGTCATCGATGTCGGCGAAGGCTGGGCTGTCACCTTCAAGATCGAGAGTCACAACCACCCCTCATACATTGAGCCGTTCCAGGGCGCAGCAACCGGCGTCGGCGGCATTGTGCGTGACATCATCTCGATGGGCGCCCGCCCGGTCGCCGTGATGGATGCGCTTCGCTTCGGTGCGATCGATGACCCGGACACCGCACGTGTCGTGCACGGCGTCGTGTCCGGTATCTCGTTCTACGGCAACTGCCTTGGACTGCCCAACATCGGCGGCGAGACCGTCTTCGACTCGGTCTACCAGGCCAACCCTCTCGTCAATGCGCTCTCGGTCGGCGTGCTTCGCCACGAAGACCTGCACCTCGCCAACGCCACGGGTGCGGGCAACAAGGTCGTCCTGTTCGGTGCACGCACCGGTGGCGACGGCATCGGTGGAGCATCGATCCTCGCCTCAGACACCTTCAGTGAGGGCGGCCCGACCAAGCGTCCCGCAGTCCAGGTCGGCGACCCGTTCGCCGAGAAGGTGCTCATCGAGTGCTGCCTTGAGCTTTATAAAGAGAAGCTCGTCGAAGGCATCCAGGACCTCGGCGCAGCAGGCATCTCCTGCGCGACGAGCGAACTGGCCTCCAACGGAGACGGTGGCATGTTCATCGAGCTCGAGAAGGTACTGCTGCGCGACCCGAACCTCACTGCAGAAGAGATTCTGATGTCGGAGAGCCAGGAGCGCATGATGGCTGTCGTCGCACCAGACAAGCTTGAGGGCTTCCTCGCTGTGACGAGCAAGTGGGATGTCGAGACCAGCGTTCTGGGTGAAGTCACCGACTCAGGTCGGCTCATCATCAACTGGCACGGCGAAGAGATCGTAAACGTTGACCCGCGCACCGTCGCCGTCGATGGCCCGGTCTACGACCGTCCCGTCGCATACCCGACCTGGATCGACGCGCTGCAGGCCGACACGGCATCCGCGCTGCCCCGGGCCACCGATCCCGAGACGCTGCGCGAGCAGTTCCTCGCACTGCTCGGCTCACCCAACCTGGCCGATCCAAGCTGGATCACCGACCAGTACGACAACTACGTTCTCGGCAACACCGCACTGTCCTTCCCTGACGACGGCGGCATGATCCGCGTCGATGAGGAGTCCGGCCTCGGATTCGCCATCGCCACAGACGCCAACGGCCGCTACTGCCAGCTCGACCCGTACCGTGGCGCGCAGCTCGCTCTCGCAGAGGCATACCGCAACGTGTCGGCCACGGGCGCGGTCCCGGTCGGCATCAGCGACTGCCTCAACTTCGGCTCCCCCGAGAACCCCGAGGTCATGTGGCAGTTCAGCCAGACGGTTGAAGGCCTGTCAGACGGATGCCTCGAGCTCGAGATCCCCGTCACCGGCGGCAACGTCTCCTTCTACAACCAGACTGGCGACGTGCCGATCCACCCGACGCCGGTCATCGCCGTGCTTGGCGTGATCGACGATGTCGCCCGCCGCGTTCCGAGCGGCTGGCAGGACGACGGACACAACATCTACCTGCTCGGCATCACCCGCGAAGAGCTTGACGGCTCCGCGTGGGCCGGCGTCGTGCACGACCACCTCGGTGGCCGCCCGCCCGTCGTCGATCTCGCTCAGGAAGCCGCTCTCGGTGGCCTGCTGCACGCCGCATCGCAGGGTTCGCTCGTCGACAGCGCACACGACCTCAGCGAGGGTGGCCTGGCACAGGCACTCGCAGAAGCCGTACTGCGGTTCGGTGTCGGCGCCCGCGTCTGGCTCGGCGACATCTGCGAGCGCGATGGCATCGACGCCTCAGTGGCCCTGTTCTCTGAGTCGGCAGGTCGCGTGATCGTGTCGGTTCCGCGCGAAGACGACGTGAAGTTCCTTGGCCTCTGCGAAGGACGCGACTACCCGGTGCTGCGTATCGGCGTCACGGATGTCACGGCTCCCGGCATCGAGATCCAGGACCAGTTCACCATTACGCTCGACGAGCTGCAGGCCCGCCACCGCGGCACCCTGCCGGCAGCATTCGGCGCCTAAGCACGACAACAAAAGCCGGGGCGGACAGGGGTTCCCTGCCGTCCCGGCTTTTCTGCACGGCCCAGGCCACCGCTTGCCCAGCGTCAGAACGGGAAGGTGATCCCTGCAGCGCCTTCGGCATACGTCCAGAGCCTCGCTGCCACCTCGCGATCGAGTGACGTGCTGGTGGGAGTCTGCAGCGTCGGCCGCCCCTTTGTCGTGAAGCGTGGCCCGTAGTACTGGCCACCCACTGCCAGCGGATCGGTCGCCGCGCGCACTATCGGCCAGGCACCACGATCCTTGCCCTGGGTGAGCGGCGCCTGCAGATTATCGACGAAGCGTTTGGCGCGGCCAGGCTGGTTGACGCCGCGGATGCCAGGGGTGCGGCCCGATATGGAGTACCCGGGATGGGCGACCAGCGCCTGCATACCGCCAGGACCACCCACACCCGCCTCACGCAGACGACGGTCGAGTTCGAAGCCGAAGACCTGCATTTCGATTTTGGACTGCGCGTACGCCGTCCACGGGTTGTACTGAGAAACGAGTTCGATGTCGTCGAGCCGGGAATCAAGCAGACGCGAAATCACCGAGCCCAGGGCCACCACCCGGCTGCCGGGCGTCGTCAGTAGCGCAGGCATCAGCCGTGCGGTGAGCGCGAAATGGCCGAGAAGATTCGTGGCGAAGACAAGTTCATGCCCGTCGACGCTCAACTCCCTGTGGCGTGGCGGATGAACGATCCCCGCGTTCAGGATCAACCCGTCGATCCGTGGCAGCTGCTGCAGCGTCGCTGCAGCAGTCTCGACTGAAGCTAGTGAGGCAACATCCAGCTCTACTGTCGACACCGATGCGCCCGGTACCCGTCGGCGGATCGACGCCAGGGCGGCATCCGCTTTGAGTGGGTTGCGGCAGGCAAGCACGATGTCTGCGCCCGCGCGCGCGAGCGATTCGCTGGTGAAGTAGCCGACGCCGGCGTTGGCGCCGGTCACGACGAAGGTTTTGCCCGACTGGGACGGTGGCGCTGCCGGGTCCCAGCTCACTTGGCGGGGTGCGCGGGAGACGGCGATGGCTTCGGCCGTGCGGTAGCTGGGGTGGGCTTCGGTGTCTGCGCAGAAGCCGATGTCGGTGCCGCAGTTGGCGTCGATGGCGTCGATGCGGGAGTCGGTCGTGCCGGTGCTGCTGTACTCGGCTCGCCCTCAGCCAGCTTCACGTGGTGGTGGATCACTTCGGCGACAACGAAGTTGAACCACTTCTCAGCGAATGCCGGGTCAAGGTGGGCGCCCTCGGCCAAAATACGCAGGCGTTGGATCTGGCGACGCTCGCGCTCAGGATCAGCCGCGGGAAGCCCATGCACAGCTTTCAACCGCCCCACCTGCTGGGTGAACTTGAATCGCTCAGCAAGCAGATGCACGAGCGCCGCGTCGATGTTGTCGATGCTTTGACGGATACCGGTCAGCTCTTCGAGGGCAGCTCTGGTTTCGCTGGTGGTGGTGTCGTCCTGTGCAGTCATAATCCGACGATAATGCAGCGATGATGCGGTATCGAATCCGACGCAGTGTTGCCGCCGATTCTCACCAGGCAATCAGCTTGTTTCGCCCACCGCTCGATTATCGGTGGCGTCGAGCCAGGCCAGCCTGACGCGCTTCTGAGTGAGCAGGATCCCGATAAGAACGAGAGCTGCCCCTGCAGGTTCGTGCCACGAGAAGGTCTCTGACAACACCACCACGCCAAGAATGACACCTACTACGGGAGTTACATAGGTCACGGTCGACGCGTTCGTCGGCCCCCAGGCCCGCAGTACATTGATGTTCCAGATGTAGGCGACCCCCGTTCCGAGGGCGCCCAGGGCCAGCAGGCTGAGCACGATCGGCCAGCTGAGCGACACAGGATGCCACGCGATCACCGGCGTCATCAGAAGCATCAGGGCGCCGGCCAGCCCAATGTTCAGGAACGCAAACGTCGAACCCGCGATCGGCCGGCGGCTGAGGAACTTGCGGGTATAACCGAACGTGAAGCCGTAACAGATCGCCGCGCCGAGGCAGGCGAGCTGCCCCCACAGGTCACCGGTGAGTGCTGCATAGCGCCACGGGCCGATGATCACCACCACACCGATAATGCCGATGGCCACGCCCAGAATCTGGCTACGGCCGAGACGCTCGACCTTGAAAGCGAGGGTCACCATCAACGCCGTCGTGATGGGGGTGACCGCGTTATAGATGCTGGCCAGGCTCGACGACACATATTGCTCGGCCCAGGCGAACAACAGGTGCGGGATGACGCAGCCGGTGATGGCGATCACGAGGAAGTGCAGCCACACGACCGGCTCTCTCGGCAGTACGGGACCGCCGTTGACCCGCGGCCTGGTGGCCAACACAATCAGCCCGAGCGTCAGGCCTCCGAGTACGAGTCTGGTCCAGGCGACCTGGCCGAATGTCACTCCGTCGAGAGCAATCTTCATGAAGAGAAAGCTGGATCCCCACAGCACGCCCATGCCCAGGAATTGCAGGGTGACCACAGCTTTGCGCGGGGCGGGGTTCTCATTCACGTACTGACACTATCGCCGAGCGCCGACATCGATTGACGCAGTCGGCGACGCTGGCGCGATGCCGTCGAAAAATGGCCGAATATAGCGAGAGCCAGCTACGACGCAGCGGGCAGCTGAGCGACCGGGCGTTCTTCCCGATAGACCACCGGTGCGCCGCCCGCGCGCTCGAGGCGTGCCTCCAGATGCGTGCGAACGCGAGGCCACTCGTCCTTCAGGATCGAGTAGATGGCGGTGTCGCGCCAGGAACCGTCTGCGCGCGGGCGATCCCGGCGAACGATGCCTTCGAATGTTGCTCCGATGCCGCCGATCGCCGCCCGCGAGCGTGCGTTGATGGCGTCGGCCTGGATCTTGACCCGGCCGAACCCATGATCGAATGCTGTGCCAAGCAACAGGAGCTTGGCCTCGGCGTTGACGGCCGTTCCCCACACGCGTGGGTTGTATGCGGTCCAGCCGAGGTGTGCGGATTCAGCCGCCACATCGATGTCGCCCAGCGTGCTGGTACCGACGAGGGTGCCATCATGCTCACCACCGATCAGGCGGACAGCGAACGGCATCCCCGTCCACTGGTAATAAGTCTCTGCCCACGCCATAAACTCATCCTGCTCTGTACGGAGCCCTGCAGGTCCACCGCCATATCCGGATGCGAAGACCTCAGGAAGGGCGATGGCAGTGAACAGCTCGGGCACAAGCTGTGCGGTGAGGGGCTCGAGCTGGATGTAGCGACCCACGATGGTGGTCGGTTCAGGGCGTACGGCGTTCATGCTCAAATTCTCCCAGTTCAACGCGACATTCCGATGAACAGAACGCTACCGATTCCATCTCTCAGCTCCAGGGACCTCAGCGCCTCAGCGCCTCAGCACCTCAGCACCTCAGGCTGCACTGACTCCCTCGTGCATAACTCCTGCATTCTGCCTTCCAACCCTCGAACCGGCGCCTCTCTGGTCCCATTCGGTTCGATCAACAGGAGTCATGCACTACCCACAGCCGGCAGGTTAAACGCAAAAACCCACCTCGGTCACCCGAGATGGGTTCATGCAGTTCATGCGCAACTGGTTCATGCGCGACGCCAAGCGGCGTTAACGCAGGAAAGCCACCGGTGAAGGTGGCTTTCCTGGTGTTTCAAGTTAAGTCCGGCGGTGTCCTACTCTCCCACAGGGTCTCCCCTGCAGTACCATCGGCGCTGAGAGTCTTAGCTTCCGGGTTCGGAATGTAACCGGGCGTTT
>NZ_JBLJAT010000008.1:0-143944 GCF_047530025.1 Leifsonia sp. A12D58 | reverse complement strand
GTTTTTTTTTGTTTTTGGGGGGGCCAACCCCCCCACAACTGCGCTTTCGGGCGATGGGTGCAGCGCGGATGGCGCACACTTAAGAGATGAGCAGGGCCGAGCAAGAGCATCCGTCAACCACCCTCAAAGTGAGCGGATACACCGCATCCATTGAGCCTGACCGGTTTGCACCCGGATATCAGCTGGTCGTCGACGGGACACCCCAGTCGCACGTGAACCTCGACGACCCCAGCGAGTTGTTCTTCGAATACATCCAGCGGATCGGGCACGTCATCGACCTGCTCGGCGACCCCGGCGAGCCCATCACGGCCGTGCACCTCGGGGCCGGCGCACTCACCCTCCCCCGCTATGTCGAGGCCACGCGGCCTGGCTCACGCCAGCAGGTCGTCGAGCTGGAGAGCGAGCTGATCGATTTCGTGCGCGCTGAGCTTCCCTGGGACAAGCGCGCCCAGCTGCGGGTGCGCCACGGCGATGCCCGTGAAGTGCTCGGCAAACTTCCTCCCGGCCTGCACGGTGCCGTCGACCTCGTCGTTGTCGATATTTTCTCGGGCGCCCGCACACCGGCTCACGTCACGAGCAAGGAGTTCTACGAACTCGCCTCTCCCCTGTTGTCATCGCGCGGCATCCTGGCCGTGAACGTGGCCGACGGCCCCGGTCTGGCATTCGCCCGCGCTCAGGCAGCAACCCTGTCTGCTGTCTTCCCGCACGTGATCGGCCTCGCCGAGACTCAGGTGTTGAAGGGCCGACGTTTCGGCAACATCGTCTTCGTGGCAGCACACACGCCAATCGACCTGCACTGGGTTCCGCGCCTGCTTGCAAGCGGACCACACCCGGCCAAGGCCATCGAGGGTGCGGAATTCGACCAGTTCATGGCGGCGGCCAGCGTGGTCACCGACACCACGGCGATCCCGTCACCGTTGCCCGGTCGCACGGTGTTCCAGATCGGACGCCAGGGCTCGTCGGGCAGTTCCTGATGTGCCTCTGACACTCTCTCCCGACGTCGTCGGGCTATCCTGAAATGGAACCCGAATTATCCGCGGGGCTGACCCGGCTCCACTTCAGCACTGGACTTCTCCTGAGCATAATCATTGGCCACGACGCAGCCACCCTGCGCGAAATTGTTGACATCCCTGCGGCCGAAGCGCGCCTTGCGGACCTCGGTCCCATGCGCAGCCTCTCCGCGCTGAACGAGAAGGTCACGCTGCTGCGGCTGCTTGGTCGCCTCGATGAGGCCGAAGTGATCGGCAGCGAAGCCGTTCGCCAGGCCCGATTCACCGGTGACCGCGAGCAGGTCGTGTCGAGTCGAATTCGTCGTGCTCAGGTGCAGCAGTATCAGGGCAAGCTCGACGAGGCAGCCATTGAACTCGGTCACTGCATCGATGAGGCCGAGACCCATGAGTGGTCGGCCGTTGCGGGATACGCGCGTCAACAGCGCGGCACCGTGCACCTGGAACTTGATGACCTCGACGCGGCGTTGACCGACTTCAAGGCCGCCGTGTTCCTGCGGCAGGCCGCCGGAGCCTCCCCCGTCGAGCTGGAGAACTCGCTCATCGCGGTCACCATCGTCGAGTCGGCACTCACCGCCAGGGGTCCCGCGGTCTGACCACGCTTGGTGCTCGGGCGGCGATTGAGGGCTTGTCGTGGCGTTTGGCGTTGCGTGGCTTCGCTTGGCTTTGGTTGGCTTTGGTTGGCGTCTGATGCCCGGCGCATGGTCACACACCGGGTTTCTGGGGTGGGATGACCCCTGCAATTTGCCTCCCATTGGGCCAAAGCTAGGCATTTTTAGGTGAAGTTGGCAGAATTGCAGGAGTTATACCGGGGGTCACGAGGTGATCACATGGGCAGGAAATGCAGCACGGGCGCACATCGAAGTGGCGCCCCAGGACGACGAAGCCGAGCCAACGGGGGCGACGGCGCCGGTAGTCGTGGCCGCCTGCGGGCAGGAGCGCGCGGCACAGTCCTCGGATTGAGCGGCGCGGCCGGCGTTGCCCTGCTTCTGGCGGCCTGCACCAGCCCTGCGACGGTTGCGCCACCGAATGGGGTGTCAACCGGCACCTTGTCGGCCCGACCAACACCTGCGCCTTCGGGCACGCCTGCTCCCGTGCTGTTGCCGGTGAAGCCCACCGGGGATCCGATGGTGGTGGCATCCGGATTGGATGTGCCGTGGTCGATTCTCCGGCTGCCGGCCGGGGGTACGCTCATCAGCCTGCGCGATGACACGAGCATCGTCGAGCTGCTGGCCGATGGCTCGCACCGGCTTGTCACTGACGTGTCAGATGCAGTGCCGTCCGGCGAGGGTGGCCTGCTTGGGCTGGCGTTCCTGGCCGATACTGATGCCGATGGCGGACTCGGCTGGGTCTACGCGTACTTCACTTCGACATCCGACAATCGAATCGAGCGGATGCCCCTGGGCGGCAAACAGGGCACATACGCCCTCGGCGCCTCGGAGAGTGTGCTCACCGGTATCCCCAAGGCCGGCAATCACGATGGCGGCCGAATCGCCTTCGGCCCTGACGGCCTGCTGTACGCGACGGCGGGCGATGCGGGCAACACCGACAATGCTCAGGACATGGCGTCGCTCGGCGGCAAGATTCTGCGAATGACCCCGACCGGAGCTGTGCCGACCGATAATCCGTTCGGCACGCTGGTGTATTCGTACGGGCACCGCAACCCACAGGGCATCGCCTGGGATTCGACCGGCCAGTTGTGGGCGAGTGAATTCGGGCAGAACGCCTGGGACGAGCTCAACCAGATCGTGCCGGGCAGCAACTACGGCTGGCCGGTCGTCGAGGGCGTCAGCGACGACCCGAGGTTCGTCAGTCCGGTTCATGAATGGCCGACCTCGGAGGCGAGCCCGAGCGGGATCGCCATCGTCGGCGACACGATTTTCATGGCGAGCCTGCGCGGTGAACGACTCTGGCGGGTCGTGCCCTCAACAGGTGAGGTCGACGAGTGGTTCGTCAAC
This sequence comes from Leifsonia sp. A12D58, assembly GCF_047530025.1. NCBI lineage: Bacteria > Bacillati > Actinomycetota > Actinomycetes > Micrococcales > Microbacteriaceae > Leifsonia > Leifsonia sp. A12D58. The sequence goes on along the minus strand of NZ_JBLJAT010000008.1, from coordinate 140,979 downwards.
AGCTTCGGACGGCTGCGCGACGTGGTGTCAGGACCGGATGCGACACTGTGGTTTGTGAGCAACAACACAGATGGCCGCGGCGAACCGATGAGCGGCGACGACAGGCTGTATCAGGTAGAGGTGGCTCCCTGATGGCCGATCTCGTGCGCGTGCGTCACTGGGCGGACGCATTGATAGCCCTCCACCTCGATTCAACGTGGAGCTTCGGATTCGACAACGCCAAGAAGCGTGCGGGTTTGTGCAATTTCACCGCGAAGCACATCACCGTGTCGCGGTATCTGGCCGCGCGCTACGACGATGACGAGATTCACCAGATCCTGTTGCACGAAGTGGCACATGCCCTGGCCGGATCGCGGGCCGGCCACGGACCCAAGTGGAAGTCGATCGCTGCCGGCCTCGGCTACGACGGCGGTCGCACCCATGACGGCGAGATCGCCAATGAACTCGCGCCGTGGGTGGGAACCTGCGCGGCGGGTCACACGCACTATCGATATCGCGAGCCGACGAGGCCGCTGGCGTGCGGGCTGTGCGGTCGCGGGTTCACCCGGGCGCACCTGATCACCTGGAACCGTCGCACGATCACCGCTGCAACGCGGCGCAGGGCTGCGGCTTCGACTGGGATTTAGCTGCCGGGATTCAGTTGGCCCGGGGTCTAGCTGGCCCGGGGTCTAGCTGGCCCGGGGTCTAGCTGGCCCGGGGTCTAGCTGGCCCGGGGTCTAGCTGGCCGGGTTCAGGGGGGGGGTGACTCGCGCCGATCAGCAGGTCGCAGGCGTCACTTTGGCCACACCCGTAACCTGTTATGTTGGTTTTCGCTATGAGTGACAGAAGAGACACCGGTCAGACCGGTCAATGGTTGGATTCCGACGGCCAGCAGTGGTGGTTCGATTCAGGTTCGGTTGCTCTTGATTTCGCCTATTCGGGTTCGATGGGCGACACCCCCGCGTGGGAAAAGCTGCACACCGCGGATGACCTCGCCGGCTGGCTGAACGAACGATTTACCGTAGCCGCTCCCGAGGCGGGGGCGACGGCATCCACTTCAGCACCCGGAGTTGGTTCTCCCGCCGCGGCCATGTCGGCGACCGACCGCGATCTTCTCGACGCCAAGGCGCTACGCGACGCGATCGCGAGCCTCACCAACGCTGCAGCAGCCAGGGCCTCGCTGAACACCCGCGACATCGACGTGCTAAACCTCTTCGCCGCCACCCCGGATATCCCGCCGTCCCTCGGCGGAGGATCGCGCCAGGCCGGACGGACTGCGCCGCGAGCCGGCCAAGCTCTGTCGACGCTGGCCCGCACCGCCATTGAGCTGTTCGAGCCCACCGAGATCGAGCGGATCCGGGAGTGCTCTGCCGATGACTGCGGCATCATCTATCTCGACACGTCACGGTCGGCGAACCGCCGCTGGTGCTCAATGCAGCGCTGCGGCAACCGGGCGAAGATCCGTGCGTACCGGGAACGTCTGGCGCAACAAGACAGTGAGCCCGCAGCGCGCTAACGACACGGCGCGCTAACGACACGGGATGCAGAGCGCGACCCTGATGCTGCCCGCGCTGAGTCCGGCTAGCTCGGAAGCAGCACTGTCCGAATCTCATCCACAACGTCTGACGAATCGAGCGCTGTCGCAGCCGTGACGTCGTCTGCACGGCCGGCGGCGAGCAGCGCCTGACCGCTCTGGGACGCGCTGACCAGGTGCTTCAGCGCCTGCTTTAGCCCGACGAAGGCAGCGGATGCCGCTGCGGCGTCTGGTGAACAGTGGTCGATGCCCAGATCGGTCAGTGCATCGATCACGGCACCGGCGGCGAGAAGGTCTTCGACGCTCGGCTGGAAGGATCCGTCTGCGCGTGTGTCGCCGGCCGCAATGATGGCGACCGAGAATCGGCCGCCCTTCTCTGTCTGGCGGGTGAGCACCCATTCGGCGACGGCACGGCGATTAGCGAGAGTGGCAGCGATGACGCGGATCGGTGTGGCATCCGCTGTCGCACTGGCGACATCCGTTGCCTCGCGCAGGCCCCCGGTGGCGAGCGACGGAAGCGCGTCGGCGATGATAACGACGTCGGCGGAGTCGGCCAATGTCTGGAAACCGCCCTGGCCCCAATCGAATCGAACCTGGTACTTCTGCTGAGGCGTCGCGTCAATCACAGACCCAGAATATCTGGCGCGGTCGAGTTAGTGCGTGTCGAAGCGGGCGAGGGCGTCGGCATCCGTCGCGTGCATCATGGCGCGACGCGCCGTGTCGAGCGCGGTGACCGGATCGGATTCGACCTCGGCAAGTGCAAGCTGGCGCTCGGCCTCGGCCAGGCGGGTGCGCGCTCCAGCACCGACGCGCGAGCGGTTGGCCGTGATGAACTCCCGCGTGACCTGGATCTGGCTGCGCGCTGTGAGCAGTGCTCCACTCAGTGCGGTGCGGGCATTCTCGAGCCGTAGTTGCCGGTTGCGGGCTTCGGAGCGAGTGATGTCGAGTCCGTCCATCGCCGTCCGCAGCGCGGCGAGATCGCCGACCGGGTCGCTGAGGCGTGCCGGATCGCGCAGGGTGTGGATGAGAGCATCTGCACGGGCGATGACCTGATTGAGCTCGGCGCTGGCATCCGCTTCTTCATGGCGGTCCCGCAGCGCGCGAGCTTCGGCGAGTTCGGTCTCGGCCTCATCGAGTGCAGCCTGCAGCGTCGCGAACTGCACATGCAGCTGGTCTTCACCGATCTCGATCGCGTCGAGCAGCTGGGTGGCACGGAACAGTCCCTGTTCGATGATCGTCAGCTGTTCTCCGACGGGCTCAGCGCTGCCAGATTCGAGGCGCTGCGAGACGACATCCTGCGCTGCACGGGCCTCGACCAGTGCGGCGAGCGCCAGCTCGACGTTGCCGCTGATTCCGGCGAGCGCGTTCGGCGCGTAGCTCAGCGACAGCCGGTTGATCGTCGCTGCTCCACCGGCGATGCGGTCGGCAGCCCGATCGAGGCGGCGGGTGAGCTGCTGCGCAGTGATGGGAGCATTACGTTCGGTGCCGCGCTTGACGGCGAAATCCTTGGCCTGACTGGTGAGCCTGCCCGTGGCATCGTTCGCCAATCGGATGATCTGTTCGTTCCAGCGGCGGCGCTCGGCTTCGGTGTCCGGCACCGAGTCGTCGAGCTTCTGCTGCAGCGCGAAGGCCTCGCTCAGCTGGCGGCGCGAGGTGACCAGCGCCTGTGCGAATTCTCGGGTCGCCGGTTCGCCGAACTGTGCATAGGCGAAGGCGAGTTCGTCTGCGTTGGCCTGCACGATGTCATCCGCTCGCACCAGGCTGATCGCGGCGTCGCGGGCCAGTGCAGCGTCTGCGGCTGATTCGGCGGCGAGGCGTGCCCGTGTGCGGCGGCGTGATGCCCCCACCAGGAGCGCGACAACGCCAGCAGCGATAGCAAAAACGATTACTGACGGTACCCACCAGAAATCGCCTGTCATAGGTCCAAGTCTATTGGGGCCGGTGAGTCTGCTCAGCCGCCAGTCAGCTGCGTCGATCGTCAGCAGACGACCGACGCATCTGGCGCCTGATCTCGTCGAAATCGTGCCGGGAGATCTCGATCAGGCCGCGGCGCAGCTGGTATCCCCAGTTGAGATTGCCTCGGGTGAAATCGAGGATCGGCAGCAGCGGGCGGATCGGGGCTTCGACGGCATCCAGATCGTAGTCAACCCGTCTGCGCCACGGGCGGTAGTCACTGGCCGCCTCCCCCGCCTGGTAGACATCCTCGTCGTGAATCCAGCCGATCGCGGTGAACGATTTGAGTGGGTCGCCCTCGATATCGGTCTTCGGTGAGTAGTAGACGATCCCGTCGGACTCGCCCATCTGCTCAAGCGCCGTGCGCGAGCCGTGGTTGGCCTGCGCGGTTCCCATGGCGACGCCACGGAGCACGTGTTCGCGCTGCACCACGCCCAGCCAGTATCTGATTGCCACGCTCTAGTTGTACTGCATTCCTGGACCCGTCACGGTCCACCGCGGCCGCAGGCGATGCGGCTGGTGAGGCGAGAGGCGAGGCGGGTGGCGCCACAGCTCGCCTTGATGTTCGCGCTGTCGCCCCGCACACTTGCAGGATGCGAGTTCTCCTGAAAGACGTGCTCGATTGCGATCCGGATGCCGCGTGGCGCGCCATCCGCAGCCCCGCAGTCTTCCGTGAGGTGTCATCGCCCCTGCTCACCATGGAGTCAACGACGGCCGACGGGTTTCCGACAATGTGGGAGCCGGGCGAGCATCAGGTGGATGTGCGCGGACTGGGCATCGTGCCGTTCGGCAGCCAGATAATCAAGCTGAACGTCGAGGTCGTGAACTCGACGGATCCCAAGCTCGGCGATGTGCGCATCCTGAGGGATACCGGCCGGCCGGTGAGCGGTCCCCTCTCGTCAGTTTCGCTGTGGGACCATCGGATGGCCATCTCGGCCGCCCCAGGACATCCAGATAAGACGCTCTACCGAGACCAGCTGAAATTCAGTGCGGGGGCGATCACCCTGCCGATGTGGCCGGCCTTCTGGACGTTCTGGCAGTGGCGGATGCATCAGCTCAAGCGATTGGCGCCCAGCTGGCGGTTCGACGTCGGGGTGGATGCGCCGCCGCAGCAGGACCCCGCACAGGATTTGGTTGAGTAGGCCGAGCTTTCCGTTGCATAACTCCTGCTGGTTGTCGCCAGCCGCGAGCCTAGGCCAGTCGTTGCGCGGCCTCAGTTCGGCCGTAGCTCAAATTGCAGGAGTTATGAACCACAGAGCGGCTGGCCTGATTGCTAGCCTGACTCCATGAGCTCCACTCTGGGTGCATTGCAGATTGCCGACTGGCGTCGCCGCGTTTTCGGCATGTACGCAGGGGTGCGACAGCTGAGCGCATCGAATCCAGCAGCCGGCCATGACCTGTGGCGTTCCGGCCGTGACGAGCTGTTTGCGGGGCATCCGTCATCGCCGTTGCTGCCCGACGACCGTGCAGCGTTCACCGGACTGCCCATCGTGGCTTACGACCCCGACTGGCGCTTCGAGGTTGAGGTGCATCGGGCCCAGGAGCCGCATCGCATCGAGGTCGAGACAGGAACCGACGGCACTGTGCCGTTCGACCTCGTCGGCTCTGTGCGACTGCCGTACGTCGGCTCACTCGATGTATGGCGGCTGGCCAGCTATGCAGGCGGACTCTTTTTGCCGCTGAAGGATGCGCTAGCCGGGAAACCCGGCGGCACCTATGGCGGCGGACGCTATCTGCTCGACACCGTCAAGGGCGCAGATCTCGGCCCAGGTGCAGGCGACGACAGCCTGATCCTCGACTTTAATTTCGCTTACAACCCGTCATGCGCATACGACCCGATGTGGGCGTGCCCGCTGCCGCAGGCGGGGAATATCGTGACAGCAGAGATCGCCGTCGGCGAGCTGTACCACCCGACGCACTGAGCTGTACCACCCGACGCACTGAGCTGCGCCATCGACGGCACAACACAGCACAGCACAGCGGCTACTCCGGCTACTCCGGCAGGATCACCTGCGTCAGGCGCTGGGTCGGCCTGGTCATCGCCACGTAGAGCGCCGCAGCGCCACGCGGTGACTCGGCCATCAGGCCAGCCGGATCGACCAGCACGACTGAGTCGAACTCCAGACCCTTCGACTCGTGGGCGGTGAGAACGGCAATGCGACGTTCGAGTCCCCGAGCGCCGGCACCGACCTCGCTGCCGAACACGTCGATGAGATGGGCGAGCGCTGCAGCACGATGGGTGACAGGGACGATGACGGCGAGGGTTCCCGTCGAGTCGATCTCGGCATCCGCTGTGACGGCGGCCGCAACGGCGGCGGGGAGCTCGGCGACGTCGGGGATCACGACATCCAGGATCGGCCAATCGCCCTCACGCACCGAACGGGTAGGCGTGATCGGCAGCCCGTGCAGGGCAGCGACGCGCTCGGCCTCGCGGGCAATCTGCGCCGGGGTGCGGTAGTTGACAGTGAGCTCTTCGAGCTCCCACCTGTCGGTGAAGTGCGGGTCGAGCGCCTCACGCCAGCTGGATGCTGCGGCAGCAGAGCTGGCCTGCGCGATATCGCCAACGATGGTGAACGACCGCATCGGCGAGCGCCGCACCAACAGGCGCCACTGCATCGGGGACAGCTCCTGCGCCTCGTCGACGACGACGTGCCCGAAGGTCCACGTGCGGTCGGAGGCTGCGCGCTCGGCCGTCGTCCCGCGGTACTCGGTCTCGGCAAAGTTGTCGGCCAGCTGTTCGGCGGTCACCATGCCCTCGACACCGGCGTTGCGGATGGCCATCTCGGCGTTCTCGAGGTCGGCCTTGCGTTGGAGGTCTTTCTGGCGCTGGCCAGCATCCGGCGCAGCTGTCGATTCACCGAGCAGCTCGGCGGCCTCGTCAAGCAACGGCACATCGGACACGGTGAACGGCTCATCACGGCCACGACGCAGCAGCGCCCGACGGTCTGCCGGCCACCGCTGCGTGAGTTCAGCGAGCCAGTGCGGCCTGGCGTAGAGGTCCTGAATCAGCTTCTCGGCGGTGAGGGGCATCCACGCGGTGTTCAGCAGGACGCGTACGTCGTAGGCGCCACGGAGGTCTTCCCGCAGGGCAGCGAGGTCAGAGTCGTCGAGGGCGCCGCCATCCGAGCGCAGCTGCTTGGCCAGCTGAATAACCAACTGCTCGATGGCGTAGTTGACGAAGAGCGCTCGCGCTTCGTTGTGCACCTTGCCGCTGGCCTGAGCACGCGCCATGGCCCTGGCGATCACCTGGGGCTGCACGGTGATGTGGTCACCGTTCACCTCAATGGTCTGCGGCGTCTTCGGCACGATCTGCCTGGACTTCACTGCCCGAGCGATGAGCGAAACCATTGTGGCCGAGCCCTTGAGCCTGGCGACCTCCGTGACATCCTCGGTCGTCGCAGAAACCCCGGGGAACAGCTCGCCGAGCGACTGCATCACGACACCGGTCTCGCCGAGGGACGGCAGAACCGATTCGATGTAGTTGAGGAACGCGCTCGACGGACCGACAACGAGCACACCGGCAGAGCCGAGCCGATCGCGGTGCGTGTAGAGCAGGTATGCGGCACGATGCAGCGCCACGGCGGTCTTACCCGTTCCCGGCCCACCCTGCACAACGAGCGCTCCGCGCATGTCAGAGCGGATGATGCGGTCCTGTTCGGCCTGGATCGTCGCGACGATGTCATGCATCCGACCCGTGCGCTGCACGGTGAGCGCGGCCATCAGCGCACCCTCGCCCTGCACTTCAGCGCTTCCGCCTGATTCAGCGAGCATGTCGGTGTCGAAGACCTCGTCGTCGAGGCGCAGCACCTCCCGCTCGCGCATGATGAGGTGACGACGGGCTGCGACGCCGAGCGGGGTCGCAGCTGTCGCTTGGTAGAAGGCGCTGGCTTGCGGGGCACGCCAGTCGATCAGCATCGAACGCTGGTCGCTGTCGCGCAGACCGATACGACCGATGTAGCGGATGGTGTCGTCGTCGTCAGCACTGCTGTCGGCGCTGCTTTCGGAGCCCGCAGCATCAGCAGCGGTGCTGGTGCTATCAGTCGCGTGGGAGGTGGCGGCTGCGTTCGACGCCTGGATCGCATCCGATTTCAGTCGAAGCCGGCCGAAGACCAGTCGAGAGTCGACGTCGCGAAGCTGAACCAATCGGTCCTCGTACATGCGCGCGAAAGCATCGCGCTCGCTGCGCATCTGGTGGTTGCCACCAACGGTCTGTGACCGAATCGAGTCAAGGCGCTTGGTTTCCTCCTGAAGGAGGTCGTCGAGCCGGTTGTACAACCGGGCGACGTGCGCTCGCTCGCGTTCGAGTTCGTTCTCTACCACTCGACTCCCGCGTGCCTGATAATCATTCGTCCAACAATTTTACAGTGATGCTGCTGCCCACCGAATACGTCGCCTCATTCTGCAACTGCGCAACGAGACGAACCATCGAATCTACCGGTGAAACGCTGCGCCGTGTCGCGTTTCTGAGTGCTATCCCAGCTTGGGGTTGACAGCATCCGGTAGTCTGGAACCACTTGTGAGCGCGTAGCTGCGCTCCCTGCGTCGTAGAACGCCCTCTTCTTGTCGCGACAGCCAGTCTGATACTGGCCGCCGACGATTTGCGAATGAAACATTCTTACGGCGAACGGATGTGCCCATCGGCACCTTCGCCATGTGAATCCTCATGATTCGAATGTTGCATTGTGCGTTCTATTGCACTGCGCCGCGTTCGAGTACGCGAGGCACTGATGCCCGAAAGGCACCACTTTGTCTGAAACCACCTTTAGCGCGCTTGGCGTGCCGGCTCCCGTCGTTGCAGTTCTTGCTGCGCAGGGACTCACCACTGCTTTCCCCATCCAGGTAGACACCCTGCCTGACACCCTGAACGGCCGCGACGTGCTCGGCCGCGGTAAGACCGGCTCTGGCAAGACCCTGGCCTTCTCCATCCCGATGATCTCCCGCCTCGGCGGCAAGCTCGCCGGTGGCAAGCGCCGCCCCGGCCGCCCGCTCGGCCTGATCCTGGCGCCGACCCGCGAGCTGGCCACCCAGATCTCTGCCGCCCTCACCCCGATGGCTGAGGCGTACAACCTCACCACGACGACAATCTTCGGTGGCGTCTCGCAGAACCGTCAGGTTGCAGCCCTCAAGGCTGGCGTCGACATCGTCGTTGCCTGCCCCGGCCGCCTCGAAGACCTTATGAAGCAGGGCTTCGTGAACCTCGACTCAGTCGAGATCACCGTGCTCGACGAGGCCGACCACATGGCCGACCTGGGCTTCCTGCCCGTCGTCACACGCATCCTCGACAAGACGCCATCCAACGGCCAGCGCCTCCTCTTCTCCGCAACGCTCGACAACGGCGTTGACAAGATCGTCCGTCGCTTCCTGCACAACGAGGTCCTGCACTCCGTCGACGAGGCCACCAGCCACGTCTCGGCCATGACCCACCACGTGTTCGAGGTCGACAACGCCGAATCGAAGAAGGAGCTCATCGAGAAGCTCGCTTCGGGCAGCGGACGCCGCATCCTCTTCATGCGCACCAAGCACCACGCCAAAAAGCTAGCCAAGGCGCTGACCGACTCCGGCATCCCCTCGGTCGACCTGCACGGCAACCTGTCGCAGGTCGCTCGTGACCGCAACCTGGCCGCGTTCTCCGCCGGTGACGTTCGCGTCCTCGTCGCAACGGATGTCGCAGCTCGCGGCGTGCACGTCGATGACATCGAACTCGTCATCCACGTCGACCCGCCGGCAGAGCACAAGGCATACCTGCACCGCTCGGGCCGCACGGCTCGTGCAGGCAGCGCCGGTGACGTCGTCACCATCATGCTTCCCGCCCAGCGCAAGGACACAGAGGCGCTGCTGCGCAAGGCAGCCATCGCTGTCACCCCGCAGCGCGTGAACGCGAACTCTCCCGCAGTCATCACCCTCACCGGTGACGTTGCAGCGTACGTCAAGCCGCTTCCGCGCCAGGAGCAGCCGCAGCGCGGCCAGTCACAGGGCGGCCGCTCGCAGGGTGCAAACGCCCAGCGCAAGCGCGTCAACCGTGACGAGCGCGATGGACGCGGAAACGGTGGCCGCGACGGCGCCCGTGACGGTGGCCGTCCGGCACGCAGCGGCGATGCAGCTGCAGCTGGCGCACCGCGTCGTGACCGCTCAGGTCGCCCCGCAGCATCCGGTTCGGGTGCAGGTCGCAGTGGTGGCCAGGGTGGCGGACAGGGCCGTTCAGGCGGACAGGGTGGCGGTTCAGGACGCTCAGGCGGCCTGCAGGTCGGTGGCCTCGTTCGTGGCAGCTCGTCCTCTTCATCCTCAGCCGGTGGCGGCGCACGTCGCTCGGCTCCGCGCCGCGCGCAGGGCTAATCCCCATCGCGCACTGAGCTAATCGCTCGCAGTCTTTCTAAAAACGGGTCGGTCTCCCCTTGTGGAGCCCGACCCGTTTTGCGCGTCTGGTGGCAATTCCCGGCCGCGAAATCGGAGTTGTGGTCGTTATTCCGGGCTCAGAACGACCACAACTCCGATTTCGCGTAGCGGAAGGGGGTGGTCAGAGGGCGAAAATTTCTCGACTAGGGTCGAGTCATGGACACCACAGTTGTTGTTCGACCCGTGCGCGATGCAGACGCCGAAGCCCTCGGACGTGTGCACGCAGCATGCTGGCACGAGACATACGATCACCTGATCAGCGAAGCCGCGCTGGCCAACCTCTCTCCCCGCCGCCTGGCGGATCTCTGGACTCACTGGATGGGCCAGGGCAGCGGATACCGCCAGTACGCCGCCCTCGTCGACGGCGAGATCATCGGGTTCTCCGGCTCCGGCCCCGCCCGCGATGAGGATGCCCCGCGCGAGCGCGAGCTGCACGTGATCTATTTGCTCGACAAGTACCACGGCACCGGCATCGGCCAGCAGCTCTTCGATGCCGCCTGCGGCGACGACCAGGCCTACCTCTGGGTTGCCGCAGACAACCCGCGTGCCCACGGCTTCTACAAGCGGAATGGCTTCGCGCCAGACGGCAGCGAGCAGCTGCAGCCATTCCTCGGCGAGGAGATCCTCGAGGTGCGTCTCATCCGCTAGCCGAGCGCCTTCGCTCGCGTCGGCACCACACGCGCCATCACATGCCGCGCCGACCCCACCCCACAACGAACCAACGAACGAACGAACGCCGAGGATTGCCCGAATAGGGCGATCCTCGGCGTTCGTCTGTCTGCCCCTAGCCGTGCTGAGCGTTCGACATGGCGATCAGCTGCGCGACCTGTTGCTCATCGACAGGCATGCCGGGGAATGAGGCAAGTCGGCCGATCGGGAACGACTCCATCATCTTGAACATGCTGGGATCGGACAAAAGGCCGCCAGTCTCCTCTCCCGCCAGCGACTGCATGATGATGGGCCCGGCAACGGGGTGCGCGATCATCTCGCCAATCGACGACTCGAGCGACAGCGGAATCACTACCGCGTCGCCCTCGACCTGGGCGGTGACGCTGGCACGGATGTCGCGGCTCGAGGCTCCGACCGAGAACTCGTACTCACCGCTCTCGACGATCCAGTTGCCGACCCGGGTCTCCCAGTACGCGAGATCCTCGCGGTCGATCCGCACCTCGACATCCTGGCTGTCCCCGGCAGCGAGTGCGACCTTGGCAAAGCCGACGAGCGCGCGCTGCGCCCTGGATACCTGCGAACCGGGCAGACCCACGTACACCTGCACGACGTCTGCACCCGCACGGGAGCCGGTGTTGGTGACGCGCACACGCACGGTGGCTCCGTCTGCATCTACGGCGGCGCTCGCCTGCGAGTAGGCGAATGTCGTGTACGAAAGGCCGTGGCCGAACGGGAACGAGACCGCGATGTCACGCGCGTCGTACCAGCGGTATCCGACGAAGATACCCTCGCCGTAGCGGGCATGGCCGTGCTCTCCGCCGAAGTCGAGGAACGCCGGGCTGTCCTGCAGCCGCACCGGAATGGTCTCGGCGAGACGACCCGATGGGTTTGTCACGCCGTACAGCACGTCGGCGACAGCCCCGCCGCCAGCCTGGCCGAGCAGCCAGCCTTCGACGATGGCCGGAACCCGGTCGACAAAACCCGAGAGCCGCACAACGCCGCCGTTCGACAGGATGACGACCGTGCGCGGGTTGGCCGCGAGTACGGCATCGAGCACCTGCAACTGCGCGGCAGGCAGCTCGATGTCCTCCCTGTCGAAGCCCTCTGACTCCTGCTCTGCCGGCACGCCCAGGAACAGCAGGGCGACATCGGCAGCGGATGCCACAGCCGCGGCCTCCTGCAGCTGAGCCTCGCTCGCGACCCCGTCGTTGCCATACCCGGCAGCGAATGGAATCTCGCGACCGGTGAGGCCGCGGATCTCTGCGAGCGCGTTGTCGAGTCTGGTGGGGTTGATCAGTGAGCTACCTGCGCCCTGGTAGCGCGGGGTGCGGGCGAGTTCACCGATGATGGCCACAGAGGTGTCAACAGAGACGGGCAGCAGATCAGACTCGTTCTTGAGCAACACAATGCTCGCGGCAGCCGCCTCCCTGGCAAGCGCGTGGTGGGCTTCTGCATCGTATGGCGCGTCACTCGCGCCGGCGCCGGCGACCACCTTGGCTACCAGCTGCGCGACCCTGCTCGCTGCAGTGTCGACAACCGATTCGGCGAGCCCGCCCGCCTGCACGGCGGCGACGATCTGCGCATCCGTTTTGCCATTACTCGATGGCATCTCGAGGTCGAGGCCCGCAGCGAGCGCTGCGACCCGGTCTGAGACGGCGCCCCAGTCAGAGACCACCAGCCCGGTGAACCCCCACTCATCACGGAGCACGGTGTTCAGCAGCCACGGATTCTGCGAGGTGAAAACTCCGTTGAGCTTGTTGTACGAGCACATGACGGTCCACGGCTGCTCGTTTTCGACGACGCGCTGGAAGCCGCGCAGGTAGATCTCGCGCAGCGGGCGTTCGTCGATGTCGGCCGAAACGCGCATGCGGTCGGTCTCCTGGTTGTTGGCAGCGAAGTGCTTGAGCGACGCACCGACGCCCTGCGACTGCAGGCCGCGCACGAGTGCGGATGCGAGTACGCCGGAGACGAGCGGGTCCTCTGACAGGTACTCGAAATTGCGACCGCACAGGGGTGAGCGCTTGATGTTGATGCCGGGGCCGAGCAGCACTCCGACGCCCTCGGACCTGGCCTCTTCGCCGAGGGCGACGCCCACGCGTTCGAGCAGCGCGACATCAAAGCTTGAGCCGAGGGCGACTGCCGGCGGGAAGCAGGTGGCTGGCACGCTATCGGCGATGCCGAGATGATCGGAGCCTGCACGCTGCTTGCGCACGCCATGTGGTCCGTCGGTCAGCATGATCGACGGGACGCCAGGCACTGCCTTGGTGGTCCAGAAGTCGGCGCCACTGGTGAGGCCCGCCTTCTGTTCAAGCGTCAGGCCACCAATCGCTGATTCGGACGGTGTGGTACTTGTCACGATATTTCTCCTTCGGATGCCGCGGCGCGTTGTCGCCGCAGAGGTTTACCAGAGTCCTTGGCCAGCAGTGGCGCGAAAAGCCACCAGATGAGCGCTGTGACCGCCGCACCCGCGACGATACCTATGACAGCGTCGGAGAACCAGTGGGCGTTGATGAAGGTGCGCTGCCAGATCATGCCCACCGCGAGCAGGGAGCCGATGACCCACCACATCCAGCGGCGGGCGGGGGGAACCAGCGCAGCGATACCGACGACGACGAACCCGGCGGTGACCGAGTGGCCGGACGGCAGCGACCCGTGGTCCACCTGGAACAGAGGGCCGAACAGCCCGTTGGTCGCATCGACGGCGGGGCGCGGGCGGTTCACGAGGTTCTTGACCAGCTGGGACGCGACGGTGGAGCCGACAAAGCCGGCCAGGAAGAACAGCGCAGATCTCCAGCGCCGAACGCTGAACAAGATGACCGGGATGATGACCATCAGTACGAGTGCACCCATCCCCTCCCCCAGGTGCTGGAAGAACATCGGGAATGGTGCGTTCTCGGGACCAGGACCGGTGCCGACCAGACGGCGCCAGGCGTCATCCAGGCCCTGGGTGAACGGATGCTCCGGGTTCCGCGCCACCACGAGAGCGAACGTCGCAAACAGGGCAAGTCCGATGAGTGCAACGATGAGCTGGGCGCGCGAGCGAGCGACGCGCACCGGGGCGGCATCCGTTCGGTTGTCCATTGCCACCGGTGTCAACGCACTGCCTTGATGAACCAGACGGCGAAGGCACCGAGGATCGACAGGACAATTCCGATCGGGAACAGGGCGATGTAGCCACCGAACGTGATAATCACGAAGCCGGCGACCGCAGGAGCGAGGGTCTGCGGCAGCGTCGCAGCGATGTTGACGACCCCGAGGTCCTTGGCGAACGACCTGGCCGACGGCAGCACCTCGCTCATCAGAGCCTGGTCAACGGCCTGGAACGCGCCGAAACCGAGGCCTGCGACGATCGTGAACAGCAGCCAGCCGATGAAGTTGGGCATGATCATGGGGATCACCATGGCTACAGCGACGAGCAACGATGAGATGAAGACAAAGATCTTGCGACGGCCGATCTTGTCGGACAGCGGGCCGGAGATGAGTGTTGCGGTCAGGATGCCAGCGAGGCTGACCAGACCGAAGATGGGGATTGCCCCTGCGGCGCCATCACCCAGGCCGATGTAGTCCTGCAGGATGAACAGCTGGAAGCCGGTCACAGCGAAGTATCCGGTGTAGAGCAACAGGCGGCCGGTGAATGCCCAGAAGAAGTCGGGGTGGGCAATGGGGTTCACCCAGAAGGTCTTGAGGAAGACCATGGCAGAGAACGGTTCGCGCTCACTGTCGACACTTGAGTGGTCGGGGTTGAAGATGACGAACAGCGTGATGATGACGGCTGCAAGACCGGCGAAGAAGATGTATCCGCCCGGAATGTTCTGGGCGAACATCGAGCCGACGACCTGACCGCCGATCGCACCGACCATCATGCCGAGCCCGGCGAGCGCTGAGAACGTGCCGCGAGCGGCCCGAGGAACCCGGTCGGGCAGGATGGCGCTGAGCGGCCCCTGCGTGAAGTTGTATGCGATCTGCACGATCACCCAGGCGATACCGATTTGAACGAGTCCGTTGGCCATCGCCATGCCGATGAGCGCAAGGCCACCGATCAGGGTGCCACCGACCATCCACTGGGCTCGACGGCCGAACTTCGAGCGGGTGCGGTCGGAGAGCAACCCCGCGACGGGCTGCGCGAGCATGGCGGCAAATGAACTGATCGTGGAGATCACGGTCAGGTTGGCGATTTTGTTTTCTGGATCGATACCGGCGACCTGCAGCGGAAGCAGAATCCCGGGCACAGCCCCCCAGATGATGAAGATGCTGATATTGGCGGGGATGATCCAGCCAAGCAAGCGGCGGACTGTTCCCTTGACCAGGGGCTGCGGCTCGTCGACAGAGAGAGCTGCGTTGGGAGACATCGTTGTCATTGGTTCCTCTCGGAGCGCTCCCTATTGAGCGACTGCGAACACAGTACAACGCTCGTTTTTGAAAAGCAAACGTTGTACGGTTTTCGCAGATCCGAGAAACGAGCCTCCGACACGGCAGCGGCGCTACTGAGCGGTGAGGCGCCCCCACAGGTACCTGATGTGCGCAGCCATGTCGATCGAGTCGTCAAGCATCCACTGCGTTTGCAGGCCGTCGGTCGCGGCGGCAAGCAGCGCCGCAGTGCTGTCGGCATCCAGCGACGCCGGCAGTGCCCCCATAGCCTGCTGGGCACGCACGAAACGAGCAACGATGTCCCGGTATTGCCGGTAGCGCTCCTGGAAATACTCGCGCGCCGGGTGCCCGGGCTCGGCGGCTTCTGCCGAGAACTGCGAATACAACTGCACGAGCCCTGGTACGTCAGCGTTGTGCTTGACGACCTTAACCAGCCCGTCGATGAAGGCGGCAGGCGTGAGCGAGGTGTCGACGCCTAGCTCAGCCCCGTCGATCTCATCACGCTTGCGGAGAACCTCGGCGAACAACTCCTCCTTGGTGCCGAAGTAGTGCAGCAGGCCGGTCTGACTGAGCTCGACCTCCGCAGCCAGGTCGCGAATGGATGTCTTGCGATACCCATTCCTCGCAATCACCTCAAGCGCCGTCGTGAGAATCTCGTCGCGCTTCGCGACACCCTTCGCGTATGAACCCCGAGTTGCCATCCGGACAGTTTATCCACCGAGGAGTCCGGCTACTCACGAAAACAGAGTAAGGTACGGTTTTGGAACCTTCAGAGAGGAAGAGCACATGAATACTGTCGACGAAACCTACCGGGATGCCACCCTGTCGGTAGCCGAACGGGTCGAGAACCTGCTGGGGCAAATGACACTCGAGGAGAAGGCAGGGCTCTTCTTCCACACCATGATCACCATGGGAGAGAACGGCGAACTTGCCGGACCCAATCCCACATTCGACATGCCGGGCACCAGCGAATATGTCGTTGACAAGCACATGTCCCACCTCAATCTTTTCGGCATGGCTCCCTCGGGTCGTGAGCTCGCCGAGTGGCACAACCGCATTCAGGAGCTCGCCGCGAGCACGCGCCTCGGCATCCCCATGACCATCTCCACCGACCCCCGTCACCACTTCAGCGAAAACCCGGGGGCCGCAATGCTGGCTGGCCCGTTCTCGCAGTGGCCCGAAACCCTCGGCTTCGGCGCAATCGGCGACGAAGAACTCGTCGAGAAATTCGGCGACATCGCCCGCCAGGAGTACACCGCTGTCGGGCTGCGTGTCGCGCTGCACCCCCAGATCGACCTTGCAACAGAGCCGCGCTGGTCTCGCCAGGTGTCGACATTCGGCGAGAACGCCGAGCTGACAAGTCGTCTCGGCGCCGCATACATCCGCGGATTCCAGGGCAGCACCCTCGGCGAACAGTCGGTCGCGACAATGACCAAGCACTTCCCAGGCGGCGGGCCGCAGAAGGATGGCGAAGACCCGCACTTTGCATACGGCCGCGAGCAGGTCTACCCCGGCGACATGTTCGAGTACCACCTCAAGCCGTTCGAGGCAGCGATCGCCGCCGGCAGCAGCCAGATGATGCCGTACTACGGCATGCCGATCGGTACGGAATACGAAGAGGTCGGCTTTGGCTTCAACAAGTCGGTCATCACCGGCCTACTCCGCGAGCGCTTCGGTTTCGAGGGCATTGTCTGCACCGACTGGGGCCTGCTCAGCGATGCAGTGATCATGGGCGAGCCGTTCCCCGCCCGCGCCTGGGGTGTCGAGCACCTCTCGGTTGAAGAGCGCATGGTCAAGGTCATCGAAGCCGGTGCTGACCAGTTCGGTGGCGAGGAGATCCCGGAGGTGCTGGTGTCGCTCGTGCGCGCCGGTCGCATCGAGGAGTCCCGAATCGATGAGTCAGCTCGCCGTCTGCTGAGCGAGAAGTTCGTACTCGGTCTTTTCGATTCTCCGTACGTCGACGTCGAAGAGGCCGACACGATCGTCGGACGCGCCGACTTCATCGCAGCCGGCGAAGCCGCCCAGCGTGCGGCCATCACCGTGCTTGCTCACGGGGGCGGCACTCCGACGCTGCCGCTGTCCCGCGGCGTCAAGCTATATGTCGAGGGCATCGCCGCCGACGTTGCTGCAACGTTCGGCGAGGTCGTCGAGACTCCCGAAGAAGCGGATGTCGCCATCGTGCGCGTCGGCACCCCGTACGAGCTGCGCGAGACATTCTTCGAGAACTACTTCCACGCCGGCTCCCTCGACTTCGCTCCGGAGCAGATCGAGCGCCTCACCGCCCTCGCGAAGGTCGTGCCGACAGTCATTGACGTATTCCTCGACCGGGCAGCAGTGCTCACGCCGTTCCACGGTCGTGCGGCGCTGGTCGGCGACTTCGGCGCATCCGGTGCCGCGCTGCTCGACGTGTTGTTCGGCGTGGTTCCGTCCGAGGGGCGGCTGCCGATCGAGCTGCCATCGAGCATGGCGGCCGTTGAGGCCAGCCGACCCGATGTGCCGTCAGATACCCAGGCCCCGTTGTTCCCGTTCGGCCACGGCATCCGCATCGCTTCGCCGCAGGACGTTGCCGTCTAAGTTCGGTCGCATCCACCTTCTGCTGCTGTCGTCGCATCCCGGCGGCAGCAGCGGAACCACACCTCGCCGTGGCCCCTGACTGCGGGTCGTAGAGAACTAGGCTGGACGAATGACCTCACTGCCCGTCATCCTCGACGTCGACACCGGCGTAGACGATGCCCTCGCTATCCTTTTCGCTGTCGCTCACCCCGATATCAACGTGCTCGGCATCAGCTGTGTCGCGGGTAACGCGTCACTTGAACGCGTTGTCGACAACACCCTGCGCATCCTTGATGTTGCCGGAGCCGGCGACATTCCGGTTGCCGCAGGCGCCCGCCGCCCGCTGATCGAACCGGCACGCGATGCCTCGCATGTGCACGGGGAAGGCGGACTCGGCACCCTGCACCTGCCGGCCACCTCACGCACGCCAGAACCCGGCAGCTCGATCGAACTCATGCACCGCCTGATCACCGAGAGCCCGCAGCCGGTCACCCTCGTCGCCCTTGCGCCGCAGACCAACATCGCACTGCTGCTGCGCCAGTACCCGGACGACGCACGCAACATCGAACGCATCGTCTTCATGGGCGGATCAGCCAGCGTCGGCAACGCAACAGCCGTCGCCGAGTTCAACGTGTGGCACGACCCGGAGGCCGCGGCCATCGTGCTCGATTCCGGTGTGCCGACCTACATGTACGGCCTCGACGTCTTCAACCGCGTCGGCGTAGATGAAGATGTCGCCAACGCCCTGCTCAGCCATGACACCGCACGTGGCCGCGCCGTCGGCGCGCTGTTGTCGAACCGCGTCGCCGTCGGCGGAGATACCGGCTCGATCTACACCGGCCTCATCGGTGACGCGGGGGCTGTCTGCGCACTCGTCGACCCCGGAGCACTACACACCGAGCTTCGACCTGTGCGCATCCAGCTGTCGGGCTATGGCCGCGGCCAGACCCTGGTCGACCTGCGCCAGTGGCCGGGTGAAGACATCCTGCACGGTGTCGCCGAAGAGTGGACCACCGTCGAAGTTGCGCTCACGATTGACGCAGAGCGCACGATTGAGACCTTCCTCGGAACGCTCGGCCTCGCCTAAGCAGGCACCGAACGACAACGACTCAGCAGCCCGGTTTCGGATGCGGCACTCACGTGCTCGCATTCCACGCCGGGCTGCTGCGATTAAGCGGATGCTCGGGCTCAGCGCATCCCGACGGCTCAGAGCAGCTGGCCGGCTCAGCGCAGCTGGCCGACAGAGGCCAGCGCGCTGCGCAGCAATGCGCCACGCCCGCCGACCATCTCGCTGGAGACGGCGTCGGTTGCCGCCTCCTCCGGCGTCATCCACGTCACCTCGAGTGCATCCTGGCGAGGGTCACACGTGCCGGTAACCGGCACTACATACGCCAACGAAACCGCGTGCTGGCGGTCGTCGGTGAACTGCGTCAGGCCGGGAAGCGGAAAGTATTCAGCAACCGAGAACGGTACCGGGCTCGCCGGTAGCTGAGGGAACGCCATGGGGCCGAGGTCTTTTTCCAAATGGCGAAAGAGAGCATCTCGCAGCGTCTCGCCGTACATGACGCGGCCGGAGACCAGCGTGCGCGTCATCTCGCCTGTCGGAGTGGCGCGAAGCAGCACGCCGACCTCGACGACCTGGCCCAACCCGTCGACCCGCACGGGCACGGCCTCGACATAGAGCAACGGCAATCGTCGCCGCACCTCGGCAAGCTCGATTTCGGTGAGCCAGCCCGGATTTGACGACGGCAACGGAGCATCGTCGGGGCCAGGGGTCCAGTCAGGATCTGGGTCGGGGGTGCGAACGCTCATGCACTTATTCTCACTCACCACGCTGGCCATTGCACGCCGTGCCCGGAATGCTCACGTGCTAAGCGGCGTTGTGCAGGTGTGCGGTGCACACTCACCGAACGACCAGCGCGAAAGTACAGTATTGACGACGTCGAGCATCACTCTCGACACCGAGAGGCGAGAACCGATGACGAACAGCGAACGCACCGAAATGATTGATGCGGAGGCCGTACTGTGGTCTGCCGGGGCTGCCGACCGCGTCGGACGCCCGTTGCTGCTGATCCTGCACGGCTTCGGATCACACGAGGGTGACCTGTTCTCGCTCGCCCCGCACCTGCCTCTTCAGCCCGTTCTCGCCGCCCTGCGTGCTCCTCTGGCCGCCGGTGCAGGCTGGGCGTGGTTCCCGATCAGCGAACCCGGAAATCCCGACACCGATGCCATCGACGCCGCCGCCCGCGGTGTGCTCGACTGGCTCGACGCTCAAGACGTTCAGCCGTCATCCGTCGGTGTGCTCGGATTCTCCCAGGGTGGGGCGATGGCCCTGCAGCTGTTGCGACTGGCTCCAGAGCGATTCTCATTCGCAGTGCAGCTCTCAGGCTTCGTCGGGAGTGGCGAGCGTGAGGGCGACGCGCGTCTAGCCGAGCTCGCTCCCCCGGTGTTCTGGGGACGCGGCACGGCAGACCCGGTGATCCCAGCAAGCGCCGTCGACCGCACTCAGGCATGGCTGCCGTCTCACTCGCAGCTCACCGAACGCATCTACGAAGGGATGCCGCACTCCATCTCACAAGCCGAGTTGGGCGACATCGTGGCGTTCCTGCGGGAGCAGTATGCCGCGTAGGGGTGACGCGCCTGGCGCTTAGCGCCCTGTAATTACTTGCTTACTCGCCGCGGTGTGCAGCGCGCTGTGCGGCACCGCGTGCGGCGCGTTCCTTCTTAGCAGCCTTCTCAGCCTTGTTTTCCTTGTCGCGGATCTGCTCGGCACGAACCTCGGCCTGGGTGGCGCGCTCGGTCACGAGCCAAGCCGGCGGCTGCTGCAGCAGTTCCTTGATTTCGACGGTGGTGAGGGGTTCCTCCACGCCACCGCGGGCAAGACCGGAGATCGAGACGCCGAGCTTGGCCGCGACGACCTGTCGCGGGTGCGGGCCGTTTGCGCGCAGGTCGACGAGCCACTCCGGTGGGTTCTCGTTCAATGCCGCAACTTCGTCGCGGGTGATGAGGTTGTTCTGAAACTCCTCGGGAGCTGCCTGAAGCAGAATCCCAAGCTTCTGGGCCGCTGTCGCGGGCTTCATGGTCTGGGTCTTCTTTTCCGAGGTCATCATCCCAGCGTATAGCCTGAGAGTACCGCCGGTTCGGCGCGTTGACGCCTGAGAAAGGATGCCGGTGAGCTTTTCAATCGGTTTCGTCGCGGGTGTAACCCCCACGAAGTGGACACGGATCTGGGCCGAGCGCTTCCCAGACACAGCCCTAGAGGTGTTTCGCACCGAACCTGGTGAGCAAGTCGAGGTACTTCATGACGAGCGCGCGGACGTCAGTTTCGTTCGTCTGCCGATCGAGCGCGAAGGGCTGAGCGTCATCGGCCTCTACGACGAGATCCCGGTGGTCGTTGCAGCAAAGGATCACGCGATCGCTGCTGCCGAGACCGTCGCTATTGGCGATCTAGCCGACGAGCACTTGTTGCAAAACCCTGATGAGCTGCCGGAATGGCGCGATATCGCTGTCGAGGTGGCCGACGGTACCCGTCGCCCCCTGCCGAAGATGAACGACCTCGATGATGCGATGGAACAGGTCGCAGCCGGTGTCGGCATCCTGATTCTTCCGCACTCACTTGCCAGATTGCACAGCCGGAAAGATGTCATTTCTCGACCCGTCGTTGGCGTCGCCGAAACGCACATCGCTCTCGCGTGGCCGACCAGCAAGACTACTGATGAGGTACAGGAATTCATCGGGATCGTGCGTGGCCGCTCGGCTGCGAGTTCACGCAGCGAGACAGTTGTCGTGCGCGGCGAACCCGTAAAAAAAGTCAAAGCCACAGCAAAAGCCAAGGCTGCGGCTAAGGAAGCACGCGAAGCCGCGGCCAAGAAAAAGCCCGCGCAGCCCAAGAAGAAGCCGGGTCTGGCGCCAGGACGCACCCGCACTGCCGCAAGCTCACGTAATAAGCGCCGCGGCAGCCGCTAACCCGGCTCGATAGCTCTCGTGTTCAACGAGGTATCCGGCCACGCCCGCACCACCGGCTGGCGCAGCACTGTCTTCAACTTGGAGGACTCGGTTCTGCGCGGATCGCTGAGATAGACCTCGTGGTGGTGGTTGCCGAAGATCAGACTGTGTCGGGGCAGAAACTCGTCGTGCAGCCGTTTGAGCGTCGGTGCCTCGTCGTCGTATGAACCTACGTGCAGCAATTGCGCCGAGAGGCCCTCGTTCAGGTTCTGAACACGGATCAGAGCGATCGCGGCCAGATCGACTTTTTTGAGGCTTGTGCTGGTCGTTGCGGCGTCGATCATGGCATCGCTCACCCAGCTGGGCTGGCTGATCAGCATGGTCCAGCTCCACTGCGATTTGGCTCTCTCGGAGAAGACTGAGGCGTCGTCGGCATACCAGAGGCCCTCAAGCGGGCCGACGACGAAGTCGAGCTCGATCGATTCCCTCTTGCAGGCGAACTTGATCGCGTAGGCGACGCTGTAGAGGGCCTCGACGGCATCGGCATACTCTGCGGCGCTATTCGGGTCGCCGTGGCCATCGACGGCGATGAATCGTTGCGGCGGAACCGTGAGGAGCGCCCAGTCCCGATTCTTCGGGGCATACAGCTGTTTCAACTCACGCTTCACGTCGTAGGGAGTCATGGTTTCACCCTAAGACGGTCCTCGTTTCGTGGGTGGTTTCTCCTCGTTTGCATAACTCCTGCAATTCGCTCCGGCCCACCGTCCAGGCCCTGTGATTCCAGGGGCTGTCGCAGGCCGCGCGGGCATCCAGCAGGAGTTATGCAACGAGATGCAGCCTGGACGGCGCCGAGGCCGGGGCAAGGCTATTCAGCCACGTTGTCCTGCAGGACAGAAAATAGGTTGCCCGACGGATCTGCGAACCACGCAATCGATGGCCCATTGCCGCGCGCGATCCCCTTTTCGTCCTGCTCGAAGCCCTCGTAACGCAGAAACTCGACGCCCCGAGCGATCAGCGCATCGACTGACTTGTCGATATCGTCGGTCTCCAGGTTCAGAATCGTGTAGTTCGCCGGCACGAGGTCCGGCTTCGGGTACACGAGTACCTCCGAGCCGCCAGGAAGCCGTATTCCAATCAAGCCCATCATCCGATCGACGACTTCGAGTCCGAGGACGTCCCGGTAGAAGGTCTTCGCCGCATCGATGTCTGTGACGGCAAAGCCGCTGAATCCATGGACAAAGCCGAGTTCTTGCGTGGTCATGACGTACTCCTTGGGTTGAGGGTGAAGCGTGCGGTGACGAAGCGTGGGGTGCTGCAACCTGGCTCACCGCGAGCTGATCGCGGCAAACTTCCTGATGCACAGCGGGATGAACACGACAAGCATGATGACGATGCCAACCACGACAGTGATGATCGGGTGTTGCAGGGTCCAGACATCCGGAACGGGAGCCGTGCCCAGGTTGCCGAACAGCTGCCTGGCCGCCTGCACGAGCGCGGACACCGGGTTCCATTCCGCGATGGTCTGCAGCACGGGCGGCATGGTGTCGAGCGGTACGAAGGCGTTCGACACGAAGGTGATCGGGAACAGGATGATGAAGGAGGCGTTATTGATCACCTCTGGGCTGGCCACGCTCATGCCGAGCAATGCCATCACCCAGCTGAAGGCGTAGCCGAACATCAGGAGCAGGGCGGTTCCGGCGAGGAACTCCGGGAACGACGAGTTAACGCGCCAGCCGACGAGCAGGCCGGTCACCATCATGATGGCCATCGAGATGGTGTTGAGCACCAGGTCGCTGTTCGTGCGTCCGATCAGTACGGCGGACGAACTCATCGGCAGGCTGCGGAAGCGGTCGATGATGCCCGATTGCAGGTCCTGTGCCATGGCCGCACCCGAGAAGGTCGACCCGAATACGACGGTCTGCGCGAAAATACCGGCCAACAGAAACTGGGTGTAATCGGAGCCCTGCACCTGGATCGCGCCGCCGTACACCTGGCTGAACAGCAGCACGAACATGATCGGCTGGATCACGGCGAACACGAGCATGTCGGGCGAGCGCTTGAGCTTGTACAGGTTGCGCTTGGTGACTGTCCAGCCATCGGAGTACCAGAGCGCGAGCGGGTTGAACGATGGCGCACGGTCAACGGGTGCGGTGAGGGTGCTCATCGGGTCTTCTCCAGTTCCTTTTCCTCGTCTTGTTCAGCCGCTTTGTCTGCCTTGTGCCCGGTGAGCTTGAGGAAGACATCGTCGAGGGTAGGCCGGCGCATACCGGCATCGTGCAGCGAGATTCCGGCCTCTCCCAGGTCGGCCAACACTGATTGCAGGGCGCGCGGGCCATCGGTCACCGCCACTTCGATGCCGCGGCCGTCACTGGAGATTGTTGGTTGGCCGTCTCCGTGCCGGGCGAGCACGTCGAACGCCACCGCATTGTCGGCAGCGTCGACGAGGGCAACGACGACGCGATGCCCCCCGATCTGCGCCTTGAGCTCGTCGGAGGTGCCCTCAGCGATGATGCGCCCGTCGTCGATCACCGCGATGTCGTCCGCCAGCCGGTCAGCCTCTTCGAGGTACTGCGTTGTGAGCAGCACTGTCGTGCCATTGTTGACGAGGTCGGTGATGACGTCCCACAGCGCGAGCCGACTGCGCGGGTCGAGTCCGGTGGTCGGCTCGTCGAGAAAGAGCACTTTGGGGTTGATTACCAGCGCCCCCGCCAGGTCGATGCGGCGCCGCATGCCACCGGAGAATCCCTTCACCGGGCGGTTTCCAGCGGCCGTCAACTCGAACATGTCGATGAGCTCCTGCGCCCGTTTTCTGGATGCCGCTGCTCCCAGATGATAGAGACGACCCACCATCTCGAGATTCTCAAACCCGGTGAGGTTCTCGTCGACTGCCGCATACTGCCCAGACACCCCGATGATGCGACGTACTTCCTTGGGGCGAGCTGCGACATCCATACCGTCGATGCTCGCCGAGCCTGCATTCGGCCTGATCAACGTGGTCAAGATTTTCACCACTGTCGTCTTGCCTGCGCCGTTGGGGCCGAGCAGCGCTTTCACTGTGCCTTTGGGAACGCTGAGATCGAGGCCAGTCAGGGCATGCACCGTGCCGGTTTTTGATTTGTACGTCTTGGTTAAGCCAGTTGCTTCAACAATGCTCATGCGAAATGTCCTTCGCTGCGTTGTGGGCCGGAGGCCGCGCTCCACACTGATCAGTCGTCATCATGCAGACCTGTCAGAGGAGCGTTACACTCATGTGGACGTTGTACACATTATGAGAATTCATCGTACGAGGCGGGAGCACGTTTGACAACGGTTGGGCAGACATCGCCTCGAGCGACCTATCGGCACGGCGACCTTCGCCAGGCCCTGATCGAAGCCGGACTTGAACTCGCGCGCGAGGGCGGTCCGGCGGCGGTCATCCTGCGCGAGACCACGCGCCGCGCCGGGGTCTCCCCCAACGCCGCGTACCGCCACTTCGCCGACCGCCGTGCCCTGCTCGACGCCGTCTGCTCAAACTGTCAATCACTCGTCGCCATCGCCATCGAGGACGAACAGGCGCACCAACCGGATGCCGACGACCCACTCGTGAGGGCACGCCTGCAGCTGCGCGGGGTCGGCGTCGGCTACCTCAACTTCGCCCGGGCAGAACCGGGGCTGTTCCAGACGGCCTTTTCAGCATCATCCGATCTGGAGAGCGCCACAAGCGCCGCCAGGGCCGGCAACTCAGGGCTGACGCCCTTCCAGCTGCTCACTGCGGCCATCGACGAACTCGCCGCGGCCGGCGGACTACCCCCTGAACGTCGCCTGGGAGCCGAATTCTTGGCCTGGTCGTCGGTGCACGGCCTGGCGACGCTCCTGATTGATGGCCCGCTGCGCGCTCTGCCGGAGCAGTTCATCGATCAGCTGACCGACCGCCTGATCGACATGGTCGAGCAGGGTCTTTAGCTGCGCACAGTGCGGCGATGTAACACCAGAGCGACGATCCCGCGCCATCCGAGCAGGAACACACCAAGCACAACGACAGTCACGATCACAAAACTCAGCTGCACGCCCTGGTCGGCAAAAGAACGCAGCAGCATCCCGAAGACGACAGTCGAAATCCAGATGCCGATTCCGGTCCACACCACGCCGAGCGGCGCCCGCCAGGCACGCATGATCAACCAGCCCAGTGCAACTCCGGCGACGAACGGCCACGCCGTGGTGACAAATCCGACGAAGTTCGACGCCTCGTCGTGGCTGCTGCGACCGATTACGACGAACACGACCACCAGAACCAAGTCGATCACCGCCGCAGAGACGACTGATGCGGGGCTGACGACGCGGGTTTCACTCATGACTTAAGAGTAAGGCGCACTCATTGGTCGCATCTGCAGCCTGGCCATCACTGCAGCACCGACACGCCTCGAGCTTCACGCGACGGTCTGAAGCCCGCGACGAAGGCCAGGCACGGCAGCCCGTCGATGTCAGAGACTTCGGCGAAGACGGTGAACACTGCAGGATGCTGCTCATTCACCCACCGCAAAACCTCGACGGCGTCCCGCGCTCCCGTGATCCGCCATTCCTCGCGAGCGTCGTCTGGCACGCTTCCTTCACTGTCATACAAGGAAACTTGATAGGCCGGTTCGAACCCCAGAACCGACAGGTCTTTCCGCGCGATTTTGCTCGCTTCCATGCTGCCAAAGTAGTTCGGTCCCACCGCATATCACATCCCTTTCCCCGCCCCTATTTGCGGGGTACTATGCTGGCGCCATTGGGGTTGTTTCAACACTTTCTGAATGGGGTAAAAGTGGGAACGTTGTTCTATGGCGCAGCACGAACCGCGATCGATCTTGACGATCGTGTTCTAGCCCATATCCAGATCGTGGTGATCTCGAAACTTCGTCGGCGAGAGTCGTTCGCACTCACCTGGAGTGATGGCGCCAACGTCGGCTACGGCCGCAGTACCGTCTGGATCAATCCAGGGACCGACCTGCATTTCCGTTTTTCGGGAAGTCGGCCACCGGCGATCGACAGGGACTGGCTCGAGACCATGGTCACGTCGGCCAACTCGGCCAACGGACTGCATATCGACGAAGCGACACTGGCCGAGGCGCCGCATCCGTCGTCACGCGGCCCGCAATTCGACTGAGGCTGGCCCCCACACGACGCACCGCCTGCACGGGCAACAATAGGCTTGAGTCATCATGACGCTCGCCATCGCCCTCATCCTGTTCCTGAACGCCGTATTCAACGTTGTGGCCTGGCCGCGGTTCTACACACGCGTCGCCAACGATCCCCGCGCCCGTGATGACGCCGGTCGACCGACCACATTCCTGACGGTGCACCGCGTGCTCGTCGGCATCGCGCTGGCCCTCGCAGCGGCATCCGCCATTGCTGGCGTCGTCGTACTCGTGAGCTAACAGCAACTGCCAATTCTGCGGCTGGCAGAATTGAGTCATGAGGCCTCTGCTTAACAAAGACACCCAGCTGTGCATCTCGCTCGCCGCTCGCCCGAGCAATCACGGTACGCGCTTTCACAACTATCTCTATGACGAGCTCGGTCTCGACTTCATCTACAAGGCGTTCACCACCACCGATATCGCCGCGGCGATCGGCGGAGTTCGCGCCCTCGGAATCCGGGGCTGCTCGGTCTCGATGCCGTTCAAAGAAGACGTGATCGCGCTCGTTGATGACATGGACGCGTCGGCTACGGCCATCCGCTCGGTCAACACGATCGTGAACGACAACGGCGTACTGCGCGCATCGAACACTGACTACATCGCGGCGGCGACACTTATCCGCGAGCACCAGATCGACCCGGCAACCCCGTTCCTGCTGCGGGGAAGTGGCGGCATGGCCAAGGCCGTGGCCGCAGCGCTTCGCGATTCGGGCTTTGAGAACGGCACGGTGGTCGCGCGCAACGAGTCAAGCGGACGAGCGCTGGCCGACGAGCTCGGCTATCGCTGGCTGGCGACACCGGGCAGCGAGAGCGCACCACTGCTCGTCAACGTGACACCCATCGGGATGTCGGGCGGCGCAGAGGCCGACGATCTATCGTTCTCCTCCGACGCCATCCAGGATGCGACGACGGTATTCGATGTTGTCGCGCTGCCCGCAGAGACGCCGCTGATTCGCGCTGCGCGCCAGGCAGGGAAAGCCGTCATCACCGGCGCAGAGGTCATCGCGCTACAGGCTGCTGAGCAGTTCGAGCGGTACACAGGGGTGCGACCGAGCGCCGCGCAGATTCTGGCAGCGTCGGAGTTCTCTCGCAGCTAATCTGCGGCGGGAACGAAGATCAAGACGATCGACACGATGAGGGCCAGCATCCCGATACCCAGGAACAGCCAGGTGAGCATCCGCATCAGCTTTTCGCCGTGGCCGATCCGTTCGAAACGATATCGGTGCGGGTTGCGCGCACTGTAGTACACCCGGATTCCGTCGGATGACTCGAAGTCGCGATGGTCATTTTCGTGGATCACATGCTCATGAAGGCCTTCGGATGACATCCATCGAAGACGCGGCTCGCCGGTGCCATCGACCATGACGGCATCCGTCTCAAGCCATCGTCCGGCACTCACCTGCATGACAAGGAGACCGAAGAGACACAGCCCACCGATCACGAGGCCGATCCACATGAGGATTTCCGCGAGGTTCTCGAGGATGTCCAGTGTGTTCACGAACCAATGCTATCCGCCCCGTGGCGTAGCTGAGTGTCGGATAGCGATACGGAAGCCCTACTGAGCCGACTGTTTGGCTTGCAGGGAACGATCGAGCGCCTTCAACGCAGTCGCTGCTGCCTCGATCGCCGCGATCTGCTCGGGAGGCAGCGCAGCGAGAACGTCGCGAATGGGACCCACCCACGCGTTTCCGATGGCAGCCTGCTCGGCCTTGGCCCGCTCGGTAAGAAAGAGCCTGCTCACCCGGCGATCGTCGGGGTCCATCTCACGCGTGACCAGCCCTCGCTCGGTCAACGTGCGCAGGGCTGCGCTGGCATTGCTCTGGCGCAGACCGAGACTCTTAGAGAGCTCGCCGACGGTGATGCCCGGCGCGTCGAGGATGTGTTTGAGAATCGCCAGCTCCGTCATCGGCACGGGCTCGATGCCTGCAATGACCGGTACGCCTCGGTGGATCGTCCACGCGAGGTCGCGCAGCAACATCGACATATCGAGGCGCTCGACCTGGGCAGAACTTTCAGTCATGAACATAGCTTACTTTATGTTTAGAAACATACATATGTTTACATATAGACTGGGTCGGTTCGTTTTATTTCAGTCAAAGGTTTGTGATGTCTCAATCGTTAAGTTCCACCCCATTGTCCGATCCACCATTGTCGGACGGCCAACCGGTTTCATCCGCTGAGCAGCCCGCAAGCGCTCCCCGTCGCTCGGGAGGTGGCATGCTCATGCTCGGCCTCGCGATGCTCACCGCCGTCGCCCCGTTGTCGATCGACATGTACCTTCCCGGCTTCCCCCGGATGGCAATCGACCTCGGCACGACAGCGAGCGGCGTCCAGCTCACCATGACGGCGTTCCTTGTCGGTATGGCGCTCGGCCAGCTCTTCATCGGCCCGCTGTCTGACGGCCTCGGCCGCCGTCGCCCGCTCCTGATCGGCACTGTCGTCGGCCTGCTCGCCACTGTCGTGTGCGCCATCGCGCCCACCATTGAGATCCTGGGCACTGCCCGATTCATCCAGGGCCTGGGCGGCGCAGCGGGTGTCGTACTCGCCCGTGCGATCATCTCTGACACCGCTCGCGGTGCGGCGGCAGCGAAACTCTTCAGCGTGCTGCTCATCATCACTGTGATTGTTCCCGTGCTTGCCCCTCTGGCGGGTGGCGCAGTCATCGTCGCTGCGGGCTGGCGTGCAGTGTTCTGGGTGATTGCAGCCCTTTTCCTCGTCGTGCTCGTCATCGCACTGATCTGGGTGAAGGAGACGCTTCCCCGCGAGGAGCGCACAACCGGTGGCATCAAGGCCACCATGCGTGCCACCCGTGAGGTTCTTGGCAACCGCAACTACACCGGGTACTTGCTGACCTTCACGCTCGGATTCGGCGCGCTCTTCGCCTACATCTCGGCATCTCCCTTCGTGATGCAGAACATCATGGGCCTGTCCGAAGGGCAGTTCTCGCTCATGTACGCCCTGATCGCGCTGGCGATCACCGTATCGAGCGCCGTTTCAGCTGGCCTTGCAGGCAAGGTCGCTATGCGCACAATGATTCGCATCGGCCTGGTGCTGTCAGTGATCGCAGCTGCTGCCCTGCTCGTGGCGATCGTGAACGGCGTGCCCACCGTGGCCACGCTCATCATCCTGGCCGTGCTGCAGCTCGGCTTCGGCATGTTCTTCGGGAGCGCAACGACCCTGACACTCGAAGAGTCCGGCCACCACTCCGGCACCGGCTCGGCGTTCCTCGGCTTCCTGCAGTTCGCCCTCGCGGCCGTCGTCGCTCCGCTGGTCGGCATTGCCGGTGAAGACAGCGCTATGCCCATGGGCATCGCCATCGTCGGCTTCGTCGTGCTGGCGGCCATTGCGTTCTTCGCGCTTACGCGCAACCGTCCTGCCGCACTGGGCCTGACCACACCTGAGGTTGTTGCTTCGTAAGAACGTGGCCTGAGCCCGCATCCGCGCATCGGGTCCGCACAAGGCATCGTCAGAGGGCCTCGGATACTCCCGAGGCCCTCTGACGTCACGTTAGATCTCGTTCGGTCTATTCAGGTGCGGGCTGCATGCTCCACTGGTTCGTCCAGTATGCCTTACGGGAGAAGTGCCAGGGGTGGCTCGACGACAGGCGCGATCGGAGAGCCGGTCGCCGCGTCGATTGATACGACGGTTCCGCTATTCCTTGCCAGCTCGGCAGCCCAAACGAGCTGGTGCGAGTGCAGGCTCGACCGGGCTCCAGACGTGATGAGCCTGCGGTCCCCGGTTCGGATCGCCTCGATGAACGTTTTCACCAATTCGTTGTCCGCCCCACCGTGGCCGTCGGCTGCGCTGGCACCGCCTGCGACCTCCGTGTCGATGGTTTCCTTGGTGTCAGTGACGAAATCATGCACCTCGAACGATCGGCCGTTGCCGTCGATCGAACCCATCGTTCCAAAGATGCGGGTCTTCCTGAAGTCAAGTTCAGTAAATGCCACAACGGTGAAGGATGCCGTCGCACCAGTGTCGAATTCGAGGTTGACCACCTGGTGGTCAACGACGTCATTCTGGCCGTTGTAAACGCACTCACCGTATGGGCCGTCGCGCAGCGCATCTGCTAGACCGGCGGGCGTGACGGAGTTCGTGACGACCGACAATGGCCAACGCTCCCCCACCGGATCGCCGAGGAACCGGTCGTAGATCTTCGGCGCCGAGTACGCGCACGAATTGATGAGCGGACAGTCGACGCACTTGTCTGCAGCGAGCGCCGGCTTGTTGGCTGGCGTGAAGTGCGACAGGCTGCCGAATGACGACACCCTGGCCACGGTCTGCCCAACGATATAGCTCAACCAGTCGAGATCGTGACTGGACTTGGCCATCAGCATCGAGCTTGATTCGGCCTCACGCGCCCAGTTGCCGCGGACATACGAATGGGCGAAGTGCCACCAGCCGATCGGTTCCAGATGCTCGACCGACACGATCGTGCCGATGCGTCCGGAGTCGAGCACCTCCTTGAGCATGCGGGTGTAGCCGCTGTACCGCATGACGTGACAGATCATCAGCGTCACCTCATGCGCCTCTGCTGCCTCGACGATTCGCAGGCTCTCGGCTTCAGTCGGGGCCATCGGCTTCTCGAGAAGCACGTGGTACCCGGCTTCGGCGAAAGCGACCGTCGGTTCGGCATGCAACTTGTCTGGGGTGGCGATGACGACGGCATCGGCACGTTTCGGACCGGCGACGAGGTCGTGCCAGTCGGCGAACACAGCCGATTTATCCAGGCCATGGTCGGCAGCGAAGACCGCGCGATGAACCGGATCGGGGTCAGCTACGGCGACGATGACTGCGCTGCCGGATTCGACGGCGAGGCGCGCATAGTTCGTACCGCGTGAGCCTGCCCCGACGATGGCGAGTCGAACCTGAGTGTGCATGGTCGAACTATCTCCTGGTGCGTGAACGATGAAAGGGTCTGCAAGCCCCTGCGACGAGATCACTTGATGGCGCCCTGCAGCATGCCGCTGATGAAGTGACGCTGGAAAATGAAGTAGAGGATGGCGATGGGTGCGATGACGATCAGCGTTCCGGCCGCGAGGAGCGGGATGTCTTCGCCGTACTGCTGAACGAAAGTGCCGAGGCCCGACGGCGCAGTGCGCATGGCCGGATCACGGATGAGGATCAGCGCGAGCAGGAACTGGTTCCACGCCCACATGAAGTTGAGCAGCCCGAGCGTGATTAGCGCCGGCTTCGCCGTCGGAATCAGGATCTGCACCATGATGCGAAAACTTGACGCGCCGTCAATCTGCGCTGCTTCGATGAGCTCCCGCGGGATGGACTCGAAGTATGAACGCATCCAGAAGATGCCGAACGGCATGAATGCCCCGGCCAATGGCAGGATGACAGCCCAATACGTGTCGAGCAGCCCGATGCTGCGCATGTCGAAGTAGAGCGGGATAACAATCGCCTCGTATGGCAGTGTCAATCCGGCTATGAAGAAGGCGAACAGCATCCCCTTGCCCGCCAGGCGCATCGTCGCCATCGCGTACCCGGCCAACGTTGAGCAGATGACAGCGACCGGCACCACGATGACGGCGATGATCGCGCTTGAGCGGATCAGTGAGCCGAAGCCGGCCATCGTCCAGGCCGCCGCGAAGTTCGACCACTGTGGATCCGTCGGCCACATCAGTCGGGGAACGAGCGTGCCACTCGGCTGCAGGCTGGCGCTGATCAACGCGAGGAACGGAATGACGACGGCCGCTGCCGCGACGAACAGGAACGAGTTAGAGAGCACTCGGGAGCTGAGATTCTTCATTCTGGTTCCTTTCTGAATCGGCCGACGACGGCAACGAGGATGAGGATGAGCACGCTGAGCACTGTGGCCAGGGCGCAGGCAACGCCGACCCGATTGGAGGTGAACACCAGCTGGTAGATCAGCACGCCAGGCACAGTTGTGGCCCGACCTGGTCCGCCTCCCGTGGTGACGTAGACAACGTCGAAGCTGGCAAGCGCTGAAATGATGGTGATCGTCGATGCGATGACGATTTCGGGGCGCAGCGCAGGAAACGTGATGTGCAAAAACTGCCGAACGGGGCCGGCACGATCGAGGCGTGCTGCCTCATAAAGTGACGGATCGATCTTCTGCATTCCGGCCAGGAGCAGCATGGTGCAGAGGCCTGTCGTCACCCACGTGCCGACGACGCCGACAGCGAAGTATGCCCAGTCGAAGTCACCCAACCACGCCCTGGTGATGCCACCCAGGCCGATGGCTGTGAGCAGCTGGTTGATGGGGCCTTCCAAGCCGTACATGTAACGCCAGACGACACCGACAGCCACGAGGGGAAGTACCTGCGGCAAAAACAAGATAGTGCGCAGGATGCCGGCACCCCGGCGCTGGCGGGAGGCGATGACCGCCGCGATGATGAGGCCGAGGATGACCGGAATCACCGTGTAGAAGAAGATAAAGCCGACGCCGTTGCGCAGTGCCATCTGCAGCTGTGGTTCGGTGAGGACGGTGACGTAGTTCTGGAGTCCGACCCAGGTCGACGGGCCGATGCCGTCCCAGTCGAAGAACGAGATCCAAATGCTGTGCAGCCAGGGAGCAGCGACGAAAAGCCCGTAAAAGGCCAGCGCCGGAAGGATGTAGAGGAGCGCCAATCTGGTCTCACGGCCGCGCTGTCGCTGAGCGGACAGGCGGCGTGTCTCCCGTGCCGAACTGGCTACGGGACCCGCGGCCGGGGCGCCGTTGAATGGCGCCCCAACCGGTGAGAGCTGTGTGGCGTCAGCCAAATCAGCTTTGGCCATGCGTTGCCGACCAATCGTCCTGAATCTGCGTGATGAACTCATCGACTGTGATCTTCGAAGCGATCAGCTCCTGCGTGGCCGCCGTGAGCGTATCGTTCATGGTTGCCGTCGCATTGTTGTTGAAGCCGACCAGGCCGTTGTCTGCGACAACCTTGCCCCATGCTGAGACGATGTCTGCCATTACTGTGCCAGCTTCTGGGGTGGCTGCGGCCGGGTCGACCGGCATGAAACCAGAGGCGAACTGCTGCTCGGATGCGTCAGGCGAGTTGAGGAAGTCGAGGAAAGCGGCCGCAGCGTTGGGGTGCTCGCTGCGTGATGAGATCGCGTAGGCGACAGAGGTGCCGATGGCAGTTGCCTTCGCTCCGGGGAACGCTACAAAGCCCGCGTCTACACCAAGGCCGTCGCCGATAGCCGTCGCATCCCAGTTACCGTCAACGAAGAACAGACCCTCGCCCGTGACGAAGTTTGCGACTGCACCCTGGAGATCGATGCCGTTCGCGTCCTTCGGGATGTAGCCCTTCGTCGCCCAGTCAGCGAGCTTCGTAGCTCCCGTGACGTTGCCCGTGGTGTCGAAGGTGCTATCCGTGGCTCCGAAGACCCAGTCAGCTGCTTCAGCTGCGCCATCAATTGACTGGCCGACCAGCTGTACGACGAAGCTTGAGTGGCCCTGCGAGTTACCGAGCTGCAGCGGCAGCTCGCCTGCGGCCTGAGCGATAGCCAGGTCAGCCTCGAACTCGTCGAGCGTTGCGGGTGCAGCTGTGATACCGAGGTCAGCCGCCATCCTCTCGTTGTAATACAGTCCGACGGTGGAGAAGCCGGCGGGTGCGGCGTAGAGCGCACCACCCGGACCGAGGGTGCTGCCGTCTTCTGCGACCCGCCACTGGTCGAGCTGGTTACTCGGATAGACGTCGTTCCAGCCGTATGCCTCTGCGTACGGGTTGAGGTCGAGCACCAAGTCGTTCTTAACAGTGTTCGCGACGCTGTTCAGCAGAACGATGTCGGGTGATTCATCAGAGTTGAGCGCGAGGTTGACGCTCTTGTTGTAGTCCTCGTAGTTGGTCTGCTCGTAGTCGACGGTGACGTTGGGATACGCCTCTTCAAACGCGGCGATCGTCGCCTTGGTCGACGCGCCTGACTCCGGGGTGGAAACGAGAGAAAGGGTGATCGAGTCAGAGCCGAGTTCGGTACTGACTGCCTCACGTGGTGCGGTGGATCCTGCCGATCCTCCGGGAGCGCATCCGGCCAGGAGCACTACGGTCGCCATCGTTGCCGCTGTGGTGAAGGCGAGCTTGCTTCGTTGCATGGGAGTTCTCGATTCTTCCGCTGTGATTGCCTTGTGCGGGGTTTCACAAGGGCCTTTCGTATTATGGACATTAGGGCCGTGATTTGACCTTGTCAACACGATTCGTCAAAATAAACCAGCCATTTCGAAGACTCCTTTCGTTTTGTAGGATCGAGCGTAATAACTACAGGAATAGGGGCACCGGATGACGGCACTGCGCGGGAATGACGTCGCAACACTTCGGTGGATCAATTCGCGTGCCGTTCTGACGGAATTGATGCACTCAGCCGACGTCCCTCTCTCGGTGACTGAACTCGCCAGCCGCATCGAGCTCTCCCGTCCCACGGTCGAAGCCGCCCTGACCGACCTGGTGACCGAGGAATGGGTTGTCGAAGCAACCGGCCAGAGCCAACCGCATCGCGCAGGCCGACCGGCTCGCCACTACAGCTTCAATGCCGCAGCCGGGCTCGTGATGGGTATCGATATCGGCCCCCACAGCATCGTGGGGCTGCTCACCGATCTCAGTGGCACCGTGCTGCACGAAGTACGCAGACACGACCTGGACCTGGCATCCGGCGATGCGGCGATGACCGCCATTCTGGATGCGGTGGCAGCGGCGGTCGATGCTGTCGGAACCTCGGTGTCGCGCATCAGGGTAATCACCGTCGGCGTGCCGGCAATCGTGAGCAACGACGGCGAGATCGCTCTGACGACGGTGGTTCCCGATTGGCTGCTGAGCGGAATTCCAGAACGTATTCGGGCAGCCTTTCCCGGTTCAATCACCTTCTTCGACAATGACGCGAAGCTCGCAACGCTGGCAGAAGCCGAGTGGGGTGCGGCGAGTGGAACCCAAACGGCGTTGTTCATTCTGGCCGGACGCCGTATCGCTGCCGGCCTGATCGTAAATGGCCAGCTCATGCGGGGAACCCGGGGAGCTGCCGGCGAGATCGGCGCACTGCAGGGGGTGGGCTGGGCGACGTCGTTCGCCCGCTTCTCCGACCGGATCAGTGCGTCTCACGATGCTGACTCTGGCACCGCACCCGGGTTGGAAGCGGTGATGATCGCTGCTGTCGCCGGCGACGAACCAGCGCGCGCAGTCGCCGCAGGCTTCGCAGAGGACATCGCCGAAGGTGTTGCCGCCCTCATTCTCACGATCGACCCTGAGGTGGTCGTGATCGGAGGAGGCTGTGCTCGCGCGGGCGACACTTTCCTGGCCCCTCTCCGCGCGGCGCTGGAGCCTCTGTGCATCTACACTCCCCCGCTCGTGGCATCCTCGCTCGGCTCGAAAGCCGTCGCGCTTGGCGCCGTCGCCCGTTCACTCGATCACATGAGAAACGAAGTGCTGGCGCTCGGACTCAGCTAGTCGACAGCGGACCGGACCGAGCAGAAACCGAGAAGCGCGCGTAAGCACGCCGCAACTAGGCTGGCAGCGTCGGCACGCGGGCAC
The DNA here is from genome assembly GCF_047530025.1 of Leifsonia sp. A12D58. NCBI lineage: Bacteria > Bacillati > Actinomycetota > Actinomycetes > Micrococcales > Microbacteriaceae > Leifsonia > Leifsonia sp. A12D58. The sequence continues at coordinate 104,954 of NZ_JBLJAT010000008.1, read as the reverse complement.
CAGCCTGCGTCGAGCCGACGAAGCGCGCGCAAGCGCCTCCGCATCGCAGAGGGAAACCACATGGGCACCGCCACGAAGACCGACACCACGACGGACGCGCAGGCAACAGCGCAGCACGCCGCTGACAGCCACGACCTGATTCGCGTCCAGGGTGCCCGAGTGAACAACCTCAAGGATGTCAGCGTCGAGATCCCGAAGCGTCGACTCACCGTATTCACGGGGGTTTCGGGCTCTGGCAAGAGTTCGCTCGTGTTCGGCACGATCGCCGCCGAGTCGCAGCGGATGATCAACGAGACCTACAGCGCATTCGTGCAGGGCTTCATGCCGACACAGGCGCGCCCTGATGTCGACGTGCTCGAGGGACTGACCACGGCGATCATTGTCGACCAGGAGCGGATGGGGTCCAACCCACGGTCAACCGTCGGTACGGTCACCGACGCCAACGCGATGCTTCGCATCATCTTCAGCCGTGTCGGACAGCCATACATCGGTTCACCCCAAGCGTTCTCCTTCAACGTGGCCTCAGTAAGCGGTGCCGGAGCAGTCACCATCGAACGTGGCGGCGAGAGCATCAAGGAGCGACGCAGTTTCTCGGTCACCGGCGGCATGTGCCCGCGCTGCGAGGGCACCGGAAGCGTGACCGATCTCGACCTCACCCAGCTCTTCGACGACAGCAAGTCACTCGAGGATGGCGCACTCACCATCCCCGGCTACAACGCCGGCGGCTGGAACATGCGGCTCTACAAGGAGTCGGGCTTCTTCGATCCCACCAAGCCAATCCGTGATTTCACGAAGAAAGAACTGCGCGACTTCCTGCACCACGAGCCAGTGCGCATGAAGATCGCCGGCATCAACATGACCTACGAGGGCCTGATCCCCCGCATCCAGAAGTCGATGCTTTCGAAGGACAAGGAGTCGATGCAGCCGCACATCCGCGCATTCGTCGACAGGGCAGTCACCTACACAACCTGCCCTGACTGCCAGGGAACTCGGCTGAACGAGGGCGCACGCTCGTCGAAGATCAACGGCCTGAGCATCGCGGATGCCTGCGCAATGCAGATCAGTGACCTGGCCGAATGGGTGCGCGACCTTAACGAGCCGCCGGTCGCGCCCGTGCTCGAAGCGCTGCTGCAGACCCTCGATTCGTTCGTGCGGATCGGCCTCGGCTATCTCTCGCTCGAGCGACCGTCCGGCACGCTGTCCGGCGGTGAATCCCAGCGCACCAAGATGATCCGTCATCTGGAATCATCGCTCACCGACGTCACGTACGTCTTCGATGAGCCGACCATCGGGCTGCACCCGCATGACATCCAGCGCATGAACACCCTGTTGCTGCAGCTACGGGACAAAGGCAATACGGTGCTCGTGGTCGAGCACAAGCCGGAAACCATCGCGATCGCCGATCACATCGTCGACCTCGGCCCCGGAGCGGGTACCGGCGGCGGAACCGTCTGCTTCGAGGGATCCGTCGACGGGCTCCGCTCCAGTGGCACGCTCACGGGCCGCCACTTTGACTACAGGGCTGCGCTCAAAGAACCCGTGCGGGAGCGCTCTGGCGCGCTGGCGATCCGCGGCGCGGCGGAACACAACCTGCAGGATGTCGACGTCGACATCCCTCTCGGCGTGCTGACCGTCATCACCGGCGTGTCCGGGTCTGGCAAGAGTTCGCTCGTACACGGATCGATCCCCGGCGACGCCGGCGTGATCACCATCGATCAGGGCGCCATCCGCGGCTCAAGGCGCAGCAACCCGGCGACATACACCGGCCTGCTCGAACCGATCCGCAAGGCATTCGCGAAGGCCAACGGCGTGAAGCCGGCGCTGTTCAGCTCTAATTCAGATGGCGCCTGCCCCAATTGCAACGGTGCAGGCGTCATCTACACCGACCTGGCGATGATGGCCGGGGTCGCCACTGTCTGCGAGGTGTGCGAGGGCAAGCGATTCCAGGCATCAGTGCTTGACTACCATCTCGCCGGGCGCGACATCAGCGAGGTCCTCGCGATGTCGGTGACCGAGGCGGAGGAGTTCTTCGGATCCGGTGAGGCGCGCACGCCGGCCGCGCACGCCATCCTGGCCCGCCTCGTCGATGTGGGGCTCGGCTATCTCAGTCTGGGCCAGCCACTCCCGACGCTGTCTGGCGGTGAGCGTCAGCGCTTGAAGCTGGCCAGCCACATGGGTGAGAAGGGCACGATTTACGTGCTCGACGAACCCACGACAGGGCTGCACCTTGCCGATGTCGAACACCTGCTCGGTCTGCTCGACCGGCTCGTCGACTCGGGCAAGTCAGTCATCGTCATCGAGCACCATCAGGCCGTCATGGCGCACGCCGACTGGATCGTCGACCTTGGCCCTGGCGCCGGGCACGAGGGTGGCCAGGTCGTCTTCGAGGGCACACCGGCCGATCTGGTTGCGGATCGATCCACCCTCACCGGCGAGTACCTCGCGGCGTACGTCGGCGGCTGAGCGACCCGATCAGGGCATTTTTACTGCGCGCACAGAGCCGTCCCGCTGCCCGGCGAAGGTAGCCTAGGCGCATGGCTGACCGCATTGGAACACTTGTCATATTCGGAGCGAGCGGAGATCTCGCCCAGAGGCTACTGCTCCCTGGTCTGGGCCAGTTGCTCAGTAGTTCCCGAGGCTACGACCTTCGCCTGATCGGCGTGGGATCCGACCCGATGACGGATGCCGCGTGGCAGAGCCGCGTCGCCGCGTCTTTCGCTGCGGGCGGATCCGCGAGCAGACGGTCGACCACAGTGGCGAAAAACTCGGTCTATCTCCAGGCCGACGTGACGAACCCGGCCGATCTGACTCGTATCCTCGCTGCAGCGACGGGAACGCCTGCGCTGTACTTTGCGCTGCCGCCCCACGTGACGATTCTCTCGATCGCAGCGCTCGAAAAGGTCGATCTGCCGACGGGCACAGTTCTCGGGTTGGAAAAGCCGTTTGGCACCGATCTGCGAAGCGCACAGGCACTCAATCGAAACCTCCTGAAGCTCGTGCCAGAGAAACAGATTCACCGTGTCGATCACTTTCTCGGAAAGTCGACAGTGCTCAACTTGCTCGGACTTCGGTTTGCCAACCGTATTTTTGAGCCGGTGTGGAGCGCAGAGCACATCGAGAGAGTGGACATCGTCTTTGATGAGAAGCTGGGCCTCGAGGGTCGCGCCGGCTACTACGACAAGGCCGGTGCCCTCGTCGATATGATCCAGAGCCACCTGCTCCTCGTGATGGCACTCGTCGCCATGGAACCTCCGTCGAGTCTCGACGCCGACGATTTGCGCGGGTCGATGGCTCAGGTCTTGCGCGCCACGCGTTCCTGGGCGGGCGAGCTTGTGGAGGGCGACCGCCGTGCACGCTACACAGGCGGAACGATCGACGGTCGAAGACTCCCGGCTTATGTGAAAGAAGCGGGGGTGAATCCAGAGCTCGACACCGAGACGCTGGCGGAGGTCACCGTCGGTATTGAGAATTGGCGTTGGGCAGGCGTCCCGTTCAGGCTGCGGTCAGGAAAGGCCATCTCGGATAAGCGCCAGGAGATCGTGGTGACCTTCAAGGAGGTGCCCCACCGGCCATACGGCTTCACCGGCAATCCCGGTCCCACCCGCCTCACCATCTCGCTCACCCCTGACAGCATCGAGCTCGACCTGAACATCAACGGCGAGGGTGACCCATTCACCATCGACAGAGTCAGTCTTGACGTGCAATTCGGCAACGGAGAACTCGGTCCATACGGCGAGGTGCTGCACGGCATCCTCTCTGACGACCCCACCCTCTCGGTGCGGGCAGACGTCGTGGAGGAGTGCTGGCGAATTGTCACTCCGATTCTCGCCGCCTGGCGGGCGGGCGACGCGCCCATCGACAGCTATCGTGCCGGCTCTCGGGGGCCGACCAGCTGGCGTTAGTCCTTCTCCCGGATGGTTCGGCCGTTCAGCGTCGCTTCACGAGCGTCCGCCCGTTGGAGTCAAGGTAGTCACGCCACGAACGCGAGGGTGACCATCCGAGCATCCGCTGCGCCTTCGCGCTGGTGATCCCTGAGGCATCGACCCTGTCGAGGGGGCGCAGCTCAATCTTGTCGCCATAGTAGGTGTGCAGAATCTCAGCGAAGTCACGGCCACCGACGTTGTCTGGAGAAGCTATGTAGAACACCTCGTGGCCTGGCAGGTCGGATTCGGTGGCCAGCACTATAGCGTCGGCGAGGTCATACACGTCGATGTAGCTCCAGAGGTTGGGGCTGAGCACTGATGCGTCACGGATCTGCGGGCCGAGGTTCTGCTCGTAGTTGTCTTCGTTCTGCACCCAGCTCGGTCGGATCGAGATGACGCGAATATCGGATCGTTCGACGGCGGCGGTCATGAGCTGTTCACCGAAGTGCTTCGAGAGCGCATAGGGATCCTGCGGGTGCACCGGGTGCTGCTCGTCGACCGGCGCGTACTCCGGCAAGAAGTCGCGCTCGGGAAAGAAGAATCCGGGAACGGTTTCACTGGATATGTTCACGAAGCGCTTGACGCCGAAACGTACTGCAGCTTCCAGCACATTGAACGTCGCCATGAGATTCGTCTGGAACACGACATGGGCGGGATTGTGGGTGGGCTCCGGGATGGCTGCAACATGCACCACTGCGTCGGCGCTGCGAATCACGGCGAAGGCTTCCCCCGCATCAGTCAGGTCTGCCATTTGATAGTGCGCTGATCCTTCGGCCTCACGCTCGAAAGTTGGGCGCGTCAGGTCCGTTGCAACCACCTCGTGCCCGGCGGCCAGCAGTGCGTCAGTGGCAGCGCGGCCGACCTTGCCGTGTGCTCCGGTGATGACTACCTTCATGCGTGCTCCTTCTGTTCTGCTGTCGGGCTGTCGGGCTGTCGGGCTGAATTGCGGCCACTGTCGTGCGAGATCGCACACGTCGAGACGCCCCAATGCTAGATGGTCAAACGACCGGATGGTGCCCGGCCGGTGTCGAGAGAAATTGCCAGTTACGACCGCTACGGGATTAGGGTTCGGTCATGATAGAACACGCGAAGCACCACGACAGGCTGCCCAAGGGTGAACTTCCCATCACCGAAGTTGAAGCCGACCGATTGGATGAAGACGGCCGGCATTCCGGTTGGCTCGTACTCACCCCCAACTGGATCCTGTTCCTGGATGAAGACCACGACAGCGGACATCACGACGACCGTATCGAGCACACCGACTTTCAGGGCGCAGAGGCGTCCGGCGACGACACTATCGGCACTCTGGCAATCAATTGGAACGACCACGGCACGGTCTACGAAGGCAACACCATCGAGCTCAGGGCGTTCAAGGATGCGATCGTCGACCAACTGAACCCGTAGCCAGCGCTCCCCTATGAGCTCCGTGGATAGGCCGGGGCGGATGTCAGTTGAGCGGTCGGTTTATCAGGGCGAGCGCAGCGGCAGTGGCGAGATCTCGATCATGGGTGATCACGAATTCGTACGAGCCTTCGTCGTGGTTATCCACATCGAGCTCGCGGGCGGCAAGTACGGCCGAGAAATCGGCGGTCAAAACAACAACGTCCCATTCGGCGATGAGCGGGTCGAGCGAGTTGATCTGGCCCACGCGGATCGGACTGTCGGCACCAAACCCCGCCTCGCCGGCCAGGTAGATCGTGACGAGGCCGGCCTCGGCGCCGAGATCCTCGTAACGACGCCGGGTCGCTGACGTGAGGTTGGTGTGGTGCTGAAAGGTCGACAGCACGATGGCGGAGTCGCCGCTGGCCCGGGCACGCGACTCCAGAAACATACTCAGCTGAACCAACAGCGAGCGGTTGGCAGGGCGCGGCGTACGCGTCGGAGCCACCACCTCGTACGGAGTGCGATCGATCGTCGGTGATGACGCCTGCTCCTGTGCAAACCGGATGCCGGCCAGCCCGGAAGCATTCGGTACCTCGGCGGCTGGTCGACCGAAGAGCCAGCCCTGTCCGTAGGTGGCGCCCAGAGCCAGAGCGCTGATCCGCTGCCTCTCGTTCTCGATCCCCTCGGCGAGAACCACGACATTGGCCCGCTCGGCATGCGCACTGACCGCGCTCATCACCCGGGCGGCATCCTGGTTGGGCCGTTCGCGAAGCAGACCCATATCCAGCTTGATGAGGTCTGGCATCAGCAGCGGTAGCAAAGCCAAAGAGGCCGGATCGGCTCCGAGATCGTCGAGGGCGATCCGGTAACCCAGTGAGCGCGCACGCTCGACTGCGGCGAGAAGCCCGCCCGGGTCGCGCATCAGGTCACGCTCTGTCACCTCAATCACTGCCGGGACCGGCGAACGCGGTACGTCAACGGCGCGAGCTCGCCGGAGGGAAGCCGGCTCAACGTTCAGGAAGAGCGAGTGTGGTGTGGTGAATCCCTGTTCGGCGGCGGTGCGCACGCTTGACGCCCAACAGGCCATATCGAGCTCAGTTACCTGGCCAACGTCATGGGCATGATCGAAGAGCACTGCCGGATTGTGGAAGGCCGTTCCGACCGGGCCTCGACTCAGCGCCTCATAGGCAACGGTCGCACCGGAGTCGAGCTCGACGATGGGCTGGAACAGAGTGCTGAGCAGCTGGTCAGTCACTATCGTGCTGAAGAGCGCCGTGGACGCTCGTTCGATACCTGTCGAGATCACTGCCCCATTTTAGGGGTCGACCAATACCTAGGCGAGCGCGGGGAGCACTGCACGCGAATCCGGCTGCGCCAGGTGCTCGGCGGCACGTGAATCAGCCTTGATCTGATCGAGTAACAACACGGTGGGTCCGATTTATGCGAATGTATGGAATTATTCCACCGCGCCACGGTTGCATCTAAGTGGGCAGACCGTCAAGGTCAGTCATTTCCACAGAAGATCGCGAGATCGGATCTCGCGTAGAAGGAGACACCATGGGCAACTTTGAAGGCAAGACCGCACTCGTCACCGGCGGCGGATCCGGTCTCGGTGAAGCAATCAGCAAGGACCTCGCCAAGAACGGCGTCAACGTCGTTGTGGTCGATGTGAACCTCGACGGCGCGAAGCGTGTTGTCGATGAAATCACTGCCGCAGGTGGGACCGCTGTTCCATTCCGCGCAGACACTGCCGTCGCCGAAGACAGCAAGAAGGCTGTCGACTTCGCCGTCGAGACCTATGGCGCCCTCAACTACGCGGTCAACAACGCCGGAATCGGTGGAGCCAATGCCCCCGTCGGCGACGTCGATCTGGCCGATTGGGACCGCGTCATCGGCATCAACCTGAGCGGCGTGCTCTACGGAATGCGCTACCAGATCCCCGCCATCCTCTCTGCTGGCGCCACCGAAGGTGCAATCGTGAACATGGCATCCATTCACGGCACCGTTGCCGCACTCGGCAACGCCGCGTACACCGCTGCCAAGCACGGCGTCGTCGGACTCACCAAGAACGCAGCTGCCGAATACGGCCCCCAAGGCCTGCGCATCAACGCGGTCGGCCCTGGCTACATTGAAACCCCGCTGCTGGCGAACCTGCCGGAAGAGGCCTACTCCGCACTGCAGGCCAAGCACCCGCTCGGGCGCCTCGGCCAGCCGGAAGAAGTCGCCAACGTCACCACCTTCCTGCTCTCAGACAAGGCTGGTTTCATGACGGGTTCATACGTGCTCGTTGACGGCGGCTACACCGCGATCTAGCCACATCGACTAGACCGCTGATCAGGACATAAGCGAAAAAGGCCACCCTCGGGGTGGCCTTTTCCGTTTATCTCTCGTCGCGACAGCGAGTGTGGCAACGTGGCTTGTCACGAAACGCTATTCTGTCGAGGTGAACCGTGCGACAGCGACGAATCCCTTTCTCTATCTGCAGCGAAGCGCAGAGGCCAATCCCTCGGGTGTCTTCTTTGAAACAATTGACCAAAAGGTGCTCAATGCCGACGCACTAACGTCAGTCAGGAAGATCGCCTACGAATTCCGCCAGCTCGGTATGGAGCCGGGCGATCTGGTGGCACTTGATCTTCCCGAGACCCTCAGCATGCTCTTCACCGAGGCTGTCTTTCACGAAGCTGCTGTCAGCACAGTGCTGCCCAGAGGGTATGTTTCGGACGGCGCGTTCCCCATCGACTGGATTTTCAGCAGCGCCGCCCCTGCCCCCGCCTCCCAGGGTCGCGCCCGCGTGGTCAGCGTCGATGCGCAGTTCCTTCAACACTTGGAGCAGAACCCGCTCGACATCAGCCCGCGAGAATACGAGTCAGATCAGAGCATTGCGCGGCTTCTGTTCTCGAGCGGAACGACGGGCCAGCCGAACGGGATCGCGTTTTCCCTTGCCCTCTTGGAATTTCTGGCGGCCGACGCTCTGTCGACGTACATGTCAGGCGATCCCTTCCTGGTGTTCCTTCCGACGGCCACCACGTTCGGATTCTTCGGGTTTTATATGAGTGCCAAGGATGGGCGACCCTTCTGGTCGGTTGAGTCCAGCACCCCCGACGCCATTGTCCAGCTTGCCGTGCGCAGTAAGGCAACCTCGCTCAAGGCATCGCCCGCGCAGATAGCTGCCTTTGTGGATGTACTTGAGGCGTCAAACCAGACGCTTCCTGATGTCCAAACGGTCTATATCGCCGGCACGGTAATGCCCCCTGCCCTGGCGCGCCGCATGCGGCAGGCAACTGGGGGGTGCGAGGTTTACAACCTCTACGGCTCGACCGAAGCCACGCTCGCGTCTGCGCGTTACTACGACTCAGAAGACCCCTTCGATGCCGGCCAGCTATTTGAGGGCTCGAGTGTGCAAATCGTCGATGAAGATGACAACGAGCTGCCCGCCGGTCAGACCGGCCAGATTCGCCAGCGCAACCCGTACATGGTTCACGAATACTTGGGCAACCCCGAGGCCACACGAAAGGTCTTCCGGGACGGGTGGTTCTATCCCGGTGACCTCGGACTTATCCGCCCCGACGGCGGGCTCACGTTGGCCGGGCGCATTTCAGAAGTACTCAACGCCGGGGGTGTGAAGATCGACCCCACGCAGTTGGATCTATTCGCCCTCACGCATCCGCTGGTGATCGATGCCGCCAGCTTTGAATACAACACCGTTGCCGGCATCAAGCAGATCGGGATCGCCCTCGTCACGGAAGACGGTGTCGACGTGCAGGCGCTGATCGACGGCTTCGACACACGGTTCGGGACCGCTGCCCCCAAGCTCGTGGCCCGGATCGAGACGGTTCCACGCAACGCGATGGGCAAGCCGATGCGTCGTACCCTCGCGGATATGTACCAAGAGAGCTGACCGAAGCCGCTCCCGGCTCGCTGTCGCGATCACTAACCTCGTGCGGCAACAAAAACAGGGAGTCGCCCAATTTTCTCGGGCGACTCCCTGTTCCATTTAAGTGGTGCTAGCTCGCCTTTCGTGCCCGTCGTGCTTTCAAGGCGAGCAAGCCGAGGCCAAATCCCAGCGCGGCAAGTCCAGAAGAAAGGGCGGACGGGTCGATCGCCCGCCCGGTCGTCGCCAGCGCACGGTCAGCGGTCGACGCTGCAGGGGCGACACTCGCTGGCACGGGAGTGACGCTGGGCACCACGATGGAGGCGGGCGGCACTACCGGGGTAACGGGAGGCACGACCGGGGTAACGGGAGGCACGACCGGGGTGGTGACGGGAGGCACAACCGGGGTGGTGACCGGAGGCACAACCACCGCGGTCCACGAGGCATAGAACGTTGTCGACGCGGTCACGGGAGCCGAGAAGTCAGCCGGAGTCGTCAGCGCGGCATCCGAGAACCAACCGTTGAAGGTGAACCCAGACCGCGATGGATCAGCGGGCCGAGCGACAGTACCGCCAGGCACAATCAACTGGGGGGCGATACTGCCTCCCAGACCGCTATCGAACGAGACCGTCACCGGCACCACCGCACTCCACGCGGCGTAGAAGGTCGTCGCAGTCGTGACAGGAGACGCGAAATCAACCGGAGTCGTCAGCGCGACATCCGAGAACCACCCGTTGAAGGTGAATCCGGTCTCGGTGGGAGCTGTGGGTGGCGTAACTGTGCCTCCTGCCGGGAACGTCTGGGAAGCGACGCTGCCGCCATGACCGTTGCTGGCGAATGTGACTGTCACGTCGAGGACGGCCCAGCGGAGGACGACGAGCCCACTCGCGCCTTCCCGAAGCGCAGCACTCGCGCCCGCGGGGCCGCCGCCCGTGCCACCGCCACCGCTATTCGGCGACGGAGCCACTGGGGTCACATCTGCCGCGCCGGAGACGACATGGCCGGCGTTGCAGTCCGCGATGCCGATTGTTCCGCCGAAGATCCCGCTTGCCCCGCCGCCGCCGTAGCAGTCAGTGACGTTGCTGAACAATGATCCGCTCGGAGCGATGGTGGCCACGCTCACTCCAGCGCCTCCGTCGAATGCGTTGGCGGGAGTCCCACCCGCACCGCCGCCGCTACTTGCCGAGCCGGCGTTTAGGTTGCCGCTCCTACCGCCGGAACTGCTAGACCCTCCTGAGCTGCCCGTCGTTCCGTTGGAACCGGGGGCAGCCACCTGTGGCGCACCTGCGCCTTGAGTCACGCTGCTTGATTGACCAGAGCCCCCGACGACGAGCGTCACCGGTGTACTTGTGTCGCCGCCGAAGCCGACTACCTTCACCTCGCCGCCGCCGCCGCTGGCAGCGCCATAACCCTGGTCGGGCACCCCGCTACCGCCACCGGCAACGAGCAGCGCTTCCAGCTGACTCATTTCCGCGCTCGGAGTGAACGTACTCTGTCCGACTGTGGTGACGCGCAACTCACAGATGTTGCCGGTGAGAAGTGTGGCGCCCTGGGAGCACGTGATCGGTGCCGCATTCGCCGGCGGTGCCATGAACAGTGACGAGAAGCCTACGGCCGCCGCGGTCGCCACCATCGCTGTTTTCTTTTTTACTGCACTGTGCATTAACTCGTCCCTGAGGTTTCTGTGGTCGTGGATTATCCCGAGCCGCAGCCGTGAAACGGAATACACCAGGGAAATACAACTATCTGCGACAGGTTATCGCATTTGAACCATCACCTTCGTTCAAATGAACCCCCTGATCGGGGGCAGTATTCATCCGATAGTGCTGGCCTGAGGCGCGCGCACCGTATACGGCAGCACGAGCCGGGACTGGTACTCGGCATCTCGGTAGATCTTGTGCGTGACGGGACGACCGACCGGCAGGTGGAAGGCATCCGGAGGCAGGAGCGCGTTGTGCTCGTCCTGCAGCGGTTCGTTGTTCGAGAGCTCGACGACAATATGGTGGCCAGGCATGAATGTCGCCGCGAACGGATAGAGCCGCAGCACGTACTCCTCGATTCTCCCTGGCTCGACCGGCACCGCACGGGTATGCGGATGGATCGGGTTGCCCAGAGTGCTGCGCCCCTCGTCGAGCTCGCGGTGCGATGCCTTGAGGTAGCCGGTGGTGATGAGCTGGCGCTTACCGCCAGGCGCTTCATCCCAGAGGCGCAGGATGAAGTTCGTGTCGACCTGATCGATCTCGGCGAAGATGTGCGCGGCGCCGGTGCCGATCATCTCGACGGGCTCTTCAAACGGGGTGGTGCTCCACTTCAGGAATTCGACCTTGTCTGTCACGGTGAGCGGGGCCTGGTAGAAACCGTCTGGAGCTGCGTATTCGACGCCCATCGGCTCGGGTTCGGCTGAAAGCGCACGACGCGTACGCAGGTAAAGCGGCTTGTGCTCGACCTGCTTCGGCGGCCACCGATCGGCTGTCACGTTCTCGCGAGAGCCTTCGACGAAAACCGAGACGGCCGGCTCATCCATCACACCGTTGTCGATGCCCTTGATCCAGTAGTCGTACCAGCGGAACATCTTGTCGTGCTCTTCAACGAAGGGGCGCGACTGCATCGGCGGGTACGGACCGATGTCGAGCTTCTTCGGACCCTGCAGCGTGTTGAAGAGATCGATCGTGCCGTCGAGGGTCCAGCCGCGGCCCTGGTCGAGCTGCAGCCAAACCGGGATGTCAATGTTCTTCGCCAGGTTGATCGGGTTGCGTTCCTCGTACCACTCGCCGTCGACCTCGTTCATAGCGATGTCGAACCAGGCTTCGTGGTTCTTCGGGTAGTTCAGCACGTGGAACAAGTTGGGCCAGGCGGCCACATCCGGGTCGGCCAGACGTGCGGCGACCTTAGATTTGATCTCTTCTGCTGAGCAGGTTTCAAGCATCCGTGACTTGACGCCGTCGGTGAAGGCCCAGCCGGAGTCTCCCCCGCGGCCCTCACGCGCAGCTCGCGGCATCAGCCACATGATGCCGCCGTGGTAGGTGGTCTCGTAGAAGTCGTAGTGTCCACCTGAGACGAAGATCGCCTTGAGCGACGGGGGTCGCTCGGCCGCAGCGAGAATTTGCATCGAACCGAAATATGAGATGCCGATCATGCCGACGTTGCCATCGCACCAAGGCTGCGCGGCGACCCACTCGATGAAGTCGTATGCGTCCTGTCCGAGCGACACACCGCCGGCGTTGTAATTGCCGATGTGCTCTCCGTCTGAGGCGCCAGAACCACGCAGGTCACCGATGACGTGCACGTAGTCCTCTCTGACGACGCGTGCGATGTCACCTGCTTCGATGCATCCGTCCCACATGGGGCTCGGCCGCCGCTGCGGCGGCATCGTCAACGCGAGAGCCTGCAGCTCCTTGCCATACGGGCTCAGCGCGATGAGTGCGGGGCGCGGCTTGTCTTCAACGCCCTGGTAGGCATCGGCGGCCAGCGTGATTCCATCGCGCATCGGCACGCGCAGGTCTTTGCGCACGGCGATCGGCTGCCCACCGGCGTTCAGCGTGGGGAGTTTAGTCATGAGTCACAGCTCCTGGTTCTGGTTCTGTTTCGGAGTGAAAGTGCTGAGGTAGCCGTGCATCGTCGTGAAGAACGGCGAAGGCTCTAGCGCGGGATCGCCGGTGTAACCGAGCTCCTCGGCCACGGCGGCAAACGGCGAGTACGGGGAGTCGGTCACCTGTGGGCTGTCAGCGAGATACCGCTGCACGGCAGCATTGATGCGCGACTCGTTGTCGAGGCTTCCCTGCAGTGCTTCCGCAGCCTCGTGGCTGTCGAGTTCGACGCCGAACGCTGTCCCGTCGGCTCGACGGTACGGATGCCCAAGGTAGAGATGCCGGGGGCGGATGTCGTCGCGCAGGTACTCGAGGCTGGCCCGGTACTCCATCGGGCTCTCGTACCCAGGAAAGCCATTCGCCGCCCCATATGACTGCACGGCATCGCCAACGAAGACCGAATCCTGGCCATCAATCACGTAGGCCACCGCACCAGCCGTATGACCGGGAACCGCGTGCACCGACACGGTGACATCGCCGCCGAGTGAGATGGTCTCGCCGCCCCCGACGATCAGGTGTGGCTCCATCTCGCCGGAAATCACGGCGGCTGCGGATGCTGCCTGCCTGGCCTCGCCATCCGGATCGTTCAGGTACTGCGCGCGCCCGAGCAGGTACTCGTCGACGTGGGCTCGCCGCGAGCGCAGCAGCGGCGCATCCGCTTCGCTGATGACCACCTTGGCGCGGCGACCTGTCAGCTCCCAGAGGGCATACGCCCCACCGAGGTGATCGATGTGGCCGTGAGTGAGGAAGATCCACTGCACGTCGTCGATGTTGCGGCCCAGTGCTTCAAGCGCCGGCGCCATGCCCTTGGCGGGAGAGCTGGCGATACCCGTGTCGACGATGGCCAGTTCGGGAGCGTCGATCAGAAAGCTGTAGAGCCCGAAGCGACCCCACGGCGAGATCAGTGGATGGACGGCGACCTCGGTCGTCATCGGTCAGATCCCTGGCCGAGGAATTCGGCCGTCTGCTCGAATGCCCGGTAGTAGTCGGGGATCCAGGAGAAGTGCTGCACGAAGCCGTGTCCGGCACCCGCGTACCGCGTGATCGTTGTTGGCACTCCGGCGGCAGCCAGACGCTCTCCGTACAACTCACCCTCGTCGCGCAGCGGGTCGTATTCGCCGGTGATGATGAGTGCGGCAGGCAAGCCGGCGAGGTCATCGCGCTTGATCGGAGAGACCAGCGGATTCGCCGGGTCGGCGCCGCTGTTGAGATAGAAAGAGTTCCAGGGCTTCAGACCGATCGTCTCGAGGCCGTAGCCCCGCGCGTTCTCCCGCAGGGAGGCATAGCGCTCAACGTCGAAGTCGAGGTCGACCGACGGGTAGAAGAGCACCTGATGCGTGATGGCGTCGAAACCCTCATCGTGCGCCATCGCCGTGACAGCCGCGACGAAGTTGGCACCCGAGCTGTCGCCAACGAGTGCCAGCGTTGAGCCGTCCCAGTTGAGGACGTTGCCGTTCTCGGCCGCCCAGCGCACCACGTCGTAGCAGTCCTGCAGGCCGGCAGGATAGTCGGCTTCCGGCGCCAGACGGTAGTCGACCGAGACGACGGTGAAGCTGGTTTCCTTCGCGAGAGCGCGCGCGATGCCATCGTGGGTGTCCAGGCTGCCACAGAAGAATGCTCCGCCGTGGAAATACACGATTAGGCCTGAGGGATCTGCGTCGATCGGGGCGTAGATCCGAACCGGTACCTCGCGCGATTTCGTCGCGACGACCCTATCCACGACGAGAGCGAGCGGCAGGCGATAGGCAACAGGGGTGACCTGCTCCGCGTCGCCCGCGCGCAGCGCGATCGGATCGGGCCGCGTGTCGTCTGACGACGGAATGTGGGTGAGGATTTCGGCGATCTGGGGGTGAACCGGCATCAGGTGACCTCTTTCTCAGGCTTTCTTAGGCTTTGGCGGGGAACGCGGAGTCGACAGTCTGCGCATTCCAGCCGAGTCGCGAGATGCGCTGCAGCTCGTCGGTCACCGGCTTGCGGGTTGCCTGGTAAATCGCCAGGGAGTCTGTGACCGAGTCACCCTGCAGCAGCGCGTCAGCAAACCCACCGGCGTCGAGGATCGCGGAGTTCGCACCCTGACCCTGGTGGTGCAGCATCGCGTGCGCGGCATCGCCGAGCAGCGCGACCGAGTCGCTGTGCCAGGTGTCGACCGCGTCGATGTCGAACACCGAGCGGCTCGTCATTGCACTGATGTCGAGTGTGCGGGCCACGTCTACGATTCGCTCGTCGAAGCCATCCAGGATGCTCAGCAGGTAGTCGGTCGTGATCTCCGGCGCCCACGAGTCGTCATCCGACTGCGCGGTGATGTCAAACGAGAGCTGACCGCGGTGACGCAGCGGCAGGTTGTACGCGATTGTGCCGTTCTGCCCCATGTAGAAGCGCGGGTTGTCGTCGGTGACGAGACCGAAGGCATCCTCGATCGAAATGATTGTGCGGTAGGCGTGTTCGCCCGAGAAGACCGGCGGCTTGTCAGAGAACAGCTGGTTGCGCACTGTCGAGCGGATGCCATCTGCACCGATGACGAGGTCGGCGGTGACCGTCTCGCCGTTCTCGAAGACGAGGGTCGAGTGGTCACCGTTGTCGGTGATTGTCGACAGTTTGTGGCCGATGTGCACCATCCCGTCTGGCAGCGCGCCCAGCAGCGCTTCGATGAAGTCACCGCGGTGGATGATCCTGTTGTGATTGACCTGCTTGTATGCATGCAGGAACGGCCACTCCTCACTCGCGAACATCTGCTTGCCGTCGCCGGAGAAGATCTCGAGGTGGTCGCTCGGTGAACTGACAGCGGCGATCGCGTCGAACATGCCCCAGGCGCGGAACAGCTCCACCGACGGCGGGCGCAGGCCGATGCCGGCACCGACTTGGGCGAGAGCGGATGCCTGCTCATAGACGTGTACGTTTTCAGCGCCGATGCTCTGCAGCGCTTTGGCCGCCGATGCGCCGCCGTAGCCGCCGCCGACAATGGCGATGTTCAGGTCTTTGATTTCGGAAGACTTCATTGTTCTTACCTTTCGTCGACGCGTCAGTGCGCCGGAGTGACTCTGTAGCGGAGGTTCTAGATCTTGATGCCGAGAAAATCGGCGGGATTGTCGACGAAGATCCTGCGGATGGTGCCCTCATCGACCCCGACAGAGCGGAGGTCGGGGATGAGGTCCTCAAAGATGTAATTCACCGTGTGGCCCTTCACTCCTGCCCAGCCGAGGGCGCTGCAGTTCGCGTCAGCACCGGCGAGGGCCTGGTCCAGGTGGCCGGCGTTGATGAAGCGCAGGAAGTGGTCGAGACGTTCCTTGCGCGGCCTGGCCCAGAACGGTGGGTCTTCGAGTTCGGTCTCGTAGCCGAACGTGTCGAAGCCGACACGGCCGCCCTGCTCGGCGATCCAGGTGTCGCGGGTTTTGTCGGCATTCACTCCGTCGTCCGCGTGCCCGAACAGCACCCGGTCAAGAGGCAGGCCCTCTTCGGTGAAGATCGCGATCGACGTCTCGGCGTCGATCGCTAGGTGGGTGAGGATGGGAACGCCCGTAGTCAGCGCTGCGCGAGCCGCAGCCCGATAGATGCGCTTGTCGAGCTCCGTCATCCGGCCTCCCCGACTCACGCCGACCTTGATCACACCGGCCTTGCTACCCGTGTTACCGATACCGACAGTGATCTCGTGGATGAACTGCGCGGTGAGGTACTCGACGCTTGCGTTGGCGAAAATCGGTAGCGCGGTGTCTCCCCCGACGAATCCCGTGCAGGCGACGATGTTGACGCCCGTCTTAGCCGAGAGCGACTTGTAATAGTCGATGTCGCGGCCGTTGCAGATTCCCGTCGCATCCACGAAGGTGCCGCCACCGAGTTCTCGGAATCTACGGAGCTTCGGTACCGTCTCCTCGTAACGCTGCTCGGGGCTCTTCCACCATGTGGTGTCCAGTTCGGAGCCTGGCATGCCGTATCCGATGTGTTCGTGGATGGCGACGTAGCCCAGTTCCTCTGTCGATATCGGTCCCAGGACCGTGTTCACTCGTGACACTGCACTCACCTTCAGCAGACTCGGAGTTCGATGGCCGGCTGCGCGGCGCGCACCCTCAGCAGATTGCTCGGGTTGCCGACGAGGATCTGTCGGATGTCCGCCGCCCCGACACCACGGGACTCAAGCAGGGGGACGAAATCGGTGAGCACAGCGGTGTACGACGCAGTGCTGGCCGGGTGGCCCTTGGCCGAGCCGGTCGCGTTGCTTGAGAGCAGGATGCGTTCGACGAGGCCGGCCGCGACAAGCTCGGCCACGAGAGTGGCGCGTTCAGCATCGGTGATGTGATCCGCGTCGTCGCTGCCGACGTGGTCGATGGCAACGTATGCGCCCACCATCGCGACGGCGAACGGCGCACCGGCAGTGATGGCATCCGTGCGGTCGAGGCCGCCGACAACGATGCGGTCGGCAGGGAGGTGCTCGTCGAGGACGATCGTGAGATCGTGCACCGCCTGCTGCCCGAACCGGATGGACAGCCCAGTTCCGGTATGCAGGGCGGCCCTGGCTGCTCCGCGGAACAGGCTCTCGTCGGTTGCCGTCATGCCGGTTCGCGTCGCGGCGGTGGTCACCAGACCAGCGGCACCTCGGCGCTCGACTCGGGCGACGACCATGCCATCCGTCACCTCTTTAGCGAACAGGTCGGCGAACTTCTCGGCCGGCCACGGGGTCGGCGGGTTGGTCTGTGGCGTGAGGAAGTAGCCCCCGAGCATCTCTTCGGGGCCCATGCCCGTCGAGGCGACGATGTGCACGCCCGTCGAGCGGGACAGCGCTTCGTACAGCTTCACGTCACGGCCATGGAACATGCCGGTGCTGTCAACAATGGTGCCGCCACCTACCGCCTTGAACGCGGTCAGCTGCGCGGCGAGGGAGTCGAAGATCTCGGCTCGATCGATATCGATGTCGAATGCGTGCTCGGCCCCCGGGATCACCGACAGGAGAGCCTCGTGAACTGCCACCACGCCGAGCGCGTCGGCAGAGATAGGGCCAAGGACCGTGTTGACCGTCGTGCTCATACCGGCGCTGAACGCGCCGCCCTCGTCGACAGGTGGGTGTTGACTCACTGGCTTCTCCCTCGAAGCTCGGATGCGAACAAAGCTGCGGCGCCCCGGGTCTGGTCGAGCCAGCGCGGCGCTGCGTTGTCGTTGACTTTACATCATGTCAAGCTAATTGACGCAAGGTAAATCACGGGCACTCGCATGCTCTTCGGGCCACCATCCCGAAGCCGCGTCGCCTTGCCGATCTCGCGCCTGAGGTACACCGTGGTTGAACTGTAGGGTTACCTCATGCCGTCACTGCGCGAATCCCAGAAGCAGCTGACCCGCGACACGATCATCGATCGCTCGCTCGAGCTGTTTACGGCCAAGGGCTACGCGGCCACGACGATCGACGAGATCGCGACGGCCGCAGGCACGACACGAGTCACGTTCTACGCCCACTTTCCCTCGCGCGCAGAATTGATGGCGGGCTTCATGACCCGCGTCAACTCTGTTCTCGACCGAGCATTCGGCCCCGACCAGCCGTCGACTGCGCCCGAACTTGTCGACGTGGTGCGTGCGGGCGAGTTGCCGGACATCCTCGCCTGGATCGAGTCGCGGGCTGCACTCTGGCCAGTATTTCGGCCGTACCTCGATGTCATCGACCAGGCAGCCGGTGTCGACCCCGAGGTTGAAGCAATGCTGGATGCCTGGCGCGAAGAGGTCGTCTCAGACATCGTGCGGGGCCTTGAACTGGCTGGCCGCTTCTCGGCCGAGACCCACCACATCCGCGGTGCTCTCGCCTATAACCAGCTCAACTACGTCGCCACCCTGTGGACCCGCCGAAGGTACGAGCCCAATCGCGAGCACGCGCTCGAGGTGCTCGCCAACAGCTGGTTCCACCTGCTCAGCGACGACGAAGGCTGAGCAGGTGGTGCCGGCGCTATTGGAGCGCTGTGGCGGCCCTCATCCTGTCGTCGGCTGAAATCAGATGATCGTGACTGTCGGTTCCGGTCTGCAGCCGTACCCAGTTCACCGTTCCCTGAAAGTGCACCTCGGCTTCGTAGTCTTCACTCACGGGAGTGCCGGTGTCGAGCCCGACGTCGAGCGTCTCGTCAGCTGAATACAGCAGGGGAACTGTCGCGCCAATGTGTCCACCACCCACCTCGGCGCCGTCGATAGAGAACGTGACGTTCCCGCCTTTGGCGAGGCCACCACCGTCGTAGGCGAAGTCCATCCGCACCTCGTGCACGCCAGCGGGTACCGCCGTGGTCGCCGATGCGTAGAAGCGCTGCAGACCGGCCAGGTTGTGGCAGTACTTCGGTATTCCACCGTGCAGGTACAGGCTCCATCCGGCGAACGCGCCGCCTTGGGAGACGATCACGCCGTCGGCGCCGCGCTCCGGTACGACGATTTCTGCTGTGATCGAGTGCGACTTGTTCTTGAGGTTCAGCACCGAGTTCTCGCTGAGTCGCGACATGCTGCCGTAGAGCAACTGGGTCTCCCCTGCGACGAGTTGCGGTCTTCCAGCAATGTCGGAGTTGAAGCGTTCGATGCGCCGGTCGTCGAGCGGCAGCACGTTGTACTTCACCGCTTCGATCAGCCAGAGCCGCTTCAATTCTTCGAGCTTCTTCGGCTGCTCTGCCGCAAGATCGTGCGCCTGCGACCAGTCGGTTGTGGTGTCGTAGAGTTCCCAGACGTCGTCGTCGAGTGGCGGGAGCTGTGCGTTGAACAACCACGGAACACTGTGCCTGGTGACCGCCGTCCACCCCTTGTGGTAGATGCCACGATTGCACGCCACCTCGAAATACTGCGTCTCGCGAGCCTCAGGAGCATCAGCTTCGTTGAACGAATATGACATCGACACCCCGTGATACGGCATCTGCTGGATGCCGTTGACGAACCTCGGTTCTGGGATGCGCGCCACGTCGAGAATTGTCGACGCGACATCGATCAGGTGATGGAACTGGTGACGGACCTCACCATGGGCGGCTATCCCTGTAGGCCAGTGCACGATCGTGCCAACACGAGTTCCCCCGAAGTGCGACGCCACCTGCTTGGTCCACTGGAATGGCGTGTTCATCGCAAGCGCCCATCCCACCGCGTAGTGGTTGTACGAGCTGACGGTGCCGAATTCATCGATGCGCGACGCCATGAAGTCTTCGGTCTCCAGATCGGCGAGGCCGTTGAGCGAGATCATTTCGTTGAAGGTGCCATTCGGAGTGCCCTCTGCACTGGCGCCATTGTCACCGATGATCACGTAGAGCAGGGTGTCGTCGAGGATGCCGAGGCCATCGAGCGCGTCGATGATGCGTGCGACCTGGTGGTCGGTGTGCTCAAGGAAGCCTGCGTAGAGTTCCATCTGCCGCGCGAGCACTGGCTTGAGCACGTCAGAGAGTGAGTCCCACGCGTCGATCTCGTCAGGTCGTTCGGTGAGCTGAGTGCCTTCTGGCACGACTCCCAGCTGAATCTGCCGTGCCAGCGTCTCTTCGCGAATGGCGTCCCAGCCCCGATCGAACGCACCCTTGTATTTGGAGCTCCACTCAGGCGCTACATGGTGTGGGGCGTGGGTGGCGCCAGGCGCGTAGTACATGAAGATCGGCTTGTCTGGCATCAGCGACTTCTGCTGGTGCAGCCAATCAACAGCGTGATCGGTGAGGTCCTCAGTGAGGTGATATCCCTCCTCCGGTGTCTTGGGCGGTTCAACCGGCGTTGTTCCTTCATAGAGTGCCGGATACCACTGGTTGGTCTCTGCCCCCACGAATCCGTAGAAGTAGTCGAATCCGCTGCCGGTCGGCCACTGGCCGTAAGGCCCTGCCGGACTGGTCTCCCACACAGGCACCTCGTGGCACTTGCCGAACTGGGCCGTGGCATAGCCGTTCAGGTTCAGTGTTTCGGCCAAAGGGGCAGCGCTGTCAGGTCGCACTGAACTGTATCCGGGCGCGGATGTCGCGATCTCGGTGATACCGCCCATTCCGACAGCGTGGTGGTTGCGGCCGGTCAGCAGTGCTTGCCGAGACGGCGAGCAGAGCGCTGTCGTATGAAAGCGGTCAAAACGCAGGCCTTCGCCGGCGAGCTTTTCAAATGTGGGCGTGTGACATGGTCCCCCGAAAACTGAGGACGAGCCGAACCCGGCGTCGTCGATCATGATCACGACGACATTCGGCGCCCCCGTCGGAGCGCTAATCGCCGTGATAGGAGCGAACTTCGTGTCTGGATCCTTGGCGTCGAACGTGATCAATCCAACATGCTCACGGTGCGGGATCGGCAGATTGGACCGCGATGTTTCAGTCATTGGTACTTTCCTCCATGTCGTGGCCCTGTGGCGCCTGCGATGATTCCGGCGTGACCCGATTGACTGAGATGAGCTCGATGGTCAGGTCTCTGAGGCCTTCGAGCACTCCCAACAATTGGGCCTGATCGAGGATCAACCCCACGAGATGGGTCATTCCGTTCTCGATCCGGCTCACCGTGAATCCGTCGAGTGCCGCGACAAGCGACGGACTCAACGTGCCTCTGACGACGATCTCGAACGTCTCGGCACCCACGGTTCACCCTTCCGACCGCGCCCCGACCTATCGGGGTGCAATGGGCTCATCCTCTGCCGCGGTATTACCCGCGGCGTCACCCCCGAAGGATGATTGGACGCTGCCGTAGCCACTGCCGCGGCACGGTGCCACACTGAAAAACACGTCGCCGAGGAGAGCCAGCATGGTCAGTGGACGCTTCACTCCCGCGTATTCAGTTGATCGTCCTGGGCTGCGCGAAACCCTTGATGGCGCACTCACCCGGCCTCTCACCGCCCTCATCGCGCAGGCTGGTGCTGGAAAATCAGTGCTGGTCACACAGTGGTCCAACGCGCATCCGGAGGTGCCATGCGTGTGGATGGACATGACGGATGCCGACGACGAGCCCGCGCATTTCGCGCGCGGCCTCTTATCCGCCATCGGCACTCTCGGCGACGGCCCGCGGGATCCCGACGCTCTCGACGCGCTCGACGCACTGGACACTCTCGAGGCACGAACAGCGCTCGGCCTCACCCCAGAGTGTGTCAGCACCCTGTCGGCCCATCTTGCGTCGCTCGGCACCCTCGTCATCGTGCTCGATGACCTTCATCATGTGTCAGAGCGTGGCGTGAGATACCTGGCCCAGCTCGTCAGTGCTGCGCCGCCTTCGACCCATTTCATCGTGACCAGCCGGGTCGACCTACGCCTCGCATGGGGCCGCAATCGTTTGCGCAGTGACGTGCTCGAGCTCCGTCAAAGCGACCTGGCAATGACCGTCGACGATTCCAGCCAATTGGTGTCGCGCATTACCGGCCTTGAACTCGACAGGTCGAGTATCGAGGTACTCGTCGAACGAACCGAAGGCTGGGTGGCTGGCCTGCAGCTGGCCGCCATGACAATCCGGCTTCGCCAGGACCCGACGGAGTTCATCGCTGAGTTCAGTGGTTCAGACCGGCTGGTTGCCGACTATCTCAGTGAAGAGGTGCTGCATGCCCTGCCAGACGACGACCGCCGCTCATTGTTGGAAATGGCGGTGCTCGACCAGCTGAGTGCCGCACTCATTGCAGACCTCTCTCTCGGCCCTGCTGGTGCGGCTGGTGCTGCCGGCGCTGCTCTGTGGGCACGGCTGGACCGCGAGTCAATGTTTCTGATTCCCCTCGATTCTGGCCGGGAATGGTTCCGCTTCCACCGACTCTTTCGCGATCTGTTGAGGTACAGGCTGCGTGAGGAGGACGGAACCGCAGAACCCCGCATTCTGGTTCGGGCCGCCGAATGGCACCTGCAGCGCGGTGAGACCAGACCGGCGGTCCAATATCTGCTCCGCGCTCGCGAGTGGGATCTCGCGTGCGACGTGATCCTGGACTACGGGTCCACTGCATTCGAGAACGTGGATGCTGCAATGGTCGTGAAGTGGATCACAGGTATTCCCGAGCGTATTCGGTCGCCGAAGATTGGCATCCGCTTGCTCCACGGGAGTCTCACTGCGGCCAGCGGGAGTGCGGTTGAAGCCGAGACCATCCTGCGAGCCGTTGCAGCAGATCCCCGACGCTCTATCGGCGAGTCGGCCTGCGCGCACGCGTTCCTCGCGTCACTGGCTGAGTGGCGCCCGAACCCGTCGCGCTCGATCGACTGGGCGGAATCTGCGCTGGCTGATTTGGCGATGCTGGGTGACGCAGTATTGCCGAACCTTCTCGGGCTCACCGATCAAGACTCGTTGGAGACCATCGCGATGGTTTCGGCCGGTCGCGCACAGTTCTTTGCCGCCAATCCATCAATCGCACGCAACTGGTTGCAGCGAGCGCTCTCGGCGCCAGGTGCCGGCCACTCGATCTGGCGTGTTGCCGCTCTCGGTTCCCTCGCGCTCATTGAGGCGTGGCACAAGAACACCAGTGCCGCCTCGACCTTGGCCGCAGAAGCACTCGCGCTCTCCCAGCAGCTAAGCCTGCGAGAGCATCCGGCAACTGCAGACGCTTTTCTCGCGACATCCATTGCTGCCAACCAACGAGGGGACTCCACTCAAGCTGCGTTCATGCTTCACGAAGCGAATGTCAGGATCACGGCGAACGGCCGCACCCAGCTCAAATGGGTTGCATGTGCTGCAGAGCTGAGCATGAACGGTGCGCGAGGCAGTGTCGACGGGCGACCGCTTGGCCCCCCTCCACGCGTCGTGGCCAATGCGCTGCTCGTCGTCGATGCCCACATGCCAGCACCCGCACCAGCCCTCACCGAGACGCTCACTGAACGCGAACGTGAGGTGCTGGTACTGCTCCCCACCCGGCTGACCAATGTGGAACTCGCTGGCAGGTACTTCGTTTCGGTGAACACCATCAAGACCCACATCGCGCACATCTTCCGCAAGCTCGGTGTTACCAACCGCGGGGCGGCGATCACCAGGGCGATGCAGCTGGGACTGCTGCATTCACGGGAGCCTGAGCTGGATGTTGCCGCGCCTGCTGCTGCGCGCCCACGCCTACTGCAGCGCTGAGGTGAGGCGAGCGACCCCATCGAGGAACGTGGCAGAGGCCGGCTCCTTCTCCCACTCTTCGCGCGTGAGTTGCCGGCCGGCGTCGCGGTAGCCCTGCTCGACGGCGCGCATTTGGTCGACGAATGCGCGACCACGCACGAGAAGCGTCACCTCAGAGTTGAGGGCGAATGAGCGAATGTCCATATTGCTCGATCCGATCACTGCCACGTCGTCGTCAATCGAGAGGTGCTTCGAGTGCAGGATGTATGGACCAGGATAGAGCCAGATCTTCACGCCGGCCCGTAGCAGCGGCGCATAGTAAGACCGTTGGGCGTGCCACACCGATCCCTGATCCCCGATCTCCGACACAAACAATTGCACGTCGAGGCCGCGATGGCAGGCGGAGGTGATCGCGTACATCATCGCTTCATCCGGCACGAAATAGGGACTGGTGATGATCACCTTGCTCTGCGCGGAGGTGACAAGGGTGAGGAACTGGCGCAGGTTGTTCTCGCCGTCGTAGCCCGGCCCGCTCGGCACAACCTGGCAGTCAAGTGCATCCGGCGACGGATCGGCTGGCACGTCGATGGCTGGCACATTCGCATCATCACCGAGCAGTAGCTCGTCGGTCTCCGAGTACCAGTCGGACAGGAAGACGCCGTTCATCGCCGTCACGGTCGGACCGGTGACCCTGGCCACCAGCTCCTGCCATTGCAGACCGCGGGCAAGATTCTTCTTCGTGTTGTAGCTGCGGTCGATGAGGTTCTGCGAGCCCATGTAGCCCACCCGCCCGTCCACGACGACGATCTTGCGGTGGTTGCGGAGGTCGGGCCTCGAATACTCCCCCTTGAACGGGCGCACCGGCAGCATGTAGTGCCACGCCACCCCGATGCGGTCGAGTTCTGCGAAGGTCTCCTTGCTGCCGACCGCGCGACGGGATGCCACGTAGTCGGCCAACAGCCGCACGGGCACGCCACGCTGCACGGCCCGTTCGAGCGCCGCGAAGAATCCCTTGGTCGTGGCATCGAACGAGACGATGAAGTACTCAACGTGCACGAACCGCTCCGCTGTGTCGATCTCGGCAGTCATGGCATCGATCGACGCCTGATAGTCCCCGATGAGTGTCGCGGTGTTGCCGCCGACAGCGGGCAGCGAGCCCAGGTCCTGGTTCTGGTGCACCAGGGAGGCGAACCAGACCGGCCAGTTCGAGCGGTCGCCCACCAGGTCGAGCCCGGCGGCGCGCTCCTGGATGATCTGGTTCAGCTCGTCCTGCTTCTCCCTGCGCCTCTTCGGCAGCCTCGGGCTCCCGATGATGAGGAACAGGATGATGCCGACGAATGGGATGAGGAAGATTGCGAGCAGCCATGCCATCGCGGCGGTTGGCTTGCGATCCCGCGGCACGATGATGAGAGCGGCGATGCGGATGGCCAAATCGGCGAGTATCAGGATGCCGCCAACTATCGAGGTGATCTCACCGTTCATCGGCGGCCTCCGTTCGTCGGGCCTGCAGGGGCACGGTATTGCTGGAAAGCTATCCGGTGACTGCGCAACAGGCATCACCCTGATGGGATGACGATCCCCCTTCGCCCCGTTGCACAAGCGAATGCTGACCTGGCAGCGGGGCGGCTGTGTGAGCTATGGGCGCCCGTAAGCACGGGCGTCCTCTGCAGGGTCGCGCGCGGTAGAAAGCGAAAACCCCCTGACCCGGGTGTCTAGACACGGGGTTCAAGGGGTTTTCTGTGGCGGTACCGGTGGGATTTGAACCCACGGTGGAGTCTCCCCCACACAACTTTTCGAGAGTTGCACCTTCGGCCGCTCGGACACGGTACCGAGGACGATTGTAGTTGAGAAAGTAGCATCGACGCGAATCGGGCCCACGGGTCGGCGCGTCCGCTGACAATCTGCTCAGACGAGCGTCGGTGGCTCGTTGTATTCTCGGCTGGTGACATCCGCTCAGCCTGCCCTTCGAAACCTCGCCATCACCGCCGCATCATTGGCGGCCGCCGCCGGGATCGGCTTCGCTGCGAGCGTGAACTACAAGAAGTTCCGCCGCCGCATCGCCGAGAACGCCGTCGTGCTCAACCAGACGCTGCCCATCAACTCGAAATGGTGGCGCGACCACGCAAAAGAGAAGGGCGAGCTTCTCTACGTCGCCATCGGCGACAGCGCGGCGCAGGGCATCGGGGCCAGCGCTCCCAATCGAGGCTACGTCGGGCTGCTGGCCGATCACATCCGTCTGGCCACCGGCCGCACCGTGCGCGTACTCAATCTCAGCGTGTCCGGTGCGACGGTTGAGCTCGCCGTGCGCGACCAGCTGCCGCGCTTCGTGAAGCTCTCACCCGATGTCGTCACGGTTGCCATCGGCGCCAACGACATCGCGAACTGGGATCCGGTCGTCTTCGAATCCGGCATCCGCGAGATCTTCGCCACCCTGCCGCCATACGCCATCGTGGCCGACCTACCCTGCTTCCATCTGCCGCCCAACGAGCGCAAGGTCGCGGTGGCGAACCAGATCGTGCGCCACGTCGCCGCCGAGTACGGCCTCACCGTCGCGCCGCTGCATGCCACGACCAAACGTCAGGGGCTGCGCAGCGTGGCCACCCAGTTCGCCAATGACATGTTCCATCCCAATGACCGCGGGTATCGGGTGTGGGCTGAGGCGTTCCTGCCCGCCTTGAGCGCGGATCTCGCTGAACGTTTTCCACAGGCACATGCGGACGACCTCAGCGCACAGGTTGCGTCCCTGACCGAGAGTGTCAGCGGTCAGAACTAGGCTCGGTTACATGGCCAAGCCCGCATCAAACTTCCGTTGCTCCGAGTGTGGCTGGGCCACCGCAAAATGGGCCGGCCGCTGCGGCGAATGCCAGCAGTGGGGCACGGTGACAGATGTCGTCGAGAAGGCCGGTCTTGGCCGCTCCGTCAAGGCGACAGCTGTCTCAGGTGCGAATATCGCCCGCCCCATCACTCACGTCGACACAACCGCGGTTGAGCACTGGCCGAGCGGTATCAACGAGTTCGACCGTGTGCTCGGCGGCGGCATCGTGCCCGGCGCTGTCATCCTGCTCAGTGGCGAGCCCGGTGTCGGCAAGTCAACGCTGCTGCTCGAAGTGGCGTCCAAGGCTGCGGCCGCCAAGTCGCGCGTGCTCTACGTCAGCGCCGAAGAATCGGTCAGCCAGGTGCGCCTGCGCGCCGAACGCACCGGTGCCCTGCAGCCCGAGCTTTACCTCACGTCCGAGACCGACCTCGGCACAATTCTCGGCCAGATCGATGCGGTCAAGCCCGACCTCGTCATCGTCGACTCCGTGCAGACGGTGGCCAGCGCGCTGTCCGACGGCCTGCCGGGCCAGCCCAGCCAGGTGCGGGAGGTCGCATCCACTCTCATCCGGGTGGCCAAAGACCGCGACCTGCCCATCCTGTTGGTCGGTCACGTCACCAAAGACGGATCGATCGCCGGGCCCCGCCTGCTCGAGCACATCGTGGATGTCGTCTGCCAGTTCGAGGGCGACCGTCAGACGGCGCTGCGCTTCGTGCGCGCGCTTAAGAACCGCTTCGGCCCGACCGATGAGGTGGGCTGCTTCGAGATGACCGGCGACGGCATCGCCGAGGTCGCCGATCCCAGCGGGCTGTTCCTCAGCCGTGGCACAGAGCCGGTCTCCGGCACCTGCGTGACCGTCGCCCTCGAGGGCCGCCGCGCGATGCCCGTCGAGGTGCAGGCGCTCGTCTCCCCCGCCAGCGCACCCAACCCGCGCCGGGTGACCAACGGCGTCGACCAGTCCCGGGTCGCGATGCTGCTGGCCGTTCTCGAGAAGCGAGCAGGCATCACGCTGTCGAACCAGGATGTCTACGTGTCGACCGTCGGTGGCGTGCGACTCACCGAACCGGCGGCCGATCTTGCCATTGCCCTCGCGATCGCATCCGCTGCCCGCAACAAGCCGATCGCACACCACATTGCGGCGTTCGGAGAGATCAGTCTGGCCGGCGAGGTGCGGCCTGTCTCTGCGGCCAAGCAGCGCGCCGCCGAGGGCGCGCGGCTCGGCTTCACCCACCGCATCGATGCATCAAGCGGATCGATCGCTACTGCCGTCGGCAAGGCGCTGATGAGTGGCGCGAATGCACGGGATGCAGAGCTCGACCGGGCGTTTTAGCGCGCTCGGTATGGCGCTGTACTGACGGCGCGACAGCAATACAGGACGAAATCTCGACCTGTCACCCGAAACAGGACCGATTGAGCGGTCACAGACGCGTCGTCCTGTTTTTGCGACGACGCCGGAGAGCCTAGGCCTCGGGCGCGCCTGATGCCTTACCTGCAGGGCCTGACTCATCAGCATCAGCATCAGCGCTAGCAGCCGCCTCAGCGCCAGCTGCCTCCACCTCGGCCACGGCGTCATCCACGTCGGACTCCTCGAACACCACGCTGTCGAAGTCGACAGGCAGCGGACCGAGAGCAGCAAGCAGATCAGCGGGCGACGCCTGCATCGGGTGCGGTCCGGCGATGTCGAGGAACACAGTCGTGATCTCGTCGGCGTGCGCGGACAGGAATGAGGCCAGCCACTGCGGACTCTGCAGACCGACGGCCGGCGGCAAGTTCGCGGGCTTGTGCGCAGCATCGCTGAACAGCAACAGCGCAATTTCTTCGGTCGCCGGGTCGCGATACGTCCAAATTTCGCCCGGCTCAAGCGGACGGTCCTTGTCTGCCGCCTTCTTCAGCGGCACCACGGTGTTGCCGTTGCGCAGTGCAAAGGCGACAGCCGCCATGTCCTGACGTTCAAGCGCCTGCGCCAATGCCTCAGATCGAAACTGAAGAGGACGCTTCACGCCCTTCTTCTTCGAGACTGCTCGGGAGGGCTTGCGCGACTTGGGTGCCATGCATCAAGCCTATCCGGCAGTTTCTGCGCCAGGCCGTGTCTGGCGTCCGGTTGAGCGCACAGCGAAATAGCGGATGGCACGCGCGGGATGCACCCTAGTTGAGCACGAACTGCGTGGAACTTCGCGATTCGATCCCGTCGATACTCACACTGAGGTTGTAGTACGCGCCGTCGCCCGGTGCGGCATCCCGGGTCTCGTCGGTGCAGGTTTCAGGCGACGAGCGGGTGCGATCCCAGGCCACCGGTGTCGACGAGCTCACCGTGACGCCGGGCTCGAGCGTGACATCGGTATCCGCCGCATCGGTCTGGCAGTCGGTCGAAATCCAATAAACGTCGCTGCCGCTGGAGATAGTGAATACCTGTGCAGCGGTACCCGCGTTCAGTGTGCACGGCACCGCCCCGGTATTGGTGACGCTGAGCGACAGTAGCGGCTCGACATCTGCCGCGTAATTGCCGGCATCGGTGATCGCATCGACCTGCACGACTTGGGGATCACACCTACCGCCGGCGGCGCCGGTACTACCCGCCGCACCGGTCGAGGCATCAGTAGCCACATCGGTCGAGGCCGGTGGAGTCGTCGCTTTGGGTTCGCCGCTGCTTGAGCCTGGACGCACGATGATGAGAAGGATGATGACCAGGACGGCCAAAAGGCCGAGGCCAACCACGAGACGTCGGCGCCAGTACACTTTGCTGGACTGGGGGCCGACCGGATGCTTGATCGTCGACATGACATCAGAGTATGTCTGCCGATCACGAACACCGGTCATTTGCGCGGTGGTTCTCCGACGCATGCGCCCCAGCCCAGCAAGTTCCCAGCGATAGCCGTCTCACCAGTGAGCAAGTTCTGGCTCGCCAGTAAGCAAGACCCGATTCCCGAGTGAACGAGAGCGAACTACAGCCGTTTGACCATCCGGGTATTGCCGAGCGTGTTCGGCTTCACCCGCGCGAGGTCGAGGAACTCCGCGACACCTTCATCGGGCGAGCGAACGAGCTCGGCATAGATCGACGGGTCGACGGTCTCGGTCCCCATGTCGACGAAGCCGTGTCGGCTAAAGAACCCAACCTCGAAGGTGAGGCAGAACAGCCGACTGAGGCCAAGCTCGCGGGCATCCTCTTCGAGTCGGTCGATGATGGCGTGGCCGACACCCTTGCCCAGCCAGTCTTCGGCCACGGCCAGAGTGCGCACCTCGCCGAGGTCCTCCCACATCACGTGCAGAGCGCCGCAGCCGATCAACGTTCCGTTGGCGTCCTCAGCCACGCGAAACTCCTGGACGGCTTCGTAGAAGACAACAGTCTCCTTGCCGAGCAGGATGCGCTTCTGCACCAGAGGCTCGACGAGCTCCTTAATGCGTGGCACATCATGGGTGCGCGCTCGTCGAACCGTATACCCCTGATCGTTCACGCCCACCGTCCTTTCATAACTGCGAATGTGCTGAATACGATTCCAGTCTAGAAGTGCGAGCCGCCCCGCTCTCACGACGGATGCCATCCGCTCGCCGAGAATCCCCGTTTGCGCCGAGAGTCCCCGTTGCAACGGCGACCCTCGGTCGTAGCGGTGATTCTCGAGGTTGAGACGGCGGGCGGCTGCCTCGACTGGCGCGGGCACGCGAAAGGGCCCGGCGGTCGAAACCGCCGGGCCCTTCGTATTCGGAGTGAGCGCTCTGCTTAGTCGCTGGTGATGGCGAGGTCCGGTGTGACCGAACCCGTACCCAGTGCAGCGGATGAGTTGACGCCCACCGACACCGCGTTGTCACGCGCCGTCGTGGTGAAGATGAACTCGCCGTCCTTGAAGTCGACGTGCACGTGGTCGCCAGCGTTCAGCTCGCCGTGCAGGATCTTCTCCGACAGGCGGTCTTCCACCTCGTGCTGGATCGCACGACGCAGCGGACGAGCACCCAGTGTCGGGTCGAAGCCGACCTCGATCAGACGCTCCTTGGCCGGGAGCGTGAGTTCCACGGTCATGTCGCGGTCGAGCATCCGCTCGCTGAGGCGCTTGATGAACAGGTCGACGATCTGCAGCAGTTCGGGCTTCGACAGCTGCGGGAAGACGATGATCTCGTCAACACGGTTCAGGAACTCGGGCTTGAAGTGCTTCTTCAGCTCTTCGTTCACCTTGCCGCGCATGCGGTCGTAGCTGGTGGCCGTGTCACCCTCGAGCTGGAAGCCAACGGGCGAGCCGCTGATGTCCCTCGTGCCGAGGTTGGTGGTCATGATGATCACGGTGTTCTTGAAGTCGATGACGCGACCCTGACCATCCGTCAGACGTCCCTCTTCCAGAATCTGGAGGAGCGAGTTGAAGATGTCGGGGTGAGCCTTCTCGATCTCATCGAACAGCACGACGCTGAACGGCTTGCGGCGCACCTTCTCGGTGAGCTGGCCGCCCTCTTCGAAGCCGACGAATCCGGGAGGGGCACCGAACAGTCGCGAGACCGTGTGCTTCTCGCCGTACTCACTCATGTCGAGCGAGATCATGGCGGCTTCGTCGTCGAACAGGAACTCGGCGAGCGCCTTGGCAAGCTCGGTCTTTCCGACACCAGTTGGGCCGGCGAAGATGAACGAACCGGACGGACGCTTCGGGTCCTTCAGACCTGCACGGGTGCGACGGATGGTCTTGGACAGGGCCGAGATGGCCTCTTCCTGACCGATGACGCGCTGGTGCAGTGCCTTCTCCATGAAGACGAGGCGCGAGGACTCTTCCTCGGTGAGCTTGAAGACGGGGATGCCGGTCGCCTGAGCGAGAACTTCGGCGATCAGGCCCTCGTCGACGACAGCTGTGGTCTTGACGTCGCCCGACTTCCACTTCTTCTCGAGGCGCAGACGCTCGCCGAGGAGATTCTTCTCCTCATCGCGCAGGCTGGCAGCCTTCTCGAAGTCCTGGTCTTCAATGGCGGTCTCCTTGGCGGAGCGAACAACGGCGATCTTCTCGTCGAATTCGCGCAGCTCGGGCGGGCTCGACAGGATCGACAGGCGCAGGCGAGCGCCGGCCTCATCGATCAGGTCGATTGCCTTGTCGGGCAGGAAGCGGTCAGACACGTAGCGGTCGGACAGGTTCGCAGCTGCCACGAGTGCACCGTCGGTGATTGACACCTTGTGGTGGGCCTCGTAGCGGTCGCGCAGACCCTTAAGGATGTTGATGGTGTGCGCCAACGACGGTTCAGCGACCTGGATCGGCTGGAAGCGGCGCTCGAGCGCGGCATCCTTCTCGAAGTGCTTGCGGTACTCGTCGAGCGTGGTCGCACCGATGGTCTGCAGCTCACCACGGGCAAGCAGCGGCTTCAGGATGCTGGCAGCGTCGATTGCGCCTTCAGCGGCACCGGCACCGACGAGCGTGTGGATCTCGTCGATGAAGACGATGATGTCACCGCGCGTGCGGATCTCCTTGGTGACCTTCTTCAGGCGCTCTTCGAAGTCACCGCGGTAGCGGCTACCGGCGATGAGAGAACCGAGGTCGAGTGAGTAGAGCTGCTTGTCTTTCAGCGTCTCGGGCACATCGCCCTTGACGATGGCCTGCGCGAGGCCTTCGACAACTGCGGTCTTACCAACGCCGGGCTCACCGATCAGAACAGGGTTGTTCTTCGAGCGGCGAGACAGGATCTGCATGACCCGCTCGATTTCCTTCTCACGGCCGATGACCGGATCGAGCTTGTTGTCGCGTGCGGCCTGCGTGAGGTTGCGACCGAACTGGTCGAGGACCTGGCTGCCCGCCTGGGATCCAGTCTGCTCATTCGCTCCGACCTGTACCTGCTCCTTGCCCTGGTAGCCAGAGAGAAGCTGGATGACCTGCTGGCGCACCCGGTTGAGGTCGGCGCCGAGCTTCACCAGGACCTGGGCTGCGACACCCTCGCCCTCGCGGATCAGGCCGAGAAGAATGTGCTCGGTGCCAATGTAGTTGTGGCCGAGCTGCAACGCCTCACGGAGGCTCAGCTCAAGCACCTTCTTGGCACGCGGAGTGAAGGGGATGTGTCCGGTCGGCTGCTGCTGGCCCTGACCGATGATGTCCTGGACCTGCTCGCGCACAGCGTCGAGGGAAATGCCAAGGCTCTCCAGAGCCTTCGCCGCGACACCCTCACCCTCATGAATCAGTCCGAGCAGGATGTGCTCAGTACCGATGTAGTTGTGGTTGAGCATCTTGGCCTCTTCCTGGGCCAAAACGACGACGCGACGAGCTCGGTCGGTAAATCTCTCAAACATATGAATACTCCCTTGGCACCTGGGCAGTTATGGCGCCGATACATCGAGAGTAACCAGCGTTTGCCCTCTTGCATGCCCCTGTTCGCTCCCGGCGTGATGGGCACCGATCTATTCCCGAGGTTCACTCAGGTTATGGCCCACGCGCAAGCGCGTAAATCTCCTCGATCGTTGCCCAGGATGCGCGATAGTGGCAGTCTCGGGAGAAACGTCGGCGTGATCGACGAACTGGATGGAGCATTCAGATGGCGAACACCGACCGGCCAGACGAGCAGACCAGCCCAGACCTAGCAGATCCCGACGACAAGGTCAGGCAGCTTCTCGCCGAAAACGAACTGCTGCGTAAACAACTGCTGAGTGGCGCACCCCCGATCGTGCTCGCGCCCGCCCCGCCGCGTCCCGGACGCTGGCGTGCACCTGTTGCCGCCATCCTCATAATTCTCGGCGTGCTTCTCTCGCCGACGGCTGTCGTCGCGTCGTGGGTCAAGGCCGAAGTGACGGATACCACGCGGTTCGTCGAGACGCTCGGACCGTTGGCAGACGACCCAGCCGTGCAGTCAGTACTCGTCGATGAGATCGTAAAGGTCGTCAACGAGAACGTCGATTTCAAGGCAATCGCCGCAGACGTCTTCGACGGCATCGCATCGTTGAATCTGCCGCCGCGCGCGGCCTCGGCACTGCAACTGCTGGAGCAACCAGCCGTTGAGGGCATGCAGTCCCTGGTGCGGAGCGCAACAGAGCGGGTCATTGAATCGCCAGCGTTTGCCGACCTCTGGCAACGGACGCTGCAGGTTACTCACACCCAACTCCTCAACGTGTTGGAAGGTAACACCTCGTCGGCGCTGGTCTTGAATGACAAGGGTGAATTGGGCATCCAGTTGAAACCCGTCATCGCCGCCGTGAAGGACCAATTGGTCTCACAGGGGCTCACCTTCGCCGCGAACATCCCCGAGGTTGATCGCACGATCGTGATCGCACAAGCCGACGGCCTGCTCCAGGCCAGGACGGGATACACCATCCTGAATGCGCTGGGCTACTGGCTGCCGATCATCAGCATCGTGCTGATGGCCGCCGGCGTGCTGATCGCGAAGAAGCGGGCTCGCGCCCTGATCTGGACCGGCGTCGGACTCGCCTTCATGATGCTGATCCTCGGCAGCGGCATCGCCGTTGGCCGCGTGCTGTTTGTGGGCTCCGTGTCTCCCGCGTACATCCCCTCTAACGCCGCACGCTCCATCTATGACGCCATCCTTCCGTTCATCACCAATACAACGATCTCGGTGGGCGTCGTCGGCATTGGACTGGCGATAGTGGCGTACCTGGCCGGCCCGTTCCGCGGCTCGGCGAGCATCCGTCGGGCGACTGTCTCCACCGCAGCCAAGCTGCGCACCAGCGCAGAGCGAAACGGCATCACCACGGGTCGGTTCGGCGAGTTCCTCTACCGTGGACGACGCTGGATTCGGGTCATCATCGCCCTGTGCGTTGCGGCCGTCATCCTGTTCTGGCGACCGCTCACCGTGCCGGTGATCATCTGGACCGCTGTCATCGCACTGATCCTGATACTGCTGCTCGAACTGCTGCTGCGACCGGTTTCCGTCGGACCGGCGAATACTGCGGATCCGGGTAATCAGGGAAATCCAGGTGATCCAGGCGATCCGGGCCTTCCGGGCACCGGCTCGACCGGCGGGCACCACAGTCCGCGGGGCCGTGGCAGTCGTGGCGGGTCAGGCGCGTCTGCCCGGCCTGCTGAGTCTGGCGGGGTAATCGCACCTGAAGCGGATACCGACCCCGCCAACCGCACCACCGAGATTCTCGATGGGCTTCCGACCTCACCCCGACAAGCAGCGACAGGCCCCACCACCCCCCTGCCGCGAATGGGCGAGCCTGGCGAACCTGACCGCCCCGCAGAAACCACGAAGCCGGGCTGAGCGCGCCATCCACAGCGCTCCGTTGGGCACGCTACCGGCCACGGTGCCAGGCATCCGCTCCTTCTTGCACAGACGGTGACTGTCGCGCCCGTGACGAATATGCTGCCCTCATGAGCAATCTCGAGACCGAACCCGTCGAACGCATCTGCCTCGACACCCCGGCAGCGGCCGACGGTATTGAGATTCTTGAGCCACGTATGGTGCCGCTCGGCGGCCCGCGGGCGATGACAGTGCGACGCACGTTGCCCCAGCGCTCCCGCTCCCTGATCGGCGCCTGGTGCTTCGTCGACCATTACGGACCGGATGATGTCACCACCCGCGGCATGGACGTGCCACCCCACCCACACACGGGCCTACAGACGGTGAGCTGGTTGTTCGCCGGCGATATAGAACACCGCGATTCCACCGGGGCGCACGCCTTCGTGCGGCCCGGCGAGCTCAACCTGATGACCGCTGGCCGCGGGGTGCAGCACTCCGAGGTCTCAACGCCGCAGACGGCAGTGCTGCACGGCGCCCAGCTCTGGACGGCCATACCTGACGCGTCTCGACACGTCGCCCCATTCTTCGAGCGGTACGC
Source organism: Leifsonia sp. A12D58 (assembly GCF_047530025.1). Classification (NCBI taxonomy): domain Bacteria; kingdom Bacillati; phylum Actinomycetota; class Actinomycetes; order Micrococcales; family Microbacteriaceae; genus Leifsonia; species Leifsonia sp. A12D58. The sequence goes on along the minus strand of NZ_JBLJAT010000008.1, from coordinate 69,688 downwards.
GCCGCCCGTGCTGCAGCATCAAGGTGCACAGGTGAGCGTGTTCCTCGGCAGTCTGCTCGGGCATATCTCCCCTGCGACAACGTTCAGCCCTCTCGTCGGCGCGCAGATCGATGTCCCGGCCAATACTGAAATCGCCCTGCCGGTCGATCCGCGTTTCGAGCACGGTGTCCTGGTGGACACCGGTGAGGTCACCGTCGACGACGAACCCGTTCCCCGCCATTCCATTGGGTATCGGGCGCAGGGCGCCGAGACCCTGATCATCGCGACGGGCGCCACTCCCGCACGCCTGTTGCTCATCGGCGGCGAACCGCTCGACGAGCAGATCGTGATGTGGTGGAACTTCATCGGCCGCAGCCATGAAGAGATCGTTGCCTTCAGGGCAGCGTGGCAGTCAGAGGTCATCGCCGGAGCTGATGCCGCGGGTCACTTCGGCGCGGTTGCCGGCTACCCCGGTGCGCCGCTGCCGGCGCCAACGCTGCCGACCGTGCGGCTCAAGCCGCGCGGCTAAAGCGCCTACACCCTCGACTACCGGCGCTCGAGAATCGCCAATACTGCCCAGAATCGCCGCGGCAACGGCGACACTCAGCCCAAACGGCGACTCTCGGCGCAAACCGCCCCCACAGGAGCGGCACCCGGCACAGGGGGAAAGCGCTACTGCACAGCCGAGGTCAGGCGAGCCAGATTGTCGAGCACTGTGGAGCGCAACGGTTGCTTCATCCACTCGTCGAGGGTGAGTTCACGGCTGTCGGCACGGTATCCGTCTTCGACGGCGCGCAATTCTGACACGAACGACTTGCCACGCACCATCAGCGACACTTCCATGTTGAGGCTGAACGAACGCATGTCCATATTGCTCGATCCGATGACCGCGACCTCATCGTCGATCGTGAAGTGCTTGGCGTGCAGGATGTATGGCGCTTTGTACATGTAGATCTTGACGCCGGCCCGCAGCAGCTCCTCGTAGTACGAGCGCTGAGCGTGGTAGACGAGCGCCTGATCGCCGATCTCCGAGACGAAGAGCTCCACGTGCAGGCCGCGCTGGGTGGCCGTCGTGATGGCATACATGATCGACTCGTCAGGCACGAAATACGGGCTGGTGATGATGATGCGTTCCTGCGCGTAGTACAGCAGCGCAAGGAACAGGCGCAGGTTGTTCTCGCCCTTGAACCCGGGGCCACTGGGCACGACCTGGCAGTCGAGGGCATCAGGAACATTGCGTGGCCCGATCGGCTCGACGCTGCGCGTGATCAGCTCATCGGTCTCGCTGTACCAGTCGGTGATGAAAATAGCATTCAGCCCGGCGACGATCGGCCCGTCGAGGCGCGTCATCAGGTCTTTCCATTTCAGACCGCGACGGATGTTCTTGCGCGCGTTATAACTGCGATCGATGATGTTCTGCGATCCCATGTAGCCGATCTCACCGTCGACGATGAGCAGCTTGCGATGATTGCGCAGATCAGGACGCTGCCATTTGCCCTTGAGCGGCTGGACGGGAAGCATCAGCTCCCACAGCACACCGGCGCGGGTGAGGCGCTTCAACGTGCGTCGGTATCCCACCTGCCGCTTCGACTGCAGGTGGTCGAGCAGCACTCGCACGGTCACACCGCGCTTGACGGCGCGCTCCAGGGCATCGAAGAAGGGGGCTGTCGTCTTATCGAAAGCGATGATGTAAAACTCGACATGCACGAAGTTCGTGGCTTTGTCGATGTCGTCGATCATTGCGGCGTACGTGCCCTCATAGCTGCTGAGCAGGCTCGCGTTGTTGTCCCCGACGAGCGGCATCGCTCCGAGGTTGCGGTTGAGCTCAACGACCGATTCCAACCAGCCTGGCCACGGATGATCCCGCCTCACTCGCTCCATACCGTCGGTGCTGTCGAGGATGAACTGATTGATCTCGTCCTGCTTGGCCAGCCGCTTCTTCGGAAGCGTGCGGTATCCGATCAGCAGGAACAGCAGGGCACCAACGTATGGGATGAAGAAGATCGCGAGAAGCCAAGCCATGCCCGAAGTGGGACGGCGGTTGCGCGGCACAACGATGACGGCAATGACGCGAATAGCAAAGTCGATGAATAGGGCGACCAGAATTGTTATGGTCGTGATATTCCAGCCGTCCACGGAGCTAGGAGGCTGGTTTATCGAGTCCGAGGCGCGCGCGCTCTTCGGCCTCGATCTGGGAGTAGACCTTACGCTCATTGCGATCGGCATGAATGATCGACCGCATGATCAGCCAGAAAGCCAGCCCGACCAGAACGGTCGGCGCAAGCGACCACAGCGCGTTAGCCCAGAAATTATCCATAACACCCTAAGGATACGCTGAATAGCCTGAGCGTTTCAGCTTGACCGAACGCGAGGCGGCTCCGCCTAGTTGACCACTGCTCACTGCGGCTCTGCATTGGTCGCGCGGGCCTGGTCGCCTGTCGCGAATACAGGACACAACCCAGCTGAGATCGCGATCCGTCCTGTTTACGACAGCGGATGCCCCATCCATCCTGTTTTCGTGACGTCGCGCCGACACTACAAACGGACTGTTGCAAATTGCGACTCAGCAGGCTGTGCAGGCCGTCCGCTCGCCAGAATCGTCCGGATGACCTCCATACAGAGCGGCATCTGCTCCAGTACCTGCCGGTAGCGGAACCGATGCCATCGATACCCCCGCAAGATCAGTTCAGCTTCGCGCCGACTGTCCTCATCGCGCGAGACGTCGTCGTCATGCCATTTGGCGCCATCCGCTTCGATCACCAGCCAGCCGTCAATCACGAGATCGACACGACCGACCCCGACGATCCTCACTTGGATGTCGACAGTCCAGCCCTGGGCGAGTGCGGCGAGCCGCAGCAACGTCTCGAGTCCGGACTCGGCCTTTCCGTCTACCAGCGCGAGTAGCTGCCGAATTCTGCGCGGCAATCGGTTGAAGACCTCGGCCAATTCTTCCCTGGTTAACAGCCCCGAGTTCAGCGCGCTGTCACAGGATGCGATCACATCTTCGGCCGCGCCGATCCGAGCGAACTGCGCGAGCGAGTCACGCAGCGACATCCGCCAGAGTTTGTCGTCAGTGACCGGAAACCGCTCGTGCCACCACAGCCGGTGTTCATCTAATTGCATCAGCGGCAGCCTGCTCGCGGTCTGCGGCGAAGCCACCCACAGGCCGGACGTGTATGTGACCCACACCCCGTAGCTGACCAATGCGGACGCTGCCGCCAACCGGCCGCCGATGGCCACCGCACGTATCGGTTGCCGCTGCGCACTGCTGTGCACCAGCCAACTTCGGCCGACCGGCCAGAGCTCGCGGATTTCGATCGCTTTCAGAATGGCGCGCTGCGAATAGCCAAGGCGTCTCAGCTGAGAGCGGGTCGCGATTCCGTCGAACCGGACTATGTCGCGGGTGAGTGAACGCTGCATCCGCTGAGTATCGATGCCAGAGAATCCACGCGTCACTGACCTCCGCAACCGGTGGATTACTCCCGTGCCGCCATCGCCGTGGAGGGACCGCACGCCCGATACATATCGCGTCGCGAATACAGGACAAACCCGCGCAGAGGGCGCGATGCGTCCTGTTTACGACAGCGGATGCCGGATCCGTCCTGTTCTCGATACCGGCTGCCCGCCAGGTCGACAGACAGACCCGAGCTACAGGACAACCGCAGCCGAATTACTTACCCAGAATGCCGATCAGGCCAGACCCAAGCATGTACAGGCCGACAGCACCGACGACAACCCAGATCGCGATCCGGTTCATCGATGGGCCCTTCTTCTCGCCATCGCCGGATCCGTCGCCCTTTTTCTTCTCAGGCTCGAAATCGTCTTTACGCAAGAAGCTCATCATGACCTACTTCACCAGGGGGAACAGGATTGTTTCGCGGATACCGAGGCCGGTCAGCGCCATGAGCAGGCGGTCGATGCCCATGCCCATTCCACCGGTCGGCGGCATGCCGTGCTCGAGCGCACGCAAGAACTCTTCGTCGAGGCGCATGGCCTCAGGGTCTCCGCCGGCAGCAAGGCGTGCCTGCTCGACGAAGCGCTCACGCTGAATGACGGGGTCAACGAGCTCGGAGTAGCCGGTGGCCAGCTCGAAGCCGCGGATGTAGAGGTCCCACTTCTCGACGACGCCCGGAATCGAGCGGTGGCCACGCACCAGCGGGCTGGTGTCGACGGGGAAGTCCATCACGAAGGTCGGGCGCACGAGGTTGCCCTTGACGAAGTGCTCCCAGAGCTCTTCGACGTACTTGCCGTGGATGGGGTGGTCGATCTCCAGCTCTTCTCGCTCGGCGAGTGCCTTGAGCTCAGCGATCGGGGTTTCAGGCGTGAACGACGTGCCGGCAGCTTCGTTGAGGCTGTCGTACATGCTGATGCGGTCCCATTCGCCGCCGAGGTCGAACTTGGTGCCATCGGCCCAGGTGACGACGTGGCTGCCTGAGACAGTCTCTGCGGCATCCTGGATCAACTTCTGGGTGAGGTCTGCAATCGAGTTGTAGTCACCGTATGCCTCATACGCCTCGAGCATTGCGAACTCCGGCGAGTGCGTGGAGTCAGCACCCTCGTTGCGGAAGTTGCGGTTGATCTCGTACACGCGGTCGATGCCGCCGACCACAGCGCGCTTCAAGAACAGCTCCGGCGCGATGCGCAGGAACAGCTCGGTGTCGAACGCGTTGCTGTGGGTCTTGAACGGACGAGCGGATGCCCCACCGTGCATTGTCTGCAGCATCGGCGTCTCGATCTCGATGAAGTCGAGAGCAGTGAATGTGGCGCGCAGGCTTGCGACTGTCTTCGAACGGGCGATCACGTTGAAGCGGGCCTGCTCGCGGGCGATGAGGTCGAGATAGCGGCTGCGAACGCGAGTCTCCTCGTTCAGTTCGGAGTGCAGGTTCGGCAGCGGAAGCACAGCCTTGGCCGCGATCTGCCACTCCTTGACCATGATCGACAGCTCACCGCGACGTGAGGAGATGACCTCACCAGAGACGAAGACGTGGTCACCGAGGTCGACGAGTGCCTTCCACTCTGCGAGGGACTCTTCGCCCACTTCACCGAGCGACACCATCGCCTGAATGCGGCTGCCGTCGCCACTCTGCAGGCTGGCGAAGCAGAGCTTGCCGGTGTTGCGAAGGAACACGACGCGTCCCGCGAGGCCGACAACGACACCGGTGGTGGTGTCGGCTTCCAGGTCTCCGAAGCGTGCACGCACGGCAGGGATGGTGTCGGTGACCGGCACGGACACCGGGTACGCGCCGCCACCGAGCGACGTTGCGGCGGCGTTCAAGCGCTCGCGCTTGGCCAACCGCACAGCCTTCTGTTCCGAGATTTCGTCCTCGGTCAGCTCGGGCTCGGTCGGCTGTGCAGGAGTGGTGTTCGTGTCGCTCATGTAGTTCTCCGTCGGTCGGTATCAGGGGCGAAATACCCGTGAACCAGCGGTTGTGGTGATTAGGAAAAGTCGGGATCAGTGGTGCCGAGTGCGGTGTTGTCAATCAGCCGCGTGCCGCCGACCAGCGCTGCAACCAGCATCCGAGCCGGCCCGCGATAGTCGTCGTCAACCGGGAGGAATGTCTCCGGATGCACGACAACGAGATAGTCCAGTTTAACCAGTGGCTGTGCCTCAATGACCGCACGCGCAGCAGCGAGTGCATCGGCTGCGGCGCCGTAGTGAGCGGATGCCGCTGCCAGCGCAGCATTCAGCGCCAGCGCACCGTCTTGCTCGGCCTCACTGAGCCGTGCATTGCGGCTCGACAGAGCCAACCCATTATCGGCCCGGACTATTGGAACAACCTCGATCTGCACGGGGGTATTGAGGTCGGTGACCATGCTCTGCACGAGGAAAACCTGCTGGGCATCCTTCTGACCGAACAGGACGACATCCGCCCCTGAAATCTTGATGAGCTTGTCGACGACGGTGAGCACACCGTCGAAGTGGCCGGGTCGCGATGCGCCTTCAAGGAGCGAGCCGACGGGACCGGCGGTGATAGTGGTGCCGCTGGCGCCGTTCGGATACATTTCGCGGGCAGTGGGGGCGAAGACGAAGTCGACACCTGCTGGAGTCAGCTTCGCGACATCGGTGTCGAGGGTGCGCGGGTACAGGTCGAGGTCGGTGGGATCACCGAACTGTAGCGGGTTGACGAAGATTGAGACCACGACGACATCGGCGAGCTCACCGGCACGGGCGACCAGCGAAAGGTGCCCCTCGTGGAGGGCTCCCATGGTCGGAACAAGGGAGACACGGCCGGCACCACCCTCTGCGATTGCTGCGGCCCGTGCCTGCGCAATACGTTCGCGCAGGTCGACAATGCTGCCGACCACCTCGGGGGTGCGGGGCTCGGTCACTGGTCCTCCGATGAATCTGGATCTGGTGTTGCTGATGGGTCTGGCGTGCCGGGCAACCCCGGCGCACGGTATCCATTGTCCCCCGGGATGCCGAAGTCGTCCGCCGCGCTGCCGAAGTCAGCGAGCTCGGCGAGCAGCGCCCTGTCGGTCGCGTCGTGATTGGTGCGGGCGAGGGCGTTCTCCATAGCCGACCTGACCAGCGGCGCAATCACCGCTCCAGGACGTTCAATGCCGATGCCGGACAACAGGCTCGTTGCCTGTTCGACGATCGAGGTGGCGAACGCTGTGGCGGTCTCGACGGCCTCGGCATAGCTCGCGCGATCCGCTTCACCGACCACGACGGGTTCCCCGCCCATTTCGACGACAAGGGCCTGGGCGATCGGAAGCACAGGGGTCGGTGCCGTAACCGCGAAGTAGCTGTCTGAGAGCCGTGCGATGTCGATGCTGGTTCCGGTGAAGGTCATCGCTGGGTGAATGGCCAGCGGGATGATGCCACTGGCGAATGCGCTCTGCAGCACAGCGGTGCCGTACCGAGCCGAGGTGTGCAGCACCAGCTGACCCTGCTGCCAGGTTCCGGCCGCCGCCAAACCGCTGATCAGGCTTTCGAGCTGGTCGTCAGGCACCGCCAGGATCACCAGTTCGCTGCGTTCGACTATCTCGGGGATGGGCAGGATTGGCACGGCTGGCAGGATCGCTTCTGCCCTGTCGCGGCTGTCTTGCGAGATCGCCGAAATGCCGATGATCGCGTGGCCGGCACCGGCAAGTGCCGCTCCCAGGATGGGTCCGACGTGGCCGGCGCCGATGATTCCGATGCCGAGCCGTCCGGGACGGGTGTTCATGTCAGGTACTCCAGGTCAGTCAGTGGTGTGGTGCGTCTGTGCGTGCCGCTCAGCGGCATCAGCCGCTGGATCGACGGGGTCAACGGATGCCAGGTCAGCCGGTGCCGGATCAATAGCAGCAGGTTCACCCGTGGTGACCGCGGCGGTGTCGACCGACGCCTCAGCGAAACCCTGGTTCCAGCGGTGGCTGGTGTCGGAGTGCGCGGATTCAACCGCGCCGACCGCCATCAGGCCGAAGAATCGCTCGCCCTCCGCGACATCCATCACCGGAAGCCTGGCATTCACGGGTCCGACTACCGTATGCAGGTGCGCCGACGCGAGGCGCAACATCCGCTCGACCGGTCCCTGGTCGACACGCACGCTCTGCAGCCTGGCCAGCGGCACGAGGATCAATTCGCGGGAGACGACTCCGCGACGGATGAGCGCAACACCCCGATTGATCGAGTATCCCGTGCGTCGCCACGAGAATGGGCGTAGCCAGGCGGCCCGGCGTGGAGCGTTGGTGAAGCCGCCCTCTGCTCCTGTTCCGGTCATCCCCAGGCTGATCAGAGCGTGCTGCTCATCCCCGTCAAAGCCGGGAAGGATGAGCTCGAGCACCTTGGCCACGTCTGCAGCGTTACCGACGGGCAGCGTCGTCGTGTTCGCCTGACCGGCGGCGCCGCTGGTCGTCGAGTGTCCAGCAGTGTTGATGCGCACCTGCCACCAGCCGAACGGCCGCCACAGGATGGGCTGCGAGACCTCAATTGCGTGGATGCGTCCGGGCGGCAGAATCTCGCTGCTTGTCGAGAGCAGACCGAAACCGACGCGCACCCCGTCCGGCGTGCCAGCGATGCTGTACTGCAGTGATTTGGTGAACCGGGAGAAGTAGTAAGTGACGCTGGCGATAATGCCGGGCACGAGCACAATGAGCAGCCAGCCGCTGGTGCCCGTCGACACACTCACGATGATGGCTATCGCGGCCGCGATGAGGAACACGGTGAATGGGCTGAAGACGAGCGAGCCGAGCAGGCGTAGCGGCGGGATGCGCACCACGGACTCCGGGGGCGCAGTGTCCGGATCAAGTTCGGGCGTGATGAAGTCATTCAGCCGATCGGAGGCGAATCCGCCGATCCGTGTGCCGAACTCTGCTGCACGGGAACCGGCCGCTGCCACGGTATTGGCGTTCGGTTCAGAGCCCATTTCTGCGGCGGTGCCGGCCACGATTGCGGGCTGCTCGGCGACTGCGGTCACAGCACCGGATGCCGACTGCCTGGCACCCGATGCAAGCCGCAGGATCTCGCGTCGCAGGTCGTCGGACAGCGCCGAACGGAGGTAGGCCAACGACACGTTGGCGTCCTGCCCCGCGACACTGACCTCCAGGCGTGCGGCGCCGACGATTCGTGGAATCAGTGGGCGGACGATGTTCACGCCCTGAATGCGATCGAGCCTGGCCTTGCGGTGGCTGCGGAACAGGATCCCGCTTTGAACCTCGACCACCTCGTCTGTGATGCGGAACGTGTGCATCCGCCACGACAGATAGAAGACAATCAGGATGATGATGAGCACAGCAGCAATTCCGAGCAGTACCCAGCCGATGATTCCGCGCCTGATGATCTCGTCGATGGGATCACCCTCGTAGCCAGGAACTCCGAAGAAGACGTCGAGCAGGCGTTCACGCAGATTCGCGATGACGAAGCCGAGGATGGCGACAATGAAGATGCCGCCACGCAGCAGCGGAGTCGCTGGATGCAGACGGTGCCAGTCACCGTCGACGACGGCGCTCACAGCCCCGCCCGACGGCTCTCGGCCAGGGCGACGAGCTGGTCGCGCAGTTCTTCGGCATCCGCTTCGGGCAGCCCTGGGATGACGACGCCGGTGGCAGCTGCGGCCGTCACGAATTTGAGGTCGGCCAGGCCCAACCAACGGGCGATTGGACCGCGCGTGATGTCGACCAGCTGCATCCGACCGTATGGGACGGAGACAAATCGCTGGAACATGATGCCGCGACGGAACAGCAGGTCATCTGCGCGCAGCTGATAGCCGATCGAGCGCAACCTGCGCGGTTCGAAGATGAGGGTGATGATCGTGATGAGCGCGACAGCAGCGCCGGCGATGAGCGCCCACGTCTGCTCGGCAACCAGCCACAGGAACGCTGCGACGCCGCAGGCAATGAGGCCGAAGAGCAGAGTGCCGACGATTTCGACGACGAGGTACTTCGGGGACACCCGCTTCCAGACACCGACGTCGATCAGGTCGAGACGACCGCTCGTTGCGTTGCCGGACGTGTGCGGCTCAGGCGTGAACTCGTCAGCCACTGATATCTCCCCGATTTTGGTCATCATCGTCGCGCGGCGGCAGCGTGCAGAAGTGCTCCGCGATCAGGCCACCGGCCAGCAGTATGGCAGCACCCAGGGCAGTTGCGAGGGCAAGCCACAGGGTTGAGAGCGCAGGAACGACCGAACGGGTGAGTACATAGAGCGCGATTCCCAGACCGATTCCGAGCACAAGCGACCCGCTCAGGCTTGACGCTTTGGCGAGCACGGCAATGCGCAGGGCGACGAACGGATTCACGGGTGGACGAGTTTTGTCCCTCGTTGAACGGCGAATCGGCCACGCCAGCACCACAATCAGGATGCCGATGACGGCCAGGGTCAGCGGCAGGGTGAGCGGCGGCACCAGAATGGGCAGGCCGAACGAGGCTGCACCGAGGTCGATCAAAAAACCGATGACGAGGCCCGCCAGGGCCAGCGCGATCACGGGTGTGGGATGGGTGCGCTTCACGTGGCTGTTCCTTCGAGCGGTACGACGGTGATCTGCAGCTGGCTGAGCAGGTCTGACACTCGCCCCTGCCCGGGCAGGACCGCATCCGGATCGACATCGAGCCAGGGCACGAGCACGAAATCGCGCTCTACCGCACGCGGATGCGGGATCGTGAGGTCGGGGTCGTCGCTGCGTACGTCGTCAATGACGATGATGTCGATGTCGAGCGTGCGGTCGCCCCAGCGTTCGGTGCGGACTCGGCCGTTGGCGTTCTCGATGGCATTGATCGCGGCGAGGAGTTGCTTGGGCTCACCGGTGTAGCAACCGGCGACGACGGTGTTCACGTAGCGTGGCGCCTCAGTGTCGACTCCGTGCAGTTTGACGGCCGCCGACTCGTACAGGGGCGCGATACGCGTCAGTTCGAACCCCTCGATGTCGGCAATCTCCCTGATGGCCAGCGCGAGTGTGGCAACGCTGTCTCCCAGGTTGCTGCCGAGCGCCAGGATGACGTCAGCGCCGGCATCAGCGTCAACGCCGGTATCAGCCGTCACGGGCGCGGCATCCATTCGGATGTTGGGTCGGGGAATCGGAGTCATGCCACGGCCTCCGATTCGTCTCTGGTCTGCTCGCGGGTGGTCTGCTCGCGCGTGATTTGCTCGCGGGTGATTTGCACCGAGACGTCGGTGAACGGAACCTCGATCGGCGCGCTGGGCTTGTGCACTGTCACCTGTACGCGCTGCGCAACGGCGTGAGCGAGCACGACGCCGGCAATACGCTCGGCCACCGTCTCGATGAGGTCGACCGGATTGTGCCGTGCGGCCTCGGTCACCTCGACAGCCAGCTCACCGTAATGGATTGTCTGGGCGATGTCGTCGGATCCGGCCGCTTGAGCGAAGTCGAGCCACACCGTGACGTCGATGACGAAGTCCTGACCGTTTTCCCGCTCGAAGTCGTAGACACCATGGTGAGCGTTGACACGTAAGCCGGTCAACGTGATGGAATCGGCGATCGGCGTAGAGGTCATGAGTCCATTCTTGCGGAGCCGACCCGTGCAAGCACGGACAAAGCGGTGCGCGTTCCGGCAACGTCGTGCACGCGAACGGCCCAGGCGCCGGCTTGGGCAGCTAAAACGCTGATGACCGCGGTAGGCAGATCGCGCTCGAGCACCTGCGCATCAGCGGGGAGCACGCTGGCCACGAAGCGTTTGCGTGAGGCGCCGATCATCACGGGCAATCCGAGCTGATCGAACTCGTTGAGCCTGGCCAGAATCTCCCAGTTGTGTTCGGTCACCTTCGAGAAACCAAGACCGGGGTCAAGGATGATGCGATCGGCCGACATTCCCGCGGCGAGCAACGCGTCAACCCTGGCAGAGAGTTCGGTTCGTACGTCGACGACCACGTCGTCGTAGTGCGTCATCCGGTCCATCTCCTGGGCGTGCGCACGCCAGTGCATCGCGATGTAGTGCAGGCCTGTCGCGGCGGCAACGGATGCCATCGCCGGGTCGGCAAGACCACCAGAAACGTCGTTGATGATATGTGCGCCCGCAGCAGCTGCGGCCTCAGCGGTCGAGGAGTTGAGTGTGTCAACGCTGATCATGAGCCCTCGCCTGGAGAGTTCTTCGATCACCGGGATGATGCGTGCCTGCTCGTCGACCGGCGCAACTCGACCGGCGCCTGGCCTGGTGGATTCTCCACCGACGTCGATGAGGTCTGCGCCCTCGGCCTGCAGGGCGATGGCGTGCGCGATGGCGGCATCCGTCGATGCCCAGCGCCCGCCGTCGCTGAAGGAATCGGGAGTGACGTTCAGCACTCCCATGACCAGAGTCACGACGAGCGTCCGATCAGGGCCATGATCTCGGCCCTGGCTACGGGATCCTGCAATTGACCACGGCTGGCCATCGTCACTGTCGAGCTCTCGGGCTGGCGTGCGCCCCGCATCGACACGCAACCGTGCACCGCATCAAGCACAACGAGCACACCACGAGGCGCGAGTCCGTCTTGCAGCGCCTGGGCGATCTCTTCTGTCAGGCGTTCCTGCATCTGGGGCCGCGAAGCCAGCGTGTCGACGACAGCTGGAATACGTCCGAGACCCACGACGCGCTCCCCCGGCAGGTAGGCGATGTGAGCCCGGCCGAGGAACGGTAGCAGGTGATGCTCGCACACCGAGCGAAACTCGATGTCGCGCAGCAGCACAAGCTCGCCCGTGAGCGGACCGACGGGCACGGTGTCCCGCAGGTGGTCAAGCGGATCGTGCGCAAGCCCGCCGAAGAACTCGGCATAGGATTCGGCCACCCGGCGCGGGGTGGCCGTTAAACCGGGCCGGCCGACATCCTCGCCGATTGCGGCGAGGATGTCGGCAACAGCCGCTTCGATGCGTGCCTTATCGACAGCCACGCGACGCCTACGCGGTTGCGGGGCGCGGGGCGCGACCGGGTGCGCGCGAGGGCTTGGATTCCTCTTCGGTGGACCCGCTGTCGATGCCGCCGTCGACTGCACCCCCGTCGATCGGTGCCTTTGGATGCGGCATGCTGATCGGCGGGATGTCAGACACCGGGCGGTTTGCGTTGGAGAGCCACTGCGGACGCGGCGGCAGCTTCTTCACATCGGCGAAGATTTCGGCGAGAGCGTGCTGGTCGAGCGTCTCGTGCTCCAGCAGCGCTGCGGCCAGCTTGTCGAGGATCTCACGGTTCTCGTTGAGCACCAGGTACGCCTCGTCGTGCGCGTTCTCCAGCAGCTCGCGTACCTCGGCGTCGACCCGCTCTGCGAGGCGCTCCGAGTAGTCGCGCTGGTGGCCCATGTCGCGACCGAGGAACATCTCGCCGGATGCCTGGCCCAGCTTGAGCGGGCCGACAGCGGCGCTCATACCGAACTCGGTGACCATCTTGCGTGCGGTCGATGTCGCCTTCTCGATGTCGTTCGATGCACCGGTCGTCGGGTCGTGGAAGATGATCTCTTCTGCGACGCGGCCGCCCATGGCGTATGCGAGCTGGTCGAGCAGTTCATTGCGTGAGACCGAGTAGCGGTCTTCGAGCGGCATGACCATCGTGTAACCGAGTGCGCGCCCTCGCGGGAGGATCGTGATCTTGGTAACGGGGTCGGTGTTGTTCATTGCCGTTGCCACCAGGGCGTGTCCGCCCTCGTGGTACGCGGTGATCAGCTTCTCTTCGTCGCGCATCATGCGCGTGCGACGCTGCGGGCCGGCCATCACGCGATCGACTGCCTCGTCAAGGGCACGGTTGTCGATCAGCTGGGCGTTTGAGCGAGCGGTGAGCAGAGCAGCCTCGTTGAGCACGTTGGCCAGGTCTGCACCAGTGAAGCCCGGCGTCTTGCGAGCCAGCACTTCGAGGTCGACGCCCTGCGCCATCGGCTTGCCCTTGGCGTGCACCTCGAGGATGCGCTTGCGACCGAGCATGTCGGGTGCGTCGACACCGATCTGACGATCGAAGCGACCAGGACGAAGCAGCGCGGGGTCAAGGATGTCTGGACGGTTCGTCGCAGCGATCAGGATGACGTTGGCCTTGACGTCGAAGCCGTCCATCTCCACGAGGAGCTGGTTGAGGGTCTGCTCACGCTCATCGTGGCCACCACCCATGCCGGCACCACGGTGACGACCGACTGCATCGATCTCATCGATGAAGATGATGGCCGGGGCGTTCTCCTTGGCCTGCTGGAACAGGTCGCGAACGCGGCTTGCACCGACACCGACGAACATCTCGACGAAGTCAGAACCGGAGATCGAGTAGAAGGGCACGCCGGCTTCACCAGCAACGGCGCGCGCGAGCAACGTCTTACCGGTTCCGGGAGGGCCGTACAGCAGCACGCCCTTCGGGATACGGGCACCGACGGCCTGGAACTTCGCGGGCTCTTTGAGGAAGTCCTTGATTTCTTGCAGTTCTTCGATCGCCTCGTCGGCACCGGCGACGTCAGAGAAGCTGACCTGCGGGCTCTCCTTGGAGACGAGTTTGGCTTTGGACTTGCCGAACTGCATGACCTTGTTGCCGCCGCCCTGCATTCCAGAGAGCATCAGCCAGAAGAACACACCGATCAGCAGCACAGGAAGCAGGATGCCGAGCAGAGAGAGGAACCAGTTCGACTGCGGCACCTGGTCGGTGAAGCCGTCCTTCGGGTTCGCCGCGGTCACCGCCTCGACGACCTCGGTGCCACGCGGTGCGACGTAATAGAACTGCACCTGGTTGCCGAGCTTTTCGTCGGCTTTGGTGAGCGTGAGGTCGACACGTTGTTCGCCGTCGACGATGGTGGCCTCAGCCACCTTGCCATCCTTCAGAAACTCAAGACCCTGTTGGGTCGAGATCTCTTTGAATCCAGACATGGTGAGCAGGCTGGAACCCACCCATACAGCGATGATGGCGAGAACAATGTAGAGGAGCGGCCCGCGCAGAAGCTTCTTGACGTTCATGGTTCTCACAGGCTACCGTCCCACCCCTGAATGCTCGCCGTATGTTCGCCGTGAGGGGAACTCGAGTTTTCTCGGTTACGAGTAAACGTGCGGCGCGAGAATGCCAACCGAGCGTAGGTTGCGGTACTTCTCGTTGTAGTCGAGGCCGTAGCCGACGACGAACTTATTGGGGATGTCGAAGCCGAAGTACTTCACATCGATGTCGACGCGGGCAGCTTCTGGCTTGCGAAGGAGCGCGCAGATCTCAATGGATTCCGGGCCACGGGAGTTCAGGTTGGCCATCAGCCACGACAGGGTCAGGCCTGAATCGATGATGTCTTCGACGATAAGAACGTGGCGGCCGGTGAGGTCGGTGTCGAGGTCCTTGAGGATGCGCACGACGCCACTTGACTCGGTGCCTGAGCCGTACGAGCTGACGGCCATCCAGTCCATCGTGATGGGGATCTGAAGTTCACGAGCCAGGTCGGCCATAACCATGACCGCGCCCTTCAGCACACCGACAAGGAGAACATCCTTGTCTGCATAGTCGGCTTCGATCCGGCGGGAGAGTTCGGCGAGCTTGGCGCGGATCTCGTCCTCCTCGATCAGAATCTCGGTGAGGTCGCCTTCAATGTCGCGTGGTTCCATGGAACGGAAATTTCCTTTACTCGACTCGGTTCAAAGTGGTGCGGCGCTGCCGCACAGCACCTAGCGCTGCGCGGTAAAAACCAGCAGCCCATCCTGCCTGTTAACTCTAACGCCTGGCAGGTCGAGTGCCTTCTGCCCGTGCCAATCGGTGACGAGCCGCGAAACAGCCAATGTGTGCACGCGTTCAAGCGACACGCCGAACTCGCTCTCGACGACGAAACGGATGATCCGCTGTCGCAACGCGGGCGGATTCGCCTCGAGCGCTCCTACCGAAATCGCAATGCCCGCCTCGGCCGGCTCGCAGATCTCCTCGATGAATTCGAGCACCATCTCGTCGAGTGCCGCCGAATCTTCACGCAGCTGGGCAGCAGTCCTGGCCAGCGCTTCTGCAACGCCGGGTCCGAGCTCTGCCTCCATCACCGGAAGCACGTTCTGACGCACCCGCACCCTGGCGTACCGGGGATCGGCATTCTGCGGGTCATTCCATGGCGTCAGGCCTGAGTCTGAGCAGAACTGCCTGGTCTGTTCTCGACGGATCGCGAGCATCGGTCGCAGGTAACGGCCACTTTCGGATGCCATCCCCTGCAGGCTTGTCGCTCCTGAGCCACGCGCCAATCCCAGCAGCACCGTCTCTGCCTGGTCGTCAAGGGTGTGGCCGAGCAGTAGTGATGATGCCCCGGTCTCGTCGAGGATCTGGTCGAATGCCGCATAACGCGCAGAACGGGCTGCTCCCTCTGGACCCTCGCCCCCCGGTGCGTCCGAGACATGGACTCTGCGCACGATGACGGGGTCAAGCCCCAGGTTTTGTGCCTGCTGAGCGGCAGCGGATGCGACATCCGCTGATCCGTGCTGCAAACCGTGATCGATGATGACCGCGCCAGCAGCGACCTGTGCCCTGGTCGCCTCGAACGCAGTAGCGGCTGCAAGGGCGAGTGAGTCTGCTCCCCCGCTCAACCCGACGAGGACCGACTCCCCGGCCGCAGGCAACACATCACGTATCGCCCGTCGGATGTCGGCGATAGCGGGGCTCAGTCGTGGGCGGCGTTCAGACTCCATCCAGTAACGTTATCCGCAGACTTCGAGCACGAAGTCCTGTCTGAATGCTTTGCATCACCCGACAGGACGCCAACAAAGGAGAAACCTGGCCATGGCCGCATATGACGCAGTAATCGAAATCCCGCGCGGAAGCCGCAACAAGTACGAGGTTGACCACGAAACCGGTCGCGTATACCTCGACCGCGTTCTTTACACGACCTTCGTATACCCCACCGACTACGGCTACTTCGAGAACACCCTGGGCCTCGACGGCGACCCCGTCGACGTGCTCGTGCTCCTCGACTACCCGCTCTTCCCTGGCGTCGGCGTCTCGGTTCGTCCGGTTGCAGTCTTCAACATGACCGATGACGGCGGCTCAGACGCCAAGGTCATCGCGGTTCCTGCCGGCGACCCGCGTTGGGAGCACATCCAGGACATCAACGACATCCCGGAGTACACCCGCAAGGAGATCGAGCACTTCTTCGAGCACTACAAGGACCTTGAGCCGGGCAAGTGGGTCAAGACCGAAGGCTGGGGCGACGCAGCGGAGGCTGACCAGATCATCCTCGACGGCATTGCCAAGCTGGCGGCTGAGGGCCACTAGTCCGCAGCGCACAACGAGAAGGCCCCGCAAAGATTTCTCTGCGGGGCCTTTTTGTCTGTTCGTTTTGTCTGTTTCGAGCAGCACAATCAAGTGCCGAGGCGCTCGAATTCGGCAGTCCTGGCCCCGCAGGTGCGAGTCAGGCCAAGGAGACCATGGTCAGCCCGACGGACGCCCGACGTACGGCGCAACGTCTCCCCAGCTCCAGATCGGATGGATGCGTACTGGCTTTCCATAATCGGGAGCTTCGAGGATCTGGCCACCACCCATGTAGATAGCCACGTGGTAGTAGTTGCCTGGGACACCCCAGAACACGAGGTCTCCGACCTGCGCTTGGGAGAACGACACAAGGCGACCTCGGTTGGACATCTCGCGGTACTGATTGGTAGCCGAGTGCGTTCCAATATAAATTCCCGCAGCAGCATATGCCGCTTTCGTGAGCCCGGAGCAGTCCCAGGCGTCCGGGCCGGAACCACCGAGCTCGTAACGATCACCGAGCTGAGCCCTGGCGAAATTGATCGCCGTGTCGACTGCACTCGCGCTGGGCGGCGGCACGGTGACCACGGGCGGTGTCGGATCGGCTGGCGTGACCGGAGGGGTCGTCACGGGTGGCGGGTTGGTTACCACCGGCGGGTTCGTGACCGTCGGCGGATTGGGCACACTCGGCGTCCCTGCTCCGCCGCCTGAGTTGCCTCCGCTACCGCCACCTGAGCCTCCGCCATTTCCGGCTGGGGGCTTGGCGGCATCCGCCGCCGCCTGAGCATCTGCAAGGGCTTTCGCCGCAGCGGCAGCATCAATTCCCGCGCGATACGAACGTTCAGCCTCTGCAGTGGTGTCCTTGAGCAGGGCGAGCTGTTCGAACAGCTCGTTCGACTTCTGCTGCTGCGTTTCAAGCGCCGCCTGGGCACTCTGGGCTGCAGCGTTCGCCTCGGTGAATTTGGCCTTGGAGTCTTTGGTCAGCCTGTCGCGCTCGGCCGTCGCTGACGACGCCTGTGCGCCAAGGGACTCAGCCGTGTTCTGGTCCTGGGTCGCCTCGCGATAGATGGTCTGCGACTGCTCGCTCAGCTTGCTCGCTGTTCCGAGCTGATGCAGCAGGTCGTCGGCAGAGCTGCCGTTCAGAAACAGGTTGACCGAGAGGTCCTGTGCGCCGGTCTTGGCCAGATGAGCGGCGATCAACCCTGCACGCAATTTCGACGTCTCTGCCTTGGTCTTGGCCGAAGCCGCCTGTTTTGCCAGGCTGGCTTCTTTGGCCGTGGCGGCATCCAAATCGTCAAGAGTCATCCGATAGGCCTCAGCAGCAACCTGCGAGACCTTCGATGCGGCGTCTGCCGTCTTCTGCAGTCCGGTGAGCAGGCCGGAGATCGCGTCGATCTGCGCTTTCTTCGTCGCCTCGCTCTGCTTGGCTTTCTGAACTTCGTCCCAGCTCGGGTACCCGGTGTCGGCGAAGGCCACCGGTGCAGTGATACCGACGGATGCCGTGACAGCCCCGATCGCCAGCGCCGACAGCAGAGCTGCGGGCTTCACCCGAGAGAATCGGCGGGTCGTGGACTTGTCGCTACCCAAGGGGCGCACCTCGTTCTGCCATGAAGGGAATCGGATTGATGCGGTTGTCGTTGATACGCACCTCGAAGTGCAGGTGGCAGCCGTCTGCCGCTCCGGTCATACCGACGCTTGCGATGTTCTGTCCGGCGCTCACGTCCTGGCCGACGTTGACGAAGATGCCACCGTCGCGGATGTGCGCGTAGCCGGTGGAGACACCGTTGCCGTTGTCGATCAGCACGAAGTTACCGTAGGTACCATATCGGCCGGCGTATCGCACTGTTCCTGCGGCCGCCGCATAGATTCCAGAGCCGCAGCCTGCGCCGAGGTCAGCACCATAGTGGGTGCCACCGCTGCATTGTCCGCCGCTGCTGCAGATGACCTGCCTCGGGCCGAAGCCGTCGGTAATGCGTCCGCTTGCCGGAACCGCCCAGCCATTGTTGATGTAGCCACCACCGAGGCCGGGGCCTGCCGAGCTCGAACCGCCTCCACCCCCGCCGCCGCCATTGCCAGCTGCGGCCGCTGCGGCAGCGGCAGCCGCTGCCGCACGCGCAGCTTCAGCTGCCTGCCTCGCACGTTCGGCAACGCCAGCTTCGTAAGCGGCAGCCGTCGTGCTTTCGGTGTCCTGCATGAACTTGAGCTGCTGGTCGAGCTCGATGCTCTTCGCTTCAGACTCCGCCAGTGCGCCGGCTGCGGCGTCTGCCGCGGCCTGAGCTGCGGCCAGCGCGCTCTCAGCAGCGATTCGGAGCGTCTCGCGCTCGGCCTGTGCCGACTTGGCCTGATCTCCCAGTGACTGGGCATTGTTCTTGGACGCCTGCGCCAGGTCATAGACCTCGCTGCTGCGCTCGACGAGCTTTGTCATGCTGCCGAGCTTCGAGAGCAATTGTTCTGCACCGTCGCCGGCAGCCTGACCGTCGAGGAAGAGGTTCACGCTCAGATCGGTACCGCCGGTGCGGTACAGCTGGGCGGCAAGCTGGCCTGCCTGCCTGGTCGCTGCATCCGCACTCGCCTTGCTGGAGTCTGCCTCTGACTGCAGATTGTCTGCGCGCAACGCTGCGTCGTCAAATTTTGCCTGCGCAGCTTCCATCTCGTAACCACGAGCTTCGGATTCGGCCTGCGCTTCGGCGACCCTGGTCTGCAGACCGTCGATCAGGGTCTGAATCTCGGCGACCTTGGCCGACGCTGCAGCCGTGTTCGACTTTGCGCTCTGCAGGTCACCCCATGAGGGATAGTCGACAGCTTCTGCGGGCGATGCAGGACTGAGCGCCACCGATATCAGAGCCGCAATGGCCATGAATGAAGTGATAGCGGCCACGCGGCGACGACGGATGCGTACACGTCGATTTGCTGGACCGTGCAGGCTTACCTGCACTCCGCGCTCGTCTGTGGAACTTGTGTGACTCATAACTCCCCGATCAGGCACGTGTGAACTTTCGTCACAGTGACCACATTCTTCACAGTAACAACATGGGGCTCGGGTGCCTGCCAATGCAAACGAATCTAACCCGGAGGGGGCTCTTAGCCCGTGCCATTCACCGGCGCGGTGCGATTTCACAAATATTTTTAGAGAAAATAAATGGGATCTGATCGGGATATTTAGCCGGAGAAATGTGCGAAAAGGGCGCAAAAACGACACTCCGGCGCTGCTCGATTTGAACTATCGGGCAATCTAATCGTATGCTTATGCGTCGGAAGTCATGAGCTTATGACAGCCACACGGCCCCATCGTTTAGTGGCCTAGGACACCGCCCTTTCACGGCGGCAGCACGGGTTCGAATCCCGTTGGGGTCACACAATTTAATAAAGTAATATGGTTTCACATCGAGGCCCTGTAGCGCAGTTGGTTAGCGTGCCGCCCTGTCACGGCGGAGGTCGCGGGTTCAAGTCCCGTCAGGGTCGCAAAGTGAAAAGCCCTTCCTTAATACGGAGGGCTTTTCTCTTAGGAAGCGGCTTCTCGAAGTTTGTTTCTTAGGCTCTGTAGCTCAGTTGGTAGAGCGTTCGACTGAAAATCGAAAGGTCACCGGATCGACGCCGGTCGGAGCCACTTGGCCATTCTCCAGGCTTCTACTGGGGGGTGGCCTTTTTTATGCCCGTAATCGAATGGGCTATTTCGGGTGGCGCATCAGGAAGTGCATCATCTACTGCACCCCGGCCGCACCCCCACCTCAGTACGACGCTCGCTCGATACGTTCAGTCGGAATGAACTGGGCCACTAGGGATTCTGAGTTTCTCGCGAGCATGGCGACATCCGCTCCCACAAGCACAAACGTGGCCCCCGCGTTCAGGTAAGCCTGCGCCACCGTGAGATCGAAAGCATTGACACCAACCGGCTTGCCTACGGATCGCACTGCATCGAAGGCCCGAAGCACAGCGGCGATCACGTCCGGATGCGTCTGCTGACCGAGCAGGCCCATTGACGCTGCGAGGTCTGACGGCCCGACGAAGACGCCGTCGATGCCATCGGTCGCCGCGATCTCTGCCGCAGCGTCAACGCCCTCCACCGATTCGATCTGGACGAAGAGCGACACGTACCGATCAGCATCGGCGAGATAGTCATCGATCCTGTTCCACCGCGCTGAACGGGCCAGCGCCGATCCCACTCCACGCATACCTCGCGGCGGATAGCGCACCGCGCGCACAAGCTCTTCGGCCTGCTCGGCAGACGACACCATCGGCACGAGCAGATTCTGCGCACCAATATCGAGCGCCTGCTTGATCGTCACGGCGTCTCCCGATGGCACTCGAACGACGGGAGTGACCGGATAGGCGGCCACAGCCTGCAGCTGGAGCAGGGTCGACTGCAGATCGTTCGGGCCGTGCTCCTGATCGATCAACAACCAGTCGATGCCTGATCCCGCCACGATCTCGGCAACGAGCGGGCTGCCAGAGCACACCCAGATCCCGGCCAGGGGCCGCGACGCCGCGGCCAGGGCGTCGCGCAGGGTGGGCTTCAGATGAACCGACATGTGATTGTTCCCAGCTCTCGGTAGTCGGCGTTGATCGTGTCGCCCTTTTCGACCCACAGGGGACGAGTGAACGAGCCGGCGAGTACGATCTCGCCCGCCTCGAGCCTGTCGCCATGCTGGGCGAGCTTGTTCGCGAGCCAGGCCACTCCTGTTGCGGGATGGTTCAGCACCGCTGCAGCTACCCCCGACTCCTCTATTACCTCGTTTCGATACAGCAGCGCAGAGACCCAGCGCAGGTCGATGGCGTCGACCTTGGTCGGGTTTCCGCCGTAGACCAGCCCGCCGAACGCGGCATTGTCGCTGATGGTGTCGACGATCGTGCGCCCCGGCAAGTCGATGCGCGATGACAGGATCTCCAGTGCGGGCACCACATAGTCCGTTGCCCTCAGCACGTCGAACACGGTGACGTTCGGACCCTCAAGCGCGGTGGCCAGCACGAATGCGAGCTCGACTTCGATGCGGACGTTCGAGAATCGGTCGTGCTCGATGACTGATCCGTTTTCGAAGACCGTATCAGCGAAGATCGCCCCGTAGTCGGGCTCGGTGATACCCGTTGCGGCCTGCATGACTTTCGACGTCAGGCCGATTTTGCGCCCGACGAGCCGTCGCCCTGCTGCGGTTCGCCGTCGACGCCACTCATTTTGCACGGCGTATGAGTCGTCGACCGTCATGCCGGGATACCGCCCGGTCAGCAGCGGCACACTCGTGCGATCGCGCTCAGCTGCGGCAAGCTCGTCGGCGATGGCAATGATCGTCTGGCCATCAAGCGTTCTGGTCACAGTGCTCGTTCCCGCTCGAACTGCGCGCGCCAGGCGGCGTTCATCGGAAACAGTCCATCGATGGCGAAGCCAGCGGCGACCCGGCCGGCGATCCACGCATCCTCTTCTTCCTGAGCGAACGCGGCATCGACGATCTCCTCGACAATGCCGGGAGGAATCACGATGACACCATCGGCATCGCCGACGATGATGTCGCCGGGCTGCACGGCGGTGCCGCCGCAGCCGATGGTGATGTCGGCATCCCACGGCACATGCTTGCGGCCGAGAACCGCGGGGTGCGCCCCGTTCGAATAGACCGGGATTCCGACCGCGGCGATCGCGTCGTTGTCACGGATGCCACCATCAGTCACGATGCCGGCGGCTCCCCGAGCATGGGCTCGAATGGCGAGGATGTCACCGAGGGTGCCCGATCCGGCCTCGCCGCGCGCTTCGATCACGATGACTTCACCGGAGCGCACTTCGTCGAACACTCGCTTCTGCGCGTTGTATCCGCCGCCGTGACTGATGAACAGGTCTTCGCGACTGGGAACGAATCGAAGCGTCGCCGCTGTCCCGACAAGTTTTGCTCCCGGATGCAACGGGCTGACTCCGTCGATCGTCATGTTGTTCAAACCACGCTTACGCAGCTGGGCAGAAAGTCCAGCAACCGGTGTCGCGAGAAGCTTGGCGTGCAGTTCGACTGAGAGGGTACCGGCGAGGGCGCTCGTCTCAGCGCTAGTCTCAGTGGACACCGAGGTAGTCCTCAAGGGTGCCGGGCGACGCCTGCAACAGCGGCTCGTTCACGGGCTCCGCCGGGAACTCGCTGGCTTCGAAGAACCAGCGGCGAGAGGCCGGCATCCCCCAGAGCTGGGCGCGCTTGGGATTACTGACGTCCCACCGAAGCGGCACTTCTTCCAGATCGATGAACTGGTAGTGCGTGGTGAACAGCTCGATCCGGTGCTGGTCGGGGTCGCGCAGGTACAGGAAGAGCGCGTTGCTGATGCCGTGGCGGCCAGGACCGCGGTCGATCTCTTCGCCGAATCCGAGCGCGCCGGCGACATCCGCTGCATGGAGCAGGGCCGTGGCGTCCGGAACCGTGTACGCGAAGTGGTGCAGACGCGGGCCCTGGCCGTTGGTGAAAACCAGGTCGTGAGTGTTGCCCTTGACCTCCATCCACGAACCCCAGAGTTCGTCGGTGCCATCGGTCGCGGTGTATTCAGAGACCCGCATGCCGAGCCCCGTCCAGAAGTCGGTGGCGGTTTGCACGTCGTATGTCACGACCTGGTAGTGGTCGATGCGCTGCGGAGCGCCGGCAACGAACTCGTTGAAGTTCTGCATCTTGCGTGACACCTGGCCCATGGACGAGGTGAGCTCCATGTGCGTACCGACGGGATCGCGGAACTGAAGCGTCGGGCCCTGATGGGCCTTCTCCACTCGTTCGTGCTCGATGCCGATTTCAGCGAAGTACTTTTCAGCGGCGACGATGTCGGCATCGGCGCGCACGCGAAGTCCCACGCGCAGCGCTTTCGCCTCGTCAGCGCGCTCAAGCACGAGACTGTGGTGTGACGACTCCTCAAGCCCACGCAGGTAGATGGCGTCGTCAGTTTCCTCGCTGACGATGAGGCCGACGACATCGCGATAGAAGTTGCGACTGGCCTCGAGGTCTGTCACGGCAAGGGAGACATGGCTGGCGCGGGTGAGAGCGAATGGCGGGGTGAAATTAGTTTTCGGCAACATTGACGACTCCTGATTTGTGGGTGAGTGACGCTGTCAGCTTCGCAGTCTGATGCGCTGGGCAGAACTATCTATTCGCTCTGCAGCCCATAGTCAAAAGCTATAGCGGCCTCGACGATATACTCTCGAGCATGGAGCTCCGTCATCTCCGCTACTTCAACGTCGTCGTCGAGGCCGGCTCGTTCACTGCTGCTGCCGTCCAGCTGCATATCTCGCAGCCCCCGCTGAGTGTCGCGATCGCAAAGCTCGAAACCGAGGTCGGTGTGCCGCTCCTGGTGCGCACCCCACGCGGGGTCGAGCCCACCAGCGCCGGACGCTATCTACTTGATGCGTCATCGCGAATCCTCGGAGAGATCGATGATGTCGTCTCGGCACTCGGCCGATTCGGTGCCGGTACTGCCGGATCACTGACGATGGCTGCAGTTCCGGTGCTCATGTGGCGTCGGATCCCCCAGCTGCTTCGCGCTTACGCATCCGAAGCGCCCGACGTTGAAATCAGGCTCGTCGACCCGCCGCCCTGGGGGGCGATCGATATGCTCCAACAACGCACAGCCGACCTGGCCGCGATCATGGTCGCAGACCCGCAACGCTTCGCCCAGCGCCATCGCGGCTCACTTGACATCATCGACTGGGGCGAGGTTCCCCTGGTCGCGGCGCTGCCCCCCGATGCGTCTGATGCGCCAGATCCCCTGCCGCTTCACTCGTTCAATGGAAAAGTTGTGCTTCTTCCTCGTCGGACAGCCGCAGTGCCCAGCCTGCCAGAGGCCGTCGAGAACGCATTTCGTCGCCATGGTGTGACGCCCGCTTCAATCCGCACTGTCGAGACAATCCAAACGTGCATCCCGCTGATCGAAGCGGGAGTCGCTGTCGCCATCCTGCCCGATCCCGACAACGCGAGTCTGACCAGATTCAACATGACTGTGCGCCGTATTACCCCGGAACCTGAACGGCTCCAAGCGCTCCTGCTCGCTCGAAGCGGCGCAACCAACAACCCGACTATCGCTCGATTACTTGAGCGAGTTTCCGAGAACCGCCCGGATCGTATGCGATAATGCCTAGGATCAGTGAGCCCTCAGGGACACACCGAAAGGGGCACGTGGATGGCCGAGAGTAAAGCCGAGCAGGCCTACCAAATCCTCAAGCGGCGGATCATGGATGGCACGTACGGTCCCGGCAAGCGCCTGGTGATCGACCAGCTCGGCCGGGAGTACAACATCAGCTCGGTTCCCTGGCGCGAATCCCTGCGGCGACTCGAAGCAGAGGGCTGGGTCGATTTCGTGCAGAACGCCGGAGCGATCGTCAAGACGTTCGACACCGAATCCTGGCAACGCACAATGCGGCTCCTTGCACGGCTCGGCGCTCTTGCCACTGCGCTCTCCTCTGAACATCTGACCGCTGACGACATCGCCACCTGCCGCGCACTGAACCGTGAGATGGCTGACGCGCTGGCCAATTTCGATCCGCGACGGTTCGGCATCCTGAACCGAGAATTCCACGCGCTGCTCTGCTCCAAGTGCGACGATGAGCGACTCAACGATCTGGTGGAGTCAGAGTGGGCGCGCCTCGAACTCACCCGCCGTTCGGCGTTCTGGTATGCACCGGGGCGGGCGCTCGCCTCACTGGCCGAACACGACGCAATACTCGACCTCATCGAAGGCGGTGCCAGCCAGGAGATGATCGAGACGGCCACCCGGCGCCACGACACCAATACAATCGAGGCGATCACCCGCTACGAGGCAGAGATCTCGGAATCTGAGCTTTCAGGGGTGCACGGCTTCAAATAACAGCCGGCGTCCCGCACTCGACACCGGGCGGCTGCTCGCGCACCGAAACGCCGGAGGCGGGAACGTTTCCGCTCCCGCCTCCGGGGTGAACCAGGTGAACGTGAGCCTAGATGGGCTGCGCCATGACATCCATCACGTGGTTCGTGGCAGCGACGTTGTCGAAGCCCTCGAGTCGCCCCATCTCCCACTCACCGATCGCCAGAGACGTGTCGACGATGAGCTTGCAGCGCTCGAAGCGGCGCTCGCGGTACTCGACGAAAGCGGATTCCAGGTCAGGGTGCTTCGACAGCGCGTCGGCCAGCACAACGCCGTCTTCAATCGCCTGGGCTGCGCCCTGTCCCATGTGGGGCGTGATGGCGTGAACCGCGTCGCCGAGCAGCACGATCCGTCCCTTGTGCCACGGTCCTTCAACGATGAGAGACTCCTCCGGACGCAGGACAACCGCGCTGGGGTCGTTGATGTGCTGGTCGCGGACTCGGCCGGTCAGCCCACCGAACGGCGCGAGGTGCTCCTTGAGGATGTCCGCGAGGTCGGCCTCTGCCGGACGATCGGACTTCTCCATCTGGGCGTTATAGAAGAGGTAGGCCAGGTCGGGGCCGATCGGCACGAAGCCGGCCATGCCGCTCGGGCCTTCCTGCAGGATGATTCGGTCGATTTCCGGTTCACGCGGAATGTTGATGCGGAACGCTGACTGGCCGATGTAGCGAGGCTGGATTTCCTCGTCGAGCACATAGCGGCGGGTCTGTGAACGCACGCCGTCTGCACCGACGACAAAGTCAAAGCGCTCTGTCGAGCCGTCTGACAGGGTGACCTCGACAGCTTCGCCATCATCGACGAGGCTTTCGAATGTGGTCGAATAGTGGATATCGGCGCCGACTTCGTTGGCCTTGTTCGTCAGGATTTCATGCAACTGCGGGCGGGTCAGGCCGTTGAGCGGCGGGAGGTCGGATCCTTCGATGCGAGCCCCCGGCATTGCGAAGAGGAAGTTTCCGTCGACGTCGTACATGCTTCCCCACGCCGTGGCGGGGAAACCGACGGCCATGCATGCCTCGGCGCAGCCGATGGCGTCAAGTGCGCGGAGTGCGTTGATCGGCTGGATGATTCCGACGCCATACACCGATGAATGAAGATCCGCGTGTCGTTCGATCACCGTGACGTCGAACCCGGCATTCCGCACGGCTATCGCCGTAGCAAGCCCTCCGATACCGCCGCCTACGATGAGCACTTTGCCTTGGATCATTGCTATCCCTACGTCACTGTGAGAGTCGGCCACGCATCATTGCGCACCGGTATTGCATATAACTGTGATTATGACAGATGTCTGTCATCTGTGGGTATAAGAAATTCTGTTGACGTTTTATATCAGTGCCGACTTGAGGCGCCGTAAGCCTCCTCGAACCGCAGCGATGGTTAGCTGGGCCTGCGCCCGCCGCGTCGCAAATCGTCGCCCTCTGTCAGGGCAAGCTCCGATTTCCACTCACGAAAACCATCTTCGGTGCGGCCACGACGCCAGTAGCCCGAGATCGAGAGTTGATCGCGCCCCAGTCCGCGCTCCGTGCGCAGATACGGGCGCACACCGTGCATGATCTCCTCGGCCTCACCGTGCACGAAGGCGTGCACGCGGCCATCCAGCCAGTCCACCGCTCGCACGGCTTCCTCAAGACGCACACTCGCCGCACCGCCGTTGCGGTGCACGAAAGTGATCGCCCCGCCGGAGGGCAGAGTGAGGATCGGCTCGTGCTCAGCAGAGTCGACAAGCACGACTACCCGCACCACGGCGTCGCGTTCGAGTGAATCGAGCGCCGCGGTGACGGCGGGCAGCGCGGACTCGTCGCCCACCAATAGGTGCCAGTCAGCATCGGGCATCGGCGCATAAGCGCCGCCAGGCCCGTTGGCAATCAGCACGTCGCCCACTGCGGCGTTCGCCGCCCAGGGGCCGGCGATCCCCTCGTCTCCGTGCACGACGAAATCGATATCAATCGTGCCGGCGTCGACGTTCGGGTTGAGCGCCGTATACGTGCGCACATCGGGCAGGTCTTCGGGCGGAACCGTACCGCGGAGTGCCCGCACGTCGATCTGATCGGGGTAGCTCACACCCGGCTTGGGAAAGACGAGCTTGACGTAGCGATCGGTGTGCACGCTGTCGGCAAAGCCGGAGAGATCGTCAGCCTGCAGGTGTATCCGCCGAAGCGACGGGGTGATCCACGATGTCGCGGCCACGGTGAAATGGGTTGTCGGCATGAATCGTTCCCCTTCCTGACGTGTCAATCAGGGGCGTTCCTGCGACACGGATGACAGACATGCGGCATTGTTGCAGACGACTGTCACATGACAGTAACAGCAAATCATCCGCGGCCTCTAGGGCGCCGCTGCCTGATTCTCGATCGTGATCAGAGACCGCGAACCGGCCAGAGCGGTTCCATCGGGCGTTCACTGCCATCGAGTTCAAGCAGGATGCGACGCAGCTCGTTCACAACCGTCTCCGCGCCGCCTTCAGACAGGACGGATGTCACCCGTTCGGTGACCTCAGCCATCCGCGCAGAACCCTCCCGGACCCCGTCCCTACCCGCGTCGGTCAGGGTGAAGAGCACAACCCGACCGTGAACCGGATGAGGCTGGCGGTTGACCCATCCGAGCTTCTCGAGGCGGGCCAGTGCAGTCGCCACGCTCTGCGGCGTGATGTGGATTCCGCGCGACAAATCAGAGGCAGACAACGCGCCGAGCTGAGCCAGATGCACAGACAACCCGAGCTGGGTCACCGTGACGCCGAGGCTTTTGACAGCATCGTGGAGCACGCGGTTCACCGCGTTGTGGGCGCGCCACAACGTGTATGGCAGTCCGTCCCACCAGAAGAATTCCCCGGAATCATCGGGTGTTGTCGACACAGTCCCTCCAGAGGGTTCGGCTGCCCATCCTAGCGGGGACGCTCAATGATTACAGATGACTGCGATTGCAGACGGGTTCGCTGACGTGTCTGGCTGGCCACCCACCATGCACCAAGGCCGATGCTGGAGCTGACTAACACGATGACGCCGAGGTGGGCCGCTGTGAGTCCGATGATGCCGGTAAGTGGAGAGCCAAGCACCCCACCAAGAAACTGGGCAGAGCCCGTCAATGCCGACGCCGCACCGCTGGCCACCAGGGTTGTCTGACCCCAGCTGTGTCCACCCGGAAGCACTAAGCCCGCAGCTGCAGCACAGATCATCGATGCTGCCCAGAGCAACCATTCAGGCCCGTGCGTGAGCGACGTGACCACGAGCAATCCTCCCGCCACGGCACTCGCCGTGAGCCCGATACCGTGCGCGAATGACGGATGCCGCGTCCGGACGATGCGTCTGAACCCCACGTTGGCGCACAGCATGGCGACAGCATTCGTCCCAAAGACCAGAGCAAAAACCGCAGGCGGATAGCCAAGCTGGCGCTCGACGACGAACGACGCCGTCGCGATGTACGCGTAGAACCCGACGGCGTGAGCAGCGATAGCACTGGCAACGAAGACCAGTTCCTTGTTACGAACCGCTGTCGAGAGCGCACCGAGGACTCCACCTTCTCGCGGGGGCGTTCGACGCTCCAGCTGAAGGGTCTCCGGCACGATGAGGGCGAATGCCAGCGAGATGATTCCCCCGAACGCGGCAAGGGCGACGAAGTCTGCACGCCATCCCCAGACGAGGGCGATCGCCAGTCCGGCCACGGGTGCAACGACGGGAGCGATCGTTGTCACCAGCGAGAGGATCCCGATCCGGGATGCCACTGAACTGGTATCGGGTGACAGATCGCGCACCACGCTGCGGGACACAACGATGCCGGCGGCTCCGCACAGGCCAGCGACTCCCCTCGCCGCGATGAGCATCTCCGGCGTCACGGAGAGCGCACTGATCACAGAGGCGAGCGTCCAGCCGATGACGCCGACGATGATGACCGGGCGTCGCCCGTGCCTGTCGCTGAGCGGTCCCCAGAGAAGCTGCCCGATGCCGATGCCGAGCAGACAGGCGGTGATGCTCGCCTGCACCATCCATTCGCTGCCGCCGAGCTGGTGCTGGATGAGCGGCAACGATGGCGTGTAAATGTCGACAGACAGTGGCCCCAGTGCGGTGAGCATCGCCAGGATGGCGAGAATCAGTCCGGTCGCCTGCGCCGACGCGCCCTGACGCCGCCGGATCCCCTGTGCGCCCACCCCGCGCGGAACCAGCGGCGCACCGCTCATTTCTGGGTATTCGCCTCGGCGATGTACGCCCGCCCGTAGTCGTTGCCGTTCGGCAGACGCAACGTGGTGTGAACGTGAAAACGGGCGGGCAGCCTGTTGTTCAGCCAGACGCCGGCGTGATGGTCGAGCTCCGCGAGAATAACCGGGCTCTGGATGCGGAAGTAGAACGGCTGCGAGCCGTCGGTCGCTCCGTACCAAGAGAACCAGGTCTCATCGATATGCGCGTCGAAGTCACTGAGGGTTACCTCGCGTTGTGGTGCGCTGAGCAGCAGGAAGAAGTCTTCAGCGAGTGCCCGCAGGAGTGCGCGCTGGGTGTCGTTCAGCTCCGATGCCGGGATGCCTTCATACGGGACGACCCGGTTGTCACGGAATGCGCCGGCGACGTGGCGCTCGTCTGCAGGGTGCAGGCGTCCCTCCGGCATCGATGGGTCGAGCACTGAATCGAAGATGACCGCACGTTCGCGCTGCTGTTCTGTCAGAGATTCTGCGAGCTCGATGGCGATCTGTTCCCTGGCGTCGAAGAGCGGCGGGCGCTCGCCATCTGACAGTGCTGGTTCAGCGCCGATGAATACCGGAGCGACGACGTGTCGGCCGCCGACGGTGACGAAGTTGAGCGCGACGTGGTGTCCGAACAGCTGCCAGCCCCAGGGTTCGGTCGCTGACGGCGTTCCGAACAGAGATACCCAGTAGCTGCGATCGTTCATGACTGATGGCAGGTCGACGAGCTCGCCGAGGAAACCGTTCAGCGCCATCGCCTCACTCACACGCTCGTAACCTTCGGGGCTGAGTGATGCCCTCACAAGTTGAAGGATGGCATCCACTGTACTGTCGCTGAGGTCTTCCAGGCGCAAGCCAACGCGGTAGATCACGAACTCAGGGTTGCTCCACGCACGCCACTCTGGTGCGTCGAGCTGATACGTGAACTGCTCGCGTTCCTCAGGACTCAGCACTGCGAGCACGTGCTCGGCCGCAGCAACGAGCTCTGGATCTGTCGGAGCGCCGTCGGCGGGAAGGTCATACAGACCTTCCCGCACCACGCCGTCTGAGGTGATGCCGACGAACGGCTCTCTGTACAGGCTGTCCCAGTAGGTGAGCAGCTCCTGCAGGAA
Organism: Leifsonia sp. A12D58; assembly: GCF_047530025.1. NCBI lineage: Bacteria > Bacillati > Actinomycetota > Actinomycetes > Micrococcales > Microbacteriaceae > Leifsonia > Leifsonia sp. A12D58. The sequence continues at coordinate 39,028 of NZ_JBLJAT010000008.1, read as the reverse complement.
CGGTGCCGAGTAACGATCCTCGGCGAACTCCTGATAGTTCATGCCGCGACTTCCGGCCAGCACAGGGTCGTCGAGATCGTACAGATAGTTAAGATAGCCGTCAGCCGGCAGCTCGATGGCGCCCTGTCGACCGGTCACCCGAGCAGTAGAGAAGTATTCATCGATGTGATCGTTGTCGGTGTTTTCCATTGTCTGACGCTTTCGTTTCTGTCGCGACTCGTGCGACGTGACGCTGACTAGATGGGGAGGTTGAACAGACGCTTCGCGTTGCCGTACATCACGAGCTCGCGGTCAGCGTCGCTGATCTCCAGTTCGTTCTGCACGAAGTCGACGCCCTGGCTCATCCAGCTGTAAAACACGGGGAACGACGATCCGAACATGTAGTGGTCTGCACCGTTGATCGTGAGCGCAGCCTCAACCTGGGTCTTGCCCCACGAGTGCGGGTGCGTGAGGTCGAAGTAGATGTTCTGATCGAGGTACTGCTTGATCTTCTCGCCGCCGGTCGGGTCGAGGCGCTGCATAGCCTCAGCCTTGGGAGACGCATGCGGAGTGAGCAGTTCCGTGTTGGCGAACCAGTTGCCGCCGAGCATTGTGTGGATGAAACGGAGGCCAGGCATCCGGTCGAACATGCCGCTGAACAGCTCGCGACCGACGGCGGTGGCCTGGTCGGTGATGCGACCGAATTCGCGGCGCAGGTTCGTGTAGTCGAGTACTGATTTGTACTCGACGGGGAGCGGCGTGTGGTGCACGACGACGGGAATGTCGAGCTTTTCGATCACCTTGAGGTATGGCTCGAACACTTCATCGTCAAGATAGAGCTGGCCGTAGTGGCAGGCGAGCTGCACACCGACGGCTCCGAGGTCGCCGACGCAACGCTCAAGTTCGTAGATATTCTCTTTGCCACCCCACGGCGGTACACACGCGGTCGCGAAGAGGCGGCCGTTTGAGTTCTTGACAATGTCAGCGGCGTTGTCATTGACAGCCTTGCAGGTGTCCAGGCCCAACCACTCCTGCCAGACGGGCACGCGCATGATCCCGTAGTCGACTCCGGCTTCGTCCATCGCGGCAAGCTTTGCCTCGACCGAGTAGTCGCCCTCGACGTAGTTCAGGTTCTGGTACCCCTTCGGCTTCTCCAGGATGAGCTGCTTCTTGCCGTTCTCCATCGTGATGACGCTGGCGATCTCACCGAAGCCACGCGGGGCGCTGTCCAGGAAGCCGTTCAGGATCTTCTCATTGGTGAACAGGTCTTCTGGAAGGTGGTGAATGTTGATGTCTACAACTGTCATGCGATTGGTTCCTTTTCATCATCGTGTACATTCGTCTGGTCGCGCTTGCGCAACCGCGATCGTGAGCCATTGGCATAGATGGCTGCAACGATCCTGTCTGGGGTGAGGTCTTCGGTCAGCTCCTCGCGGACCACGCCTTCGTTGAAGACAAGTATCCGGTCGCAGAGCAGGGCGAGCTCGTTTTCGTCTGCCCCAGCGACGATCACAGCGCAGCCATCCTTGGCCGCCTTGCGAATCGCGGCAACGAGGGTGTGGCGTGCTCCCACGTCAACCGCCTGGGTCGGCTCATGCAGCAGAAACAGGCTGGGCTCGGTAGCAATCCACTTGGCAAGCAACACCTTCTGCTGGTTTCCACCACTGAACGAACTCACCAACGCCTTGGGGTCAGGTGGTCGCACATCGAGGGTGTAGAGCAGATCGGTCACGAGCTCGCGCTCCGGCGCCATCGATATGGGGAGAAGTTGGCGAGGGGCACGGCAGGTCTGGGGAAAGCCGATGTTCTCGCCCACAGACATCGTCATCGCTAAGCCTGCGTGTTCCCGGCCTTCCGGTACCAACGCGATTCCGGCAGCGATGGCCTTTCCTGGGTACAACCCAGGCAGGGCGACAGCGGTGCTATCGGTCATGGTCAGCGTTCCAGACTCTGCAGGGGTGACACCACTCAAGAGGTATGGAACGTCGTCGTATCCGGAGCCGGCCAGCCCCGTCAGCCCCAGCACCTCGCCGGGGTACACCCGGAGCGAGAGATCCTTCACCGCACGGCCGGTGATGCCCGTTGCTCGTACGGCGACCGCATCCGCTGCAATCTCTGCGACACCGCGCTGGTCAAGATCACGCAAGTTGCGGCCGAGCATCAGCGCCGTGAGGTCTGCCTCGCTCAGGCCGGCGACATCTCGACCGGATTCAACGACTCGGCCGTCGCGCAGCACAGTCACCCGGTCAGCCGCATCAACGATTTCTTCAAGCCGGTGCGTGATCATCAGCACCGCTGTTCCTGTGGCGACGATCTCATCGAGAATCGTGAAGAAGTGCTCAAGCGATCGTCGACCGAGTGCTCGAGTCGATTCGTCGAAGATGATGAGACCTGTGCCGGCGTGGGCGTCCTGCAAGGCTCGTGCGATAGCGACAGTCGCACGTTCCTCCTCATGCAGCGAACCCACTTTGGCGTCCAGCGGCACCGAGCGGCCGAGACGTTCGAACACCTCGAGGGCGGCCGCACGCTCCTGGCCCCAGTTGATCCGGCGCAGGAAGCGGCTTCCACGAAGCCGGCCGATTCGCATGTTCTCGAGCACGGTCTCGTCGCCAAGCAGACCGAGGTTCTGGTGCACGACGGCGACGCCGCGTTGGCGGGATTCCTGTGGCTGCACGGGAAGTCGGAGGTCGACGCCGTCAACACGTACGCGAGTGCCGGCATCCGGTGTGTAGAGGCCAGTCAGCACCTTTGCGAGCGTTGACTTTCCTGACCCGTTCTGCCCGATCAATCCGTGGATCTCTCCGGGCCTCACCTCAAGCGAAACGTCGCGCAGGACTCGGTTGTTCGCGAAGGTCATGCCGAGGTCGCGCACGTCAAGCCGGGGTGCTGCGGCGGCGGTAACCGCCGCAGCACCCTGCGCCGAGTTGTACTCAGTTGTCACGCAATCGCCCACAGCTTCTTGAAATCATCCGTGAAGGTCGTCGGGCCGAACCACTCGCCCGATTGCTCGGCTTCTGCGGTTAGCGTCACGTCCTTGGCGGATTCCGGGGTGAACAGTCGAATCGGGATGGTGTACTCCGGCAGTTCCTGGCCGGCAATCAGGCGCAGGACTGCATCAAGGTCGACCCAGCCCTGGTATGCGGCCGCCTGAGCGGACACGGTGGCGAGACCACCCTTGGAGACCTCTTCGATGTTGCTGAGAGCAGACGCTGCTGCCAGCATCTTCACCTTGCCGGTCAGGCCGGCCTGCTGCACGCCTTCGGACGCCGGGTGCAGATACTCAGCGAATTCCGAAACGATGTAGTCGATGTCCGGGTTCTTCAGCAGCTCGGAGCTGGTCGACGCAGGGATCTGGGCGAAGTTGGCAGAGGACACATCGTAGACAGTTGCTGTGCAACTCGGGCAGAAGTCGGGGAGGGCCGTGGTGGCCGCCTGGACGTATGACTTCTGGGCTTCACCGTCTGTTGACCGGTTGAAGAGGATGTTCGCTGCTCCGTCAGAGTCCAGCGTTATCCACTTGCTCAATGCGATCAACTGCTCAGATCCAGCCGGCGGGACATATGCGAGGGTCGGCGTGACGGGGTGCCTGTCGCTGGCGATCTGATTGCTGATAATGACGGGGATTCCGGCGCTCTGGGCTGCATCGATGGAGTTCGCGGCCAGATCATATGGGAGACCATCAGTGACGACACCGATGGCCTTGGCCTGGGTCGCCTGATCTATGCAGGAGCTGACGCCTGTGGGATTGCCCTGTCCGTCACAGACCTGTACTTTCAGGCCAGCTGCGGCCGCTGCGGCCTCGATTCCAGCCTGCGTGACAGCGAACTGCGGTGCCCGAAGGGTGATCGGTACGTAGTAGATGGTTCCACCGGCCAGTTCAGATACGCCGGTGACCGCCTCTGTCGGCATCGGGTAGGCATCCAGCGGCTGGGTGAGCTGCTGAACCTCGTCGGCGAGTGCCGAGTTCGCGCTGCTCGGGCTCGACGACGAACCGTTGTCTGCAGGCGTTTCAGCACTCGCACTACAACCGGCGAGAACGACGGCGACGGCCGCGGCTGCACCGATTGCTGTAACGATGCGCCCACCGTGGTGGCGCTGTGCATTTCTAGTGATCATCATGCTGTCTCCTTCTTGGCTGCTTTGGCAAGGGAATTACGAGTGTGTGAGGTCGTCACCTGGACCGCCGATTGAGCACCGTCGAGATCGTCACAGCGATCACGAGCACGCCTCCGTAGAACACGCTGGAGACCCAGGAGGTCGCCCCGAGCAGCTGGAGACCCAGCACGCCAGTGGCGAGGAAGTAGATGGCGAGGAGCGTGCCGATCGGGTTGAACCGCCCAGGCATGAGAATGGCCGTGCCGAGGAATGTCGCTGCGAACATCGGCAGCAGGTAGGTCTGCGAGCTGGCTGCATCAAAACCGCCCGTACCTGCAGCGGAAATGACACCGCCTACCCCGGCAATGACGCCTGCGGCGATGAACGCACCGAATCGCACGCGAGTCACTCGAACGCCGGCCAGGCGGCTGACTTCGCGGTTCTCTCCCACGAATCGCATGTTGCGACCAAGCGGCGTGAAGCTCAGGAGATAGGCGAAACCACCCATGAGGATGAGGCCGAGGAAGAAGCTGATCGGAAGTCCCGCCACGTTGAAGAGCGCGATCTGGGAGAAGTCCTTCGGAAGGCCACTCACCGGCATCAGGTTGGTCTGCCACAGGGCGATACCGAGCAGGAACGTTCCCATTCCCAGAGTCACAACGATCGTATTGACGCCCACCTTGACGATGAGAAGCGCGTTGATGACACCGACGAGGGTTGCGGCCGCGATGGCGATGATCGCTGCGATCCAGGGGTTGAGGCCGTCGTTGACGTTGAGCACCGTTACGAGCGTCGCAGCAAGGCCGAAGTTCGACGCCACTGACATGTCAACGAATTCACCCACGATGATGGTGCACAGCAGCGCGGCAGTGAGGAAGACGAGCGCCTGCTGGCTGCCGAAGATGGTTCGTGCTGCTCCGACTGTGAGGAAGGTGTCTGGTACGAGAAGCGCGAACAGGATGGCGAGAAGAAGCCATACTCCGATGACCGCGAACCGAGCGCTGAACCGGCCCAGGCTCCCGCTCCGCGAGAATCTACGAGGGACCTGGGCGCTCACCGCTCCCGTGTAATCGTCGGTGACGCTCGAGGGTTTAGACATAGTGCTACTAGCTCCCGGCTCTCGCTTCGTTGCGATCTCACGCGCACCACTGTGTGCGCTGGACACTGGCATCCACCGCCTGACGGGGTCCAACTATCGTGTGCGAAAGCATAGCGACATCAACGGCGAATATATAGGCACTTTTCTGATGCAATCGCACAGGGTAATTAAAATCCCTGATCAATACCAATTAAGTGCCGTTGACGTCACTGCAGAGGCATCGACCCTTTGAGGCGGAAACCAACGGCACAGAACGGAAACAGGTTGGATTGCACTTGAAATCGTGTGTGATTACTCATACGATTTCGACACACCTTGATGTGGAGCGATGGAGCACCTGTGTTCCGGCTGCTTCGAAAGGGGCTGAAATCGCACCTGGCTCGAGTCTCCTCGTTCGTTTCGACCAGGCCGCGCCGACCACAGAAAGCGACACATGGCCGACTTGTCTGCACGCGACGTCGAATACACACACGATGGCACTCGGATGCTCGGCTACTTCTGCGCGCCGACCGGCACGCAGAAGCTGCCCGGCATCCTGTTGGTGCATGACGCGTTCGGTCTGACCGACGATGTGATCCTGACTGCCCAGCGCTACGCCGGTCTCGGATTCGCTGTATTCGCTGCCGATGTCTGGGGCGATCGCACGCAGCCGAAGACTGAGCCGGAGATCGGTCCCCTGATCGGCGCCATGGTCGGTGACCGCGCCCGTTGGTTAGGGCGCATCGGCGCAGCCCACGACGCCATGATCGCACAGCCCGACGTCGACGCCTCAGCGGTTGTCGCCCTGGGCTATTGCTTCGGTGCATCGTCGGCGCTTGAGTACCTGCGCACCGGCGGTGCTGTGCGTGGTGTCGTCAGCATCCACGCCGGACTCGATCTGCTCGAGCCCGATTGGAGCGCGGCCGCCGACTCTTCCCACGTCCTGGTCTGCACAGGAGCAGACGATCCGATGGCGACAGAACAGATGCGGTTCGAGCTGCAGTCAGAACTGAGCGCCGCCCACATCGATTGGGAACTCGACCTCTACAGCGACACCAAGCACGCATTCACCAACCCCCACGCTGACTTCTCACCGATGCCGGATGTCGTCGCATACAACCCCCAGAGCGCTGCACGCAGCTGGGCAGCGACTGAACGATTCCTCGGTGAGCTCTTTCCCGACGCGCGCTCTGCTTCGAACTAGCCGCGTCACCCACTCACCACCCGCGTCGCGACCAAGGCGGTCACGGCGCGAAAGAAATGGAGCACACCATGCTTGACATCATTATCATCGGAGCTGGCCCGGCCGGACTCGCCGCCGCACTTCGACTGCACCAGCAGGGCTTCAGCCCGCGCATCTATGAGGTTGTCCCCGATCTGAAGCCACTCGGCGTCGGCCTGGACGTCAAGGTCTACGGTACGCAGGAGTTCGATGAACTCGGCCTCCTCGAGGAGTTCCGCTCGATCTCGGTCGACGCCCAGGAATCGATCTTCTACAACAAGTTCGGCCAGGAGATCTACGCGGAGCGTTGCGGCGTGCACGCCGGTTACCGCTACGAACAACGCTTCGTGCACCGCGGCATCCTGCAGATGATGCTCTACCGCACGGTTCTTGCACGCCTCGGCGCCGACTCCATCGTGCAGGACGCCCGCGCCATCAGTTACACCCAGGATGCCGATTCAGTGACGTTGCTTCTCGAGCACGGTGACGGTTCGACCAGCGAGGTGCGTTCCGACGTGCTCATCGCCGCAGAGGGCATCAAGTCGGTCGTGCGCAGACAGATGCACCCCAACCAGTCAGAACCGGTGTACTCGGGCATCACGATGTGGCGAGGCACCACGCTGATGAAGCCGTTCGGATCCGGCGGCACCATCCTTCACATCGGTGCACCACAGATTTCGAGCATGATCGTCTACCCGATCGCAAATGATTTCGAGGGCTCAGGCCTCACCCTGGTCAACTGGGTTGTTGAAGCCACCCGCGACGAGTCGGTCGAAGACTGGAATCAGCTCGGCAGCATCGACCAGATCCTGCCGTACTACGACGACTGCAACGTCGAGTTGCTCGACGTGCAGGAGATGCTGCGCAACGCCCGCGAGGTATACCTCTTCCCGCTGATCAGGCACGAGCCGCTCGATAGCTGGGTGGATGGCCGGGTCGTCCTGATCGGCGACGCCGCGCACGCTATGTACCCGCGCGGTGGAAACGGTGCTTGCCAGTCGATCGTTGACGGTAACGTGCTCGCCCAGAAGCTCGCGACGATCGAGGACCCGAAGGAAGCACTCAAGGCATTTGAAGACGTCCGTCTCGAGGGTGTCAACCGCATCGTCATGTCGCACCGCGGTGAGGGCTACGAGGTCATCCGTCGCATGATCGAGGAGCGCACAGGCGGAGAGCGCTTCGACGACATCGAAGACGTTCTGCCCATCGAAGAAGTGAACGCGATCTTCAGTAAGTACCACGCACTCGTCGGCCAGGAACGACCCGGTCGCGAGGCCGGCGAGACGACGGGTTTCCGCACGTGGGAGGTTGCGGCCAACGCGACGTCAGCATCATGACCGCGTGCCGTGCAATGAGCATCGTCACGGCACCGGATGCCGACACCCTCGCGCAGCTCCTCGCTCTGGAGCATCGTCGCCGCCACGCACTGATCACTGTGGATATCGCAGCGCTTGACGAGCTGTTCGACCCCCACCTGGTGCACATCCATGCCCCAGGCGTGACCCACACCAAGGCACAGCTGCTGGAGCATGTTGCAACGCGCGCCGCTTACCTTGAGATCACTCGGGGTGACCTGAATATCAGGATCATCGACGATGTGGCGATCATGACCGGGCTGTTGACGAACCGGCTCCGCACTCACGACGGAGGGGAACGAACACTCGGCGGAGTCGTCACCCAGGTGGCGCATCGCGACACAGAGGGCACCTGGCGATTCATCAGTTTTCAGATGACACCCCTCGGCGAAGAAGCATGGCCCGCGCTGCCATCGCAGCAGGAAGCACAGCACGAGAACGCAGCTGAACAGTCAGCACCGAGTGGAAATCAGGATCAACAATGAAGATTGCCCGCTACCGCGTCGGCGCCGGCGACGCTCGCCTCGGTCGAGTCGACGACGACCGCATCATCGACATCTCTGACGTGCCGGGAGTAGGAACGTCGCTGCGTGCGATCCTGCCGGAGCTCGATTCACTGAAGGCCGCTATTCTGCAGGCAGATGGACAGAGCTACTCGCTCGACTCCGTCGTTCTGGAAGCTCCCATCGACGACCCGCAGAAATACCTCGGAATCGGGATGAACTACAAGGAGCACGCCGAAGAGGCCAGACAGGCGGGAATCGCTATCCCCACCAGCCAGATGTGGTTCAACAAGCAGGTGTCGTGCATCAACGGGCCGTTCGGCGACATCGTCAAGCCTCGGATCTCCGATGCGCTCGACTATGAAATCGAGCTGGGCGTCGTGATCGGGCAGCAGTGCAAGCATGTGTCGGTAGAGGATGCGCGATCGATGATCGCCGGGTACCTCGTCACCAATGATGTATCTGTGCGTGACTGGCTGCAGAAGCGCTCGCCCACCTTCACGCTGGGCAAGTCGTTCGACACCCACGGACCGATCGGGCCCTGGCTGACCACCGACGATGAAATCGCCGATCCGCTCGCCCTGCGCATGCGTCTCACCGTCAATGGTGAGGTGCGCCAGGATTGGCCGACCGACGACATGATCTACAACATCTATGAGCAGATCGCCTATCTCACCCAGGTGATGACACTCATGCCCGGTGACATTCTGGCCACGGGTACCCCGGCAGGAATCGGCGCACCGACCGGCAACTTCCTGCGCATCAATGATGTCGTTCGCGCCGAGATCGAGGGGCTCGGCGCCATCGAGAACCGCGTCGTCGCGGAGGCCTGACCTATGTCGCGCCGGGTGAGCGTTGAGATGCCGGGATTCGGACACTCCAATCCGATCCCGGCTGCATCGAGGATCGGGTCGCTGCTGGTCTCCGGCGTGCTCACCGGGCGTGACCCAGAAACGCACCAGATGCCCGCAAGCCTCGACGAGCAGTGCGCGCACGTGTTCACACATGTGCGCACGCTGCTCGTTGCAGCTGGAGGCACGACCGACGACATCCTTAAGATGACGTTCTGGCTGGCTGACTACCGTGACCGCCATGCACTCAATCGCGAGTGGCTGGCGATGTTTCCAGATGAGACAAGCCGCCCGGCACGCCAGTGCATGGCCGCAGAGCTTGATGGCGGCTCACTGGTCCAGTGCGACCTGATGGCCATGCTGGATGACGAGGAAGGCGCGCCCTGACCGGCGGGTGCACGTTACAACTTGGTCATGCCATTACCGATGATGACCACACCGATCATGATCATGATCAACGTCGTGACGATGACATTATTTCGCGCCATCCAGTCTCGGGCAGAGACCAGCCGTGGTTCCATCTTCTTTGGCGCAGCCAGTGTGACGATGATCGGGACCGCCACAGTTGATGCAGCGATCAACACGTAGATCACAACAACTGTGATCGCGGTGCTCGGAATCAGAGGCACCTCGGCGAGCGCCAAACCAGCCGCAATGCTCAGGAGCAGTCCCTTCGGCCTCAGATTCAAGACGAATCCGAGCCCCAGTGACGAAATTGGCCGCATGGACCCGACGGCGCTCAGCCACCGCGGTAGAGCGGGTGTCGGCTTCGTTCGCGCTCGCCTCCAGACGATGATGGCGAAGATCACCAGCGCACTCCCGATCACGATCTGCACGATTCCGACGATGACATCCTGATGCTTCGCCGATGACTCTGGCAATGCATTGGCTCCCAGGGCAAACGCGATGATCAGGATCGCAATGCCAAGCACCCACCCAATGAGGAACGGCACTGCGGATCTGCCCCGGTTGGACGAGAGCAAGATGACGATCGTCGCGGTGATCGGCACTGAGCTGAGCGCGACAGCGACTGCGATAGGCAACAGGTGACCAAGTGCCTGAAGCATCGAGCACACCCCTCGTCGCCGCAACCGAAATGAAAGCACTACTGCATAGCGACGATACATCTTCGCAACCTTTCCGGGGGCTAAATGCTGCGCCATACTGATGCAGCGGCATCCGCAAGCCCGTCTCGTGTCGCCTGACTTCATATGAGCAGGAGCGACCATGGATGTCTCGCCCGACGATGTGCAGCAGCTCGCTGCTGAGGCATTTACCTACCTCTATCCACTCGTCACGATGGATGCCACCCGCACGCAACTCACCGATGTGAGCGAGGGCGGAGCTGGACATGCACACCCGAATTCGTTCGCTCACGTCGAGACGTTTCCGCCTGCAGACTTTCGGGAGGTCGTCTCCCCAAACTTCGACACGCTGTATTCGACGGCCTGGCTTGACCTCAGTAGTGGTCCGCTCGTCGTGCACGTTCCAGATACCGCCGGCCGGTACTACCTACTGCCGCTGCTTGACATGTGGACCGATGTGTTTGCCTCGCCGGGCAAGCGCACAAGCGGTACGGGCGAAGCGAGCTTTCTCGTCAGCGGCCCTGGCTGGTCGGGCACCGTGCCCCGAGGGGTTACCCATCTCTCTGCCCCAACTGCGCATGTCTGGGTGATCGGCCGGGTACAGACCAATGGCCCCAGCGACTACCGGGCCGTGCACGCGGTTCAAGCCGGCATGACTATCCGCACGATCGACGGCGGGGAGCCATCCCACAGCCGCGGACCAGCGGCAGCGCCGGCGGGACTCGATATGTCGGAGCCGGCTCTTCGACTTGTCAACGGCATGGATGCTGTCGACTTCTTCACCTATGGCAACAGGCTCCTCGCGCAGAATCCCCCGCACCTCACTGATTTCTCTGTACTCGCCAGAATCGCTCGGATCGGAGTGGGATCCCGCCATAACTTCGATGTAGCCGCGCTCGGCGAAGGCGGCGTTGCAGCACTGGATGCGGGCAAAAAGCAGGCACTCGCAGAATTTGCCGCCGTACTGCCCCAGATGGGCACGATCGCCAACGGATGGTCGCTCAATACGAACTCCATCGGCGTCTACGGCAATTACTACCTGAAACGCGCGATCGTCGCGATGGTGGGCCTCGGCGCCAATCCGCCAGAGGATGCCATCTACCCGTTCGCTGTGGCCGACGCCACCGGAGCACCGACGGTGGGCGGAGTGAACTATCTGCTGCACTTCGACGCGGCCGACCTGCCGCCCGTTTCGGCGTTCTGGTCGCTGACCATGTACGACGCCGAGGGCTTTCAGATCGCGAACCCGCTTAATCGTTTTGCCATCGGTGACCGCGACTCTCTGAGGTATGGGTCAGACGGATCGCTGGACCTCCACATCCAACCGGATGACCCCGGAGGCGACAGGAGCGCGAACTGGCTGCCGTCTCCACCCAGTGGTGCGATCAGAATGATGCTTCGCTTGTATGCTCCTGCACTACAGGCCCTCGATGGGCGCTGGGTTCCACCGGCAATCACGATCGCCTGACAACGGCCGGCACCTGATCGCTCTCGAGAGGACTCACGATGACAGATTCAGGGTCTACCGGATCGATGCCAACCCCTGCGTCGGTCGGAGCCGACGAGCCGACGGGTTCTGCCACGCCGCTTGCTCATCGTTTTCCTCGAGCGACTGTCATTCTCGTGGCCCTGGCTGCCGCGACAGTCACCGCCATCGGGATCAATGGCATCCGGGGAATCCTGGCCCCCGTCCTGCTCACCCTGATTCTCACGATCTGCGCCCACCCTGTGCGCACCGGACTCGAAAAGCGCGGAGTGCCACACGGGATAGCCACCGGGTCGGTGATCCTGGTGGTGTTCGTGCTGCTTGCCGGCTTCACCTACACCGTGATCATCGCCTTCGCCCAATTCGTCACCATGCTGCCGCAGTACTCAAGTCAGCTCGCTGAGATCGGCAAGAATCTCACCGCCTGGCTGAAGAGCATCGGCATTGGCCAGGCACAGATCCAGGACATCACCGCCGGGTTCGATCCGAGCAACATGATCTCGTTCTTCTCCGGCCTTTTGGGCAGCGTCTTCAGTATCACGGGGGCGCTTGTCATCGTGCTCACCATGCTGATCCTGATGTCTGCAGATGCCGTCTACGTGCCGACCATCCTCCGACAGCTCAGCACCCGGCGACCTCATTTCGTCACGGCCGTCACCTCATTCGCGCACAACGTACGCCGCTACATGGTTGTGACCACGGTGCTGGGTGTCGCCCAGGGGGCGCTCAACGCATTGGCGCTCTGGATCATGCACGTGCCGGCTGCCCTGCTCTGGGGGCTGCTCGCGTTCCTCTGCAGCTTCATCCCGAACATCGGCTACTTCTTCGCCATCATCCCACCCATGGTGTTCGGCTATTTCGTCGGCGGCTGGCCGACCCTCGTCGCCGTCGTCGTTGTGTATGGCGTGATCAACGCCGTCGTGCAGTCGATCATCCAGCCCCGAGTCGTGGGAAACGCCGTTGCCCTCAGCCAGACCCTCACCTTCTTCTCCGTCTTGTTCTGGGCGGTGATCATCGGGCCCATCGGCGCCATCCTCGCCATTCCGCTCACACTCCTTGCCCGCATGATTCTGATCGATGCCGACCCGTCGATCCATTGGTGGCGACCGGCTATCGGAGACACAACAGAGACCCGCGCCATCATGAAGGCCGACGACGCAGCCGCCAAACAGGCACGAAAAGACAAGCGGATATTGAAGCAAGGGCCGCCACGGAACACGCAACGCGAGGCCCAGCAGGAGGCGCCGCAGTCCGACCAGGATTCCTGACAGGGCATTTCCCGCGTCGATTGCCCGACTACGCCGAATCACGGCTCGCTTGCCAATCATCAAGCCCCCCCGTTGAGGGTACAGCGGACTGCACGCCCTTCGGGTATGGTCATCGAATGAGCAACTGACAAAACGTCATGTTTCTCATATTGAACACAATTCGCCGATCCCGGCCGGTCCCCTAGGGCCGCCGACCGGCGTAGTCCGATGCTGAACCTGTAAACCCGAAATGCAGGGAACGAACGTGAACACGTCATCGACGTTTCGACTAATTTGTCGATCCATAATTGCCAGCCTCGCCCCCTATCGGGGGGTGTGTGCCGAATGACCGCCTCTGATCCAAGCCAGCCGTTCGATGGCGGTGTGCGTGCCGCTCTCTATAGCCGACCACCTCTTCGGCTGGTTGACCAAGCGGCGCAGAAAGCCTCTGAGTTCAGGGTCGACGCTGGGACCTCCGGCCCGGCGTGGGCCAAACGATATCGGGCGCGCCTGCACCTCACCGACATTGCAGTAATTTCGGGCGCGGTGGCGATTGCATTCATCAGTCGATTCGGCAGTGCAGACGCAAAAGTTGATGTCGGCCCGTTTCGAGCCGACTACTGGGCACTTTCTCTCGTCATTGTGGTGACGTGGATCGCAGCGCTTTCAATCTTTCACACGCGCGACTCACGGGTCATCGGTGTCGGCGCCACTGAATACAAGCGAGTAGTCAACGCAAGCGGGTTGACCTTTGGCCTTCTCGGCATTTTGTTCTTGGTTTTCGGCGTCGATATCGCTCGAGGTTTCTTCATCCTCGCACTTCCGCTCGGTGTCGCTGGGCTCGCCGCCGGCCGTTGGCTCTGGCGCCAGTGGCTTTTGAAACAACGGCATTTTGGTCATTACCTTGCTCGAGTCATCGTTGTTGGTAAGCGCAAAGATGCCGAATATGTGGTGAATCAGGTCGCTCGCCATTCAGGTGCCGCTTATTACGTAGTGGGCGCGGCATTGAAATCGGGTCGTGGTGACCCACTCGCCACCGGCGGCCACTCCATTCCGATCGTTTCCGACTTCGAGCACGTTGCCGAAGCGGTGAACCGTCTGAAGGTGGACGCCGTCATCGTCGCCGGAAACCCCCAGGGCGGAAGCGCGTTCATCCGAAATCTCGGCTGGGAACTCGAGTCGACCTCGGCTGAGCTTGTATTGTCGAGCCGGTTGACGGATGTCGCCGGGCCTCGGATTCATTTCCGCCCCGTTGAGGGTCTCCCACTCATTCACGTCGAGATTCCTCATTTTGAGGGCACGCGGCACATCATGAAGCACACTCTTGATGTTGCGTCATCCGGTTTAGCCCTTCTGCTTCTTCTGCCGCTCTTGGCCGTCATCGCCCTGCTCATCAGAATCGACAGCCCAGGCCCCGTGTTGTTCCGTCAGGAGCGGTGCGGCCGAAACGGGAAGACCTTCAGCATCGTGAAGTTCCGCACGATGGTGACGACCGCTGAGGACGATCTGGCTGGCCTACTGGCGCAGAACGAGGCAGCGGGCGTTCTCTTCAAATTGCAGAAGGATCCTCGCGTCACCAAGATCGGGCGCGTGCTTCGCAAGTACTCGCTCGATGAGTTGCCTCAACTGTGGAACATTCTCATTGGCGATATGAGTCTCGTCGGACCTCGCCCCCCGCTTCCCACCGAGGTCGAGTCCTACGAGACCCATGTGCATCGTCGCCTCTACATCAAACCGGGATTGACGGGCATGTGGCAGGTCAATGGGCGTTCAAATCTGAGCTGGGAAGACAGCGTCAGGCTCGATCTCTATTACGTCGAGAATTGGTCGCTGGCCGGCGACATGATCATCATCTGGCGCACGGTTAAAACTGTGCTCCGGCCGGAAGGAGCATATTGATGGGCGCGCAAGAAAGCGGAGCAGAGCACGGTGTCATCGGTTACGCCGGTGGTGCATTCGACCTTTTCCACGTGGGTCATTTGAATATCCTCAAACACGCCAAGAGCGGGTGCGACCACCTGATCGCGGGCGTCGTGTCTGACGAAATGCTTCTGCAGACCAAAGGCGCTCGACCGATAGTTCCACTTTCCGAGCGTCTCGAGATCGTGCGGCACATCACCTTTGTCGATGAGGCGGTCGCGGAGACGGTACAAGACAAGCTAGAAACGTGGGAGCGTCTGCGCTTCAACGTCTATTTCAAGGGCGATGACTGGAAGGGCACAAGTCGGGGCCATCGCTTGGAGCGCGAGTTCGCTGAGGTCGGTGTCGAGGTCGTCTACTTTCCCTACACAATGACCACCTCGAGCACCGCGCTCCGACAAGCTCTGGCGGCCTTGACGGCGCGAGCGCCCCAGTTCGCGAAGACCGATCGTCAGAGCGCAGAGGGGTAGCGACAAGTTATGTCTGATCCCCTGAAACTCACAACACTCTGTCTGAACTATGCGCCTGAACTCACAGGGATTGCGGTCTACACATCCGGGCTATCCGAAGGCCTGGCACACGCAGATCTGGCGGTCCACGTCGTTACCGGCTATCCCCATTACCCCGAGTGGCGTATCCACGACGGTTACACCGGGCTGGGCCGCGTCGAACGCGACTCGGGCGTCACTCTCACCCGGCTGCGGCACCCGGTTCCTCGTCACCCCCGGCTGGCCAACCGTCTGGTGATGGAACTCGTCTTCGGGCTGCGGTCGATCCTGACGAATTGGAAGAAGCCAGACGTGGTTCTCCTCGTCACCCCGGCCCTGTTCGCGACCGGCCTTGCCATGTTGAAGGCGCGTCTAACTCGTACCCCCACCTGCATCTGGGTGCAGGACATCTATAGTTTGGGCGTACATGAAAGTGGTATGGGCGGAAAGCTCCCTGCCCGGCTCTTGCGCAGAATCGAACGCCGAATTCTCAATTCAGCGAACGAAGTGGTCGTCATTCACGAGCGATTCAAGCGCTACCTGACCGAAGAGCTCCACATCGACGCTGACCGGATCGACGTAGTGCGCAACTGGTCTCACGTCGACGGGGGAGATCTGAGCCGGCGAGAACACGTGCGTCGCGCGCGCGGCTGGGCTCCCGACGACATCGTGGTCTTACACGCAGGCAACATGGGTGCGAAACAGGGCCTCGAGAATGTCGTGAACGCGTCGGAAATCGCGTCAGCCGAGGGTTCCAAGGTTCGCTTTGTGCTTCTTGGCGATGGCAACCAACGTGCGGCGCTGCACGCCCGCGGCTCGAATTCGCGGCTCGAATTCATCGACCCGCTCCCCGAGGCCGAGTTCTCAGCGGTTCTTGCGGCTGCCGATATTCTGCTTGTGAATGAACGGCCGGGGCTGACCGAGATGTCGGTCCCTAGCAAGCTGACCACGTATTTCAGCACCGGACTACCGGTAATTGCGGCGACGGATGCACAAAGCATCACCGCCGAAGAAATCGAGAGGGCCGGTGGTGGTCTGCGAGTAAATGCGGGTTCCCCGGGTGCGCTCGTCGAGGCGGCAGAAGATCTCGGCACCGACCCCGAACTGTCGGCCCGTCTCGGAGTTGCCGGACGACTCTACACTGCACAGACCTTGGCGGCCGCCCCCGCGATTGAACAGTTCCGAGGCATCTTGCTCCGCGTGGCTCGAGGCACGGCTTCAGGAGACAACGATGGAGCGAAACTCGACGCCGGGGCCGCCGACGTAGTTCTTGCAGAGCCAAAAGTAGCCGCCCCTGTAAGCGGAGTCCTGAACGTCAAATGACCATCCGTCATCATCGAGACGCAAGATCCGGATGGTGTTCCCGCGCACTTCCACCTCAAGCCTCACCCAGGTGCCGGGAGCGACGGGTGCCGTTTGAACCTGGCCGAGCAGTGTTCCGGCGACGGACTGAGCGGCGCGGCTGAATAGTTCGACCGTTCCGTTGGCACGGATGACCACGTGATAGCCGGCCGATTCCCCGGCCACACGAACTCGGTATGCCCGGTCATCTGACAGCCCGAATGCGAGACCAGCGTGCTGTGTGGGTTCAGGCACGGCATCCGGCCAGCACAGCTCTGCGGTGATTCGGTAAGCGTCAGACGCGATCGGTGACATCGAACCCATCAGGTAGCTCTGGATGTCCTCATGATTCAGCTCGACCGTTCCGTCAGCCTCTGAGAGCGTGGGTTGCAGTGCCCAGCCTTGGTCGGTCGTCCACGGCAAATCTCCGGGGGCGCGCAGGCCCGAGGCAAAGGTGTCTGCTTTGGCTGCATCCGTTGTCGTGGTCACATACGACATGTTGGAGCACATCATCCCCACGACTCCAAGTGCCTTCATCCGTTCCAGCATCCAGCGATAGTGAATCTCCCAAGCGATAACTGGTTTACCCGTGGCGACGACCTGTGCAATTTGTTCGTCGCTCGCCTGATGAAACACACCGAGATAGTCAAATACGCCTGCCAACTCGTCCGCGCGTTCGTAGAGGTCTTCGGTGAGATACCCCCACGTCTTGTAGCCGTGCTTTGCGGCCAGAACGTGCTGCTTAGCCCCTGCCCATTGTTTCCAGACGAAATGGGACGTGGCGTCCGGGTAAGAATCCATTACGTCGAGAAGCGCCTCCGAGTTGGTTCCCTGTTTGTCTTCGATGAAGATCACCTGGGTTGCGGCGAACGCATCGAGAACATCTTTGAGAAGCGGGATCGGCTGCAATTGCGCCGCGGGCCCTAGCCAGGCTCGTGAATCATTGCGCAGCGTCGCCAGCTCTGCATACGTGACGTCTGCGACGGTCCAATCGGTGCCGGTCATCCTCTTCGTCGTGTCATCGTGGTGACAGATCAGCACTCCATCCGCCGTGCAACCGACCGACACCTCGATCGCCCCGGCACCGACGGCGATCGCCCGAGAGTATGCGTCGAAGGTGTGCTCCACCCAATCGTCGCCGGAACCGCGGTGGGCGATGAAGAACGGCGTCGTCGCCACAAGATCTGCGATTGTCCAATTGCGCAGCGACGGTGCAGGCGGGACGGGACTCGGTGGCGGAACCCGGACCTCCGCCCCGCTCTGACAAGCGGTCAGAAGCAGAGTAGATCCCCCCAAAAGGAGGAACGTGCGCCGATTCAGGCGCCAGCTCGCAGCCGAGCCGACCGTGGCGGCGACATCCAGATGTGCAGATCTCTTATTCATGGTCGCCGAGGTGTGAATTCGAACTGTATTACGGCGTGTACGTCAGGGTCAGAACCGGCCGGTACGAGGTGGTCGGTGCGTTGCCGGACCATAGTCGAAGGTTGTCGACCCCTGGATTGATCAGTGCGAACGACACCGTCGTTCCGGTCAATGCGGCCAGGTTAGCGGCATTCAGCGTCGACACGTAGTTTGAGTTCGTCGCAGTCGTGCCGCCAAGCGTCCCCAGGTCTCCCCCCAGCCCGGTGGGACGATTGCTCCAAGTCACCGTCGACTCAGACCAGGCGCCGTTGAGGAGCTTGACCGTTGTCGCGTCGGTCGACCCTGCCGTCGGATCTGTCGAGGTGCGCACTTGCAGCTTCGCGCCCGTCAATGTCAGTCCTGCAGGGGCAGCAGGCAGCGCGAACTTCAGATACGACTCGATCGGTGAGTTGGTGCCATCGCCCCTCGCCGAGAGCTGTGCGTCAGAACCGTAATTCGAATTCGTCTGCGCCCTCAGAACCATGGCATCCTCAATTGGGTTGATAGTCAGGACCACGGGTGCCTGCGGTGCAGCCTGTACAGTCGCCGCCACTCCGACAGATGCCGCAGACGCGTTTCCTGCTGCATCAAGCGCGATGATCTTATAAACGTAGCTCCCGACCGCAAGCCCGGAATCGGAGTACGAGCTCCCCGCAACATCCCCGATCTTGGTCGAGGCATCAGCGGTGAATCCGGCCGAGGTACCGCGGTGAACTGAGTATCCGACCACCCCGACGTTGTCCGTTGACGCTGACCAGCTCAGAGCGACAGTGCTTCCCGACACGCTGGCCGCGAGCCCGGAAGGCGTGCTCGGCGCTAGGGAGTCAACTAGCGCGACGACGACGGCTGCCGATGACGCACTCCTGTTGGACATCGCATCAAACGCGTCGACCTTGTAGTAATAGGTGCCGGTCGTCAGACCGGTATCCGAAAAGTTCGTCGCCGCAGTGTCAGCGACTTTGGTCGAGGCATCTGCCGTGAAGTTGGCCGTCGTACCTCTATATACGGTGTACCCGGTCACGCCGACGTTATCAGTCGCAGCAGTCCAAGCCAGCGACGCTGTGTCACCGGTGAGAGAACCCGCAAGACCGGTCGGCACACTAGGCGCTGTGGTGTCTGGCGCCACGTTGCTTCCCAGCTGGTAATGGGTCGCGATCGCGGATGCCGGCAGCGCCGTCGAGTAGATGGCGACCTCGTCGATCGATCCGGCGAAGTAGCCGCTCGACGGTTGTGCCGGCCAACCGTTGATGTTGCCGCCCCCTGCACGCCAGTACCCATCGAACTGTTGGTTACTCGTTGTCGGGTTAGCGCCGATCAGGGCACCGTCGAGGTACAGCTTCATCCCGTCGGCGCCCTGTGTCCCAACCACATGGTGCCAGGTGTTGTTATTGAAGCCCGGAGCGGACTGGATCATTTGGACTCCGCCTGTATAGACGCCAAATACAATCGAGCCATCGTTAGCCATGTAGATCTGCTTGTCGTAGCTTGATCCTGACCCGCTTTGGGCGTCCTCGAATCCGATGATTTTTCCGCCTGCTGACGTGCCCGTTTTGAACCAGGCCTCGCTACTGAACTGGGGAGAAGACGAGACCGACGACTTCATCGCGACAACGGCATCCGCTGTGCCATTCGTATTGACGGCGGTCCCAACCTGGATTGCTCCCGGCTGCTGG
Organism: Leifsonia sp. A12D58; assembly: GCF_047530025.1. Taxonomy (NCBI): domain Bacteria; kingdom Bacillati; phylum Actinomycetota; class Actinomycetes; order Micrococcales; family Microbacteriaceae; genus Leifsonia; species Leifsonia sp. A12D58. The sequence continues at coordinate 19,304 of NZ_JBLJAT010000008.1, read as the reverse complement.
AGGACGTCCGCCGAACCATAAGAGCCGTCGGATTGACCGCTGTAGGACGAATCCTTCGCTGTTGTGCCCGATGTCTCGTTGAATCGCCAATACATGTCAGCGTCGTCGTGGAACACTTTCGCACCGTAGGCATCGGTCGGGGCCACTCTCACCGGGAGCACTCCGCCTGCCAAGGTGAAGTGCAGAGCGATCTGTTGAGGCGTCAGGACAGCTCCGTATATTGCTGTCTCATCGATCTGCCCGGCGAAGTAGCGGCTCGCTGGCTGGTTTGGCCATCCGTCGAGGTTGTCTCCGCCGACGTGCCAGTTTCCGGCATAAGACTGACTGGCCGAGGTGCCGTTCTGACCGACCTTGAGTCCGTCGACATAGAGCTTCATTCCATCGACGCCCTGGGTAGCCACAATGTGGTGCCAGACGTTGTCGTTAAAAGCATCGGCTGTCCTGATGTTTTGCGTACCATTCGTGTACACACCGAAGTTCAGCCGACCTGAGTTATCCATGTAAATGTGACGGTCGTAGTTTCCGCTTGGGCTGGTCGCTCCGCTACCAGTATTCGGCCGGCCGTTGCCGAATCCGACAATTTTTCCACCACTTGTGGTGTCTGTCTTAATCCAGGTTTCGATCGAATACGTTTTCGGCCCTTCTCGTTGCTGATCGCTCCAGATGTAACCGGTCGAACCGTCGAACCGAGCAGAGGCATTGGAACTACCGGCTATTGCTCCCGGTTGGTTCAATGTGACGCCGAACTTATAGAGGCCGCTTTGTCCTGCAACGGTTGCTCCGGACTTGTCCTGCACCCACTGACCCGATGTTTCATCCAAACGCCAGTACACCTGTGCACCGTCATTGATGACCTGACCCGGGTAATCGACGGCCTTGGTTGCCGCGACCGCCGAAGAAGCACCAGACAAAGCACTGGTGTTTATTCCGTCACTCGCGGTCACCCTGTAGGAGTAGTTCGTGCCTGCGGTGACGGGCGAGTCGACAAAGGTCACCTGAGGACGAGTCCACCACTGCGAGTTCGCTGTTCCGGTCCAGATCGGCGTTGTGGCCCCATTGCGGTATACACGGTACGTCAGCAGGCTGTCGTCTGGATCGACGACTGTGCGGAATCGCACCTGGACGGCTCCGGACGTGAGCGCTTCGGCGGCAACCGCAGGCACTGGCGGAGCCGTGGTGTCTGTGGTTCCGAAGCGCGTCAGGCTCTGCTGTGCCTTTCCATTGATGTTTGTGAACTCGCCGACTGCCCAGAGATAGGTTTTGCCGCTCGCACCGGTAGCGACGGTCAGTCCACGTGGGCCGATACCCTCGCCGATCCCGTCGTTGGCTGTCGGGTACCAGCCCAGGAGGGTCGGATCATCCGTCTTCTGGGCGAGGAAGTAGTTGCGCTTGCCGTCGGGGTACGCGTTGTTTGAAGCGCAGTCGTGAGCGTGACTTCCGGAGTACAGGGTGCCCTGATACTCGAGCACGGCCTGAGTTGCGCCCAAGCACGTGTCCCGCCAGGTTTGCTCGAGAGTCGTCCAATTGACGGCGAACCGCCCGTCGAACACACCACCGCCTGTTCCCTCATTTCCAGCGTAGAACGAGGTGCCGTCTGACCAGAGTGTCTTCGTGACCGAGGTCTCAGGGATAAAGCCGACGGGGAAGTTCTTTACGTTCGCACCGGTCGTCGCATCGACGACAGCGATTGAGTGTGAATCCTGACCATTAACAGTGAAGAAGTCGCCGCCGATGACAACCTTGCTCTGGTCTGGCGAAACGGCGACCGCCCTGCCAAAGTCGTCGGATGCAGGTGCCCACGGGAGAAGGGCGCCAGTCGTCGCGTTGAATGCGGCGAACCGCGAACGAGGCTGCCCACCGACGCTGAGGAAATCGCCAGCGATATACACTGTGCTCGCAGTCGCCACCATGCCGCGAACGAGGGACGAGACTCCGGTGGCCCTAAACGATTTCACCGTGCAGGCTACCGGGTCAATCGCTGCGACCCTGGCAACGTTGACGCCGCCGACCGAGCTGAAGTTGCCGCCGATATAGATCGTATTTCCGTCGGGAGATGCGATCACGGAGCGGACCGACGGGGTCCCACCGCTCAGTCCAATCGCAAACTGGCAGCTGTCTGGTGTGCCGTCGTCAGCATTGAAGATGGCCACGGTTCCCTGATTCCTCGCCGCTTCTGCGCCACCCGTGGGAGGGCGGATCTGGGAGAACGTGCCACCGACGACAACTTTGCCGTGCACGGATGCAACCCCGTAGACGACACCGTTGGCTTGCCAGGTGGGAAGATCATCGGCGCTGAAGGCGACTCCGGCTGAAAGTGCCGACGCGGGTGCCAGTGGGCCCGCCATCATTAGTCCGACTACAACTGCCAGGGTCGTAAGTATTGCGGCAGGCTTGCGCATAGCTATTTATCCCTCGGGTAAGCAGCTTCGTCACCGACGGATTCGAACAGCTGCGGGTAAACAGTGACGAGCCTCATCTGTCGAACCAAGCTGCTCAATAGATAAGCAATGCTCATGATGTGGCCTCGCCGAAAGATAAGTCATGGAGCCCGCCCCGCACAATCCCCCCCAACGGGGGGCACGAGCGTGTCGCTCAGCAGGGGCCTGTTGGTCACCGGCGCAACACGACTACGATCAGCGGAAAGCGTGCCTTCAGCAGTGCGCACTTCACCGGTTGAAGGTTGGTTCACGATGAATTCATTCGCGCAGGCGCTCCAGGAACTCTCAAGCGCGCAGAAGCCGCGCAGAGGAGTTTCGCTCTACTCTCGTTTCGTCAACCGGCCGGCTGGGCGCGTTCTCGCTGCTGCCGCATTTACCCTGCGGATGACCCCGAACCAGGTGACGCTGCTCTCGGCGCTGATCACAGGCGTCGGAATCGGCGTCCTCGTCACAGGTGCCCCCACACCGGCGCGCGCCATCGTCATCACGTTCTTCCTCATGCTCGGATTCGCCCTGGACTCTGCCGATGGTCAGCTCGCCAGACTGACCGGCCGAGGTTCAGCATCCGGCGAATGGGCAGACCACGTGGTCGACTCGGCGAAGATCGTCGCCATCCACGCCGGCGTTCTCATCATGGCGTTCCGCTTCCTGGCCGTCGACTCCCACTGGTACCTCGTGCCACTTGGCTTTCAACTCGTGGCCATTGTCATCTTCGTGGGCGGCCTTCTCACCGAATTGCTCACCAGATCTGACAACGCCAGGCGCACCGCAAGTGGCGTGCCGTCAACGATTCGCTCGATCGCCCTGTTGCCCGCAGACTACGGAATTCTGGCGCTGAGCTTCATACTGCTTGGCTGGCCCGAGGCGTTCCTGGTGAGCTACAGCCTGCTGTTCGTAGCGAACGCACTGATCATGGGGTTGCTTCTCGCGAAGTGGTATCGAACGCTAACGATCATTCGCTAGCGGCGAAAACCACCGGTGCGATGCCATTCGGCTGTCACTAGAATCAGCGCATGCCATCATGGGGAAGTTCAAATGACCCGAACAGGTTCACCGATTGGTTTCACCGAAACGTGAAATACGCCCTCATTGGGCTACTCGCGGTGGCGGCGGGTGCGTTCGGTTTGGTCGCACTTCAGTTGGGAAATTCTACGCAGGCCACCGATGCGATTCCCTGGCCAGCCGCGACATTCGCTGTTGCCCCGGACGATCGACCGATTGTTGCGTTCGTCGGCGACTCGTACACGGCGGGCACCGGATCATCTAGCCAGGCAAAGACGTTCCCCGCACTCATCGGAGCTGAGCAAGGTTGGGAGGTCGTGAATCTCGGCCGAGCCGGTACCGGCTATGTCACAAGCGGCGGCCAGGCTGAGTGCGGGCTCGACTACTGCCCGACCTTTCGCGAAGTGATACCCGAGATCGTCAGGGCAAACCCGTCGATCGTTGTCGTATCAGGTGGAAGAAATGACGGCGCAGTCGCTGGCCTGGCCGAGAACGTCATGACCTTCTACCGGGAGCTCCGTGCCGCACTTCCCAACGCGAAGATTTTGGCGACTTCACCAACCTGGGACGATGAGGCTGAACCTCAATCTATCGCCGATGCACGCGGATATGTTCGCTCGGCAGCGGAAGCAGTCGGAGCTACATTTCTCGACATAGGCGAGCCGCTCGCTAACCGTCCTGATTTGGTTGGCCCTGACGGAATCCACCCGCTCGACGCCGGATATGCCGCATTTGCGACAGCGATCAATAACGCGATTGCGGCAACCGCGACGCCCTAGTGTCACGGGGCGGCAGATCGCGACCCCGTCGTTCGTCAGATCGCATCCTCCACTGTTTCGCCCGTCGCTGGAATGTAGACCCTGCTGGTACCGGTGACTGATCGCCCAAACCATGCGCCGTCGATGGGACCGCGCAGCGCAGCAGGCACGCCCGCCCAGAGTCCAGGTTCAGGCGCTTGCTTTGTTCGCGTAAGTACAGAGCCTGCGCCAAGCACTGATCGGTCAGGCAAAACTGCACCGCCGAGGAGCAGGCAGCGCGCCCCGACAAAACTCCGATTACCGATGAGCACCGGATACGCCACCTGAGCATCACGACGCACGTCAATGCTGTGAGACAGAATCTTGGTCTCGTGACCAGCGATGCTCGAAAAATCGCCGATCGTCACGGACCCGGAACAGTCCAGCTGGTGCCGGCTGGTGATTTTTGCATGCCTGCCGAGGATCAGCGCTGCCCCATCCGGGTAGATTCTTTGATACACAGGGTGTGCTGAAATCACGTTGAGGCGTCCGACCGACGAGTGGTCACCGATCGAGACGAGGCGCAAGTTCTTGAGCAGGTTGAACCGGCCGATACGGCTACCAGGGCCCATCGAGATGTGGTGGACGCGCAGTACTAGGTTGGCTCGCGCAATTGCTGTCGGATGGATGCGATAGCCGAGCGCACGCAACATCCTGTTCTTAGCTGGGTGTGCAGGCAAAGCCCACACGAGCGTTCGTAACGCGACAGTCAACCTGCTCATACGCCATCCACTCCGACTTCCGGATCGATCGAGACACTGAGTGTGGGTGATTTAGACTCCGACATTGCCCTGCGCATGCCCCATATCTCAAGCAGCAGTCGAAGCAAAAGTCCGGTCAGAATACCAGAGAGCGCTCCGGATGCACCCGCCAGCACCGCACCAATGGCGACCAGCGGAAGCCCAACCAGCGCGCTGATGGCCGTCGCTTTCGCTGCGACGTCCAGCCGGTCAAGAGCAGGCAAGCACGCCTTGCTCGCCACCGATTCGACCAGGCTGACCGCCGTGATCACTGACATCAGCAGGAGGGTCAGCACAGTGGGATGGATCAGCCCACCACCGAGCCAAGCCACAAGTTCTTGCGCTGCGAAAAACATCAGAGCGCCCAAAAGCACTGCCCCGATGATGGCCACCACCATGCCTCGCTTCACTCGACCGAACAACGCGGTGCCAGCCGCGCGAGGGATCCAGCCCTGCATCACCGTCACGAACGGCCCGAGCCCGACAATCACTTGTCGCTGGACCTTCTCGACGACCGCATAGACAGGCTGCGCGCCCGGCGCGATCAGCGAGACCAACACGATCGGGGTTGAGGCATACAGCGATGACATCACTGTCGTTGCCAGTCCGTTCCGCTGTGCGCCGAGCACCTGACGAACCGGGCGGCGCTGAATCGCTCTCAGGGCGCGGAGGTGCCAGGGGCGCAGGATCCAGAGCGTACACACTACGAACGCCGCGAGCATTCCAGCCAGCTGACAGAGAACGCCGACGAGAGCACTCGCCCCGGATTCCATCAGCACGATGCCAACAACGGTGCCAGCGACGCGCGGAACCGTTTCGAAGCTCAGGAGCCTATAGGGCTGAGACAAACCAACGAACCACCAGTTGGCGGTGAGGCCGACGCTTGCAGTCGAGAGCGCTCCGCACGCAGCAAAGATCCCGTAGTCACCGCCGATCGCCCACCCGATGGCGAAAGCAGCCGCGCCAAATGGCAGGCAGATGAGAATCTTGCACACGACAGACTCCGCGTATTCCTTGAGCCGCCCCGCCTCATCCGCCCTGGCAATAACCGCCGGGCCCGACATACCCCAGCCGTACGCGATGACGACAGCCGCGACGCCGCCAATCGACTGCCCCGCAGCGATCATCCCCCAGGCTGATGCCCCACTTGCGGTGACCATTGAGGGGATAGCCACCAGCGACACCACCGCGAGCACCACCATAGAAATGGCATAGCCAGTGATCTTGGACACGCCGGCCCTCGCACGTGTGAAACGGCGGCGCGACGGAGGTAGCGGGTCACTCATGCTCATCACGACCGCACGCCAAGCGCTTCATGCACTCAAACTAGCAGTACCCGCAGCCCGTGATCGGAGTAGCTTTTTCGGCTGGGTCACCCAGACGAAAACGAATTTCGGAACGCTCTGGTCTGCGCAAAACGCTAGGCGCGATCTGCCTCCATGCGTACACTTGCCGCATGTCAGCGAGCGAACAGGCACCCCACGTCCCTGATGCGACACGTCAACTCCGTGATGCAACAGGTCAGCGCTGGAACCTAGCCAACTTTGTGGGAAGTGGCTATGACCGCGGCCGCAGTACCCTCTGGCAGATCGCCTGGATGCTGGCGTCTGGGCTCGTCGTAGTGCGTTGGTGGTGCCCTGTCCGTTTGCGCATCGCCATCCTGCGTGGTTTTGGCGCGACAATCGGAGACAAGGTTTTGATCCGCCATGGCGTGCGCATTCATTGGCCGTGGAAGCTCAGCGTCGGTGACCGCTCCTGGATTGGCGAAGGCGTCTGGATCCTGAATCTCGAGCCCGTCACGATCGGAAGCGATGTCTGTGTTTCGCAAAGCGTGTTGTTGTGCACCGGCAGCCACGACCGCAACTCCCCCTCCTTCGAGTTCGACAACGCCCCGATCGAGATTGGCGATGGATCCTGGATCGCCGCCAGGGCGACGATCCTGCGCGGAACACGAATCGGCGAACGCTGCGTAGTCGGAGCGACATCATTGGTGACCGCTGACGTGCCGGACGGAGGCTTTGTTCGGGCACCACGTTCAGAGGTCGTGGCGAGGTCTGCAGACAAGGACCCGGCCTGAATGCGCATTCTTTCCGTCGTCACCCTCATGAGTCCGAATGGCGAATACGGGGGTCCGGTACGGGTCGCCCTGAATCAGGCTGAGGCGCTGCGAGCAGAGGGACACGACGTCGTTGTGGCAGGTGGAGCGCGTGGCTTCGAGACGGACCTTCCGCAGGAATCAAACGGAGTGCCATTGAGGCTGTTCCCAGCCAGGAACATCGTGCCAGGAACCGGATTCGCCGGGCTGGCCTCCCCCGCTTTGCAACGCTGGATCAAGTCGGAGTCCTCCGCTTTCGACATGGTGCACGTGCATGCTGCTCGCGACCTCGTCACTCTTCCCGCCGCCGGCTGGCTGCATCGCGCCGGCATCCCATACGTGCTCCAGACCCACGGGATGATCGACAGATCATCGCATCCGCTTGCCGGTCCGCTAGACGCGATGCTGACTCGCCGGGTACTCAGAGGCGCCCACACGCTCTTCTACCTCACCGCCAAGGAGCGACAGGACCTCATCGAGGTTGGGGGCACACAGCTGCGCCTCCGCGAACTCGCGAACGGCGTCCCCGCTCCTGGAGCGCGTCTGACTGACGCTGCACCAGACCGCCGAACCGAGGTTCTTTACCTCGCCCGGCTGGCGCCCCGCAAGCGCCCGCTCGCCTTTGTTGACGTCGCTGTGCGACTCGGCGCAACTTTTCCCGACGTAACATTCTCGCTGGTCGGCCCTGACGAAGGAGAAGGCCCGGCAGTCGCCCGCGGCATCGGGCGGGCACCCACAGGTGCGAAAATCAGATGGGAAGGCCCGATCGCACCAGAGTCGTCCCGCGAACGAATGAGCAGGGCGAGCATTTACGTGCTGCCGTCAATCAATGAGCCGTTCCCCATGTCAGTTTTAGAGGCGATGTCCCTCGGACTCCCTGTGGTCATCATCGACAGTTGCGGGCTTGCCCCTGCAGTTCGTGAATGGGGCGCAGGCATCGTCGTAGACGACACCCTCGACGCCCTTACAACTGCTGTATCGACACTCCTCGAGGACCAGGGACTTGCCCAGAAAATGGGCGCTGCTGGCGCGAAACTCAGTCGTGAACAGTTTGGGATGTCGGCAATTGCTGCGGCATTGACTGACGCATACCGGGGCTGACCAGCCCGCTGCCTGCGGGGGCCTGGCCCCGTTTTCGCACGACCAACAGGCAGAGCAACGCGACGGCGACGGCCCCCGTTGCCTGCAGCAACGAACCGCGTAGCAGGATCGTCATATAGACCGGGAAGATGGCGCCGACGATCGCCCAATACCCAGCGGCCGCAAAGGCTGGAAGTAGCCGGTCGTCCATGACCCGCAGAAAATAGCCTGTGATGAGGAACCCGAGCACCAGAGCGATGACCCCTCCGTTCACCAGCAACTCTGCCCAGAGCGGCGCTGAGAGGTTCTCGAACGTGTAACCGCGGTATTGTGCCAATAGAATCCCGGTGTCGACCGGTTTATCCGGCCAGACAGCGCGCGGCACCCAAAACAGAATGCTGCCGAGCGCCTGGCGCCCTGGCTCCACGAGTCCATCCACCCAGTATGAAAACGCATTCGCGACCTGCCAAAAGGCGTCATAGTCGGGGTTTCCCATGTACTCGCCGAAGAATCCATCCCGTGCCAAGTTCGCCTCCGGTCTGCGAAACGCGTCGGCGATCGGAAATAGAAAGATCAATCCGGCCAGAGCCGTAATGAGAGTGGCGCGCACCCGTGTCGGGGTGAGCACGGCACCCCCGTACAGGGCGAGAGCGAAAATCACGGTCCCCAAGCTGTACCTGGCGCTACTCACGGGATTCACCACTGTCAGGAGCAGCGCGATCGCCAGGATAATCGGGAGGGTGAACCAGCCGCGCCCCGTCGCTGCGGCCCGCCGCACCTGCGTGAGCGCCCCGATACCGACAAGGAGAGGGTAGATCGCCAGGGAGTACATAATCGAGCGAACTGCCGGATCAGGCCACTGCGCCGATCGTGCCGCAAACGCTTCATCGCGACTTCCGAACAGCGACCCGAGTCCGACCTGCGAGATGAAGTATCCGCTCAGCCCGACACCGGCAGCGAGGAGAAGAAAAGTGCGGAAAGGGTCGACGACGGTCACCACCGCCGACTTCCACGGCGTTTCACCGCGTACGCCGGTCGCCACAGCGCGACGTTTGGCCTGTGCACGCGCCAGGTAGCGTCCAACTTCGTAACAGACGACCCCGAGACACACCAGGAATGCCGTGGGCATATCAAGCGCCTCATCGATTCCCTGAGTTGTGCGTGAAATCAGACCAGACCTGATTTGCGCAGTCGGTGCGATGCCCATGAACACGTAGGTGAACATCCAGAAGAAGAAGTCAAAGAGCATGGGCTGCCCACTGAAAATCGTCGTGGTGAGGCGTATTCCGGCCCACACCATGAGGAGCGTGGTCAAGATCCACGCGTCGCTTCGCCCGGTATCTGGCACTTGGAGGATCAGAAGCAGTGGCACAACGCCCGAGAGGAGTGCGACGAGGACCGCGAATCCCAGGAACGGCATGCCTGTCGACTCGCTCGTCGAGGGGCCGGTTCCTGATCGGGCATTTACCATGAGCAGAACGTCACAACGGGAGGCGCGACGTCGCCGGGTAGCGACCACCCACTTGAGCGAAAACGTCCACGCCGAGCCATCATGTGCCAATGATTGCACACGGGTTTCTATCTATGTCAGATAGAGTGCAGCCAACGAATGAGCTGTTGGTAGTCTCTTCGCATTGACCCGAATAATCCGGGCCCCTAGTGCATTGAAAGGGCGGCGTTCGTGGATCAACGTGGTTTCTGGAACCTGGTTCGATTGCGCTGGGTTGTGATTGCCACGTTCACGCTTCTCGGCGTCATCGGTGCTTCCGCATTTGTACTGATAACGCAACCCGAGTACTCCGCGCGCACTGAGCTGTTCGTTGCCGCCGTAGGCAGCGACAACACGAGCGAACTCGCACAGGGGAGCAACTATTCTCAGCAACAAGCCCGGAATTACAGTGTCGTCGCAACCCGAGAGATCGTGCTCAACCCCGTGATCGCAGCGCTCGACCTGAACACGACAGCGGCTGAGTTGAGCCAGCGCGTCACCGCATCCGTGCCGCTTAACACCTCTCTCATCTCGATTTCCGTAACGGATACCTCGCCAGCCAGAGCTGCTGCTACAGCGAATGCGGTGGCGACCAGCCTCGTCAACACCGTCGTCAGACTGGTGCCAAAACGAACAGATGGCACGAGTCCTGTGCGGCTCGAGGTTATTCAGAACGCGACAGTGCCAACGAGTCCTTCCGCTCCGAATCCGCGGATTTCGCTCCTTCTTGGGCTTCTCGGTGGTCTCGTTTTCGGAATCGCCTGTGTAGTGATCCCCGAGTGGGTCGCCCCCAGAGTGCGCACGGTCGATCAGATTACCCAGATCACAGACCTTCCAGTGCTCGGTTCTATTGACTACGATCGGGCGTCTTTGAAGAACCGGCTCGTCACGGAAGCTCGCCCACATTCACTTCAGGCAGAAGAGTTCCGTCAGCTCCGCACGAAGTTGCGGTTTGTTCAGGGCGACGAACCCCACAAAGTCTTCGTCGTGACGTCATCGATACCGCAGGAAGGCAAGAGCCTGGTCGTCGCGAACCTGGCGGCATCATTTGCCGCCTCTGGCACGTCAGTCTGCGTGGTCGACGCCGATCTACGGCACCCGTCCTTGGGCACATACTTCACACTCGACGACACCGTCGGGCTGACGTCGGTATTGGCCGAGGAAGTTGCGCTCGACGACGCCATCCGTCGTTGGGGGCCGAATAATCTTCGTGTGCTGTTGTCGGGCACTGTTCCCCCGAATCCCAGCGAGCTCCTCGCTGCGCCCCGAACTCGCCTTCTTCTTGAGGAACTCAAACAGCGCTTTGAAGTGCTCATTATCGACTGTCCTCCGCTCCTTCCCGTTACGGATGCGGCCATTCTGGTCGGTGAATTCGGCGGCGCAATTCTTGTTGCCGGTTCAGGACGGGTCAAGGCGCGCGAGCTGCGCAAGTCGATAGAGATTCTCAGCTCTGCCGGTACTCCCGTACTCGGCACGATCATCAATTTTGCCCCACGTACGTGGTCACAAGGCTTCTCGAAGCGCACACCGAAAAAGCCCCGCCGCTTTCGTAAATATCAACGACGGCAGTGATTCTCGTCTAACTCATAGCAGGTCGCGGCCCGTCGCTCATTTACCCCTGCTACTAACGCCGTAGTACTGCAGATCTTGCACAGCTGGCTTGTCGACTACCGTGAATGGCGATTTAACCGAGGCGATCACCGTTCCGCTGCGTGCCGCGCTGGCAGAGATCGATCCCAACGCGAGTGGGAAGGTCTTTGTCGATACGCCGGCCGGAGCGTCAAACGATGTCGCTTTTCCGCCGATAGTAACGGTCACCGCGGCCGCCGCCTTCAGAACGGTGAGGACCTCGACAGTGTCGCGCGGCTGAGTCGACGTGCCACTCAGGGTAGGCGCCATCAACTTCTGGGTGGTGCTCGGCTTCGCTGCGAATGGCTGGATCCGGTGCGTCAGGTAGATCGCGTCGCCCCCAATCGCAGGGGTTTTGCCCGTCTTGAACTGAGTGAGGTAGTACGCGTTGACGTCCAGGAATGAATGGCCATGCGCCCGGGACGGTGCAAAAGAGGTGCCCTCTGAGTAATCGTTCCAGGTGACGAGCTGCACAAAGTCCGCACCTCCGGAGATCGCGCGATCCCACGATTTGCGCAGCGTCTCGGTATTGTTCGACTCGTCGTAGAGATAGCTGCGCGGACGGACGTCCTGTACCGCGACAGGAGCCATCCATTTAGAGCCAAGGGCATGAGCCTTCGCCGCATAGTCCGGACCGTTCGCAATGGTCGTCGCTGTGCGCGTGCCCCAGTTGCTCAGCGCGTAGCTGATCGGCGCGAATGAACTCAGGTTCGCATCGCTCGCCTGAAGGAATACCGCGATGAGGGCCGTTTTGACCTTGTATTTGGTTGCCAGCTCATTCTTCAGTTGGCTCCACCACGCCGCGGTCTGCCGCTCGGCCGCGAACGACGAGAGAACGTACTCACCAGTTGGCAGCTTGTAAGCCGCTGGAGACTTGTACAGTTCGGCGAGCTTCGCGGCGATCGTCGGGATATCGGTCTTTCCGGCGCTGGCCGTCATATCAAGGTTCGGCACGACAGTGAAGTTGCGTCCGGACTGGGCCGCACCCTGCATGAGGGCGACTGTTCGGTCCCAGTTGAGCCCAGACAGGCTCATGATGTCGACGGTGAACCCATCGATTCCTGCATTCGATGCCTGAATGACTTCAGACTTCATGTCGGCAAGCTTCCAATCGCCGGCAAGCGGTGCACGCCCAAGCGGACGATCGCGAAGCAGACCACCGTAGGCAGCGTGGATGCCGCCCTCGCCCTGAGCAGTCAGATAATTATTGGCGTAATAGTCTGCGCTAGAAGTCTTGTTGTCGATCGAGACGGGGTATGGCGGGAAATAGTGCGCAAACACCTTCTTCGCTGACGTATTGGACCCGGCAACAGTGAACGGCAGATCGGTCGAACCTACCGGTGAACTCGGTGCCTGCGCCGCAGGAGGCGCGGTCGGTGGCGTGGTCGGTGGCGTGGTCGGTGTCGGTGTCGGTGTCGGTACCGTCGGTGTAGAGCTGGAGTCGGCCAGCACAAGGATCAGCTTCGGCGCTGACGCGCCCTTCCCGACAAAAGTCGTTCCGACATAGAGCTGCGAGTACGTGAGTTCGAATGATGTTGCAGCCGTCGTCGAAATTGACTTCGTAATCGCGAGCGGCACCGAAATTGTCTTTCCCACGAAGGGACGCACCAGGCTAGTGGCCAGCTGAGTATCGACGTGCTTCGGACGATTGGCATCTGTCAGGGTTGCTGCAGTCCATGTCGAGGGCGTCGGATAGACCTGCACCCCTCCCGTCGTCGCCGTGGTACTCGCCACTTTCAACTCGATCGAGGCCGAGACGATTGTCTTTCCCACCCCGACCTTGGACGTGTCGAACTTGATATACGTCTTGTCGACAGAATTAGTCGCGCTTACATAGGGCTTATCGGATTGAGGGGTCTGCGGAGCCCGGGTTGTGGTGAACGTCGCTGCCGTCGCGGTGAGACTCGACGTCGTGTTCTCTTCGGCAGTCGCCGAAAGAGCCGGAAGACCTATCGACGTGGAGAGAAACGCGAGGGCCAGCCCACCGATCGACACTGCCGCCCATCGGCGCTTGAATGGATGCGAAGTCGGATGAGCGTGTAGTCGCACCTTGCGGGCCATAGAGCGATTATCCAGTTCTGTTTTGGTTGTGGCTGGATCGGGCAATCCAGCGACCAATGCGAATCAGTCTCAGGCACGCTAACAGAACCGACGAGGTGCGTCGAGTTAATTCCGGGATCTTACAGCGGATGATGGGTGAGCGGCGAGGATCAACATGCCCCCAATTGGGGTGTCATCACGGGGGCCTGGTTGGCGAGCTGACGGGCAGGTACGCCCACCCACGTTTCTCGAGACGGCAAGTTCTGGGTGAGAACGGCACCCATGCCGAGCACTGCAGACCTCCCGACACGCGCTCCGTCTTTCACACATGAGTTCATGCCGAGGTCTGCCGCCTCACCGATCCAGACATTGCCGCCCAGCGAGACGCCCGCGCAGAGAGTGGCATACGATTCGACGAGATCATCATGCCTGAACGTGACATGAGGCATTGCAACGACATGGCGACCCAACTGGACGTTCGTTGTGAAGACGACGCCCGCTAGCAGAATGCTGCCGGCTCCGACTGTGCAGTCATCGGGGACAACGACGTCGGGGTCGACGATGGTGACATAGTCCTCGTGGGTTCTACCTTGCGCCTTCAGCCGAGCGGCAAGAGTAATTCTTGTCGAGCCCGTACCCACACACAACAACAACAAGGCTGCGGGGTATTCCGTGGCGTCATCGACTGTGCCCAGTATGCGCAGTCCATCAATAATGCGTCCCCGCTTGGTCACGTCGTCGTCAAGAAAGCCCAAAACATTGTGCTCACCGGAACGACGAACCAATGCCAAAGCTTCGCGGGCCAGTCCGCTGACCCCAATGAGCAAAAGATCGCTCATGAAATGGCCTCCCCGACTGGCGCAACTGTTTTCAAAACGGCGACGACTCGATCTTGATCGACCTCAGTGAGTTGGTGATAAAGCGGAAGAATCAGTGTGTTGTCCGTTAGCCATTCGGTCATAGCCAATGAAGCGTCTCCCGTGTCGACATCCCAATATGCGGGTTGACGGTGCGCAGCCATGACTCCGCGCCGGGCCGAGATATCGGCTACCGCCAGCGCCTCCATGATTGCCTCTCGGTCGGCTACCGCCGTCGGATCAACCTCGACCCAGTAGGACTGAAAGTTTGATTCGCCCCATGACGGGTCTGTCACCGGGCGCAACCCAGGGACACCTGCAAGCAGCTCCTCGTACCGAGCCGCCAACTGCCTGCGACGCCGAACGATTTCGGACAACCTGCCCAGTTGGATCAGGCCCAATGCCGCCTGCAGATCGGTCATCGTGAAGTTGAATCCGACCTCGAGGTATTCCTCAGGAGGCGCGAGCACATTCGTCCCGCCGATGCCTGCCGACACGCTCATCGAGTGCTCGCGCAGCTGCCTCGCCCGGGCCGCCCACTGCTCATTCGAAGTGGTGAGCATGCCGCCCTCCCCGGTTGTCAGCAACGTGCCCTGATGGAATGACCATGTGGTGAGCTCCGCTCCAGCTCCCACTGGGCGCCCCCGATAGGTCGACCCCGCTCCGCACGCGGCATCCTCAATAACGACGATGCCGAGCGGGTCGCAGAGCGCGCGGATGGGGCCCAGATCGACGGGCAGCCCGCCTTGATCGACAACGATGACGGCTTTAGTCGCCTCGGTGAGCGCCTCGGAGATTGTGGCCGCTGTGACATTACCGGTGTGCGGATCGACATCAGCGAAGACCGATCGAGCACCGACGTAGGTCGGGGCGTTACTCGTTGCAATAAACGAGAGTGAGGGGACAACGACATCGTCGCCTGGCCCGATCCCCGCGACCATGAGTGCCAGGTGCAGGGCCGACGTGCAGTTCGAGGTTGCGACGGCGTATTCGGCCTTCATGACGACGGCGAATTCCGTTTCGAATTCAGCGACCCGGGGTCCCTGAGCGATCCAGCCGGATTCGATGACCTCGGTAATTGCGAGGATTTCATCTGCCCCCATCCAGGGGTTAATGACGTTGATGCGCGTCATGAGATCACCAATGATCGCCCGGCAGGACTTCGTCCGACGTCAATCGGCTCTCGGATATTCATCCATGTCAATGCATCGTGATGGGCGGATGCGGCATATTCTGCCCCAACCAACATAGTTCTCAGGTTCTCTTTCACGTCTACTCCCCCGGGTTCAGTGGAGCGGGGTCGCTCGGGTAACGGCCCCGCTGCTTGGCCTTCGTCAGGGTGCAGAGACGAAGAAAATATGGGGCTCGCCGTGATGCGCGGTGAGCCGTGGGAGCGCGATGCCATGATGGCGAACGCCACCGGCAGGGGGCATGGGAAGATCGCCGCTCGTGGGCATCAACAGCCGATTGAGCGCGATTCGCCTCGTCGTGGGGAATCTGAACCTTCGGAAGGACGCCGCAGGGGCGATAAAAAGCAACTTTTGTAACACGCCAACTCCCAGGCACCATGTCCGGTGGAGTCGTTCGGGTAACGCCTCCCAGTCGCTGGCGCGTCGTTAGGGTACGTGAATGACGCGGGTGCCTATCCAGCTATGAGCGAAAGTCCGGGTGAAGAGCCGGTTGGCGAGGATCTGACTTTCGCTCATATCGAGAGGGTGGCACAAATAGGCAACACTTCGCATACCCCCTAACGGGGGCAAGATTCCAAGGGCTAGAGTTCTGTCTGTCCAGGCGCGAAAGTGTCGCAGTTTCCTGCACTGCCCGAATAGCCGGCCATGAACCACTTCTGACGCTGCTCGCTCGACCCATGGGTCCACCCCTCAGGGTTCACAGACCCCTGGGTCGACTGCTGGATTCGGTCATCGCCCACAGCGGATGCCGCGCTCAACGCATCGGCGATCTGCGCGTCGGTGACCGGCTTCAAGAACGGAACTCCTGCATCGTCCGTGGTCGTCGATGCCGCAGCTGTCCACGCTCCCGCGTAGCAATCGGCCTGCAGTTCGATGCGCACCGAGTTGGAGGCCGCACCCGTCTGGCCGTCCTGGGCCTCAGCCAGAACGCCGGTGAGGTTCTGCACGTGGTGACCCCATTCATGCGCAACCACATACATCTCGGCGAGCGGCCCACCCGAGGATCCGAACCGCGTGCGCAGCTCATTGAAGAATGCGGTGTCGATGTAGATCGTCTGGTCGGGCGGGCAGTAGAACGGACCCGTCGCGCTCGACGCTGATCCGCAGCCCGTGCCGACGGCATCCGTGAACAGCTCGATCGGCTGCGGCGAGCTGTACGCGGCTCCGAGCGCGGGCAACGCGTCGGTCCAGTAGGTGTCGAGCGTCGCTGCGGCACCCTTCATCCGGCATTCGACGTCGGTGTTTGCATCGGCACCGGTCAGGCACTCGTCGAGCGTTGAGACCTCGCCAGCCGATTGCTCCGTCGTCGCACCACCGAGCAGACCCGACAGGTCGACGCCCAGCAGCTGCGAGATCACGAAGAGGGCAATGGCGCCGACACCCACACCGCCGACGGCAACGCCGGTGGTGCGCCCGCGTTTGCGAGCCTTGCCTGAGCCGATATTTGCGTTGTCGTTGAACGTCATCCCAGGACTACTCGGCGAACAGGTCAGTCGCGGCGATCAGGGCATCGAGGATGCCCGGCTCGTCGAAGGCATGACCGGCATCCGGAACCATGGTGAAGTCGGCCTCAGGCCAGGCCCTGTGCAGGTCCCAGGCGGTGAATGCCGGCGTGCACATGTCGTAGCGCCCCTGCACGATGACCGAGGGAATGTCCTTCAATTTGGTCGAGTCGCGGATGAGCTGGTTGGGCTCGAACCAGCCGTTGTGCTGGAAGTAGTGGTTCTCGATGCGCGCGAATGCGACGGCGTACGACGGTTCGGTGAATTTGGCGATGGTCTCCGGCTGCTGCAACAGGGTGATCGTCGATGACTCCCAGGTGGACCACGCGATACCGGCGCGCTCGCGCACTGCCTTGTCGTCGTCGTGGAGCAGGCGACCATAGGCCTTGATGAGGTGGGAGCGCTCAGCCTCGGGGACAGGGGCGATGAACTTCTCCCACAGGTCGGGGTAGACCGCAGCTGCTCCGCCTTCGTAGAACCAGTCGAGCTCGATCTGGCGCAGCGTGAAGATTCCGCGCAGGATCAGCTCGGTCACCTTCTCCGGGTGGGTTTCTGAATAGGCGAGCCCCAGGGTGCTCCCCCACGATCCTCCGCAGACCAGCCAGCGCTCGATGCCCAGGTGCTCACGCAGTTTTTCCATGTCACTGACCAGGTGCCAGGTGGTGTTGGT
Source organism: Leifsonia sp. A12D58 (assembly GCF_047530025.1). Lineage (NCBI taxonomy): Bacteria > Bacillati > Actinomycetota > Actinomycetes > Micrococcales > Microbacteriaceae > Leifsonia > Leifsonia sp. A12D58. The sequence goes on along the minus strand of NZ_JBLJAT010000008.1, from coordinate 1,775 downwards.
GCTGAGGTCGGCATCCGCTGCGCTGGCATGCGGGGTGCTCTGGCCACAACCGCGCTGGTCGAACAAGATGATGCGGTACTTCTCCGGGTCGAACACACGACGCTGTGCGGGGTTCGATCCGCCACCGGGGCCACCGTGCAGGTACACGGCCGGCTTGCCATCCGGGTTGCCGGAAGCCTCCCAGTAGATAGTCTGGCCGTCACCGACGTCAAGCATGCCGGTCTCGTACGGCTGGATTTCAGGATAAAACTCTCGCATGTAATGAGCCTATTGGCCGCGTGCCGCATTCGGGGGTATTGCCGGTCCAGCGGCTGAGCGCATGCCGCGACGGATGCGACTGTCGGCTAGTGCCGGCCGGTGACCACGTCGGCCATCGACGCAATCGGCGACGTGGTCGCCCGCCCGCGCGCCTCTGCCCTGTCGGCCATCTGGTACGCGGCGTAGAGGCCATGCACGGCGACCCAGCGAAGCGGCTCAACCTCCCAGTTGCGCACGCGGTGATTGACCCAGGGCAATCGAGTGAGCTCACTGTCGCGGCCGAGGATGAGATCGGTCAGGGTCCGACCGGCCAAGTTAGTCGCGGTCACACCGGTACCGACGTAGCCCCCTGCCCACGCCAGGCCTGAGCCCTGATCGAGACCGACGGTTGCCGCCCAGTCCCGCGGCACGCCGAGCACGCCCGACCAGCCGTGGTCGATCGCGACATCTGCTGTGCCGGGGAAGAATCGGGTGAGCAGTGCCCGGAGCGAGCTGATCGTGCTTTCGGGCGTCTCGCCATCCGTGTCGACGTTCGAGCCGAAGCGGTACGGCACGCCGCGCCCGCCGAATGCGATGCGATCGTCGGCCGTGCGCTGGGCATACATGTAGACGTGAGCGAAGTCACCCAGCGTCTCGCGACCCTCCCAGCCAATGCCGGCCCAGACCGAGGCATCGAGCGGCTCGGTCACGATGAGCGAGGAGTTCATCGGCAGCCAGGTGCGATGCAGTCCGGCCAATCCGGCGGTGAATCCTTCGGTGGCCCGCACGACGACCTGGGCACTCACGGTACCCCGATCGGTGACCGCTTTCTGCGGCAGGATCTCGCTGACGCGGGTCTGCTCGTAAATCGTCACGCCGAGGTTTTCGACGACGCGCGCCAGTCCCTGCACGAGTTTGGCCGGGTGGATGCGCGCACAGTGCGGGTGCACCACGCCACCGAGCGTGCCTGCAACGTTGATGCGCGCTGAGCTCTCGGCCGCGCTGAGGACCTCGATGTCGACATCCGCTTGCCACTGCTGCTCGGATGCAGCAAAGCTCGTTAGCCGCGCCAGCTGGGCAGGGTTCATTGCCACGGTGAGCTCGCCGCCCTTGACGATGTCGGCGTCGATGCCCTCAGCCTCCGTGACAGCGATGACCTCATCGACACTGGCCGTCATGGCGCTCTGCATTGCGGCAGCCGATGCCCGGCCGTGCGACTTCACGTACTGCTCGCGTCCGCCGGTGACCGAGTTCGTGAGCCAGCCACCGTTGCGTCCCGATGCCCCGTAGCCGGCGAACTTCGCTTCGAGGATCACGATCTCCAGCTGCGGCGCTGCCTTCTTCAGGTAGTACGCCGTCCACAGGCCGGTGTAGCCGGCACCGACGATGCAGACATCCGCTTGCACATCACCGGCGAGCGCTGGCCCGGGAGTCGGGAGCCCCATGGCGTCGTACCAGAACGAGACTTTGCCGGTTGTCGTGCTCACAGATACTCCAGGTGGTGTTGCAGTCAGAGGTGCGTCGGGGTGGGGTGGGGT
>NZ_JBLJAT010000007.1:0-151334 GCF_047530025.1 Leifsonia sp. A12D58 | reverse complement strand
GATTTGGTCCCGCTTGAGGCCGGGGAGCTGATCCGCTCACCCGCACCTTTGGGGTACGTATAGATACATTACGGCCAACCCGCGAGGCCGTCAAAAGCACGCCACACCCCGGGCGTGTCGGGCCAAACGACCCTGTTTCAGTACCGGTAGTGATCAGCCTTGTACGGCCCTTCGATGGGCACCCCAATGTAGGCAGCTTGCTCTGGAGTCAGGGTGGTCAGCTCGACGCCGAGTGCGTCGAGGTGCAGGCGGGCCACCTTCTCGTCGAGGTGCTTCGGCAGCACGTACACACCGATCGGATACTTCTCCGGATAGCAGTACAGCTCCATCTGAGCGAGCACCTGGTTGGTGAACGAGTTGCTCATGACAAACGAAGGATGGCCAGTGGCGTTACCGAGGTTCATCAGTCGACCTTCTGACAGAACGAGGATGCTGCGCCCGTTCGGCAGACGCCATTCGTCAACCTGAGGTTTGATCTCAACCTTCACCGCACCTGGCAGGTTCTCGAGCCCGGCCATATCGACCTCATTGTCGAAGTGACCCACATTGGAAACAATCGCAAGGTGCTTCATCTGAAGCATGTGCTCGAGCGTGATCACGTTGAAGTTGCCCGTGCCGCTGACGAAGATGTCGACCTGGTCTACAACCGAGTCGAGCCTGGCGACCTGAAAGCCATCCATTGCTGCCTGCAAGGCATTGATCGGGTCGATCTCACTCACGATCACCCGTGCACCCTGACCGCGCAGAGCTTCTGCGGCTCCTTTACCCACGTCGCCATAGCCGGCCACAAAAACGACCTTGCCGCCGATGAGAACATCCGTCGCGCGGTTGAGCCCGTCTGGCAACGAGTGACGGATGCCGTACTTGTTGTCGAACTTTGATTTGGTGACCGAGTCGTTGACGTTGATGGCGGGAAACAGCAACTCGCCAGCGGATGCGAGCTCGTACAGACGGTGGACGCCTGTCGTGGTCTCCTCCGTCACCCCCTTCACGTTTGTCGCTATGCGCGTCCAGCGATCAGGACTGAGATCGAGCGAACGACGCAGTGTCTCGAGGATGACGCGGTACTCGTGGCTGTCAGCCTTTGTGGTCGCCGGAACCGCACCCGCGAGTTCGAATTCGCGTGCCTTGTGAACGAGGAGGGTCGCATCCCCGCCGTCGTCGAGGATCATGTTGGGGCCGACCCAGCTCTCGCCAGCCACTGCAGCTTCAGCGCTCCAGTCGAAGATTTGCTCTGTGCACCACCAGTACTCTTCGAGCGTCTCGCCCTTCCAGGCGAAAACCGGCACGCCGGCCGGAGCCTCGGGCGTGCCCGTCGGTCCGACGGCGATGGCCGCGGCAGCTTCGTTCTGGGTGGAGAAGATGTTGCAGCTTGCCCAGCGCACCTGGGCGCCGAGCTCGACCAGTGTCTCGATCAACACGGCGGTCTGCACGGTCATGTGAAGCGATCCCGCGATCCGGGCACCGGCTAGCGGCTGGGAGTGCCTGAACTCGGCACGAAGTGCCATCAACCCCGGCATCTCGTTTTCGGCCAACCGCAACTGGTGACGCCCCGCCTCAGCGAGGGACAAATCGGCAACCTTGAATGAAAATGAGGCCAGCACGGCCGGAGTGGCTGATGTCATGCGGCCATTCTGACAGCGGATCGGCCAATGTGGCAGGTAGATATCGGCAACTTCTGGTCGCCAGGCTCCTAGCGCGCGACGTAGCCCTTCAGCCACCGCGTGAGCTGCTCATAGCCTCTTTTGCGTACACGCTCGGTCGAGAGAAAAATGTCGTGCAATGCGCCGTCGATTCGATCGATCGTCACCGACGGTCCCAGCCGGGTTGCCCGCACTGCGATGTCATCAACCCGGAGTACGACGTCGACCGACTTCATCTCTGGAGTCCACTTCGGCAAGAGAAGCGACCTCGCCGAAATCATCGTGAGCACCGGGGCATCGATCGACAGGCCGTTTGCAACCTTGGTGTGGCCGGCAAGCACTGCCCGCAACCAGGCCGGGTGAGTAGTGAATCCGCGTGGAGGACGCCACGCCATGTTGTACGTCCAGTACCCATCCAGCTCGGCCGATACTGTGCGGGTGTAGAAACCAAGGTCGACATTCGGCAACGGAGCCAATGGATCAACCCGTGCGCTAATCTCCACGATCGGAAGGATGGCCGCCCGCGCGACGCCCGTGGCCTGGAACTCAAGCCAGGGACTGTTCAGTACCAGCGCTGCCACCCGGCCGGGGTTGCGATCTGCCCAGAGACTGAATGTCAGGCCGCCGGTTGAATGACCCATCAGGATCAGGGGCCGCTTGTTGTGCGTGCCGGGCGCGTGGTCGATAGCGGCCAATGCCGCCTCGATGTCTTCGTCGTAGTCCGCCAGATCGGTGATGAAACCGGGGGTTTGGTAGTCGCGCAGACTCCGCCCGTACTTGCGCAGGTCGATGGCGTAGAAACGTGCGCCTTCGCGATGCCAGTACTCTGCCAACTCAGTCTGGAAGAAATAGTCAGACCAGCCGTGAACATAGAGGACATCAGCATTCATCGCCGGGCCGCGAGAGAAGTCCAGTCTGAACGGCGGCGAATATCGCACGAGCGTTGCGACCACGTCGCCCTGGCTGTCGGGGCGAAGTGGCAGCGTCAACTGCTCAAAGTGCTCTCCAAGAACATCTGGAACCCAACCGTTCGCCTGAGTAGCCGCCATGGTGAGGAGGCTATCCCAGACGCGGTCGGATGTCTCCTGCCGAGCAATACTCGCCAGGAGACGACGCTTGCTACTGCGCCCTGGAGACCTTGACCATCTCGTCGCGCGGCACGACCTTGACGCGTACGCGACCCTCGGTCTCGCCGAGCGAGAGCTCGTGCTGGTCGAGGTTGTGCCATCCGTTGAGATCCGTGTAGTGGATGCCACGCGAATCGAGCAGCTCGACGACGCTCTCCTCGGAGGGAGATTCTGGCTGCCACCAGTTGCCGGCGTCATTGATGAGATGACGTACCGTCTCCATGGCATCCGACTTGGTGTGGCCGATGAGGCCGACCGGGCCGCGCTTGATCCAGCCCGTGGCGTACACGCCATACATCTGTTCGTTCGCACCGGCCGAGCCGGAAGTCGGGTCACCCTTGCGGAGCACCTGACCCTCACGGTTCGGAATCACGCCACGCTTCTTATCGAAGGGGATATCAGCAAGCGGCGAGCCGAAGTATCCGACCGCGCGGTACACGGCCTGGATGGGCAGCTCGCGGATCTCTCCCGTGCCGACGACTCCGCCTTCACCATCGGGAGCTGTGCGCTCGAATCGAATCCCGCCGACGTGACCGAAACCGTCATCGACGATCTCAATGGGCTTGGAGAAGAAGTGCAAGTGCAGACGACGGCTCGCCTGACCTGTCTCGCGCTGGCGCCACTGGTTCAGAACCTTGTCGATGACGAAGACCTGTTTGTTGGTCTTGACCGCGTTGCGGGCCGCATCGTCGTAGTCGAAATCTTCGTCGTAGACGATCATGTCGACGTCGCGCAGCTCACCGAGCTCGCGCAATTCGAGAGGAGTGAACTTGACGGATGTCGGACCCCGGCGACCGAAGACGTGAACGTCTGTGACCGGGGAGGCCTTCAGCCCCTCGTAGACGTTGGCTGGAATCTCAGTCGAGAGCAGGTCGTCAGCGTGCTTGGCCAGGATGCGTGACACATCGAGTGCCACGTTTCCGTTGCCAATAACGGCGACTTCTTTGGCCTCAAGCGGCCAGGTGCGCGGGAAATCGGGGTGGCCGTCGAACCAGCTGACGAACTCGGCTGCACCGTATGAGCCTTCAAGATCAATGCCGGGAATTTTCAGGTCGGCATCGCGCACAGCACCCGTTGCGAAGATCACGGCGTTGTAGTGCTTCTTCAGGTCATCGAGCGTGATGTCGGTGCCGTAGTGCACATTGCCAAACAGGCGGATGTCGCCACGGTCGAGCACGTCGCGCAGGGCGTTGATGATTCCCTTGATGCGTGGGTGGTCGGGTGCCACGCCGTAGCGGACGAGTCCATACGGTGCCGGAAGGTGATCGAAGAGGTCAATCGAAACATCGAAGTTTCGCTCTGCCTTGAGGAGGATGTCTGCGGCGTAGATGCCAGCGGGTCCTGCGCCGACGATGGCCAATCGCAACTTGGTCATGGGTGGTGCCTTTCTAGCTGGAACGTTCGACGATTGTCTCGGCGAACTTGGTGAGCGCCTTCTTGACTGAGCCCTTGGGGAGCGGTGCAAGAGACTCGACTGCGTCCCTCGCCCAGCGGTGAGCTTCGGCAAGTGTTTGTGCGGTGACGTCATGCTCGCGAAGAGCTGTGATTGCAGAATCGGCTTCGGCAGTCGTGCCGCCGCCGCCCAGAGAGCTGCCCATCACGTCCGCCTCGAGGCGGGCGAGCAAGTCGGATGCCAGGGCATCCGTTTCTGCTCGTTCCCTGAGGCGCAACAGTGGCAGCGTTGCCACGCCTGCCCGCAGGTCGGTGCCAGGGACCTTTCCGGTCTCTTCTGGCTGTGGCGACAGATCGATGACGTCGTCTATCAGCTGGAAGGCGACGCCGATCTTCTCGCCGAACGCGACGACGGGGGCCTCAAATTCACTCGGGGCTCCAGAGAACACAATGCCGGCCTGCGCCGACGCCGCAATGAGGGATCCGGTCTTGTCTGCCAGAACCTGGATGTAGTGCTGTACGGGGTCTTCACCGTTCTGCGGACCGAGAGTCTCATGAAGCTGCCCGAGCACCAGTCGCTCGAAGGTGTCTGCCTGAAGCTGGATCGCTCGCTCGCCCAGTCTGGCCATCAGCTGACTGGCACGTGCGAACAGGAGGTCGCCGGTGAGGATCGCGACTGAATTGCCCCAGACCGTTTGCGCGCTGGGAACGCCGCGGCGCTTATCTGCGTCATCCATCACGTCGTCGTGGTACAGCGAGGCGAGGTGGGTGACCTCGATCGCAGCGGCAGCAGTGATCACCCGTGGGACGGATCCCTCGCCCAGATGCGCCGTGAGCAGCGCAAGCATGGGACGCACTCGTTTGCCACCTGCTTCAAGCAGGTAGCGTCCGGTGACATTGGCGATTTGGTCGGCGAAGGTGATCTCTGCGTTCAGCGCCACCTCGACCTTGTCGAGACCTGCATCAATGTCTGACGCCAGACCGCGGTCTGACGCCGTTGAGAAAATTCGATCGGTAAGGCCGAGCTGCGACGTTATCGACGCGCTGCGACGGACCACGGGGACGCTCGGTTTCACTCTGTCAGCCTAACGATCGCTACTGGGGAGGGGCTCAGGATGCCGGAACTACCGGTTGTTCACCTGACTGTGGCTTAACGCCGCGGTGCAGCGCTGAAATTCCGAATGTCAGATTTCGGTAGGCCACAGAGGTGTATCCGGCCCGGCGAAGCCAGGCACTCAGCTCCTTCTGCCTGGGCCAGGCCTTGATGGACTCGCCGAGGTAGTCGTACGCCTCAGCGTTGGACGAGGCAAGCTTCACGATCGTCGGCATGACGTACTTCAGGTAGGCGAAGTAAACGAATCGGAACGGCGCGAACGGCGGAGTGGAGAACTCGCAGATGACAACGCGGCCGCCCGGCTTGGTCACGCGGTAGAACTCGGCGAGCGCCTTCTGCGGCTCGACGACGTTGCGAAGACCGAAAGAAATGGTGACTGCATCGAACTCGTTGTCAGCGAACGGCAGCGCTGTGGCATCCGCCTGCACGAATTCGACGTTGGAGTTGTGCGCCTGGCGCTGGCGGCCCACAGCGATCATGCCTGCGGAGAAGTCTGCGGCGATGACGTGGGCGCCGGTCCTGGTGAGTGCGGCGCTCGAGGTGCCGGTGCCGGCCGCGACGTCGAGGATGCGCTCCCCGGGCTTCGGGTCGACAGCTTTGGTTGTCGCTGTGCGCCACAACGCGGCCTGACCCATCGAAAGCACAGCATTCGTGCGGTCGTAGTAGGTGGAAACCTGGTCAAACATGGCGGCGATCTGCTCCGGCTGCTTGCTGAGGTCTGCTCTATTCACCCCCCCATTCTAGGTTGCGTCTGGGCGGCATGGTCCCGCCGAGAATACGTCCAGACGTGCGGGCTTAGGCTGATGGAGTGAATGCACAGGCTTTGACGGTCGAAACCACCCCCCTCGCCGACATCCGCCAGTTGGTACTCCTGCTCGATCAGCACGACCCACTGCTCTGGATGCGACGCAATCAGGGCCTTGCCGGCATCGGCACGGCCATACGCCTCGAGTTCTCCGGACCTACGCGAATGACTGATGCTGCAGCTGCCTGGCGAGAGGTGGTCGAGGCTTCAACGGTGATCGACCCCCTCGCCCGAAGTGGAACCGGTCTGATTGCCTTCGGCGCATTCACCTTTGACGACACGTCAACACAGACCAGCGTGCTCATCGTCCCCGAAGTGATCGTCGGTCGCGAGAACGGCCTGTGCTGGGTGACCCGCATCTGGCCGACCGGAGAAACCGCCCCCGACATCCCCCTCGTGCTCAACCCCCTCGGTGATGAATACCGGATCTCCCTGCTGCCCGGCGCGCTCAGCCCGGACGGCTACCGTGAGGCCGTGGCCAGCGCCATCCAACACATCAGCGACCAGGACGTGAGCAAGGTCGTCCTTGCCCGTGACCTGGTCGGGCGCCTCCCTGTGGAGTCCGACCTGCGTCGCGCGATCACCGAACTGGCTCTGGGCTACCCCGACTGCTGGACCTATGCGGTCGACGGACTCGTGGGCTCGAGCCCGGAGACGCTCATCCGCGCCGACCATGGCGAAGTGAACGCCCGAGTGCTCGCCGGTACGATGTCGCGCGGTGCCGATGCCGATTCAGACAACGAGGCAGCGCTGGCCCTGGTCACATCGACCAAGGATGCTGACGAGCATGAGTTCGCCGTGCAGAGCCTGCTCGGCTCGCTCCGCCCGCACACGTCTCACCTCACGGCGAGCGAGATTCCATTCACCCTGAAGCTGCCGAACCTCTGGCACCTGGCCACCGACGTCGAGGGCACCCTGAGCGACGGTTCGACGTCGCTCGACCTGATTGCCGCCCTGCACCCGACGGCTGCAGTGGCAGGCACCCCGACGGAAGAAGCCCTCGCGCTTATCCGTGAACTCGAGCCCTTCGACCGCGGCCGCTATGCCGGTCCTGTCGGCTGGGTGGGCGCCGATGGCGACGGCGAGTGGGCCATTGCGCTGCGCTCTGCCCAGGTGACCCCGAGCGGTGACATCACCGCATACGCGGGATGCGGGATCGTGCTCGACTCTGAGCCGGAGCGTGAACTGGCCGAGACGAAGATGAAGTTCCGACCGATCGTCGAGGCCTTCGGCTAGACAGCGACTGAACCTCAGGACGCTGCCAACCTGGCCTTCTCGGCCTTCACATCAAAGTCGGCAGTCGGCCAGTCGAGATCCATCGCGTTGAACGCGTCGATGAGCAGGTGCTGGACGGCCAGCCTGGCGTACCACTTCTTATCGGCCGGAATGACATACCAGGGAGCATCCGGAGTCGCCGTGCGCTCGATCGCAATCTGATAGGCCTCTTGGTAGTCGTCCCAGAGCAGGCGTTCGTCGACGTCTCCCGGGTTGTACTTCCAGTGCTTGTCCGGCCGTTCGAGACGTTCGCCCAGTCGACTCTTTTGCTCGTCCTTACCCAGGTGCAGCATCACCTTGATGACGGTGGTGTCGTCGTCGACAAGTTGCTGCTCGAATTGGTTGATCGCGCCGTAGCGTCGTTCGATCTCGTCTGGCGGGGCGAGAGATCGGACGCGCCCGATCAGCACGTCTTCGTAGTGTGATCTGTCGAACACCCCGATCCTGCCCGCGCGGGGAACGTTCTTCTTGATGCGCCACAGAAAGTCGTGCTCCCGCTCTTCCTTCGTCGGTGCCTTGAATGCGACGTAGTCAATGCCCTGTGGGTCAACGGCGCCGACGACGTGGCGCACGATGCCGCCCTTGCCAGCGGTGTCCATCGCCTGTAGCACCAGCAGAACTTTACGATTGTCGCCCGTCGTGCTGTTCGCAAAGAACTTCTCTTGCAGCTCAGACAGGATGCTCGCCCCATCGGCGAGCGCCGTCGCTCCGAGTGATTTTCCGCCGTTGAACCCCGGTGACGAATCTGTCTCTTCCGCAGAGAGGACGAAGCCGTCGCCAACGCGAAGCAGATCTGATGGATCAGTTGTCCAGAACTCTTCGAGGCGAGTGCTCACGGGGTCACCTTTCGTTGCTGGCTATTCTGCCGCCGTCCGGCCTGATACGCCAGGGGACATCGGCGCATCAGGCGTAGTTGGCTCAACGCCATGTCCGGACGGCTCCCCCTCGGTGTCGTCTTCTGGTCGTCGCGCTGAAAGGCGCAGGGTCGCCAGGAGCCCGATCACCAGGAATCCAGCGGCCGAGAACGCCGCGTACCTCGTGCCATCGCTGAAAGCTTCGCGAGCGGCATCCGCTACCTCCGGGCTCTTCGCATCGAGCGCGGGGATGGCGCCACCCGCGCTATCGACGACAACGTTGACGATCTCGGTGCGTGCGCTCTCGGGCAGATCGCCGAGCTTGGCGTCGAGGGACGCCCCAGTCGAGACGAACAACACAGTACCGAGGATTGCGATGCCGAGGGCAGACCCGACCTGCCTGGCAGTGCTCTGCGTCGCGGAGCCCTGCCCGCTCTGGTCGACGGGGACGTCCTTCAGGACAACTCCGGTGAGCTGAGCCGTCGCAAGGCCGACGCCGATGCCATAGACAAAGAGGCAGGGAACGACGACAACCCAGGTTGCGGTTGCCGAGATGGCAAATCCGAGCCCGGCAACACCGACGATCTCAGCGATGATACCGAGGCGCACGATGAACACAGGGGTCACTCGATGGCCGAACGCGCCAGACACACCACTGGCGACAAACGAACCGAGGGCAAGCGCGAGCAGGATGAATCCGGTCTGCAAAGCGTCGTAACCGAGTACGTTCTGCAGCCAGAGCGGCAACGACAGGATGATGCCGAATTCGCCGAGCGAGACGATCATCGCCGCGACGTTGCCGTTGCGGAATGACGGGATGGCGAACAGCGAGATCGCGAGCAGGGAATTCTTGCCGACTCGCTGACGGTGAATCCCCCACCAGACGAACGCGATGCCAGACAACAGGCTGATCGCGAATGCGACGGGGATCGGAGACAGCTCGTACGGCCAGGTCCAGTCACCGATGGTGAACGGCGTGCGGTCGCTACTGAGCCACCAGCCGTAGGTGCGTCCTTCGATCAGGCCGAATACCAGTGTCGAGAAGAGGATCACTGAGAGGATTGCGCCGATGACGTCGAGGCGCTTGGGCGCACCCTGGTCTTTCGATTCAGCAACGCAGAACAGTACGCCGACAACGATGAGGATTGCGAACGGGATGTTGATGCCGAACGCCCAGCGCCAGGAGAACGATGTGGTGAGCCAGCCGCCGAGCAGCGGTCCGACAGCTACCATTCCACCGATTGTCGAACCCCAGATAGCAAAGGCAATGCCACGCTCTTTGCCCCTGAAGGTGGCGTTGATCAGCGAGAGCGTCGTCGGGAGAACCATCGCACCACCGACGCCCTGCAGCAGGCGTGACGCGATCAGCAGGTCGCCGGTCTGGGACAGCGCGGCGAAGACCGATGCGACGGCAAAGATGACGACACCGATGATCAGGATGCGACGACGCCCGTACCGGTCGGCCAAGCTGCCGAACACCAGAAGCAGCGAGGCGAAGACCAGCGTGTAGCTCTCCTGCACCCACTGCACCTGGGTCGATGTGATGCCGAGGTCATCAACGATCGACGGGATGACGACGTTGACAATCGTCGAGTCGACGATGATCAGCGCGACGGCGATGCTGATGAAGACCAGACCGGCCCAGCGCCTGCGTTCGGCGATCACCACGTGCTCGACTCAAGGGTTGCAAGCCGTGTCATGTTCTGCGTCATAGTGAAACCCTTCGGTGGCCGGAGCTCTTTTTGCTCGTATTTTCCTCTAATTCGTCAGCCGACTGCACGGCCTCGCTCAGAGCGTCGAGGAAGTTGATGATGGTTTGCTGCGCCGTCGGCGAGTAACCCTGGGCGACGGACAGCATCCGCTCGTGCATGTCTCCCAGCGTCTTGCGAACCTCGTGATGAGCATCGGGAGAGGGATGCAGGATCTGGGCGCGACGGTCCGTCGGATGCGGCTCCCTGACGATATGGCCCGACCGGGTGAGCCTGGCCAGCAACTTGGCCGTCGCTGCTGAGCTGATGCTGAGCACCTGGGCAAGCTCCTTCGGCCCCACCGGGTGCTCCCTGGCCTCAGACGCGATCAGGTACCGGAGTGCGAGCAGATCGGTCTCGTTCATGTCCATGTCGGCCTGGGTTTTAGCTCTCATGGCAGAATCCGCCGCTTTGAATCGGCGTAGGGCTCGCAGCACCTCAATGGCCCGCTCGACGTCCTGGGCGTCTTCGTCGTACCAGTACGATTCCGTCGCCTCAGGAACCTCCCTATCTGTCATTTCTCCATGGTAACGTTGGAATGTCTAACTTGGTTAGCAAGTTCTGTGATTGAATGATTGCCAGCTTTACCGTGGCAGCATCTCGGGTCACTATCAAAGGTGTCAGGAGAGGAAAAGCCATGCTGAACACGGCACCATTTGAAGAATTCGTGATCCTGGTCGATGACGACGGCCGTGAGATCGGCACCGCCCCCAAGAGCAGCGTGCATGGCGAAGACACCCTGCTCCACCTCGCATTCTCCTGCTACGTCTTCAACGAGCGCGGCCAGGTGCTCATCACCAGGCGAGCACTCGGCAAGAAAACCTGGCCGGGAGTCTGGACCAACTCGCTGTGCGGACATCCGCTCCCCGCCGAGCCACTCCTGAACGCAGTCGCCCGCAGGGCCGAGTACGAACTCAACTTGCCGATCTCAGAGGTGACGATCGCGCTTCCGCTCTTCCGCTACCGCGCAATCGACAGCAGCGGAATCGTCGAAAACGAGATCTGCCCGGTCTACACTGCAACCACCACCGCAGAACCCACACCCAACCCAGACGAGGTGATGGACTTCAACTGGGTCGACATCGACAGCCTTCGCGCATCGGTGCGAGAAACACCGTGGGCATTCAGCCCCTGGATGGTGCTGCAGGTGCAGGAGCTGGAGGTATTCCGTGCCTGAGCTGACCTCATCGAGCGTTGAAACAGAACTCAACCGCCTACTGGCCGCCGGTCGCCTTCGCGCCAGCGACTACGGCGAACACTACGTCGCCCTCTGGGACGCCTTTGCGCGGTCAAGCAGCGGAGGCAAGCGGATGCGTCCCGCCCTCGTTCTGGCTGCATACTCCGGTCTCGGCGGAGATGACCTTGAGTTGGTCACCCCCGTTGCCGTCAGCTTCGAGCTGCTGCACACCGCATTCATCATCCACGACGATGTGATCGATCGCGACCTCACCAGACGTGGGATGGCCAACGTTTCGGGCGAGTTCAGCTCGAGGGCGATGCGAAACGGCGCCTCACTCGACCAGGCAGAAGTGTGGGCAGTGACTGCAGGCATCCTGGCCGGAGACCTGGCGCTGAGCGAAGCCCATCGCGCGATCGCACTGCTCCCCGCCGACGCAGACACTCGCGGACGACTGCTGGACCTCCTCGATCGATCGGTGTTCATTTCGGCTGCGGGCGAACTTGCTGACGTGACAAATACGACGCCGACGCGTCCCGTTGCGATAGAGCAGGTGCTCACGACACTCGAATGCAAGACGGCGATCTACTCATTCGAATCGCCGCTGCAGGCTGGGGCGATCCTCGCCGGAGCGACGCCAGAGACACTGGAAGCGCTGGGGCAGTTCGGCCGGCTCATCGGGGTGGCATTCCAACTGACCGACGACATCCTGGGTGTCTTCGGTGATCCGGAGACGACAGGCAAGAGTGCATTGTCGGATTTGCGAGAAGGCAAGCAGACAGCACTCATGGCATGCGCAAGCACCACGTCAGCATGGCCGGCGATCGCAAGCCATCTCGGCTCTGCAGATGCCGGCGAAGAGGAGGCGGCACTCGTGCGGGCCCACCTGCGTGCCTGCGGGGCCCTTCAAGCCGTGCAGACCCTCACCAAGGACTACGCGAGCCGCGCGCTCGACGCACTCGACTCTCCACATATCCCAGACGCACTGCGCGTCACTCTCACAGAGCTGGCAGACAGCGCAGCGGATCGACATAGGTGAAGTGCCCCATGACGAACAAAACCACAACCAAACGCAACGCGGACATGACGGGGATCGAGCAGTACAACGCGGCAGCTCGCGCCAGCTCGGCCATGGTCATCGGTGCATACTCGACATCCTTCGGGCTGGCGGCCAAGCTGCTGGCTCCCCGGATTCGCGAACAGATCCGCACCATTTACGCACTCGTTCGCATTGCAGATGAAATTGTCGATGGAGCAGCGGCTGGAGCCGGGCTCGATGACTTCGAGCAGCGGGAGCTTCTCGACGACCTTGAGAACGAAACCAGGGCCGCCATCCGACGCGGTTACAGCACCAATCTGGTCGTGCACGCCTTTGCACTGACGGCAAACGAAACCGGCATCGACGACAGTCTCACCACGCCGTTCTTCGCCTCCATGCGACGAGACCTCGACCCGTCTCCGTTCACTCGTGACGATGTCGCGGAGTACATCTATGGCTCGGCTGAGGTCATCGGGCTGATGTGCCTCCGAGCGTTCGAGGTCGGCGAATCTCGATCGCTCGACGAGTCCGAACGCCTCGAGGCCGGAGCCAGGGCGCTGGGCTCAGCCTTCCAGAAGATCAACTTTCTTCGAGACCTGGCCGCCGACAGCGAAGCCCTGGGGCGCAACTACTTTCCGGGCGTCGATCCGAGCTGCATGACCGAGGTGGAGAAAGACACCATCCTCGATGACATCGAAGCTGATCTCGGCGTCGCCGCAGCTGTGCTGCCTCTTCTACCCGGCGGTTGCCGGTCGGCTGTCACTGCGGCCCACCACCTGTTCGCGCTCCTGGCCAAGCGACTGAGGGCCACCAGCGCCACCGACCTGTTGGCGACCAGGGTGCGCGTGCCCGATGCACAGAAGCTACTCCTGGCGATCAGCGTTTCAGTCTCTGCAGGGACCGAGGCGCGGAAACGATGACGACGACGACTCCCTCACCTGACACCCAGCCGAGGCGGAATCCGTCTGCCCCCCAAGCAGGCAGCAAGACCGCCATCGTCATCGGCGGCGGGATCGCCGGCCTGGCCAGCGCTGCGCTGCTCGCCAGAGACGGACATGCCGTCACACTGCTGGAGGCGAACCATGAGCTGGGTGGCCGTGCCGGCACCTGGCAGTCAGACGGCTTCCGCTTCGACACTGGGCCGTCGTGGTACCTCATGCCAGAGGTATTCGACCACTTCTTCCGGCTACTCGGCACCAGTGCCGATGAACAGCTCGATCTGGTGAAACTCGACCCCGGCTATCGCGTCTATTTCGAGAATGCCGCAGAACCCATCGACATTGCCGCAGACCGCGACAGCAACATCGACACCTTCGAACGCGTCGAGCCCGGCGCGGGCGACGCCCTCGACCGCTATCTCGATTCGGCCGAAGACACCTACCGTACGGCCGTCGATCGGTTTCTTTACACCAGCTTTGCGTCGTTCCGCCCGTTCCTTGACCGTGAACTCCTCGACCGCCTCGGACGCCTCGGCACCCTGCTGACGAAGCCGCTCGACCGATTCGTTGCCGGCTATGTGAAAGACAAAAAGCTCCAGCAGATCCTTGGATATCCGGCAGTCTTCCTCGGCTCCTCCCCCGACCGAACACCGGCCATGTACCACTTGATGAGCCATCTCGACATGGCTGACGGTGTGCTGTACCCCCGCGGTGGATTCAGCACCATCATTGACAGCATCGCTGCGCTTGCCAGGGCAGAAGGTGTGACGATCGTGACGGATGCCAGGGTGAGTGAGATCCTGACTGAGCCATCGACGGGGCGCCGCCAGCCACTGACCGCCGGAGTGCGCTACGCGAATGCCGCAGGAGAGCAGACCGAGCTCACTGCCGATCTGGTCGTGTCCTGCGCTGACCTGCATCACACCGAAACCGAACTTGTCGCTCCGAAGCTACGCACGTATCCAGAACGTTGGTGGCGCAAGCGCATGTCAGGACCGGGTGCGGTGCTCGTCATGCTCGGTGTGCGCGGCGAGCTCCCCGAGCTGAAGCACCACACACTCTTCTTCACCGAGGATTGGAAAACCAACTTCGACACCATCTTCGGCAAACGGCACTCGGTTCCGACGCCGGCGTCGTTCTACGCCTGCACGCCCAGCTCCACCGATCCGAGTGTTGCGCCTGCCGGGGATTCCAACATTTTCCTGCTCGTGCCAGTCCCTGCCGATCCAGGCCTCGGCCATGGGGGAATCGACGGTACAGGATCTGACGTCGTCGAGGCCATCGCTGATCGCGCAATCGCGCAGCTCGCTGAATCGACAGGCGTTCTTGACCTCGCCGATCGCATTGCCGTCAGGCGAACTGTCGGCCCTGCTGACTTCGTCGACACGCTCAACTCGTGGAAGGGCGGGGCTCTGGGTCCGGCTCACACACTGCGGCAGAGCGCTTTCTTCAGGGGTTCGAACAAGTCCAAGCACATCGAGGGGCTGTACTACGCGGGCGGCAGCACCATTCCCGGCATTGGCTTGCCCATGTGCCTGATCAGCGCAGAGATCATGCTCAAGCGCATTCGTCAGGACCCGAGCGCTGCGCCGCTGCCGGAGCCGCTGTGAGTCTCGTCTATCTCGCCTGCCTGGTCGGCAGTCTCGGCGCGATGGTGTTGCTTGACTGGCGCTACACGTTGCTTTTCTGGAATGCGCCAGCCAGGGCTGCGTTGGTTCTGGCCTGTGGGCTGGCCTTCTTCATTGTGTGGGACCTTTTCGGTATCGCGCTGGGGATCTTCTACCGCGGTGAGACCGCGATCATGACTGGAGTGCAGATCGTGCCTGATCTGCCGATCGAAGAGCCGGTCTTCTTACTCTTCTTGTGTTACCTGACGATGGTTCTTTATCGTGGGGGGCTTCGATTGATGGAGCACATTCAGCACGGGACGAGGAGGCGCACATGACGTACCTCGCCCTGAATGCGGTGTTCATCGCAGTGGCCGTCATTGTGCTGGCGATCGCAGTGATGACACGCCGACTGACGCGCACGTCGGCACCCGCAATTGTCGGTGCTGTCGTCGTCGTGTTCATCATGACGGCGGTTTTTGACAACGTGATGATCGCCGTTGGGCTGTTCGGCTACACCCAGGAACACACCTCGGGAATCCTGATCGGGCTGGCACCCATCGAAGACTTCGGGTACCCGCTGGCTGCTGCGCTCCTGCTTCCCGCACTGTGGCTGCTCTGCGGCGGGAAGGAAGACTCGAGCGAGCCGCCCGCCACTCGTGATCAGCAGCTATTGGGAGGCTCCGATGACTAAAGAAGCGTTGAACCCTGTGCAGGGATTCCGGCAGATTCTGTTGTCGTCCCGACCTCTCAGCTGGATCAACACCGCGTTCCCGTTCGCTGCCGCGTACCTCGTCGCTGGCGGCCAGGTCGATGCGCTGTGGATCGTCGGCACCATCTTCTTCCTCATCCCGTACAACCTGCTGATGTACGGAATCAACGATGTCTTCGACTATGAATCCGACCTTCGCAATCCGCGGAAGGGTGGTGCAGAAGGTGCGTTGCTCCAGCCTCAGTTGCATAGCCTGGTCGTGCTCACGGGCATCTTCATAGCGGTTCCGTTCCTGATTGCTATGTTCGTGCTGTCCGGCTGGAGCCATCCGATCGCCTGGCCGATCCTCGCGGTGAGTCTCTTCGCGGTGGTCGCGTACTCTGTGCGCGGACTCCGCTTCAAAGAGATCCCGTTCCTCGACTCCGTGACGTCAAGTGTCCACTTCGTCAGCCCGGCAGTGTTCGGGCTAGCGCTGGTCGGAGCAGACGTGACCCCGAGCCTCGTCGCGCTGCTCACTGCGTTCTTCTTCTGGGGAATGGCGAGCCACGCCTTCGGTGCCGTGCAGGATGTTGTGCCTGATCGTGAGGCAGGTATCCACTCGATCGCGACAGCGCTCGGCGCTGCACGAACAGTCAGGCTGGCAATTGCTCTGTGGCTGCTGGCCGGCGTGCTGATGCTGTTCACCGGCTGGCCAGGGCCACTGGCCGCTGTGCTCGCGCTGCCGTACGTGATCACTGCGCTGCCGTGGATCTCAGTTTCCGATGAGCGTTCGGAAGAGGCAAATGCCGGCTGGAAGCGCTTTTTGTGGCTCAACTACCTCAGTGGCTTCATTGTGACGATGCTGCTGATTGCGTACGCGATGGCCTGATTGCCATTCTCCTGGCCTGTTTCTGGCCCTGATCTGGCATTCACCCTAGGGTGGACGCATGGGATGGATCACCGACATAACGCCCGGGGCTTGGCTGGCCGAGCGTGTGGACACCGTGTGGCACGACATGCACTCGGTCGTCCCGCGAGGGTACGAGGCGTACGCCAGGGTGTTTCACCCCATCATCCGCGATCGGCCCACCGATAGTACGGGTTGGCACGAATATGACCCCGCACGCCCCGTCGATATCGAGTCAGAGACGACTACCTGGAACGGCACGACGCGAGCGTTCGGGTTGATCATGCATCCGCTTGTGCAGTCCCATCTGCTCTTCGACCCGCCCCAGAGCTCGTTCGGCGGAATCATCGATGCCGACGGCTGGCGGTACAGCCAGCCAGACACCGGGAATCTGGACGCCGTCGTGCTCTCCCGGCTGGCCACTCATCTCGAGACACACACGACGACTCCGGATGCCACCTTCGCCGCGATCTGGGAAGGCTGGGGCGGCCTCGTGAGCTCCGCAGGGTTCGCGACGTTCTCAGTGTTTATCGGCGACACTGATCTCGCTGCATCAACGGCGCAACACACACCAGCTGAGGCCCCCGGGGCAGAATCACCAGCTGATGTGCCCGAGGCAGAATCACCAGCTGATGTGCCCGAGGCAGAATCGGCAACTCGCGACGCCCTGTACGGCGCTCAGCCTCTGCCAGGCACCGGGCTATTGCCGCAGGAGGTGGCGGCCGGCCCTCGACTTGAGCTCCCCGGGCGCGCGTACCTGCTCTTCGAAACGGGTGTCACGACGTTCAATGATCCCACTTTTCTCTCACGCTCACCCTGGAGCCACGACCGCTGGCCGCAGTCGCCGAGTATCATCTGGCCGGCAGACCACGCGTGGGTTGTCGTGACCGAAATCGACTTCGACTCGACGATCGTGGCGGGCAGCCGCGCGCTCATCGATGAGATCGTGAGCGATCCGGCCCTTGAAGCGCTCGAGGTGCCTGAAGGGGCAGACCTCGGCTGGAAAGCCGACACGCTGAATCGGCCAGGATCGTGACTGACGCCCTGATCACAGCCGTGGGAGGATGACGACATGCTTGAGATCCGGCCCAATTGCGAATGCTGCGATCGCGACCTCGCCCCGAACGACAGCGACGTGTTCATCTGCTCTTTCGAGTGCACCTGGTGCGCAGGATGCGTCGATCGGTTCGAGAACAGGCGCTGCCCGAATTGCGGTGGCGTGCTGACCCTTCGCCCTCCGCGGGCGATCGAGAAGTTGGCAGCCCATCGGGCATCAACACACCGCGTCGTTACACCGGGTTGCATCGAAGCGCACGCATAGCGTCGACGCCCACGCTTAGCGCGGCAGCGGCACCTCAAGGATGCTCGGACCTGATTGGGGCGACGTTAACGCACGCTCCAGCTCGCTGCGGTTGGTCGCAAGGGTGTACTCCCAGCCGTAAGCCTGGGCGAGTGCAGCAATGTCGACCTGCTGCGGGGTGAACAGCACGCGGTCCATGGCGCTTGCCGGAGCCGATGCCGCAACCTCGAGCCCGTCGAAGATCGTTCCACCGCCATCGTTACCGACGACGATTTGCAGGCGAGGACGCGACTCCCCCGGCACCTGCAGCAGGGAACCGACGTCGTGGAGCAGCGTCAGGTCACCGACGATCACCCTGGTCGTACCTGTCGATAGTGGCTCGTCGCCGGACTGGCTCGCAACGGCGATGCCGACGGCGGTCGCGATAGTGCCGTCGATTCCGGCGAGTCCCCGGTTGGCGTGCACGCTGATCTTTTTGCCTGGCACCCGTTGGTCAGCGACCCTGATGAGGCGAGAGGCCCCGAACACCAACCGGTCGTGCGGCCACGTGGCTCGCCAGAGCGCATCGACGAGAATGCCACGGGTCACCGGAGCGCGCAGCGCTGCCAGTTCGGACTTCGCGAACCCGCCGCGCACCCGGTAATCGGGCGACGAGGCAGCGGCAACGTCAGGCGCTGCATTCTCTGCTTCGTCGATCGCGTCCCTGATCTGCCTGCTCGCCATGACCCAGCGACCTGTCCAGGCCCTGGCCTCGCGCGCCAACGCATCCCCACGAGCCGCGTCACTCACCGACACGCGCTCTGCGACGTGATCGACACTGTGGCCAGGGTTGTAGTGCTCGGCGCCCGCGGGCGAGACGACAATGGTTTCGACACCGTCACGCTGGATGAGCGCCGGAACCTGGCGGCTGAGCGTCGGGTGCCCAAAGACGATAGCCCGCTCGATCTGGCCGCCCCACTCTGGCTCATCGAGGAGTTCCCGGTACGCGATGACAAGGTTCGGGCCGAATCGGGCGCCGCTCGAGACCTCAGCCAGCAGGGGCCAGCCTCCTGCGCG
The DNA here is from genome assembly GCF_047530025.1 of Leifsonia sp. A12D58. NCBI lineage: Bacteria > Bacillati > Actinomycetota > Actinomycetes > Micrococcales > Microbacteriaceae > Leifsonia > Leifsonia sp. A12D58. Next base: position 132,661 of record NZ_JBLJAT010000007.1, on the reverse strand, counting down.
CGCGATCTCTTCGGCCTCGGCTCCCGCATCCGCTCCCGCGATCACGACAGTTCGCTTGCCCGGCTCAACGATGAGCGGGTGGGCAGGCACATCTGCGGTTGCCGCAGGATCAGCTGTGGCAGCGCCAGCACGGGCAGCGCCGACAACGGAAGGATCAAGCTGCACCGCGGCCGACAGGGGCTCCCTGAAAGCGAGGTTGAGCTGTACTGGCCCTGGCAGTCCGGGCGCCAGAGCGGCGCCGAGGGCCAGCTCAGCGAGTCGTGCAGCTTCAGGGACATCACCGACGGCGCCGGTGGGAGCAGGAACATCGAGGGCGAGCCTCGTTGCGTCTGCGTAGATGCCGGGCTGAATCGTCGTTTGGTTCGCGCGGATGCCTCGCAGCTCGTCAGGCCTGTCGGCTGTGAGCAGGATCATCGGAACGTACGAGTGGTGGGCCTCGAGCACCGCAGGGTGCAGATTCGCCACAGCCGTGCCTGATGTCGTGATGACCAGGGCTGGCATTCCGCTCTCGACGGCAAGCCCGAGCGCAAAGAAGCCAGCGCTTCGCTCGTCGATGCGCACGTGAAGTCGAACCGCTCCGACACGTTCGAATTCAGCAGCGGCCAGCGCTAGCGCCTGCGATCGGGAACCGGGAGACACGACGATGTCGGTGACGCCGAGGCGAATGAATTCACCAAGCAGCGCAAAGCTGAAATCAGTCGCAGGGCTGCCGCTGTCTGTCTGCACTGCTGAAGAACCGTGCTCCGAGCTGGTCTGAACTGACTCAGGCATCCCGACGGCCAGGCATATCGCCATCGCTCGGGTCTGATTTCTTATGGGTACCAGGCCCGGAATCGTCGCCGTCGGTGTTGTCGAGATCGGCCAGCTCTTGCTCCATACGGCGGATGCGCTCCTGCTGCGTCGCTTCTTCACCGAGCCTTCTCAAGAACTCGGGATCGTCATCCGGTGCCATCGAGCGGCGCACGCCACGGTCACTTGCCCCGCGTCTGCCGCGGCCGATGAACAGCCATAGCAATGGTCCGATAACAGGAACGAAGAGGATCACCAGAAGCCAGGCCCACCGAGGCAACCCTCGGATTCTGGCGCGATCCAGCATCGCGCAATCCACCAGGGTGTAGACGGATAGGACGACGACGACGATGACGCCGATAAACAGCAGGCGGGACATAGCCCAAGTCTAGGCCGGTCACCCGTGAGCTAAGTGAGCATGCTCCCATCTCGTCCAAACTAAACTGACTGATATGAAGGCTGTTCCTGCATGGGTGTACTACTCGGTGCTCAGAGTATTGATGTTCGCTGTACCACTGGCAGTGTTCCTGCTGTTGGCGATCGACCCCTGGCTGTCGACAGTCCTGGCCGCGATCGTGGGGTTCTGCCTCTCGTACATCTTCTTGAGGAAGTCACGCGACACCGTCGCCAGCGACATCTACCGTCGTCGACACCGTGAAACTGAACCCGTCAGCGCTGACGAAGAAGCCGAAGACGCCGCCGTCGAAACGGCTGAGACGACATCAGCTCCCGAGCGGCCAGAAGCCGCTACGTCATCAGAAGGCGAAAGCAGCCGCTAACAGGATGCTGTAGGCCAACGCGGTGAAGCTGGTCAGCTGAAGAGCAAGGATCAGCTCTTTCGATGTCTTGGCCGTGATGGCGATCAGGCACGCCGGCAGCGCAAGCAGCAGCACGAAGAACGTCAGGTATCCGGCCGGGTAGAACAGCGAGAAGAAGCCCGCGATCAGGAATGGCGTGAGCAAGAACACGCAGAAGACGACTCGGGATGCCCTGTCGCCGATGAGTACAGCGAGTGTGCGCTTGCCCGCGGCCTTGTCTGGCACGATGTCGCGCAGGTTGTTTACCATCAGCACCGCACAGGCGATCAGGCCGATTGCGATTCCGCCCAGCCAACTCTCGGTGTTGACCCGCCCGACCTGCACGTATGTCGTGCCCATCGTTGCGACGAGTCCGAAGAACACGAAGACGAAGACCTCTCCGAGCCCGAAGTAGCCGTACGGCTTCTTGCCACCGGTGTAGAACCAGGCCGCCGTGATCGCCACAGCGCCCACCAGAAGCAACCACCACTGCTGGGTCAGAATGACCAGTGCCAGCCCTGCAAGTGCGCCAAGGCCGAAGAAGCCCAGCGCGACGTACAGCACGGCTTTGGGGTTCGCGCGACCCGATCCGGTGAGCCTGGCCGGCCCGACGCGGTGCGCGTCGGTGCCGCGGATGCCGTCCGAATAGTCGTTGGAGTAGTTCACGCCGATCTGCAGGCTGAGCGCGACGATCAAGGCGAGGAGCGCCCGTACTGGGTGATAGACGCCGGGCTCGCTGGCCACGACAGCAGCGCCGGTACCGAGGATCACCGGCGCGATCGCCAGCGGAAGCGTGCGAAGGCGTGCACCAGACACCCAGTCGCCGAACGATGCCGGCTTCATTTTCTGGGGTGGGACGGTGCCGTTCTTGCGCGCCGGATGCCCGGACTTGCCCTGACTCTTCGACGCCCCGGCAGCTTTCGCGCCATTGGTCGTCTTGCCGAGTTCTTCTGCGGGATTCATCCGCTGCATTTTTTTGGACCCCGAGGGTCGCGTACCTTGTGCCACATACCCATGGTACTTCCCGGCTTCAGCGAGATCGGCAGTCTACGACGACAGCATCCTGACAAGGAGCTGCCTGTTCACTTTGCCGGAGCTTAGACGCGGCAGTTCGTCAATGACGACGATACGGGCCGGCCGCGCTGACTTTGCGACCTGCGCGCCGACGACATCCCTGACGGCCTGCAGACCGGGATGGTCGACGGTGTCGGTGACGACGACGGGCACCTGACCCCAGTGTTCGTCTGGAGCCCAGACGGCGACTGCAGCGCCGAGGCCCTGCATGGCATTCACCGCTCGCTCCACAGCGTCGAGAGACACCTTGACGCCCCCAGAAATGATGACGTTGTCTGCCCGCCCGTAGACCTGCACGATGCCCGTCTCTGCATCCACTGCGCCGATATCTCCGGTGCGGAACCAGCGCTCTCCATGCTCATCGATGAAGCGCTCCTGCGTGAGGGCGGGATCGCCCAGATAGCCCTCAGCCAGCACCGCGCCCGAGATCTCAAGCTGTCTGCTGCCGTCGACGACAGCTTCTCGCACCCGGGTGTTGCCGATCGGCCGACCGTTGTACACGCAGCCGCCCGCGGTCTCAGACGACCCGTAGGTGCGCACGAGGTGGATATCCAGTGCCTCCGCCCGTCTGATGAGCTCTGGATCGATTGCCTGACCCCCCACCAGGATCGCCGTGAAACGACGCAGAACGTCGAGCACCTCCCCCCGGGCCTCGGCGGCCTGAACCAGCCGAGCCAGCTGCACAGGGACCAGCGAGGTGTATCTGAGCGGCTCGGTCAGGCGCTGGGCGGCGGCCACGAATGCTTCAGGATCGAAATGGCCGGGTTCAAGAACAACGGGCAGCGTCTCGGCGGCGATCGAGCGCACAAGTACCTGCACGCCGGCCACGTAGTGGGTGGGGAGCGCAAGGACCCACTGTCCTGGACCGCCAAGCGCAACGCTGGATGCCGCAGCTCCGGCCAGAAGTGCATCCGTGCTCAGCATCACTCGCTTCGGCACACCTGTCGATCCTGACGTCTCGATGACGACAGCAACGGTGCGCGGAACCTCGCCGAGCGGCACAGGGGGGACGCCGCCCAGCGCCATCGGCAGAATCGCGGGGCCCTCACCCGAGAGCGCCAGCCGCAATCGGGCAAGAACGACCTCTGGAGAATTCCCGTCGATACCGCTGAGCTCTCGCATGATCGGCCTCAGAACTGCCAGGGGTATGGCGCCCAGTCAGGCTCTCGCTTCTCAAGGAACGAATCCCGACCCTCGACTGCTTCGTCGGTGCCGTATGCAAGCCGCGTCGCCTCTCCGGCGAAGATCTGCTGGCCGACCAGGCCGTCGTCGACAGCATTGAAGGCGAATTTCAGCATCCGGATGGCGGTCGGCGACTTCGTCAGGATGTCGCGGGCCCACTCGAGGGCTGTCGCTTCCAGCTCCGCGTGCGGCACGACGGCGTTGACCGCGCCCATCTCGTACGCACGCTGCGCCGAGTACTCCCTGGCGAGGAAGAAAATCTCGCGGGCGAATTTCTGGCCGATCTGGCGCGCGAAGTATGCGCTGCCGTAGCCGGCGTCGAATGAGCCGACATCGGCATCCGTCTGCTTGAACTTGCCGTGCTCTGCGCTGGCGATGCTCAGGTCGCAGACCACGTGCAGGGAGTGCCCTCCGCCAGCGGCCCAGCCGGGGATGACGGCAATGACGACCTTCGGCATGAAACGGATGAGGCGCTGCACCTCGAGGATGTGCAGGCGACCACCGCGCGCGGCATCGATGCCCGTCGCCGACTCACCATCGGCGTACTTGTAACCGTCGCGGCCACGGATGCGCTGGTCGCCGCCCGAACAGAATGCCCAGCCGCCGTCCTTCTGGCTCGGGCCGTTACCCGTGAGCAACACGACGCCGATGCGCGGGTTGGTTCTGGCATCTTCCAGCGCTGCATAGAGTTCGTCGACGGTGTGTGGACGGAACGCGTTGCGCACCTCTGGCCGGTTGAACGCGACGCGAGCCACGCGTCCTGACACGTCGTGGTGATAGGTGATATCGGTCAGGGCGTCGAACCCGTCGACGCCGCGCCATTCGGAGGGGTCGAAAATCTCCGACACAAAGCCAGAAACGTCAGGGGTGCCGGAATCGTCATGCGTCATGGTTCCAGCCTACGCGGGCACCACCACCCGGGAGTGGCCCTTTTAGAGCGCCCGATTCGGAAAGTCAATCCCCTTGAGGGCATTACATCGCCCGGCTGTACTGGACTTCCGGACTACCCGGGTTCCAAAACATGAGGGGGGCTCATGAGCATTATCGAAGCACCTAAAACAAAGGCGACACGGACAACGAAGTCACGGAGCGCGGGAGGGGGTCAGGTCGATCCCGACCTGACTCGCGCAGACGCAATAGACGACGCAAAAGCCCAGGAGTATCGCGATCAGGATGCGAGAGCCTCGGCCGCACACGCCAATGATGACCGTGCGCAGCGGGTGACGACATCCACCGATATCTTCGGCGACTATCTGCACAAGATCGGCGTCAGCCCGTTGCTGACCGCCGAGCAGGAGGTCAGCCTGGCTCGAGACATCGAAATCGGGGTACTTGCGCGCGACAAGCTCGAGCACACCGTCGATGACCCGACACTGTGCCGCGAACTTGCCTGGCTGGTGCACGCAGGCGAGGTTGCAAAACGTCGGTTCATCGAGTCGAACCTGCGCCTCGTCGTCAGCATCGCCAAACGCTATGCAGGCCGAGGCGTTCCGGTGATGGACCTCGTGCAGGACGGCAACCTCGGGCTCATCCGCGCAGTCGAGAAGTACGACTACGCCTCGGGCTACAAGTTTTCGACGTACGGAACCTGGTGGATCCGGCAGAGCATCCACCGCGGCCTGGCCGACAAGTCACGCATGATCCGAATTCCGGTGCACACCGTTGAGAAGATGAACATGGTGAAGCGGATGCGGCGCGAGCTGCTCGGTGAACTCGAGCGGGAACCCACGGACGCCGAGTTGGCCAACGCCGCCCAGCTGTCGGCAAGCGATATCGCAGCGCTGCAGCGCTTGGACAACGAACCGATCTCGCTGTACACACCCATCGGCGACGGCACAGGTGACATCTCAGAGATCATCATCGATGACGACACCGTGCAGCCTGAGGACTACGCGGTCGGCACCCTGCAGCACGCCGATATCGAGTTCTTCCTCGATTCGCTGCCGGAGCGCGAGCATCGGATCCTGAACGCCAGATTCGGACTGACGGGTGAAGATCCGCTCACCCTCAATCAGATCGCGGCCATCGAGGGGGTCACCAAGGAACGCATCCGTCAGTTGCAGAAGCGGGCGCTGAGGCTCATGAACGTGGCCAAGCTGCAGCGCTATCTGATGGACTGAGTTCTGGCCGACTACGGCGGGCAGAACTGCGCAAGACTGGTGTCATGCTTCCAACATTGGCAGAGCTCATTGAAACAGCGCAGGTGGTTTCGCTGCCCCTGGTCACACGCTTTCGCGGAATCGACACCCGCGAAGCACTCGTGTTCCAGGGGCCATTCGGCTGGACAGAGTTCTCACCGTTCGTCGAGTACGACGACGCAGAGGCCGCCGCCTGGCTGTGGGCTGCGATCGATTTTGGCTGGAACGCCCCACCGGCACCACTGCGCGAGCGCATCATCGTCAACGCGACGGTGCCAGCGGTTGGGCCAGAACAGGTCTCCGACGTCCTGGCCCGCTTCCCCGGCTGCCGCACGGCCAAGGTGAAGGTTGCCAACGTCGGACAGACCCTGGCCGATGACATCGCCCGGGTTCGACAAGTGCGGGCAGTGCTCGGCGCGGAAGGTCGCATCAGAGTTGATGCGAACGGCGGCTGGAACGTTGACGAAGCCGAGCATGCGATCCACGCTCTAGCCGAATTCGACCTTGAGTATGTCGAGCAACCCTGCGCTACCGTTGCCGAGCTGGTAGACATCCGCCTCCGCACGGCGTACCTCGACATTCCGATCGCGGCCGACGAGAGTGTCCGTCGCGCTGAAGACCCCCTCGCGGTGGCGCGAGCCGGCGCGGCAGACCTCCTGGTGATCAAGGCTCAGCCGCTCGGCGGCATCCGGTCTGCCCTAGCCATCATCGCGCAGACCGGCCTGCCGGTTGTCGTGTCAAGCGCCCTCGATACCTCGATCGGCATTTCGATGGGGGCACACCTGGCCGCGGCCATCCCCGAGTTGCAGTTCGACTGCGGCCTCGGCACCGCGTCGCTGTTGGCCGCCGACGTCACCACGTCGCCGCTCGTCCCTGTCGGCGGATCGATCCCCGTGCAGCGGGTCGTACCGGATGCCGGCCTGCTGGCGCGCCATGCTGCATCCGCTGACCGCAGGGCCTGGTGGCTGAACCGACTGGCCAGCACATACGCGACGATCGCCGGTTGAACGCAGCAGCCAGCTGACAGTGGCTGAAAACGCAACGGGCCGGAACCGAGTGCGTATGCGCCCTGTTCCGACCCGTGTCAGCTCTGCCGAGAGAGCTGAGTTCTGCTTAGAGACCTGAGTACGCGTGCAGTCCCTTGAAGAACATGTTGACGATGGTGAAGTTGAACATGACAGCCCCGAAGCCGATGATCGCGAGCCAAGCCGACCGTGATCCGCGCCAGCCGCGCGTTGCGCGAGCGTGGATGTAACCGGCGTAGATGGTCCAGATGATGAAGGTCCAGACCTCCTTGGTGTCCCAGCCCCAATAGCGACCCCAGGCCTTCTCTGCCCAGATCGATCCGGCCATCAGCGTGAAGGTCCACAGGATGAAACCGACGATGCTGACGCGGTATGCCAGGTTCTCCAGCGTGACGGATGACGGCAGCGTCGACAGCAAACGCAGGCGAACTGACTTGGCACCGGCAGCGATGCCCTCCCTGCGGTGCTGAAGCAGCTGTGCAACCGACAATGCGAAGCCCAGCGCGAAGAAGCCGGTGGCGAGGGTTGCAACGAACACGTGGATGATCAGCCAGACCGACTGCAGTGCCGGCGGAAGCGGAACGACATCGACGTAGAAGTTGAGCGACGCGACACCGAGCATCACGAGAACGAGGCCTGTCACGAAGGTACCGAGGAAGCGCAGGTCGACCTTGGTGAGGACGACGAGGTAGACAAGCACGATGACTGCGGTGCCTGTCATCGCGAACTCGTACATGTTGGCCCACGGCACACGACCCGCGGCAACCCCGCGGAGCACTGTTGCCAGTACCTGCAGGATGAACGCGATCACGGTGAGCGATACGCCAACGCGCAAGCTCGGCGAGCGACCATACGGTGTCGACGCATCGTTGACGATACGCGCGCTCAGCTTGGTGAGGGTCTGGGTCGACCCTCCCGCCGATGCAGCGACAGTCGAGGCGCGACCGGCCTCGGTTGCCTCTGCTTCGGTCACCGCTGATGACCTCTTGGCGAGGTCGATTGCAAATGCAATGAACGCCAAGGCATACACGGCCATGGCCGAATACAGGCTGAGGACTGAAATCTCGTTGAGGGTCACGGTGCAAGCCTATGTCTGTTGGTTGGTCGGTGTGAGGTCGGTAGCCGGGTTCGTGCCCCCGAGTGCTTCCAGATGACGGTCGGCAAGGTCGGCGACCGCAGCTTCGAGAGCCGGATCCTCGCCACGGGCCAGGCCAGCGTACTCGAGACGAAGCGTGCCGTCTTCCTGTTCGATCGCCTTCACCCAGACGCGACGGCGCGGGATGAACAGCGAGGTCAGCAAGCCGAGCAGCACGAGCACGGAGAAGAGGAGCACCCAACCCTGGGTCGGGTCGTGGTGGATGTCGAACGACGCGAAGCGCAGCACCGATCCGGAGAAGTCGCCTTCTGCCGCATCCGGATTCTCATCCTCGAGGGTGACAGAGCCGAGGCCGTTCGGCAGCTCCTGCGACTCGCCGGGCTTCAGCTCGAGAGCCGTTGCCTCAGCCGTGCCCCCGGCGATCTGGGTCATGTCATCGGTGTTCAGCGAGTAAACGGATGTCGGCACGCCACCGTCAAGACCCAGGTCGCCCGAGTACACCCGCAGCGTGAGCAGTGGGTATTCGAGATCTGGATACGACGAGTAGTACGCGCCGGAAGCCAACGTCGCCTGGGTCGGGTAGAAGAACCCGACCATGCCGATCTGCTCTGAGAGACCGTCTGGAACCTTCACGACACCGAGCGAGGTGAGGTTGGCATCCTGCGGCAGGAACGGAATCGAATCGGTGAAGACGACGTTTCCAGCTGGGTCCTTCACCGTGATCGTCGGCGCATAGCCGTTGCCGAGCAGGTAGATGTCGGTGCCGCCGGTACGCAGCGGCGCATTGACCTTGACTTCACCCTGCTCGGTTTCTTCACCACGGTGGGTGACGGAGACCTTGGCAGAGTAGTCGAGTGCCTGCCCGTAAGCCTTCAGGTTCTCGGTCTCGTACGTTGTAGTGAAGCTCTCGAGCGCGAGCTTGTACGGGTCGAGGCTGGTGTCGTTGAAGAACCGGCCAGGATTGAACGAGTCGAACGCGCTCACGGTGTTCACGAAGGCCTGGCCTTCGACAAGTACCCGCTGTCCGCTGAAGCCGAATCCGCTACCGAAGCCCACGGTGATCAGCACACCGACGAGAGCGCTGTGGAACACCAGGTTGCCGGTCTCGCGCATGTAGCCGCGCTCGGCCGACACGGAGAATTCATTGCCACGGTTGAAGAGAGCGACGCGGTAGCGCCTGGACTTCAACAGCGAACGGGCAGAGTCGACGGCCTGGGCGGCATCCACACCGGCCGGAGCCTGACGCGTGGTGAACCCGGCAAGGCGGTTCAGACGAGCCGGTGTCTTCGGCGGCTTGGCGCGCAACGCCTTGAAGTGGTGAATCGTGCGCGGAATGACGCAACCGATGAGCGACACGAACAAGAGCAGGTAGATCGACGAGAACCAGGCGGACGAATAGACGTCGAATGCCTGCACCTTGTCGAGGATCGGCGCGAGGTCGGGGTTGTCGCTGAAGTACTGCGTGACACCGTTCGGGTCAGAGCTGCGCTGCGGCACGAGCGAGCCGGGAACTGCGGCGATTGCAAGGAGAAGCAACAAGAACAGCGCAGTACGCATGCTCGTGAGCTGCCGCCAGAACCAACGCAGCCACCCGACGAAGCCAAGCTTCGGCTGGGTGATTTCCGGGTCGACCTTGGCCGGCTTGGAGTCGAAGTGATCAGATGGCCGGGACAAAACCGCCAATCACCCCCTGAAGTTCGAGCAGCCAGGCTGTCCAGATTCCGCTCACCATGAGCACACCGATAGCAATGAGGAGCACGCCTCCCAGCACGTTGATCAATCGAATATTCCGCTTCAAGAATGACACGGCCCCCGTCGCCCAGCTGAGACCGAGCGCGATGAGAACAAAGGGGATGCCGAGTCCAAGTGCATAGAACAGGGCAAGCAGCCCGCCTTGCCACGGGGAACCCGTGGTGAGGCTGAGCGAGTTGATGGCGGTGAGCGTCGGCCCGACGCATGGCGTCCAGCCGATGGCGAAAACCGCACCAAGGACGGGCGCACCGGCCAGGCCCATGCGCGGACGCCACTGTGACTTGACCGTGCGCTGCGCGAAGCTGAACTGCCCGACGAAGACAAGTCCCATCAGGATGACGACGATCCCGGCCAGACTCGTGATGAGGTCGCGGTACTGGTTGAGCCAGAATCCGGCGAAGCCGAAGACAACTCCGGTGAGTACGAATACCAGCGTGAAGCCGAGGATGAACAGCGAGACGCCGGCAACCAGGCGGTTGCGGCCGCGCTTGTCAGTCTTGTCTGCTGTCGTGCGTCCATCGGTGAATCCACCGATGTAGGCCAGGTAGCCAGGGACGAGCGGCAGGATGCACGGAGAAGCGAATGAGATGAGGCCGGCGAGCAACGCGACGGGGATGGCGAGAAACAGTTGTCCGCTGAAGACGATCTCGCCGAAAGGATTGCCCACGGCTAGCTGCCCTCAGCGATCGTGTCGCGGATCAGGGTCTCGAGGATCGACGGCGTTGTGACCTGGCCCAGGATGCGCGCTGCAACTCGGCCGGAGGCGTCAAGCACCAGCGTCGTCGGCACGGCGTTGGGCGGGATGCTGCCGCTGAATGCCAGCTGCATGCTGCCGTCGTTGACATCCATCACCGACGGGTACGTCACGCCATAGGTCTGGTTGAACGTGACAGCGTTCGCTGCCTGGTCGCGCACGTTGACCCCGACGAAGCTGGCGCCCTTGTCAGCGAATTTATCGCTGAGCTTCTGCAGGTCTTTTGCCTCGGCCCTGCACGGAGCACAGCTGGCGTACCAGAAGTTCACGACGACCACCTGACCGGCCAGGTCCTCAGACGACAACGTCTCGCCCGCCTCGGTGGTGCCGCTGAACTCCACGACGTGGCCACGGTTCTCTGCAGCAATCTCGGTCACACTGCCATCGCCGGCGATGTAGCCCTTGTTGCTGCCTTCTCGGTACTGGTCTGCAAGTGAATCACTGGATGTGCAGCCTGCGAGCAGGGTTGCGACCATGGCAACACCCACAAGCAGAAGCCCTGATGTGCGCTTCATACGGCTCCCACGTCTTTCGAATCGGCCTGGAGCGGCAGCGCCGGGTTCGCGTATGCCACTTCGGTGAATCCGTCGCCTCGCCGTGACAGCGTGGTGATGCTCGACAGCGCACAGCGCCGTTTGCGGGGATCGTGGGCGAGGGACTTCCCGGCAAGTGCGCGGTGCACCATCCAGATGGGCAGCTGATGGCTGACGAGCACGACATCGCCACTCTCAACCGAGTTGTATGCGTCGTCGATAGCTGCAAGCATCCGCTCGGCGATCGACGAGAATGGCTCGCCCCAGCTGGGACGCAGCGGATTACGAAGTGCTGGCCAGTTACGGATGTCGCGAAGCGCGCCGTCTTTGCCACGCATGCGCTTGCCCTCGAAGAAGTTCGCGGGCTCGATGATGCGTTCGTCGATGTCGATCGGCAACCCGAAGGCCTCGGCGATCGGCGCAGCGGATTCCTGCGTGCGCTGCAGCGGGGAAGCGATGAGACGGGCGATCGGCCTGCCGCGTTCGGCCAGATCTGTTGCCGCTGCTGCTGCCATTTTGGCGCCCAAATCGGAGAGACCGAAGCCCGGCAACCGTCCATAAAGGACGCCATCGGGGTTGTACACCTCACCGTGTCGGACGAGATGTATCTGACTAGCTACCACGACTACCAGTCTACGGAGGGCAAACCCGCGAATTCGCCGAGAACCCAAGCAGCTAAACTCGACGTGTGACTGCTCGCGTACTTATCAAAGACCTTTCCGCTCAGGCCGACGGCCCCGTAACGGTATCCGGCTGGGTTGACACCGTCCGGGACCAGAAGAAGGTGCAGTTCGTCGTGCTGCGCGATGAATCCGGTGCCGTACAGCTGGTGAATCCCCGCAAGACGGATGATGAGGGCCTGGTCGTCGCAGACGACCTCTCCACCACCATCTCCGGCCTGTCGCAGGGCAGCTTCATCACCGTGACCGGTGAGCTGAAGCACGACGAGCGCGTCAAGCTCGGTGGCATCGAGGTGAAGCTCTCGGGTATCGAGGTGCTCTCGCACGCCATTCCCGAGACGCCGATCGCTGCTGACTCCAGCCTCGACAAGCGTCTGGACTGGCGCTTCCTCGACCTGCGCAACCCGAAGCAGAACCTCATCTTCCGTATTCAGACCACGTTCGAGCACGCGCTGCGCACCTACTGGATCGAGCACGACTTCATCGAGCTGCACACCCCAAAGCTGATGGCGTCGGCGAGCGAGTCTCGTGCAGAACTCTTCGAGGTCGACTACTTCGACACCAAGGCGTACCTCGCGCAGAGCCCTCAGTTCTTCAAGCAGATGGCTCAGTCAGCCGGCTTCGGCAAGATCTTCGAAGTGGGCCCGGCATTCCGCGCTGACCCCTCGTTCACGAGCCGTCACGCCACCGAGTTCACCAGCATCGACGCTGAGATCAGCTGGATCGACAGCCACGAAGACGTCATGAAGCTTCACGAAGACCTCATGGTTGCCGGTTTCTCGGCGGTCAAGGAGAAGCACGGCGAAGAGATCAAGGCTCTCTTCGCCGTTGAGGTCACAGTGCCCACGACGCCGTTCCCGCGCATCCCCCTGGCCGAGGCCAAGGAGATCGTCAAGGCTCGCGGCTACGAGGTACCCCGTGAAGACGACGACATGGACCCTGAGGGCGAGCGCCAGATCGCTGCGTACGTCAAGGAGACCTACGGACACGAGTTCGTCTTCCTCACCGACTACGCCGCGAGCATCCGCCCGTTCTACCACATGCGCCACGAAGGCGACCAAAGCCTGACGAACAGCTACGACCTGATCTTCAATGGCACGGAAATCTCGACCGGCGCCCAGCGCGAGCACCGCGTCGACGTGCTGATCGAGCAGATGAAAGACAAGGGGATGGAGCCGGAGGAGCTCGACTTCTACCTCGATTTCTTCCGTTACGGCGCCCCGTCGCACGGTGGCTTCGGCATGGGCCTGGCCCGCGTGCTGATGCTCATGCTGCACCAGAGCTCGATCCGCGAGGTCACGTACCTCTTCCGCGGCCCGACGCGCCTGCTGCCGTAGTCAGAAAACCTCGCTCTAACGAAACGGGCCCGTCGAGAGAAATCTCGACGGGCCCGTTTCTCTGTGCTGGTTTAGAGCTCGAAGTCCACGCAGGAACGCTGCGCCACAACAGAGCGGATGAACTCACCGGCGCGCTGGTGCTCAGGGTGAACCTGGTACCGGGCAACCGCGTCGAGGTCGTCAAAGTCGGCGATGAGGACGACGTCCCAGTTGCCGGCGCCTGCGACATCCGCTCCCACCTGCAGAGCGCGGATCTCGGGAACCACCCCGACGAGTCCGGTGAGCTCCTCAGAGATCCGGCGCGCGTGCTCGGCCTTTTCTGCAGTATCTGTCGAAGCGAGTTGCCAGGAGACAACGTGGCGGATGGTCATCGAACCTCCAGAAGGGCCGTGCGGAGGCGCTCGGGATCGATGCGCCAATAGTTGTGGACTTTGCCGTTGATGAGCAACACGGGGATGTCTTCAACGTATTTCTCATGCAGCTCGGCGTCGTCAAGGATCGAAAGCTCTGTGAGCACGACCTCAGGGGCTGCTGGAGCGTCTGCGAGAGCGCCGACGACATTGTGCACCACGGCGCGCGCATCGTCGCAGAGATGGCAACCAGGCTTCCCGATCAGGGTGAGGTGAACTGTAGACATCCGTTCAGCCTATTCCCGACACGAAAGTATCCGCTCAAACTAGAATCGTTCGCACATATGTCTACCGCGCCAGCTCCCCGCTCAATAGCGTTCTTCGATGTCGATAACACGCTGCTTCGCGGTGCCAGCCTGTACCACGTCGGCATCGGCGCCTGGCGGAGCAAGTTCATCACCGCGCGAGACATACTGTCGTTCGGCTGGAAGCAGGCACGCTTCGTCGCAGTCGGCGAGAACCGGGCCCACCTCGACACCGTTCGCGACCGGGCCCTTGAGGTTGTCGTCGGGCGGAGCCGCAGTGAACTCATCTCACTGAGCCACGAGATCTTCGACAGCAGACTTACTCAGCGCCTCTGGCCTGAAACTGTCGCCGTCGCGCACGAACACCTCGATGCCGGCCGCGAAGTCTGGCTGATCACCGCGACAGCCCAGGAGATCGCCGACGTCATTGCAGACAGGCTGGGCTGCACCGGTGCGGTGGGAACCGTGCTCGAGTCGACAGAAGGTGTCTTCACCGGCCGCCTGACCGGCACAGTGATGCATGGCATCCACAAGGCCGAAGCTGCGCAGTCGATCATCGACCAGACGGGCATCACCGCCGCGGACTGCTGGGCGTATTCCGACTCGCACAACGACATCCCGCTACTGAACCTCGTCGGCCACCCTGTGGTCGTCAACCCTGACGCCACCTTGCTGCGGTATGCCACAGCTCGCAGCTGGCCAGTCATGAAGATGAAGCCCTCGAGCATCAAAGCCGCGATCAGGGCAAGCAAAAAGCGCCAGACCACAAGGGCCTGACGCTCACGCCAGTAGGCAGTATTGGACTGACTACTTCTTGTTGCGACGCTGGTGACGAGTTTTACGAAGCAGCTTGCGGTGCTTCTTCTTCGCCATGCGCTTGCGTCGCTTCTTAATTACAGAACCCACACGGACCTCACAAGATTTGGAATAGTCGCGGGATTCGCGACTGACACGAAAAGCCCATTCTATCGGAAAAAATCAGGCGCTCGACGCCTCAGACGAGATTGGCTGGTCTAGAACCTTCGCAACTGCCGATTCTGGCACCCGAAAAGAGCGACCAAAACGGATGGCGGGAAGCTCCCCGGCATGCACCAGGCGGTACACCGTCATCTTGGATACGCGCATCATGTCAGCCACTTCTGCGACTGTGAGAAAGCGCACTTCTGAAAGATCCCGTGGCATGTCCTGTGGTCCTTACTGACGGCGAATGAGCCGCACGCGCATGCTGTTACTGGAGTTACTCGCGTGTTAGTTGGTAACTCTAGATCCAGTCAGCAGTAGCGTCTAGTCGTTTTTCCGCCACTTTCGGGGGGTGGCATCCTTCACCACATGCGTCACCTGATACGAGGTGTCTGCGATGGCCTTGCCGATCGCAGTTGCGAATGCGCGCTGCTCATCTTTCAGGCCGATGTCTGACTCGGCCAGGGCCGCGGCCGTCTCTGCATCGAAATCGACGCTGAGGAACGGGATCAGCCAGTCTTCGATCGCTTCGAGGGGAGAGTAGTCGAGGTGATAAAAACGGTGCTGTCCTTCTTCGCGAACTCCGACCAGACCGGCCTCGCGCAGCACCTTCAGGTGCTTGGAGACTGTCGGCTGGCTCAGGCCGAGCTGGCTGACGATATCGGAGACACTGATCTCTCCGCCCGCCTCCCCAGCCTGGTTATATCGCTCAAGAAGTATGTGCAGGATGTCACGCCGCGTCGAGTCCGCCACAACGTCAAAGATATCTGCCATGGCATAAGGCTAGTCATTCCCGATGGGTAGTACCATGTCAAGTCGCCAGTGGCCACAAATATGATGGGGGTATCCGCTGCACATGAGCACGTTACGCCCCCGCACAGACCAGCACTCGAACACCTGGTACGGCCGCATCCGCGACGCAATCGACGGACTGGTTCGTTCCTCGCCCTCGCGATTTGCCATCCTGGTCTTCACCGCGTTGATCCTGCTGTTCACGTTGCTGTTCTCGCTGCCGATCGCGGCAGCGAACGGGCAGTCCACTGCGTTGCACGACGCGCTCTTCACCGCGGTTTCGGTCATCTGCGTCACGGGTCTTTCCACTGTCGACATGGCCACTCACTGGTCGCCGTTCGGCAACGGCTTGGTTTTCGTGGGGGTCAACGTCGGCGGCATCGGCGTGCTGACGCTCGCGTCGATCATGGGCCTGGTCATCTCGCGCCGGCTCGGCCTGCGGGCCAAGCTGATGGCAGCCAGCGACTCGAACCCGTCACGCCTCCACGTCGGCCCGGTGGCCGAAGGTCAGGCCGTTCGTCTGGGCGAGGTGGGCAATCTGCTGCTGACCGTCGCGATCAGCGCGCTGGTCATTGAGGTCGGCATCGCACTCCTGTTGTTCCCCCGCATGCTCATCGACGGCGTCGGCCTGGGTGAAGCTGTATGGCACAGCATGTTCTATTCGGCGATGGCCTTCACCAACACCGGGTTCAATCCGAACGTCGAAGGACTCGACGCATTCGCCAACGACTATTGGTTCCTCGGCGCCCTCATGCTGGGCGTCTTCCTCGGTAGCCTCGGATTCCCGGTCATCTATGCGTTCGCGCGCGGCTGGCGCAAACCCAGGCGCTGGACGATCCACGTAAAGATAACGCTGCTCACCACCATCCTGCTGATGTTCGCCGGCATGATCTTCTACATCATCCTGGAGTTCGACAACCCGAAGACCTTCGGGTCACTCGGTGCCGGTGACACCATATTCCAATCGCTGTTCATGTCTGTGATGACGAGATCCGGTGGTTTTGCAACCATCGACGTGGCCGATCTGCACGGCTCCAGCCTGCTGCTCAGCGACATGCTGATGTTCATCGGTGGCGGTTCGGCCTCGACAGCCGGCGGTATCAAGGTCACCACTCTGGCCGTGCTTTTCCTGGCCGCGTTTGCCGAGGCGCGCGGCCGCGAAAGCATGGAGGCATTCGGCCGACGGATTCCCGGTGACGTTCTTCGCCTGGCCGTCAGCGTCGTGCTGTGGGGCGCGACCACTGTCGCTGTCAGCAGCATCCTGATCCTGCAGATCTCCAAGGCGCCGTTCGACTTTGTGTTGTTCGACGTGATCTCGGCATTCGCCACCTGCGGCCTCTCAACGGGGCTCACCGCCAGCCTGCCCCCTGAGGGCGTCTACGTGATGGCGGCCACCATGTTCATGGGCCGGGTTGGTACAGTGACTCTCGCCGCAGCACTGGCGGCGAGCCAGAGCAGGCAACTGTTCAAGCGCCCCGAAGAAAGGCCCATCGTTGGTTGACCGCATTAAGCACGACGCTCCCGTACTGGTAATCGGCCTCGGTCGATTCGGGGCGGCGACCGCCGGGCAGCTCGACCGACTCGGCCGAGAAGTTCTCGTCGTCGATTCAAGCGAGGCCCTCGTGCAGAAGTGGTCAGAGCGGGTCACGCACGCCGTGCAAGCCGACGCCAAGTCGATCGACGCCCTGCGTCAGATCGGCGCACAAGACTTCTCGATCGCCGTCTGCGCAGTCGGATCATCGGTCGAAGCCAGTGTGCTCATCGTGGCGAACCTCGTCGACCTGAAGATCCCGCAGATCTGGGCCAAGGCCATCTCGCAGTCGCACGGCAAGATCCTGGAGCGCATCGGCGCCAACCATGTGATCTACCCGGAGGCAGAGGCCGGAGAACGCGTCGCGCACCTGGTGTCTGGCCGCATGCTCGACTTCATCGAGTTCGACGACGACTTCGCCCTGGTAAAGATGTATCCACCCAAGCCCATCCGTGGCCTCAACCTCACCGAGTCCGGCGTGCGCACCAAGCACAACGTCACCGTCGTCGGGGTGAAGAGCCCTGGCAAGCCGTTCACCTACGCAACGGCAGACACTGTCGTCTCCAACCACGACCTCATCATCGTGTCTGGCACGGAGGGCGACATCGAGCGCTTCGCGGCCCTCGGTTCTTAAACGCTCGGCTAGCCGGCGGCGAGTTCGCGCGCCCTCGCGAGGGCAGCATCCGTTGCCACATCGAACGTGTGCTTGACGTCCGCCTGCTCAAGCTTATGCACAGCACGCTCTGTTGTGCCGTGCGGGCTCGTCACCCTGCGGCGCAGTTCGGCCGGTGAGTCATCGGATGCCGCAAGGAGCATGCTGGCCCCGAGGAACGTTCCGTTGACCATCGTCGCGGCCTCCTCCGGGGTGAAACCCTTGTCAATTGCCGTGGCAGTGAGCTGCTCGATCAGGTAGAAGACGTAGGCGGGACCGGATCCCGAGATTGTACTGAGGGCATCGAGCTTGTCCTCGGGAACCACGAGAACGTCGCCGACGGTGTCGAAGAGTGCGCGAGCCAGCTCCAGGTCGGCGTCGCTCGATCGGGTTCCGGCCGACAGCCCTGTCACGGCCTTGCCGACGACGGCCGGCGTGTTCGGCATCGAACGGATGACAGCAACCGATTCAGGCAGGCGGCTCTCGAACGTGGCGATCGTCACGCCAGCGGCAACGCTGATGACGAGTGCATCGGGCTCGAGACTGTCTGCGATCTCGGTGAGGAGGTCTGGCACCATAGCCGGCTTGACCGCGACGACAACGATGCGAGCGCCGGTAACCGCCGTGCGGTTGGCGTCTGGATAGTTCTCGGTGGCCATAGCGGTGACCCCGGCGAGCTCCGTCAGCTCTGCGGCCTTGCTTGCTGAACGGTTGGTGGCCCTGATGCCACCGTCAACCGTGACGTGGGGCGCAAGAAGGCCGCTCAGCACGGCTCTCGCCATGGAACCGGCCCCGAGGAAGGCGATGGTCGGCAGAGTCACGGGGGCAGCAGATGTCATGCGCCCAGTGTACTTTCTGGCCGATTTTCACGAACACCCGGCCCTAGAATTGCACCATGAGTGCATCGGGTGGCAACAAGGCAATCCTGGCTGCTTTTGCAGCCAACATGGGAATCGCGATCACCAAGTTGATCGCCTGGGCCGTGTCTGGATCTGCCTCGATGCTCGCAGAATCAGTGCATTCCCTCGCCGATTCCGGCAACCAGCTGCTCCTGCTGCTCGGCGGTCGCAAGTCGCGCCGTAAGGCAGACCAGGAGCATCCGTTCGGCTACGGTCGCGAGCGCTATGTGTACGCGTTCGTCGTCTCGATCATCCTGTTCTCGGTCGGTGGTGTCTTCTCGATCTACGAGGGCATCGACAAGCTGCAGCACCCGCACGAACTCACAATGGCCTGGCTGCCCATTACGGTGCTTCTCATCGCGATCGGCCTCGAGAGCTTCTCGCTACGCACGGCGATGAGGGAGTCGAACCTGCTGCGAAATGGCCAAAGCTGGGTGAAGTTCGTCCGTCACGCCAAGGCACCCGAGCTGCCCGTCGTACTGCTCGAGGATGTCGCAGCACTCATCGGTCTGGTCTTCGCCCTGCTCGGTGTCGGCCTGACCGTGATCACGGGCAACTCGGTCTGGGACGCGATCGGAACCCTGGCCATCGGTACCCTGCTCGTTGCCGTGGCCATCATCCTGGGCATCGAGACCAAGAGCCTGCTGGTCGGCGAGGGCGCAAACGATGAAGACGTTGTTGCCATCGAGAAGGCGGTCATGGCCGGCCCTGAAACCAAGCGCATCATCCACATGAAGACGCTCTACCTCGGCCCTGACGAGCTGCTCGTCGCTGCCAAGCTCGCCTTCGATTCAAACAGCCGGTTCGCTGATGTCGCCCACTCGATCGATGAGGTCGAAGCCCGCATCAGGGCAGCGGTCCCTGCCGCCAGGACCATCTACATCGAACCTGACGTCTGGATTGACCCGTCGCTGGCCAGCCCGCCCACCGACACCATCTTCATCAAGGGTCGTGAGTGACCCGCACCGCACTCGTGCTTCGGCACGAAGCGAAGATCCACCTCGGCAACCTTGAGCCCGTGTTGGTTGAGCACGGGTACAGCATCCGCTACATCGACACCGTCAGCGACGGTGTCTCAGCGACGGATGCCGACGAGGCCGACCTCGTCGTCGTGCTCGGCGGCGAGATGGGCGTGTACGACGACGACGAGTTTCCCGTCATCCGTGACGAGGTCGTACTGATCAAGCGTCGGATCGCCTCGGAGCAGCCCGTTTTCGGCGTGTGCCTTGGCGCCCAGCTGATGGCCAGCGCTCTCGGAGCTGCTGTGTACCGGGGCGAAACCACCGAGATCGGCTACCGCAGCGTCGAACCCACTCCCGAGGGCGCAGACTCTCCCGTACGCCACGTTTCAGGCGTGCCGATGATGCAGTGGCACGGCGACACGTTCGATCTGCCGCAGGGCGTCACCCGGCTCGCCGGCTCTCCCCAGTACGGCAATGAGGCATTCGGTATCGGGAATTGGGCACTTGCCGTGCAGTTCCACCCCGAGATCACCAGCCAGATGCATGAGGAGTGGCTTCAGGATGCCCCTGACGAGCTGGCAGCCGTCGGATTGGACGCCGCGACCATGCGCGACGACCGCGCTCGGTATTCAGAGCCGATGCAGACGGCATCCGCCCGGATGTTCAGCGAGTGGCTCGACGGGCTGGATCCTCGAAGAACTGCGTGAGCAGCAGGGCGCATTCCTGCCCGAGCACGCCAGTGAACACTTCGGAGCGATGATTCATCCGGCGGTCGCGCAGCACGTCGTAGACCGACCCGGAAGCGCCGGCCTTGTCGTCCCAGGCGCCGAACACCACAGTCGGCACCCTGGCCGCCAGAATTGCGCCCGCACACATGACACAGGGCTCGAGCGTGACGACCAGCGTGCATCCGGTCAGATGCCAGTCGTCCAGCGCCGCCGCGGCCTCGCGTATGGCGACGATCTCGGCGTGAGCTGTCGGATCCCTGTGCAGCTCACGTTCGTTCCGTCCGCGGCCGATAACGGCTCCTGAGGCGTCCAACACGATCGCTCCGACGGGAACATCGTCGCTCAACAGGGCCGCGCGAGCCTCGGCGAGGGCAAGTCGCATCCATTCTTCGTGCTTCACAGCGACCACGCATCCTCCCAAACCGTATTATTAAGCCTATGCGAGTCCACGTTGCCGACCACCCGCTCATCACTCACAAGCTCACGGTGCTCCGCGACAAAGAGACTTCGTCTCCGATGTTCCGCTCGCTCGTCGAAGAACTCATGACCCTCCTTGCCTACGAGGGCACCCGCGGCGTCCGCGTCGAGGACGTTACGGTGCAGACCCCTGTCGCCGTTGCCCACGGAGTGAAGATCAGCGATCCCAAGCCGCTGATCGTGCCGATCCTGCGTGCAGGCCTCGGAATGCTCGAGGGCATGGTCAAGTTGTTGCCGTCTGCCGAGGTCGGATTCCTCGGTATGGCCCGCAATGAAGAGACGCTTGAGCCGACGACATACGCCGAGCGTCTGCCGGACGATCTGTCAGACCGCCAGTGCTTCGTGCTCGACCCGATGCTCGCCACCGGCGGATCACTGATCGCCGCAATCGACTTCCTGTTCGCCCGCGGCGCCGTCGACGTGACGGCCATCTGCATCCTGGCCGCCCCCGAGGGCCTGGCCGCCGTCGAGAAGGCGCTGGAGGGCCGTGAGGTCACTATCGTGCTCGGCGCCGTCGACGACAAGCTTGACGAGAACGGCTACATCGTTCCTGGCCTGGGCGACGCCGGTGACCGCCTCTACGGTCTGGTCTAATCGGGGTCTCCCCCGCGTCTTATCCGAATTGAACTGAGCTGCCCAGGGCGCGTCGAGTCAATGCGCCCTGGGCAGCTCTTGTGTTACCCGGCGTGACCAGATGCGCAGTTTCTGCGACCAGAGACACGCCGTGGCGAGATTCTTTCAATAAACTTTGACGAAATTCATTTCAATCAAAGAATCCTTTTTCAATCCACGCTTGGTCGAGGAATCTCCCAAATGCTATCGGCGCCAGTGAACGTGGTTCGCGTCACAGGGCGTCATTGACCGTCATGGAATTGACACCTGCCGTAACAGTGGGCTTTACTCGCTGCTATGACAACCACTGCACGCCCCCTGACCTCCCTCGAGGCCCCTGGGAATGCCGGCATGATGATGCCAGGCATGCGCGTTGCCATGTGTTGCCGAATGTGTCGCTAACACAGCAAGCACTCTCGCCGAGTTCCCGCCGCTGAATCCAGCAGGCAGGTAGAGCTCTCGAAGCGTCGCATTGCGATCGCTTTGCTTCACGGTCACCCGCTCTTCTTAGTCGGGGACCAGCGTCTTGCCGAACCCATTTCACGCTCGATCGAGCCGGGTTCCCCCTACACATCCAAAGGATTACTCCCATGTCACTCGCACACATCGACACCGCCCGCCAGGTCCGCAACTTCCGCCCGGAGCTCTCTCTCGCCCAGGCCCCCACCGTCGCACCGACGGCGGCACCCCGCATCCGCGCAGTCCCAGACGGCACAGAGGCGCGCGGTTTTGTGCTCTACGTCGGAATCGACGAGGCCAAGGCGGCCGCAGCAGGCACAAGCCTGCACCGCCTGGTCGAAGCCCTGAAGAGCCTCGCGGCCGAGGTAGCACCGTCAGCTGAAACCTACGCTGCCGTCGCCCTCGCTCCCGAAGGCGCGGGCGGACGCGACGTCGACGTCGTGCGCCTCGCCCTGCAGGACCCGGCAGCACTGGCCAGGCACCGCAGTGCCGGTGACGAACTCGACAGCGCTCCGGGCGGCGTCGTCGTCGACATCTCACGCAAGCGCGTGATCCTCGACAACGAGCCGGCTGCACTCACCTACAAGGAGTTCGAGCTGCTGCAGTACCTCGTACTGCGCGAGGGCCGCACGATCGACCGCGCGGAGCTCATCTCGTCACTGTGGAACGCAGCTGACGAAGAGGATGCCCCGAACGAGCGCACCATCGACGTTCACGTTCGCCGCCTGCGCGCCAAGCTCGGCCGCTACGAAGACATCGTGCGCACCGTACGCGGAATCGGCTACCGCTTCGACCGTCACGCAGACGTGTCGATCCACCAGGCAACCACGCCGAGCCCCGACCTGTTCTAGGCTGCGGTTGATCCAGGCCGCCGAGGCGGCCTGGACACGAATAAGTTACGCGCGGTCGAGTGCGTGGGCGAGATCGTCCACGACGTTCTTCCAGTGCCCGAGCATCATTCGACGTTCGTCGCGATCGGCCAGCTGTTCGTGGTGGATGCCAATGGTTGTTCCACCCGGTGCTTCTTTGACCGTCACCTGCAGGATGGTGTCGTGCGGCCAATCGTCCGGACGCCAGCTCACCCTGAGCTTCGAGCCGGGAGTGAGTGAGCGGATGGCGCCCTTGACGCCGTCTTCGGTCGCGTAAGCAGCACCCTTTTCGGTGGGAAGCTCGGTCTTGCCGAGCCACAATGCAAGCCCGTCGCCGAGCAGGAAGTCCCACACGACCGAGGGGGATGCCGCAACAGTCTTGCGTACGCCGACCTCCCAGCCGGCATCCTTGGTCAATCCAGTGGTGTTCTTCGGGTCTACAGCCATAGCTTCACTCTATTCGAGGTACCTGACCGCGATTGCAGCCACGGGGTTAACGTGATTGAGGGCCGATCGTAGAGGCTAACGACCGACCCTCTTCCCTTGCACCAAGAGTGTCCTGCAATCACATTTCACGTCTTCCGCCACAGCAAACGGTTGACGCACTACGAATATATAACGAACCGGTAACGGGCGCTAGTTATCTATTCGTTATTTTTCTATGAGTTTTCAATGGGGTGTTTCCGAGTGCTGCACCACACCCGTCTCTGGAGTGCCTATTGTTGGAGTTCAGGGGTGGATCGACCGCATTTCAGCAGGTCGCACTGGGGAGGCAGAAGCGTGGCAGATCGAGCAGTGGTAGTTGCTGCGTGGGAATCGCTCTTCCGCGCGCAGGTCGCAATCATGCGCAGCCTGGCAGCGGATTTCCCATCCAAGGAGATTTCACTCAACGAGTACGACGTGATGTTCAACCTGTCGAGGCAGCCGGGCTGGCGCATCCGCTTGAGGGATCTCAATAAACACGTCTTGCTGTCCCAGCCGAGCGTGAGTCGTCTCGTCGACCGGTTGGTGTCGCGCGGCTACCTCGAAAAGGAGATCGATCCGGCCGACGGACGCGGGGCAATCATCGGCCTGACCCAGTCAGGCTACGACCTCTTCCGACGCGTGGCACGTGACCACATGGTCACGATTACCAATCACATGTCCGGTTCACTGGATGAGGCAGAGCTGAAGCAGCTCACAGCCCTCTGCGATCGCCTGCGTGAGGGCGCAGAGAGCTAGCCGCCCCGAGAACGTTCAGAGCGCCCAGGGTGCTCAGACGGGGTCGGCCTGACCGCCGGGACCGGTGGCGCCGTCGTCATCGAGCTGGCGCCCGCCGAGGGCAACGCCCATCCAGCTGAGCGCGGTCCAGCCGACATCCGGCTCGCCCTCAAGCACGATGACTCCGGTGTTGTGCAGGTTGTGGTGCGACGCGAAATCCACGTCGACGTTGTCGGTCATGGCCGCCACCCAGGTGCGGATCACCTGTCCGTGCGCGACTGCTGCGACCGTGCCGTGACCGGTGCCTGCCAGCTCGTCGACGACCGCACCGAAGCGGCCGAAGACCTCATGACCATTCTCGGCTCCTGGCATTCGTCGATCGAGGTCGCCGGCAGCCCACCCGAATGAGACGTCGTGGTACAGCTCGATGGCCTCGCGGTCGCGGCGCATTTCGAGATCGCCTGCGCCAATCTCACGGATGCCATCACGCACGCTGACTGGCAGGTCGAGCCTGGCCGCCAGCGGGGCGGCAGTGAGCTGTGCGCGGGTCTGAACCGAGGCGTACAGAGCACCGATGTCTTCGGTGGCCAGCGCGTCGGGGATAGCAGCAGCCTGCTCTAAGCCGAGCTCGGTCAGGCCGGGTCCTGGAACCAGGGTGTCGAGCGCGCCGAGCACGTTGGATGGCGTCTGTCCGTGTCTGATCAGCAATAACCGCATAGTTCTCCTCGTTGAAGCGTCTCTTCACTCTGCCAGACGCTGCTGAACGATTTGGCGTGGGTCTTCTAGCCACGGAGACCACACGTCTGGGAGGATCGGTCACATGAATGTCATCGCTCCTGAAGCTGTCGTCATCTCAGTGAACCGCGATGGCGCGCACCGTTTCTCCAAGCAGCCTCATGGGCAGGTCACGCTTCTGGCCGGCATTGGAATCGAAGGCGACGCGCATAGCGGCGTGACGGTGCAGCACATGTCGCGGCTCGGCGATCCCGACCGGCCGAACCTGCGCCAGGTGCACCTGATTCATAGCGAGCTCTTCGACGAAGTGGCTGAAGCGGGCTTCTCGGTCATGCCCGGCGACATGGGCGAGAACATCACCACGACGGGCATCGACCTGCTGGCACTCCCCCAGGGCACGATCCTGCGACTCGGCGCCGACGCCGCGGTCCAGGTGACCGGGCTACGCAACCCCTGCGCACAGATCAACACGTTTCAGCCCGGGCTCATGAAGGCCGTCCTCGGTCGAGACGAGAACGGCGACGTGGTGCGGAAAGCCGGCGTGATGAGCATCGTGCTCGCCGGCGGCATTGTCGAGCCCGGCGACAGCGTCACTGTGGAGTTGCCGGCAGAGCCACACCTGCCGCTGGCACCGGTCTAGACGATCGGGCGCAGCTGCGACGGCATCCGACACCGTGCCTGTCGCGACATGCCGAACCAGACTCAGCTCACGTGCGTATACGACGAATATCTGGCCGCAGTCACCGAGTCGTCCGCAGAGTGCACCCGGTCGTGAGGTCGGTGACACTCCGGGCGTGGGGTTTGGCGTTTCGCGCGCCCAGCGTTCTTGTGCGCCAGCGCAGCGGGATGAGCTTCGGACGCAGGTCATGCAGCTCGGTACAGCTAGTCGCGCTCCAGCTCATGCGCGAGCGCTTCAAGCTCCGCGCCGCCGGCCATCAGCATGGTCAGCTCGTCGATCGTGATCTCACTCTTGGCGAAGTTGCCCACGCTCGCTCCACGGTTGAGCACCAGGAACCGATCACCGACCGGATAGGCGTGGTGCGGGTTGTGGGTGATGAAGACAACGCCCAGGCCGCGATCGCGCGCCTGTGCGATGTACCTGAGCACAACGCCGGCCTGCTTGACGCCCAGCGCAGAGGTCGGCTCGTCAAGGATGACGACCTTGGCCCCGAAATAAACGGCCCGGGCGATGGCGACCGATTGACGTTCACCGCCAGACAACGTGCCGATGGGCTGGTCGACGTCGCGCAGGTCGATCCCCATCCTGGCCAGTTCTTCCTTGGTGATCGCGCGCATGGCCTTCACGTCGAGACGACGGAAGGGGCCGACGCCGCGGGTCAGCTCAGAGCCGAGAAAAAAGTTGCGCCAGACCGGCATGAGCGGCACGACAGCGAGGTCCTGGTACACAGTCGCGATGCCGACATCCAGTGCATCACGCGGACTGGAAAACGTGCGCTCCTGACCGAAGGCGAGCAGCGTTCCCTCTGACGGCCGGTGCACGCCGGAGAGGATCTTGATGAACGTCGACTTACCTGCGCCATTGTCGCCAAGCACGCACAGCACTTCTCCCGCGCCGACGCTGGCATTGACGTTGTGCAACGCGATGATCGAGCCGTAGCTCTTGCCGATGCCCCGAACCTCGAGCACCTGGCCGGTAGCGGATGGGTTGACCTGGGTCATGTGCGCACTCCTGCCTGTCGGCGCACCGAGAGGTTGACCAGCACCGCGAGCAGCAGCATCCCGCCGAGGAACGCCTTCAGCCAGTTATTGTCCCACTGCGCGAAAACGATGCCCTGCAGCGTCATGCCGTAAATCAGTGCGCCGAGCGCTGCACCGAATGCTGAGCCGTAGCCACCGGTGAGCAGGCACCCGCCGACGACTGCGCAGATGATGTAGATGAATTCCTGACCGATTCCGGTCGTGGCCTGCACCGTCGAGACGTCGAAGAGCTGGAGCATACCGACGATCCAACCGGCGCCGGCGGTCGTCATGAACAGACCCATCTTGGTCTTCATGACCGGCACGCCGGCCTGGCGGGCGCTCGTGACCTGACCGCCAACCGCGAAGATCCAGTTGCCGGCTTTTGTGCGAAGCAGTATCCAGCTGGCCACGGCGACGACAATGATCCACCAGACGACCGAGACTTTCAGGTCCATGCCAAGGAACGGAAATGATGAGCCGAAGAACGTCTTGACCTGGGTGAAACCGGGCACCTCGCTCATGCCCTGGATGGCGACAGTGCCGGTGATGAGCTTGGTCACGGCCAGGTTGAGGCCCTGCAGGATGAAGAACGTCGCCAGCGTGACGATGAAGCTTGGCAGGCCCGTTTTCATCACCATGAAGGCGTTGCCTGCGCCGATGGAGAGTGCGATGACGAGGGCGAGGACCAGCGCCAGCCAGATGTTCAGGCCCCACTGGGTTGTCACTACGCCCACGATCAGGCCCGTGGTTCCGGTCATTGCGCCGGCGGAGAGGTCGAACTCGCCGCCGATCATCAGCATCGCGACAGCGACCGCCATGATGCCGAACAGCGACGATGAGTACAGCCAGGTCGAGATGCCGGCCGGTGTCAGGAATGCCTGGGTCGTGACGGAGAAGAAGGCAAAGATGGCAAGTGCAGCGACTGCTGCACCAACCTCTGGACGGCGAAGCAGCGTGACGAACGGGCTGGTCTGCCTGACTCGCTCATCCGTCACTGCTGTGGTGCTGGTTACGCTCATCGGGTTCCATTCGTCGCGAACTTCGCGACCTGCTCTGCGTTCTCTTTGGTAACGAAGCCAGGGCCGGAGTAGACCGGCTGCCCGCCGCCGACGACATCGCCGTTGCGCTTCTGCAGGGTGAGGAACATGACGGGCAGGTAGCCCTGTGAGTATGGCTGCTGGTCGACGGCGAAGAGGATCTTGTCGTCCATGATCAACTTCGTGACGTCTTCGGACACGTCAAACGTTGCGAGCTTTGCCGTGCTGTTCGCCTCGCTGATCGCCTGATTCGCTGCAACGGCGATCGCCGGCTGCAGGGTGAGCACGCCGTCGATCGATGGATCGGACAGCAGTGTGCTCTTGATCGTGTTCTGCGCGTCTGCGACGTTGGCGATGTCGACCTGCACGTTCTTCACTGTGCCACCGAGAGTGTCAGCTGCCCCCTTGCATCGGTCTTCGAGTCCGGAGTTGCCAGCCTCGTGGATGACGCAGATGACGTTCGAGACACCGGCGTCCGCGAGCTGCTCCCCCGCACCCTGGCCGGCGATGAATTCGCTCTGGCCGACGTGGGTAACGGCACCGAACTCCTTCGACTTCTCCAGGCCGGAGTTGATGGTGATCACCGGGATACCGGCCGCAACGGCCTTCTCGACTGCATCCCTGACCCCGTCGGGGTTGGCCATCGATACAACGAGGCCATCAGGATGCGTCGCAACCGCCGCGTCGATGAGCTGGCTCTGCTTGACCGGGTCGCCGTCGCCCTGGTAGGTGACGGTGACGCCGAGGTCGGAGCCCGCCTGCTGCGCGCCACTCTTGACAACATCCCAGAAGGTATCGCCCGGTGTGCCGTGGGTGACGACGGCGATGGTTGTCGCGTCGCCCGAACCGGAGGCCGAGTTGGCATCCGCCCCGTTTGTGGCTGTGCAACCTGCAAGCGCGAGCGGCACAACAACCAGTGCGGCCAGCCAGCGTGATCTGTGCTTCACTGCGATTACTCCAATGGATACGGTGTTTGGGGGCAACCGGGCCAGCCGGTACAACTCCTGAAACAAGAAAAAGCCCTGCAATCGCACTGATTGCCGGGCTTTCATTCTCTCTCACTCTGTGCGTTGCGTTCGATTCGCATGAGGAATCGTGTGTCAAGCGCATGGATTTCGTATAGTTGCCTGCTGCCGACCTGAGCGCGGCAGACCATGAAGAGGTGAACGAAAAATCTACAGTGGGCACGAGAGTGCACTCATGGACCCGCCGACAGCTGACGCTCTTTCTTGACGGTCCGCAGAGGTGGGGTGATTTTCAGACATCTGTGGGCAGATACGGCACAATCCGCCATGTGCTGGTGCTGTATCCACCTGGCACAAATACTGAGCAACGCCGCCTCCTCCGATCCTGTGAGCGATGGCGGGCGCTGGGACCCCTGGTCGCATGTGCAGCGTTTCTGGCGCTCGCACTCGCAAACGCGCCCTGGATTCTCGCCGTTCTGGCTGCTGTCGCGTCTTATGCGCTGGGCATTGCCATCACTGATCTGCGTGCAGGACCGCCTCACCGGGCACACGTTGTGCGTCTCACTGCAGCTGAATCAACGCTTTCTCCCGACCCGGACAACACTGAAGAATGCGCTTACCTCATCCGTCTGGCAGCAATACTTACCGCTGCTGACGAGGCCCTCGACGGCGGTGTCACTTCTGCTGTCGTGCATGAACGGATCTGGGGTGCCGTCTACGACGAAGCGAAGGAGCACCTCGATCAACGCGTGCCATCCCGGCAGCGTTGAAACAGAAAAGGCCCCGTCCGAAGACGGGGCCTTTTACTTTTATTCTTTTATCTGTGCGCCCGAAGGGATTCGAACCCCCAACCTTCTGATCCGTAGTCAGATGCTCTATCCGTTGAGCTACGGGCGCAGGTGCCTGATCGAACTAACCGCTCGAAGGCAACTTGAAAACTATATCAGCTATCTGAGGCTCACTGGTTCACCTGTGGGCTGCGAGCCGCGTGTCATCTGCATGACTACGCGGAAGATTGGCTCACTGACCAGCAGTTTAAAGTCGTTGAATTTGATCAAACTGGGCTTGGTCTGGGCGCCCTTCGACCTGTTCATCCTCGATCCCCAGCCGCTAGCGCCCTGTGCCCGCGACCGCAGCGGGGGTGACCGGCTTGCGAATTCCGATCCACGAGACCACCCCACCCGCGAACATCAGCGCCGCCACGACGATCAGTGTGCGCTGGTATCCGGCAACATCGAGAGTCGCTCCAACGATCGTGCCCGTCATCGCGATGGCGATCAGCCCGGCGACGCGAGCAACGGCGTTGTTGATTGCCGAGCCGATGCCGGCCTGTTCTGGATGGATTGAGCCGAGCACCGCGGCGGTCAGAGGCGCAACCGTGATCGACAGCCCTAGTCCGACGAGCAGGATCCCGGGCAGGATATGCAGCCAGAAGTTGATCGGCGGTACGGCAGTCATCAGCAGGAGAAAACCGCATCCGGCGATCAATGGTCCCACCGTCATGAAGAACCGTGGCCCATACTTGCCGGCCAGCGTGCCGAAGACTGTCGAGAACACAAGCATCACCAGCGTCGCCGGGATACCGGCCAGGCCAGCCGCGATGGCCGAGAAATTGCCCACTTCCTGCAGATACACCGCGAAGATGAAGAAGCCGAGGGTGAGCGCCGCATAGATGCCGACGGTGGCGACGTTACCCACAGAGAAGTTGCGGATCCTAAACAGTGAGAGCGGCATCATCGGGTACTGCGCCCTGCCCTCCCACCAGATGAATGCGGCGAGAGAGACCAGCCCGATGATGAACGGTAAATAGATGGCGGGGCTCCCCCAGCCGTATCGCCCCTGCTCGATGAGGGCGTACACCGGGCCGCCCAGACCGATCACCGCCAGCACGGCTCCCCGCACATCGACGCGAGATGCCGGCGTCGTTCGCGCCGGTTCTACGACCCGCATCAGGATGATCAGCGTGATTGTGATGGGGATGAGGTTGACCGCGAAGATGTATCGCCAGCTCAGAGCATCGACGAGGATGCCACCGAGCAGCGGACCTGCGATACCGGCGATACCTGTCGAGGCCGTCCAGATGCCGATGGCCTTGCCCTGGACGGCGCCAGTGAAGTTCGAGGTAATCAGTGCCAGCGAGCTGGGCACCAGCAGGGCAGCCGCCATGCCCTGCAGAATGCGGGCCACCACCAGGGCTACTCCCCCAGGAGCCAGGGCGCAGGCCATCGACGTGATGCCGAACCAGATCAGGCCGATCCGAAGGACCCTCACCCGACCGAAGGTGTCAGACAGTGAACCAGCGACGAGGATGAGTGCCCCGAGCGACAAGAGGTAGCCGTCGACCACCCATTGCTGCAGAGCCAACCCGCCTCCGAGCTCACGCGTGATTGCAGGCAGAGCCACATTGACAATCGAGCCATCAAGGAAGGCGACGAACGACGAGAGGATGGCGACAACGAGCACGCGGCGCTGACTGGGGGTCACCGGGCCAGTTAACACCTGAGCGGCCGTGAGAGTAAGCCCCACGGCCGCAGAGTGCGTGTGAGCACCGAAGTGCAGGTGCGCTATTTCGTGATGACGGGCGTTCAGTCCTTGATGTCTTCGAGCTCGCTGGCCGGTGCAGCATCGATGCTCAGCATCTCGCCACGGAAGAACGCCGGCTGTCGCTTGGCCGTGATCAGCATCACGACGACCCCGGAGCCCAGAATCACCATGCCGAGCACGAAGACCAGCCCGACGCCGCCGACGGATGATCCGCTGCCGTATGCGGGATCCATGCTGTCGATGAGCGTTGTGACGAACAGCACTGCGAGGATCAGCCCACCGACGAGCGGGAACAGGAAGGTGAAGAAGAAGTTGCGGGCCCTGGTGAACCACCGACGCCTGAAGTACCAGACACAGGCGAAGGCCGTCAGACCGTAGTAGAAGCAGATCATCATGCCGAGGGTGGTGATGGTGTCCCACAACACGTCTTCACTGACGAATCGCATCACCGTGTAGAAACCGGCGGCGACGATTGCAGAGACGATTGTCGCGTAACCGGGGGTGAAGAAGCGCGGGCTGACGCGAGCGAACTTCTCGGGCAGTGCGCCGTAGTGGCCCATGGCCAGCAGCGTGCGTGCTGGACCGACGAAGGTCGACTGCAGCGATGCCGCCGAGCTCGAGAGCACAGCGATCGACATCAGGATGGCGAGCGGCCCGAGCACAGGGCCAGCCAGAGCGAAGAACACATTCTCCTGGATGTCGGGGTTGCCGAGTCCGATGCCGTCTTCGCCGAGCCCGGCGAACGAGATCGCGGTGATCGCGACGAACAGGTAGATGATCACGATCAGGATGACGGTGAGCGTCGCAGCGCGGCCCGGCGTCTTGCGGGACCCCTTGGTCTCCTCAGACATCGTGAGCGTGACATCCCAGCCCCAGAAGATGAAGATCGACAGCGACAGTCCTGCAGCAAATGCCGAGAACGACGTGACGGCGAACGGGTTGAACCAGTCGAGCGTGACAGGTGTCGGGTCGGGGGCGGAGCCGTTGCTGATGTGCACAATGGCAGCGATACCGAAGGCGACGAGCACCAGCAGTTGGAAGCCGACAAGCCAGTACTGCACCTTCTGCGTCGTCTGCATGTCACGGTACGAGATCCACGTCGCAATCAGGATGAAGATCAGACAGGTGGCAACGTTGATGAACGGATTCGACGCCAGGGCGGCGATATCCGAATTGTTGCCGAAGATCTGCGACAGCATCAGGTAGAGGAAGTCGACGGCGATGCCCGCGAGATTGCTGAGCACTACGATCGTTGCCGCGATCAACCCCCAACCGGCCATCCAGCCAACCCAGGGGCCGAACGCCCGCGTCGCCCACGTGAACGACGTGCCACTGTCAGGCATTGCATTGTTGAGCTCGCGGTAGCCGAAAGCGACCAGGAGCATCGGAATGAAACCGACGAGGAAGATGGCGGGCAGCTGCACGCCGACTTCGGCGACAGTCGGGCCGAGGGCGCCGGTGAGCGTGTACGCGGGGGCGATGCAGGAGATGCCGATGACGATCGCGCCGAGGAGACCGACGGAGCCGGCGCTCAGTCCCTTCGACGAGATGCCCTTTTTCGATTCCGCGCCGATGGCGGTGTCAGTTGAAGTCATGGATCTAGCTCTCTACGGTGAGGGTTGATTCGCGCGGGACCACGATCATGGGCACAGGAAGGGCGCGCAGCATCTTGGCTGCGGTCGAACCGATGAACAGGTGGCGGGGCTGGGCGAGGCGGCTGGAACCGACGAGCACAATCTCGTCAGGATCCCAGTCGAGGGAGGTAATGGCCTTTTCGACACTGTCGCCGAAAACGACCTCTGCCTCGGCGCTGACGCCGGTCGGCAGGTGCGCAGTGGCGTAGTCGAGCACTTCCTGGGCATGCACAGCCCCGTGTCGGCTGGCGAGGCTGTCGCCGGCGTTTCCGGGCAGGTCGATGGCGACAAGCGAAACCAGGCGTAGCGGAACACCGGTTCCGCCGGAGAGCTGGATGGCGGCGGCCAGCAGGGCGTCGGCGCCCGACTTCGTTCCGATGGTGCAGGTGACGCGACTGAGGTCGGTCGTGGTGACGACATCCGCTGTACCCGTCGGCGCAAGGGCAACCGGAACCTCGCTGCTGTGAAGCAGGTCGCTGGCGACGCTGCCGAGGGTGAATCTGCCGAGGATTCCGTCGTGTGCCGCACCGATCACGATCAGCTCGGCGCCGAGTGCTTCTGCGGTGTCCATCAGGCCGCTGGAGAATGAATCTGCGTAAACCAGATGGGTCTCTACTGCCGAGCCGACAGGAAGGGTCGCGACGGCATCGGTCAGCCAGGTCTCAGCCTGCTCGGCCAGAAACCGCTCGTAGCCGGGGTCGCTCGGCACCAGCGTCGGCCGGTGCTCACTGTGCAACACCAGCACGATGTCGAGCGTCGCGCCGCGACTGCGCGCCAAACGGATGCCGAGAGCCAGCGCATCAGCGCCTGCCGGTGTGGCCGTATAGCCGACGATGTAACGCATGCATCCTCCTTGATGCGCCATAAGACGTGCGCTCCAAGGAGCGTGCCGACAGTGGCGTACGGGTCGTAAAGAAAAGTAAATGGAGCGGGACGCGCCAAGTGGCGCGTCCCGCGAGTGAGAAAAAGCCTAGCGTGCGGCCTCGACGATGGCCGCTGCAGTCTCACGACCGACGCGGATGGCACCGTCGACGTGCTGGTAGCCCTTGCCCGCCATGTCGCTGCACGAGAACGAGATCGGGCCAACGGGAGCACGCAGGTCAGAGCCGTACCTGGCCAAACCGCCCATGTCGAAGCTGGCCGCGTATGCACCGCGGGTCCATTCCTCCGAACCCCAGTCGCTTTCGTAGTAGACGACAGGGTTCAGCGCCTGCTCGCCGTAGTAGTGCGAGAGCGACGTGAGGATGCGCAGCTTCCGCTCTTCGGCAGAAAGCCGGAACATGGCATCCGCTTCTTCGTCGGCGACGAAGCCGACAAGGGTGCCACGCGGGTCGATGTGGTTGGTGTTGTCGTAGGCCTCGTGCACGAGCTCGTATGGGCTGAACGCGGTGCCCGACAGGCCGTTGTCGCGCCAGAACGGGGTCTCGTAGACGGCGTGCACCTTGATGACCAGGCCCATCGACAGGTGCTGGTGCAGCTGCTGCTGGCGACGCGGAAGCGGCGGCTCGTACTCGACGTGCGATATGAGGATCGGCGGCACGGCAAGGATCGCGAAGCGGGCGTTCACTTCGAGCTCGTCGGTGAGCGCGGTGACGCTGTTTTCGGTCCAGCGCAGCGTGCGCACGGCCTGGCCGAGGTGCACATCATCGCCGAGGTGCTCGGCAAGCAGCAGAGGAACCTGCTGCAGGCCGCCGATGACGCGCTCATCGAGGATGAAGTCGGCGTCGACGAGGTTGGAGAAGCTACCCGCGCTGGCCGCCATCAACAGCGCCTGCAGCGCCGAGAAGGCGTGGGCAGGCTTGGTGAGCATTGCACCGGCGATGAACATGCCGATGTTGTCGCGGGCTTCCTGGTCCTCGGTCTGCGTCTCGAGCCAGCGGCTGAACGAGACCTCGTCGAGCTCCTTCGCCCGCGGGTGTGCCCAGGGGCGGTCTGGATCGATCTCGGCGACGAGGGAATCAAGCTTCTCGATGAGCGACACGATCTCGTGCTCGGTCTTCGGCGGTACCGGGAAGATCTCGCCCTCGAAACGGCTGAGGTCGCCTGCAGCGTTGATGTACACGTTCTCGCCGTCGCGGTAGCGCGGGTAGGTCTTCAATCCGAGCTCAGCAAGCGTCTCCTTCAACGCATCCTGGTCGGGTGAGACCCACTGACCGCCGATTTCAAGCATTGCGCCGTCGATGTCGTTGGTCCAGAGACGCCCGCCGACCCGATCGCGCGCTTCGAGCACGGCGACGGTGAGTCCGGCCTTCTTCAGTTCGGTGGCTGCGGTGAGGCCGGAGGCTCCGGCGCCGATGATGACGACATCACGAGTGATGACCTCGCGGTTGGGCTGATTCATGGTGTTACTCCTGTGGTTCACAAACGGTTTAACTCTGGCTCAGGTGAGCGGATGCCCGTGGGCGGAGGCCTAGGAAACGGGGATGAGGGTGTACTTCGTCGACAGGTACTCGTGGATGCCTTCGAGGCCACCCTCGCGACCGAGGCCTGACTGCTTCACGCCGCCGAAGGGTGCAGCGGCGTTGGAGACGAGCCCGGTGTTCAGGCCCATCATGCCGGTGTCGATGCTGTCGATCATCCGCTGGCCCCGTGCCAGGTCTGTCGTGAAGACATAGCCGATCAGGCCGTATTCGGTGGAGTTGGCCAGGCGTACTGCCTCGGCCTCATCACTGAACGTTGTGACGCCGACGAGCGGGCCGAAGATTTCCTCGGAGAGCAGGCGGCTGCCGGCCGGGACACCGCTGAGTACCGTGGGCTCGTAGAACGAGCCGGGTCCCTCTGGACGAGTGCCGCCGATGAGCAGCGTTGCGCCGCGGTCGATGGCATCCTGCACCATGGCATCCGTTGACTCGACTGCTGCTTCATTGACAAGCGGGCCGATGGTGACGCCCTCTTCAGTGCCGCGACCGATCTTCAGTGCCGCAACGCGCTCGGCGACGCGGCGGGCGAACTCCGGCGCAATCGACTCGTGCACGATGAAGCGGTTGGCCGCGGTGCAGGCCTGGCCGATGTTGCGGAACTTCGCCAACATCGCGCCTTCGACGGCCTTGTCGAGATCGGCGTCTTCGAAGACCACGAACGGAGCGTTGCCACCGAGCTCCATGCTCGTGCGCAGCACGCCGGTGGCCGACTGGGCGATCAGGCGCTGGCCGACACCCGTCGAGCCGGTGAAGCTGAGCTTGCGCAGGCGCGGGTCGGCGATGATCGGGGCAGACACGGTTGACGATTCGGATGTCGTGATCACGTTGACGACACCGGCCGGCAAACCGACCTCCTCAAGCAGCTTGACGAAATAGAGCGTGGTGAGCGGGGTGAGCTCGGCCGGCTTCACGACGAGGGTGCAGCCTGCGGCGAGCGCCGGTGCGATCTTGCGCGTGGCCATCGCCAGCGGGAAGTTCCACGGGGTGATCAGGAAGCACGGGCCGACGGGACGCTGCGATACCACCATGTGGCCGGTGCCTTCTGGCGTGAGTCCGTAGCGGCCGCTGATGCGCACAGCTTCCTCGCTGAACCAGCGCAGGAACTCTCCGCCGTATGCGACTTCACCGTAGGCCTCGGCCAGCGGCTTGCCCATCTCGATGGTCATCAGCAGGGCGAACTCGTCCTTGCGCTCCTGCAGCAGGTCGAACGCGCGACGGAGCAATTCGCCGCGCTGACGGGGCGGAGTCTTGGCCCAGCTGTCCTGGGCGGCCACGGCGGCGTCGAGCGCTGCGGCGCCGTCTTCGACACCGGCATCCGCAATGCGTGTCAGTTCAAGGCCGGTTGCCGGGTCGAACACGGGCAGGGTCTTGCGGGAGACTGCCATTCGCCATTCGCCATTGATGTAGAGGCCGGTGGGAACCTTGGCCAGCAGCGCGGTTTCTTTCTCTGACACGAGACTTCTCCTTTGCTCGCGGGCCTGGCCCGCGATTCAGATCGTTGGTTCGTCGTGCCCAGGTTCGCAGGCACAGGACGGAAAATTTATGGGGTCGAGCCCGGCGGGACCCGCGTTTCAACGATACGCGGGTGCCAGCCGGGCCCGGCCTGCCCCACCAGACGCTGGGGTCGGGTGAGGCTGGGTTGAGCGGTCAGCCTGCGGCGAGCGCCTCGGCGATGACGCCAATGCCCTCGATCAGGAGTTCGTCGGAGATCGACAGCGGCGGCAGGAACCGGATGACATTGCCATACGTACCGCAGGTGAGCACGAGGACGCCGGCAGCGTGCGCGAAGGCGGCGACGCGATTGGTGAGCGCGGCATCCGGCTCACCCGTTGCCGGGTCGACAAGCTCGATCGCGATC
The DNA here is from genome assembly GCF_047530025.1 of Leifsonia sp. A12D58. Classification (NCBI taxonomy): domain Bacteria; kingdom Bacillati; phylum Actinomycetota; class Actinomycetes; order Micrococcales; family Microbacteriaceae; genus Leifsonia; species Leifsonia sp. A12D58. The sequence goes on along the minus strand of NZ_JBLJAT010000007.1, from coordinate 95,814 downwards.
AGGGCACCACGGCCGCGGACATCGCCGATGCGCGGGTCGTTGACGCGGAGTGCGTTGAGGCGCCCAGTGAGCAGGGTGCCGATGTCGGCGGCGCGCTGCACCAGATTGTCTTCTTCGTAGCTCTCAATGGTGGCCAGTGCCGCGACGCAGGCCAGCGGGTTTCCGCCGTACGTGCCACCGAGGCCGCCGGCGTGCGACGAATCCATGATCTCGGCGCGACCGGTGACCGCAGACAGCGGCAGTCCGCCTGCGATCCCCTTGGCCGTGACAATCAGGTCGGGAACGATGCCCTCGTGATCCGACGCGAACATGGCGCCGGTGCGGGCGAAGCCGGTCTGCACCTCGTCGGCGATGAAAACGACGTTGTTCGCCTGGGCCCACGCAAGCAGGGTGGGCAGGAAGCCTTCGGCGGGAACGATGAAGCCCCCCTCGCCCTGGATCGGCTCGATAATCATGGCGGCCAGGTTGGCTGCACCGATCTGCTTCTCGATCATGGTGATGGCGTTCTTGGCCGCAGTCACGCCGTCGAGGCCGCCGTCACGGTACGGGTAAGACAGTGGAGCGCGGTAGACCTCGGGGGCGAACGGGCCGAATCCGCTCTTGTACGGCATGTTCTTCGCGGTGAGCGCCATGGTGAGGTTGGTGCGGCCGTGGTACGCGTGGTCGAAGGCGACGACGGCCTGCTTGCCGGTGTAGTGGCGGGCAATCTTCACCGCGTTCTCGACGGCCTCTGCGCCTGAGGTGAACAGCGCGCTGCGCTTCTCGTGGTCACCAGGGGTGAGACGGTTGAGGGCTTCGGCGACCTCGACGTAGGAGTCGTACGGCGCAACGGTGAAGCAGGTGTGGGTGAACTGGGCCAGCTGAGCAGTGACGGCCGCGACGACGCGCGGGTTACTGTTGCCGACACCGGTCACCGCGATACCGGAGCCGAGGTCGATCAGGGAGTTGCCGTCGGCATCAACGATGACGCCGCCGCCCGCTGCAACCGTGAACACCGGGATGGTGGTGCCGACACCGGCCGCGACCGCTGAAGACTTGCGTGCAAGGAGCGCCTGCGATTTCGGACCCGGAATCGACGTGACCAGTCGGCGCACCTGAGGCAGTGACGGTCCGCCGAGCGGAATTCCGCTGTCGTTCGAGGTGGTGGAGGCGGTGTCGAGGAGGGTCATGGGACTCCAATTCAGGGGGGTGTTTCAGCCGCCGGGGGCGTCGGAGGCGTACCGGCAGTCGGCTCGATGCGGATGCTTCAGCGTATGGAGCGCCATCGTCGGTCGGTATCGCCACACCGTATAGTGAGGGCAGGTGATTTCGCCATCGCGTCTATCCCCGCACTCGTATCAGTCAGTTCGCCCCCGCGCCATCCCCAAGGAAGTCGATGCCCCCGCCTCTTCGCCGCCTGCTTGGCCAGTCAGACCTGCACCTCACCCTGCTCACGCCGGAATCCGCGCTACCGACGGATGCCCTCGATCGCCAGGTGCAGTGGGTGCATGCCTCCGACCTCCGCGACCCCACCCCGTTCATCTCTGAGGGCCAGGTGCTGCTGACCACCGGCACCCAGTTCGATACGGATGCCGATGGGACGCACGCCGCAGCATCCGAGGCGGAGTTCTACAACGACTATGTGGCCAGGCTCGTCACCCTCGGCATCGCAGGACTCGGCTTCGGTACCGAGGTGATCAGGGACGGCACCCCCGACCCACTGATCACCGCCTGCCTCAGCAATGGGTTGCCCCTGTTCGAAGTGCCGTATCGAACGCCGTTCATCGCCATTGCACGACTGGCCGCCGACCTCGTCGCTGAAGAGAATTACGCGAGGCACACCTGGGCGGTGCGGGCCCAGCGCGCCATTTCACTAGCCGCACTTCGCCCCGATGGCCTGCGAGCCACGCTCGGCGAGCTCTCAAAGCAGCTCGATCACTGGGTGGCACTCTTCGACGCCGGCGGCAACCTCGACCGGGTATACCCAGCCGACGCCCTCACCGGCGATGCGCTCGATACAGTGCGCTCTGAAGCGATCAAACTGCTTCGCCGCGGGCAGCGCGCGAGCAGTTCAGTCGTCACGGGCGGCGAAACCCTCACCCTGCAGACCCTCGGCGGCAGCGACAAACTACGCGGGGTGCTTGCCCTCGGCGGCACGTCCCCCCTCGACCATGCCAGCCAGGAGCTGGTGACCTCTGTCATCGCGTTAGCAGGACTCGCCCTAGAGCAGAATCACGCGTTTGACCGGGCGCGCAGCCACCTGCGCTCAGGCCTGCTGCACGCGCTACTCGGTGGCAGCATCGAGCTGGTCTCCACCATCTCCGCAGAAATGTGGGGCGGCCTGCCTGTCGAACCTGTCCGGATGGCGGTGACCACGGCTCCGCACGATTTGATCGACGCCATCACCGAATACCTTGAGCTGCGCGTCGATGCGCAGCCAGGCACGATCTTCTATGCAGTGCGTGGCGACAGCATCGTGCTGTGCCTGGCGGCCGACTCGATCGACCTGGTCAACGACCTCTGCCTGGCATTTGAACTGCATGCCGGGTCATCCGACCCCTCAACATACGCCGCGCTCAGGCACGCGCTCGGCCAGGCCGAACAGGGGCTCCAGCGCGCGCTCGAAGGGGCGCCAGGTCTCGTCGAGTTCGACACGATCTCGCGCCAGGGCGTGCTTGCGTTCCTCGCCAGAACCGATGCCAGGGAAGTGGGACGCGCCACCCTCGCCCCCCTGACCGCGCACGACCAGACCGCTGGCACGAACCTGCTCGAGTCGGTGCGCGTCTGGCTTGAGAACAACGGCCAGTTCGATGCGGCCGCTCAGGTTCTTGGCATCCACCGACACACCCTGCGGTCGCGGATCCAGCAGGCCGAGCGACTGCTCACCCGCGATTTGGCGACCTTCCATGCCCGCGCCGATCTCTGGGCAGCCATCCTCTCAGTGGATGAGACGGATTCACGTCCGACAATCGACGCCCGCTGATCGTTCCTGTACGCGGGACGACCGCGAGCGTAGGATGAGCCGCGTGAGCCAGGAAACCGTAGTCACCCAGACCCCGTCCGCCGCGCCACACGAGGCCGAGCACCCGCATCACGCCTGGGTGCCCCTCGATGAGGAGCCGCTCGTCAAGAGCCTGAGCACCGAACTGCCCACGCCCGTCGGCAACGGCCTCGCGACGATCGTCGTGCTGGTGTCTCTCGTGCTTTTCGTCTGGTCACTTGTCCAAACCTGGCAGTACAACCCGAATGTGCCGCTGCCGCTATTCCAGGTGAGCGTCGCCGGGTTCATCGTGTCGAGCATCGCCGTCTTCGCCAGGAGCACCTTCAGCTACGTCATCGCACTCATCGGGGCCATCGCCTGGATCTGGGTATCGGTCTCGCCGCTCGATCCCGTGTTCATGTGTGTGCTGCAGGGGCTGACCTTCACGCTGATGATCGTCGGCGTCGTGTTCGCACAGGCTGCGATCGCTTACAACAAGAAGCCACGCTTCTAGGGGACAGCCCGTTTCAGGCCTGCTGACCTTCGGGCGTGCTGGACGTTTGGTGTGACTGGACGTTTGGTGTGACTGGACGTTTGGTGTGACTGGACGTTTGGTGTGACTGGACGTTTGGTGTGACTGGGCCGCTCGTGGCATTGGTTATCTAGCCGACCTCGAACCCCGGTGCTTGACTGGTGCAGATGAACGCCAGTGCTGAAGATCCAGCTACGGCGGTCTCGGTAGCTGTACCGAACCGGCGCCATCTCGATGTGCGAGTAACCGGCGGACTTGTCCGCGGGGTACGGGAGGGCAGCATTTTTGCCTGGCGGGGCATACCGTATGCGGCGCCGCCGATCAACGAACTGCGATTTAGGGCCCCACGCCCCGTGGTTCCCTGGCACGACGTGCGCGATGCCTCCCGCTACAGCAAAGTCGCGCCGCAAATCTACCGCGGGCAGTTCAAAGGCACCTCGCCGAAGGTACCGTCCGGAGAGGACTGCCTGAGCATCAACGTGATTGCGGCTGCCATCTCAGGAGGAAAACGCATCGGCAAAAAACCGGTGATGGTCTTCATCCACGGCGGCGGTTACAGCGTGGGGTCATCGCAGGACTTCTCCGGCCAGGGCACGGGCCTCGTTTCGAGCGGCCGTGTCGTTTACGTCAGCTTCAACTATCGTCTCGGCGCCCTCGGTTATCTCGATTTCAGTCGATACTCGACGCCTGATCGCCCAATCGAGAGCAACCTCGGCTTGCGTGATCAGGTCGCTGCGCTCGAGTGGGTGAGAGACAACATCCGCGCGTTCGGCGGCGATCCGGGCAACGTGACTCTCTTCGGTGAATCGGCGGGTGGCAACGCGGTCACCACGCTGATGACCACTCCCGCAGCTGCGGGCCTCTTCGCACGGGCTATCGCTCAAAGCGCGCCGCCGAACGCCGTCTATTCGAAGGAACTCTCGGCACGCTGGGCAGAGGAGTTCGTCGGCCTGCTGCAGGCCGGCGGTGGTTCGCGGAGCCTGACACCGGCCGCGGCGGTGAACGCAGCACCGCCGGTCCTGTCGGTGCAGGAGGCCAGCGATCTGTTGATGGGAGCGGATGTCGGCCACCTGAACGCCACGGCACTCGAACTGCAAATGCGTGTGCCCGACGAGTATCCGGGCACCTTCTGCCTGGCTCCTGTCGTCGATGGCGACTTCCTGCCAGAGCGACCCATCGATGCCTTTCGCTTTGGTCGAGCCCATCGCGTGCCGCTGATCCTCGGAACGAACGATCGAGAGGGCTCGGCATTTCGCGGGCGGGTCGAGATCCTGCCGTCATCACTTCCCCGTATCGACGCCCTGTTCGATCAGGCTCCGGAGTCGTCACACGCGAATATGCACCAGGCGTATCCCGGGCTTCCCTCGCCGCGCCCGGCCGCCGACTTCGCCGGAGACTCCGCGTTCTGGTTTCCGAGCGTCAAGGTCGCCGACCTCCACTCACGGTTCGCTCCCGTTCACATGTATCGCTTCGACGTGGCGCCCAGACTGATGCGCATGCTCGGCTACGACGCTACGCACGGCATCGAGATGCTCGCACTGTTCGACCGGTCGAATACGAGCGCAGGTCGCACCATGACAGTGCTCGGCGGCCGCACGCCATTCATGCGTGCGGGTGAGCGGATGCGCGGCCACTGGCTGCAGTTCGTCTCAGAGGGCGCCACGGAAGCGACCTGGCCCGACTATGACGAAGCCACCCGCCTCACCCTCGTCATCAGCGAGACCGATCGGGTCGAATCAGATCCGCGGGGCAATCGCCGTCGGGCCTGGGAGGCATTTCTGCCCGGATTTTAGGAGTGTCGAGCTTCGCGGGCGGCCGCGCTTAGACCGGCGGTTCGACCGGGATGCGGTCGCGATCGAGCGTGATGTTGGTGTAGCCGTGCGGCATCGGGTTTCCCTCGTCGTCGAGTGCGACGAAGACGATCCGATCGATCGTCAAGATGCTCTGACGGGTGATGATGTTTCGCACTTCGGCCCGCATGGTCAGCGACGTGCGCCCGAAATGGGTAGCGAGCAGTCCGATTTCGATGATGTCACCGAGGCGAGCCGAGCTGACGAAATTGATCTCGGAAATGTACTTCGTCACCACGCTGCGAGTCCCGAGTTGGATCACGGCGTATACGACAGCTTCATCGTCGATCCAGCGCAACAGGCTACCGCCGAAGAGTGTGCCATGAGCGTTCATATCCTCGGGGCGAACCCATTTGCGTGTGTAGAAGTTCATCGTGGTGCTCATGGTTTAACGATATTCCTCATTCGTGAGAGGTATATGGGGGCCAAGCAACCGCGAGAAGATGCCCAGCCGCGCAGACCCTCAATACGGGATGCGCGACTGGGCGTCACGGTTCTTCTAGAACAGAATCGTCACCTTGTCGGCAGCACCGGGGGTCGCGGCGAGCGTGAAGGCTTCCAGCGCCTTCTCGTACGGCATCGTGTGACTGATGATCTTGGCGTACTTCTCCCAGTTCTCAATAATGTCGTCCGTCACCTCAAAGATCTCGGTCGGATAGCCCATCGACCAGACGACGGTGAGCTCGGTCATCAGGATGCCACCGAAGTCCAGCTCAACCGGGCGCTTGTGCACGGCGACGATGCCGAGCGTTGCGCCGTGCTTCGCCATGCCGGCGACGCTCTGGGGCACGCTCGACACACCGGCGGCATCCAGGTAGATGTCGGTACCCGGACGGACACCGCGCAGCATCTGCGTAGAGGCATCGCCATGCAGTTCGACGAGGCGAGCCGCGACATCCTCTTCTGCCGAGTTGATGACGGCGTCTGCGCCGATCTCGAGCGCCTTCTCCAGACGGCTCGGGACGATGTCAACAACAACGATGTGGGATGCACCGCGACGGCGGTACCCGAGCAGCGCTCCGAGACCGATGGGTCCCGCACCGAAAATTACGACCTTGTCGCCATCCTTCGGCTGGGTGCGATTGACCGCGTGGTATGCGACGGCCATCGGTTCATTGAGGGCTGCGACCTCCCACGGGATGTGAGACGGTACGACCCTGAGCTGGCGCCCGAGCTCGGCATCCTTGATGACGACAAATTCGTTCAAACCGCCCTGCGCGCCACCGGAACCCAGCAGGCCATCAGTGAGCGCCATCGTGTCGATGACGACGTGGTCGCCGACCTGGATACCCTCGACGTCTGCGCCGACTTCGACGACCTCTGCAGCCGGCTCGTGCCCGAGCGGAGTCGCTCCCTGGCGCGGCGGGATGCCTCCGACGTGCGCGTACATCGCGTCGGAGCCGCAGATGCCACTCGCCTTCATCTTGAGCAGCACATCACTCGGCCCCGCTGTCGGCTTGTCAATGTCGACCCACTCGATTGTGTCGGCTCCAGTAACGTAAACGGCCTTCATGAGTACTCCTTATTGTTGGCCCGGGCATCCCTTGAGGATGGGATTAAGACGTTAGTCACTAAATCGAATTAGTGCACGCTATGCTCACGGAATGGCCTCTCCACGCGTGACGATCAAGGATGTCGCACGAGCCAGCGCCGTCTCCCCCGCGACAGTCAGCTTCGTGCTCAACGACACCGCAGGACAAACGATCCCCCCTGCTACCCGTGCCCGCGTTCAGGATGCCGCTCGCTCGCTCGGATATGTGGCACACGGGATCGGGCGCGCACTACGGGAGGGAACCTCTCGAGTAGTGCTGCTGGATGTCGGCACCCTGCGCGGTGGGGGCATCCTCGAGGACTTCATTTTGGGCATGAGCGACGAGTTGATGCTGCACGGACATAGCCTCCTGGTGCAGCATGGCGCTCACGACAACGCTCTCCAGACCGCGATCGCGGCCATCTCCCCCCGCGCGGTGGTCAACATCGATGAGCCGTTTTCGGCCGTCGACCCTGCCAATCCGGAGGGCGGGTGGACGTATGGCCTGGCATCCCATTCAATGACCCAGTTGACCTACCTGGCCGAACAAGGGCACCGCAGGATCGCGTTCGGAGTTCAGGCCGATGATCAGTCTCCTCACCTGTCCGCGACACGCTTTCGTCATGCGCTGGAGGCCGCCACAACTGCCGGAATCGAGTCGGTCATCCCGCTCACCACGACGATAGATCGCGCGAGCACCGCCCAGAATGTGGCCGAACTTCTCCGAGCCCATCCAGAGATCACGGCTGTCGCAGCTGCGACCGACGAGGTAGCACTGCGTGTGCTCGCGGCGATGCACACTCTCGGCCTGCATGCTCGATCGGCCCTTGCCGTGATCGGCTTCGGCGACACGGGCCTGGGCGAACTGTGGGTTCCAGCGCTCACCAGCGTTCACATCGACGCCGCGGGTCTCGGTCGCCGGGCGGCCCAGGTGGCCCTGGGCTTCGATGAGCTGTCTCAGCCGATCAGTCGATCGCACGTTGTCGTGCGGGAGTCAGCGTAGAGGGCGTGCGCCAAAAAAGTGACGCCCGTCGCATCCCCGTGGAATGGATCGGGCATCGCGCCTGCGAACTAAGCCATCGGTACGCTGACGGGTAAGTAGTCGTGTCGCGATCATCACGGCCCGATCGCGGGGATAAAACACGAAAGGCCCGCACAAACTGTGCGGGCCAAAGAATTTCGTGAACTCAGCTGCTGAAAAAGCTGAACTACTCTCTGCGGAACCGGTGGGATTTGAACCCACGGTACCCTGTAAAGGGTACTCCACCTTAGCAGGGTGGTGCACTAGGCCGAACTATGCGACGGTTCCTGGGTGCTCACTAACGCAAACACACGACAGTAATCATAACCGTATTCGCGGCATCGTTTCGACCACTGCCGAACGGATGCCGCGAAATCGGCTACTGATCGTCGAGCGTACGACCGACTGAGCAGGTGTACTGACCGGCGGTCTGGCCGGTGGCAGAACTGGGCAGCACTGTCGTTGTCGGGGCCGTCGTCGCGCTCGGGTCGACAGGAGCGGCGGGGTCTACCGCAGCGTCCGTCGTCGTATCGGTGGCGGGAGCGTCGGTGACCGGCGCATTGGGGTCGATCGTCGACCCATTGCCTGTCGTTCCGCCGAGGGCGATCGGCTGGTCGGCAGCGATGGCCGCGAACATCTCATCGAAGTCATCCTGCAGGGGAACCACGCCACCCTCCGTGCTACCGGTCGGCACCTGCACGAAAACCACGTCATTCAGATCGATGTTCTTGAGGGCCAGCGCGATCGATACGATCCGGTCAACGTTGTTAAGGCTGTCTGAGAGCACCATGTTGCCGGTCACCGCCTTGGCGAGCGAGTACACCTTCAACGGGTCTGACAGGGTGTCTGCGCTTTTGATCGTGCGCACGAGCGACGACATGAAGACCTGCTGGTTGTTGATGCGCGTCAGGTCGCTACCGTCGCCGATACCGTGCCGGGTGCGCAGGAACTGCAGGGCGTCAACGCCAGCAAGCAGGTGCTCACCGGCATCGAGGAACATTCCGGTGTACTCGTCTTCGATGGGCTCTGCCACACAGACAGGCACGCCGCCCACGGCGGTCGACATTGCGATAACACCGCTGAACTGCACCTCGGCAGCAAACGGAATGCTGAGGCCGGTGAGCTGCTCGACGGTTGCCACTGTGCAGGAAAGCCCGCCGTAGCTGAGCGTTGTATTGATCTTCTGGCGGCTCATCGCACTAGACGTGTAGCCCGTCTCCGGGTCGGTACATTCGGGGATCGGTACGTACATGTCGCGCGGGAAGCTGATCACAGACGCGTTCGAGTGGTCCTGCGAAATGTGCAGCAGCATCGTGACGTCATTGAGGTCACCGGTGTCGTCTTCATTGCCGAACGCGGGATCCTGACCTGCACGGCTGTCGCTGCCGACGAGCAACAGGTTGACGCCACCATCGATGGCACCGATCTGCGGCACAGGGCCCTCGGTCTCGTTGGCGAGATGCACGCCTTCTTGCACGCTGGCGGCTACGTCATACGCGGCGATGCCGGCGACGGAGACCGTGCTGATGAGAACGACGGCGAGCGTGGATGCCAGAATTCGCACGACGGCGGCCCAGGGATTCGACTTCTTCAACCGGCCGTGACGGGCAACGGTGTTCTGCTTGCTAGATCTATTCGAGCGGGGGCGCAGTGTGTCGCTCACTCAGATCCCTTCATGTCATGTGCATGCCAGGCACCTGGTGCGGAGGGCGTGGGATTCGAACCCACGAGACATTTCTGTCCACCAGTTTTCAAGACTGGCTCCATCGGCCGCTCGGACAGCCCTCCTCGCTCGGCTAACGCTGCGTCAGGTTCAACGCAACGTAATCAGACGAACAACGAACGATTCTAGCCGATAGCAGACTACCCACACTGACAGCGGTTCCTGAAAAGGTGCTGGGGAGGGGCATAATTCGTGATCGCTAGCCGCTGGCCGTCTGTCCGACTGTGCACGTTTCTTCTGCTGCGCTCTGCCCCGAAATGCTCGGCGGAAGCACCAGGGGCCCCGTGGCAGTCGGCGAAGGAGTCGGCGGTATCGCCGGCAGAGCGGATGCCGCATCTGTCGCATCCGGCGCCGCTATCGCGTCTGGATCGATGGTCTCGACCGGAGCCGGTAGCGTCGGCGTTTCGGTTGGAGTCGCCTGATTTGCCTGGCCGAGCGTACCGCTCAGCGAGATCGGCTTGTCGTTCTTGAGCGCGTCGAACAGCACAGTGGCATCCTCGGTCAGCGGCTCGATATTACCGTCGACTTCGACAACCGGGTACTGCACGAAACTCACACTTGTCAGGTCAATGTCTTTCAGCGCCACCGCAATCGAAACCATGGTGTCGAGTTTCTGCAGGCTTGACGACAGCACCATATTGTCGGCTGCGGCTTTGGCAATGCTGTAGAGCTTGACCGGGTCGTTCAGGGTGCCATCGCTCTTGATCGTGCGCACGAGCGACGCCAGGAATGCCTGCTGATTACCGATCCTGGCCAGGTCGCTTCCCGAGACGAGGCCATGGCGAGTGCGCAGAAATTGCAGGGCCTGCGTGCCCTGCAGTACGTGGGTTCCTGGCTCAAGCACCAGCCCGGTGTATGCATCGTCGATCCGCTCGGACACGCAGACGGGCACACCACCCACCGCATTCGACATCTCAATGACTCCGTTGAACTCGATTTCTGCGGCGAATGGAATTGTCACTCCGGTGAGCTCCTGCACGGCCTTCACGGTGCACGCCAGCCCGCCATACGACAACGTGGTGTTGATCTTGTCGGTGAAGCCGCCATCCGTGCCTGATGCCGTTCCGTCGGACGAAGGCGGGCACTCCGGGATTTCGACGAGCATGTCGCGGGGAAAGCTCACGACTGTCGCAGAGCTGTGATCCTGCGCAATGTGCATCAACATCGTCACGTCGTTGAGGTTTTCACCCCGTTCGCCATATGCCGGGTCTCCGCCCCCGCTGTCGCTGCCCACCAGCAACAGGTTGACCCCACCGTCGATGGCATCGATCGCCGGCACCGGGCCTGCGGTGTCGTTCGGTAAGGACACCCCCGGCCCCAAGCCAGATGTGACGTTCCAGATGGCGAACCCGACGACCGCCGTTGCGCTGACCAGCAGCACGACAAGGGCGACTCCCGCTATCCGCAACAGTTCGACGACAGCGGAAGGCGCCGGCAAACGTCCGTGTCGCGCCAATGGTGTCGCCGACGGTGCGGCGACATCCTCGTGTGGTGCGTCTGCGTCAGCCATTCTCAGAAACGTCGACCGGCTGTGCCGCAGCGCCGCCCGCGGGCACGTCGTCTCCGGGGACCATCGCTTCGACGGCGACAGGCGCCCCTGTCAGCTCGATGTGAACGGGATCGCCGATTGCCGGACGTTCCCTGGCGCTGTGTTGGATGGAGAGGGTCGTTCCGTCCTGCAGTTCGACCCTGGTGCGACGCAGCGAACCCAGAAAGCTGGAGAGCACAACTGTTGCACTGATGCCGCTCGTCGCAAGACGCAGGTCTTCTGGACGCAGGAACACCTTCACCGGACCGTTCGGGGTGTCTGCGTTCGAGATGGGCAGCGTCTGTCCGAGCACGCGCACCGTGCCGGCATCCGCTACACCGTCGATGCGGTTGCTGAGGCCGACGAATTCGGCGACGAACGGCGTGGCCGGGCGACCGTAGAGCTCTTCGGGTGTGCCGATCTGTTCGATGCCGCCCGCCCGCATCACGGCGACTCGGTCAGCGACGGCGAGCGCCTCTTCTTGATCGTGGGTCACGAAGAGTGTGGTGATGCCGAGTTCGGTCTGTATGCGCTTGATTTCGTCGCGCAGTTGCAGCCGCACCTTGGCATCGAGCGCAGACAGTGGCTCGTCGAGCAGCAGTACGCGCGGGCGTGTCACCAACGCCCTGGCCAGCGCCACGCGTTGCTGCTGACCACCGCTCAACTCATGGGCGAATCGATCTCCGTAGTCGGAGAGCCCCACCATCTCGAGAGCTTCGGCCGCTCGACTCTGTCGTTCTGCGGGGGCGACTTTGCGCATCTGCAGTCCGAACTCAACATTCTGACCCGCCGTCATGTGCGGAAAGAGTGAGTAGGACTGGAACACCATGCCGAGGTCACGCCGACTCGTCGGCTGCCAGGTGACGTCGACGCCGTCGATGATGATCGATCCGCTGTCGATCGCTTCCAGTCCGGCCACAGACCGGAGTGCCGTCGTCTTTCCGCAGCCTGACGGCCCGAGCAGCGCCACAAACTCGCCCGGACGCACGTCGAGACTGAAGTTATGCAGCGCAGGTAGCCCGCCGAACGACTTAGCGATGTTGGCGAGAACGACTCCGGCTCCGGAAGGGCTCATCAATTTGTCCTTTTCTTGCCGCGGGTTCGGTATCCGGCGGTGCCCACCTTGCCGATGATCAGCAGGAGCACAAACACGAAGATGAGGGAGAGCAGGGCGAAGGCCACCGCGCCGTACGGGTCGCTTTGCGAGATACCGAGCAGAGCGGTCTGCAGGTTCTGTCTGCTCAGCAGCGAGGCGATGGTGAACTCACCGAGAACCACGGCGACCGAGATGAATGACGCGGCGAGGATGCCCCGGCGCAGGTTCGGCAGCAGCACTCGCCAGAGCACGGTGAACCAGCCAGCACCGAGTGATCTGGCCGCTTCGCTGAGCGTGTTGACGTCGACCGCGCCCAGGTTCGACTGCAGTGTGCGATAGGCGTACGGCAGCACAGTGATTCCGTATGCGAATGAGAGCGTCCATACCGAACTGCCGAAGATGGAGGCGACCACTGAGTACACCGGCGCCAACCCGACAACCAAAACGATGGCCGGCACGGTGATGGGAATGATGCAGATGAACTCGAGTACGCGGCGCAGCCGGGGAAAGCTGAGCTGCACCAGAATCATCGTCGGCAACAGGATCACCAGCACGATTGCCACGGTGATGACGGCGAGAATCAGCGAGTTGGTGACACCGGTGAACAGCGTTGAATAGGCGCTGGCCTGCGCCGGGTCGAAAATCGCGATCCAGTGGTTGAACGTGTAGCCACCGGCCAGCCCTGCCCTGAGCGTGAACTCCACCATTGAGACGATCGGGATTGCGAACAGCACTCCGACGACACCGAGGATCAGCCAGCGGATGCCCCGCCTCGGTGCAATACCGCCGCTACCGGTCGTGCGCGGCAGACGTTGCGGCCGCCGCTCGCCCCTCTGGACCGGCTGGGCGAGCTGGCCCAACTGACTTGACTGGCCTGACTGACCTGACTGACTCGCCGCATTCATCGCTGCCACCTCGTCGTTCGCGCCTGAAGCAGGGAGTATGCGGTCATGACGACAACCATCACGATGATCATTCCGAGCGCCAGCGCTCCGGCCAGGTTCTCCCGGCCGAGCAGCGTCTCGCTCACCAATGCCGCGCGGATCTGCAGCGGCACGATCTGCGAGCCCTGACTGATCAGCGCGGCTGCCGTGGCGTATGCAGAGAAGGCGTTGGCGAACAGCAGAAGCAGGCTGCCGAAGAATGCCGGCGCGAGCACAGGGGCACCAATCTTGCGCCAGTAGGTGAAGGTGCTGCCGCCCAGCGTGGCGTTGGCCTCAGCCCACTGCGGCTTCAACCCGTCGAGCGCCGGCATGAAGGTGATGATCATCAACGGAATCTGAAAGTAGATGTACGGCAGGATCAGCCCGGGTAGTTGGTACAGCCAGACGCCATCGGCATAGATGTTGATTCCGAGGTTGGTCTGCAGGAACACCGTGACGAGCCCCTGCACACCGATCGTGGCGATGAACGCGAAGGCGAGCATCACACCACCGAACTGCGCAAGCACGCTTGACGCCGACTCGATGATGAGTCGAAGTCGCCCACCGGCACGGGTGTCGATCAGCGCGTAACAGACAAGCGCACCCACCACCGCGCCAACCACGGCAGTGAGTGCGGAGATCCAGAACGAACTGAAGAAGGTGTTCAGGATGACTGGGTCACCGAGAGCCGCCACATTGTCGAGGGTGAAGCTGCCGTCCTTGTTGAAGAATCCACTGCCGAGCGCCAGGATCGTCGGCACTGCAAGGAAGAGCAGCACGTAGAAGGCGAACGGGGCCAGCCCGAGGTACGGAAGCACGCGCAGGCGGCGACCCGGCGCTGTGGACCCGACCGGCTGGCGCGGAGGCTGCTCCCCCGCGCCAGCGATCGGTGTGGCCGACGCTGCTGCGTCAGCCTGGTTAGCCAACTGCAGAGGCCCAGTTCTGGGCGAGAAGCGCATTCGCCGCATCGGATTGTTCGGTGGTCGGCGTGACACGGTCTGCCGGCAGCTCGCCGACGGCATCCAGAGCAGTCTGATCGACGGTCTTCGCCGCGATCATGGCGTCGAGGGTGACCGGGTACGCACCAGCAGCCAGATAGAGGTTCTGTGCCTCGGGGCTGAAAATGAACTCCTGCCAGAGACGAGCGGCTGCCGGGTGCGGGGCATCCTTGTTGATTGCCTGGTTGTAGTAGCTGGTGTACGCGACACCGGGAAGCGTCGTCACCTTCCAGCCGTCAACGGTGGCAGCTGCCGCAAGGTTGGTGTAGCTCCAGTCGAAGACGACTCCCGTCTCACCGGATGCGATTGTCGCGGGTGTCGGGTTGACCGTCAGGAAGTTGCCTGCCTTGTTCAGCTTCTGGAAGTAGTCAATGCCGGGCTGGAAGTCGTCGAGCGTTCCGCCGCTCTGCACCGTGGCCAGACCCACCGCAGCGAATGCGGCTCCCGACTGTGTCGGGTCACCGTTGATTGCAACAGCGCCCTTGAAGTCAGCGCTCAGCAGGTCGTCGAGCGAGGTTGGTTCCGGGTACTTCGCCGAGTTGTAGCCGACCGACATGCTGCCGGTGTAGTCGTTGACCCACAGGCCGCTGGCTTCTTTGTTGTCTGCGGGGATGTCATCCCAGTTCTCGACCTTGTACGGGGCAAAATTTGTGGTGCTGGCCAGCGCGACGGCTGTGCCGAGGTCGAAGACATCTGGCGCGGTGTCCTGGCCCTTGTTGTCTTCTGCCGCCTTGATCTCGTCGGCGCTTGAGCCCTCTGGGTTGGCCGAGTTCACCGTGAGACCGTACTTGTCCTTGAATGCGGCAATGATCTTGCCGTAGTTCGCCCAGTTGTCAGGCAGGGCGATGACGTTGAGTGTGCCCTCCTTCTTGGCCGCATCGACCAAGGCGTCGAGCCCGCCGAAGCCCGCAGCACTCGTCGCTGTCGCGGCGTCCGTCCCTGAGGATGATGTCGAACTGGAGCTTCCGGAACTGGTGCACGCCGTGAGCGTCAGGGCTAAAGCCGCAATCGCCAGAACGGCAGTCGGCTTGCGTCGTAGGAACACTATGCCTCCAAAAGACCAGCCGATGGTCGCTCGCGCCGGTGCAAGCAGTTGGGTGCCGGGGGGCCGATCACTGCGAGTGTATCCAAGGAAGCCTCGGCACGGGAGAGGCGAACAGTCTCAATGCGGCACCAATTTCAGCGCTCCAAATACCGCCTATCTGGCTGACGGAGGCTGCAGGTCAGAGGGTGCTGAGCGTCTGAGCGAGTCCGTCTTCGTGCACGGCGCCCGTCGTCTCGTTCGCAGCCTCGATAACCTCGGCCGGCGACGAACCCATCGCAACGCCACGGCCCTCGACGCTGGCCCACTCGAGCATGTCGATGTCGTTACGGCCGTCTCCGACAGCCAGCACGCGACTGCGAGGAACGTCGAGCTCGGCCCGCACTCGTT
The DNA here is from genome assembly GCF_047530025.1 of Leifsonia sp. A12D58. NCBI lineage: Bacteria > Bacillati > Actinomycetota > Actinomycetes > Micrococcales > Microbacteriaceae > Leifsonia > Leifsonia sp. A12D58. Next base: position 80,221 of record NZ_JBLJAT010000007.1, on the reverse strand, counting down.
CAAGCGCTGTTGCCTTGTTGACTCCGTCGGGGGCGATGTCGAGCCAGGCGGTCCAGCCGATCGCGTAGCTGACCTTGTGCAGGCCCATCCGCTCGACGACGCCGAGGAAATCTTCCATGTCGTGGTCGGGTGAGATCACGACCACACGGGTGGCCTTGTGGCGCAGCAGCTCTTCGAAGTCGACCCGCTCACTGTCGAGGCCGATCGTCGCGTCGGGGAACGGCTCTGTGTAGCGGTAGTAACCCTCTTCGTCTTCGACGGCATAGCGGGCACCCACGAGGTGAGAGCGGATGGAGCTGAGCACATCGGTCGGGTCGAATGATTCGATCCAGCCGCGACGGTATCCCGTCGGGGCATCGGGGTCCCTGTGCAACGTAATCGCACCGTTCGAGCACACCACGTAGCGCGGGGTGATGCCAAGACGGTCGAGCACGGGCAGGGTGGCCGACTCTGAGCGCCCGGTAGCGAGCATGACCTGGTGGCCTGCAGCTTCCAGCCGAGTGATCTCGGCGTGCACTGCAGGACTGATCGAACCGTCCTCATGCATCGTGGTGCCATCGATGTCGAGCGCGACCAGCCACTGGCCGTCGGTCGCGGCGGCTGACTCACTGCTGGTCATGACGCGCTCAGGACCGCTCATTTGATCGGCTCGAGGACTTCCAGGCCGCCGAGGTACGGGCGAAGCGCTTCGGGAACAACAACCGAGCCATCCGCGCGCTGGTGAGTTTCGAGGATTGCGACGATCCAGCGGGTGGTGGCCAGCGTGCCGTTCAGCGTGGCGACCGGTGAGGTCTTGCCCGATTCGGTGCGGTAGCGGATGTCGAGACGGCGCGCCTGGTACGTGGTGCAGTTACTCGTGCTGGTGAGCTCTCGGTAGGCATCCTGGGTCGGAACCCACGCTTCGATGTCGAACTTGCGCGCGGCGCTTGACCCGAGGTCGCCTGCCGCCACGTCGATCACGCGGTAGCTCAAGCCGAGGGCCTGCAGCATCTGCTCCTGCAGGGCGACGAGGCGGTCGTGCTCTGCCTCGGCGTTTTCCGGCAGCACGTATGTGAACATCTCGAGCTTGTTGAACTGGTGAACGCGGATGATGCCGCGGGTGTCTTTTCCGCCTGAACCGGCCTCGCGGCGGTAGCAGGTCGACCAGCCGGCGTAGCGCAGCGGCTCGTCTGACAGGTCGAGGATTTCGTCTTTGTGGTAGCCGGCGAGTGCGACCTCGCTGGTTCCGGTGAGGTAGAGGTCGTCGGCAGGCAGGTAGTAAATCTCGTCTGCGTGCTCGCCGAGAAAGCCGGTTCCGTCCATGATCTCTGGACGCACGAGCGTCGGGGTGATCAGCGGCGTGAAGCCGGCGTCGAGCGCGCGGTCGAGCGCCATGTTCATCAGGGCGATCTCGAGGCGAGCGCCGATGCCGCGCAGGAAGTAGAAGCGTGAGCCAGACACCTTGGCGCCGCGGCTCATGTCGATCGCACCGAGCAGCTCACCGATTTCGAGGTGGTCGCGTGGTTCAAAGTCGAAGGTCGGGGTCTGCCCGTGAGTACGAAGGGTGATGAAGTTGTCTTCGCCACCGGCAGGTACGCCATCGATGATGGGGTTCTGGATCGTGCGCACGATCGTGGTGAAACGCTCGTCGGCATCCGTCGCTGCAGCGCTGGCAGCTTTCACCTGTGCGGCGAGGGTCTGGGCCTCGGCGACGAGCGCCTTCTTCTCCTCCTTGGGAGCCGCGGCGACCTTCTTGCCAAACAGGTTCTGCTCTGCGCGCAGCGACTCGAACGTCGCCAGAGCGGCTCGACGCTCGGCGTCGGCCGCGAGCGCGGCATCTACAGCCTCGACAGAAGACCCTCTGGCCTCCTGCGAACGCTTGATGAGGTCAGGATTTTCGCGTAGCAGCACCGGATCAATCACGCTCGCCAGTCTACAAGCGCCGCCCGCGCCCGCTTGCTAGCCTTGGCGCGTGCCCGCCTCCGGTAAGTCAAAGTCCTCCCAGTACGCAGCAGTCGTCTACAACCCCATCAAGGTTGACCTGCAGAAGCTTCGCGCAAGCGTCACTGCTGCACAGATACGCGCCAGATGGGGAGACACCCTGTGGTTCGCGACGACCGAGAAAGATGCCGGGCAGCACGTCACTCGGCTCGCGGTGCGCCAAGGTGCTTCAGTGGTGATCGCTGCGGGAGGCGATGGCACTGTGCGCGCTGTCGCGGAAGCGCTGCGTGACACAGAGGTCGGCTTGGCGGTCGTTCCGGCCGGCACCGGAAACCTGTTGGCGCGCAACCTGCAGTTGCCTCTGTCGAACCTCGATGACTCTGTCGCCCTTGCTTTCAGCGGTGTCGATCGGGAGATCGACCTCGGTGTCGCCACCGTCACGACCGAGGCTGGAGACACCAATGACCACGTCTTCCTCGTGATGGCCGGAGTCGGGGTCGATGCCCAGATGCTTGCCGCGACCAGGACAGACCTCAAGAAGCAGGTGGGCTGGTTGGCATACGTCGACGCCGGCGTCCGGGTGCTTCCGAAGTCCAAGCCGTTCCGCATCCGCTACAGCCTTGACGGACGACCGGACAGGTCGACTCACATCAGTACGATCCTGATCGCCAACTGCGGACTGCTCCCCGGCAACCTGCAGCTGTTGCCCGAAGCTCAGCTCGATGACGGCATCCTGGACATCGCGATCCTCCGGCCCAAGGGCGTGCTCGGCTGGCTGAAGCTGTGGCGCAAGGTGAGCTGGGAGAACGGATTCCTGCGCCGCTCAGAGGTGGGGCGCAGCATCATCCGGCTGACGGAGACCAGCGACGAGAGAGACATGCTCACGCTGCGGGGTGGGAGCATTCGTCTCGTTCCTGACGAACCGCGTGAATTCGAGCTCGACGGTGACGAGTTCGGCCTGGTGAAGTCTGTCTACCTGCGCGCCGACCGGCGTGCCCTGATCGTGCGGGTGCCTGCACCGCCTGCCGCCTGACCTGTCACCCTTCCGCGAGATTGCGCTGGATGCCGGGATTGCGCGGCGCGGATGCGCGGATGCGCGGACAGCTAGCGAGCGTGCGCGCGCTGCCAGCGGAGAGCGCCGACGAAGATCAAGGCGACTATGCATCCCAGGAAGAGCATCACTGACTGCGGAACGAGAGATCCGAGCACCGACATGATTTGGTCTGCTGTCGTCGAGCTGAAGCCAAGTTCTCGCCAAAAGTCGTACCTTGAAGGCAGCCAACGGGCGAAGTACGCCTGAACGCTCGCCACCCCCAACATCACGGCGAAGACAGCGAACAGCCCCAGAACGATGGCCGGAAAGTTGAAGCGGGAGCTGGTGGCCCTCCCGCGCGGAAGGTCGCTCACGATCTCGCCTCGGCGTCGTGAACGTCAGCGGCCGAACCGTGCGACGTCCAGTTCGCCGCCCGCCAGGCGATCAGGATGACCAGTGTCAGCCCACCCACCGTTGACACCGCAGGAGCACCCGTCCAGGCAATCTGCTGAAGAATTACCTCAATCGGAATCTGGTCCTCTTCGCCTGAGTAATTGGGCGACAACGAGGCCGCCCACCACTGGAAGGCGATGCCGCCGACGATGAGGCCGATCCCGACGATCCAGAGCGCGACGATGAACGGGTTGCGCCGCTGCTGAGTCGGCTGGTCGGGATCCCACGCCTCCGTCTGATACTCCTGCGCCGCCTCGCGCTGCACCGTCTCGTCGCGGGCTGCCTCGCGCTGCACGACCTCACCCGAATGATCGGGATCATCCTGCATCACGTAGCCGGCTGCAGCATCCGTCGTCTCCGGCCGCCGGAACCGCAGATCTGACCGCCCGCTCGACTGCCCACTCGGCTGCGGCTGCCGCGCCGCTGGATCATGACTCGGGAAGACCGGCGCGGATGCCCGTCGCGCACGCCACGACCGCGACGGCGTAGTGGAGTCGGCGGCACCCGCAGCGGCATCCGCTTCTGGGTCATAACCACGCTGAAACATCGGAGGATGTCGGGGGTCAAACCGTGTCCCGACATCCGACGACTCGTGTTCAAGCGCGGTCATTGCTCATGCGGTGTCCTTGTCTCCCTCGACAATCTCCCTCAGCCAGCTGCGCGCCTCGATGAAGATCTCGTCATCGTAGCGGGGCGTGAACTGGATCTGCTGCTTATCCGCGCGGGGATAGGAACCGAGAAAGATCACGTTCGGGCTGAAGCGGCGGAGGCCAAGCAGGGCATCGGCCATCCGCTCGTCGATGATGTGTCCGTCAGCGTCGATCACGAAGCGATAGCGGCCGAGGGCATCACCGATCGGTCGAGACTGGATGAGGCTGAGGTTCACTCCCCTGGTCGCGAACTGCTCGAGCATTTCGAGCAGGGCGCCAGAGCGGTCGTCAGGCAACTCGACGATCAGGCTGGTCTTGTCTGCACCCGTCGGGGCAGGCAGAGCACTCGTGCGGCTGACCAAGACAAACCGCGTGACGGCGTTGGGGTTGTCGCCGATGTTCTCTGCCAGCACGACCAGATCGTGGTGCTTGTGGATGCCGGGAGGCGCGATGGCGGCATCCGCCTGGCTGTTTTCGAAGAGGGAGGCAGCGGCCTGCACGTTGCTCGACGCCGGGATGTGACCATGGCTGGGCACCTTGGCCTCAAGCCAGGCCCTGCACTGCGCGTAGGCGACCGGATGCGCGTTGACGACACGCACATCCGCCAGTGTCGTGCCTGGCCTGGCTACCAGGACAAAGTTCACCGGAACGAGGTACTCGCCGATGATGCGCAGGTTCGGCACGCTGGCCAGGGCGTCCTGCGTCGCAGACACTCCCCCGTCGACCGAGTTTTCGATGGCGATCATCGCGGCGACGCTGCGGCCGCTGACGACGTCGGCGAGGGCTTCGCCCACGTTGTTCACCGAACGCCAGGGCTTACCTGCAGCCTCTGGCACCTGAGCGAGGGCTGCTTCGGTAAACGTACCTGCCGGCCCGAGGAAGCTATATGTGTCAACCGGTGTAGCGGTGTCAACAGGTGCTTCAGCGGGAATCGCGGTGTCTGGCATGGCTCACAGCCTAGTTGCAGTGCCAAACTGGATTCATGAATCAACGTGCGGGAACACCGGCCCAAGAATCAGATCTGATCGACGTCAAAGCGCTGGTACGCGCCTATTACGACGTGAAACCGGATGTCGCCATCCCCTCACAGCGTGTTGTTTTCGGCACGTCAGGACATCGTGGCAGCTCGCTGAACGGTTCTTTCAACGAGGACCACATCATCGCGACCACCCAGGCAATCGTTGAATATCGCGCAGCCCAGGGCATCACGGGACCCCTGTTCATCGGGGCAGACACGCACGCGCTGAGCGCTCCTGCGTACACGACTGCACTCGAGGTGCTCGTGGCCAATGGCGTACGGGTACTCGTCGATGAGTTTGACGACTACGTGCCGACCCCTGCCCTGTCGCACGCCATCATCCGCTACAACAGCGACGGCAACGACGATCAGGCCGACGGCATCGTCGTGACGCCGAGCCACAACCCTCCCTCTGACGGCGGCTTCAAGTACAACCCGCCGCACGGCGGCCCCGCCGACAGCGATGCGACGGCCTGGATTGCTGCACGTGCGAACGAGCTGATCGTCGATGGCCTGCCAGACAAGAAGATGAGCGAACCGAGCGCGGTGGAGACGTACGACTTCCGCGGTACATACGTCAACGACCTCGAAAACATCATCGACATTGCGGCGATCAAGGAGAGCGGCATCCGCATCGGTGCTGACCCGCTGGGTGGCGCGAGCGTCGGCTACTGGGGCGCGATTCGCGACCGCTACGAACTCAACCTGACCGTGGTCAACCCACACGTCGACCCGACCTGGCGCTTCATGACGCTCGACTGGGACGGCAAGATTCGGATGGATCCGTCAAGCCCGAACGCCATGGCATCCGTGCTCGCCCACAAGGACGACTACGACATCCTCACCGGTAACGATGCGGATGCCGACAGGCACGGCATCGTTACGCCGGATGCCGGCTTGATGAACCCCAACCACTTCCTGGCCGTGGCGATCGACTACCTCTACAGCCACCGCGGTGACTGGCGAGCAGACGCCAAGATCGGTAAGACACTCGTCTCGTCGACCATGATCGACCGCGTCGCCGGCTTCCTCGGTCGTGAACTGTGGGAGGTGCCGGTCGGATTCAAGTGGTTCGTTCCTGGCCTCATTGACGGTTCGGTCGCGTTCGGCGGCGAAGAGAGCGCCGGAGCCAGCTTCGTGCGGTTCGACGGCACGGTGTGGACGACCGACAAGGACGGCATTCTGCTCGCGTTGCTGGCCGCAGAGATCCTGGCCGTCACGGGCAAGACCCCGAGCCAGCGATACGCCGAGCTCGCTGAGAAGTTCGGTGCACCGGCGTACGCCCGAGTGGATGCCGCGGCCACGCCGGAGCAGAAAGCCAAGCTGGGCAAGCTCGACGGCGACGCCATCCACGCCACCGAACTGGCCGGCGAGAAGATCATCGCGAAGCTCAGCCATGCGCCCGGCAACGACGCTGCCATCGGTGGCGTCAAGGTTGTCACCGACAATGCCTGGTTCGCTGCGCGCCCGAGTGGCACCGAAGACGTCTACAAGATCTATGCAGAGTCGTTCCTCGGCGAAGATCACCTGCGAGAGGTACAGGCGGAGGCCAAGGCCATCGTCGACGCCGCGATCGCATAGCGCGCGACTGGACAGCTGAAGGCCGGAGCGTCCACCACAACGGTGGATGCTCCGGCCTTCGGCATTCTCCGGGATGTTCAGTCCGGGATGCTTATTCCGGGATGCTCCAGTAGTACGCGGTAGCACCCGGGTGGTTCTCGGTGATCGCCCAATCGACTGAACGGAAGTCGGTGTTGTCGGTGTGGCCGCCGTAGTAGATCGAAATCGTGTCGCCGGAGCGCTCAATCCGAGTGACGACTGCCGTGTGATCACGGTCACCTGAGTTGTCCCAGTCGAACTGCACGACATCGCCCAGCTTCACCTGGTCTCGCTGGTCATCGGTCAGTGCGGTCGCGCGACCCGACTCGTCGATGTAGTCCCTGAACGCCGTCGAACTCACCCACGGGCTTGAGTATTCGAAGGCGTCGCTCGGGCCATCAGACCACCACTCGTCATCCATGTTCCAACCTCGCTGCAGGAGCGACTGGCTGGTGAAGTTGACGCAGTCATTTCCGGTGATGACGCCGTAATCGTCGTTGTAGTCCTGCCAGTACGTGTTCACGTAGTCGAGCTGCGCCAGAATCTGCGGGTTGTCGGTCGTTGCCCTCTCCACGACGGGCGCCTGGCTATCGGCGCCTGAGCTGCCGGACGACTCCTGCAGAGCAGTTGTGGGCTGCGCGGCACCCTTCGCATCCGAATTAGAATTCTTGTTCACTGTGACGATGGCAATGATCACACCCACCACGACGACGAGTGCGAGTATGACGACGGTGAGGCGACGGCGCGCCTTCTTCGACCTGCGTTCGTTCTTACGTGCGTTTGTTGACATTACTTGACGCTCCAATATGAAACCGTGCCACCCGTGTTGGCGAGAGTTTCGTCTACAGACTTGTAGCTTCCGTTGTTGGTATGTCCGGCGAAGTCAATGGCCACCCCGGATTCTGATTTGTCGACCCGAGTGACGATTCCAGTATGATCACGGTCACCTGAAGAATCCCAGTCAAATTGCACAACGTCATATGGGACGACAGTCGCCGGAGCGGCAAGGGCTGCTGAGGCATCCGCTTTGCCGCCCACAGAGAATCCGACGGCCGGTGCGGCAACCGTGCACGCTACCCCCACGCTTTCAACGGCAAGGATGAGTCGATCCTTAGACGACTTTTCGTTGCGGTGACGGGGCGTGCGGAGGGAACTCAGTAAAGCAGGGCGCACGGAATCGATTCTCATGTAGCTAAAAGGGGGATGTACAAGCGAACCATGCGTTCGTGTAAGAACCCTGTGCGAAGCGTATGAAATCCATGCATGAGCATAAAAAGCGCTCAGTGGTCAGGCGCAGGCCATGACGACCGGAACGGGCTTTCGGTGGTTCGTTTCGCTGCCTATCCGTAGTTCGGTGCAGCGGGCAGCCCGAAGAATTCTTCAAGGGTTGTCACGCCCGTATTGTGCATCTCGGTGCTGAGGTCCAGGCCGATGTAGCGGAAGTGCCACGGCTCGAAGGCGTAGCCGGTGATCTCGGTCTTATCCGCCGGATAGCGCAGCAGAAAGCCGAACCGTGAGGCGTTTGCGGCGAGCCATTGTCCTTCGGCGGTGTCAGCAAAACAGGTGCTCAGCGAGCAATTCCCTGAACCTGCGCCGATGTCGATGGTGAGTCCGGTCTGATGCTCGCTGGTACCCGGTCGAGCAGTGCTGGTATCGGCGAACGCCTGCCCGTTGGCTGCCACGTCCTGGTTGTAGACACTGACTTGGGAGTCGTAGCTGCGATAGGCGCTGTTCGAGGCCAGCGTCAATCCAGCCTCGGTCGATGCTGCAGCGAACATCGAAATGACGGCATCGGACGCTTCCTGCCGAAGCCGCGGATTCCAGGTGTGCGGGATGGGAACATCGACCAGATCGGCCGGTTCAAAGTTCTCAGGGTTGAGTGGCCGCATTTTGTTGACCACGAGCCAGATGCTGTTCGGATCGTCAATCGAGCGGGCTGTCTTGTCGAAGGTCGGCACGACCGCGGGCTCAGGTGAGCCGGTTGGACTCGGTCGCTCCGGTGCGGGAGGGGTCGGTGTCGGCGAGTGAGCAGCGCTGTCCGTCGGCGATACGGCATCCGACGGCTCCTGCCCTGATGCGATGCCTGCGAAGACTGCGACGAGTGCCAGCACGATGAAGCCGCCAGTCGCAACGAGGGTTCGACGGCGTCGAACATCCTTCGAAGCGCTCGGGCGCTGGCCAGATTCAGACACGTTTTCGAGCATAGTCGCGCACTGCTGCCGCCCCGTACGACGACCCGGCCAGGGGCCCGTTTCTCTTGTCGATCGCAGAGGCGAGGCGTAGCTTGCGCTCTATGCAGACCACGGCTCCTTCCGGCGCACCTGCCCCGCTGATGACGCACCGGCAGATCCTGTTCGTGATCTTCGGGCTGATGGCCGGCATGTTTCTGTCGTCTCTCGACCAAACAGTCGTCGGAACGTCAATGCGCACGATCGCGGATGACCTCGATGGCCTGGCATTGCAGGCCTGGGTGACGACTGCCTATCTGATCGTCTCAACGATCAGCACCCCGATCTACGGCAAGTTGAGCGACCTGTACGGACGGCGTCCGCTGTTCATCATCGCCATCACGATCTTCCTGCTCGGCTCGCTGCTGTCTGGCATGGCGACCTCCATGTACGGACTCGCTCTCTCCCGCGCAGTGCAGGGTCTCGGGGCCGGCGGCCTGATGGCGCTGCCGCTCACGATCATGGGTGACATCCTGGCGCCCCGTGAGCGCGCGAAGTACCAGGGGTATTTCTTGGCCGTGTTCGGCGTTTCAAGCGTGATCGGCCCGCTTCTCGGCGGGCTGTTCGCCGGAGCCTCGGAGATTCTGGGCATCGCCGGATGGCGCTGGGTGTTCCTGATCAACATCCCGATCGGCCTCATCGCGTTGATCATCGTGTTGCGGTTTCTGCACATTCCCCGCTTCAAGCGGGAGGTGCGAATCGACTGGTGGGGTGCGGCAACGGTCATTGTCGCGACGGTCCCGCTGCTGCTTGTCGCAGAACAGGGGCGCAACTGGGGCTGGACGTCCACTGCCGCGTTCACCTGTTACATCGTCGGAGCGCTCGGAGTCCTGGCGTTCATGCTCGCTGAACGGTTCATGGGTGACGACGCGCTGATCCCGCTCAAGCTGTTTCGGTCACCGACGTTCTCTGTGGCCACCATCCTGGCCGTGCTCGTTGGATTCGGGATGTTCGGTGCCATGATGACGCTGCCGCTGTATCTGCAGTTGGTCAACGGGGCGACGCCGACAGAGAGTGGCCTGCTCCTGCTGCCGATGATCCTCGGCCTGATGATCTCGTCGATTGTGAGCGGCCAACTGATCGCGCGTACCGGTCGATACAAGAAGTTTCCCGTCATCGGGACTGCATTCATGGCTGCCGGGTTCCTCTGGATGACATTCGCGACAGCCGATCGACCAGTCACATTCATGATGGTGGGGATGCTGCTCGTCGGCCTCGGCCTCGGCCAGCTGATGCAGACGCTCACCATCGCAAGCCAAAACGCTGTCGGGGCTAAAGACATCGGGGTGGCAACGGCCGCATCGACATTCTTCAGACAGATCGGCGGCACGCTCGGCACCGCCGTGCTGTTCTCGGTGCTCTTCACCCGCATCCCGATCACCGTGAAGGCCGTGTTCAGCGATCCGGCGACTATCGAGAGCCTGAAGGCCGCCGCCGAAGACCCGGCGATTCGGGATAATCCGAACAATGCCGAGATCCTGAAGTTGCTGCAGGACCCCGGCGCGCTGGGGTCTGCGCTCGATGGGGATACTGCATTTCTGAACTCGGCCAGTCCGGTTCTCTCGCATCCGTTCCTGGAGGCCTTCAACGATGCGGCCGTGACGGTGTTCTGGGTGAGCTTCGTCGTGGTGTTCATCGCGTTCGTCGTCAGCTGGTTCCTGAAAGCACCCGCATTGCGGAAGACGTCTGCCCTGCAGGAAACCGTCAGGGAGGCGGCAGAACAGGCCGCAGCGGAAGCTGCTGAGGCAGAGGATGCCGACGCGCCGATGCTGGAACCCGACGAAGGAACTGGTGCGGGAGTCGGAGTTGGAGCAGGTGGAGGAGCGGCGGGCACGGGAGTCGGTGCCGGAGTTAGTGCTGGAGCAGGAGCAGCCCGTGGACCGGGCGTCGGGCGACCCGTTGGCTCCGATCAGAAAATCACCAAGCTCTCCGGCCACGCCAGAAAGGCGGCAGACCAGATGGGCGCGCTGGTTGAACCTGGGACGCATGCCATCGACGTACACGTTCCAGATGGCGAATCGAACGCAGCCGACACTCGCACCCCGTAGCGCCTCCCCGCCCCGACTACCTCCTCTTCCCGCTCGTGGGCCTGTACGCGAGATCGGAGTCGTGGCGATTATGGAGCGCTTTTAGCGACCACGACTCCGATCTCGCGTGAGGGAGATGAGCGAGATAGTGCGGGCGACTTCGTGAGAGCGCTCTCTTGACAAGCGGATGCTCAACACCCTAGGTTGAATCCTTGCAACCGTGAGAGCGCTCTCACAGCCGATGAGAGAGCGCTCTCACTCTCCCATCACGCACCAACACACACAAAGGAGTGACCGTGAAGCTTTCACGACGCACCACCGCTGTCGCCGCCGTTGCAGGCGCCGCAGCATTCGCGCTCGTCGCGACCGGCTGTTCAGCGTCCACCGACGACGCACCGGCGTCAAGCGACAACCCGATCGAACTCAGCGTCACGACGTTCGGCACGTTCGGCTACGACGACCTCTACAAGGAATACGAAGCCGCCAACCCGGGCATCACCATCAAGGCCACGAACATCGACACCGGCGGAAATGCACGCACCGACCTGTTCACGAAGCTCGCAGCCGGCACCGGCCTCGCCGACGTCGTCGCCCTCGAAGAAGGCTGGCTCGGTTCGGTCATGGAGGTCTCTGACCAGTTCACCGACCTCAACGAGTACGGCGCAGGCGACATCAGCAGCCGCTGGGTCGACTGGAAGCTGGCTCAGGGCACGGATGCCGACGGCCGCGTCATCGGATACGGCACCGACATCGGACCGCAGGGCCTCTGCTACAACGGCGCACTGTTCGAAGCTGCAGGACTGCCGAGCGACCGCGAGTCGGTTGCCGCGCTCTTCGGTGGCGACGACGCAACGTGGGACCAGTACTTCAAGCTTGGAAACCAGTACAAGGCTGCAACCGGCAAGGCCTGGTTCGACCAGTCGAGCTTCGTCTGGAACTCGATGGTCAACCAGCTCGACGAGGGTTACTACACCTCTGACGGCAAGCTCAACATCGACGGCAACGCTGAGCTCGAAGAGCGTTGGGGCTGGATCACTCAGGGCATCGCTGATGGCCTCTCGGGCAAGCAGGCACGTTGGGACTGGGGCGGCGGAAAGGGCTTCGTCGACGGTAGCTTCGCAACCTTCGTCTGCCCGGGCTGGATGCTCGGCGTCGTACAGGGCAACACCGAGTCCGGCGGCGGCGACGCCAGCACCGGCTGGGACTTTGCCGATGTCTTCCCCGGTGGAGCGTCTAACTGGGGCGGATCATTCCTCTCGGTTCCGACCACGTCGAAGCACCCGGCTGAGGCCGCAGCACTGGCCGCATGGCTGACCGAGCCTGCTCAGCAGGTCGCGCAGTTCGATGCAGCAGGCACCTTCCCGAGCTCCGTCGAAGCGCAGGAGACCCTCGCGTCCGATGCCACTCCGAACGAGTTCTTCCAGGGCGCCCCGACTGGTGCGATCCTCGCGAAGCGCTCTCAGGGCGTTGTCGCTCAGTTCAAGGGACCGGACGACTCAGTCATCCAGGAGAACGTCTTCCAGGCAGTCCTCGACCGCGTTGAAACCGGAGAGCTGAACGCCAAGACCGGATGGGCTGAGGCCCTCACGCTGACCGACGAACTCGTCGGCAGCAACTAGTCAGAACCGATCGCGCCAGGCCAGAGACGGGGGGTCTCGGGCCTGGCGCGATCACATCCGCGTACGCACTCGAAGAAAGCAACACCATGTCTCTCACCATCAGCCCGCCGGAGGTGGACGGAGCGCACGCGCCGACAACGGCCCCCGTGCGTCGGCGTGAACGCTCGCCGCTCCGCCAACGTTTCAGTCGCCTGGACGTCAAGGCGTCTCCGTACCTCTATATAGCGCCGTTCTTCATCCTGTTCGGGCTGATCGGGCTGTTCCCGCTGATCTACACATTCGTCGTCTCGCTCTTCGACTGGCACCTACTGAAGGGGCAAGGCGATTTCGTCGGGCTCGCCAACTTCGTTGCAGTGCTCAACGACAGGTTCTTCTGGAACTCGCTGTTCAACACCTTCAGCATCTTCCTGCTCTCCAGCATTCCGCAGCTCGTCATCGCCATCGCCATCGCCGCGGTGCTCGACCAGAACATTCGCGCCAAGACCTTCTGGCGCATGAGCGTGCTGCTGCCCTACATCGTCACCCCCGTCGCCGTCTCGCTCATTTTCACGAACATGTTCAACGAGCAGTACGGGTTGATCAACAACATCCTCACCTCATTCGGGCTTGATCCGGTGATGTGGAAGACCGAAACGCTCCCCAGCCACATCGCGATCGCCACCATGGTCAACTGGCGCTGGACCGGCTACAACGCCCTCATCCTGCTCGCCGCCATGCAGTCGGTTCCCCGCGACATCCACGAGTCGGCAGCGATCGACGGCGCAGGCGCCATCCGTCGATTCTTCAGCATGACGATTCCGAGCATCCGCCCCACCCTGATCTTCGTGATCATCACCGCAACCATCGGCGGGCTGCAGATCTTCACAGAGCCGCGCCTGTTCGACCCGGTGACCGCAGGCGGCTCGGCTCGCCAGTTCCAGACCACCGTGCTCTATCTGTGGGAGATGGCCTTCTTCAGGCAGAACTTCGGTGCGGCTTCAGCCATCGCCTGGCTGCTGTTCCTGATCATCGTCGCGTTCGGCGTCTTGAACTTCCTGATCTCGAAGCGGATCGCGACTACCGAGGCCCGAGTCGCCACGCGCCGAACCAAGCGAAAGATCGCCAACCTCAAGGCACAAGACACGAACGCCGCAGCAACGCTGGCTCCCGGCGCCAGCACGCCCGAAGCCAGCACGCCTGAAGCCAGCACAGAGGAGTCACGGCTGTGAGCCAGACAACCACAACACCCGCACACGCCGACTCAGCCGCGCCCGCATCCGCCACTGACACCCGGTCCGCGTCGACTCCCCGCATCCGCGCACCGAGGCTCCCCAAGCGCCGCAAGCAAATGGGCATTGATGCCAGGCCAGGCTTTTTGGTCTACGGCCTGCTGACGGCGTTCCTTCTCGCCTCCGCGTATCCGCTGTGGTGGTCGTTCGTCATGGGCTCGAGCGAGAACTCGGCCAGAGGTGAGACCTGGCCTCCCCTGCTGCCAGGCGGCAGGTTCTGGATCAATGTCGGCGAGGTCATGGACAGCATCCCGTTCTGGCAGGCCCTCGCAAACAGCCTGCTGATTTCGAGCATCATCACGATCTCAGTCGTGTTTTTCTCGACGCTCGCCGGCTACTCGTTTGCAAAACTGCGCTTCAAGGGAAACAACGTCCTGATGGTCTTCGTCGTTGGAACGATGGCGATCCCCACCCAGCTCGGCATCATTCCGCTCTTCATGCTCATGCGCCAGTGGGGCTGGACCGGCGAGATCGGCGCGGTCATCGTGCCCACCCTCGTCACGGCGTTCGGCGTCTTCTTCATGCGCCAGTATCTGGTTGACGTCATCCCGGATGAGCTGATCGAGGCGGCCAGAGTCGACGGCGCAAGCATGATCAGCACGTTCTGGCATGTTGCCCTGCCGGCGGCTCGGCCCGCGATGGCCATTCTCGGCCTGTTCACGTTCATGATGGCCTGGACAGACTTCCTCTGGCCACTGCTCGTGCTCAACTCATCGAACCCGACTCTGCAGACAGCACTGTCGCAATTGCAGTCGGCGCGATACGTTGACTATCCGGTCGTTCTGACCGGCGCAATCCTCTCAACCATCCCGCTGCTCGTCCTCTTCATCATCGCGGGCAAGCAGCTTATTTCAGGAATCATGCAAGGAGCGGTGAAGGGCTAATGCCACAGCAAGAACTCGCACGGGCCACGTGGCCAGACGGCTTTATCTGGGGATCGGCAACCGCCGCCGCCCAGATCGAGGGGGCGGCACATGAAGACGGTAAAGAGGATTCCATCTGGGATGCTTTTGCCCGCGTTCCTGGTGCCATCGCCAATGGTGAGAATCTTGACGTCGCCGTCGACCACTACCACCGCATGCCCGCCGACGTCAGGTTGATGAAAGAACTCGGTCTCGACTCGTACCGCTTCTCGACAAGTTGGGCGCGCGTGCGCCCCGGCGATCGTGCAGTAAACCCGGCAGGTCTCGACTTCTACTCCCGCCTGGTCGACGAACTGCTCGAGGCAGGCATCCTGCCCTGGCTCACCCTCTACCACTGGGATCTGCCGCAGGCACTCGAAGAGAAGGGCGGCTGGGCCAATCGCGACACCGCGTACCGCTTCGTCGAGTACGCAACGGATGTCTACGCCGCGTTGGGCGACAGGGTCAGCCACTGGACGACATTCAACGAGCCGTTCTGCTCGTCGCTGATCGGATACGCATCCGGTGTTCACGCGCCAGGCCGCATGGAGCCGCGCGCCGCGATCGCCGCAGTCCACCACCAACACCTCGCGCACGGCCTGGCCATCAATGCCCTCCGTGAACTCGGCGCAGAGAAGCTGGGTATCACGCTCAACCTGAGCAACGCCATCCCGCTCGATGCGAACGACCCGGTCGACCTCGAGGCCGCCCGCCGGTTCGATTCACTGCAGAACCGGATCTTCATCGAGCCGATCCTGCGCGGGGCATACCCGGAAGACACGCTGCACGACCTCGAGCCGTTCGGCCTCGGCGAGGTCATCAAGCCCGGCGACCTGGAGATCATCTCGGCTCCGATCGATTTCCTCGGCGTCAATCACTATCACGACGACGTCATCAGCGGACACCCGGACGACTCCGGAAGCGACGGCCACTCGGGCGGAGCAACGCGCGAAGGGGCCTCGCCGTGGGTCGGGTCGGAGTACATCACCTTCCCAAGCCGCGGACTCCCCCGCACCGCAATGAACTGGGAAGTGAATCCCGGGGGGCTTCGCACCCTGCTGGTGCGCCTGACCGCCGAGTACGACAATCTCCCGCCGCTGTACATCACCGAAAACGGTGCAGCGTACTACGATGTCATCAGTGAAGACGGTCACGTGCACGACGCCGAGCGCACTCAATACGTCATGGATCACATCGCTGCGGTGAAAGAGGCGATTGACGCCGGTGCCGACGTGCGTGGTTACTTTGTCTGGTCGTTGCTCGACAACTTCGAGTGGTCATGGGGCTACGGCAAGCGATTCGGAATCGTCAGGGTCGACTACGACACCCTCGTGCGGACAGTCAAAGACAGCGGACTGGCCTACTCGAAGCTGATCACCTCGATTAACTCAGAAGCGCTGCCTCTACACTGAACCCAGCAGGCGACTCGGATGCAGGCCGCCGCAGTCAGACGCTTGTGCAGGCTCTCGGAGACCCAGTGACTACAGACTCATCTACACCTCGGCCAGTACCGACACTTGAAATGGTGGCGGCGCTGGCCGGGGTGTCCAGAGCCACGGCATCCAGAGTCGTCAACGAGTCACCCAAGGTCAATCCCGATGTGACCAAGCTCGTGCAAGAGGCGATCAAGACCCTCAACTATGTGCCCAATCGAGCAGCGCGCTCACTGGCAAGCCGACGCACGCAGGCCATCGCGCTTGTCGTTCCCGAATCAACGGCGAAGCTGTTCACCGACCCGTTCTTCGCGTCAATCGTTCAGGGCATTGCCCTGAACCTGGCCGAGACCGACTACACGCTCACCATGCTCATCTCATCGGAAAGCCGGCCTGAAAAGACCAGGCGCTATCTGATGGGCGGCAACGTCGATGGCGCGATCATCGTTTCGCACCACAGCGGCGACCACTCGTACGCCCACCTCGGACGAGCGTTGCCCACCGTCTTCGCCGGGCGCCCGCTAGCACTTGACGCCACTGACATCCACTACGTCGATGTCGATAACGCTGCAGGGGCATCCGCTGCGACCGAGCATTTGATCGCGCGCGGATGCCGCACAATCGCGACGATCGCAGGCCCGCAGGACATGCCACCCGGAGTCGACCGCCTCGAGGGCTGGCGCTCCGCAGTTACCTCGGCCGGACTTGATGACTCACTCGTGGAAGTCGGTGACTTCACCCCGGCCGGCGGTGCGGAGGCCATGCGCCGACTCCTCGATCGTGGCGTGGCCATCGACGGACTCTTTGCCGCCAATGACCAGATGGCCGCCGGTGCGTACACTGCGCTGCACGAGCGCGGCCTGTCGGTTCCTCACGACGTGGCCGTCGTGGGCTTCGACGACGACTATTTCGGGGCTGGCGCGTCACCCGCGCTCACCACCGTGCACCAGCCCGCCGTTGAGATGGGCGCGACCATGGCCGAGATCATCGTCAAGCTGATCGATGGCGTGCACGTTGAACACATCACCCGCCTGCCGACATCGCTCGTGGTGCGCGACTCGGCGTAGCGAGGCATCGCGTAGCCCTGTGGCGCGCTGTATCTCGGCGCGCAACCGTGAGTCGCCCACTTTCGCGAGTGCGGGAGCTCCCGGACGAGCAAAAGTGGGCGACCCACTTCGTGACGGCGAGCTAGCCGAGCTGCGGGACGATCTCGCGTGCGATGAAGTCGAGGTGGTCGAGGTCATGCAGATCGAGCATCTGCAGGTAGACGCACTCGACACCGTCATCCTTGAGCTTGCCCAGGCGGTCGACGACCTCTGATGCGGTGCCAGCAAGGCCGTGCTCGCGCAGCTCGGCTGGTTCACGCCCGATGGCGCCAGCTCGACGGGTGAACTCGGCCTCATTTGCACCCGTGGCAACGACGAGTGCTGTCGAGTAGACGAGTTCGTTCGGATCGCGCTCAATGGCCTCGCAGGCCGCCCTGACACCGGCAAACTTGGCCGAGATATCGGCGAACTCGGGGAAGGGCAGGTTGAACTCTGTGGCAAATCGGGCAGCCATTGCCGGGGTGCGCTTCGCTCCGCCCCCGCCGACGATGACCGGGATGCGCTCCTGCACGGGCTTCGGCAGAGCGGGCGAATCGACCAACTCGTAGTGGGCACCGGTGAAGCTGTAGCGCTCGCCCAGCGGCGTGCTCCAGAGTCCCGTCACGATCTCCAGCTGCTCCTCGAGCATGCCGAAGCGCTTGGCGGGGAAAGGGATGCCATATGCAGCGTGTTCCTCGGCGAACCATCCGGTTCCGAGGCCGAGTTCGACGCGTCCGCCAGACATCTGGTCGACCTGGGCGACCTGGATCGCCAGGATTCCCGGCGGGCGGTACGTCACCGAGGAGACGAGGGTGCCGAGACGGATGCGCTCGGTCTCGCGAGCCAGACCGGCCAGCGTTGTCCAGGCATCCGTCGGGCCCGGGAGGCCGTCGCCACCCATGGCCAGGTAGTGGTCAGACCTGAAGAAGGCATCGAAGCCCAGCTTTTCGGTCGCCTGGGCTACCGCGAGCTGGTCGTCGTAGGTGGCACCCTGCTGGGGTTCGGTGAAAACGCGGAATCTCATGACCTCAGTCTTTCAGACCGAGCTGCGATCGTGCCCCTCGATCTGCCGGATGCCACTGGACACCGCTGGACACCGCCTCCACCACCGGCCAGCCCTGCCAGCCCTGCCAGCCCTGCCAGCCCTGCAAGTCGTAGCCAGCCGTAGCCAGCTCCTGTGCCCGGTCAACCTGGTTCGCGTTGCATAACTCCTGCACAACCCGATCGGTCGAGCCCCGCGCCCCCGCAAACTAGCGGCGGCTCGCGTCTGGCTGAACAAATAGCAGGAGTTATGCAATCACAGTCCGGGACACCCGGCCATCACGGTCAACCCGCCCAGAACCAGAACCAGAACCAGAACCAGAACCAGAGACAGAGACAGAACCAGTTACGGCTCGTCGACGAACTCCACATCGGGCAGCAGCGCGAAGCGCTCCTTGATCACGGCGATCGACTCCGGATTCTGATCGACGAGCACGAACCGTCGACCGAGGGCTGCCGCCACCGCACCGGTTGTACCGCTGCCGGCGAAGAAGTCGAGCACCCAGTCCCCTTCGCGGGACGAGGCCTGGATGATCCGGCGCAGAATACCGATCGGCTTCTGCGTGGGGTAACCGGTTTTCTCCTTGCCCGTTGGCGACACGATCGTGTGCCACCAGACATCCGTTGGAAGCTTGCCCTTCGCCACCTTCTCCGGCGTCACGAGGCCCGGAGCCATGTACGGCTCGCGATCGACCGTCGACGAGTCGAAGTAGTACGCGGTCGGGTTCTTCACGTAGACCAGAATCGTGTCGTGCTTCGTTGGCCAGCGGTTCTTCGACTTGGCGCCGTAGTCGTAGGCCCAGATGATCTCGTTGAGGAACGACTCGCGGCCGAACAGTGCGTCGAGAAGCACCTTCGCGTAGTGGGCCTCGCGATAGTCCAGGTGCAGGTACAGGGTGCCATCGTCGGCGAGAAGGCGCCAGGCCTCGATCAGGCGCGGCTCGAGAAATGCCCAATAGTCCTCAAACTGGTCGTCGTATCCGAGCAGATCACCCTTGATGCGCTCGTAAAGCTGACCCTTGAATCCGGTGATCGTACCGACAGCGTGCGCGCCGTCCTTTTTGACAGTTCGCTTGGATGTCGTCGACTGACGCTTCTGCTTGCGGCCGGTGTTGAAGGGCGGGTCAAGATAGATCAATGTAAATGCCTCATCGGGCATAGAGGGCAACACTGAAAGGTTGTCGGCGTGGATTACACGGCTGGGAGACGTCTGTGACCACGCGTTAGGCATTCCTTCATTGTGTCAGGCCGATTAGCATCGTCAGATGACTTCTGAATTGTCAGCGGATGCCCCCATGTCGTCGGAACCGGCGCCCACCAACGTGGAAGTCCATCATGAGCCGGCACTTGCCCGCTACACACTTTGGCTGGACGGTGACATGGTCGGGCTGCTCGACTATGTCGTGTCGAGTCATGAGATCCGCTTCACTCATACCGAGGTCAACCCCGCCAAGCGCCATTCCGGGCTCGCGGCCATTCTCGTTGAGCAAGCGCTTGACGACGTGCGCACCCGCACGACGCTTCCTGTCGTGGCCGAGTGCCCGTACGTCGCATCCTGGATCGACAAGCACGCCGAGTACCAGGACCTGCTCGCTCGCGGGCGCTAGCTACCAGCTGCCGCCCGCCAATCAGTAGCTGCGCAGTGATTCTCGCGAGCCTCCTCGACACTGAGGGGTTAGGGGCGTCTCTGGATCAGAGCGTGTTGCCTTCAGGTGTCGTGGCGTATGAGGCAGCCAGCCGACGAAGTCCCTCGTCGAGCGATACCGCAGGCACCCAGTGCAGATCGGCGCGAGTCTGACGCTGATCGAACCAGTGCGCTGTCGACAGCTGCTCGGCCAGGAACCTCGTCATTGGAGGTTCATCAACACCGGGACGGATGCGCCAGACCGCTTCGATCGCGGATCCGGCGGTTCTGGCCAACCCGGCCGGCACCCGCCAGCCCGGCGCACGCACGCCGGCCGCAGCGCAAATGCCGGCCAAGAGGTCAGCCACAGGGCGCGGCTCTCCGTTGGTGATGACGTATGAATTTCCGTGCACATGTTCGGCCTGCTCGAGAGCTGCCGCAATCCCAGATGCCGCGTTATCGATATAGGTCGAGTCGATCAGCGCTGCGCCGTGGCCGAGCAGAGGGAGTCGGCCCGCGCGTGCGCGTTCGACGACGCGCGCGACCAGCTGGGTGTCACCAGGACCCCAGACCAGGTGAGGGCGCACAGCAACCACCCGCAAGCTCGGCGAATCAGCCGCAAGCGCGAGAAGCTCGGCTTCCGCCTTCGTGCGGGCATAATCTCCCCTGGCCTGTACCGGGTCGGCAGGCATCGCCCCGTCCCCCACGATGGATGCCCCGGAGTGGGCGACAGACGGCGACGAGACGTAGACGAGACGGCGGGCGGCAGCGGCGATGTCAGGAGATGCCGACGGCGTCGCAGCTGTCGGAGCAGCAGCCGGAGCAGCAGTCAGCGCAGCGATCAGGGCACGCGTGCCACCGATGTTGACCGTATCGAACTCGGCAGGGTCCCCAGCCAGCGACACCTTTGCGGCCAGGTGCACGACAGCGTCCATACCGTCGACGGCCCGCGCAATGGCATCGGAATCGGTCACGGAACCCAGCACATCACTGACCCCTGCCACACCGGATGGCCGTCGCTGGAACGTGCGCACCTCATGACCCGCGGCCAGCACGGCTTCGGCAACGGCGCGGCCGAGCAGGCCGCTGGCGCCGGTGACAAGCACTCTCACGGGCGCACCATCCGCCCACCGGTGAGGATGCGGTCGGCCCAGCGCGCCAGGTGGGATCGGTCGATCTTCGAGTTGTGACGGATGTCTGTGGGCAGCTTCGGCACGACAAGCACGGCGGCGACGGGCTGGCCGACCGCTGCTCGAACAGCGGCAGCCAGTTCGGGCGAGGCCAGGCCGACGCGACGCGCTGCAGGTTCGGTTTCAACGACGGCGACGAGCTGCTGCACGCCAGACGGTCCGACGCCGACAACAGCGGCGCGCGCGACACCGGATACGGTCTCGATCAGCTGTTCGGGGCCGACCGGAGTGAGCACGCCGTCAGGCGTGGTGATCACGTGCGGAAGCCGACCCTCGACCCACAGTCGTCCTGCGGCGTCGAGGTGGCCGACATCGCCGGTGCGGTGCCAGCGCTGGTCGGGTGTGGTGCCCAGCACCGATGCCCGGTTGGTCAGCCAGAGCCGGTCGTAGTGGTCTTTGATATGCGGAGCGGAAATGACGATCTCGCCCGTGACACCCGACACTGCTGCGGGCTCCCCCGTCGCAGCTCCACTGTCGTCGAGTGCGCTGATCAGCACCCGGGTCGTGGCAGCGGGCAACCCGACGCAGACGCCGCCGCCAGCGCTTTTCGGAGCGTCGTCTGCGTTCTCGGCGGGCTCTGCATCGCGGGCAGATGCAGAACGGATGCCTTCAAGCGAGATATCCGTCATGAGCAGACCCTCGGTCATGCCATATGGCGTGTGTGCGCTCGCACCGGGCATCAGTCGAGCCGCAGCACTGAGCAGCGGTTCAGACACCGGCGCACCGGCCGACAAGAAGGTCTGCACGCCGTCAAGCGCGCGCCGATCCGCCGGTGTGAGGGCATCGGACGTGGCGACGACGTTGGTCAGGGCGGCCGGAGAGAGGAAGACGACCGTCGCGTCGACAGCAGCTACCGCAGCGGCGACGGCTGTTGCGGTGAGGGTCTTCGGGCTTGTCACGTCCATGTCGGGAGTGACCGACCGTGCTCCGAGTGCCGGGCCAAGCAGCGCGAACGGCGCAAAGCCGGCAACCAGTCCGGTGCCGACACCGACACCGTATTGCGCGGCGAGAGCGTCTCGCACGGCCGAGAGCTGAGCATGGGTGTAGACGACACCCTTCGCCGGACCTGTCGACCCTGAGGTGAACAGGATGGCAGCGGTGTCGCCAGGCGCAGGCGGCGGAGGCAGGATCGGAGCACCGTCGGCCCGCTTGCCGAGCTGGGCGATATCCGCCAGCACGTGCGAAACGCCGAGAGCGCGAGCGGCAGCGGATGGAAGGCGCACAGTTGAGATCTTCTGCCCTGGCCAGCCGAGGGCGCGAGCTGCGGCAAGGCCGGGCAGCGCGCCGATGACGTGGTCGGGTCTGGCACCGCGCACGGCCCTGGTCAGGCCGCGGAGGCCGAGGCCGGCATCGGCGACGACAACGATCGCGCCGATCCGGATGCAGGCGTAGAGCACAGCAGTGAGGTCGGCACCGGGCTGCACGAGCAACGAAACCCTGTCGCCCTTTTTCACGCCAATTTTCACGAGTCCGGCAGCGATCTGGCTTACGCGTGTCGACAGCAGTCGCCAGCTGACCACGCGGGGAGCGGCGCCGCTGGACGGCACCATCTCGATCAGCGCGGTCTCGTCGCTGTGACTCAACTCGTCGAGGTATTGCCAGAGCGGGCGGAAGCCGGCGGCAGTTTCAGCAACCATCGACTCGTCGTCATCCGCCGCAACAGAATCTGCATCGGATTCAGGCTCGCTGGCGGCACGGTCGCCCAGCCAGGTCAAGACGGCGGCTGCGTAGTCGACATCCTCTGCAAGAAGGTGCCCTGCACCCTCGAAGCGGTGCACATCTGCCTGCGGCAGACGGGTGATGAGGTCGTCGAGGTAGCGATCGCTGAAGATCGGGTCGCGCGGACCCCACAGAAGCAACGCCGGTACGTCGACGTGGCGCAGCTTCTCGGCGATCCGGTCGAGTTCAGCAAAACTCTCATGCTCAGCGTCGACAGGAATATCGGCGACGAAACCGCCGATGCCGCCACGGCGGACTGCGCCGCGGTATGGCGCCCGGTAGCCGCGCTTCACATCAGTGGAAAGGGGCGGATGCGCCAGAGCCAGCGTCGTCTCGAGGAACGCCGGCGTGCCGACGGTCGCCGCTCCGAGTACGCCCTGGCGCAGGGCCAGCCGCAGCGGAGCGGGGATAGGGGAGTCCTCTGGCTGGTGGATGGCGGTATTCAGCAACATCACACCGGCGAGCATGTCGGGGTGGTCGACAGCCCAACCCATGGACACGACACCGCCCCAGTCATGCCCGAGGGTAATGACGGGACCGTCGAGACCGATCGAGTCGGTAAAGTCGGCGAGATCACGCACGCGCTGCTCGAGCGTGCGCGTCCGGCCGGTGCGTTCAGAGAAGCCCATTTCAAGCTGGTCGACAGCAATTACGCGCCACACGTCGCCGAGGGGAGCAGGGGCATCCGCTGCCGCGGGTGCCGCAGTTGTCGAGGCTACTGCTGCCACAGCCGTCGCCGACGAGACCAGGCGCCGCCAGAGATACGACCACGTCGGGTTGCCGTGCACGCAGAGCACAGTGCCGACCGGCGTGACGCCGAGTCGGTCGAGCTCCGCCGCATTGTCGAGCACATGCCAGCGCTGCGTGTTGCCTGTCGCAGCACCCGATGAATCGCGTTCTGGCACGTCGACCAGGCGCGAGAAGGCCGGGTCGAGCCCAACAAGTCCCGTGGGTGGGAGTGAAGCTGGTGAGGGCGTTGACGCTGTACGCGGCAGCGAGGCGGTCACCAGACGATTTCCATCATTGCGGTGTTGAGACCTGAGCCGACGCCCATCAGCAGCACGCGGTCGCCTGACTTGAGGTTGTCAGCTTCGGCGGCCAGCGTGATCGGGATCGACGCCGGGCCGACATTGCCGAACTTCGGGTAGGTGAGCGGCACCCGCGCGCGATCGATGCCGGTGGCCTTCAGGATCGCGTTGGTGTGCACATCGGAGACCTGATGCAGGATGTAGCGGTGCATGCCCGACCAGTCCCAGTCACGCTTCGACTCGGTCCAGGCCGAGACCACAAGCTCCATGCCGCCCTTGAGCAGCGCCTTGGCGTCGGTGAACATGCCGTCGACGCTGCCGACGCAGAGATCGTTGAACTGGGTGGCGGCGCGGGTAACGCCACCGAGCATCCGGTGGCCTGACGGGTGTGCGTCAGCGCGTCCGAGTACGGCAGCAGCGGCACCAGAGCCCAGAGTCAGGCTCGCGAACTCACTCATGAACTCTTTGCGCCCGATTTCGGGGTTGCAGAGACGATCAATCGTGTTGGTCTGGATGTCGTCTGCGTCTTCACCATCGATGACGACCGCGTAGTCGATCTGTCCGGCGTCGATAAGCTGCCCGGCGAGGGTCATGCCGTTGACGAAACCGAGGCAGGCGTTCGCGATGTCGAAGTTGGTTGCAGACGACGGCAGACCGAGACCGTGGTGGATGCGCACGGCAACCGACGGTTCAAGGTGTTTACGTGTCACCGACGTGTTGATCATCAGCCCGACCTGGCCTGGCTCGATTCCCGCGGCCTGGAGGGCACGTTGACCAGCAGCTACTGCCGCGTCGTCGAATTTCTCACCTTCGGCCCAGTTGCGCCGCTCGTGTACCCCGGCCACGCGCTGTAGCAGGCCCTTGGGTAAACGCAGCCGTTTGAGCGCGGGCGCGAGGCGATGGTCGATGTCCTCAGACGTAGTGATTCGCGGTGCGATGGTACTCGCCACCGACAACAGGGCAACGTTCTGATGCCTCGTCGTGGCATTTCCGTTCAACGGAGCTCCCTGTCAATTGCGTGGGACGTCGTAGTTGTCCCGCGGCAATTATCCTCCTCGCAAAGCTGAGAGTTACATCTGCCCCGGTTTCTCCCGATCAAAGATGGGTTCACGGAACGCGTGCGATCCATTCTGGCGTCGTGAACTTGCTCTCCACGAGGGCCTCAGCTGCCTTATATTCCGAATCGGTAATGTCATCTGGGGTCGCCCCGTACAGCTCGGTGAAGGTCTGCTTCATCCGCTCAATGATCTCGGCACGTGAAAGTCCGGTCTGGCTCTTGAGCGGATCGACCCTCTTGGCCGCACTGGTGATGCCCTTGTCGCTGAGTTTCTCGCGACCGATACGCAGTACCTGCACCATCACTTCGCCATCCATGTCGTAGCTCATCGTGACGTGGTGGAGCACTCCGCCGTTTCCGAACCGCTTCTGCGCGGCGCCACCGATCTTGCCCTTCGGGCTGGTGATGTCATTGAGCGGCTGGTAGCTGGCGTCGATACCGAGCGACTTGAGCGTCAGGATGACCCACTCGTCGAGGTAGGCGTATGAATCGGCAAAACTCATGCCCTGCACGAGCTCGGCCGGCACATACAGCGAGTATGTGATGACAGACCCCTTCTCCATCATCATCGCGCCGCCGCCCGAGATACGACGGACGACGTCGAAGCCGAATTTGGCTGCACCCTCTGGGTCAACTTCATTCTTGAGCGACTGGAAGCTACCGATGACAACTGCCGACTCGTCCCACTCCCAGATGCGCAGCGTTGGCTGACGAAGACCCTCTCCGACCTCGGTGGTGAGCACCTCATCGAGCGCCAGGTGCATGGCAGGCGAGACGGCCTTCGAGTGGATGATCTTCCAGTCGTAGTCCTTCCACTCGCTGGCATGGGCCAGGGAGCGACGGATGGCGACAGCGACGCCCTCTGGGCTGAAGCCCAGCAGCGTCGCGCCCTCCGGGAGGGCAGCGCGTACGGCCGCGGCATAGGTGGCCGCGTCGCTGTTAGCGGGCAGCCCGTTCACCGCAGCGTTGATCGCCTCAAGCGCCTCATCGGGCTCGAGGAAGAAATCCCCGGCCAACCGGAAATTCGTTATCTTGTTGTCAACGACATCGAGGTCAACGACAACGAGCTTTCCGCCTGGGACTTTATATTCACCGTGCATGCGATCCAGCCTATGCCTCGCACCCCGGTCGGCTCCCGCGCGGCGTGCACTCATCGCGTGCTACGCGCCGCAAAATTCGGCCACCAGATCCATGGGTCGCCCGAATTCGCTAGTGCCGGAGCCCGCGCTCGAGCGAAAAGGGGCGACTCATGGAGCAGCGGGTGCGGAGTTCGGCTGGTCCGGCAGGTGTTCGTTCAGCCAGGCGATGAGGTCAGCACGTACAGCTTCCCGATTGGTTTCGTTGTAGATCTCGTGGCGGGCACCTGGATAGATGATGAGGTGGATGTCGCGCAGTCCCGACCGCTTGGCGTAGGCATCCGCCAGCTTGAGCGCACTCTTCTCGCCACCAACGGTGTCATCGCCGCCGACCTGGATCAACAACGGAAGGTTGCTCGGCAGGTTTTTGGCTGGACGGCCAAAGAGTCGGAGGCCGTCGCGAATCCCGAACAGCTTGGCGATCGGTGTCAGCGTGGTGAGCGGATCGGCGACGAATGCCTCAGCGACGGCAGGATCGCGGCTGAGCCATTCGGCTCCTGTCGTGCCGAGGTGCTTGTGCTTACGGTTCAAGTCGCCGGTGTCGAGTGAGCCCGGCCAGCGATACGCCGTGCCGCTCAGGACGACCGCGTCGTACTCAGACGCGTGCTTGCTCACGATCATCTGCACCATGAACGATCCCCAGCTGTGGCCGAACAGCACCAGCGGAACCCCGGGGTTCTCCGCCCGAATGATGCCGCTGAGCTGGTGAACCGCCGCGACAGCGGCACGCAGCCCGCCGGGACCCAGCTTTCCCATTCGCGTCAGGTCACCGCCGTGCTGGATGAATCCGGTCTGGCCATGACCGCGATGGTCGTCGGCGTACACGCTGTAGCCAGCCTCGTTGAGCGCAGTCGCAAGCTCAACGTAGCGCTGGGCATGCTCCCCCACGCCATGCGAGACCTGCACCACTGCCCGCGGCTTTTCAACCGGCCAGACGTAGTACGTGATTTCGACACCGTAGGAATCTGTGTAGGTAGGCACGTTGCCATTGTGACGTAGCGCACAGCGATAACGCACTAGTGACAGCCCGGCAGACGATCCGCGAATACTTAGCCAAACTAATTTGTTATGCTAATCAATTACGGAAAGGGTGTGCGATGTCAGCAGTTTCTGCCGCAGAGTCGGCGTCATCAACCGTCACGACGCACGACGCAGTCGCCGAGCTGAGCCACGACTTCCGTCTCGCGAACGGCCGCCTGGCCAGGCGGCTCCGCCAACAGCAGGCGGGCAACGAGGTGACACCCGGGCAGTTTTCTGCCCTGTGCGCCCTCTTCACTCACGGGTCGCTGACGCTCGGGGAGCTCAGCGAGCAGGAGCGTGTGACACCGCCATCGATGAACCGCACGGTGAATGCCCTGGTGGAATTTGGCCTCGTCATGCGCACCAATTCGGCCGATGACGGCCGCAAGGTGGTGCTGTCGCCGAGCGACGAGGGCAGCGACCTCGTCCTGAAGACCAGAGAACGCCGGGATGCCTGGATCACTCAGCGCGTGGTGAAGCTCACCACGCACGAGCAGCAGATCCTCGCAGAGGCGACAACGATCATGCGGAGGCTTGCCGAGAGTTGAGTGCAATGTTCCGCTCATTGAGCGGTGTAAATTATCGAATCTGGTTCGCCGGAGCGCTGGTGTCGAACATCGGCACCTGGATGCAGCGCACCGCACAGGACTGGATCGTCCTCACGCAGCTGACCGACCACAACGCCACGGCGGTCGGCATCGTGATGGCACTGCAGTTCGGTCCACAGCTGCTCCTGATGCCGTGGAGCGGCCTCATCGCCGATCGGTTTGACCGGCGAAAACTGCTCATTCTGACCCAGACGCTGATGGGCGTGCTTGGTCTTGGCCTCGGCCTCATCACGGTGTTGGGTGTTGTCGAACTCTGGCAGGTTTACCTCTTTGCCTTTGCCCTCGGGGTTGTATCTGCCATCGACGCCCCTGCCCGCCAGACGTTCGTCGGCGAGCTCGTCACCAACGAGAACATGTCAAACGCCGTCGCGCTCAACTCGGCCTCATTCAACGGCGCCCGTCTGATCGGCCCCGCCGTCGCCGGCGTGCTAACCGCGGCGGTCGGCGCCGGTTGGGTGTTCATGATCAATGCGGGGACGTTTGCCTTCACCGTGCTCGCCATGTTCTTGCTGCGGAAGTCCCTGCTGCGACCGCAGCCGCGCGCCTCCCGTGAACGCGGGCAACTGATGGCCGGTTTCCGCTACGTGAAAAGCCGGCCAGACATCATCGTCGTGCTCATCGTGGTCTTTCTCGTCGGCACCTTCGGCTTCAACTTCGCCATCTTCACCTCGACCATGGCCACCGTCACGTTCGGCCTCGGGGCAAGCGAGTTCGGTTTCCTCAGCTCGATCATGGCAATCGGCTCCGTCGCTGGGGCGTTGATGGCCGCCCGCAGGGCAGAGGCCCGCCTGCGCCTCGTCCTTGTCGGCGCCGCCGCCTTCGGCGTGTTCTGCGCAGTCGCCGCCTTCATGCCCAACTACAACCTCTTCGCCCTCTCGCTGGTCTTCGTCGGTTTCTCCTCACTCACCTTGATGACCACGGCCAATGCCTACGTGCAAACGACGACAGAGCCGGCCATGCGCGGCCGCGTGATGGCCCTCTATATGGCAATCTTTGCCGGAGGCACCCCGCTTGGCGCCCCACTTGTCGGCTGGGTGGCCGACGAGTTCGGGCCGCGGTGGGCGGTCGGCGTGGCCTCGGCATCCGGAATTCTCGCCGCCATTGCCATCCTGATCTGGATGGTGAAGTACCGCGACCTGCGCGTACGCCTGCGCCTGCGCGGGGCCCAGCGCTCCCGGGTGCGTTATGCGGGCGACGGGCTTCCGGCGACGGCAGCCGTGCGCGTTGTCAGAGCGGATGCCGCCAGAGCGGATTCCGGCAGAGCGGATTCCGGCGGCACGACACTCACCGACGACCTCGAGACTGAAGACCGCGAAACGGCAACGACGGAGATCGCCATCGTCGAAGCGACGGCGCCGCGCTAGCCGGGCACGTCGGCCAGGCAGCTCGCTAGCTGCGCTGACCGGCGAGGTTGGTTGAGTGACTCACTCGCCCCGACCATGCACCGGTCTCGCGTTCGCCGGGGGTTCTCCGACCTCCTGGATTGTGTGGCCGGTGCAAGCCGTTTTGGTTACGCTGGCTCGCTCGATGCGCGACACGATGAACCATCGCATTGCGTTGCGCAGTCGGCACCATCCGACGAGGTACCAGTGGCCGTTCGTGGAGGCGAACAGCACGGGCTCAACGTCGCGGGTGGTCGTGGTCCCATCTCTCGACGTATACCGAATGCGGATTACTCGCTGCTCGGCCATCGCCTCCTCCAGCGCCGACCTGAGTGCACGCGAAGAGGAGGGAATCGCGTTGACCCAGACGCGTCCGGCCAGCTCGTCGGCTCGTGCTCGGGTTCTGGGATCGAGGACGTCCAGGATCTTCTGGATCCCGGCTGCTGCCAGATCGGCGTATGGGGCATCGGGTGCAGCGGACACGGCCGCCATGAGCGCCACGGCCTGCGCTGGGGACAGGGTGACAGGCGGTAGGGACGCACCAACGGCCAATCCGTAGCCACCGCCCGGTCCGGGGCGAGACCATACGGGCGCGCCGCTGTTCTCAAGCGCAGCGAGGTCTCTCTTGACTGTGCGCACGGACACGCTGAACTCTCTCGCCAGCCGATCGGCGGAGCACCCCCGCGACCCGTTCCGGCGCAGCATCTCGGACAGGGCATGGAGTCGTTCTGCTCGTTTCACCGTTCAGCCCTCATCAAATTCATGACACAAATAGTGACATACACCTGCCCGCAGCACCTCCCAAGGTGGTGACATGACAACTACTACGAGCAGTCCGACCATCATTCTCATCGCCGGCCACTGGCTGGGCGCTTGGGCGTGGGATGAAGTCCTTGAACACCTGAAAACCGACCGCTCTCGTGCACTCGCGATGACGCTGCCTGGTCTCGATGGGGACGATCCTGACCGTGCGGCGAAGACTCTCGACGATCAAGCCGCAGCGATCCTGGACGTCTTCGCGGGGCTCGGGGTCTCCGAGGATCAGCCCGCGACCATCGTCGCTCACAGTGGAGCGAACGCTCCCGTCAGCCTTGTTCTTGACCGGCACCCTGAACTTGTTCATCGGGTGGTGTGGGTCGACTCTGGCCCCGTGGCGTCGGGAAGCGTCTTCGCCCCGGATATTGCGGACGAATTGGAGGAGCTTCCGCTGCCGTCCCTCGACGTCCTCGCACAGCAGGCGAGCCTCGAAGGCCTGAGCATAGAGGTCCTCGAGCGTTTTCGGTCCAGGGCCGTCCCTGAGCCCGGCCCCGTGCTTCGCCAGCCCGTCGAGCTCACGAACGATGCCCGGCGCGCGGTCCGGACCACGCTGGTGTGCTGCTCGATCCCCAGCGCGCAGGTGCTGGAGCTGGCCCGCACGGGTCATGCCCTGTTTGCCGAAGTCGCGAACCTCGAGCACCTCGACGTCGTTGACCTCCCGACCGGGCATTGGCCTATGTGGAGCCGCCCGCGCGACCTCGCCAACGCCATTCAGTCAGCGGCTTCTCGAACCAACTGAACCGCACGCACAAGCTGAAGGGGCCAGCCGAATTCGGCTGGCCCCTTTACGCTTTCGTGCCCCCTGGTCTAGCGAACGCCGCTCATCAGGCGCAGGATCGGCCGCGTGAATATCGCCAGGATGATGCCGAGCACGATGGCGATGCCACCGAGCACACCGAAGTAAAGCTGCTCAGGAGCCGAGTCGTACCACTCAGCGAGGCGACCGGAAATAGCGGTGCCGAGAGCGACAGACAGGAAGAACAGCGCAACCATCTGAGTCTTGAATAGCTCGGGCGCGAGCTTGGTCGACACGGACAGGCCGACGGGCGAGAGCAACAGCTCGGCAATCGTGAAGACAAGCAGGATGCCGATCATGGCCAGAAGCGGAGTCGAGTTGGCTCCCCCGCCGGCAAACGGCAGGAACAGCAGGAAGGCAACGCCCATGATTGCGGTACCGAACGCGAACTTCACCGGAGTTGACGGCTGCCTGTCGCCCCATTTGGTCCAGAGGGCGGCAAAGACACCGGAGAGCACGATGATGAAGATCGGGTTGATCGACTGAACCCACGACACCGGCATCTCCCAGCCGAAGAGATTTCGGTCGAGTCGCAGGTCGGAGTAGATCGTCACCACGGTGAACTGCTGCTGATAGAGCGACCAGAAGGCGACGCTCGCGATGAAGAGCGGAATGAACGCGTACACGCGCTTCCGTTCAATAGTCGTGATGTGCTTGTTGCTGAGGATCACGATGAAGTAGGCGACGGATGCCACGATCGTCACGCCGATCACGATGGTCACCAGGTTCTCGGCGGTGATCACGCCGGTGATCACGAGCACCACGATGAGCACGATGGCCGCTGCACCGATCAGCGCGTACGTCAGGAACTTGTTGCGCGGCAGGGGGTCTGGAACTTCACGGGATGACGCAGGAAGCCGCTTGCGTCCGAAGGAGTACTGGGTGAGGCCGATCGCCATTCCGACGGCCGCCAGGCCGAAGCCATAGTGGAAGCCGAGTGTCGTTTGCAGGAGACCCGTCAGGATCGGGCCGAAGAACGCGCCCAGGTTGATGCCGAGGTAGAAGATCGAGAATCCGGCGTCTCGGCGAGAATCATCTTTTTTGTACAGCGTTCCGACGACCGATGTCGCGTTGGCTTTCAAACCACCGCTACCGAACGCGATCAGGATCAGGCCCGTTGCAACGCCCGCGACGCCGGGAATGAGGGCAAGAGCAATGTGCCCGAACATGATGACGAACGCGCTGACGTAAAGCACGCGTTCCGAGCCGACCAACCGGTCGGCGATCCAGGCGCCGAGGATCGTCGACAGGTACACCGCGCCGCCATAGGCACCGACGACTCCCGCCGCCGTGACCTTGTCGATACCCAGGCCGCCCTCTGCTGCCGAGTAGTACAAATAGAGCAGCAGGATGCCCTGCATCCCGTAGAACGAGAAGCGCTCCCACATCTCGACGCCGAAAATACTCGCTAGCGCACGAGGCTGCCCGAAGAACTTGTGGTCATCCTGAGGGGTGCCAGAATCCGGCTCCGCGATCCTAGTCATACATCGACGATACCCCCGCTCTCGGCGAATGGACGACCCCGGGACCGCTGAAAAGCGAGGCTCAGCTAGCTAGCCAGATGTCCCTCACGGCGCAGCTCGGCAAGGAAGAGGTCGTAGCGATCACTGAGCCCGGCAACCTGCGCGGGGTCGGGTTCAACGACACTTGATGAGCCCGCCATCCTGGATGCGACAGCTGGCAGACCCTCAGTCACCAGACCGTTCACCGCAAGGATCGCCGCACCAAACGCGCTCGATCGATTGAGCGGGACGACAACTTCGCGACCTAGGATCGACGCTCTGATGACGTTCCAGACCGAGCTGGAACTGCCTCCACCGCTGAGATGGTGTCGACCGAGTGATACTCCAAGCCCGTGAAGTCGCGTCAAACCGAGCCGCTCGACAAAGCCGACACCTTCCAGCACTGCTCGGTGCCGTTCGATCGGATCCGTCGTCGTCAACGATGCGCCGCTGTGGTCTATCGAGAATCCCTGCAACATTCTGTCTGCCACGGGGAACCGCTCGCCAACCCCTGACAGCGGGTACATGACGACGGACGCCCCGCCGAGTGCTGCCGCACGCCGATCAGATTCCCGCACATCGAGTCTGGCCGCAGCTCCGCGCCCGAGCACACCGGCCCCGGAGTTGGAGGCACCCCCTACCCAGAAGGATCCATCAGGAGCCACATGCGAATAGACGCCGAACGATGGCTCAGTGATCTCGGTCTCGCACACGGCTTTCAGCACCAGAGTGGTGCCGAGTACCCCCACGGTATCGCTAGCGCTGACCGCTCCCGTCGCCAACTGGGAGGTGCAGCCATCGGTCATTCCAGACACAATGACCACATCTTTCGGCAGCCCGAGCGAGCGAGCGATCGAATCCGTCACAGTACCTATCGCTCGGCCGGGGGACACGATGTCTGGCATCCGTTTCACATCCAGCCCGAGCGTGGCCAGCGCCTTGTCATTCCAGGCTCGAGTGACGGGGTTGATCCCACTCTTCAGAGCGTGGGAGGTATCACTCGACACAATTTCGCCGGCAAGCGCCGCCGCGACGCAATCGGGTGTGAAGAGGTAGCGTGCCGCCGGCCGATTCCGGTCAAGCCATGCGGTGCGGGCTAAAGCGGTCGACGGTCGCCCGGCTTGTCCCGCTCGTGCCAGTTCGGCCAGTTCTGCGGCACCTCGTGCGTCGTTGTAGAGCAGAGCGGGACCCGCTGGACGCCCGCGATCATCCGTTGGAACAATCGTGCCGCTCGTGCCCGTGATCGACAGGGCGCTGATGCCACGCGCGCTCTGCCCGAGATCGGCCGTCAGCATGGCGATTAGCCGCTGTGCCACCTCAGCGTATGCCGGCGCCTGCTCACGCACACCGTTGCAGCCCTGAGGCGCGGGCAGCAACGCCGTTCTCTCGGCGATGGTGACGCCCGTCTCCGCGTCAACCGCAATCACCCGGGCGTTCGCAGTAGCCAGATCAATGCCGAGGACGACGGCACGACCACTGATCCCGTTCACATCACTCAGCTCTTCGCAGCGATCGGCGTGGTGCCGAACGGCTCTGTGGAGAGCAGCCGCTCAGCGAGTCCGCCGAGCGAGTGCACGGCGAAGTCGGGTTCGGCGAGCTGCTCGACGCTCGGCTCGTCGGGCGCCTCACCGCGCAGCAGCCACACAGTGCGAAGACCGACAGCCTTCGCCGGGCGGACGTCGGTGTCGAGGCGGTTGCCAATGTGCACCGCCTCGCCAGGCGCCACTCCGGCTTCCTTCAGACACCAGCGAAAGAGTTCTGGTGACGGCTTTTCGAAGCCGACAACTGCCGAGACTCCCCAGACGTCAATCAGCCCACCGAGCCCGTCGCGATGTAGCGCATCAATGACCGGCGCTTCCTGGTTGGCCAGCACGCCGATCCTCACCCGACCCGCTAGCTGTCGAAAGAATGGCAGGACATCGTCGTACATCGTTCCAGCCGGGTGGGACCAATACGTGCGGGTTAGCTCATGTAGTTCGCGCTTGCGATCGACGCTCCCCAGGAAATCTGCAGCGAGCGCCTCTCGCAGGGACCCACTTTGCTGCGCACGGATTCTGTTGTACACCTCACGGAACTGTGATCGGTCGACTGCCCCGTTACCATCGCGCTCCCTCAGTTCATCGAGGGCGGTGAGCACAGCGGCGACGAAGTTTTCGTCGTCGTAGATGGGACCGCCGATGTCGCAGAAGACCGCACGCACCACTGGCGACACTAGTTCGTACCCGCCAGCGCCTTGCGTCGTTCTGCGAAGTCTTCCCTGTCGAAATACTTGGCCACGACGTCAGCACCGAGCCCAGCCACTCCACCGATCGCGTAGGCATTCAAGCGCACGCGAGCACCCTTGACGGCCATCAACGAGATTGCCTCTGCCCCAGCGGCACTGGAGGCAATTGCAACGATTCCGTGGTTGCCGAGGAGCACGAGCGAGGGCAGCGCGCCGTGCTTGTCCACGTACGCCTGCAGGTGGTTGTAGAACAACCGGCCCAGATCAATTCCGGGCTGCGCGTATGGCACGAACAACGGCACGCCGAGCACGACGGCCTCATCTGAGTACACCGCTTCGTCGAATGCCGTTGCCGCGTGCACGCTGGCGAGCAACGACACCACGGCAGTCGGATGCGTGTGGGCCACGAACGCTGACGGCGAAATGGCCTGCACTGCAACGTGGATGAGTGTTTCGATCGAACCGCGCCGGTGGACGTCCCCATGCTCGCCAGCGTCGAGCACGGCCGTAAGGTCTGCCTGGGTCGCGGCGGGATCGTTCATGAGCGCGACCAGCGGAGCAACGTCGACGATGACGAATTCGTCGCTCGTTGATGTCGCCATATTTGATCCCGATGTTTTCACCGCGATGCGGCCGTCGGTGAGGCGCTGGGAGGTGTTCCCTTCCGCGAGGATCACGAGGTCTTTCGCTGGTTCTCCCAGTGAGCGGGTCAGGGTGACGAGCTCGTCGGTGACGAAGGTGGGATTCCATTCGGTTGCCATTTAGATACCTCCATACTTGCGCTTGGTGATTCCGTTCAGCAGCGACGCGAAGATCAGCACGAGGCCGAGCGCGAGCAGCTGGAACTGCGTGCCGTCATTGCCGGGCAGTGCCAGGAGGATGCCGGCGTTGATCCAGACGATCAGCAAGGTGGAAAGCACGATGCCGGACACTCGGCCGATGCCGCCGGTGATCGCAACGCCGCCGAGAACCGCGATGGTAATCGATGGAAGTGCCATGCCGTTGCCGCTTGTGCCGGCATCCGGCCTGGCCGATGCGAACTGGGCGACGGTGACGACCGCGACGAGCCCGGATATCACTCCGGAGAGGATGTACACGGTCATACGGTTCGACTTCACGTCGATCCCAGACCACGTGGCAGCAATATCGTTCGTGCCGAGCGCGTAGAGGCGTCGACCGAAGGTGGTCTTATTCAGGAGCACCCAGACGATCACGATTGTGGGGACGAGGAAGGTGAAGATGCCGAGCGGCACGAGGGGCAGAGAGCCACCGATCAAGGGAAGCTCGATCGACTGCGCTGCGGAATAGAAGTCCTGGATGACCGGCGAGTTCACGGGCTTCTGATCGCTGACAACCAGTGCGAGGGATCGGAACGCGTAGTAGGTGGCCAGCGTTGCAATCAGCGGCGGGAAGCCGACGTATGACACCAGGACGCCGTTGACGGCGCCACACACTCCGCCGACCACAACAGCGAGGACCAGTGCCGCCAAGAGGCTCCAACCCCAGATTCCGTATGCCAGCCCGAAAATCACGCTGGTAAGCGACACGATTGACCCGACTGACAGGTCAATCCCGCCCCGACCAGAGAGGATCACCAAGAGTTGGGCAAGCCCGAGCATCGCCAACGGAACCGCGCTGATCAACGCGGACGCCATGTAGTCCGCGTCGAAGGCACCGCTCAGTGCGCCTGCTGCATCCAGCACAGACATGACGACAACGACGATGACAATGAGTACGGCGAGCAGGACGACCCGCTGCGTGAGCAGCGCTTCCAGTGCGCGAGCGACCAGAGGGCGTCCCGCCGGGCTCTTTCCCTGCGGCGATGCGCCGGGCGAGGTTGATGGGCGATCCGTTGTGATGGTCATGCTTTTCTCCTGGCTCGCTCGCGGAGTAGGTCGGTGCCGACGGCGATGATGATGAACAGCCCCACGAAGAGGTTTGCGAGCTGTGAGGGCCATCCGATCTGAGTCACGCCCGAGGTGACGGTCTGCACCAGGATGGCGCCGAGTAACGTGCCGATCACTGAACCGCGGCCCCCGAGGATCGAGGTCCCTCCGATGACGACGGCAGCGATCACGGCTAGTTCCCGTCCTGATCCGACTGCCTGGTCGAGCGTCGCGGTTCCCGCAGCGATGAAGAAGCAGGCCGCGAGCCCCACGAGGGCTCCGGTGAGGCCGTATGCGATCATCACCCGTGGCTGGACCTTGATTCCGGCCAGACGCGCAGCCTGCGCATTGCCACCAATGGCAAACAGATTACGACCGCCGGACGTGTGGCGCAGGTACCACCAGGCGATAGCCACGACAACGATTGTGATGGCGAAGCTGTGCGGGATCCCGAAGGTGCGTCCGGCCTCGCCTCGCCCGAATACATCGAGGGTCGACGGGATTCCGTTGACGGTGGATGACCCGAAGACCCGCAGCGCGAGGAACTGAAAGATGTTCGCCGTTCCAAAGGTGATGATGATGGCGTGAACTCGACCGTAGGCGATGAGCACGCCGTTCAGTACGCCGAGCACGATACCGAGGCCGACCGAGATAGCGATGGCCGCGACGAGGGGAACGTCAAGGTTCACCAGGAACTTCGCCGTGACCACTGCGCAGAGCATGATCGCGCCACCGACAGAGACATCGATCCCGGCCGTGATGATGATGAAGGTCATCCCGACGCCGATCAGGGCGATGGGCGCGACGGATACCAGGAGCGGCTGAATCGATCCAGGGCTGAGGAAGGCAGGGGTGAAGAGCCCGAGCAGGATCCACAGCGCCGCGATGACGCCGAGCAGCACGAATTCCTGACCGGTCACCGGAGAGGGCAAAATGCGCCGAGCAGTTGCCCGCGCAGGGACAGATGGCGCGGTGCGCTGGTCGATGGTCATGCGATCTCCTCCGAAGCGGGGGTCATGGGCTGAGCCGTATCGGCTGTAGAGCCTGCGCTCGGCTCGTCGGACCAGACGCCGGCTGCCGCTGCAAGAATCTCGACCTGGGTTGCATCTGCTCCAAATTCCGCGGCAATTTTGCCGGCCCGAATGACGAGAATGCGGTCGGAGATACGGAGCACCTCTCCGAGGTCGCTGGTCACCACAAGCACGGCAGTGCCTTGATCGGCCAGCCCAGAGATGATGCGGTGAATCTCTTCTTTCGCACCAACATCCACGCCCTGCGTCGGCTCGGCGAGCACGAGAACCTCGGGACGCTTGACGAGTTGTCTGGCGAGCACGACCTTTTGCGCATTTCCACCCGACATTGCACTGATCGGCTGGCTCTGGCTCGGCGTCTTGACCGCGAGCCGCTGGATGAAGTCCTGCGCTATCTCACGTTCGCGGCGTTTGGTAACCCAACCGGGAATCCGGCTGAGCAGTGACAACTCGCCGACGGTGATGTTGAATGCGATGCTCTGAAAGGAGAAAGATCCCTGGGCTGAGCGGTTGGCCGGCAGCAGGTGGATGCCGAGTTTCTTTGCCTGGGTGGGGTTCTTTACGGTGACTGGCTTACCAGCCAGCAGCATCTGGCCAGCCGTCGCCCTGTCGACACCATAAATGACGCTGGCGATGTCGCCGGCGCCGGAGCCGACCAGCCCGTACAGGCCGACGATCTCACCGGAACGCACACTGAGGTCGATGTCCGAGAATCGTCCATCTCTGGTGAGCCCGTCGAGTTCGAGCACGACGGCCCCTGGGGTGGAGTCGTCCTGGGATCGGGTCTCACCGAGCACGCCACCGACCATGAATTCAGCTATCTGCCGCACAGAGAGCTCCGCGATCGGCTGGGTGGTGATGGTCTGGCCGTCGCGCATAACGGTTACTTCGTCAGCGATCCGGAAGAGCTCATCGAGTCGGTGGGAGATGTAGATGACCGCGACTCCCGACGCGGTCAAACGACGGATGACGGTGAAGAGCACTTCGATCTCTGAGTCAGTCAGGATGGCTGACGGTTCGTCGAGGATCAGCACTGACGCGTCGCCGGCGAGCGCCTTGGCGATGGAGACCTGCTGTTGCGCGGCAATGGATAGAGTGCCGACCGGGGCGGTTGCAAGGCTCTCTGGTAGTCCGACCGTATCGAGGAGGCCATGCATCTGGTCAGCTTGGCCCGACCAGTCGACCCTGATTCCGCGCTTGATCTCGCGGCCGACGAATACATTCTCGGCCACACTGAGCTCAGGAAACAGCTGCGGCTCCTGGTAGACCGTCTGCACGCCGAGATTGAGGGCGTCGGTGGTCGATGTGATCGTGGTGGGGACGCCGTCGAAGGTGATCGTGCCGGCGTCGGCCCGCTCTGCGCCAGCGATGATCTTGATCAGGGTGGATTTGCCGGCGCCATTTTCACCGACGAGGGCATGCACGGTGCCGGGGCGAATGGCGATCTCTGCGTGCCTGATCGCGCGCACGCCACCGTAGCTCTTGACGATGTCCCGCATCTCGAGTCGATACTCCGACCCTGCTGGCGGTGTGAGGTCTGGGCTCATGGCCGACTCACTCCTTGCTTGTCTCATGGTGACTATCGGTGGAGCTGTTCGGGGGTGCCACACACTGGGCACCCCCGAACAGCTCTGTGGGGTGAACCTGTCGACTAGTAGTCGAACGTGTCGACGTTGTCCTTGGTGATTTCCAGCGCCGGACCGAGCAGGAGCACCTTGGTAGCCGAATCGAACTCGACGGCTGGGAGGTCGGCGCTCACATTGTTCGTTGCTTCAAACGCGTTCCCCTCGGCCAGCTGCAGACCCGTCCATGCCGTCAGGTAGCCGAGTGCCTGTACATCCCAGAGGATGGAAGCGCTGGACGAGCCGTCCTTCAGATACGGAGCCATCGACTGCGGCGTACCGAGACCGTCAGTGAAGACGGTGCCAATCTTGCCGGCGTCCTTCACTGCCTGGGCGACACCGGGTGCCGACGAGGTGCACTCGCCGACGAGTCCGGTGAGGTCGGGGTTGGCGTTCATCAAGTCGGTGGCCATCGAGGTAGCTGCTGCCTGGTCTTCGCCTGCGTAGACGACATCGACGATCTCGGCTTCTGGGTACTTCTCGGCCGTGTACTTCTTCTGCACGTCAATCCAGGCATTCAGGTTCGCTGCCGTCTCACCACACGAGACAATCGCATACTTTCCCTTGCCGCCCATGGCCGTCATGATCGAGTCGGTGAGTGCCTGACCGATGCCCTCAACGGATGCCTGGTTCACGAAGACTTCGCGCACCGAGTTCGGGGCGTCGGTGTCTGCGGTGGCAACCTTTATGCCCTTGTCTGCAGCTTCTTTGAGCAGCGGTGCCATCGAGTCAGGGTCGTTCGGGGCGACGATCAGAGCATCGACACCCTGCTGGATGAAGGAACGGACGATGTCGGCCTGTGCTGCGGCATCCGCCGTCGTCGGCCCCTGATAGAGCCATTCGATGCCAAGTTCTTCGGCGGCCTGCTTTCCGCCGGCATTCATGGCCTCGAAATAGGGAATGCCCTGGAGCTTGGGGACGAACGCGACCTTGATCTTGCTGTCGCCATCGCCGCTGCCCGCTGTGCTGCCGGCGTCGTCGTTGCGGCTGGTGCAACCAGAGAATGTCATGACGGCTGCGAGCGCTAGCGCGCCGACCATCAGAGTCTTTTTTGCTTTGATCATTGTGTTGCCTCCTTCTGTGCTGTGCGGGGCCACGTCGCCCTCACGTCCTGGTGCGCGAACGATGTCGCGTTGGGTTCCTCGAGACCGCGGCGGCGCGACTCTGCGCGCTCGAGCCCTCGAAGCTTCTCGGCCGCATCACTCCAGCGACCATCGGAGCGCGGTTCGAAGGAGTGCGTCTGTGTACTCGCCCGAACCACCTCCCAAATCTGTTCGATCGAGCCGATCTCGCCCACGGCGCGCAACTGGCTGGCCGCGTTGCCAAGCGCGGTCGCCTCCTTCGCCCAGCAGACAACGGGAAGCCCCGTCGCGTCTGCCGTTGCTTGCTGCAGAAGGGCGTTCTGGCCACCCCCACCAACGACGGCAACCGACGTAAGTGGCACACCGGTCACCGCAGCGATATCCTCGGCGGTGAGTCGGTAGCTGAGGGCAAGAGAGTCGAACACCGTGCGCGCGATTTGGCCGATGGTTTCCGGCACCGGAATCGCATGTACGCGGCAGTAGTCCTGAATGCGCCGTGGCATGTCACCGGGGGTCAGGAACTCCGTCGCGTTTGGATTGATCAGGCTGACAAGAGGAACCTCGGCGGCGGCGCGCGTTATCAGGGTGTCGTAGTCGACACTCAAGCCATCTCGCTCCCATTCACGGCGGCACTCTTGAAGCACCCAGAGACCCATCACATTGCGAAGAAACCGCACTGTGCCGTTGTATCCGCCCTCGTTGGTGAGGTTGGCTTGCTGCGACGCTGCCGTAACCACAGGGGAATCGAGCACGACGCCAACGAGCGACCAGGTTCCCGACGAAATGAAGAGTGTCTCTGGCGACGCATCCGGTATCGCCAAGACCGCACTCGCGGTGTCATGCGCCGCTGGCAGGATTACGCGAGTCTCTGCCAGTCCCCCGACGGCGAGCTGGCCAATCACAGGGCCGACATCGGTCCCGGACGATACGACATCGGGCAAAATACCGACAGGCACATCAACGCGCTCAAGAAGTTCCGTCGCCCAGCGACCGGCCTTCATGTCATACATGCCTGTTGTGGAAGCGGCGGAGAACTCGGTAACCGTGCTCCCGGAGAGCAGCCGGTGAAAGACATCCGGCATCATCAGCATGCTCCGGGCGCGGTCGAGGAGTTTAGGGCGGAGCCGGGCATCGGTGGCGAGCCCGAAGAGCGAGTTGATCTCCATCAGCTGAGTGCCGGTAGCGTCGTAAATGGTCGAGGCTCCAACGGCGCTCACAATTTCGCTGAACACATCAATCCGGTGCTTGTCACGGTACGCAGTCGGAGCTTCGAGCAGCCGCCCCTCGTTGCCGTAGAGGCCGTAGTCGAGTCCCCAGGTATCTACGCCTACCGACGCAATCTGCGTGGACGCTGCCAGGGATGAGAGCCCGTCAGAAACCTCTCTCCACAGCCCGTCAATATCCCAGCGGAGCCAGCCGTCGACGACGGAGGGCTGATGCGGGAATCGGTGATGAATGTTGAGGCTCAGTCGTGATCCGTCGAACTGCGCGGCTCCAACCCGCCCGCTCTCTGCACCGAGGTCCACCGCGGCAACGGTGAGCGTGCTCATCCTGCTGCCCGTGAACTCTGGGCGCGTTCGGCCGCTTGAACAACGGCACGCTGGCCACTTTCCAGAATTGCCCCTGTGCCCTCGACCCGAGTGACAGGCACGCCATACGCAGCCCAATCGGCGACAAATTCGTCATCAGCGTGCTCATCGGTGAAGAGTCCGGAGATCTCGGCCGGCTCGGCAAAGGAGTGCAGGCCAAACCCACCGATCTTCGATGACGTGAACAGTCCGTAGACCGAGTCGCACGCGCTGACCAGACTCTTTTTGGTTGCCGCCTCTTCGCTCGAGAGCTCAAGCAATCCCAAATGTGTCGAGAGTGTGGCGAGGCCGAAGAATCCCATCGTTATCCGGCCGCGGCCTTCCAGGACGTTCGCGAATGCACCGATCAGAGAGCCGGATGCGCGACGCAGGACACCGCCCGGCATGATGACCGTCGCGCTGGAGTGATCCATGAACAGGCTCGCTACCCGCATGCCATACGTGACAACCATGAGATCGCGTCGGTCAAGAATTTCTTGTGCCAGGTAATAGCACGTCGTTGACGAATCGATAGCGATGACGTCGCCGTCTGAGACCAGGGCGGCCGCGTTGCGAGCCAGCGCACGTTTCGCGTTCGAGTCGTGTCGCAGCCGCTCGCTGAACGCACCCTCATCGCCGGCGGAGGAGACAACGGCGCCACCGCGCACCCGACGAAGCAGCGACCGTTGTTCCAGTGAGTCAAGGTCCTTGCGAATTGTGACAGCGGAGACACCGAACTGTTCAACGAGGTCGTTGACGAGTACGCGACCACTTGAGTTGAGTTCGAGCAGAATGCCCTCTTCGCGAACGAAGTCATAGCGTTCGGACATCTCTCTCCTCCAATCGACAACCCTGGCGACAACGCGGTCCGAAGCGTTCCGGACGTCGCGTAACTGGAAACCTAACTCAACGGCAACTTCACGTCAATGATTGAAACCGAAACGTAAGTCAAATGGGTTTCGAACGAAAGTTCGTGTCTTGACAGGGGCGAAACGGGCCTCTTAGAGTGACTGCACCAGAGCTCGTCGACTGGTCGGAATCTCTTCCGTACGGCACGAGCCTCCTCGAGGGAGAGGACCAGCGGCACGCTGGAGCGGTACTGATCCTTCGCCAGACCAGGAAAGGCCGGGACTCATGCTGATTGGCTGCCACGGGCTCGTATGGACCGGAAACTT
The DNA here is from genome assembly GCF_047530025.1 of Leifsonia sp. A12D58. NCBI lineage: Bacteria > Bacillati > Actinomycetota > Actinomycetes > Micrococcales > Microbacteriaceae > Leifsonia > Leifsonia sp. A12D58. Next base: position 37,479 of record NZ_JBLJAT010000007.1, on the reverse strand, counting down.
CGATGAGACCGGCTTCGATCGTGCCGTCACCCAAAGCCTTGAGGCTGGCTTCACCCTCCTTGAGATCCCACTGCTTGAACCGGACTCCTTCGATGTGGCCGCGGCAAAACGCAGCCTGGCCAGAAACCCGATCGCCATCTCCGCTTCGCTCGGGCAGAGCGCCGACACTGACATCAGCAGCGAAGACCCCGACGTCGTGGCCGCAGGCGAACGCAAACTGAACACGGCGCTGGAGATCCTGAGCGAACTCGGGTCCGAGTACTTCGTCGGCGTCCTCTACAGCCAGCTCGCCAAATACGATGCCCCGGCCACTGCACTCGGTCGACAGAACAGCCTCGACGTGCTGCGACGGGTTGCCGAACGCGCCGGCGCACTGGGAATCCGTGTCGGGCTTGAAGTCGTCAACCGCTACGAGACCAACCTGTTCAACACGGCCAAACAGGCCTTGGCTTACCTCGACGACCTTGGCCACCCGAACGTCGGCGTCCACCTCGACACGTACCACATGAACATCGAGGAATCGGATATGGTCGGACCCGTTCTCGCCTGCGGCAACCGAATCAGCTACGTGCACATCGGCGAAAGTCACCGCGGCTACCTCGGCTCTGGAACCGTTGACTTCGACGGGTTCTTCCGCGCCCTGTCGCTCATCGGCTACACAGGGCCGATCGCTTTTGAGTCGTTTTCCAGCGCTGTCGTGAATCCGGATCTCAGTCGGAGCCTCGCCGTCTGGCGCAATCTCTGGAACGACTCGGCCGACCTCGGAGCGCACGCCAACGCCTTCATTCGCGGCAAGATCCGCGCCGTCGAAACCATTGCGCTGCACTGATTGCGAGGGGAACCCAATGACGAGCACGGTTGTGTCTGAGCGGGTGTGCTTCCAACTGCACGTCAAGCCCGATCGCATCGCTGAGTATCGCGAGCGGCACGCCGCGGTGTGGCCGGAGATGCTCCGCGCGCTGAAGCAAGCAGGGTGGAATAACTACTCGCTGTTCATCCGCGACGACGGTTTGCTCATCGGCTACGTCGAGACCGAGAGCCTCGCCACAGCCCAGGCCGGCATGGCGCTCACGGACGTCAACGCCCGCTGGCAGGCCGAGATGGCCGAATTCTTCGTCGATCTCGACGGCGCCCCAGACATCGGCTTCATCCAGCTGACCGAGGTCTTCAACCTCGACGACCAACTCGCCACATCCGTTCTCGCCGAACAGCGTTCGACGCAACCAAAAGAAGGTACCAACTCGTGAGCATCAGCGCTGCCGTCCTCACCCAGCTCGAGGTCCAGGCCATCGAACTGCCCTCCTGGGCGTTCGGCAACTCGGGAACGAGATTCAAGGTCTTCCAGACCCCCGGCACTCCCCGCACCATCCAGGAGAAGATCCAGGATGCGGCCAAGGTCAACGAGTTGACCGGGCTGGCACCTGCCGTGGCGCTGCACATCCCGTGGGACAAGGTCGACGACTATGCGGCATTGCGATCATTCGCCGAGGATCTCGGCCTCGCCCTCGGAACCGTCAACTCCAACACCTTCCAGGACGACGACTACAAGTTCGGCAGCCTCACCCACGCCGATGCCGCCATCCGCCAGAAGGCCATCGATCACCACTTCGCCTGCATCGACGTGATGGATGCCACCGGTTCGCGCGACCTCAAGATCTGGCTCGCCGACGGCACCAACTATCCGGGGCAAGGCGACCTGCGCGGCCGCCAGGATCGCCTCGCCGACTCGCTCCAGCAGATCTATGCTCGCCTCGGCGACGAGCAGCGCATGGTGCTGGAGTACAAGTTCTTCGAGCCCGCTTTTTATCACACCGATGTCCCGGACTGGGGAACCTCATACGCCCAGGTCAGCGCCCTCGGCGACAAGGCCATGGTCTGCCTCGACACCGGTCACCACGCGCCCGGCACCAACATCGAGTTCATCGTCATGCAGCTGCTGCGCCTCGGCAAGCTCGGCTCCTTCGACTTCAACTCGCGGTTCTACGCGGATGACGACCTCATCGTCGGCGCCGCAGACCCATTCCAGCTCTTCCGCATCCTCTACGAGGTGAACCGCGGCCGCGGCTTCGACGCCGGCAGCCCCGTCGCTTTCATGCTTGACCAGTGCCACAACGTCGAGGACAAGATTCCTGGCCAGATCCGCTCCGTGCTGAACGTGCAGGAGATGACGGCCAGGGTGCTCCTCGTCGACGCACCGGCATTGGCCGCTGCCCAGGATGCAGGCGACGTGCTCGGCGCCAACGGCATCCTCATGGACGCCTTCTACACGGATGTTCGACCGGAGTTGGCTGCGTGGCGCGAGTCCCGCGGCCTGGCGGCCGACCCGATGGCCGCCTATGCGGCATCCGGTTACCAGGCGAAGATCGCTGCCGAGCGTGCGGGCGGCACTCAATCGAGTTGGGGCGCCTAATCCCGTCAGCTGTCGCCGACCCTGGCACGTACGATCTCTACTCTCGAGGAAGCAGTCATGACAATCAATCCCACAGCCGCCGATCTGATCGCACGCAGCAACCGCCTCGGCAGCAACCCGAAGAACACCAACTACGCCGGGGGAAACACGTCGGCCAAGGGCAGTGAGCTCGACCCGGTGACCGGTGAGCCCGTCGAGCTGATGTGGGTCAAGGGCTCAGGCGGAGACCTCGGCACGCTCACCGAGAGCGGCCTCGCCGTGCTGCGCCTCGACCGGATGCGCTCCCTCGTGAACGTCTACCCCGGGCTCGACCGCGAAGACGAGATGGTCGCGGCCTTCGATTACACGCTGCACGGCAAGGGCGGTGCGGCCCCCTCGATCGACACCGCCATGCACGGCCTCGTCAATGCAGCGCACGTCGACCATCTGCACCCGGACTCCGGCATTGCCATTGCGACGGCGGCCGATGGCGAAGAACTCACCACGACGATCTTCGGCGACAAGGTCGTCTGGGTGCCGTGGCGCCGCCCCGGCTTCCAGCTCGGCCTCGACATCGCCGCCATCAAGGATGCCAACCCGCAGGCTGTCGGCTGCATCCTCGGTGGCCACGGCATCACCGCGTGGGGCGACACCAGCGACGAGGCTGAGGCGAACTCGCTGTGGATCATCGACACCGCAGCCGAATACATCGCCACGCACTCGACGGCAGAGCCCTTCGGCCCCGCGCTCGAAGGCTACGGTGCACTGGCTCCGGCCGAGCGCCTGGCCAAGGCTGCCGCGCTGGCGCCCACGATCCGCGGGCTGGTCTCCACCGACCGCGCGCAGGTGGGTCATTTCACCGATGACGCCGTCGTGCTCGACTTTTTGGCATCCGCTGAACACCCGCGACTGGCCGCCCTCGGCACCAGCTGCCCCGACCATTTCCTGCGCACCAAGGTGAAGCCGATGGTGCTCGACCTGCCAGCAGACGCCTCCATCGAGCACTCGATCGAGCGCCTGCAGGAGCTGCACGAGCAGTACCGCGCCGACTACCAGGCCTACTACGACCGCAACGCGGATGCCGATTCCCCCGCCATTCGCGGCGCTGACCCACTCATCGTGCTCATCCCGGGCGTCGGCATGTTCAGCTACGGCGCGAACAAGCAGACCGCCCGCGTCGCTGGCGAGTTCTACATCAATGCCATCAACGTGATGCGCGGTGCAGAGGGTCTCTCCAGCTACGCGCCGATCGACGAGGCCGAGAAGTTCCGCATCGAATACTGGGCACTCGAAGAAGCCAAACTGCAGCGGATGCCGCCGACCAAGCCGCTTGCCACCCGCGTCGCGCTCATCACCGGTGCCGCATCCGGCATCGGCAAGGCCATCGCCACCCGGCTGGCCGCCGAGGGCGCCTGCGTCGTCATCGCCGACCTCGACCTCGCCAAGGCGCAAGCCGCAGCTGCCGAGATCGGCAACACGGATGTCGCGATCGGCGTGCAGGCCAACGTGACAGATGAAGATCAGGTGCAGGCATCCGTCGATGCCACGGTGCTCGCGTTCGGCGGGCTCGACCTCGTGGTCAACAACGCCGGCCTCTCGCTGTCGAAGTCGCTGCTTGAGACCACTGTCGCCGACTGGGACCTGCAGCACAACGTGATGGCCAAGGGCTCATTCCTGGTCTCGCGTGCAGCAGCCCGCGTGCTCATCGACCAGAAGCTCGGTGGCGACATCGTCTACATCTCCTCGAAGAACTCGGTGTTCGCCGGTCCGAACAACATCGCGTACTCGGCGACCAAGGCCGACCAAGCCCACCAGGTGCGCCTGCTGGCCGCCGAACTCGGCGAACACGGCGTGAAGGTCAACGGCATCAACCCTGACGGCGTCGTCCGCGGCTCCGGCATCTTCTCCAGCGGCTGGGGTGCCAAGCGCGCCGCCGTCTACGGGGTGCCGGAAGAAGAACTGGGCGCCTACTACGCCCAGCGCACGCTGCTGAAGCGCGAGGTGCTCCCGGAGAACGTCGCGAACGCCGTGTTCGCACTCTGCTCCAGCGACCTGTCGCACACCACCGGGCTGCATATCCCGGTGGATGCCGGTGTCGCCGCGGCGTTCCTGCGATGAGCCACTCCGCCGAGAATCGCCGTTTCGACCGAGAATCGCCGTTGCATCGGCGATTCTCGGCAGCAACGGCGACTCTCGCGGCGGCGGACGCGGCATGAGCGGCGGACGCGGCGACGGACGCGGCATGAGCGGCGGACGCGGCGGCACCGTCGCGGCCGTCGACCTCGGCGCCACGAGCGGCCGGGTCATGCTCGGCCACGTCGGACCGAATGAGCTGCGACTTGAAGCCGTGACCCGCTTCCCGAACACGCCGGTCGAGGCACCGGACGGCCTGCACTGGAACATCCATGAGCTCTACCGTTCGGTCGTCGACGGGCTGGCGCACGCGGCCCGCGTCTCTCCAGGGCTGTCAAGCATCGGCATCGATTCGTGGGCCGTCGACTACGGCCTGCTGCAGGGCGACCGTCTCATCGGCATCCCGTTCCACTACCGTGATTCGCGCACGGCGGCCGGGGTCACCTCCGTACATGGGGTCGTGCCGTTTGCGGAGCTGTACGCCGAGAACGGCCTGCAGTTCCTCCCGTTCAATACGCTCTACCAACTCGAAGCAGAGCGCACCGGCGGCCTGCTTGAGCGCGCCGACCAGGCCTTGCTCATTCCGGACCTGATGGCGTACTGGCTGACAGGCGAACGGGTCGCTGAGAGCACCAATGCGTCAACGACCGGGTTGCTCAGCCTCCCAGACGGGCCCGGCGTACACCCGCACTGGAACGAGGCGCTGATCGAACGGCTCGACCTGCCACGCAGCATCTTCCCCGCGCTCGTGCAGCCGGGCGAACGCATCGGCACCCTGATTCCCTCTGTGGCTGGCACGACGGGCCTGGCCGCCTCGACACCGATCGTGGCCGTCGGGTCGCACGACACGGCATCCGCTGTGGTGGCCGTGCCGATGACCGATCCCGACGCCGCGTACATCTCCTGTGGCACCTGGGGTTTGGTCGGTGTCGAGCTCGAACGCCCCGTGCGCACGGAGGCCAGTCGCCTCGCCAACTTCACCAATGAGGGTGGCGTCGACGGCCGCGTGCGCTTCTTGCACAACGTGATGGGTACCTGGCTGCTCAGTGAATCGGTGCGGACCTGGCAGAAAGCAGACCAGAGCGTCTCGTTGTTACCACTCGTCGCCGCGGCCGAGGCAGTGACCACGCGTGTGGCCGTCTTCGACGCCAATGACCCGCGCTTCCTGGAACCAGGCGATATGCCGGCTCGAATCGCCGTCTGGTGCATCGAGCACGGCCAGCCGGTTCCGGCGAGCCAGGCCGAGTTCGTGCGCAGCATCATCGAGAGCCTCGCCCGCGCGTTCGCGGCTGCGGTGCAGACGGCGTCAGAGCTGTCGGGCGAAACGGTGAACGCCATCCACATCGTCGGGGGCGGATCTCAGAACGCGCTGCTTTGCCAGCTCACGGCCGACCACGCAGGAGTGCCCGTTCTCGCCGGTCCTGTTGAGGCGACGGCACTGGGCAATGTGCTTGTGCAGGCGCGGGCAGCCGGTCTCATCTCCGGCGACCTCGAGACGTTGCGCGCGCTGGTCGCGGCCAGCAACGAACCGGTGCGCTACGCCCCGCGGTGCGTGGCCGAATAGCGAGCTCAGTACTCGCGCGTGATCTCGACGTTCACGAACAACTCTGAGCCAAATGGGCCAGCGTACACGCCTCGAAGTGGCGCGACATCCGTGTAGTCCCTGCCCCGACCGACGAGGACATGCCGGTCGCCGATGTCGATGAGGTTCGTCGGATCGTAGCCACGCCAGCCACCGCAATACCATTCGACCCACGCGTGCGACTCCCCCGTCACGGTCTCGCCGATGGCAGCATCCGGATTCGGATGCAGGTATCCGGAGACGTAGCGGGCCGGGATTCCCACTGAGCGCAGGGCACCGAGCGCAATATGCGCGATGTCCTGGCAGACACCCTTCTTCTCTGCCCACGCCTCTGCCGCCGTTGAGTGCACCCCGGTCACTCCTGCCATGTATTCGACAGCCTCTCCGACGGCCAGACAGATGGCCAGTGCACTCTCGCACGGGGCCAGTCCGCTGGCGGCGATCTCCGCGGCGAGCGCCGCGACATCCGCAGGGGGTGTCGTTCGAGACGTTTGGGCGACCTGGTCCACTGTGTCCATGCTCGCGCGGGCAGCCGTGGCGAGTTCGGCCCAGTCGAACGGATGCGCACGATGGGTGTTCTCGCGCACTTCGACCAGGCTCGTGGCCGTGAGGGTGAGTTCCCGGTGCGGACTCAGCACGTCGAAGGCGCTCACCCTGGTTCCCCAATAGTCGACATAGGTATTGAGCGACGACATCGGCGAGATGTTAAGGAATGACGACAGCACGAACTGGTTCTCAGCACCCGCCGGCAGCATCCGCGCCTCGTTGTATGACGCGTTCACCTCACCCTCGTAGTGGAAACCGGTGGTGTGGGTGATGCGATGGCGCTTCACAGGCGCTCTCCCGTCCAGCTCGGTGCAGCGCTCGTGGGAAAGTAACGCTGGCGGATCGCTTCGCTGGCGGCACTCGTGGCATCCTGCACACTGTCCATCTGCGCCGGCAGGTCTTCAAGGATGTCCACTATGGGCCGGTATTCGAGCTCACTGCGCATCTGGCCGAACAGGCGTTGTGCATTGTCAGAGACCCCCACCCTGTCGAGGCGCGGCTCCAGGGCCCGCATGCATTCCTCAGCACGCGTCACAGAGAAGAGGATGGAGCGCGGAAACAGCCGGTCAAGGAGTAGGAACTCGGCGGCATTCTGCGCAGACGGCACCCCCCGGTAGGTGCGGAGGTACGCCTCGTACGCGCCACATGAGCGGAGAATTGTCGTCCACGATGGGCCGGATGCCTCGGTGAGTGAGCGCGTGGCCAGCAGCCTGGCCGTCATATCCGCCCGTTCGAGGCTGCGGCCGAGCGTGAAGAAGTGCCACGCGTCGTCTCTGCTGGTCGCCGACTCAATGATGCCAACGGCCAGCGCAGCCCGCTCATGAACCCAGTGAAAGAACTCATGCACCTTGTCATCTGCGACGCGGCGCGGCATTCTGGCCCTCGTTGTGTTCAGGCACTCCCAGAGTTCGCTCGATACGATCTCGCGCGCACGGCGGGCGTTCTCCCTGGCCGCGCCCAGCGAATATGCGATGGACGCCGGCTGCGACCGGTCGACGGCGAGGATGCCAAGCACGTCCTTGCGGGTGAGGATCTTGTCCGCCGGAGGCTCGCTGCCCATCACGGACAACAGTGAACGACAGGCGGTATCCTCGTCGATCCACGGGTCCTCGAGCAGCAGTTGCAGATGAACGTCGAGGATGCGCGCTGTGCCATCCGATCGCTCAATGTAACGTCCGATCCAGAAGAGTGATTCTGCGATTCGAGAAAGCATTAGGCGTCCTCCTTGACGTTCATCTGCTGTTGCTGCTGTTGCTGCTGGTCGGTGCGCGGATCGTCCTGCGGGGAGTGATCGGGCGCATGAGGCTTGTCGTGGTGTGCGGGCAACGCCACCGTCGCAGCCGCCTGCTCAGAGACAAGACCCTGGATGTCGTGCGGGTCGACCACGCTCACTGGCGTGCCTGCAGGGGCGCCGACGACCCAGGTGTCCTTGGAACCGCCGCCCTGGCTGGAGTTGACGACAAGCTGCCCCTCTGGCATCGCCACCCGGGTGAGACCGCCTGGCAGCACCCAGATGTCGCTACCGTCATTGACCGCGAACGGGCGAAGATCAGCATGCCGCGGCCTCATGCCGTCTTCGACGAGCGTGGGAATCGTTGACAGCTGCACGACCGGCTGGGCGATCCAGCCACGCGGGTCGGCAATGAGCCGTTTCCGGAGCTCGGCGAGTTCGGTGGGCGTGGCATCCGGTCCTACGACCAAGCCTTTGCCGCCCGAACCGTCAACGGGCTTCACGACGAGTTCGTCGAGGCGGTCGAGCACCTCTTCGAGTGCCCCCGGATCTTCGAGGCGCCATGTGTCAACGTTCGGCAGGATCGCATCTTCTCCCAGGTAGTAGCGGATGAGATCTGGCACGTATGTGTAGACGAGCTTGTCGTCCGCAACACCGTTTCCGACGGCGTTCGCGATTGTCACGTTGCCGAGCCTGGCCGCCAGCAGCAGACCTGGGGATCCGAGCATTGAGTCGTCCCTGAACTGCAGTGGGTCAAGGAATTCGTCGTCGACCCGGCGATAGATCACATCGACCCGCATCGGGCCTGCCGTTGTGCGCATCCACACCTTGCCGCCTGAGACGTAAAGGTCACGCCCCTCAACAAGTTCGACGCCCATCAGCCTCGCGAGCAGGGTGTGCTCGAAGTACGCCGAGTTGAAGACACCGGGCGTCAGCACCACGACATTGGGGTCGTCGACACCCTCTGGTGCGCTCGCCCGGAGGGCCTGCAGGAGCCGGATCGGGTATTCGCCGACGGGTTGCACCCTGAGCGAGACGAAGAGTTCCGGCAGCGTTTGAGCCATGACCCGGCGATTGGAGATGACGTAGCTGACGCCGCTCGGCACCCGCACATTGTCTTCCAATACCCGCCAGGCTCCCTTCTCATCGCGGATGAGGTCGATTCCGGACACCTGGATGCGCACGCCGTTCGCGCTGACGATCCCCGCTGCCTGCCGGTGGAAATGGCTCGACGAGCTGATCAGGGACGCCGGGATGACGCCATCCCGAACTGCCCTTTGGCCGCCGTAGACATCGGCAAGGAAAGCCTCAAGCGCTCGCACCCGCTGCTTGATGCCGGCCTCGACATCGACCCATTCGCTGTGGTCGATGACTCGCGGAACGGCATCAAGCGGGAACGGGCGCTCCTCGCCGGCGAAGTCGAAGGTGACTCCCTGAGCCAGGTATGAACTTGCCAGGGCTTCGGTTCTCCCGCGCAGCTCTGCTTTGGTCATCTGGGCGAGCGCCTGGTAAATCTCCTTGTATGCCGGCCTCGCTTCCACATGGCCGCGCCCTGTCGGCTCAGCGAACATCTCGTCCCACGCCGCGCTGCCGGTTCGTTTACGGGGCAGAAGCGTTGAGCCATACCCGTCAAAGAGGTCCACCATGGGCCGAGCCTAGGACTGCCCTGTTGCGGGGGTGTTTCCGGGAGGCTGCCCGCCGGTGTCGAATTGGCCGGCCACCGATCATGGTGAACCTCGGCGATGTCAGCCAGGCAGCTGCGAGGACACCAGCCAGGCGCCCCGCCGCACGGCGCGCTCCAGATCTCGCGCCCGCACATTGAAGTCCGCGGCCGAGACCGACACAGAGACGGCGCCGATCGTGCGACCGGTGCGCGAGCGCACGGGAGCCGCGATACAAGCCAGCTTCGGCATGTACTCCTCGATCTCTACCGCGAGTTGCTGGGCGCGCACGTCGTCCAGTTGTTCCCGCAGGCCGGCGACATCCGTCACGCTGTCGGCCGTCAGCGCCAGCGGACTGTGCCGCTCCAAAAACCGACCAAGCGCGGCCTCGTCCTTGGCCGCCAGCATCAGTTTGCCGAACGCCGTCACGTGCGACGCCTCGGCAAAGCCGACGTGCAGCTGCGAGATGCGCGGATGCTCAGCTGAGTCCTCGATGTGGGCGACGGCGATGTCATCTCCCCTGAAGACGGTGAGATAGGCCGGTGCGTGGGCGCTCTCGTGCACCGACTGAAGCACGCTCCGCACCTCGGGCGTCGCCAGCAGCTGCAGGTGCACAGCTCGGCCGAGCGCATCGACAGTGCGACCCAGGATGTACCGGTGATCGCCGGCCTGGCTACTGATGTAGTCGGCTTTCTGCAACGTGGCGAGCAATCGGTAGCTTGTCGAAAGTGACAGCCCGAGTTCGCGGGCGACCTCGGCTGCGCTCGCGCCCATCGGCGACGATCCGATCAGCTCGAGGATGCGCAGCGCGCGCTCTGCCGATTGGATGCCCGCGCCATCGCGGGGCTGCATCGCTGAAGCCATGCCCAGAGTGTAGGTCAGGCGCTGGGCGGCTGAATAGGGCGCGGGCGGGCGAATCCGCATCCGTTTCGCACATGGTGGGAAAGCCGGTTGTCCGCGGCGAGCGCGCTTACGCACACTTGTGAAAGCGGATGCCGTCACCCCGCATTCCACACATACAGAGAGGTATGACATGGCCAAGGTACTCATTCTCACCGGAGACGCCGCTGAGACACTCGAGGTTTTCTACCCGTACCAGCGACTGCTGGAGGCCGGTTATGAGGTGCACATCGCCGCGCCAGAGAAGAAGAAGCTGCAGTTTGTCGTGCACGACTTCATCGATGGCTTCGACACCTACACCGAGAAGCTCGGCCACACCTGGGACGCCGACATCGCATTCAAAGATGTGAACAGTGACGACTATGTAGCCATCGTGGTGCCAGGTGGCCGCGCGCCCGAATACATCCGCAACGACGAGGATGCGAAGCGAATCGTGCGTGAGGTCTTTGACCGCAACGCTCCCGTCGCCGCGCTCTGTCACGGCCCGATGCTGCTCGCCGCAGCCGGAGTGCTGCAGGGACGCACCTCATCGGCATACCCGGCGCTCTCGCTCGACGTCGAATTCGGCGGTGGCACCTACGAGAACGGCGCAGCTGTCGTCGACGGCAATCTGGTGTCCGGCCGGGCCTGGCCAGACCACCCGTCATGGATGCGCGAGTTCATGCGCATCCTCGAAGCAGCCCACCCTGCGACGGATTCTGGCAGCACGGCAGGCGACTCTGAGGCCGCCGTGCAGCCGGTCAGCGTTCCGGCCTAACGGGCCGGTTCGATCACGGGGCGCGCATCGAGCGTTCTCTCGTAGGGGCGAGAGAAACCGATGTGCGCCCCGTGGTCTGTTCTGTCGTCGTCTAAGCGGATGCGACGTCGAGCGCCGCGAGCTCGGCATCCGTCAGCACCAACGCGGCCGAGGCGAGCAGATCGGGCAGCTGCTCGGTGATGCGAGCGCTGGCGATCGGCGCAACTACTGTGGGCTGCTGGCGGAGCCAGGCCAGCGACACGCTTGCCACCGACGTCTCATGAGCTGCGGCAATCGAGTCGAGGGATGCAAGTACCCGGCGACCGCGCTCATCGAGGTATGCGCGGGCACCATCGGCGCGCGGGCTCTCTGAGGTCGAAGCGCTCTCATCACGGTACTTGCCGGCCAGGAACCCGCTGGCGAGCGAGAAATACGGGAACACGGCGAGGTTCTCGCGTTCTGCACGTTCGCGCAGCCCGGACTCGAAGGCACGATTAACCAGGTTGTAGTGCGGCTGCAGGGCGACTGCGCGGTGCAGGCCGTTCTCGGCGGTGATCCTGAACCACTCGTCAATGCGCTCCGGCGTGTAGTTGGAGATCGCGATGTAGCGAACCTTGCCCGCGTCGACCAGCGCTGAAAGCGCACCGACAGTTTCGTCGAGCGGCACCGATGCATCGTCAAAGTGGGCGTAGTAGAGGTCGATGTGGTCTGTCTTCAGCCGGCCGAGCGATGCATCGGCAGCGAGGCGGATGTTGTCGGCAGCGAGCCCGGAGAACTGCGGATGGGTACTCACCTTGGTGGCAATCACGACATCGTCGCGGTTACCCCTGGCGGTGTGCCAGTTGCCGATGATGGTCTCGCTCTCGCCACCGGTATTACCGGGCACCCAGTGCGAGTAGCCGTCTGCCGAGTCGATGAAGTTACCTCCGCCGGCGACGAAGCCGTCAAGCACGTCGAACGAGGTCGGCTCATCAGCCGTCCAGCCGAAAACGTTGCCCCCAAGGACCAGCGGGAAGATCTCAAGATCCGAGTCGCCGACGCGGCTCCGTGCGGTACTGACTGACGTTTCTGCCATGAAAATCTCCTTCGTGTCCAGCCGAACTGCGTTCAGGCGTTATCGGTCGCCCAATCAGGCTAACCATGCCGGAGCTCGAAGATTCCCGGGTGCCCCAAAGCTGCACATTTGCGCGTAATAGTCTGTAAGCTGTGTGGTCTGACCACAGGAGCTCAGCACTGAGTTCCCCACCGCGAACGAGAGGCCAGCGAGTGAGCGACGAGCGACGAGCCTGGCAAATGGTGCTCGAACACATCGAGGCCGATCTGCTCTCCGGCGCATTGCGGCCCGGCGACCACCTGCCGAGTGAACGAGCACTCTCCATCGAACTCGGCGTCGGCCGATCGAGCGTGCGAGAAGCCATCCGGGTACTCGAAGTGCTCGGTCTCATCCGCACGGCGACCGGGTCCGGCCCCACCTCCGGCGCAATCATCGTCGCAACTCCCTCGGGCGGAATGAGCGCGCTGATGCGTCTGCAGGTCGCGGCCACCGGTTTCGCGGTCTCCGACATCGTCAAGACCAGGCTCGTGCTTGAGACAAGCGTCGCCGCCGATTTGGCCGCAACCGAGCCACGTCCCGACCTCACACTGGCAACCGATCTGCTGGATGCCATGGAACCAGGCGAAGCGGATGCCACCCAGCTGACGATCAACGAATTCCTCGCCCTCGACACCCAGTTCCACCTCACGTTGGCCGAGATCCTCGGCAATCAGGTGATCGCCGCCACGATGGCCGGTCTGCGCAGCTCGGTCGAGAGCTACGCCAGGGTGGGCGCCAGCCACCTGGATTCCTGGGCAGACGCATCCGCTCGCCTGATGCACGAGCACCGCCAGATCATCGCTGCCATCGAGGCAGGCGATGCCGACCGAGCCAGAACCGTCGTGCACGCGCATATCTCCGGCTACTACGCCGAAAGCCACCTCACCGGGCAGCAGCTCGACCAATAGAAGGAGTCCACACCGTGGTGAAACGCCAATTCCCCAACCCCGTCGAGCTCGCCGAGCTGATGAAGTTCAAGACGCCGACCCTCAACCCGACCGACCGACGGCTCGGAAAGGCGCTGACCATTGCTGATCTGCGCGCCATTGCCAAGCGCCGCACCCCCAAAGCGCCATTCGACTACACCGAGGGTGCAGCCGAGGGTGAAATCTCGCTGTCCCGCGCCCGTCAGGCCTTCCAGGACATCGAGTTCCACCCGTCGATCCTGCGCAATGTGCCCGTGGTCGACACCAGCTGCGAGGTTCTGGGCGGCCCCAGCTCGCTTCCGTTCGGCATCGCGCCCACCGGTTTCACCCGCATGATGCAGACAGAGGGCGAGACTGCCGGCGCCGGCGCTGCCGGGGCTGCCGGCATCCCGTTCACGCTGTCGACACTCGGCACCACCTCGATCGAAGACGTCAAGGCCGCTAACCCCCACGGACGCAACTGGTTTCAGCTCTACGTGATGCGCGACCGGGAGATTTCATACGGCCTCGCGCGCCGTGCTGCAGCAGCCGGCTACGACACCCTGTTCTTCACCGTCGACACCCCCGTCGCGGGCGCCAGGCACCGCGACAAGCGCAACGGCTTCTCGATTCCGCCCCAGCTCACGCCGGCAACCGTGATCAACGCGCTGCCCCGACCGGCCTGGTGGATCAACTTCCTGACAACCCCCAAGCTCGAGTTCGCCTCTCTCTCGTCTACCGGCGGCACAGTCGGCGAACTGATCGACGACGCCATGGACCCCACCATCTCGTTCGACGACTTGGAGATCATCAGGTCGATGTGGCCGGGCAAGATCGTTGTCAAGGGCGTGCAGACGGTTGAAGACGCCAAGATCCTCGCCGAACTGGGCGTCGACGGCATCGTGCTTTCGAACCACGGCGGACGCCAGCTCGACCGCGCTCCCATTCCCTTCCGCCTGCTGCCGCACGTCGTCCGCGAGGTTGGCAAGGATCTCGAGGTGCAGATCGATACCGGCATCATGAACGGTGCCGACATCGTGGCATCCATCGCGCTCGGGGCGAACTTCACGCTTATCGGCCGCGCGTACCTCTATGGCCTGATGGCCGGCGGACGTCGCGGCGTCGACAAGACGATCGAGATTCTGCGCACCGAGGTCGAGCGCACAATGAAGCTGCTCGAGGTTTCGACGCTCGCCGAGCTCGGCCCGCAGCACGTCACCCAGCTGGCGCAGCTGATGCCGATCGCCCAGCCGATAGCGGATGCCGCCGCAGCGGTTCCGGCACGCAAGGCACCGGTTCGTAAGCCGGTCGCCACAGCATCCGTCGTGAAGAAATCTCCCGCTGCCCAGAAGTCAGTCGCAGCCGCGTCCAAGTAGCGCTGGCCGCAGACAGCCATCGACCGGGAGTCCTGCTTACGGAAACTCCCGGTCGATGGTTGCTTATGGCGTTCTTGTCACAGCTTTGCGTATGACCGAATGGGCGACTGCTTCAGGCTGGCTGCCATGGCTGCCGCTTCTGCGGCCGTCGGGCCTGCACTCGGTGCGTACACCGGAATCTCGGCCGGATCGGTAGCGGCGATGAACTCGACGCTGTCATCGATTGCCGCGGTGAGCAGCATCCGCAGCTGGTCGTCGGGATTACTGATGCACGCTCGCCCGATGCCGTCGATCGACGACGCGATGATCGAGTGGCTGTGCCGCACCGAGATCTCGGTCGGCTGCCTGCGCAGGTTGGCCGCGATGAAGGCCCTGGCCCACCGTTCGGCCTCCGGGGCAGCAGCGAATGCTGCATTCAGTGAACCCCGGATGTCGATAGGTCCAGCTCCTCCCATCAGGTCTAGGCCGGCGGATGCGACGAGCGCACCGACCGCAAGCGAGTGCTGGCGTTCTTCGGCCACCACAGGCAACGCTGCCGAAGCCGCGCGCAACGCGAGAATGACATCCAGTCGCTTGTCATCGGTGGTGAGACCGATGACGGTGGGGATCAGTGTGGCCAGCTTGCTCCTGGCCCGATCCGAGCTGCAATCGTTCACCATCCGGGCGAGATGCGCGAGCCCGGCGTGCGTGCAGGCGGGATGATCGCTCCAGCGTTCCCCTGCAAGGAACGACGCGAATTCCATGAAACATGCCCCCGCACGTGGGGTGCGGTGTTTTCCTGCCGAAAGCAACGGAAGGATGTCTGGCTGGACTGACGACCCATTCATGAGGGCCTCCCCTCGACGACTCTGATTCCTCTACTGTGCGCCCGAACGAGTCGAAATACAACGCTCAATTACGACAGTGTTGAGAAGTCCTCAAGTACCGCTGCGAGCTGCTCGACCGCCCAGTCCAGGTCGGCTTCAGACACCGTGAGCGGCGGGGCCAGCCTGATCGTCGAGCCATGGGTGTCTTTGGCCAGCACGCCGCGATCCATCAGCGCTTCACACACCGCACGACCGGATGCGAGAGCTGGGTCGATGTCGATCCCTGCCCAGAGTCCGGCCCCACGCAGCTCTACGATGCCGTGGCCGACGAGTCGTTCGAGGGCAGCGTGCAGGTGAGCGCCGAGCACCCGTGCGCGCTCCTGGTACTCGCCGGTGGCCAGCATCCGCACAACGGCCAGACCAATCGCCGCTGCGAGCGGGTTTCCGCCGAAGGTCGAGCCGTGCTCGCCTGGCTGCAGGACGCCGAGGATGTCAGCGTTGCCCACGACGGCAGAGACCGGCACGATTCCGCCGCCGAGCGCCTTGCCGAGCAGGTAGAGATCTGGCACGACGTCGACCAGGTCGCAGGCGAATGTGGCACCGGTTCGGCCAAGGCCGGACTGGATCTCGTCGGCGATGAACAACACATTGTGCCGCGTCGTGATCTCACGCACCGCGGGCAGATAGTCGGCGGGCGGCACCACGATGCCGGCCTCGCCCTGGATCGGCTCGAGAAGCACTGCAACGGTGTTCTCGTCGATGGCGGCCTCGAGGGCTGCGGCATCCCCATATGCCACAGTCCTGAAGCCCGGCGTGAACGGTCCGAAGCCCGCACGCGCGGATTCGTCGTCAGAGAAGCTGATGATGGTGGTGGTGCGTCCGTGGAAGTTACCGGAGGCAACGATGATGTTGGCCTGATCGGCGGCCACACCCTTCACCCGGTAGCCCCAGGCCCTGGCCACCTTGATGCCAGACTCCACGGCCTCGGCCCCTGTGTTCATCGGCAGCACCATGTCTTTGCCAGACAACTCGGCCAGTGCCGTCACGAACGGCCCGAGCTGGTCGTTGTGGAACGCCCGGCTGGTGA
The DNA here is from genome assembly GCF_047530025.1 of Leifsonia sp. A12D58. NCBI lineage: Bacteria > Bacillati > Actinomycetota > Actinomycetes > Micrococcales > Microbacteriaceae > Leifsonia > Leifsonia sp. A12D58. The sequence goes on along the minus strand of NZ_JBLJAT010000007.1, from coordinate 21,034 downwards.
GGGTGATGCGGCCCAGCTGAGCGCGTGCGGCCTCAAGGAGAACCGGGTTCGAGTGCCCGAAATTGACCGCTGAATACGCGGCGAGGCAGTCAAGGTAGCGGCGACCGTCGACATCCGTCACCCATGCGCCCTCCCCCGTCGCAACGACGACGGGCAGAGGGTGGTAGTTGTGCGCAGCGTGCTCTTCTTCGAGGCGGATGTCTTCAGCCTGGCGAGGGGTGAGCGGGCGGGCGGTCAGCTGCGCGTCGACGGTGCCTGGCGTTGTCTGTGTCGTCATGATGTGCCTTTCGCGGGTCGGCGGCTGTCAGCGGCGGAGTTCGAGCGTGCAGCACTTGACGCCGCCGCCACCGAGCAGCAACTCGGAGAGATCGACGCCGATCGGGTTGTATCCACGTTCCCGCAGCTGCCGCTCGAAGTCGGTGGCCCTTGATGCGATGACGACGTTGTAGCCGTCCGAGTATGAGTTGAGGCCGAGGATCGCGGCATCCGATTCGGTCGCGATGATGGCATCCGGGTAGCGGGCCTCGAGAATATCGAGGCTGGCCGCGTCAAAAGCGCTGCGCAGATAGGCAATGTTGGTGTCATCGAGTACAGCGATGGCCGTGTCGAGGTGGTAGAAGCTCGGGTTCACCAGCTTGAGCGTGATGACCTCGCGGCCAGAGATTGCCGCCAGTTCTTCGTGGCTGTTTGAATCACTGCGGAAGCCCGTGCCGGCCAGGATCACGTCACCGACGAGCAGGAAGTCGCCCTCGCCCTCGTTGATCTCCCGGGGCGCGTGCACCTCGAAGCCGTTGTCGCGGAACCAGTCCATGTATGCCGGCCCCTCCGGCTGACGCTCCGGGTACGTGAAGCTGGCGCCATAGGCCTTGTTGTCGATCACGAAGCCGCCGTTGGCCGCGTAGACCATGTCGGGCAGCCCATCAATCGGGTCGATGAGGTGTACATCGAAACCGAGCTCGATGTAGATGTCGTAGAGGGCCTGCCACTGCGAGACCGCCAGCGAGGTGTCGGTGGGCAGCGCGGGGTTCATCCACGGGTTGATGCGGTACACGACAGTGAAGTACTCGGGCTTACACATGAGAACCGTGCGCTTGATGGGCGTGCGAACTGGGTGTTCGGTCATCGGTGAGTCCTGGAGATTGGTCGACATGGGAACTCCTCTGTGGGCGATCCGGCGCACAGCTGCCGATCGCGGTGAATGGCGGACCAGGTCGCTCACGAGAGCCCGGCGCGACCATTCGGGTTGATCGCGTCGGGACGCCGTCTTCAGTCTCACACAGCATGATTCAACGTTTTCTGCGTACAGACGCACTTTCACTGCGCATTTAGCGGGGTAAGCGCATTAATCGTGCGCACTGGGCCGCTGGAGCAACGCGGGGTGCGCAGGGGCGCGCCCGCCAGCCCGGGTCGATGCTGCCGGATCGCCCGCGCCCATCACGCAGAAATTAGAAGAATCCTTGCGTTTCACGCTGAAATACTGCGCAACACGGCCCGACGGCGCAATGAATGCACCTATAATCGCGGCATGGACAACCTCGACCGCAGCATCCTGGATTTGCTCCGCCAAAACGCGAGGGCTGGATATGGCGACATCGGCTCGGTGATCGGGTTGTCAGCTTCTGCCGTGAAGCGTCGCGTAGATCGTCTGGTTTCTGACGGAGTAATCAGGGGTTTCACCATTCAGGTCGACCCTGCGGTCGACGGCATGAGCACCGAGGCATACGTAGAGCTGTTCTGCCGTGGCACCGTTGCGCCCGACGAGCTGCTGCGCATCCTCTCAGGGGTTCCAGAGGTGGTTGAGGCCGGCACCGTCACCGGAAGCGCCGACGCGATGGTGCACATCCGCGCCCGTGACATACCCGGGCTGGAGGCCGCCCTCGAGAAGGTGCGGTTGGCCCCGAACGTTGACCACACCCGAAGCGCGATTGTGCTGTCCAGGCTGATTCACCGCACCGCCGACTGAGCGAGGCGGCCCGGTTGCCCGGTGGCTGGGTATGAGTTGTGAGTTCTGGGTTCTGGTTGCTTCACTTTTCAGTTGCGCCGAGAGCCGCCGCACGCCACACTGACCTCACACCCCTCGAATGATTCTGGAGCAGCAGTGTCTCTGGCCTTCCTCACGATTGATTCCACGTCGACGCTGCCACCGTACGAGCAAATCAAGCTACAGATCATGGATGCGGTGAAAACCGGCATCCTCCCGCCAGGCGCCAAGCTTCCGACCGTGCGCAGCCTTGCAGGCGAGCTCGGGCTCGCGGCGAACACCGTCGCACGTGCGTATCGCGAGCTTGAACACCACGAGATCATCGAGACCAGGGGACGCAACGGCTCATTCATTGCTGCGTCTGGTGATGGAACGCTTCGGCAGGCGCAACAGGCCGCCATCGCGTATGCCGACCGAGCGGCCCAGCTCGGTCTCGGCACTGACGAGGCGCTGGCGCTCGTGGCATCCGCTCTGAATCGGTAGCGAGCTGCATAACTCCTGCAGGCTGCATAGCTCCTGCAGGCTGCATAACTCCTGCAATCTGGAGATCGTTGCCGCAGCCATCCGCGCCATTCCGCGGCACACCACAGCTCCCGTATGCATCCTGCAGGAGTTATGCATTCCCGCAGCGCCGTCCTGAAATTTTCAGCCACATTCAGACGCATTCAGGTGGGGGGGGTTCAGGTGGGGGGTTCAGGTGCGGACAGGTCATTGCGAGGTGCATAACTCCTGCAATCTCGCCGTGCCTCCAGACGGCATCCGCGTTATTCCGCGGCACACCACAGCTGCCGTATGCATCCTGCAGGAGTTATGCAATCCCGCAGGATGGAACTTGCAACTTGCGACCTGCAATCTGCAAACCCACAACCCACAACCCACAACCCACAACGAAAACAGGATGGATGCCGCCCAGCGGGCACATCCATCCTGTTTTCGACTACCGCGGCCGGTTTTGTCCTGTTTTCAGAACGCGGGCGGCGGCGGCAGCGGCAGCGGCAGCAGCGGCAGCAGCGGCAGCAGCAGCAGCAGCAGCAGCGGCAGCAGCAGCGGCAGCAGCAGCGGCAGCGCGCCGACTGGACTGTTAGATCACGCCCTCGGAGAGCGCGCTCGGGTTACCAAAGCGGTGCGCGGTGATCGAGATTGCCTGTTCGCGCAGGAACGGCAGCACCTCGACGCGACCGGCCTGGGTGACCGGGTGTGAGTAGACAGCGATGTCGGGGCTTCCGTCGAGCGCAGTAGCCAGAGCGGATGCCGCAGCAGCAGCGCCGTTCAGCGGGTCGCCACCGATCAGGCGCACGCGGCTCGTGGTGATGCCACCGCGTGCTGCACGCTTCAACCACGTCTCGTCGGTCTCGACGGTGACAGAGATCTCGGCGGCCAACAGCAGGTTACGCACAGCCGGCGGCACCGGGATGGCGCTGGAGACCGAGTAACGCGACTTCGACAGCGTCGCAGCAGCGATCACACGCAACAGGTCGGACAGCGTGCCGTCCTCGTTCAGGCGCACGGTGACGGGCAGCGGCAGATAGCGGAACAGGTTGCGCTCGAGGCCGACACCTGAGACATCCTTCACCGTGTTGAACTCTTCGCGCCAGGCCAGTGCATCGCTGAGGGCCGAGCGACGCAGGGTATCGAATTCGGCATAGCCCAACGACGACTGCGACGCTTCGATGATGTCGGTCACGCGCTTCTCGAGCCCGCGCAGGTGCAGGGTTGAGCTGTTCTTGCCCGGATCGGTGACCCAGCCACCAAGACCGAACAGGTAGTTCGGGCCGCCGGCCTTGGTTCCCACACCCACCGATGAGCGCTTCCAGCCACCGAACGGCTGGCGCTGCACGATCGCACCGGTGATTCCGCGGTTCACGTAGAGGTTTCCGGCCTCGACGGTGGCCAGCCACTCGGCCAGCTCGTCGGAGTCCAGCGAGTGCAGGCCGGCGGTCAGTCCATAGTCGACAGCGTTTTGGTAGCGGATCGCCTCTTCGAGGGTGCGCGCGTGCATGATGCCGAGCACAGGACCGAAGAACTCAGTGAGGTGGAAGTACGAGCCGGGGGCAACACCCGTGCGGATGCCAGGCGACCACAGCTTGCCGGAGTCGTCGAGCTGCTTGGGCTCGACCAGCCATTCTTCGTCTGCGCCGAGGTTGGTGAGTGCGTGCAACAACTTGCCGTTGGCCGGCTCGATGATCGGGCCCATCTGCGTGACCGGGTTCGACGGGTAGCCGACGCGCATTGAGGTGGCGGCATCCACCAGCTGGCCCATGAAGCGCTTGGACTTCGCGACGGAGCCGACGACGATCACGAGACTCGCTGCAGAGCACTTCTGGCCGGCGTGGCCGAAGGCGCTCTTGATGACGTCGGATGCCGCGAGATCGAGATCGGCAGACGGCGTCACGATGATCGCGTTCTTGCCGCTGGTCTCAGCCAACAGGGGAAGGTCTGTGCGGAACGAGCGGAACAGCTCGGCCGTCTCGTAGCCACCGGTGAGGATAACGCGGTCGACGTTCGGGTGCGAGATCAACTGGGTGCCGAGGTCGCGATCGGCCAGGTCGACGAGAGCGAGCAGCTCACGCGGAACACCGGCCTCCCAGAGCGCCTCGACCATGATGGCGCCTGAGCGCTGGGCCAGCTTGGCCGGCTTGATGATGACACCCGAGCCTGCGGCGAGCGCCGACAGCACAGAACCGGCGGGGATGGCGACCGGGAAGTTCCACGGCGGCGTGACGACTGTCAGCTTCGACGGCACGAAGATGGCACCCTGCACCGCATCGAGGTCGCGGGCCCGCTCGGCGTAGTAGTGCGCAAAGTCGATGGCCTCGCTGATCTCTGGGTCGGCTTCAGCGATGGTTTTACCGGTCTCGGCAGCCATCACCTCGATCAGACGGTCGCGGTTGGCGGCCAGGGCGAGACCGGCGCGGTGCAGCACGGCCGCACGCTCGGCACCCGGAAGCTGGCCCCAGGCGTTTCCTGCACGCGTAACTGTCTCGATGATCCCGTCGAGAGCACCGGCATCCGCTACCCGCGCCGACGCGATGGTGTCGATGCCGAGCGTTGAGGTCTCGACCCTGGCCAGGATGCGGCGGCCCCAGGCACGGTTGGCCGGCAGTGCGGGATCGGTGTCTGGCTCGTTTTGGAACCCGGTGTTGTGGAAGCCAGACTGCACACTGCCGCGGGTGAGACCGAGCACTGCGGCCGTCAACTGGGGCTCGTTCTCGCCCTCCAGGGTCACGGCATCACGGCCGAGTTCAGCGGGCGCTGCACCTGCCGCGAACTCGGCAGTGGCCGATCGATCCTGGGTGCGGTTGGGTGCGGGCACGATGATGCTCTCGCCGCGCGTCGTCTCGAGTGCATCGAGCGAGGCGAGGAAGCGGTTCTTCTCACGCTCGAACAGCTCGGGGGTGTTGGTCAGCTCGAACACGGCCGACATGAAGTTGTCCTGGCTGGCGTTCTCTTCGAGGCGACGGATGAGGTAGCTGATGGCCACGTCGAACTCGGCAGGGTTCACGACCGGCGTGTAGAGCAGCAGGCGGCCGACGTCCTTCTTGACAGCTTCGGCCTGGCTGGTCGCCATGCCGAGCAGCATCTCGAATTCGACGCTGTCTGCCACGCCGCGAGAGGTGGAGAGCAGGTGGGCGTACGCCACGTCGAACAGGTTGTGGCCTGCGACACCGATCTTGACGGCATCCGTGTTCTCTGGCGTAAAGGCCCAGTCGAGAACGCGCTTGTAGTTCGTGTCGCTGTCCTGCTTGGTCGAGTAGGTTGCCAGTGGCCAGTCGTGAACAGCTGAGTCGACGTGCTCCATCGCCAGGTTCGCGCCCTTGACGACACGCACCTTGATCGGGGCTCCCCCGGCAGCGCGACGGTTCTTCGACCAGGCGGTGAGGCCCTGAATGGCGCCGAGCGCGTCTGGCAGGTAGGCCTGCAGCACGATACCGGCCTCGAGGTTCTTCAGCTGCGGCTGGTCGAGGATCCGCTCGAAGACAGCGATCGTGAGGTCGAGGTCGCGGTACTCCTCCATGTCGAGGTTGATGAACTTGGCACCAGCCGGTGAGCCTGCCGCGAGCTCGTAGAGCGGGGTGAGGCGTTCAACGACCCGGTCGACAGCTTCGTCGAATGACCACATCGACAGCTGGCTGGCGATGGCAGAGACCTTGATTGACACGTAGTCGACGTCGTCGCGGGCGAGCAGCGCGCGGGTGCCCTCGAGGCGGCGCAACGCCTCTTTCTCGCCGAGTACAGCCTCACCGAGCAGGTTGATGTTCAGGCGGTTACCGGATGCGCGGAGGCCGGCGATGACCGGACCGAGCTTCTCGGGCGTGGCGTCGACAACGAGGTGACCGACCATCTTGCGCAGCACGGTGCGGGCGGCGGGGATGACGACCCACGGCAGAACCGGACCGAAAACGCCACCAAGCCAGATGGCGCCGCGCATGTATGGCGGCAGGAAGCCGGGTGCGAGCTTGGCGACGCGCTGCAGGTTGTAGCCGGCGACCATGACGTCTTCAGGGCGCATGACGCCGTCGACGAATCCCACGGTGAAGTCGAGCCCGTTCGGGTCTTTCAGGACTCCGGCCAGGCGCTCGGCAGACGCATCCGCTGGGATGGTCTCGCTGTCGGCCAACCACTTGTGAACGAGGCGAATGACCTCGGCGCTGAGGTCGTTCGTTGCTGCCGATTCTGGGGTGCCGATCGGGCTGCTGGGATTGGTCATAGTCACGAGGCTAGTCTTTCGTTCGTCCTGAATTCTGTACTCAGTGTGGCGTTCCCGTTCGATTAGCAAAAGCGAATCTATGTGAACGATATTCATTAGAATTACTTACGCTTTGGCCAGCGGGCCAGCGCAGACGACGGAGGTGCCGGATGCTGGATATAAGGCGGCTTCGACTGCTGCGCGAATTGAAGATCCGCGGCACTCTGGCCGGGGTCGCGGAAGCCCTCGCCTACAGTCCATCGGCGGTGTCGCAACAGCTCGCCCTGCTGGAAAAAGAAGCGGGTGTCGAGCTGCTGCAGAAGGTCGGGCGCCGGGTACAGCTCACCCCGCAGGCCGAGATTCTGGTGGAGCACACGGCGGTACTGCTCGACCGTCTCGAGGTGGCCCAAGCCGACATGACAGCGTCGCTCACCACGGTGTCCGGCACGGTGCGCGTGGCGGTCTTCCAGACGGCAGCACACGCCGTCATTCCCCAGACGCTGACGCTGTTGTCGACCGAGTATCCTCACCTGCGCGTTGAAATCACCGAGCGCGAGCCGGAGGTCGGGCTGTTCGAAGTGTCGGCACGCGACTTCGACCTGGTGATCGCCGAGCAGTATCCGGGCCACACCCGCGCCCACCTGCCCGACCTCGACCGGGTGCATCTGGCAACGGATGCCCTGCGCCTGGCCGTACCTCCGGCTTCGGTCACGGTGCCGAGCACATGGGCTCACGGCCACCGGATCATCACACTCGAGGATGCCGCCGGGCTGCCCTGGGTGATGGAGCCGGAGGGCACCGCGTCGCGCCAATGGGCAACGCAGCTGTGCAGGTCGGTCGGTTTCGAACCCGACGTACGATTCGAAACCGCCGACCTGATCGCTCACATCCGGTTGATTCAGTCGGGCAACGCCGTCGGCATCCTGCCCGATCTGGTGTGGTCGGGCGAACACCCCACTGTGCAGCTGCGCGACCTGCCGGAATCTCCGCACCGCACGATCTTCAGCTCTGCCCGCCGCTCAAGCGCGGGGCGACCCGGCGTTGTCGCGGTGCGAGAGGCGCTGGCGGATACAGTGTCACTCGCGGCCACGCCGGTGGTTTAGCTTGAGGCTATTCACCCCGAGGTTTGTAGTCGTTCCCCTCGGCTACCACTTTCGAACAATCGGATAAATTTTGCCGCTGTTGCCCGTTGGAGGTCCATTGCCTCCGCTTCCTCACGTTGACTTCTCCGAACTATTCCACAAACGAAAAGCCCGATGAGGGTGAGAAGCCCAAACCCCACACGTAGAACCGGTTGAGTGAGAGTGGCGTTTAACTGAGCCTCGCGGGCCGACTGAACTTTCGAGTACAAGTCATTGAGTTTTCTATCCTCTGGAATGCTGAGCGGCTCGAATAGCGCACCCCGGGGCCGCAACTCAATGACAAAGCTGTCTAATTCAGATTCCGCAATATTCAACGCATTTTGCTTGGAAGGGAGATCGTTGATTAGAACCGATACCGCGGGGGCGATGACAAGAGCTGCGATCGCCACAAATATCGAAAACAAAGTGACCAGGGTTGGCCGGAAGGCCGAAGCGTGAGCGGGTTTACGCAGTTCTTCGACGTGATAGAGGAGTCCCAGCTCTCTTTGCCGACCTTCCCGCCCGAGACGAACGAATTCCGTGACTCTTCCGCTTATCGCCGACGCGGGGATCAACATGAGTCCTTGCACGTACGACAAGGCTTCCTGAGATACTTCCTCCGTTTCAAGCGTTACGCGATTATTCGTCTTGTACTTCGCTGGCATTTCGTCAACCAATCCTCGCCCTGACTATCGGGCCAAGGATCATTTGCGTAAGCCCTTGCGGGGGGGGATACTGGGGAAGCCCCTGCGCCGCGTCGACAAGAGTGTTCTAGTCCATTAGCTGGGGCTTCCGTGGGTGTGATGGAACCCAAGGGAACCTCGTCCCGCCAGTGGGCAACGCAGAGCTGTGCAGGCCGGTCGGTTTCGCACCTGACGTGCTAAACGAAACCGCCGGTCGATTGCGCACATCCGGCTGATCCAGTCGGTCGGCATCCTGCCCGATCTGGTGTGGTCGGGCGAACAGCCCACGGTGCAGCTGCGGGATCTGCGTGATGCGCCGCGCCGCACAAGCGCCGGACGACCCAGTGTGGTTGCGGTGCGCGACGCCCTGAGCCGCGCTGTGCTGCAAATTTCAGTCCCGGTCTCGGGCTGAGAGCTCCAGCGAGACGCCTGGGCTCCGGTTAGACGCTGGCTGGCATGGCGAGCGCGTCGCGCAGGCCATCTTCGAGAGGTGTGGTCGGGTGTCCGATCAGGCGGGCGAGATCACCTGAGGTCTCGCCGAGAAGGCCATCCGCGATATTCGCATCGAGAGCGACGATGAAGCCGGCAGTCTCCGCCGGAAGGCCGACGGCGGTCAGCGTTGCGAGGTGCTCGTCAGCCGACAGCGGTGTGTAGACGACATCGCGGCCCAGGATGCGAGCTGCGGCTGCAGCGAGATCGTCGTGCGTCCAGGCTTCATCACCGGAGAGCTCGTAGACGGAATTCTCGTGACCCGGCGTGGTGAGCACCGCGGCGATAGCCTCTGCATAATCGGCGCGGCTGGCACTGGCCACCCGCCCCTGTCCGACACTGGCGATGATGACGCCGCTCTGGCCGGCCTGCTCGACTGTCTGTGCGTAGTTCTCGGTGTACCACCCGTTGCGGAGGATCGTGAAGGGAATACCTGACGCACTGATCAGCTCTTCGGTCGCTTTGTGCTCCGGTGCCAGAATCAGGCTGGTGGTGTCTGCATGGGGCGCGCTCGTGTAGACGATGCGACTGACACCGGCAGCCTTCGCGGCATTGATCGCGTTGGCATGCTGCTCGACGCGCTTGCCTACCTCGCTGCCAGAGACCAGTACGAGAGTGTCAGCACCCTCGAATGCTGCGGTGAGGCTTGCGGGGTCTGAGTAGTCGATCGCCGCTATATTGACGCCCAGACCAGCAAACTCCTGGAGCCTTTCGACATTGCGACCAGCTGCAACGATGTCGGCAGGAGCGACTCCGCGCTGAATGAGTGATTCGACGGCCAGGCGGCCGAGGTGTCCGGTTGCGCCGGTAACGACAATTGACATTGGTATCCCTTCGGTGGCGCCATCGGTTAACCCGGTGACTCTCAGGTCAACGTCGTGGCGCCCCAGAGATTCCGTAACGCTCAAAGAAAGGCCTCGTGTGCCGCCAACTCCCAGCCGACCTGATCGGCTATCGCAGCCCAGCGCCTCAGCCTAGTAAGCTCTCGGCCGCGAGGCCGACCGCGAGGGTGTGCGCTGCCGACTGGTGGTCCTGCGCGCTCCACACTGATGACAATCCACAGTAAGCAACCGTCCACGCCACAATGCGTTTCAGGTCGATGCCGGTCGCTTCGGCGATGATTGCCGACTGCCTGGCGACTCGTCCCTGGCGCACAGCAACGCTCGGGGTCGGATTGCAGAGGATGTTGGCGAATTCGAATGCCGGATCACCGACAAGGCCCTTGGGATCGATCGCCAGCCAGCCGGCCTCAGCAAAATCGAGCACGTTACCGTGATGCAGATCACCGTGCAGCACCACAGACTCTCTCGATGAGGAGAGCATCTGCCGCGCCAGCGAAGCCGCCCTGGACTGAAACTCACCCGCTTCGCGAGAGGCAGGCAGCGCTCTGTCAGAACCACCGGGTTCGATCAGGTCGGCGAACCAACGTGTGAGCGGCGTGAGTTCAGCCGCAGCCGCTGGTGGCCCGAGCTCGTGCAGGCGCAGCCCTGTCGCACACAGGATCCGGCTCGCCCGATCGTCGCCGTCAGCATCCGTGTCGGCCAATACCGCCAGCGAGCGGATGCCGGTGGCCCGCTCCAGCAGGATGGCGCGGCCGTCGTGCTCGAGCACCGGAGCAGCACCGCGTCCACCCCACCAGGTCATCAGGTGATTGCCCCGCACCTCTTCGTCGACGAGCGCGATCTTGAGCATGGCCGCTGCACCTCGGTGACGCACCGGAGCCAGGATGCTGCTGTTCGTCGTGAATTGCTCACCGTCGGCCACAAGACTCCAGCGTTCGAAGAAGCCTGCGACAGCGTCTCGGTCAGCTGAGTTGGTCATCGTGCAAGTATCGCGTGACGACTCACCCTGTCGCAGTTCAGTAAACAGGCCTAGCCTGAAATGAAGGGTTCACCACCGTGGAGGTCGACATGTCAGCACATCCAACCGGACGCCTAGCCCACCGCAACGATGGGCTGTATCTCATGCTTGATCGGCTCTTTTCTTCGCCAATCGAAGACGTGTGGGCGAGTCTGACTCGCCCAGCTGAGCTGGCGAAGTGGATCGGGACCTACACGGGCTCTCCGTCCACCGGCGCGGTGAAATTCCTGATGTCGGCTGAAGAGAGTGCCGACTGGGAGTACGTGACGATCCGTGAGTGTGACGCCCCACACCGCTTCGTCGGCGAATTCGGCGAGGGCGACGACTCATGGCGCATCATGTTCCACCTCGTCACAGGCGATGGCATGACAACGCTGACGTTCGGGCAGCGGCTGCGGAGCGCGGCCGAAGCCGCCACCGTCGGTCCGGGCTGGGACTACTACCTCGATCGACTGGTTGCCTCACGTGCCGGGCGTCCGCTCCCGCAGTGGGAGCACTACTACCCGGCTCACGCGCAGTATTACAAGGATCTCATCGTTCCGAGCAAGTCCGCCTGAGCGCCGAATAAGGCGCTAGTTCCAGGTACTCGGCGCCGCCGCCCGAGTGGCAGGGAGTGCGACATCCGTGCTCCAGTTCAGCAGCCAGTCGGGCACAGGTTCGCCGGGAGGCGTACCGATTGTGGTGAGCAGTTCCTCGATCGAGACGACGCCACCGCTGCGCTTGAGAAAGCGACCACGAATGAAACCCTGCGCGTAGATCTCGGGCTGACCGTCGGCATCCGGGCGCACGAAGCGCTGCTCGACGTAGACAGCCTTCTCGTCAAAGCCCAGAATGCGCGACTCCACCTGGAACTTCTGCCACAGGGTCAGCGACTTCCGAAAGCTGATCGTCTCTGACACGACGACCGGATACCAGCCCTTTTCCTTGAAGATCTGCCAGACGCCATTGCGCTGCAGCATGTCAAACCGGGCGACATCCATGATCGACAGGTACACGCCGTTGTTCATGTGCCGCAGGATGTCCTGGTCGGTCGGCAAGGTGATGAACGAGGTGCGCGCGATATCGAAGTGACCGAGACGGTGACCAAAGCGCGAGCGGAACAGATGAAAGATCGTCCTAAAGAACATGTGCACCCGCCGATGCTAGGGCAGCAGCGGATGCCTGTCTCCTTGTTTGTAGAAGTTCTACAGTTGAGCGCTGCAGGCCGATCCGATTACGCGGGCAGGTCGCGCTGCTCGACGCCGTTATAGACCGAGAGCGGACGGATCAGCGCGTTCGAGTTCAGCTGCTCCATGATGTGTGCCGTCCAGCCCACAATGCGACTGGCCACGAACAGTGGAGTGAACGTCTCGGTGTCGAATCCCATCACGTGATAGGTCGGTCCTGCCGGGTAGTCGAGGTTCGGCTTGATGTTCTTGCGCTCGCCCATGTCGTGCTCGAGCTCTGTGTACAGCTCCAACAGATCGGGGCGATCGAAGTGGATGAGCATGGTCTCCATCGCGGCACGCATGGTGGGCACGCGCGAGTCACCGTTCTTGTACACCCGGTGGCCGAATCCCATGATCTTGCGCTTGCCTGCCAGGGCATCGTCGAGCCAGGCACCCACCTTGTCTGCGGTGCGGATCTCTTCGAAGGTGTGCATGACAGCTTCGTTCGCGCCGCCGTGCAGGGGGCCCTTGAGCGCACCGATCGCACCGGTGACCGCCGAGTACAGGTCGGACAGCGTCGACGTGATCACGCGAGCGGTGAACGTCGAGGCATTGAACGAGTGCTCGGCGTACAGGATCATCGAGATGTCAAAGGCGCTCACTACCTCGAGGTCCGGCACCTCGCCGAACGTCATGAACAGGAAGTTCGCCGAATAGCTGAGGTCATCGCGCGGCTCGACGAGGTCGAGCTCATGGCGGCGGCGCTGGTCGTACGCCACGATGGCCGGCAGCTGGGCATAGAGGCGGATCGCCTTGTCGAGATTGCCCTCTGGCGACGCATCCGCTGCCCCCGGGTCACGCGCACCGATGACGCTGACCGCCGTGCGGAGCACGTCCATCGGGTGCGCGGTGAGCGGCAGCTCGTCGATGACCCGCTTGACCACGCTGTCGAGACGACGGAGCGACCGCTCTCGATCCTCAAACTCTGCGAGCTGCTGATCGTTCGGTAGCTCACCGTGCCAAAGCAGGTAAGCCACCTCTTCGAAGCTGCACTTCGCCGCAAGCGCCTGCACGGGATAGCCCCGGTACAACAGTGAATTGGTGTCTGGATTCACCTTGGAAATCGCGGTGTAGTCGACCGGAACGCCGGCCAGACCTTTGTAAATCTCCTGAGTCGTTGCATCGGCCATGATCGCTCCCCTAGCGCTTGATCTGGAAGTTGAAGACGTTGGTATCGAAGTGGTTGTAGGAACTGTAGTCAAGCAGTTCATACAGATCAGCGCGATGCTGCATTTCACCTAAAACCGGTTCAAGGGTGCCGTGCTCGTTGATCGTGTCGAGGCCGCGCACCGCTGAGCCCATCGCCAGACGCAGCAGCGAGACGGGCCAGATGACCATGTTGATGCCGACATCCTGCAGCTGATTCACGGTGAACAGCTCGCTCTTGCCGAATTCGGTCATGTTGGCCAGCAACGGTACGTCGACCGCGGCCCTGATCGCAGCGAACTCGGCCAGGGTGCCCATGGCCTCAGGGAAGATGGCGTCTGCACCGGCATCGACGAGCTTCTTGGCCCGATCGATGGCGGCATCCAGACCGTCGACAGCGCGGATGTCTGTGCGCGCCATGATCAGGAAGTTCGGGTCACGACGGGCATCGACTGCGGCCCTGATGCGCTTGAGCGCCGTGTCTTCGTCGACGACCTGCTTGCCATCGAGGTGTCCGCACCGCTTGGGGTTGACTTGGTCCTCGATGTGGGTGCCTGCCAGCCCGGCATCCTCAAGCGTCTGGATGGTACGCGCAACGTTCATCGGCTCGCCGAAGCCGGTGTCGGCATCGACGATCGCCGGCAGGTCGGTCATGCGCGCGATCTGCTGCGAGCGCCCGGCCACCTCGGTGAGTGTCGTCAGGCCGATATCAGGCAGGCCGAGGTCGGCCGAGAGCACGGCGCCAGAGATGTAAACGCCGTCGAAGCCCTTCTCCTGGATGAGCTTGGCCGACAGCGGGTTGAATGCACCAGGAAAACGCTGGATCGTGCCTGAGGCCAGACCGGCGCGAAATGCGATGCGCTTCTCGGCGGGAGTCGTTGTCGCGTACAGCATTAGAAGAGTCCCTTCGGCAGACCGGCCGCCTGCAGCAGTCCCGGCCTGGCGACGATTGTCAGTTCACCGATCTCATGGGCGTTCAGCTCGGGCAGACGCTCGGCCAGAGCCAGGAAGCGCTCGATCTCGTCGGCTTCGAGCACATCAGCGGCGAGAGTGCGGAACTTGTTCACGTACTCCGCGCGTCCGAACGGCCGGGCACCAAGCGGATGCGCATCCGCTACCGCGATCTCATCGACGATCTGGCGACCGTCGGTAAGCGTGATGACCACGCGGCCACCGAATGCTTTTTCGTTCACGTCGAGCGAGTGGTACCTGCGAGTCCATTCCGGGTCTTCGACTGTCGTTGTCTTGTGCCAGAGGGCGACGGTGTCCGGCCGACCAGCGCGCTCAGACGAGTAGGAGTCGACGTGGTTCCACGTTCCGTCCTGCAGCGCGACAGTAAAGATGTACGGGATCGAGTGGTCGAGCGTCTCGCGGCTCGCCTGCGGGTCGTACTTCTGCGGGTCGTTGGCGCCAGAGCCGATCACGTAGTGCGTGTGGTGGCTGGTGTGGATGACGATCGAGGCCACGTTGTCGGGGTTCGTGACCTCCGGGAATGTGTCGTGCAGCTTGCGCGCCAGGTCGATCCAGGCCTGCGCCTGGTACTCAGCCGAGTGCTCCTTGGTATAGGTGTCGAGGATTGCGCGCTTGACCTCGCCGCGCTCGGGCAGCGGCACCTGATATGCGGCACCCGGGCCGTCGAGCAGCCAGGCGATCACGCCGTCTTCGCCCTCATAGATCGGAGTCGGGCTGGTTTCGCCGCGCATTGACCTGTCGACGGCTTCGACGGCCATCTTTCCGGCGAACGCGGGAGCGTGCGCCTTCCACGACGAAATCTCGCCCTTGCGTGACTGCCGCGTGGCTGTCGTGGTGTGCAGCGCCTGGCCGACGGCCTGGAAGATCGTCTCTGCAGGAAGGCCGAGCAAGGTGCCGATGCCGGCAGCGGCGCTCGGGCCGAGGTGGGCGACGTGGTCGATCTTGTGCTTGTGCAGGCTGATCGCCTTGACCAGGTCGACCTGGATCTCGTAGCCGGTTGCGATGCCACGCACGAGATCGCGGCCGGTCAGACCGCGCTCGGCAGCAACGTGCTGCGCGACCGCGACGATCGGCGGGATGTTGTCGCCTGGGTGGGAGTACTCGGCGGCGAGGAAGGTGTCGTGGTAGTCGAGCTCGCGCACGGCAACGCCGTTTGCCCAGGCTGCCCATTCAGGTGAAACGCGGATGGCGGCGTCTGTACCGAAGATGTTGGCACCGTCGCCACCGGTGGAACGTGGATGAGAGAGCGCCTGCGCTCGGGCAGAGACAACGGGCTTCCGCGTCAGCGATGCCGCGGCGACCGATGCGTTGTCGATCACGCGGTTGATCACCATCTCGGTGACCTCTGGTGAGACGTCGACGGGGTCGGCCGCGACTTCTGCGATTTTCCAGGCCAGCTGGCCGTCGCGGGCCAGGTTCTCGTCGCTCGTGTGAACGCGGACGTCGTGCAGCTTCATTACGATTCCTTTTCCGATGTGGCGACCCCCAGGGAGGTGCCGATGAGCTCAGGAGAACGAGCTGGACGCAGCGTCTCCATCACGTTGACGAGGCTTGAGTGCAAATGTACGGCTGTTGCTTGAGCCGCAAGGGTTTCGTTTTGGGCGAGGATCGCCTCGGCGATGATGAGGTGTTCAGCCGCAGCCCGAGCCATGCGCTCCGGGTTCTCCCTTGAGAGTCGGCGCGCACGCACGAGGTGAACGCGAAGGGCGCGCAACGCCGTCTTCAAATAGGCGTTATCGATCGCTCCGGTAATCGCGTCATCGAACCGATCGACAGCGGCATAGAAGGCGTCTCGCTCATTCTCGGTGAACGTCGACTGCCGGGAGATGCGTGCGAAATCGTCCCTGAGCAGGCGGAACACATCGGGATCACGACGACGGGCAGCGAGTCTGGCCGCCTGGGTGTCGAGAGCTTCGCGCAGCTCAAAGAGTTCGGTGAGGTGATCGGCTCCGAGGTCGGCGACGATATCGACTCGACCCCGGGATTCAACGAGGCCATCTGCGGCCAGTCTGCTCAGTGCCTCGCGGACCGGTGTGCGCGAGACCCCGAGGCGCTCGGCGACCTCAATCTCTGCCAGTGGGGCACCGGGAAGCAGCCGCCAATTCAGGATGTCGTCGCGGAGCGATGCGTAGGCCCTCTCGCTCGCTTTCATGGCTTGATTGTATACCCAGCACCCCCAGGTCGAACTAATACCGCGCAGAGTTCGCAGTTTTGTATACACAGTGCGGCCCGTGACGGGCAGGACTAACATTCAGCCATGGTGCCGCTTTCCAACTTATTGACGTTCGCGCTGGCCGCGATCGCGCTCATCGCTCTACCGGGCCCGAGTGTGCTTTTCGTCATCGGTCGCTCACTCGCCCTCGGTCGCCTCGGCGGCTTTCTCAGCGTGCTCGGCAACGCACTCGGACTTGTTCCGATCGTCATCGCCGTCGCCCTTGGTCTCGGCGTGATCGTCACCCAGTCGGTCGTCATCTTCACGATCATCAAGTTTGTCGGTGCCGGGTACATCGTCTACCTCGGAGTGCAGGCCATCAGGCACCGCAAGGATGCCGCGAAAGACATCGGCGTCTCGTCCGCCAGAAAGTCGAATTGGCGGGTGCTGGCCGAGGGCTTCATGGTCGGCATCAGCAACCCGAAGTCCCTGGTGTTCTTCGTCGCCGTGCTCCCGCAGTTTGTCGACTACTCGCAGGGCGCAGTCCCCCTGCAGCTTGCGACGCTCGGCATGGTCTTCGTGGTGCTTGCTGTGCTGGGCGACAGCGTCTGGGCACTGACGGCTGGCTGGGCGAGAGACTGGTTTGCCACATCGCCGAAACGCCTCGAAAAGCTGTCGGCGACCGGCGGGGTCATGATGATCGGCCTCGGCGGCGTCCTCGCCGCATCCGGTGCGAAATCCGCATAAGTCTTGGTTTTTGCCGTGTGAATGTCGTTAAAGTTCTGCAGTCGTGCAAGAAAATCGCGGGGCGACCAATGACCCTCCGATCCCTGTCGTAGTGGGCGGATTCCCGGTGTGCCTGAAACGAAATCCGCGTAATTCCGGGCATCTCAGTTAGGCGCGCCGCGCTCCGGTTGATACGTTGTTAGACGGCCTTCGGGCCAAAAACCAGTCCGCGACCACGCCGGCACCAGCAGCATCCGGTGCCCGTGAGCGTATGGTGTGACGAGGTTGGCGCCGGTCCCAATGACCACGCCCGCTCCGAGAGTTCGAGTCGCTGTGGCCCGTGCGCGTTGAATCGCGCAGCCACTTCTTGATGGGTAACCGGAGCATGTCTCGCTCACCCGGCCGACAGAAACGAAAACCCACAACGCACAGCGATTTTTAGCGTGTGGGCCGGAGTCACGTGTCCGAAAAATTAGCAATCGAAGCTCAACATCTCTACAAAGCGTTTGGACGGAAGCCCAAGGAAGTAGTCAAGAAGCTTCAGGCAGGCGCCAACCGGTCAGCACTCACTAACCTGGGCACCGCCGCCGTCATCGACGCATCATTTGAAGTGAAGGCCGGCGAGATCTTCGTCGTCATGGGCCTGTCTGGCTCTGGCAAGTCGACCCTGATCCGCATGCTCAACGGTCTGCTCGAGCCGACATCCGGCTCGGTCTCGGTGATGGGTACCCCCATCAGCGGCATCCCGGCCCAAAAACTCCGCGATGTGCGCCGCAAGAACATCTCGATGGTGTTCCAGCACTTCGCCCTGCTCCCGCACCGCACTGTGCTCGACAACGCCGCATACGGCCTCGAAGTGCAGGGTGTTCCGCTTGAGGAGCGCCGCGCACGCGCACAGGGCATCGTTGAACGTGTCGGTCTCTCCGGCTGGGAGAACAAGCTTCCGAGCGAGCTGTCCGGTGGAATGCAGCAACGTGTCGGGCTTGCCCGTGCGCTGGCCAGCGACACTGACATCCTGCTGATGGATGAGGCGTTCTCCGCCCTCGACCCGCTGATCCGTCGCGAGATGCAGGAACAGCTCATCGAGCTGCAGTCCGAACTCGGCAAGACGATCATCTTCATCACGCACGACCTCAACGAGGCAATGTTCCTCGGCGACCGCATCGCAGTCATGCGTGACGGCCGCATCGTGCAGGTCGGCACCCCAGATGACATCCTCACCGACCCGGCGAATGACTACGTCGCCCAGTTCGTCCAGGATGTCGACAGGGCACGTGTTCTCACGGCATCCGGCGTGATGGAGCCGGCAAAGTCGGTTGTGTCGGCATCGGCCGGCCCACGCGCAGCGCTGCGCACCATGCGCGACCTGCAGACCTCTGCTGCCTTTGTTGTCGGCAACGGCCGCACACTCGTCGGCGTCGTGCACGACAAGGACGTAATGCGTCAGGTGAAGGCCGGCGACACGGACCTCATGCGTATTGTGCGCAACGACGTCGCCACCATCGAACCGGATGCGCACCTCAGCGACATGTTCGAGCTCTCGGTCGAGAGCCCACTGCCCGTCGCAGTGATCGACGACAAGAAGCGCCTGCTCGGCGTCATCCCCCGCGTCACCCTGCTCGCCGCGCTCGGAAACGTGCCGTCGAATACTGACGAGGTGACGATCGTCGAGCCACCGGCCACGTACTCGATCGAAGTCATCACCGAGACGCTGCGCGAGACGGCTCCCGCAGCTGCTGCCGCGGCATCAGCTGCCGAGGCAGCAGGCCCCACCCAGGCATTCGCCGCCGGGTCTGAAGCTCTGGCATCTGCCGGGCGTGAAGACCAGGCATTCGCAGGATCAGAAGGAGAATCCCGATGACCGACATCCGTCTTCCCATCGGCACGTGGGCCGAGGCCTTCGTGCAGTTCATCACCGATGTCTTCCAGCCGGTCTTCAACGTGATCAGCATGGTTTTCGGCGGATTCTATGAGGGCGTCGACCTGCTCCTGCAGGCCCCGCCGTTCTGGATCCTCATCCTGCTGATCGCCGCTCTCGGCGTTTGGGCCAGAGGCTGGTTCTTCGGTGCAGGCACGGCCGTCGGGCTGCTTTTGATCGCCGGAGTCAACCAGTGGGCCAACGCCATGGACACCCTGGCGCTCGTGCTCGTCGCTGCGATCATCGCGATCATCATCAGCGTGCCGCTCGGCATCCTGGCTGCGCGGTCACAGACAGCGTCGAAGATCCTCAAGCCGGTTCTCGACTTCATGCAGACGATGCCCGCATTCGTCTATCTGATCCCGGCGCTGATCCTGTTCCGCGTTGGTGTCGTCCCCGGCATCGTCGCGACGATCATCTTCTCGCTGGCTCCCGGCGTGCGCATGACAGAACTCGGGATCCGTGGCGTTGACAAGGAAGTTGTCGAGGCCGGACACGCTTTCGGCGCCTCACCGCGTCGCATCCTGCGCCAGATCCAGCTTCCGCTTGCTGCTCCGACCATCATGGCCGGCGTCAACCAGGTGATCATGCTGTCCCTCTCGATGGTTGTCATCGCCGGTATGGTCGGCGCTGGCGGATTGGGAGGCCAGATCGTTCAGGCCCTCAGCCGCATCGACGTAGGACTCGGTTTCGAAGCCGGCCTCTCCGTCGTCATCCTCGCCATCCTGCTCGACCGCCTCACGGCATCCCTCGGCGCCCCCAGCCCGAAGCGCATCTTCGCCCGGTCGGCTGCGAAGGCTGCCGTTGCCGGCGCACCCGCCAACCGAGTGCGCAAGGGGCTCATCGCCACCGGCGTTGTCGTCGTTGTCGCAGCCCTGGCCATCACTGGCGTCGTGACGTCGAACTCTGGCCCCGCATCCGCTGGCCCAGATAACGGCGACAAGAAGGATCTCTCCATCGCGGTCTTCAACGGCTGGCCGGAGGGCGAGGCTGCCTCGTATCTCTGGAAGGGCATCCTGGAAGACAAGGGATACAACGTCACGCTCGAGTACGCGGATGCCGGCACGGCGTACGTCGGACTGAGCACGGGAGACTACGACGTCGTGCTCGACTCCTGGCTGCCGACCACCCACAAGGCCTACATGGAGCAGTACGGCGACAAGCTTGTCGACCTGGGTTCGTGGAACGAGGATGCTGCCAACTTCATCGCGGTGAATGCGGATGCCCCCATCGATTCACTGGAAGAGCTCGCGGCAAATGCCGACCTGTTCGACAACCGCATCGTCGGTATCGAGCCGGGCGCAGGACTCACCGATGCCACAGAGCAGAACGCTATTCCGCAGTACGGACTCGGCGGCATGAACTTCGTCACATCGTCCACACCGGCCATGCTCTCAGAGCTGAAGGCCGCCATGGCCTCCGGTGAGAACATTGCCGTCACCCTGTGGGCGCCGCACTGGGCCTACGACGAGTTCGACCTGAAGAACCTCGCAGACCCCAAGGGTGCGCTGGGCACGACAGAGTCGATTCACTCCATCGGCAGCCTGTCATTCACCGAGGACTTCCCCACCCTCTCGACATGGATCAAGAACTTCACGCTTGACTCCGACCGACTGTACGAGCTCGAGAACGTCATGTTCAACGGTGACGCAGCCGGCGCGGGCGACTACGCCCCGATCGTGGAGGACTGGATAGCCAAGAATCAGGACTACGTGGACAGCCTCACAAAGTAGCTGGTCCCCGCAAGGGGACGCTCCGGCGTCCCGCGCACACCCCCGCACCCGAGCTTCGGGTGCGGGGGTGTGTTGTTTCTGGGGCGGGCCGTGGTGCGTTTTGTCGCTGGGGCGGGCCGTGGTGCGTTTTGTCGCTGGGGCGGGCCGTGGTGCGTTTTGTCGCTGGGGCGGGCCGTGGTGCGTTTTGTCGCTGGGTCGGGGTTGTCGCCGGCCGGAGTGCTCGCCGGGTGTCGTGCCCGGGCAGGGAGCGCCGAGAATCGCCGTTACGCCCGCGAGTCGCCGTTGCAACGGCGACTCTCGGCACGAACGGCGACTCTCGAGCGGTGAGGGCGTGACAGCGGCTGGTGCGGATGCGATT
>NZ_JBLJAT010000006.1:0-183427 GCF_047530025.1 Leifsonia sp. A12D58 | reverse complement strand
TGGCGCCCCCCGCGACCGAGTAGCATTGCTATAGTTGCCGCCTACGTCGGCGCGCTGTTTCGACAGCAGAACAAAGGCGTCCGACCGGACGACAGGCGTGTGCATGCGCCGTGACGACTACTGGAGTGCATTCGTGGCCTCAATTCTTGAAAAAGTTCTTCGTGTTGGTGAAGGGCGCACTCTTCGCCGCCTGGAGAACTACGCCAAAGCGATCAACGCATTGGAAGACGACTTCAAATCCCTCAGCGATGAAGAGCTGAAGAACGAAACCGTCGCCCTGCGTGAGCGCTATTCCAATGGCGAATCCCTCGACGACCTGCTGCCTGAGGCTTTCGCCGCAGTGCGCGAGGCCGCAACCCGCACCCTCGGTCTGCGTCACTTCGACGTGCAGCTCATGGGCGGTGCAGCTCTGCACCTCGGCAACATCTCCGAGATGAAGACCGGTGAGGGCAAAACCCTCGTCGCGACAACTGCCGCATACCTCAACGCCATCACCAGCCGCGGCGTGCACATCGTCACGGTGAACGACTACCTGGCGAGCTACCAGAGTGAGCTGATGGGCCGCGTGTTCCGCGCCCTCGGCATGACGACCGGATGCATCGTCTCCGGTCAGACTCCGGCACAGCGTCGCGAGCAGTACGCGGCAGACATCACATACGGCACGAACAACGAGTTCGGCTTCGACTACCTGCGCGACAACATGGCGTGGCAGGCACAGGACATGGTCCAGCGCGGTCACTACTTCGCGATCGTCGATGAGGTTGACTCGATCCTGATCGACGAGGCCAGGACCCCGCTCATCATCTCTGGACCGGCGTCAGGTGAAGCCAACCGCTGGTTCAACGAGTTTGCCAGCCTGGCCAAGCGCCTGGTGCTGGATGTCGACTACGAAGTCGACGAGAAGAAGCGCACCGTCGGTGTGCTCGAACCCGGTATCGAAAAGGTCGAGGACTATCTCGGTATCGATAACCTCTACGAATCGGCGAACACCCCGCTGATCTCGTTCCTGAACAACGCCATCAAGGCCAACGCCCTGTTCAAGAAAGACAAGGACTACGTCGTAATGAACGGCGAGGTGCTGATCGTCGATGAGCACACCGGTCGTATCCTGATGGGCCGTCGTTACAACGAGGGTATCCACCAGGCAATCGAGGCCAAGGAAGGCGTCGCGGTCAAGGCCGAGAACCAGACCCTCGCTACGGTGACCCTGCAGAACTACTTCCGTCTGTACTCGAAGATCTCCGGCATGACCGGTACGGCAGAGACCGAAGCCGCCGAGTTTATGAGCACGTACAAGCTCGGTGTCGTCTCGATCCCCACCAACAAGCCGATGAAGCGTATCGACCAGCCCGACCTCGTCTACAAGAACGAAGAGGCGAAGTTCGGCCAGGTCGTTGAAGACATCGTGGAGCGCCACCAGCTGGGCCAGCCTGTGCTCGTCGGTACCACGAGCGTCGAGAAGAGCGAATACCTCTCCCGTCTGCTCGCGAAGAAGGGCGTTCGCCACGAGGTTCTGAACGCGAAGAACCACGCACGTGAAGCAGCGATCGTTGCCCAGGCCGGACGCCTTGGCTCCGTCACCGTCGCAACGAACATGGCCGGTCGTGGAACTGACGTCATGCTCGGCGGAAACGCCGAGTTCCTTGCTGTCGCAGAGATGAACGCCAAGGGACTCAGCCCTGTCGAGACTCCTGACGAGTACGAAGCAGCCTGGGATGACGTGTTCAGCGCAGTGAAGGCCGGCGTTCAGGAAGAGGCAGACAAGGTCATCGAGGCCGGCGGACTCTACGTTCTCGGCACCGAGCGCCACGAATCTCGTCGCATCGACAACCAGCTGCGTGGTCGTAGTGGCCGTCAGGGTGACCCGGGCGAGAGCCGCTTCTACCTGTCACTTACCGATGACCTGATGCGCCTGTTCAACTCCGGTGCGGCCGAAGCACTCATGGGTCGCCAGGGTGTGCCCGAAGACATGGCAATCGAGTCCAAGGTCGTCAGCCGTGCGATTCGCAGCGCGCAGGCACAGGTCGAAGGCCGCAATGCCGAGATCCGCAAGAACGTGCTCAAGTACGACGACGTGCTGAATCGCCAGCGCGAAGCGATCTACAGCGACCGTCGTCACATCCTTGAGGGCGATGACCTGCACGAGCGCACCCAGAAGTTCCTCGAAGATGTCATCGACGAGGTGCTCGACGTGCACACCGGCGAGGGCAACGGAGACGACTGGGACTTCGACGCACTGTGGACCGAGCTGAAGACGCTCTACCCCGTCGGCATCACCATCGACGAGGTTGTCTCAGAGGCCGGTAACAAGGGCAAGATCAACCGCGACTTCATGCGCCGTGAGATCCTCTCCGACGCCAAGGTCGCTTACCAGCGCCGTGAGGAATCCCTCGGGTCTGCAGCCATGCGTGAACTTGAGCGCCGCGTTGTGCTCTCGGTCATCGACCGCCGCTGGCGCGATCACCTCTACGAGATGGACTACCTGAAGGATGGCATCGGCCTGCGCGCGATGGCCCAGCGCGACCCACTGGTCGAGTACCAGCGCGAAGGCTTTGCGATGTTCCAGCAGATGATGGGACAGATCCGCGAGGAGACCGTCGGCTTCCTGTTCAACCTAGACGTTGAAGTAACGCAGGGCACCGGAGAGGTCGCAGGTCCGATCGTTGAAGCCAAGGGACTCACCCCGGCCGAGCCGGCCGAGGCCAAGCTCAGCTACACGGCACCGAGCGATTCGGGCGGAGTCGAGGTGCGCAACCAGCGCGGCCAGATTCAGCAGGCCGCGACCGATCGCGCCCGTCGCGCAGCGGCATCCACTGAGGCGGCTCCCGCTGAGGCTCCCGCAGCCCCGGCCGGTCCACCGCAGCGTGGTGCATTCGGACAGCGCCCAGAAGGCGAAAGCGCCGCGCCGGTGAACCGCGCAGAGCGACGCGCCAAGAAGAAATAGCCTTCCAACTTGTGGACGATGCCCCAGCCCCCGCGGCTGGGGCATCGTGGTTTAACTGAAGGACGCTGCTGGAATAGCCCCTGGTCAGCGCACGTTGACGGAGTCAGAGCACGTTGATGGCGCTCGCCCGCCAGCGGCTGTCGAGGCCTTCGAGCCTGATGGCGACTGCGCGGGCGCGCACCCTCGTGTGAACCATGACGACGGCCTCGATCACGCCATCGCGTGGTTCAGTGATGTGGATGTGGCCGATCGACAGCGCGGGACGCTGTGCCTGCTGGCCTTTGACGGCGCGCGCCCTGGCCGAGAGCACCACCCTCTTGAGCAGATGACGGTACACATCGTCACTTACCCATCTGGCCAGTTGTTCCAGCTCTCGCGCCCCGGCCAGAACTTCGATCACGCTGCGGGTGAGGTTGATGAGCAACGGTTCTGGATCCGGCAGCTCATGACGGCCGCTTGGCTGCACCCCGAAGAAATCGGCTTCCTGGAATCCGTCTTGACCTGGTCTGACGGGTAGAGAAGGCATGTCGACTCCGTGGGGTGGAAGGTCAGTCTGGCTGGAAGGGATGTCCCGCCAATGGGGGCCTGTGCGTGGCAGAAACTCAACCATCCAGCGGGATGCGGTGTCTAGCGCTTATAAGACCTGTGGAGAACATCAGCGCGGTATCCGCACAGGCGACTAGTTTCGGGATCGTGCGCTGGGACAATCTCTTTGACGACCTCGAAGGTCAGCTTGAGCACGAGCTGCGCGCCGAAGAGGTCGACCTGCGTGCAGAGGAGGAGCGGCTCCGTCTCGGCCGGTTGTCGCTGCGAGATCGCCTGCTCAGTCTGTCTGCGGGGCCGAACCCGACGTCGGTGGCATTCACTCTCGTGCTGGCATCAGGCGTGACACTTCAGGTGCGGCCGGTGACCTTCGGCAAGGATTGGCTCGCAGCCGACCTAGTGAGCTCATCCGACGCGCAATGCGTCGTGCCGTTCACCTGGATCTCAGGCGTTATCCTCTCGGGCAGCCAGGTCGAGAACTCGCTCGATCCACCGATCGAGTCTGCGGCACGGGTGATCGATCGCATCGGCTTTCCCTTCGTGCTCAGAGATCTCTGCCGACGCCGCACCAGTGTAGAACTGCACACCACTGACGGAACCGTGACAGGCACCATCGATCGAGTCGGCCGAGATCACCTCGACCTCGCTGTGCATGCGCCGGGGACGCTCCGACGGTCGCGCGAAGTGTTGCACTATCGGATCGTGCCTCTCGCCCAGGTGCAGCAGGTGCGGGTGTACTGATGCAGCTGCTCAGTCGGTGGGAGGCCGAATGATGGTGCCGCCGGAGAGCTCAGGAATGTTCGCGTAGTTGGACTGCTCCCACAGCGACATCCGCCTGGCTTCCTCATATTTGGCTTCGATGAATGACTCGAGTACGACGCGTTCGACCCGCCAGGCGCCCGCACTGCCCAGGGTGATTGCCGGCAGCTCGCCGGTCCGTACGAGGTCGAGGGCTTCCGCGACGCTGATACTGAGGACTTCTGCAGTATCGGCGAGAGTCAGAAAACGGCCGACGGCAACGGGGGAGTCGGAATCGGTCATGGATTGATTATGCGTCGTGCTCCCTGCCACGGGCAGGGCTGTGGATAACTTTCACGCGATTTCAGCCAGAGGGCGACGATAGGGAGCGCGCCGAGACTGATAGATGTCATCCGGCGCACCAGACAAGCCGATGGGCGGTGAACCGATGGGAGCTGTGCGGATGGGGGCAGGCCGGGCTGCAGGAGCGCGTACGTCAGCTGAACTGAGCGATGCCGAACGGGCGAGTGTTGCGCGACCAGGTTCTGTGTCTGCATCTGCGCACTCGCATTTTTGGTTCGACCCGCGTTTCGCCATCGGCTTGGTCTTGGTCGTCGTCTCCCTGATCGGTGTGTGGCTGCTGGTATCCGGGGCCGAGCGGTCGGTCGGTGTCTATGCGGCGCGTGCGGCGCTGGCCGTCGGAGATAAGGTGCACGCCTCAGACTTCGACCTCACCCCTGTGCGATTCGACGACGCTGACAATCTCTACCTGACACCGGATTCGTTTCCGGCCGAGGGGCTGCTGGTGACGCGCAGTGTCGCGGCGGGCGAGTTGATTCCGACAGCAGCGGTTGGAACTCTGGCCGGCGGCACTGTCACCAGCATCGTCATCGAGATCGATGGCAGGTTGGCCGCCAGCATCGGTCCTGGTGCCGTTGTCGACATCTGGAGTGCGCGAGAGAGCGGCAGCGGAGAATTCGGGCCGCCATCGGTGCTCGTCGGTGAGGCATCGGTCGTGCGGCTGGTCGAAGCGACGGGCCTCATCTCGGGCGGAGCGGGGCAAACCATCGAGGTGCTGGTGCCGAAAGACAAGGTCGCCGCCGTGCTTGAATCGATCGCCAACGCCGATTCTCTTGCCCTTGTACCGGTCAACCTGTCGATCGGACAGTGATTGTGGTCGCGCTCGCTCTGTCCCTCGACCGTCGCACTGAAGACAGGCTGCTCGGCGACCTGATCGAACGCGGCCACACGGTTCTTGCCCGGTTGGTGAATGCCAGGGAGATGGAGGCAGCGCTTCCCGTCTATGCGCCGGAGGCGATCATCGTCGGAGCTGCCAGATCTACTCTCACCGCAGAGCTCATCGCGGCCTGCGATCATCACGGTGTCCGCATCGTTGCCGTTGCGCACTCCGACCTTGAGCGCCGCCACGCGGCCTCCCTCGGCCTGTATGAGGTCGTCGATGAGTCTGCGAGCTGGAGTGACATCGAAAAGATATTGCTCGGTGGCATCGAGGTTCCCGCTCGCATCGGTGATCTCGGTCGCGGCGCCGGGGTGCTTGGAGCGGGCCCATTGCCAACCGGATCAGTGCACGCGGG
Organism: Leifsonia sp. A12D58; assembly: GCF_047530025.1. Taxonomy (NCBI): domain Bacteria; kingdom Bacillati; phylum Actinomycetota; class Actinomycetes; order Micrococcales; family Microbacteriaceae; genus Leifsonia; species Leifsonia sp. A12D58. The sequence continues at coordinate 177,607 of NZ_JBLJAT010000006.1, read as the reverse complement.
GGCGGTCATCGCTGTCTGGGGCCCGGCAGGAGCGCCGGGACGCACCACCGTCGCGATCACCATCGCTGCCGAGATAGCGGCAGCGGGGCACACCGTCGTGTTGGCCGATGTCGACACATACAGCGGTTCGGTGGCGCCGACCCTGGGCATGCTCGACGAGGCGCCGGGTTTCGCCGCAGCCTGTCGCCTGGCCGGGGCTGATGCGCTTACCCATTCCGAACTCGAACGCATCGCCCAGCGGTACAACTCACCGAAGGGCGCGTTCTGGGTGCTGACGGGCATCGGGCGGCCGTCGCGATGGCCAGAACTGTCTGGAGACCGTGTGACGAAGACGATCCAGGCGTTGCGTGACTGGGTCGACTACGTGGTAATCGATACCGGATTCAACCTTGAGTCAGACGAAGAGATTTCAAGCGATCTATTCGCGCCGCGGCGCAATGCGGCGACGGTGAGCGCCATCGGCCAGGCCGATCACGTCGTCGCCTGCGGACTTGCCGACCCCGTCGGGATGGCGCGCTTCCTCCGCTCCTGGGTCGAACTCGGCGAGATTCTCAGTACCGACAGGGTGAGTGTGCTGATGAACAAGGTTCGCGCCAGCGCCATCGGCCTTGATCCCCGCGGTCAGGTGTCGGCGACTCTCCGCAGATTCGGTGGCATCGAGGGAGTCGTGCTTGTGCCGCATGACCAGCAGGGGGTGGATGCCGCTGTGCTCACCGGCCGTACCCTGCGTGACGCCGCACCGAAGTCTCCGGCGCGCGCCAGCATCCGTCAATTCGTGAGTGACGAGCTGTTACCGGCGCCTGTTGCGGCGCCAGCGCGCGGCCGGAAACACCCCGAACGCAGACCTTGGTCGTTTGGCGGGCGCGCGGCTGCGCGTCGCTGATCTAGGCTGAGAGGGTGTCGACGCTTAGTGATCTCGTACTTGCCCAGGGCCGCAGCAGTGCCGAAGACGTCGATTGGCTGCATATGCTCGTTGCCGACGGCCAGCTGCTCGCCGATCTCGCCTTCGCTGACATCGTTGTGTGGGTGCCGACCGATGCCGGCAGCTTCGTCGCTGTCGCGCACGCCAGGCCATCTAGCGCCGCAACACTGTTTTACCGCGACTTCGTCGGCCAGAACATCAAGTCTGAATGGCGCAAGCAGGTCACCGAGGCCTTCGAGACGGCCAAGATCGTCGATACGACAGCTCCCGACTGGTACGAAGAGACGCCGACCAGGGTGCGCGCCATCCCGGTCATGCGCCGGCTGAGCCCCGCGGGCCCTCAGATCACCGATGCTCCCATCGCCGTGCTGACCCGGCACACAAACCTCAGTGAGGCCCGCACGCCCAGCAGGCAGGAACTCACGTTCAACGACTGTGCGAACGACCTCTTCTCGATGATCGCCTCCGGCGACTTCCCCGATCTGGGTGCCCCGACCGGTCCACGTCGAGGTGCGCCGCGCGCGTCCGACGGTCTGATCAGGCTCGATGTCGACGGCATCACCACATTCGCCAGCCCCAACGCGCTCTCGGCATTCAATCGGATGGGCTTCGCAGACGAACTCGAGGGTGAGTCGCTTGCCGAGGTCACCACTCGCCTGATTCCGGGCAAGGCCGTCGTTGACGAGTCGCTTCCGCTGGTTGTCACCGGCAGGGCGCCGTGGCGCACCGACATCGAGGCCAGGGGAGTGACGGTGTCGCTGCGGGCCATCCCGATCCGGGAGCGCGGCTCGCGTATCGGTGCGATCGTGCTTAGCCGCGACGTGACAGAGCTGCGCCACCAGGAACGCGAACTTATCACCAAGGACGCGACGATTCGTGAGATCCACCACCGGGTGAAGAACAACCTGCAGACCGTGGCCTCACTGCTGCGCATCCAGGCCAGGCGCACGCACTCCGAAACCGCGCGTGAAGCGCTCACTCAGGCCATGCGCCGGGTTGCGGCCATCGCCGTCGTTCACGACACCCTGTCAGAGGGCCTCAGCCAGAGTGTTGACTTCGACGCAGTATTCGACCGCGTGCTGCTGCTCATCGCCGAGGTCGCATCAGCGCACAACACGACTGCACACCCGCGTCTCAGCGGAAGCTTCGGCACACTGCCCAGTGCGTTCGCAACGCCGCTCGCCCTCGCACTGACCGAACTCGTCACCAACGCCGTTGAACATGGTCTGGCCGGGCGCGAGGGTGAAGTCATCATCGAGGCGACTCGTAGTGACGAGATGCTGACCGTCACCGTGAAAGACAACGGAACCGGCTTGCCTGAGGGCAAGGTCGGATCGGGTCTCGGTACTCAGATCGTGCGCACCCTTATCCAGGGTGAACTGAGCGGCACCATCGACTGGCACACCATCATGGGCAGCGGCACCGAGGTCACAATCGAGATCCCGCTTCGCTATATCCAGGAAAACTAGAAGAGGCTCACGTGCTTCGGGGGAAGCCAGGGCGTCAAGTCGGTTGGGGGGAGCCGGCTTTCTTTGCCATGTCCGCGGTGGGTGCACCCGCATGGTCGGTGCAGTCCGGCCGTCAGCTCGGCACGATGTGTGCGTCTGGAGGGCATAGAAAATGCCGGCACCCCGAAGGGAACCGGCATTCTCAAGAAAACTATTGTCAGGAAGCGCGACGTGCGCGAGCAGCGCGACGCTTGAGCGCGCGGCGCTCGTCTTCGCTGAGGCCACCCCAGACGCCGGAGTCTTGTCCGGTCTCCAGCGCGTACTGCAGGCATACTTCGGTGACGTTGCACCGTGCGCATACTGACTTCGCCTTTTCGATCTGGTCTACAGCTGGACCAGTGTTGCCTACCGGGAAGAAAAGCTCCGGGTCGGCTGTCAGGCATGCCGCTTTATCGCGCCAATCCATGGTGGTGTGCTCCTTTGTTGCGGGGGTGCGTGGCCGATTGGCCTAAACTGCGGGGGATGGGCAATTGCAGGAATATTTCGGATCTTCGAAGTTGAGATCTGCCCACGTCCCTGTGAGCGTCAATTGCGCCTTAAATATGGTCGCATAATGGTTGAATCAAATCAATAGTTTTGTATGGGATATCCCTGTGAGAAAACAGTCTGAAGAGCAGCCAGCGTCTGCTAGACCCCCCGAAAGCGGGCACCGCCCTACGGGGCTGAAGGTCCTTTTTGCACTCATCGTTGCCGAGGCACTTCTGCTCTGGGGAGTGGTGTGCTGGCAGATCATCGAATTGCTGACCGACACACCTGCGTCGATGTCGAGCGCAATCGCGATATTGGTGATTCTGCTGATCGCAGCCGTCTGGGTCACTGCCATCGCGCTCAATGTGCTGCGCCGCCGATCGTGGATCAGAGGAGCTGCAGTCACCTGGCAGCTTGTGCAGGTCGCCGTGGCCATCGGTTGCTTCCAGGGGATCTACGCGCGTCCCGACATCGGCTGGGCGCTGTTGATCCCCTCGATCGTCGTTCTGGTGCTGTTGTTCACTCCGAGCGTGCTCGCTGCCACCGGCGCAGAACGCAACCAGGGGCCCCGCTAACCGCCCGCGGCGTAATCGATCGCTGTCGCCCTCATCGCCCGCTTAACCGCGCGGTGACCATGCATTTTGCGCGCTGTATACGTGAAACATGACGCAACGTGATTCGCGAACTCAGGAAAATGCGCGCACTATATAAGAATCATGACTTCTTCAACCAGTGAAGCGCACGCTCCCGCCGCCGTCATTGACGCTGCACGTGAGAGCTGGACAGCCTGGCGCGCCCACCGGTTGGAGAGCCTCGTCTCCCCGACGGGCAACCTGTCGCTGGTCTCGACCCGCTGGTTCGAGAACGACGCTGAATCTCTCGACGACGTGATCGCCGCGCTGCCTGCCCAGAAGTCTGCAACGACAGTCGCGACCGAATTGACACGCACGAACATCACAACGGGGCAGCCGGAACACGGCATCCGTCTCTGGGATCGCGCCTCCGACTCGATTCAGAACTTCGAGACAGTCACCGTATCTGAGTTCGATCCGAGCTGGGTCATCGAGGCCGCATTTACGCCGGTCGACTCCGGACGCACTGTTGCGTTCGAACACATCAGAGACAACGGCGGCACGCGCGACCTCGTCGTGCCCGGCGACATCACCTTCACTCTCGACGGAATCGACTACAGCTTCAGTGCGTTCGACGACGGTGGAACGCTGCTGCTCGTTTTCGGCGACGCCACCAACGGTGCAGAGGACGAATCGGCCAGTTACGAGGCCGGTCGTTTCTTGTTCGTTCACCGCGTCGACGACAGCGACACCGTCATCCTCGACTTCAATCAGGCCTTCGTGCCACCGTGCGGTTTTTCAATTCATTACAACTGTCCATTGCCACCGCGGAACAATCGCTTCGCCTTTGCTGTTGAGGCAGGGGAGAAGGTTGTTATCTTCCGCGATGGCTACTCCCTGTACACGTACTAAGAGTCACGACCGGGTTCGCCCGTTCACGCATCGTATTTGATACTCGCCGTTCGACGTCGATCTCACTTGATTTGACCAGCGGCCCCTCGCACCTCATTTCTCTTCCCCCCACTTTCAGGAGAACTCTGTGAAAAAAACCACGACAGTCGCGCTTGCCGCAACAGTGATTGCTTCCCTTGCTTTGGCCGGCTGCTCGACGGCATCCTCCGATTCCACCTCGTCGGCCAGCACCATCGAGATCGGTTCGCTCTACGAACCACAGAACCTCGACAACACTGCGGGTGGCGGACAGGGCATCACCGAGGCATTCAACGGGAACGTCTACGAGGGCCTGTTCAAGCTCACCGATGATGGCGATGTCGAGCCGCTGCTCGCATCCGACTACTCGCTGAGCGAAGACGGCCTGAGCTACACGTTCACGCTGCGCGACGACGTGACGTTCCACTCCGGCAAGGCACTCACCAGTGCAGACGTGAAGTCGAGCATCGAGAAGGTGACGGCCGAGGATTCGCAGTCTGCGCGCAAGTCGAGCCTGAAGCCCATCGCATCCATCGAGACCCCCGATGCGCAGACGGTTGTCATCGACCTCTCGTCCAAGTCGATCTCGCTGCCATACCTGCTCAGCTACATCTGGATCATCAACAGCGACGCAACTGACCTGCAGACCTCGGAGGACGGCACAGGACCGTACACTCTCGGCGACTGGAAGCGCGGCAGCTCGCTCAGCCTCGAGGCATCCGACTCGTACTGGGGAACCGCCGCGAAGAACGATGAAGTCGTGTTCAACTACTTCACCGACGCCACCGCACTGAGCAACGCGCTGCTGACCAACCGAGTTGACATCGTCACGAGCGTGCAGAGCCCCGATTCGCTCAGCCAGTTCGAGGACAACGCCGACTACACGGTGAATGACGGCAACTCAACCACCAAGGAGATCCTCGCGTTCAACGACCGTGTGGCTCCGTTCGACAACGTGGACGTGCGTAAGGCGCTGTACTCGGCGATCGACCGTGAGAAGCTGCTCAACTCGATTTGGGGCGACTACGGCACCCTGATCGGCTCAATGGTTCCGCCGACCGACCCCTGGTACGAAGACCTCACCGATGTGAACCCGTACGACGTCGACCTGGCCAAGTCGCTTCTCGCCCAGGCCGGATATGCCGATGGCTTCGAATTCACCCTTGACACCCCGACGTACGACCCGCACCCCGCAGTCGCCGAGTTCCTGAAGAGCGAACTCGCCAAGGTCGGTGTCACGGTGAACATCAACCCGATCAGCTCTGACGAGTGGTACACCAAGGTCTTCAAGGAACAGAACTTCGAGGCCACGCTGCAGGAGCACGTGAACGACCGCGATGTCGTCTGGTACGGCAACCCCGACTTCTACTGGGGCTACAACAACCCCGAGGTCACCCAGTGGGTCTCAGAGGCCGAGCAGGCGTCATCCGTTGACGAGCAGACCGCCAAGCTGAAGCTCGTCAACGAGCAGATCGCCGCGGATGCGGCCAGCGTGTGGCTCTACCTCTACCCGCAGATCGTCGTAGCGGCGAGCGACCTGACCGGCTACCCGGTCAACGGCCTCAACTCGCAGTTCTACGTGTACGACATCGAAACGAAGTAGCCGCTCCGCCGACGAGCGCACCGAGACCCGGGTCTGGGTGCGCTCGATCGGCGTTAACCTTAAGATCCAATGACCAGATACCTGTTGCGTCGATCCGCCTTCCTGGTGGTCTCGCTAGTGCTCGCCATGGTCGTGCTGTTCGTACTGCTGCGACTGCTGCCGGGTGACCCCTCAAATGCCCTGCTCTCGGTGAACGCCACGCCGGAGCAGATCGCTGCAGCCCAGGAACAAGTGGGTTCAAACCTGCCACTCTGGCAGCAGTTCACCGCGTGGTTCGGCGACATGATCACGCTGAACCTCGGCACATCGTTCATCTCGTCGCTGCCCGTCGGTCCTGAAATCATGGCCAGGCTTGCCGTCACGATCCCGCTCACGCTGATCTCCTTCGGGCTGGCACTTGTACTGTCGCTGATCGTCGGCTTCATCGCCGCCTGGAAGGCACGCACCTGGTATGGATCGGCGCTGTCAGCGCTGTCGCAGCTGGGCGTTGCGGTGCCGGCGTTCTGGGTCGGCATCCTGCTTGTGAGTGTCTTCTCCGTGAACCTGCGACTGTTCCCGTCCGGCGGATTCCCGCGCGACGACTGGGCAGACCCTGCCGACGCCCTGCACTCGCTCGCGCTGCCGGTCATCACCATCACCATCGTGATGACCGCATCGCTGTCTCGGTATGTGCGCTCTGCGACGCTCGACGTGCTCGGTAGCGACTACATCCGGAATGCCAGGGCCCTCGGCTCACCCTTCAGGAGCGCCATGTGGCGACACGGACTACGCAACGGTTCGGTGCCCGTCATCTCGATTCTCGGGATCGAACTGGCCACGACGTTCCTCGGCGCGATCGTGGTGGAGAGCGTCTTCAGCCTGCCCGGCCTCGGCAGCATGTTGCTGAAGGCCATCGCGCAGCACGACTACGCGAACATCCAGGGCATCTTGCTCGTCAGCACGTTTGCCGTGCTCATCATCGGCTTCGTCGCCGACATCGTGCAGCGCCTTGTCGACCCACGCCTGCGCACCAGTGTGGCGGTGAGCTGATGAGTATGACGTCGCCCATTGATCCCGTTATCGATCCCGCTGCCGGCACTCAGCTGGTGCGCCGCCGAACCAAGCGTTCGGTCACGCTCACCATCGGCCTCGTGCTGGTTGGCATCATCGTGCTGATGGCTCTCGTGTCGCTTTTCTGGCTGCCGTATGACCCGTCTGACACGTCTGGATCCCGTCTCGAGAGTCCGAGCCCCGAACACTGGCTCGGAACCGACAAGCTCGGCCGTGACCTGATGACCCAGCTCATGATCGGCGCGCGGATTGCACTCATCGTAGGGTCGGCATCCGTCGCGATCGCTGCAGCACTCGGCATCCTGCTCGGTTTGCTCGCCGCATTCGCGACAGACTGGCTGGATGACACGCTGTCGGCGTTCCTCGACATCCTGATCGCGTTCCCGACGCTGCTGCTGGCCATGCTTATCGTCGCAGCGCAGGGGGCTTCACTCTGGTCGGCGGTGCTGGCCATCGGCCTGGCCATGTCAGCCATCGTCGCCAGACTCACCAGGGTGCTGTCCAAGCGGGTGTTGGCTGAGCAGTACATCACCGCAGCCCGCACCTCGGGCACCGGCTGGCTGTCGATCATCCGCACGCACGTGATGCCCAATATCTGGCCGACTCTCTCGGTCAATCTCGCGTTGCAGTTCGGCGTGGCCGTGCTGGCCGAGGCCAGCCTCTCGTACCTCGGACTCGGTGCACCGCCGCCCAACTCGTCCTGGGGTCGGATGTTGCAGGAAGCCCAGGGCACGGTGGCGACGGCTCCCATCGGCGCGATTGCCCCCGGCCTTGCCCTCGTCGCCCTGGTGATCGGCGTGAACCTGGTCGCCGATGGTCTGCGTGACGTGGCCGACCCGATCAGGAGGAGGTCACGATGACGCTGCCCGTTGCACTGAACCCGCGTGCTACCCAGAACCTGCTTGATGTCACGAACCTGTCGGTTTCAACCGATGACGGTCGCGAACTGGTGCGCTCGCTCACCTTCGGTCTGGCTGCCGGCGAACGCCTCGGACTGATCGGGGAGTCGGGCTCGGGAAAGTCGCTGACCTCGTTGGCGATCACCGGGCTGCTCGCGGCTGGTCTGACATCGTCTGGCAGCGTGAAGCTGGCAGGGACCGAGGTCATAGGCGCCTCGGAGCGAGCACTCATGCCGCTGCGGGGCAGTACTGCCGCGATCGTCTTCCAGGAGCCGCTCAGCTCGCTCGACCCGTTGATGCGCCTCGGAAAGCAACTGGCGGAGCCACTGCGACGGCACCAGGGTTTGCAGGGAGCCGCGCTCAAGGCTGCAGTGCTCGACGCCTTCGCCGAAGTCAGCCTGCCCGACCCTGAGCGGATCGCCCGGTCGTATCCGTTCGAGGTGTCTGGTGGGCAGCGGCAGCGTGTGGCGATCGCCATGGCTCTGGCCTGCCGACCGAGCCTGCTCATCGCCGACGAACCGACGACAGCGCTCGACGTGACGGTGCAGGCCGACGTGCTCGATCTGCTCGATCGCGTGATTGCAGAGCGGGGCATGTCGCTGCTGTTCATCAGCCACGACCTCGCCGTCGTGTCGCGTATGACCGACTACGTAATCGTGCTCAAGAACGGTGAAGCTGTGGAGGCGGGATCGTTGGAGACCCTGCTCACGGCGCCACGGCATCCGTACACGGCTGAACTCGTGCGGAGTGCACGCATCCTCGACGCGGCACTGGAGGTCTCATGACGGCCATCCTGGAGCTTCAGAAGGTGGGTTACTCCTATCGGGGTGGCGCCGAGGCGCTGAGCGATGTCTCGTTCGCCGTTACAGAGGGTCGCAGCGTCGGCCTGGTGGGGGAGTCGGGCGCAGGCAAGACAACACTCGTGCGGCTGCTGCTCGGCCTGGCAGCCCCGTCAACTGGCGAGGTGCTGTTCGACGGAGTCCCGCTGGTGACGACCGACCGCGCCCAGATGCGTCGGTTCAGGCGGAGCGTGCAGACAGTTTTCCAAGATCCGTATTCGTCGCTCGATCCCCGCCAGCGTGTGGGCCGAATCGTGTCTGAGCCGCTGACGTCGCTGGGCATCGCCCGCGGCCGGGCAGCGGATGCCCTGGTAGCCCAGGCTCTCGAATCGGTGGGATTGCCTTCGGATTCCGCCGATCGCTACCCGCACGAATTCTCCGGTGGTCAGCGCCAGCGCATCGCCATCGCCCGCGCCATCGTGCCAGGTCCGCGGCTGATCCTGGCCGATGAGCCGCTCAGCGCGCTCGACGTGACGACGCGCATCCAGATCATGGACCTTCTGGCCGAGCTCGGCCAGAAGCGTGGATTGACGGTGCTCATGGTCTCGCACGACCTTGGCGTTGTCGCCTCGCTCTGCGCCGAGACGATCGTGTTGCAGAACGGGCGTGTGGTCGAGCAGGGTGACACGCCCCAGGTGCTCGGTGAGCCACGCGAGGAGTACACGAGGCGCCTGCTCGCCGCAGTGCCACGACTGCCGAAGGCATAACAGGAGCACCGCGCGATGTGCGGCGCTCCTGTCAGGTCGGGTGTCTTGCGGCTTGTGCCTTGGCGGCGAATCCCCGTTGAGGCTCGGCCCGCTACTTACTTGTCGAGGCCGAGCTTCTTGCGAAGGCTGGCCACGTGCCCCGTTGCCTTCACGTTGTAGAGCGCGAGCTGGATGGTTCCTGATGCGTCGATTACGAACGTCGATCGCAGCACACCGGTGACGAGCTTGCCGTAGAGGTTCTTCTCGCCCCATGCACCGTATGCGTTGTGCACGGTGAGGTCTTCGTCGCTGAGCAGCGGAAAATTGACGCCGTCGCGCTCCTGGAACTTTTTCAGCTTGGCCGGGGCGTCCTTTGAAATGCCGAGCACCTGGTATCCGGCGGATTTCAGCGACGACAGGTTGTCACGGAAGTCGCACGCCTCGGTCGTGCAGCCCGGGGTCATCGCGGCCGGGTAGAAGTAGACGACGACCTTCTGGCCGGAGAAATCCGAGAGCGAGACGTGGTTGCCGTCCTGGTCGGTCAGGGTGAACTGCGGGGCCGTGTCGCCAGCCGCGAGGCGTGTTGAATCCGTCATGGTTCAACGGTACCCGAGGCGTAGCGCTGAATTGCTGCGTTGCTGCGACGCTTGCCCGGCTGTACGCGCATAACTCCTGCTGAGCGGGCCCCGGCCCGGGCAGTTGCCCGTGTTTCCGGTGGGCGTGCCAGGCGGGTCGATGGTTCTGCAGGAGTTATGCAACTCGTGGGGGTCTGGGCAGGCCGCTGTCGTCAGCACGGCCCTGCCAGCTCCCAGTTGCTCAGCCCTGACTTGGCCAGCTCCGATTTGTTGCCGGGATAGGTGTCTACCGCCCGAGGGTCGCGCATAACTCCTGCAGATTGGTGACGGCCGTCGGCTGTTCCCCGTGTTTCCGGGGGTGTGCCAGGGCGGGTCGATGATTCTGCAGGAGTTATGCACATCAGCAGCACCGCATTGAGCTAGCAGCACCGCATGGATGCGGCCCATCCACACTGCGGTATGGCCCTGGCTGTGCGGCGGGCGCCTCCACCACAGCTCGTGCGGGGTCGCCCGAACTAGTGCGTGGAAGGCGCCTTCGCGAAGGTCAGCAGCAGGCGCTGCAGCGAGTCGAGGCGCGCAGCACCCGTCTCACCGAGCTCACCTGCTTCGACGGCCTCGATGATGGCGCAGTCGGGCGAATCGGGCAGGTGCGTGCAGCCGCGCGGACACTTCTCTGCGATTGTCGCCAGATCGGTGAACGCTTTGAGGATGTTGTCGGTATTGATATGACCGAGCCCGAACGAGCGTACGCCGGGCGTATCGATCACCCAGCCGCGTCCCTGTGGCGTCTCCAGTCGCAGCGATACCGTCGAAGACGACGTGTGCCGACCGCGACCCGTGACGGTGTTCACGACACCGACAGCGCGCTTGGCTGCGGGAACCAGGGCGTTGACCAGCGTCGACTTGCCCACCCCAGAGTGTCCGACGAACACGGTGTCGTGTCCGATCAGCGCCTCGGAGATCGCCTCGATCGGCAGGTCGTCTTCCCTGCTGGTGAAGACCGTGAGGTCGAGACCGGCGAAGTTGCTGAGGAACTCGGCCGGATCGGCGAGGTCGGTCTTCGTGATGCACAGGATCGGAGTGATTCCGGCATCGTACGCTGCGACCAGATAGCGGTCGACGAGACGGATGCGCGGTTCAGGGTTCGCCGCAGCGACAACGATGAGCATCTGGTCTGCATTGGCAACGATGACGCGCTCGACGGCATCCGTGTCATCAGCGCTGCGACGCAGCAGCGTCGTGCGCGGAACGATCCGAACGATGCGAGCCAGGCTGCCTTCGGCCCCAGTGGTGTCGCCGACGATGTCGACGCGGTCTCCGGTAACGACAGCGTGCTTGCGCAGTTCACTGGCGCGCGCAGCGGTCACCTTGCGTTCATCTGGCGTGTTCTCGTCGAGCATCACCGTGTAGCGTCCACGGTCGACAGCGAGAATGCGCCCGGTCAGGGCATCCTCGTGCTCAGGCCTCGTCTTCGTGCGCGGCTTGTTGCCCTTGCGGTTGGGGCGCACGCGCACGCTCGATTCGTCGTACTCAGGCTCGTCTTCGTCTTCGTCGGTTGACCACCAGGACATCAGAACAGAATCCACATCTAGTGAGCGACCCCGACAAACAGCGAGTGCCATAGTTCGGTGAACTGGGGGAGGGTCTTGGACGTCGTGCCGATGTTCTCGATCTCGACGCCGGGAACCGCCAGGCCGATGATCGCACCGGTCGTTGCCATCCGGTGGTCGTCGTAGCTGCGCCACGTTCCGCCGTGTAGTGGACGCGGCTCGATGCGCAAGCCGTCCTCGAGTTCGGTGACCGCGCCGCCGAGGCCGTTGATTTCGGCGACGAGGGCTGCGAGGCGGTCGGTCTCGTGGTGACGGATGTGACCGATCCCGGTGATCGTGCTCGGTGAGTCAGCCAGCGCAGCAAGCGCCACCAGGTTCGGAACCAGCTCGCCACTGGTCGAGAGTTCAAGCTCGACCCCGCGGATGCTCTCGCCAGCGGTCACGGTGACCCGGTCGCCGTTGCGGATGACAGTTGCACCGAACTGCGGAAGCAGATCGATCAGCTGGGCGCCCACCTGGGTCGTCGATTCGGGCCAGCCCGTGATCGTGACGCTGCCACCGGCGACGAGCGCTGCGGCCAGGAACGGCGCGGCGTTCGAGAGATCAGGTTCAATGTCGACCTCGCGGCCGGCGATGGCACCTGCACGAACGATCCACTCGCCGACTGCAGGAGTCTCGACCTCGACGCCGCGATTGGCCAGGGTCTCGATGGTCATCTCGATATGGGGCATGCTCGGCAGGCGTTCGCCGCTGTGGCGCAGGTGCAGTCCGTTGTCGAACCGGGCGGCCGCGAGCAGCAGGCCGGAGACGAACTGGCTCGACGTGGAGGCATCGATGGTGATCTCGCCACCGGCGAGGGATCCGGTGCCATGAACGGTGAACGGCAGCGCGAGGCGACCGTCGTCGTTGATGTCGGCGCCGAGGGCGCGCAGGGAGGTGATGGTGGTGGCCATCGGGCGCCGGCGTGCGCCTTCATCGCCATCGAACGTTGTCGGGCCGAGCGCGAGGGCTGCGACGGGCGGCAGGAAACGCATCACCGTTCCGGCGAGGCCGCAATCGATCGTCGTTGAGCCGAACAGCTCGCCTGGCGTGATCAGCAGATCGTCGCCGTAATCTCCATCGCCCGGAACCTTCTCGATGGTTGTGCCGAGCTGCCGAAGCGCTGCAACCATCAGTTCGCTGTCACGCGAGTGCAGGGGTGACCGCAGCAGCGAGGGAGAGTCGGCAAGTGCCGAGAGCGCGAGTTCGCGGTTGGTCAGGGATTTTGATCCGGGTAGCGCGAGAACTGCCTCGAGCGGTGACGTCGAAACGGGGGCCTGCCACAGTGTGGCCTGCTCGTCGGGCGCGGAATCGCCGTACGGATTGAATTCTGGCTTGGAATATCTGGAGATCAGCATCGGTTATCAGGATAGTCGGTGATCACAGGATGAGGGAGGTTCGCTTGGTAGGGTCAGCAGTCTTGGAGCGACCAGCCACGGTCGCAACTGACGGCTTAGTATTGCCGTTGATGACTTCACAAACGCCAGACGTGCGCGATCTGTTCGAAGAGCAGGCGATGCCGTTTATTGACCAGCTTTACGCAGCAGCGATGCGCATGACGCGCAATCCGTCTGACGCGCAAGATCTCGTGCAGGAAACATTCGTCAAGGCGTTCGCTGCGTTCTCGCAGTTCGAGCAGGGTACGAACCTCAAAGCATGGCTCTACCGCATCCTCACGAACACCTTCATCAACACCTACCGCAAGAAACAGCGGGAGCCGTATCAGGGAACGATCGACGACCTCGAAGACTGGCAGTTGGGCGGTGCGGAGTCGACGACCGCAACGTCAAGCAGGTCGGCCGAGGCTGAGGCCATCGATCACCTGCCAGACAGCGCGGTCAAAGATGCGCTGCAGGCGATTCCTGAAGACTTCAGGCTCGCCGTCTATTTTGCCGACGTCGAAGGCTTCTCCTACCAGGAGATTGCCGAAATTATGAAAACGCCAATTGGCACCGTGATGAGCCGTCTGCACCGTGGCAGGCGTCTCCTTCGCGAGATGCTGGCGGGCTATGCGGCCGAGCGTGGGCTCGGCGATGGTCAGCCAATGTCCGGCCAAAAGAAGTCTGGGAGTAACCGCGCATGAGCGACTGTGGATGCGAGAAGGCGAAAGCCGAACTCGAAGAGTATTTGCACAATGAGTTGTGTAAAGAGGATGCCGCTGACATCCGTGAGCACCTGGCCAGCTGCCCGGATTGCAGTAGCGAGCATCACGTGGGCGTCACGCTCACCGAAGTGATGCAGCGTGCCTGCAAAGAAAGCGCGCCGGAAGACTTGCGCGATTTGGTACTGCAGCGGCTGCGCGACGTTCAGGCGACGCACTAGCCTTTTCGGCTCAGCGGGTGTCGGCTTGTCGGGTGGGTGCACTATGCAACTCTTCTGTCGACGTCAATCAAACTTTCGATTGACGTACGCCTAACTAAGTTAGGTATATCTTCGATACGTGATGAAAAAGCCTCGCTCTACTCAACCGTCCCGGGTTCCGACCTGGCTGCGCGTCCTGATTCCGACAGTCCTGATCCTTGTCTGGTTCGTCATGTTCGGCGCCGGAGGCGCGTCATTCGGCAAGATCAGCGACGTGTCGAGCAACGACGCGGCACAGCAGTTGCCGGCCAGCGCCGACGCGACAAAGGTGCAGGCGCTTGAGTCAGAATTCCGCGGGGGCGACACGCTCCCGGGCATCTTGATCTTTGAGAGCGAAAATAGGCTGACAGATGCCGACACCACGGCCATCAACGAGACGGTCACCGCCCTCTCCACGCTGAACGGTGTCGTCACCGACTCCGTCTCTCCCGTCATCATCTCCGACGATGGCAAGGCCGCAGAAGTCTTCCTGCCACTCGATAGCGAGATCAAGCCGGCGGACACCGTCGAAGAGATCCGCGCATACCTCGACGCGCATCACATCGACGGGGTGACCACCTACGTCACCGGACCCGCTGGCCTCATCGCCGACCTGACCGGTGCGTTCGCCGGCATTGACGGCATCCTGCTGTTGACCGCACTGGGCGCGGTCTTCATCATTCTGATCATTGTCTATCGCTCACCGCTGCTGCCGTTGATCGTGCTCGGCACCAGTTTGGCCGCGCTCTGTGCATCGGTACTCGTTGTCGTCTCGCTTGCCCAGGCTGGGGTGATCACGCTGACCGGACAGACGCAGGGCATCCTGTTCATCCTTGTCATCGGTGCGGCCACTGACTATTCGTTGCTCTATGTCTCACGATTCAGAGAGGCATTGCGCGACAACGAGCGTAAGTGGGATGCCACCTGGGTGGCGCTGCGCGGCGGATTCGAGCCGATCGTCGCCTCGGGCGGAACCGTCATTGTCGCCCTTCTCTGCCTGCTGTTCAGCGACCTCAACTCGAACAAGTCCCTCGGTCCCGTCGCTGCGATCGGCATCGTCTTCGCGCTGCTGTCCGCACTGACTCTGCTGCCTGCTCTGCTCCTGTGGGCCGGCCGCACCGCATTCTGGCCGATCCGCCCGAAGTTCGGTTCAGTACACCCCGACCTCACCGGACCCGGCGCCCGCGGCGTCTGGCCGAAGGTCGCGAGGCTCATCTCCAAGCGTGCCCGTCTGGTCTGGATCGCCTCAACCCTGCTGCTTGTCGTTGCATCCATCGGGGTCTTCCAGTTCAAGGCCGACGGGGTGTCGCAGAGCGATTTTGTTCTCGGTACCTCTGAAGCTCGCGACGGCCAGGCCGTGCTCAGCGAGCACTTCCCCGGCGGTTCAGGCACGCCGGCGATCGTGATCGGCCCTGAATCCGAACTGCAGCAGATGGCAGACATCCTGCTGGCCAGCGACGGTGTCGACTCAGTGAGCGTCATTGCAGCCGACTCGGTGAGCGGTAGCGCACCCGTCACCACTGAAGGCCTGCAGCCCGTCGGCCCTCCCGGCACGCCGGCGGCAGAACCGACAGTGGTGAACAATGATGTGATGCTCCAGGCAACACTGACGGATGCCGGAGACTCGACTGCTGCAGAGAACACAGTCAGAGACCTGCGTACCGAACTGTCCGCGCTCGACGAGAGCATTCTTGTCGGTGGAACGACAGCAATTGCTGTCGACAGCAATGACACGGCTATTCACGACCGCAACCTGATCATCCCGATCATTCTCGGCGTCATCCTGATCATTCTGATGCTGTTGCTGCGGTCTATCCTCGCCCCCGTGCTCCTCGTGGCGACAGTTGTGCTGTCGTTCGCCGCAGCCCTCGGCGTCTCTGCCTGGGTCTTCAACGGAGTGCTGGGCTTCCCCGGTGCAGATCCTGTCGTTCCGCTGTTCGGCTTCGTGTTCCTGGTGGCACTCGGTATCGACTACAACATCTTCCTGATGAGTCGAGTGCGTGAAGAATCAATCCTGCATGGCACGAGAGAGGGAATCCTGCGTGGACTCGTTGCAACGGGCGGCGTGATCACCTCGGCCGGTATCGTGCTCGCCGCGACATTCGCCGCGCTCGGAGTGCTGCCGATCCTGTTCCTCGCACAGCTCGCATTCATCGTCGCCTTCGGCGTGCTGCTTGACACCTTCCTGGTGCGATCGTTGCTGGTGCCTGCACTGGCTTACGACATCGGACCGAAGATCTGGTGGCCGTCGAAGCTGTCGAAGAACGAGGTGCAGCACGAGGATTCGGTGCTGGAAGAGCTCGCCCACTCTAAGCCGGCGAAGCACTAGCCGACCCAGCACTGGCCGGCGACACCACGAAGCTAGTGCCCGGCTCCACCCTCGTCGAGGTACTGGAGCCGGGACTCTTCGGCGTCGAGCATCCGTTGCGCACGATCGAGGATGCGTGAGCTGTATGAGCCCGTCGTCCTCGCGTCGAGGAGAGCCGCGCGCTCTGCTTCGAGTACGCGAAGCCGGAGCGCGCGTTGTTGTTCGTGCGGGCCTGCATGACCGTTAGCGTGATCCTCAGAGAGCGCCTCCTGGACCTTCATGCTCGCGACGCGCACCTGCGCGATAACACCGGGATCGAATGGGGCTCCGTCATCCTGCGCCAGGTTCGGATTATCGAGCGTCGCGGCTCCGACCTGGCTGATCTCACTCACCAATGATGAGAATTCAGCGCGGTCGGCTGCTTCATCGGTGCCGACGATTCCGAGCCGCTTGATCAGCCACGGAAGTGTGCCGCCCTGAGCGAGAAGCGTGACGACAGCAACAGTAAACGCGATCAGGATCAGCTGCGGGCGGTATGGGATGTCGAGGGGGAGCGATTGGGCGGCAGCGAGCGTGACGACGCCGCGCATGCCGGACCACGCTAGTACGGCGCCGCCTCGCCAGCCCAGGCCCTCCTTGGCGAGTGAATCGAAGTCGGCCTGCTTGCGACTGAGGATGCGCCTGAACCTGTTCTGCACTCTGGCCGAGCGCTCGTCCTGAACAGGTCTGGCATCCAGGCGGTCGAGTGCCTGAGCGAGGAATGGGGCCTGGGCGATGGCTCGCCGCTGGTCACGGCGCAGGATCGCGATGAGCGGAACGACGAACGCGACCCTGATCACGATCAACAACACGGTAACGACGAGCCCGAGTGCCACAGCATGCCAGACCCCGAGATTGTCGTCCTTGACCTGGATGATCAGCGACTGCAGCTCGAAGCCCATCAGGAGAAAGACGCCGTTTTCCAGCAGGAACTGGATGGTGCGCCAGTTGAAGCGCTCATTGATTCGGTCTCTGGCGCTGAAGTACTTGGCGCTCCGGTGCCCGGTGATGAGACCGGCGACGACAACGGCAAGTACCCCTGACGCGTTGATCTCTTCGGCCGGGATGAACGCCAGGAACGGCACGGCGAACGAGATCGTGGTGTTCAATACCGGGTTGTCCAGCTTCGAACGCACCCAGACGGTGACGTATCCGATCACGATGCCGACAACGATGGCCCCGATGACGGCAAATATGAAGTCGCCTGCGACCTGCCAGAGCGAGACGGCTCCTGCGGTTGCCGCGACAGCTGAGCGCAGCAGAACAAGGGCAGAGGCGTCGTTGACGAGACCCTCGCCTTCGAGCACGGTTACCAGTCGAGGGGGAAGGCCGAGCCGCTTGCCGATCGAGGTCGCGGCAACGGCATCCGGGGGGCTGATGACAGCGCCCAGGGCGATGGCCGCGGCCAAGCTGAGATCGGGCAGCAGCCAGTAGAGCAGCAAGCCGCTCACGAGCGCCGAGACGATCACGAGCAGTACCGACAGGCTTGTGATGGCCTTCAGATTGCGCCGGAAGTCGACCAGGGGCACGTTGACCGCTGAGGAGTAGAGGATCGGCGGCAGCACCAGGGCGAGGATGAGCTCGGGTGGGAATTCGACGACCGGAACCCACGGGATGAAACTGCACGCGATGCCGACAACCACGAGCACCAGCGGTGCAGCAACGCCGAGTTTGGGAGCTATCGTCGCCACGGCGACGATGATCAGGAGGCTGGCGAGTCCGAGAACGGCGTATTCCACTCGGCCAGTCTAGAAGCGCTCGGTGGCTGCGGTCGCTGCGGTGGTTGCGGTGTTATGCGCATGAGGTGCTTTGGTCCGTCGTTCGACAGAAAAACGAAGGGGCTGCGCCATCCGGCACAGCCCCTTCAGGTTCAGCAGAGTTACTTAGTCGAGCGTGAGTGCCCGGGTGATCAGATCAGCCTGCTCGATGGCGTGACGCTTCGCCGATCCGGCGGCCGGTGAGGCCGATGCCGGGCGGGAGAAGACGCGCACGTTGCGCGGGCCGAGCTTGTTGGTCTCGACGTAGAAGAACGGCCATGCACCCTGGTTCTCCGGCTCATCCTGTACCCAGGCGAGTTCGGCGTTGGGGTACGCCGCGGCAACCGACTTCAGCTCCACTGCGGGGAGCGGATAGAACTGCTCCATGCGCACCAGGGCGATTTCGGGATTCGGGTTCTTGTCCAGCTCGTTAAGCAGGTCGTAGTAGAGCTTGCCTGCCATGAACAGCACGCGCTTGACTGCGGCCTTGTCGGTGATGCGGGCATCATCGATGATCGGCTCGAACTTGCCACTGGTGAAGTCAGACACGGCACTCGTCGCACCGCGCAGTCGCAGCATCGCCTTCGGGGTGAAGACGACGAGCGGGCGCCGCGGACGCTGGTAGGCCTGACGGCGCAGCAGGTGGAAGTACGACGCTGGCGTCGATGGGCGGGCCACCGTCATGTTGTTCTCTGCACACATCTGCAGGAAGCGCTCGATGCGGGCTGAGGAGTGGTCGGGGCCCTGGCCTTCGTAGCCGTGCGGCAGCAGCAGGACGACGGATGACCGCTGTCCCCACTTCTGCTCAGCCGACGAGATGAACTCGTCGATGATCGTCTGGGCGCCGTTGGCGAAGTCACCGAACTGGGCCTCCCAGAGTACGAGCGCATCTGCTCGCTCAACCGAGTAGCCGTATTCGAAGCCCATGGCCGCGTATTCGCTGAGCAGTGTGTCATAGATCCAGAAACGGGCCTGGTTGTCGCTGAGGTTGGACAGCGGCAGCCATTCCTGACCGTTGACCCTGTCGTGCAGCACAGCGTGGCGCTGTACGAACGTGCCACGGCGGGCATCCTGGCCGGCGAAACGCACCGGGGTGCCCTCGAGCAGCACAGAGCCGAGCGCCAGCAACTCACCGAAACTCCAGTCGATGTTGCCGTTGCGGCTCATGTCGAGGCGCTTCTGCAACAGCTGCTGCAGTTTGTTGTGCACAGTGAAGCCGGCTGGCTTGTTGTTGAATGCGTCACCGATGAGCTGGATGACGGCTTCCTGCACGCCGGTCGTCTCCGGCTCGCCGACGGCGTCTTCGACAGGTTCACCGTTGGTGCCGATTCCCCCTGCGCCGATGATGCTCATCGAGCCGGTCTGGGCAGCGTGCGTCTCCATGAACGCGCGCTCAAGGCGGTCCTGGAAGTCGTGGTGCGCTGCTTCGTACTCTTCTTCGGTGATGTCACCGCGGCCGACGAGGGCTTCGGTGTACAACTTGCGAACTGAGCGCTTGGCTTCGATCAGGTTGTACATCAGCGGCTGTGTCATCGAGGGGTCGTCGCCCTCGTTGTGGCCACGTCGGCGGTAGCAGACGAGGTCGATGACGACATCGCGCTTGAATTCCTGGCGGTAGGCGAACGCGAGCTCTGCAACGCGCACGACGGCCTCAGGGTCGTCACCGTTCACGTGGAACACCGGCGCCTGGATTGTCTTGGCGACATCGGTCGAGTAGATCGACGTGCGACCCTCACCCGGAGGCGTGGTGAAGCCGACCTGGTTGTTGATGACGATGTGGATGGTGCCACCGACGCGGTATCCGCGCAGCTGTGACATCTGCATCGTCTCAACGACGACGCCTTGACCGGCCATTGCCGCGTCACCGTGGACGAGCAGCGGCAGGGTGGAGAACGTACCGATCGGCTTGCGGTCCTGCTTGGCGCGCACGAGGCCCTCGACGACGCCATCGGCGGCTTCGAGGTGCGACGGGTTCGCTGCGATGGAGACCTGGACCTCTTCGCCGTTGGCACCACGGAAGGTGCCCTCGGTGCCGAGGTGGTACTTCACGTCACCGGAGCCCTGCACGCTGCGGGGATCCTGGGTGCCTTCGAACTCACGGAAGATCTGACCGTATGTCTTGCCCGCGATGTTGGTCAGCACGTTGAGGCGGCCACGGTGGGCCATGCCGATGACAACTCCGTCGAGGCCGGTCTCTGCTGCACCCTGCAGGATTGCGTCGAGCAACGCGATGGTCGACTCGCCACCCTCGAGGCTGAAGCGCTTCTGGCCGACGTACTTGGTCTGCAGGAAGGTCTCGAACGCCTCTGCTTCGTTGAGCTTGCCCAGGATGCGCATCTGCTCATCGTGGGTGGGCTTGACGTAGTTCTTCTCGATGCGGTCCTGCATCCACTTGCGCTGGGCAGGATCCTGGATGTGCATGTACTCGATGCCGATGGTGCGGCAGTATGTGTCGCGAAGCACGCCGAGGATCTCGCGCAGCTGCATCTGGCGCCTCTCGCCGAAGCCACCGGTGATGAACTCACGGTCGAGGTCCCAGAAGGTGAGCCCGTGGGTCGAGATCTCGAGGTCGGGGTGCGTGCGCTGGTTGTACTCGAGCGGGTCGATGTCTGCCATCAGGTGACCACGCACGCGGTACGAATTGATGAGTTCCTGAACGCGAGCCGTCTTGTCGATGGCGCTGGCCAGGTCAACGCTGATGTCTGGTGCCCAGTGGATCGGGTCGTACGGGATGCGGATCGCAGCGAAGATGTCTTCGTAGAAGTTGTGCTGACCGATCAACAGCTCGTGGACGAGCTTCAGGAACTCGCCTGAACCTGCACCCTGGATGACACGGTGGTCATAGGTGCTGGTGAGTGTGATGGTCTTGGAGATGGCCAGGCTGGTGAGCGTCTTCAGGCTCGCGCCCTGGAACTCGGCCGGGTAGTCAAGGGCGCCGGCGCCGATGATGCAGCCCTGCCCCTTCATGAGGCGCGGCACTGAGTGCACGGTGCCGATTCCGCCTGGGTTGGTGAGCGACACCGTCGCGCCGGAGAAGTCGTCGGCGGTGAGCTTGTTCTTGCGTGCCCGACCGATGAGGTCTTCGTAAGCCGACAGGTATTCGCTGAACGTCATCGTGTCTGCCCGCTTGATGGCGGGTACGAGCAATGCCCGGCTGCCGTCAGGCTTCGGGATGTCGATGGCGATGCCGAGGCCGACGTGTGCGGGAGCGATGACCGATGGCTTGCCATCAACCTCGTCGTAGTACACGTTCTGGCTCGGGAACATCTTGAGCGCACGGATCAGGGCCCAGCCGATGAGGTGGGTGAACGAGACCTTGCCACCGCGCGCACGCTTCATGTGGTTGTTGATGACGATGCGGTTGTCGATCAGCAGCTTTGCCGGGATCGTTCGAACGCTCGTCGCCGTCGGCACGGTGAGGCTCTGGGCCATGTTGGCTGCCAGGGACTTCGACATGCCCCGAAGCGGAGTGGTGACATCCTGCTTCACTTCCGCGTCGTCGGTCTTGATGACCGACTGCGGGCTGGTGACAGGTGCGTCGGCCGGCACGGGCTCAGGCTTGGGCGCAACGGAGGTGGTGCGCGCTGTGGGCTGCGCGCCGATCACAGGGATCGGTGCAGTCGCAGGAGCAGGCGCCGGTGCCGCGGGGGCAGCAGCCTCCTGTTGGGGAGGGGGTTCAGACGCGGCATCACCCGATGCTGCGTTCTGCGCGCTCTGGTGGTAACTCTCAAGAATCGGCCACCATGACTGGTCCACCGAGTTCTTGTCGACGAGGTACCTTTCGTACATCTCGTCAACGAGCCACTCATTCGCTCCGAATTCACCCGACGTCTTTTCGTCTGGTGTTCCACCGGTCAACTGGCTTGACACAGCCGATCGCCCACTCTCTCCGTTGATTCAGGAAGTCTCACGCGACATGAAATCGCTATGGTCAGTCTGCTGATCAAGCCTAATCCCATTGAGAGATGGCTGCGTTCAACACGACGGGGAGCTAGCTTTATTCCCATGGAGTTCTATGGAGCGCAACCCAGTTTTGATTTGACGTACTCCGACGTGTTCCTGGTGCCGAGCCAATCGTCTGTCACCAGTCGCCTCGACGTGTCACTTGCCCCGAACGACGGCACAGGTATGACCATCCCGATCGTGTCGGCAAACATGAACTCCGTGACAGGGCCACGCCTCGCTGCGACGCTGGCCAGGCGCGGCGGACTCGGCGTGCTGCCGCAGGACATGAATCTGCAGGAACTCGACGCTGCCATCCGCTGGGTCAAGGATCAGTCGGTGAATTTCGACACCCCGCTGATTCTTCCGCCTGAGGCGACGGTTGCCAGCGCACTCACCCTGGTGCCGCCGCTGGAGGGCCAGGGCATCGTCATTCGCGACACCGAAGGCACCTATCTCGGCTGCATCGCTGCATATGAGCTCGGCAACGTGCCGCTCGACACTCCGCTCGGTGATCTCTTGCTGGGTTCGCGCGTGGCTCTCGACGCCGACGACATCGAGAACGCCCGACACGCCTTCGACGTGATGGCCGCTGCCGATATCGACTTCGCCCCTGTCTTGCACCATGGCGCGATCGTCGGCACTCTCAGTCGTACCAGCGCGCTCCGCTCAACGCTGTACACCCCGACCCTTGACGCTTCGGGTCGAATCAAGGTGGCAGCAGCCGTCGGTATCAACGGGGATGTCGCCGCGAAGGCACAGGCGCTTGTCGCCGCCGGTGTCGACGTGCTCGTGGTCGACACGGCACATGGCCACCAGTCCGGCATGCTCAGGGCGCTTGAGATCATCGCGGACCTCGATTTCGGCATCCCGATCGTGGCCGGCAACGTGGTGACGGCTGATGGGGTCTCGGATCTCGTCGACGCTGGCGCGAACATCATCAAGGTCGGGGTTGGGCCAGGCGCCATGTGCACGACTCGCATGATGACAGCCGTCGGTCGCCCGCAATTCTCAGCAGTACTCGAAACCGCGGCCACGGCCAGGGAACTGGGCGCGCACGTCTGGGCTGATGGGGGAGTGCGTTACCCCCGCGACGTGGCGTTGGCGCTCGCCGCCGGTGCCGCATCGGTCATGGTCGGATCGTGGTTCGCCGGAACCGTTGAGGCGCCTGGCGCGCTCAACAGGGATGCAGACGGTCGGCTCTACAAGGAGAGCTGGGGCATGGCGTCGACCAAGGCAGTGCAGGAGCGCTTCGATCGTCTCGACGCATACGAACTCGCGCGCAAGACCCTGTTCGCCGAGGGTATTTCGAGCTCGAAGATCTACCTCGATCCGCTGCGACCGTCTGTAGAAGACCTGCTCGACATGATCACGTCAGGTGTGCGCAGCTCGTTCACCTATGCAGGAGCGTCAGATATCGCGAGCTTCCAGGAGAAGGCGCTTGTCGGTCTGCAGTCGGCGGCTGGCTACGACGAGGGCAAGGCGCTCCCAGTCTCCTGGTAGGTCGATTTCTCAGTCAATTCAGTGTGACGTGCCGGTATAGTCGAACCCACAATGGACGACCCCCCTCCTGCATCCGCTTCATCATCCGCCCCCGGTCATAAACCCTCGCCCGTGAACGTGAGGGGTGAGCGCCTTGTATGAGCTGATCATGCTCGGCTTCGGTCTCATCCTGACCGTCGGTACGGGCCTGTTCGTTGCCAGCGAGTTTGCGCTGGTGAATCTCGATCGCTCCGAGCTCGAAGCGCGCCAAAGCCGCGGAGAGACGCGACTCGGCATGACGATCGCCGCGTTGCGCATCACGTCGACGCATCTCTCGAGCGCTCAGCTCGGAATCACGCTGACGACGCTGCTCACCGGTTACACCATGGAGCCTGCGCTTAGTTCACTCCTGGCCGGACCGCTGACGAGCATTGGCTTGCCCACTGCAACAGTGGCGCCGATCGCCACTGTCATTGCTATCGTGCTTGCGACACTTATCTCGATGATCATCGGTGAGCTTGTGCCGAAGAACTTCGCGCTCGCGCTGCCTATTCAGACCGCGAAACTTGTTATTCCTTTCCAGACCGTCTTCACCGCAGTGTTCAAGCCGGCCATCGTGCTGCTGAACGGCAGTGCAAACGGATTGCTGCGTTCTGTCGGCATCGAACCGGTTGAAGAGCTCTCAGGTGCCCGCACAGCGGAGGAGCTCTCGTCGCTCGTACGCCGTTCGGCCAGCGCCGGATTGCTGGAGAAAGACACGGCGACTCTGCTGCACCGCACGTTGCTCTTCTCTGCCCACACGGCATCCGACGTGATGACGCCGCGTCCACGCGTGGCAAGCATTTCGCGCACAGACTCGGCACAAGCCGTGCTCGAGCTGGCGCAGCAGACCGGTTATTCGCGCTTCCCTGTCGTCGACGATGGCATCGATGATGTCTCAGGCGTGGTGCACGTGAAGCAGGCAGTGGCGGTGCCGCGGGAGCGTCGAGCAGATGTTCCGGTGTCTGCGCTGCAGTCTGATGCCGTCCGCGTGCCCGAAACGATGAAGCTCGACGACCTGCTCGTTGAACTGCGCGCTCGTGGCTACCAGATGGCGATCGTTGTCGACGAGTACGGCGGAACCGCGGGCGTCGCGACCCTCGAAGACCTCGTTGAAGAACTTGTCGGCGAAGTCGACGACGAGCACGACAGGGCAAGAGCCGGAGTTGTGCTCTCGAGCGGCTCTCTCACCTTCCCCGGCATGCTGCGCCCCGATGAGCTCCTGGAGCGCACGGGCATCGTCGTTCCGGAGGACGGGCCGTATGAGACCGTCGCCGGCTACGTGATGAGTGTTCTCGGTCGACTTCCCGTTGTCGGAGACGTCGTGCGCGTCGCGACCGGCGAGCTGAAGGTCGAGCGCCTCGATGGGCGCCGCATCGACCGCCTGCGGTACACGCCGGATCCCGTTCTCGAGATTGATGCTGAGACATCCGACGATTCTCGGGGTAACAAAGACACCAAGGAAGCCAGAGAACCTCGGGAACCTTCCCGACGTTCCAAGGCGCGAGCCGAACAGGCAGAACAGGCCGAGTTGGCCAAGCAGGCGACCCAGACCAAACGAACAGAGCAGACCGAGGGTGAGGTGAGCGACCGATGAGCGACTGGGCTGGACTTGCCTGGCTTGTGATCCTGTTGATCGCAAATGCCTTCTTTGTCGCGGCGGAGTTCGCCGTCATCTCTGCCAGGCGCTCCCAGATCGAGCCATTGGCCGAAGCTGGAAAACGCAGTGCCAAGACCGCGCTCTGGGCGATGGAACACGCAACCCTGATGCTGGCGACCAGCCAGCTGGGTATCACCATCTGTTCGCTGCTCATCCTGAACGTGTCAGAGCCGGCGATCCACCACCTGCTCGAGATCCCACTGCACCTGACGGGGTGGTCTGAAGAGGTCATTGGAACCATCTCGTTCCTCATGGCGCTGCTGATCGTCTCGTACCTGCACGTGGTATTCGGCGAAATGGTGCCGAAGAACCTGTCGTTCTCAATCCCAGACAAGGCTGTGCTGATCCTGGCGCCGCCGCTTGTGTTGTTCGGCCGCATCTTCAAGCCGGTGATCGTTGCCCTGAACTCGACGGCCAACGGCATCGTTCGCCTGTTCGGCGTGCAACCGAAGTCAGAGGCCACGAGTACGTACACCCTCGAAGAAGTCGCGACAATCGTGTCGCAGTCAACGAGGGAGGGTGTGCTCCAGGACAACACGGGTGCACTCACCGCCGCATTCGAGTTCACGAACCTCAAGGTTCGCGATGTCGCGGTGCGACAGGATGCGCTCATCAGCCTGCCAGAGGGAGCCACTCCGGCCGATGTCGAGAAGGCAGTCACCAAGTACGGATTCTCGCGCTACGTGATCGTCAACCCAGCAGGGGAGCCCACCGGTTACCTGCACCTGAAGGACGTCATCGACCTTGATCTGGCTGCGCCTGACGACAAGGGCCGGGCGTATGCCGAGCCCGTGCCAGCCAAGCGCATCCGTCAGCTGGTTTCGATCTTCGAGGGCACCGATCTGGAAGACGCCCTGGCGACCATGCGACGCTCTGGTGCCCACCTGGCTCGCGCGTTCGATGAAGAGGGTGAGACCACCGGAGTGCTGTTCCTCGAGGACATCCTCGAAGAGCTCGTCGGTGAAGTTCAGGATGCGACCAGGCGGCTATAGCGCCTAACACCGGCCGACTGCGCCGCCGGGCGGGACGAAGTTTCGACTTCGTCCCGCCCGTTTCGCTATGCGGTACTCAGCTAACTGTGGTTCTCCCTGCGCCTGTGCGGCGTATCTCTCTGCGTCTGCGCGGCGTAGCGTTGGCAGTGAGAGAAAGGAAAACTCATGTTAGATGAATTGGAGGTTGTTGCAGTACTTCCGGTGCAGGACATGACCAGGGCCCGTGCTTTTTACAAGGACGCGTTCGGTCTGGACGCCACAGGCGAAGACGAGACAGGAGTGTTGTTTCGGCTGAAGAGCGGGACGAGTTTCATGCTCTACGAGACGCCGAACGCCGGCTCGGCCAAGAACACCCAGCTGTGCTGGATGACACCTGACCTGGATCGGGACATGGCAGAACTACGGTCGAAAGGTGTCACCTTCGCCGATATCGACATGCCTGGATTGAAGACGGAGAACGGCGTGGCAACGCTCGGACCGTCGCGTAGCGCCTGGTTCAGCGACAGCGAGGGCAATGTGCTCTGCATCGGGGAACGGGCCTGAACCAATCGACGCGCAGCAATTCGGCGTGCTGACAGCTGACCGGATCCCTCAGGCTTCCGGCCAGCGCGCCCTGCGATACTGCGGCGGCCAATAGCCGACGTTGACGCCGAGTTCATGGGCGGCTCGCAACGCGAAGTGCGGATCCCGCAGCATCTCGCGGCCGAGCATGACGGCATCCGCTTGCCCGGTTGCCACGATGTGTTCGGCCTGGGTCGCAGTCGTGATGAGGCCCACTGCGCTCACCGGCACACCGGCTGTTGCCTTGACGAATGTGGCGAGCGGCACCTGGTAACCGGGGCTGAGCGGAATCGTCACGCCGGCGACATTGCCGCCACTTGAGATATCGAAGAAGTCGGCGCCTGCCTCGCGTGCCCAGCCGGCGACCTGCGCAGTCTGTTCTTCGTCCCAGCCATTCGGCGCGTAATCGGTGGCAGAGAACCGCACGAACAGGGGCAGCTCGTTGCCGATAGCTGCCCGAATGCGTTCGATCACTCGCAGCAGCAGCTTGGCCCTGCCAGCCAGATCGCCGCCGTACTCGTCGGTGCGCAGGTTGCTGAGCGGTGAGAGGAACTGGTGAAGCAGGTAGCCGTGGGCTGCATGGATTTCAAGCACCCTGAATCCCGCAGCGACCGCACGGCGGGCGGCGGCCTCGAAGTTGGCAACGACCTCGTCGATGCCGTCGATATCGAGAGCAACCGGAGCGGCAAGACCGGTGAACGGCACGGCAGAGGCCGAGACGGTCTGCCAGCCTCCATCGGCGTCGGCCATTGTGCCGCGCTTGTCGTAACCCCACTCTGGCCAGACGGACGCCTTACGGCCTGCGTGGGCGAGCTGGATGCCGGCGACAGAACCCTGACTGTGGATGAAGTCGACGACCCGTCGCCACGCCGTCGCCTGCTCGTCGTTCCAGATGCCGGTGTCCTGGTCGGAGATGCGGCCGTCGGGACTGACGGCCGTCGCCTCCGCGATCACGAGGCCAGCGCCGCCAGAGGCCATCGAGCCGAGGTGCATGAGGTGCCAATCGCGCGGGATGCCGTCTTTCTCGACGATCGTGTACTGGCACATCGGCGCAACCCAGATGCGGTTGCGGAACGTGACGTCCCTGATGGTCAACGGTTCGAACAGGGCTGATGCGGCCACGGGGCTCCTTGCTGACGACTGGTATTCACGCTGATCTCCACCGAGAGGCGGCTCTGACGCTGTGCGGGGTGACCTGAACAACCTATCGTGGGGTGCATGGCGAAGTCAGAGGAAGTTGACACTAGCGCCCACACTGCAGGCCGAAGCGCAGACCGCCGTGCCGGATGGGACCAATGGTCGTTCGAGGACGCTGCGGCGTGGATCCGGAGACCGATAAGCACCGACGACAAGTACAGCAGGGGCGTGCTCGGGGTGCAGACCGGCTCCGAGCTCTACCCGGGCGCTGCAGTGCTCGGTGTCGAGGCAGCGATGCGCACCGGTGTCGGCATGGTCCGATATCTGGGACCGACGCGGCCCACCGATCTGGTGCTGGCCAGACGGCCCGAGACGGTGACAGCGCCCGGCCGCGTGCAAGCCTGGTTGCTGGGATCGGGAATGGATGCCGCCCACCGGCCCGCCCAGACGACGCGGTCGCTTGAGGCGGCGCTGGCCGAGGGGGTTCCGTGTGTCGTCGACGCCGGGGCGCTTGACCTCGTGGGGCAGCTCAATGCCTCTGTGCTGCTGCATCCGCTCGTTGTGACGCCGCACTACCGCGAACTCGCTGCAATGCTCACACTGCGCGGTGTCACCGTGACCGCTGACGAAATAGCGGCAAGCCCAGGGGAGTGGGCGGTGCAGGCATCCGCTTCGCTGAATGTGACGGTGTTACTGAAGGGGGCAGCGACCTACATCGCGTCACCGGGTGGCGCACGGCTCAGCGTGTCGATCGGCACTCCGTGGCTGGCGACCGCAGGCACCGGGGATGTGCTGGGTGGCATGCTCGGGGCGCTGGTTGCCACCCACGCCGAACTGATCCGCACGGATGTCGACGTGCTGGCCCCATTGGCTGCAACCGCCGCGTTGCTCCACGCGCTCGCCGCGACGCGTGCATCGGGCGGTGGCCCGATCGCGGCGCTCGACGTTGCGGAGGCATTGCCGTCGGTGATCGCGAGTTTGCTCGCGGGGTGAGATGGGTGCAGGCATCCGTTGCGCTGAGTCGCACTGCGCTGAGTCTCGCCGTGCTGTCACGAAAACAGGACAGATCGCGACCACGTGTTCGGGTACAGGACGAATTGTGCCAGCTCGAGCGATGCGTCCTGTTTTCGGCGCAGTACGCCCATGGTGTGGGAAAGTGAACACGTGCGTGTAGACGAAGAATCGGGACCTGAATCCCGTCAGACTCCGGTGATTACGTCTGCTGGCCCGCGCTGGTTTCGGCGCTCTGTCTCACTCTGGGCCGGCTTTGTCATTGTGCACGTCGTGCTCATTTGGGTGACGTTCGTCGCACGGGGCTGGCCGCTCGGTGATGTGTCACGGGTGTATCTCGGGTGGGCGGAGGCCGCAGCATCCGGTGAATTCGTCGTGGGCATCACCACCGAATTCGTCTATCCGGTGCTCGCGTTCATCCCGATCATCGCCGCACTCGCCTTCGGGGCTGACAATTACGCATTGACCTGGCTGATCCTGGTGACGCTTTTGAACGCCGGCGCATTCGCCTGCCTACTCGGCAGCTGGCGAAAGCCCTCGAACGTCGGCGCAGCCTGGTGGTGGCTGGGATTCCTGCTGCTGCTTGGCCCGATCGGACTGGCCAGGATCGACTCGATCACCGTGCCTCTCGTGGTGATGGCATTGCTCTGGCTGCGCACCCAGCCGCTCTGGGCGACAGCGTTGCTCACGGTAGCAACCTGGGTGAAGGTGTGGCCGGCTGCAATACTCGCTGCGCTTTTTCTGACAACCAGAGATCGCTGGCGGGTGCTGGCCGTCATGGCCGGCTCCAGCTCGTTGATCGTGCTGGTCGCGCTGCTGCTCGGCAGCGGGACGAACGTATTCAGCTTTGTCTCTCAGCAGACCGACCGCGGCATCCAAATCGAATCACCCATCGCGAGCTGGTGGATGTGGCAGGCAGCATTCCGTGTTCCAGGCAGTTACGTGTATTACGACCGCGAGATCCTGACCTATCAGGTGACGGGCGCTGGAGTCGAGTCAGTAGCGGCAGTGATGACGCCGATACTGGCCGTCGCGGTCGTCGCTGTGCTGCTGCTCGGCTGGCTCGCGCAGCGCCGCGGTGCACGACCCGAAGACCTGTTTCCGCCGCTCGTGCTCGCTCTGGTCGTCTGCCTGATCGCGTTCAACAAGGTCGGCTCGCCGCAGTTCATCAGCTGGCTTGCCGCACCCGTGATCCTGGGTCTGACCCTGCGTTGGCGGGGCTGGAGCATTCCGGCATTCATCGTCGCCGTCCTCGCTGCCCTCACCCAACTCGTCTATCCGTACCTGTATGACTACCTGTTGGTGGCCGACCCGCTGCTGGTGCTGGTACTCACCCTGCGAAACCTTCTGGAGTTCATACTGCTTGGATGGGCAGTGGTGCAGATCTGGAAACTGCGGGATCCGCACCGGCAATTCGCCACACTCGCACTACCTCTGAAGGAGTAATCATGTTGGTTGCATTCTCGGTCGCCCCGTCTGGCACGGGCGAAACCGATGGCTCGGTTCACGACGCTGTTGCGGCTGCCGTGCGTATCGTGCGGGAGTCCGGCCTGCCGAACCATACCGACGCGATGTTCACCACGCTCGAGGGCGATTGGGATGAAGTGTTCGCCGTCATCAAGGCAGCGACGGATGCCGTGGGCGCCTACGGATCTAGGGTGTCGCTGGTGCTGAAGGCCGACATCCGCCCCGGCTTCTCCGGCGAACTCACCGGCAAGGTGGAGCGGCTCGAAGCTGCGCTTGGTCAGGGATAGCCGAGAAACCAGAGCAGCACAATCGCCACGGGCTGCAGCGCCATGCCGCCGATCAGCAGAGTGCGCCTGACGCGCGGTGAGCCGGCGATCGTCGGATCGCCGAGCAACGGAGCCAGCGGCATCAGTAGGCGGAACAGGCTCTGCTGCGGGAGGAAGACCGCAACAAGGTATAGGCCATAACTGGCGCTGTACGCCAACAACTCAGTGCCGAGGGCGCGAGGGCCCCGACGGGTGAGCCACCACACGAAACTGCCGATCACGACGAACACCAGCAGGATGCCGACGACACCGAGGTACTTGCCGGTGAGCAGGAACCAGGGTGTGAGCGGGATGAACTCCTGTCGACCGACAAAACCGGTCCACCACGACAGCTCGGTCTCGAGATAGGCGCCGGGATGGCCGGTGGCAGCCGAGGCAATCATCGGCCAGGCCAGGCCAGCAATCGAGATCGCTGCACCCGCGACGAGGATCCGGATGCGCGCAGACCACGGGAACGGTTCGCCCCGCCGCCGCCAACCGACGTAGCGCACGATGAAGATGATGCCGAGCGCCAGAGCGATAGCCAGCCCACCTGGGCGGGTGAACGCGGCGATGACGGCGAACGGGATCATCAGCAGATAGCGTTGCTTGACCATCGCCCAGAGACTGCAGAACAGCAGGAACAGAAATAGGCTCTCGGCATAGGCCACCTGTAGCACGAAGGCGAGCGGACCGAAGCTGAACAGGGCGACGGCCCAGAGTGCCGGAGTCGCACCGACGCGGGATTCGACGAGCCGAAACAGTACGTAGGCTGCCGCCGCACCGAACACGGTTGCCACGAGGACCCCGGCCACGTAGAAGTCCAGGCCCGTCACATTCATCACGCCCCGGGTAACAGCAGGGAAGACCGGCAGGAATGCCCAGGCGTTGGGCATGACATTGCCGTCGGCATCGGTGGGAAGGTCGGTCGGATAGCCGTGCAGGGCGATCTGCCGATAGAACCAGGTATCCCAGGAACCGGAGAACGTGAAGAACGTGGAGTTGTCGCGGTGGCTGGCGAACGTCCAGCCCCGGCTGGTAGCCACCGTATACAGCGTGCCGAGCAAGACAGTGGAGAAGACCCGCGACAGCGCGTAGAGCCCGAGTACTGTGCCCCAGGTCGGCCAGGTGCGCCACACACGCCACTGCGTAGGTGCAAGCGAGCGTGTCGTGACCATCCCTTGATCCTTTCACACTGATCGCAAGGCGACACGAATCAGGGCTTCGGGCACGCGCACGTAGCGGCTATACGCCACGGACTCAGCGGATGTGTGGCGACAATCTGCGGATACGTTCGGGCGCCCGAAACCTAGGCCAAACCCCGAGCGTTTAGGCTATAACCCATGCCTGTGACCTCCAACGGGCCGACGCAGTTGTCGTCGGCCCGTATTCGTTTTGCCCTGCTTGCCCTTGCCCTGGGTGGCTTCGCCATCGGCGCCACCGAGTTCGTGGCGATGGGCCTGCTGCCGAACCTGGCCAGCGACCTGCTGCCCGACGTGTTTGCGTCGAATCAGGAGCATGCGACTGCACAGGCCGGATGGTTGATTTCCGCCTACGCCCTTGGCGTGGTGGTCGGAGCCCCAACGATCGCGGCATCCGCTGCCCGCTGGCCGCGTAAAAAGCTGCTGCTGGTGCTCCTGACGGCCTTCACCGTCGGCACTATCGCATCGGCGCTCCTGCCGACATTCGGGCTGGTTCTGGTCGCACGCTTCATCTCGGCGCTGCCGCATGGCGCATACTTCGGCATCGCCTCGCTGGTCGCCGCCGATCTGATGGGCCCTGGCAAGCGTGCCCGTGGCGTTGCCTTCGTGCTGTCTGGCCTGACGATCTCGAACGTCATCGGCGTGCCGACTATCACCTGGCTAGGGCAGGTCGCCGGCTGGCGCATCGCCTACCTCGCCGTCGCACTGATCTTTGCGGCAACGTTTGTCGCCGTTCTGCTGGCCGTGCCATTCCAGGCCGGCAACCCGGCAGCATCGATGCGCAACGAGTTGCGGGCATTCGGCCGTGCACAGGTGTGGTTCGCCCTGTCGATCGGCGCCATCGGCTTCGGCGGCCTCTTCGCCGTCTACTCGTACATCTCACCCATGGTGACCGAGGTCACCGGGCTGTCCGTGGGCGCAGTGCCCCTGGTGCTGATCGTGATCGGACTCGGCATGACGGTCGGAAACTTTGTCGGAGGATGGGGAGCCGATCGCAGCGTTCGACGCAGCATGTACGCCTTCTTCGTTGTGCTCATCGTCGCCCTCGTGGCGCTCGGGCTGACGGCGCACACCGTGCCTGGCCTGCTGGTGAGCGTCTTCCTGATCGGCGGGGCCGCCTCAGCCCTGTCACCGACCATCCAGACCCGGCTGATGGATGTTGCACACGACAGCCAGTCGATCGCTGCAGCCCTCAACCATTCGGCGCTGAACATCGGCAACGCCCTCGGAGCATTCCTCGGCGGCATCGTGATCTCGGCCGGGTTCGGCTACGTCGCACCGGTCTGGGTCGGCGTCGGACTGAGCGTCCTCGGCAGCATTCTGGCGACGGCTTCGTTCCTGCTCGACCGCAAGCGTCGCCGGAACGGCGTACCGGTGCCATACGGAACGCAGGGCATCCGCACGATCACGGGCTAAGGACAGCATCGTTACCGTGCAGCGAGTCGGCCTTCAGCCACAGCCCGCCTACAGGCCACGTCGGCCTGAGGCTAGTCGGTCTGCAGCAGGATGCCGTCGTGGATCGCGCGCTTGCGCAGGGCGACCTTGGTGCCGACGTCGTAACCGGCCAGACGGTACTTCTCGCGAATGCGCTTGAGGTACGACTTGGCCGTCTCTTCTGAGATGCCGAGCTGGTACGCGACTGCCTTGACCGGTTCGCCCGCACCGTAGAGAGCCATCACGCGACGCTCCTGAGCGCTCAGGCGAGGAGACCCGCCATCGGCGCCGGCGTTCAATGCCACGTCGAGTTCGGCCGAGATATACGACTGGCCCTTGGCCGCGCCGCGGATCGCCTCGACGATCATGCTGGCTTCTTCGCTCTTGACCAGGTAGCCGAGAGCGCCGGCCGCGAGGGCTTCGCGCACGACTGCCGGTTCAGAGTACGTGCTCATGAGCACCGTCTTGACCCCGGTGGTCTTCAACGTCGAGATCTTCAGCGAGATCGGGATGTTGTCTTTGAGATCGAGATCGAGCAGCACCACATCGACGGGAAACTCCGGGTGGGTCAACAACTCGGGCCACGTGGTCACCGCCGCCACCATGTTAATATCTTCCGCCGCGCTGCGGATCCATTCTGTTAATGCGCCGAGGAGCATCCGATGGTCGTCAACGATGGCCAAACGGATGATGCTGTCGGGGTTTGTCACTACTGCCTCCTGTGCAAAACGCTAGGACACGTTTCCTTGCGCTTGTGTGTCGGCGGGATTATCGACGCTGCATTCGATATCAACTTGCAGGCTGCCGTCTCGAATCGAGTCGACATGCGGGCCCACCACACGGATAGCTTGCCACGTCTCGGGGTCTACCCTCCGACGTGGCACACCCGAGGTGCGCAATTCGATAGGAAAATGAACCTTCTTGCGCGATGCAGTGCTTCGCGACGGCAGAATCGGGCCGAGTGTGAGTGACACGCTGGCGGCAGGACGGACTGCATCGCTGATCAGCAACCAAATTGTCAGCAGCAGAGCGTCGCGCTGTACCGGAGCCATCAACCCGGCAAGGCCATTGGGGTCGTACAACTTCACCGACGGCCCGAGAAACTCCGACTCGGCGATCGCGTGGTGCAGCCAGGTCTCTTTTCGGCCCTTGATCAAATGCAGGCGCAGCTGGGTGGCAAGCGATGACGCGGTGCCGGCCACATCCGATGGCAGGGGCAGCACCGTACGGCCCGCTGCGACATCGTCAAGCAGCTCTTCGGCGCCGAGGTCGAGCCTGGCAAGTTCTTCTGAAGCCAGCATGCCGACGGAGAACCGTGACTGGGTCACTGTGCTCTGCACCAGCACCAGGTCCAGCTCGAGCTGCACCATGCGACGGAATGTGCGCACGACGAAGACGCCGAGCAACGGTGGGATAACGGCGAGTGCGACAACCACGATGTCGACCGCGATGCTGGATGCATCGACACGATCGTGCATGAGGCCGTAGACGGTGAGCGCCGCGGCGAGCACGCCGGTAGCGGCAAGGATGGGCCGTGTCTCAAAAACGGTGACAAAGCCCAGGAGCAGAGCGCCGACTGCGGGCGCGGCTGTCAGGAAGACGCTGTTGGCGCTGCCGTTCCAGCTGGCAACCATGTCGAGGGCGACAACGATTGCACCGGCGGCGAGGGTTGCAGGGAAGATCCACTGCGGCAGGCTGGATGGTCGGCGGGAACCGATGATGAGGGCGAAGGTGCCTGCGGCGAGGCAGAGCAGCCAGGCCAGCACGATGATGCCGTGCTGCGGGTAGCTTGACCATTGCGTGACGGCTCGCCACAGCAAAAAAAGTATGGTGAACGATGCGGTGAAGAGAACACCGGTACTGAGGTGTCGGCCGCCGAGGCCACTCTGATTAGCCCGTGCGGTGCGAACTGTTCGTTCTGCCCGCCGAAACGATTCCGTCGATTCCGAATTGCCACGACGTTTGTCGCGGCGATGCCGGCCCTCACGACCGACGGCGATGCCCAGCGTGTTCTCGGTGATCGTGACCTTGCTCATTTCGGAACCTCGAGTACAACTGTTGTGCCTGAACCTGGCGACGAGAACAACCGGGCATTGCCGCCGACGTCGCGAAGCCTGGCAACGACCGATTCGGCCAGGCCGAGGCGCTCCGCGGCGACCTCGCCGAGATCGAAGCCGATGCCGGCATCCGTCACCATCGCCCTGACTGTCTTCTCATCGTCGGTGATCGTGACATCGGCGCGAGTGACGCCGGAGTGGCGACGTACGTTCTCCAGACACTCGCCCAGCGCGAGCAAAAAGGAGTCGAGCACCTCGCTCGGCAACAGCACCTGGCCGCTGCCGTGCCAGTCGACGTCGAGTCCGATACGGCCGAATCGTTGTTTGACCGATTCAAGCGTGTTGCCAAGAGTGAACTCGGTCGCCGGTTCGAGCGTGTACACACCGGACGTGCGTGGCATGGGCAGCCCTCCGAGGCGCAGCTGACGCAGCAGCCTGGCGTCATCGCCTGCCTGCTGCTGGAGAGCTGTGGGCGAGACACCGACACCCGAGTGGGCCAGCAGGGTCAGTGTGGCAAGCACGGTGTCGTGCAGCAATCTGGCATCCTGGCGCCGTTGGGCTTCAAGTTCGCTGGCGTGACGCTCAGCCCGGTGAGCACGGCCGATGGCGGCGATGCGCTGCATGGCACGCGGAATGCTCTCGCTCAGCCACCAGCCGCCGACAGCCGTGGCCAGCCAGATGCACAGCGTGAGGATGAAGGCGGTTGCCGATGTGCCGTAGGTGAGCGTGACAGCCAACACGGTTGCACTGGTGACACCGAGCATCGCTCCCAGGAGGATCATGCGCTGGGGGTTGATGACCAGCACGGGAACGACACAGCTCATTGCGCCGGCGGCGACTAGCGCGATGACGCACTGCTCGACCAGGTTCAGGGGCTGGCCGACATGGCTGACGACACCGACGACGATGACAATGCCAAGGCCAGCGACACCGATCAACAGCACCCAGCGGATGGCACCCGTCCGGCCGAGCATGTATTGCGAGACTGCAATGGCGATCATGAGCGGTATGCACCAGATCAGTGCTTCAACGCCGATGCCCCCTGGGACGAGCATGCAGAGCAGGGCTGCCGACGACCAGGCGAGTCCGTCTGCACGTGCGGCCTTGCGAAGAAGACGATCGCGCTCTTTGAAGATGCGTTGCATGGGGGCTGGCGGGATTCCTGTCGAGCGGGTGCTGGGCTAATTCAGGTGTCAGAACAATATCCACCTCGAACCCTATCGGCAGTCCGTCATGCGCGGCGTCAATCGGCCAGCAACCGACGCAAATGAGTGCCGACATCGTCAAGTTCGATGAGGAAGCCGTCGTGGCCGAATGCCGATTCAAGGACAACGGGCGCGCTGCCGTCGATATTGTTCGGTAGCAGCCTGGCGATCTCACGCTGACCGGCGAGCGGAAAGAGCCTGTCGCTGTCGATTCCGAGCACGAGGGTATCTGCGCTGATGCG
This sequence comes from Leifsonia sp. A12D58, assembly GCF_047530025.1. Classification (NCBI taxonomy): domain Bacteria; kingdom Bacillati; phylum Actinomycetota; class Actinomycetes; order Micrococcales; family Microbacteriaceae; genus Leifsonia; species Leifsonia sp. A12D58. The sequence goes on along the minus strand of NZ_JBLJAT010000006.1, from coordinate 140,786 downwards.
ACCGATTGCGGCCGCGATACCACCTCTGCCTCGCCCGACATCATGTGAGTTCATCGCCTCGACCAGCGTGATGTACGAGTTCGCGTCAAAGCGACGGGTGAACTTGTTGCCGTGAAAGTCCAGGTATGACTCGACGGCAAACCGCCCACCAGAGCCCAGCGGGCTGATCTCGCTCTGCCAGCTGCGCTCGAATCGGGTGTTCAGCTCCCCGGGGCTGCGGTAGTTGATCAGGGCCATTCGCCTGGCCAGGGCCAGTCCTCTGGTCGGTCCGTCACCGTCAGGAGCGTCGTAGTATGCACCGGAACGGAAGAGCGGATCGGTGCGGATCGCCTCGATCTGCACCGAATTCTGCGCGACCTGGTCTGCGGTGGTGAGGGGCGGTGCGGCCAGCACGGCCAGCCGCTCGACGCGGTCGGGAACCTCGATCGCCCATTCAAGGGCATGCATACCGCCCATCGACCCGCCGATCACCGCGGCGAAACGATCGATGCCGAGCTTGTCTGCCAAAACGATCTGCGCCGCGACCTGGTCACGAATCGTGAGATATGGAAATCGGATGCCCCACTCAACACCGTCGGGCGCAGGGGTCGACGGTCCGGTGCTGCCCTGGCATCCGCCGAGCATGTTGGGGGCGATGACGAACCAGCGGTCGGTGTCGATAACCCGGCCAGGTCCGATCATGCCGTCCCACCAGCCTCCCGTCGCGTGACCGTTGCCAGGGTCGCCGATGACGTGGCTGTCCCCGGTGAGGGCATGCAGCACGAGGATGGCGTTGTCGGCAGCGGGGGAGAGCTCACCCCACGATTCGTATGCGAGTCGCACGTGTGGGAGAAACCCGCCGGCTTCAAAGCCGAGCGGCCCAATGTCAACGAAGCGACGGTTGCCGACAGGGTCGCCGTCGCGCCAGGCACCCGTTGCCGGGGGCTTGCCGAGGAGCGACCGCGCCTGCGCCTCAGAGATGAAGCTCGACGGGACCGTGTCTGCCGATGATTGCCAATCCATACCGACTCCATTGTGCCGCTGAAAAAGAAACCCCCGCCGATTGTTACGGCGGGGGTATCGGTCTGCAGTGTCGGAGCAGCTGCAGGGGCTGAACTATGCGTTGGCGCGGGCCGACAATGTGACGGCGCGGGCGGCTGCGAGTCCGGATTCGAGGTCTGCCTTCAGGTCATCGATGTTCTCGATGCCCACGGACAGACGCACGAGGCCAGGCGTGACGCCGGCGGTCAACTGCTGCTCTGGCGTGAGCTGGGCGTGGGTCGTTGATGCCGGGTGGATGATGAGCGATCGCACGTCGCCGATGTTCGCCAGGTGGCTGAACAGCGAGACGTTGTCGACCAGCGCGCGCCCGGCATCCACTCCACCCTTGAGCTCGAACGAAAGTACCGCGCCGACGCCCTTAGGGGCGTATTTGTTGGCCTTGGCGTACCAGGGGCTGGTGGGCAGACCTGCGTAGTTGACCGAGGCGATGTCCGGGTGGTTCTCCAGCCACTCTGCGATGTCCTGGGCGTTCTGCACGTGTCGCTCGATACGAAGGCTGAGCGTTTCGATGCCCTGGATCAGCTGCCAGGCGCTCGCCGGTGCGATTGCCGCACCGAGGTCGCGCAGCAGCTGCACCCGAGCCTTGATGATGTATGCCAGCCCATCGCCGACCGCTGCCGTGTAGCTTGCACCGTGGTACGACGGGTCTGGCTCGGTGAGGCCGGGGAACTTCTCGACGTTCTTCGACCACTCGAACGCGCCGCCGTCGACGATGATGCCGCCGATGACGGTGCCGTGTCCGCCCAGGAACTTGGTGGCGGAGTGCACGATGATGTCTGCGCCGTGCTCGAATGGACGGATCAGGTACGGGGTGGCGATCGTGTTGTCGACGATCAGCGGGATGCCGGATTCGTGGGCGACGTCAGCAACGAGAGAGATGTCGAGCACGTTGATCTTCGGGTTTCCGATGGTCTCTGCGAAGAACAGCTTGGTGTTCGGTCGCACGGCACGGCGCCACTCGTCGGCGTCATCCTGGTTCTCGACGAACGTTGTCTCGATGCCGAGCTTGGCCAGCGTGTATTTGAAGAGGTTATAGGTTCCGCCGTAGATCGAGCTTGACGAAACGATGTGGTCGCCCGCCTGCGCGATGTTGAGTACGGCGAAGGTGGATGCCGACTGGCCCGAGGCGAGAAGCAGTGCACCCGTGCCACCTTCAAGCGCTGCGACGCGCTCTTCGACGACGGCCTGGGTCGGGTTCTGGATGCGCGTGTAGATGTTTCCGAACTCGGCAAGCGCGAACAGATTCTGCGCGTGCTCTGCACTGTTGAAGACGTACGAGGTGGTCTGGTAGATCGGCGTCGCCCGAGCATTCGTCGTCGGGTCCGGCTGGGCACCCGTGTGGACCTGCTTGGTTTCGAACTTCCAGTTTTCGGAGTTTTCGCTCATGAGGGGGTCTTCCTTTTCCTCGACGAGCGTGGACCATCCAGCGCTCTGCAGCGAGCCTAGGCACGCGGCAGGCGTCGATCAATGGCCTCCGCAACACGGCGTCATGAACCAGTGCCGTCTGATTTCGACACCGACCTGGGAACACGGATTGCGCCGGTCTTCGGCGCGATCGGGTCACGGAACATCCACTTCGCCCGCGGCTGCACGATGGGCTGGAACCACCGCTTCACGAAGGGAAGCGAGAGCAGTATTGCGATGCCGAGGCTGAGCAGCAGCATGGCAGGAAGCACCCATGGCGGCTGCGGCCCGTCGAGGATGCCGGTCTCCCTGAAGGGGTACAGCAAGAAGGTGTGCAGCAGATAGATGTACATGGTCGCAGCACCGAACGCGGTGAACCAGGTGCGGCGACGGGGCACGAGCATCAGAAACGCGATCACCAGGGCACTCGAGAGCAGGATGAGGCCCAGACGGATGCCGCCGGCCCAGAACTCGGAATAGCCGAATGACGGGTACGTCTCGTTATAGAGCAAGAAGCGCCGGACCTTGACCTCCCTGAGCCAGTCGATATTCAGCACGATGTAAACGGCAAGTGCCGTGAAGAGCGCGAGCGAGCCGGCTCGCCAACGCCAGATCGATGCGGACCCGAGCTTGAGCCAGTTGCCGGTGATTCCGCACTGACGGAGCTTCCAACCGAGGACGAAGAATGGCAGCAGCCCGAGCGTGCGCGAGAGGGCGAAAGTGCTGTCGACGGTACTCAGGTACCCGGCGGCTACCGATATCACGATGCTGATCAGTAGCGGATAGCGGAGCAGCGCGAGATATGGCAGTGCGATGCGCCAGAGTGCGAGGGCGAGGAGAAACCACAGGGTCCACGAGGCCGTCGCGTAGTCCAGCCAGAACTTGTCGCCACGAGCCCAGCGGATTGTCGTCCAGATCGTTTCGAAGATCAGGTACGGAAAGATGACGTCGGTGAGTAGCCGGCGCATCTGACGCATGCCTGGCGGACCGGCCTTCACGAAGTATCCGCTCACGGCCACGAAGAGCGGAACGTGGAAGGCGTATATGAAGAGATACAGCTCGTACGCCGGATCGGATTCGCCGATCAGTTTGAGGATCGCGTGGCCAACGACGACAAGCACGATGGCGATCCATCGCGCATTGTCCCAGTAGGGAACACGCTGCTTCTGGGGTGCTGACACGCTGAGTGGAGGAGCAATCATCAGATCCATTCTCCCGGCAGAATGGAGAAATGGGTGCAAAGAGAGTTGTCGTCACTGGTGCTAGCTCCGGAATTGGGGCGGCAACTGTACGTCTTTTCAGGCTTCGGGGCTGGGATGTCGTCGGCGTGGCCAGGCGGGCTAATCGACTCGCTGCGCTCGCCGAAGAGACCGGCGCGGACGTGTTCACCGCCGACCTGACGGTGCAGGCCGACGTGGATGCCCTCCGCGACTATCTGGCATCCACCGGCGCGGTGCACGCCCTCGTCAACAACGCCGGCGGCGCCAAGGGCATGGACTCGGTCGAGGAATCGAGTATCGACGACTGGGCCTGGATGTTCGAGATCAACGTACTTGCCGTGAAGCGGGTCATCACGGCAGTGCTTCCTTTGCTGCGGCAGACGCTGAGCACAGAGGCAGCCGGGTCAACCGCAGTCGCCTCCGCCGACATCGTGAACGTCACCTCGATCGCCGGGCATGTCGCCTATCTCGGCGGCGGGGGATACAACGCCGCCAAATTCGCTGCCCACGCCGTGACCGAGGTGCTGCGCCTCGAGTTGAATGGGGAGCCCATCCGTGTGATCGAGATCGCGCCAGGCATGGTCAAGACCGATGAATTCGGACTTGTGCGCTTCGACGGCGACGTCGAGAAGGCTGCAGCAGCATACAAAGACGTACCGAACCCCCTGACTGCCGAAGATATCGCCCAGGCCATCGTGTCAAGCGTCGAGCTTCCCGCGCACGTGAACGTCGACCTCGTGACAATCAAGCCTGTCGCTCAGGCCGCCCCGACACGAGTGGCCAGGGGTGAGTTGAAACCGCGGAGCTGACGCAGCTGCGGCTGCGCCGCGGTTATTCGGCCGCGGTGAGCTCTTCGCTCGTGCCCACGAGCTCTTCGTCAGGCACGACATCGGCGAACGCCAGCTTCGGCACGAAGAACAGCAGCACTCCGGCGACCAGTGCGCCAGCACCGCAGATCGTCCAGACCAACATGTAGCCGAACAGGCTCGCTGCTGTTGCGGTGGCCGTCGTCGCGACGCCGGCCAGCAGCACGACGCCGAACACAGCCGAGGCGAACGAGCCGCCGATGGTTTTTGTGGTGTTGGTAAGCGCAGCGGCAATGCCGGTCTGGCCTCGGGGCGCTGCTGCAGCGGCCGCAGCCGGCAGGGCGCCGACGAGTGCGCCAGTGCCGATTCCGGCGATCGCCATGTTGGCGAGCACCTGCCACATCTCCTGATGGAACGGGATGAAGGCGAAGTAGCCGACAGCGACGGTGAACGTGGCAATGATGAGCGCGATGCGCGGGCTGGCCCATCTTGACACCGGTGGGAACAGCAGGGCGCCGACGATCATCGAGATGAGGTACGCACCGATGAGCGTCGAGATGTCTGTGGCCTCGAGCCCGAGTCCGTATCCGTTCACCGGATCGGTGCCAGCGAAGGTGGAGAGTGGCGCCTGCACGCCGAGCAGGCTGATGCCGACGAGTCCGGCGGTCAACATCACCGGCCACATGGTGGGCTGGCGCAGTACCCGCAGGTCGATTGCCGGATCCTTCTGCTTCAGCTCGAAACGACCGAACGGAATGAACGACGCGATACCAATGACGATGAGAACCCAGGCCCACCAGGCGCCTGGCCCGTTGAGACGCATGAACGTGAGACCCGAGGTGATGAGCAGCAGGGCCAGTGTGAGCAGGATGAAGCCGCGGCCGTCGAGAGACCTGCCCGCGAGCGGCTCTGACTCCGGAACGCCGAAGAGGATGGCGAAGAACACCAACGTCACGGCGATCGCGGGCAGCATCATCGTCAGTGTGATGTTCTCGCCGAGCGCGACGAACAGACGACCTGCGCTCAGCGCCCCGATGATGGCGCCGGCTTCGAGGGCGACGACGAGAAGCCCGGCAGCGCGCCTGGTCTGAGAGGCCCCCGTGTTGGTGCGTCGGCCGCGGTCGAAGATCAGCGCGACTTCAAGCGGAAGCCACACGACATAAAACCCCTGAAGGGTCCATGCTGCGAGAAAGCTCCAAAAATCACCGGCGAAAGCGAGCCACCAGGTTGCTCCAGCTGTCAACACCGTCGTGATGAGCAGGATGCGCTTGTGCCCGTGCATGTCGCCGAGCTTGGCGAGAAACGGCACGACGATCGCGGCGAGAAGCAACTGGGATGCCTCGAACCAGTTGAAGTCAGCGTCGTGAATACCCAGATGGCGCACCAGATCCGGGATGAGCGGAACGTAGAAACCCTGCAGGATTCCACTGGTGATCTCGACTAGAAAGAGGAAACCGATGAGGCCGGCTGTCACGCCGACGGCCGCACTCGTGCGCACACGGGGAGCCTGAGGGATAGACGTCATGGAGGGATGCTAGTGGTCAATGAGCAGGCGACTGGGATCCGCGCGGTGCACAGAGGCGAAATCTCACAACTACCATTGGTGAATGGCATTTGACGCAGACGACGCAGCAATCGGTACCCCTGACATCGAACGAGAGATCCTGCAGTGGTCTGAGTTCGATGACGCATCACGAATTCTGGCGACGCGGGTGCGCGAAAGCGGCTTTGACCCGGATGTCGTCATCGCCATCGCCCGCGGCGGCCTGCTCCTTGCTGGTGCGATTTCCTACGCGCTCGGCACCAAGAACTGTGGCAGCATCAACGTCGAGTTCTATACCGGAATCGACGAGCGTCTGCCCAAGCCCGTGCTGTCTGCCCCGATGCTGGATGCCCCCGCGCTCGCCGGCAAGAAGGTGCTGGTCGTCGACGATGTCTCTGACTCCGGTCACACCCTGGCCCTGGTCGTCGGCCTGCTTCAGGAAACAGCAGACGAGGTGCGCTCTGCCACGCTCTACACGAAGCCGCGCACCGTACTGGTTCCCGACTTCACCTGGCGTGAGACCGCCGGCTGGATCGTCTTCCCGTGGTCGGCGAAGCCGCCTGTCTCTGTGACCCCCGCCGGAACCGCGGCAACGGTCTAGCGATCCTGCCCGCTCGGTTCGACGTCGTCGCACGACAGGACGACTGCCCAGCCATCGGCGGGCGCGATGGGGATGCGCACGATCTGCGCTGTCGCATCGGCTTCACAGGCAATGGCACCCGATCGGATGCTGTCTGACCATTCGGGTCCCGTTGCCCGGGTTGTTGCCGCTGGGGCAAAGTGCGCCAACAGCACGAGTGCGGCGAGCGAGATGGCGACGATCGCCGCTGTCCTGCTCCCGCGTGCACCACGCCAGAGCACCATGGCTGCCGCCGGCAGCAACGCCAGCAGCAGCATTGAGGATGTCACGCCGTAGCGCAGCAGGATGATCGCGTGTAAGTCGTCGACGGCATCCGCAGCAATCGTGAATGTCGGGTTCGGGTTCAGCACATAACCGGCCGAAAACGTGACGAGTGAGCCGCCGAGCAGCGCCGCCCCGAGCACCCGATCGGAGGTCGAGCCTTTCATCGCGATCACAATGCAGGCGGCAACGAACGGCAGTACCAACAGGGACGCCGTCAGCCAGCCGAACTGCGCAATGAAGCTTCCGACTGCCTGGCCGGATTCCAGGAACAGTGGCAGCACTGAGTTGACGAGATAGCCACTGGTCATCACGTCGGGCAGCGGAGAGACAACGCCGTGCTGCGCTCGGGGAAAAAGCAGTGTGGTGATGCCCTGCGCGATGACTCCCAGGATGATGCCCACGCGGATGGGCCACCGGATGCCATCACGAAACTTCCAGAGGATCAGCGGCAGAAAGAGTGCCATCTGGATTTCGCTGAGTGCGGCGATCAGCCCGACGACACCGAGCAGCCAGGCCGCCCAGCGGGATGTCGGTCGATAAAGCAGCAACCACGGGGCGAGCCAGAGAAAATACCAGTGCAGGTTCGCGGTGTTCCCTGCCACCTCGAAGAGCGCTGTCGGCACGAGGACTGTAATTGCAGCGATGACGACACGGGCCGGGAGCCAGGCAACGACTGTGCGCGAGAGCACGAAGACCAACGCGGTGACAAGACCGACAACGAGGCAGGACGCCACCGTTACGGCTACCGCCCAGTCGTCGACGGGCACTGCCCAGACAACCACAGCGGCAATGCTGCGCGGCACGACATGAACGTAGCCGTCGTACGGCGCGAAAAGGTCGAGAAGGGTCGTTGAATTCGCGGCGCCGGCGATGAACACCTGGCCATCTTCTGCCCAGAGTGTTCCGCGGGTGATCGCGGGGATCCGCAGCAATCCAACGAGTGCGGCACTGGCAGTGATCAGCAGGAAGAGCATCGTGCGCTGGGTCGCAGTGACCCATCGGGCTCCGATCCAGTGAGCTCCGATCTGCGGAGCCGAAGCAGGGGTCACAACCGCGAGAGCATCGTCGGTCATGGGGCACCGCCTCTCTCGATCCTCGTGTGGCGGAACAGCCTTCTGAACCTCATTGCATACTCCCCGAGTGGGGGGTCTGTCGCAAATCGACCGTCGGCCGCCGCGCGTGTCTGAGAAGTTCCAGAAACTGCCGCACCGCTTATTGCGGAGATTAGCCCTCGGCTGAAATAATCGAACGTTCTGTTCCCTAGCCAGAGTTGAGACTGTGAAGACCTACATCGGTTCCGCGCCCCTGTTCTTGCGCTGATCGACGCCCCATCGGGGTTCTCCGTCAGTGCACCACTGACATTTCGGAGACCCGTGTGGCTTTTTCTTCATCCCCCTCTGTCGTCCTGACCGATCTCGGCCTCACCTGGCCAGACGGCACTGACGCGATTTCTGGCATCACCGCCACCTTTGGCCGCGGCCGAATCGGACTGATCGGAACAAACGGATCAGGCAAGTCAACTCTGCTCAAGATGATTGCGGGGCAGCTGCTGCCGACGACCGGCACTATCTCGGTGACCGGTGATGTCGGCGTACTCCCGCAGGATCTCACCCTCGGCGTGACAGACACCCTGGCCGATGTGCTCGGGATCGACGAGGTCAGGCGTGCCCTGCACTCGATTCTGGCTGGCGAAGCCACCCCCGCCGACTTCGAGACAGTCGGAGACGACTGGGACATCGAGGAACGCGCATTGGCGGTGTTGTCCGAGCTGGGATTCGGCGCCAAGGATACGGTGCTCGATCGACAGGTAGGTACTCTTTCAGGTGGCGAGGTCGTCCTCGCCGGGCTGGCACGACTTCGCCTGGCCGCGACGCCGATCACTCTGCTTGATGAACCGACGAACAACCTTGATCGTCGGGCACGCGCGCTCCTCGCCGGCTTGGTGCGCACCTGGCCGGGCGTTCTGATCGTGGTCAGCCATGATCGGGAACTGCTCGAGCAGATGGATGAGACGGCCGAGCTCCACGACAGCGGCCTTCGTCTCTTCGGAGGTGGGTACTCGTCGTACGCACTGCAGATCGCTGCAGAGCAGGAGGCAGCCGAACGGATGGTTTCTGCGGCGGCGAACGATCTCAAGGTTGAAAAGCGGCAGCGTATCGAGGCGGAAATCAAATTGGCCAGGCGGGCCCGAACCGGAAAGTCTGCCTATGAGAACAAGCGCGTGCCCAAGATTGTGATGAACCAGCGCAAGTCGGATTCGCAGGTGACGGCGGGGAAATACCGGGTGCTCACCAGCAAGAAGGTCGCAGCTGCCGGTGATTCGCTGGCCGGGGCCGAAGCTCGGGTGCGTCAGTCGCTGCAGATCAGGATCGACGTGCCAGGCAGCGCGGTTCCCGAGGGGCGCACGGTGCTCGAACTCGCCGGTGCGTCAGGACGGCTCACTGTCAGAGGGCCGGAGCGGATTGCCCTGGTCGGACCGAACGGCTCTGGCAAGACGACATTGCTTGAGGCAATCGCCGGTCAGCGGACATCAGCATCCAACTCGCCGGTGTTGTTTCGGATCGACGCGGTGAGCTATCTGCCGCAGCGACTCGACATCCTGAACGACGACACCAGCGTCATCGAAAACATCAGGGCGGCAGCACCGGGCAGAAGCCCGAATGAGATCAGGAGCCAGCTTGCTCGATTCTTGATCGGAGCATCCGCTATCGAGCAGCCCGTGGTGCAGCTCTCGGGAGGCGAACGCTTTCGGGTTGCACTCGCGAGCCTCTTGCTTGCCGATCAGCCCCCACAGCTGCTGTTGCTCGATGAGCCAACGAACAACCTCGATCTGGCCAGCATCGATCAACTTGCCGACGCTCTCAATGGCTGGGAGGGAGCGCTATTGGTCGTCAGCCACGACTACGACTTCCTGGGCAGGCTGGGTATCGAGCGCTGGTTCGAGATGAGCGAGAACGCCGCGGTGTGCGAGACGAGCCGACCAGACGGCGTGCTTTCGGCTTAGGCTCGACTCATGAGCGTGCACCTGGTTGGCGGAGGCTGGACCCCCGAACATGATGAGAGCGTCTTCGGACCATTCCTTGAAGAAGCGACTGAGCATGCGGTGGCCGCCGGGCGAAATTTCGGGCCGCGCATCGCCATCATTGTCGTCAGGGATGGCGACGGTGATGAGCACGCTGGCCGACTTGCTGCCGCAGTGGGCGCCGGGGGGCTCGGGGGAGTCTTCGAGCCGGTTGTCACCACCCTCGCACTCACCGACTTAGCGACATCGGATGCCGTTGCCGGCGTCGATGGCATCCTGATCGGAGGCGGGCTCACTCCCGCATACCTCGCGGCGCTCAGCCCAATTGCCGCCCAGATCCGTCAACTGGTAGCCGACGGCATGCCATACCTCGGATTCTCGGCCGGAGCTATGATCGCTGCAGAGCGGGCGCTCGTCGGTGGCTGGCGTATCGGCGGAGTCGAGGTGAGCCCCGAAGACGGCTCTGAAGGCTTGGATGAGGTCACGATCGAGCAGGGCATCGGCCTCATCGACGTGAGCATCGAAGTGCATGCTGCCCAGTGGGGCAACCTGTCGCGGCTGATCGCCGTGACCGAGGCCGGTGTGATCGACGGCGGCCTGGCCATCGACGAGAGTACAGCGCTCATTGTGGGCAACAACGCCATACGCGTGACGGGCGCCGGGAGCGTTTGGCGTGTGACGCAGGCGGATGGTGGCGTGCTCGTGAGTACGTTCGGCGCGTAGTGCCCGCTCTGCCCACCCCTCTTCCCGCTGTCGATCTGGCCGTGGGTGACATCGATCCCGGCTGGGCGCGTGCCCTCGAACCTGTGGCCGACAATTTGGCATCCGTCACTGAGTTTCTCGGGGGCGAGAGCACGGCAGGCCGAGCGTGGCTGCCCGCGCCTCACGCTGTGCTGCGCGCATTCCGCGCACCGCTTTCGGGCGTGCGGGTGCTCATCGTCGGGCAGGACCCCTATCCGACCCCCGGGCATCCGATCGGCTTGTCGTTCGCCGTCGACCGCCATGTGCGGCCGCTGCCGCGGAGTCTGGGCAACATCTACACCGAGCTGCGCGACGACCTGGGTGTCACGACGCCGGCCCACGGCGACCTCAGTCCCTGGACCGACCATGGCGTGATGCTGCTGAACCGTGTGCTGACAGTCGGCGCAGGGGATGCCGGGTCGCATCGGCGGCGCGGCTGGGAAGCGATCACCGATCATGCCATCAGGTCGCTCGTCGCGCGGGACGCGCCCCTCGTCGCGATTCTCTGGGGAAAGGATGCCCAGACACTACGACCGCTGCTCGGCGACACGCCGATCATCGAATCGGCGCACCCCAGCCCGTTGTCGGCCAGACGGGGATTCTTCGGATCCCGGCCGTTCAGCCGCGCCAATGAACTGTTGCTCGAGCAAGGCGCAGCCGACATTGACTGGTCGCTCGGTTAGCCTTATCTCCGTGGCGTCGTTCGGGCGTGCTGACCTGCCAGACCGGACCGCCGACAAGTGACCTGCCTGATGCGGCAGTTCGCGTGAGCGAAGGGAGAGCGGCGTGCTCGAGGAGGAATACCAGCAGAGGCGAACTCTGCCCAGACACCTGAGGCAAGTCCCGGCTCCCGAAGCTCCGTTCGAGTACTCATTACGGGATGCCACCCGTGCCGATCTTCCGCATATCCGTGAGATCTACAACTACTACGTCGCCAACAGCACAGTCACGTTTGACGAAGACCCGATGACGCTGGCTGAATGGCGCCAGAAGTTCGACTACCTCACGAAGTTCGGCATGCCGTTCATCGTCGCGGAATCCCCCAGCGGGCAGATCCTCGGGTATGCCTTGGTCTCGCCGTGGAAGCAGAAGAAGGCATACCGCTTCACCGTCGAGAACTCCATCTACCTCGGTGCGGCATCCACTGGTAAGGGGCTCGGTCGCGTGCTGCTCGCTGAGTTGCTCGAGCGGTCGAAGCAGGCCGGACTGAAAGAGGTCATTGCGGTCATCGCGGACCAGGGAGCCGACGCATCCATCAAGTTGCACAGCGACTTCGGTTTCGAAGAAATCGGTCGCATGGGCAAGGTTGGCTTCAAATTCGAGCGGTGGCTCGGAATCGTGATGATGCAGAAGAGCCTGAAGTAGGGCAGCGCGGGCGCGCGACGTGACGTGTTTGGGGACTGACGACCAGTAGGGCTTCACCGCTAGTTTCAGCGTGGAGGAATTGTGGCTCACCCTAATATGCGCGATGTGCTGTCGTCCGCGACGGCATCCGAGGTTCCCGCTCCACTGCTTCGGGCCAAAGGTCCCGTCTATACCGGGATTCAGGATTGCCTTCGAATTCAGGCGCATGCGGTGCCTCACGGATGGATGGCCAAGCTGTTCGGTCGCTGCCCGCTCGACGCCGCGGCCCGGACGAGTTATTCGACGGCGCTCGCCGAAGGGGCAGTCGCCCGAGTTCTCAGGACGCTCTCGCCGGAGTGGACTGTGCTGCAGGCCGAACCGGCGCGCTCTGGCCACAACGTCGTCGACCATATGCTCATCGGCCCGAGCGGGCTGTACGCGATCACGACGATTGATCACGGTGGGCGTCGGGTCATCATTGACGGTGAATCAATCTCCATCGGTCGGTCGACGAGCGATGTGCTCGGACGCAGCCGCAGGGAAGCCGCCCGGATGGCGCAACAGGTTTCGGTCAGGGTCAAGACCGCCGTCGAGGTCACGCCCGTTGTCGTTGTGGTCACTCCGGTGTCGATGAAGGTCGGTGCCGCCCACGGGGTCGTCGCTGTGCTGCCTTCGACCGAGATGCATGATTGGCTGGTCGCCCAGCCGCGGGTCCACACGGGCAGTGCACTGGCGACCTACGAACGTGTGGTGCTCGACCAGAGCGCATGGAAGCCCGTCGTGCGCGTCACCGACGACACCATCAGGCACATCAATCGTTTCGACAGGCTGCAACAGGATGTGAACTCGGCCGGTGTCCGCGCACGCGCCTGGTCTCGCGTTGCGATGGCCGGGATCGTTGCCGGAGTGGGTGGACTGGCTGCGGTGCTCGGCACCATGTACGTCTCGGTGACCGGATAGCAAGACGGGCGATCGTCGGAACGACGCCAGGCGGCGGCATCCGCTACTTGTGTGCAGCCCCGAGTTCCAAGAGGCCGACGCCGACGATGACCAGCGCCATGCCGGCCAGCTGCGTCCAGGTGAGGGTCTCTTTGAAGAACACCCAGCTGACCACCGAGACCAGGATCACGCCGATCGCCGACCAGATGGCGTAGCCGATGGCGAGGGGAACTCCGCGACTGAGCGATTGCGAGAGCATCGCGAACGAGATCACGTAGCCGACGACCACCACGGCGTACGCCCACCATTTGGGTTCGGGGCCTGAGACCAGTTTCAGGAAGCTGGTTGCAATCACTTCGGTGACGATCGCAATGGCGAGGAACAGATAGCCCATGGTCAGCTCTCCCGAATAGTCGTGATGGGCCGAGATGTGGTCGGCGTGCCGGGCGAGGTCAGCGCCTCGGTCGTTCAATCTTGAGGGTAGCGGGTGCGTAAGGTCGAAGTATGAACGACCTCCATTTAGATCTTCCGGCCAAGCACACTGTTCTGCGCTCGTTCGCCGGACACCTCGAGGCGCAACCGGATGACGTCTACGCGCTCCTCGTCGGCTGGCTCAAGCAGGCAGACGACGATGCCAGCCGCCACATCCGCATGCTGACCGATCCCGACGAGCGCTTCATCGTTGTCGAGGGCGACTGGTGGTACCGCGCCGAATATCGGGTGCGACCCGAAGCAGAGCAGGTGTCGGAGGTCGAGGCCGAGCAGGTATCAGAGTCGGAAGTCGTTGCCGGCTCTGTCGTCGAATTCGAGATCATCAATGTTGCCCAGACTGCCCACTGGGTGGCGGGGATCAAGGCCAGGTCGGTGGTACAGAACGCGCCGGCTGAATTCGGTCGGCTGCTCACGGAACTGAGTGATGAACTGGGCGCTGAAGAGTAGCGTTCTTCGTCAGACCCACTCGCTTGATACATTCCTCGTCCGGTAGCTCGGAACGAGGGCGAAACAGTAAGGCATTCACTCCACATGCGAGAATTCACCGCAGAACAGATTCAGGCATCATTCGTTAACGTGTCACTCAGGGAGCGGCAGGGAATCGTGCTGCCGACCGACACTGATATTGCTTGGGACAAGCTCGACTATCTCGGCTGGCGTGACCGCAAGTCGCCGAACCTCGGTTACGTGGTCGTTGAACTCGATGATGCGCCCGTCGGTATTCTGCTTCGTCAGGCCCAGGGCACGATTCGCACCAGGCCGCAGTGTTCCTGGTGCGAAGACGTACGTCTGCCCAATGACGTCGTGCTCTACAGCGTTAAGCGCTCAGGCCAGGCCGGCCGCAACGGCAACACGATCGGCACGCTGGCCTGTGCCAACTTCCAGTGCTCGGCGAATGTGCGCAAGCTGCCCCCGGTCGCCTACCTCGGCTTCGATGTCGAGGCGGCACGCCAACACCGGATCGAGGCACTGCAGCAGCACGTGCAGAACTTCGTTCGAGACGTGCGCGACGGGTTGTAGCCGGCGCGTTGCGTCGTCGCCAACGCGTTACGAGACGCTGCCGACGAACGGCGGCACCGGTGGCTAGGCTCGAGCCATGGCCGAACTGCATGAACTGACAGCGCTCGAACAATGGCAGCACCTGCAGCGAGGCGACGTCAGTCCCCTCGAGCTGACCGAGCACTACCTGGCCCGCATTGAGAGGCTTAATCCCGAGCTCGGCGCATTCGCCACTGTCACGCCGGAGGCGGCGCGGCAACGGGCGCTGTATGTCGAGGCCGAGGTGCCGAAGACAACTCCACTCTGGGGACTGCCGTTCGGCGACAAAGACCTGCAGCTGCGCGCCGGCGTGCCCGCGCAGTTCGGCTCTCGACTGATGGCCGGGTTCGTGCCCGAGGAGTCTGACGAGCTGACCCAGGATCTTGATGACGCCGGCGGAGTCAGCCTCGGCAAGACCGCAGCCCCGGAATTCGGGCTTCCCTCATACACAGAGGGGCTGGCATTTCCACCCGCCCGCAACCCGTGGAACCCAGCACTGGGTGCCGGTGGGTCCAGCGGTGGTGCGGCGGTCGCCGTCGCGGCGCGGATGCTGCCATTCGCGCCCGGCTCGGACGGCGGCGGATCAGTTCGTATTCCTGCAGCGGCCTGCGGGCTTGTAGGGCTGAAGCCCAGCCGGGGGAGAATCCCGTCAGCCTCCGGCATCGACAAGCTCGCCGGACTGCCGGTTGCCGGACCGCTGGCTCGAACTGTAGCGGATGCCGCCCTCCTGCTCGACGCCATGATCACGCCACGGGGCACTCACCCCGACCACCACTTCGCGCTGCGCTCGCCGGCAGACGATGCGCCCCTGCTCGCTGCCGCGGTGCGGGGGGAGGGGCGTTACCAGCTCGGCGTCATGACGACATCCGCGTGGGACGACGCCTACGACATCCGAATCTCCGCCGAGGCTCACGACGCCCTGCAGCTGGCCGTGCGTGAGTTCGCCGCTCTCGGTCATGGAATCGAAGAGAGCGCGTTGGCGCCTGACGCGAGCTATGCGCCGGCGTTCCGCACGATCTGGCAGGCCGGAGCGGCCGGAATCCCGGCCGAGACCGACGAACAGCTCGCGCTGCTCGAACCGTTGACGGCGTGGCTGCTCAGGCGCGGCCGGGAGCTGTCTGCCCGCGATCTGGGCGAAGCACTCGCCACGCTGGCGGCATACGAGCGGTCGTTCATTAGCCAGTTGTCTCGGTTCGACGCAGTTCTCACTCCCGCACTCGCCCTGCCCCCGAGGCCCGTCGGCTGGTACGACCAGCACGACGGTGAACGCAATTTCGAGCAGCAGGTGCAGTACACCCCGTTCACGTCCATGGTCAACGTATCCGGACTGCCGGCCATCGTTCTTCCCGTCGCTGTGACGGCTGAAGGACTGCCGATGGGCGTCCAGTTGATCGGTCGTCCGGGCGGCGAAGCAACACTGCTTGCTCTCGGTGCCCAGCTCGAACGACGCCTGCGCTGGCAGCTGCGCACCCCGCCCGTACTCTGAGAGTTATTTTGAATGACTCAAAACAAGTGGTAGACTCTCTGTATGACGACACGGGAACCGGCCAGCGCCGCAGCTACGAATGTCGCTCCATCGGATGCCACGTCAACCGATGTGGTCGACAGTCTGCGTGCTGCCGGACTGAAGGTCACGGCCCCACGCGCCGCGGTGATGACCGCACTGGTCAACATCCCGCACGCCGACGCTGAGCAGCTGTATTCAGCTGTGCGCACCGAGCTGCCAGGCACCTCCCTGCAGGCGATCTACGGAGTGCTCACCGCGCTGACCGGAGTCGGACTCGTGCGGCGCATCGAGCCGGCCGGATCCGCCGCGCTGTACGAACGCCGCATCGGTGACAACCACCACCACGCGGTGTGCACCAACTGCAAGTCGGTCACCGATATCGACTGCGTGATCGGTGAAGCACCCTGCCTGGTGCCCTCGGACACCTCCGGTTTCGCCGTTCAGTCGGCCGAGGTGACCTTCTGGGGGCTCTGCTCTGCCTGCCAGGCCGAGCTCGCGGCATCCGCTCTCGACTGACACCAGACCCCATGAACTTTATCTTTCCTGCCCATCACGAAGTACAAGGAGAAGCATGACAACTGTGCCAACTACTACCCAGACCGGTACCCCGGTTCCGAGCGACGAGCATTCCCTCACTGCTGGCGCCAACGGCGCAACCGCGCTCCACGACCGCTACCTGCTCGAAAAGCTGGCGCAGTTTGCTCGGGAGCGTATCCCTGAGCGCGTAGTCCACGCCAAGGGCGGCGGAGCTCACGGTACCTTCGAGGTCACCGGAGACGTATCGAAGTACACCCGTGCAGCTGTTTTCCAGCCTGGCGCCGTCACCGAAACCCTGCAGCGCTTCTCCAGCGTCGCCGGAGAGCAGGGCTCGCCTGACACCTGGCGCGACGTGCGTGGCTTCTCGGTCAAGTTCTACACGACCGAAGGCAACTACGACATCGTCGGAAACAACACCCCGGTGTTCTTCATCCGCGATGGCATCAAGTTCCCCGATTTCATCCACTCGCAGAAGCGCCTCCCTGGCAGTGGTCTCCGCGACGCCGACATGCAGTGGGACTTCTGGACCCTGTCACCGGAATCCGCACACCAGGTGACCTACCTCATGGGTGACCGTGGCCTGCCGCGCTCGTGGCGTGAAATGCCCGGCTTCGGCTCGCACACCTACCAGTGGATCAACGCTGAGGGCGAGCGCTTCTGGGTGAAGTACCACTTCACGTCCAACCAGGGCAACGTCGAAATCGACGGCAGTGATGCAGAGCTGATCGCCGGTGCTGATGCAGACCACTACCGCCGCGACCTCTATGAGGCCATTGCGGCCGGCAACTTCCCCTCGTGGGACGTCCACGTACAGGTCATGCCGTACGACGACGCCAAGAGCTACCGCTTTAACCCGTTCGACCTCACCAAGGTTTGGCCGCACGCCGACTACCCGCTGATCAAGGTGGGAACCCACACCCTGAACCGCAACCCGGAGAACTTCTTCGCCGAGATCGAGCAGGCTGCATTCTCGCCCGCCAACACGGTTCCCGGCATCGACATCAGCCCTGACAAGATGCTGATGGCGCGCGTGTTCTCGTACCCAGACGCTCAGCGCTACCGCGTCGGCACGAACTACAACCAGATCCCGGTGAACGCACCCAAGGCTCCCGTATACAACTACTCACAGGATGGCGCGGCTCGCCACGGCTTCAAGTCCGCAGAGGCTCCGGTGTACGCACCGAACTCGCTCGGCGGCCCGGTAGCTGATGTCGCCGCAGCCGGCGTTGGTGGCTGGGAGAGTGATGGTGCACTGATCCGCACAGCAGCGACCCTGCACTCGGAAGACAGCGACTTCGGCCAGGCCGGAACGCTCTACCGCGAGGTATTCGACGATGCGGCCAAGGCTCGCTTCCTCGACACCATCACCGACGCCATCAGTGGTGTCACACGTGCAGAGGTCAAGGAACGCGCAATTTGGTACTGGACGAACGTTGACGCCGACCTCGGCGCCAAGCTTCGTGTAGCCCTGACGGCTGTCTCGGACCTCTCGAACAGCATCACCGAATAATTCGGGCGGCATTTGCCGCTCATCCATCCTCGAGTTGCCACCTTGGCACCTCGAGCGGGGCATCCGGTCGCCACACCGGTACCGGATGCCCCACCGTACGCCGTCCAAAGAAGCTCTGCGTTCACATGAACCCGCATGCATCACGCATGTGGACAAGGAGAAGAAATGAACTCATATATCTCAGTACCCACCGCTAGTTTTGCCGCCGTCGACGTGTCATCGGCTGGCTATGTGAGCACGACCAACCAGCGTCGTTCAGTCGTAGGCAGTTACGTCGGCACCTCTGCGACGACCGCTGTTGTCGGCAGCTACATCGACAGCGACCTCGGAGCATCGGCATTCGACACCTCGCGGTACGAACTGGCGAGCTAGTACGCGATAGTCAGGGATTTTCCTGAAACGCCCGGTCTTCTGGCCGGGCGTTTTGTCGTATCGCCGTGCGATCGAGAAAACACAAACGACGTATTTTCGCCAGCTGCACAGGCCTTTCCTAGCAAGAACAAGGTTAGGCATGCCATACTTAGGCAATGCTTACTTCGACCGCAGCCCGCGAGAACACTCGCTCTGAGCCCCGCAAGCCGAAGCCAAGCTTCCGGCTCTTCGACGTGTCGGTCGCCCGGATGACAAAGCTCTCCGCGACGTTCATGCGGGTTACCTTCACCGGTGAAGACCTGCACGAGTTCGGCACTGTCGGTCTCGATCAGCGCGTGAAAGTAGTGCTCCCTCTCCCGGGAATCGGTATCTCAGAGCTGCCAGATGGCCAGGACTGGTACATCGCATGGCGCAACCTCCCCGAGGAAGCCCGCAACCCGATTCGTACGTACACGGTCCGCGCGGTTCGCCAGGCTGAGCGCGAGATCGACATCGATTTCGTGCTGCACGGCGATGCGGGCCCGGCATCCCGCTGGGTGTCATCCGCTGCCGTCGGCGACAAGCTCATGATCGTCGGCCCCGACGCGCTGGGTGAAGACCCCCGCTCCGGTGTCGAATGGCGGCCAGGAGATGCCGACACATTCTTGATCGCCGGCGACGAAACCGCAGCTCCGGCAATCTGCTCGATCCTCGCCTCGCTGCCGCGCAATGCGACCGGATGCGCGTTCATCGAAGTGCCAGAACCGTCCGACTTCCTCGAGACCGATTCGCCAGAGGGCGTTCAGGTGACGTGGCTGGCCCGCAGCGAATCGAAGGTGCACGACGCCGCTTTCGACGTGGGCAGCGGCCATGGCTCAGGACTCGCGCCAGCTGTGCGCGACTGGACCTCTCGCTACCTCTCCGCGCCGGCCGCCGGCCCCGAGCTCGTTGACGTCGACATTGACGCCGGCCTGCTCTGGGAGGTACCGACGGAGAACACCACCCCGAGCGGCAACGGGCTCTACGCCTGGCTCGCCGGCGAAGCCAGCGTCATCAAGTCGCTGCGCCGTTTTCTGGTGACCGAGTCGGGAATCGACCGCAAGCAGGTGGCCTTTATGGGCTACTGGCGCCAGGGTCGCTCAGAGCTCAACTAGATCCCCCCCAATTTTGCCGAGCACTCAGTGTCGGCAGGCCAGCTGCGGGTTGTACAACGCCCGCAACACATAAAAGTGAAAGGAATTCCTGTGCCCAGGAACACACTGCCCCGCCGGATGAAAGGCGCCGGCATCATCGCCGCTGCCGCAGCCTCAGCGCTGCTTCTGGCCGGTTGCTCAACCGCAGCCGGTTCAGACTCTGCGACGGATGCTTCGACCGACGGATCGTTCCCCGTCACCATCACCAGCGCCCTCGGCGACGCAGTGATTCCCGCAGCTCCCGAGCGCATCGTGACGATCGGCTGGGGCACGGCTGACACCGTCGTCGCCCTCGGCGAGACGCCCGTCGGCGTCGAAGCTGCAACCTGGGGCGGCGACGACGACCTCTACTTCCCGTGGGTGCGCGACGCCATCGAGAAGTCGGGCGCTGAGCTGCCCGAGACGTTCAACGTCTACCCGGAGGTCGACGTCGAAGCGATTCTCGCGCTCAAGCCCGACCTGATCCTGGCCCCGCAGTCCGGCATCACTGCCGAGGACTTCAGCACCCTCACAGCTATCGCCCCGACGGTGGCATACCCCGAAGAACCGTGGCAGACCGGCTGGGATGACCAGATTGAGATCATCGGTTCGGCGCTCGGCAAGAGCGACGAAGCTTCAGAGCTGATCGATGGCATCCAGGACCAGCTTGCGACAGCTGCCGCAGAGAACCCAGAGTTCGCCGACCTCAGCTTCGCCTACGTCTACACGGCAGAGCCCGGCCAGTTGGCGCTCTACCAGGCGGGCGACCCGCGCGTCGACCTGATTTCCGGTCTCGGCCTGACGCTTGACCCGACGGTTGCAGCGGTTCCGCTCAGCGCCGGCACCTTCGCATCGACTGTCGGCCTCGAGCAGGCCGACCTGCTGAACGACGTCGACGTGCTCTTCACCTGGTTCAACGACGCAGAGAACCAGGCATCGATCGAAGCTCAGCCGCTGTTCGCACAGATCCCGGCATTCGCCCGTGGCTCTTATGTTCCGAACGTCGACAACCAGCTCGCTATGGCATCCAGCCTGCTCACGCCGCTGAGCGTGCCGTGGGCACTCGACGCCTATGTCCCGATGATCAAGGATGCAGCGGCCAACGTCTCCAAGTAGTCGGTCTGGTCGTAGCCTTAATCCTGCAGGGATTCTCCCGCAGTCCTCAGGGCGCAGAGTCAGAAATTAGCAATGCAACACATCAGCAATGACTGATACGCAGTCACACAGATCGGGCGCAGGACTCCCTGCGCCCGATCGTCGTGCGTCCGGACGCGACGCGAAAACGCGCCGCCGCGGCCCTGTGCCGAAGCTCGGACTGGCCGGGGGTCTCGTTGCCCTGGTCGTGCTGCTCGTCGTTGTTGTGCTGCTCAGCCTGGCCATCGGTAACAAATACGTGCCACTGCCCGATGTAATCGGTGCACTGTTCAATCCGGGTGACAGCTACGCGGATGCCGTGATCGCCAGCCGGATCCCGCGCACATTGCTCGGCTTGTTGGCCGGTGCGAGCCTGGCCGTTGCCGGCGCAGTGATGCAGGGCATCACCAGAAATCCGCTGGCCGACCCGGGCCTGTTCGGCGTCAACGCCGGTGCAGCTGCGGCGATCGTGACGGCATCCGCTTTCTTTGGCATGGGGTCTGCGGCCGTCAGTGTCTGGGTGGCACTGCCCGGAGCCCTGATCGCCGTCGTTGTCGTTTATCTGCTCGGCTCGGTGCGAGGTACGGCCACCCCGGTGCGCCTGGTGCTTGCCGGTGTCGTCGTCGGTGCCGTGTTGGCCGCGTATATCCAAGCCATCACCCTGAGCTTTCCCAAGGTGTTCGACAGCTATCGATTCTGGGTGATCGGCTCGCTCGCCGGGCGCGACCCCGGACTGATTCTCGACGTGCTGCCGTTCGTGATCGTGGGGTTGGTACTGGCGCTCAGCCTGGCCGGCTCACTGAACGCCCTCGCTCTCGGTGACGACACGGCGAGTGCCCTCGGCGCACACGTCGGGCGCACGCGCATCCTCGGGGCCATCGCCACGACGCTGCTCTGTGCTGCGGCCACCGCAGCTGTCGGCCCGATCGCTTTCATCGGTCTCGCCGTTCCGCATATCGTGCGGCCGTTCACCGGCAGCGACCATCGCTGGTTGCTGCCCTATTGCCTGGTGGCCGGACCGGCGCTGCTGCTGCTTGCCGACATCCTGGGCCGTGTGATCGCCAGTCCCGCAGAGCTCATGGTCGGCATTATCACCGCGTTCGTCGGTGCGCCCATCCTGATTTTTGCCGTGCGCCGGATGAAGGTGCACGCGTGAGCGCGCGAACATCAACGCCGCGGCGAGAACTGACGCTGCGGGCCGGCGGTTGGCTGAGCTTCCGCGTGTACAGTCGCAGCCTGATCGTCGCGGGCCTCCTGGTGCTCGGCATTCTCATCGTCGGTGTGCTCGCACTCACCCTCGGCCAGCTCGGTGTCTCGCTGTCCGGCCTGGTCTCGGCGCTGTTCGGCAACGCGACGGGCACAGATCAGATCGTGCTTGGCGTCATCCGTGGGCCCAGGCTCGCGGTGGCCATCGCGGCCGGCGCCGCATTCGGTGTTGCAGGGACGCTCTTCCAGACAGTCACTCGCAATCCGCTGGGTAGCCCGGATGTCATCGGCCTGACCTCGGGCGCTGCGGCGGGCGCCGCGGCATTCGGCGTGATGTGGACTGGCATCCTGCCCTTGCCTGTCGGCGCATTGATCGGGGCGTTCGTGGCGATGGGCATCGTCTATTTCGCCACGGGCACCGGTTTCTCCTCACCCTCGCGGATGCTGCTTGTCGGCATCGGAGTCTCGGCGATGTCGCTGGCCTTCGTGCAGTTCGCCATCGCCAGGACCGGACTCGAGCAGGCGACCATGCTGGCCGCTTACCTCAACGGCAGTCTCGCCTCACGCTCGTGGGAAAACGCAGCGATCATCTGGGGCGCACTCGTCGTGTTGTTGCCGCTCGCGCTGCTGCTCAGCCGACGCCTGCAGCTGGCCGAGATGGGTGACGAGCAAGCCGATGCCCTGGGTGGCCGGAGCGACAGTACCCGGCTGCTCAGCATCCTGACGGGCATCGGACTCGCCACCGCTGGCGTGAGTGTTGCCGGCCCGATTGCCTTTATCGCCTTGATCGCACCCCAGGTGGCCAAACGACTCACCAGGGCACCGGGCCCGAACGTCGTCATGTCGGCTCTCACGGGAGCATTCCTGCTGGCCTTCGCCGACCTGCTCACCCAGCAATCCCCATTCCCCGTGCAGCTGCCCGTCGGCATCCTCACCGCTGCACTCGGTGGAATCTACCTCGGCTGGCTTCTGCTCGGCGAGTGGAAGAAAGGATCCGCCTAGTGGCATCCTCACAACCGGCATCACGGCTGGCCGCGGAGCACCTGCGCCTGTCGTACGACTCTCGGGTCGTCGCCGACAACCTGTCTGTCGCGATTCCCGACGGTGGTTTCACCGTCATCATCGGGCCGAATGCCTGCGGCAAGTCAACCCTGCTCAAAGCACTGTCCCGCACCCTCAAGCCGGAGTCCGGCACGGTGCTGCTCGACGGACAGCCGATCGGTTCCTATCGCAGCCGTACGGTGGCGCGCGAGCTCGCGATGCTGCCGCAGAGTCCGATCGCGCCAGAGGCGATGACAGTGAAAGACCTCGTCAGCCGCGGACGCTACCCGCACCAGGGGCTGCTTCGACAGTGGTCAGCGGATGACGAACGCGCGGTCGCGGCCGCACTGGCATCCACGGGCATCACCGATCTGGCTGCACGCTATGTCACGGAGCTCTCGGGCGGGCAGCGTCAGCGGGCGTGGATCGCCATGGTGCTCGCGCAGGAGACTGAGCTGCTGCTACTCGACGAGCCAACGACGTTCCTCGACATCGCGCACCAGTACGAGGTGCTCGAACTCTGCAGTGCCCTGCACGAAGAGGGCCGTACGCTCGTTGCCGTGCTGCACGACCTCAACCAGGCGGCGCGCTACGCCACGAATCTCATCGTCATGAAGGCGGGGCGGATCGTCGCGACCGGAGCGCCGCAGGATGTCGTGACGGCCGAGCTCATCGACGACGTCTTTGGCTTGCCCTGCGTGATCATGACCGATCCTGAAGCCGGAACGCCCATGGTCATCCCACGCGTGAAGGGTGCTGCCCGGGCGCTGTAGGTCGTCGCGAATACAGGAAGAATCGAGCACCTGTCACCGTATACAGGATGGATCGCGCTCTCTGCAGCAACGTTTCCGGTTTTGGCGATATCCGTAGGGATGGTCAGGCTTTGGCAGCTGGCTTGCGAATGTAGCCGCCCTTTTCGAGACCAGCCTCGATCTCGAAGCGATTCTTCAGCGGATTGCGCCCGGCCACCAGGTACAGCAGCGGAAAGACCATGCCGTAGCGCTGCCACTGGCGCTTATGGACGGCTTCGTGCTCAATCACGTCATCCGACACATTCTGGTTGGTCAGGTAGCAGCCGCCGACGCAGGAGCCGCCGCGACCGAATGCCCATTTCGGCATGCCCCTGAACACGATCAGGCCGCCGCGACGCTCAACGCGCCCTGTGCTCCAGATGGAGCCCCAGATGATCCCGACGGTGGTGGCATACAGGTAGCCGGCCCGGCTGAGGGGGGAGTCGAAGAGGATGCTGCGCACGGCTCTAGCGTAGGCGGTCGGCCGGGCGACCATACTCTTCGAGCAAGCGCAGCCAGATCTCGCTGATGGTCGGATAGCTGGGCACCGCGTGCCACAGTCGGTTGATCGGAACCTCGCCGACCACCGCGATGGTCGCCGAGTGCAACAGCTCGCCGACATCCTGCCCGACGAACGTCACACCGAGGATCACTTCCCGGTCGAGGTCGATCACAGCCCGGGCCTGGCCCACGTAGCCATCGGCCTGGATCGTCGCCCCGGCCGTCCAGCTCATGTCATAGTCGACGGCTTCGATGCGATACCCGGCCTTCGCGGCTGCCGACTTCGTGAGTCCGACGGATGCCACCTCAGGGTCGGTGAACGTCACCTGCGGCACGCTTGCATGATCGGCGGTCGCAACGTCGGCACCCCAGGGCGTGTCATCGACTGGCCTTCCAGCCGCGCGCGCTGCGATTACGTCGCCGGCCGCCCTGGCCTGGTATTTGCCCTGGTGGGTGAGGAGCGCGCGGTGATTCACGTCGCCGGTGGCGTAGAGCCAATCGCCCTCCAGTGCGGGGGAGTCACCCTGCACGAGCAGGGTGTCGTCGACCGTGACCCAGTCCCCGTCGGACAGCCCCACGGTTGCAAGACCGAGGTCCATCGTGCGGGGCACGCGACCTGTGGCAACAAGAACTTTGGATGCCGTCACAACGCTGTCGTCGTCAAGCGTGAGGGCGACGTCGCCGTTCTCGGTCAGCATCGCCTGGCTGGTGGTGCGGCCGATGAGTACCGTGGCGCCGTTGGCGCGGAGGGCATCCGTCACCAGTTCGCCGGCGAACGGCTCCTGCCCGCGCAGCAGTGCGCTCCGGGCGATGATCGTCACCGCAGAGCCGAGCGAGGCGTATGCGGTCGCTAGTTCGGCGGCGACCACGCCGCCGCCGATGACGGCCAGGCTGTCGGGAATATCCTGGGCGCTGGTGGCATCCCGGCTGGTCCATGGGTCGACGGTTCCGATCCCGGGAATGTCGGGCAGCAGTGCGGACGAACCGGTGCTGATCACGACAGCATGCCGCGCGGTGAGCACGCGATCGCCATCCGCTGTCGTGACAGTGACCTCGCGGATGCCGCTCAGGCGACCGTGTCCGCGAACCAGCGAAATACCTGTCTTATCAAGCCAATCGACTTGGCTGTCGTCGTTCCAGTCGTGTGCGATGGTGTTGCGGCGCTGCAGCGTTGCGCGGACATCCGTTGTGCCGGTAACGGCTTCGGCGGCGCCGGGCACGCGCTTCGCTGCTGCCACTGCTGCCCCGCTTCTGAGCAGCGCCTTCGAGGGCATGCAGGCCCAGTATGAGCAGTCGCCGCCGACAAGTTCGGCCTCGATGATGACGGTGCTCAGGCCGCCCTGCACCGCGCGGTCGGCGACATTCTCGCCGACTGCGCCGCCACCAATGATGATGACGTCGTAGGTGTTCTGGTCGGTGTTGCCGGCGGTGTCGTGGGTTTCGGCGGCCATTGTTTCTCCCGTTCGCTTGGTGCCTTGGTGCCTTGGTGCCTTGGTGCTTGGTGCTTGGTGCTTGGTGCTTGGTGCTGGTGCTTGGTGCTGGTGCTGCCAATGGTGCTGCCAATGGTGCTGGTGTGGTCAGCGTTGCAGACGCTACGAGCGCTGCTGTGAGCGCTGCTGTGAGCACTTGCTACGAGCACTTCTATATTGCGCGACAGCCTACCCTCGCTGGCCGAGGCCTGGCGCGATTTTGGTAGGCCTCGCGCCACGCCTTCCCCGGCTGGGCGCGCGAAATTCCGTGGGGCGCGCGGAATATCCCGCGCCTGGCGGAATATCCGGCGCCCAGACTCGAGGAGTTCGTTCCTCCCGAGTTCTATGGTCCGGCGCTTGTCGGATTTGCGTACGAGTCAGCGGCCGACGCTCACTCAGCCTGTGGTAGCTGCAGCTCGATGCGTCGCCGAAGAATCGAACGCTCAATAAACGTCCAGGTCGTCGTGACGGCCAGATAGAGCGTCGCCGCCAGCGGCACTATTGCAGCGAAGATGACGGTGATGAACGGCATCCAGCTCAGGATGCCGTTCAGCTGCGGCAGGCTTCCTGGCTGGGCATCCGTTTGTGCATTCCCGGTGGCCAGGGGCGCGTTGGCCAGAGCCGCGCGCCGCGACATCCAGGCGACCAGCGCGATGAGCGTAAGCAGAACGGCGTACACCAGCAGGCCGGGCCAGGCCTGGCCGGCGCCAACCAGGTGCACAAGCGAGGTGCCGAGTGGAACCTGGAACAGGTGATCGGTAAGCAGCGAGTTCGGGTGGCCGTTGATCGCCGTGAGGATGAACAGTCCATACACAGTCGACAGAACGGGCGCTTGAGCGAGGGTGGGCAGACAACCGGCGAACGGAGACGCTTTCTCAGCGGCATACAACTCCGCAGTCTTTCGTTGCATCAGCTCGGGGTTCTTCTTATAGCGGCGCTGGATCTCCTGCAACTGCGGTGCAAGTCGGCGTCGGGTGTATTCGGCACGCACCTGGGAGCGGCCGACTGGGATGAGAGCCGCACGCACCAGCAGGGTGATCAGCACGATAGCGAGGGCGGTGGCGAATGTGCCAACAAAGGGCGAGAGGGATGACGCAAGTGCCGTGACGACCGCATAGGCGGCGTCAAGAATTGTCGCGATGGGCGCGAAGGTATAAATATCCACGGTGGGTGGTCCTCACAGTCAGAGGGAAGAGTGGTCGCGAGTGTGACTCGGGTGCCCTTCCGACCGACTGCTCAGGTCACTGAGCTGCTCGGAGCAAGGACTACGCGAGTACCTCTGACTGCGACGGCGCACGTGCTTGGGTGCGGCCGGGCGTGTTCGGATGCCGTGGAGCGGCAATCCGACTGAGCACCTCACGGTGCAGATGGGAACGGGCACCGATGGTGAGGGTGACCCAGGAAATGGCGATGGTGACGTGGCGAGCACCCGAGAATGCTGCGATAGCCAGCATGGCAACGCCGGTCACGATCACCGCGGCAGACGGATCGGATTGCGCAAGCGCGAGCACCAGGAACGACACGGTCATGACCATGACCAGCCTGGTGGTGAGAGATCTCACGAGTGTCCTCGGCTCAGCGGATGCGACGTGCGATAGGTGGGTGCTGCTGGCTCACATGCTAGCAACTAACGGGTGAGTGCTCCAATGATGCGCAGGATCACCGACAGGTCGTCGTTGGCCGCCTCCGGAGTGGATGGAGCGAAGCCGGCGATGGTGGCTCCGGCCAGGGTGAACTGTGATTTCAGTGCAGTAATCGCGGCGGTCAGCGCTTCGACGGTCAGCCCGAACGGCACAGCGTTGCCCAGCCCGGTCATCACCGACGGATCAAGAACATCGAGGTCGATGTGCACGTAGATCGCGGTGCTGCCCGTGGCGGTGACAGCGTCGATCAGGGCATCCGGAGTCTCAAGAGTGGCGACAGGGACTGCGGCGATCTCGCGGTCGCCGATCAAGTCAGCTTCGGCATCTTCGATGTCGCGCACCCCGGCGAGAACTATCCTCGAGAGCGGTACGGCGCCGTTTCCGGTCAGCGCAAGTCCTTCTGCGCCCTCGCCGCTGATTGCACGCAACACCATCCCGGTGAATGCACCAGACACCGAGGTCTGGGGAGTGTGCAGATCTGGATGGGCGTCGAACCAAACGACCGACAGGCCGTCAGGATGCTTGGCGGAGGCGTGTTCGACGGCGGTCAGCGACACTCCGCAGTCGCCCCCGATCGTCAGCGCCCAGTCGGACGTGGCGCGAAGCTCGTGCCCGAATCGCTCGCGCACCGTGTGCAGAGCTGAGTAACGGTGCACGCCGGTGTCGAGTGAATCGCCTGCCTCAACAGGGACGGCGACGTTGCGAGTGTGGGCTGCGGGCAGATCGCCGCTGATCGCCTCTGCTCCGTCGCTCAGCCGCATTGCGCGGGGGGAGACGGATCCTTGCCATTGCGGGACGACTATGAAGGTGGGAGGCACCTGACCAGTATCTCGTGTGAGGCCCTCCCGACTCTAGAGTCGCGTGGGTGTTCTGCTGCTGTTCGAGTACTGATCTCTGGCCGGGACGCAGTGATCGCCGACGGGAAATCCCGCCGGCGATCACTATGCGACAGACGGACTACTGCTCGAGCGACGCCGACGTGTTTGTCGAACCGGCCTTCAGCGCAGCCAGACGAGCATCGACCTCGGTGAGTTCACCGAGGTTCTCCAAGCTCTCGAACTGGGCGTCGAGGCTGGATGCCGCGAGCTCACTTGCGCCACGCACCTTCGCCTCTTCGCGACGGATCTTGTCTTCGAACCGGCTGACCTCACTGGTGGGGTCCATGATGTCGATGCTCTTGACGGCATCCATCACCTGAGCCTGAGCCTGGGCGGTCTTGGCGCGAGCGATCAGTTCATCGCGCTTGGACGAGAGCTGGTTCAGCTTCTGCTTCATGGCGTTCAGGCCATTCTTCAGCTGCTCCACAACCGCAGTCTGTGAGGCGATCTGCGGCTCGGCGGCCTTGGCTTCGTTCTCGGACTGCAGCTGACGGCCCAGTGCGACCTTGGCCAGGTTGTCGAACTTGTCGG
This sequence comes from Leifsonia sp. A12D58, assembly GCF_047530025.1. Lineage (NCBI taxonomy): Bacteria > Bacillati > Actinomycetota > Actinomycetes > Micrococcales > Microbacteriaceae > Leifsonia > Leifsonia sp. A12D58. The sequence goes on along the minus strand of NZ_JBLJAT010000006.1, from coordinate 112,021 downwards.
CGTCGGCGGTGTTGCCGGATGCACGCAGTTCGTCTCCCTTGCGGCTGGCGGCCAGCGCCTTGTTGCCCCACTCCGCTGCGGCCTCGACGTCTTCGCGGTGGTCGTCTTCGAGCAGACGCAGGTTGCCGATCGTCTCTGCGATGGCGCTCTCGGCATCCGCGATGCTGTTGGTGTAGTCGCGGACCATCTGGTCGAGCATCATCTTGGGGTCTTCAGCGGAGTCCAGGAGTGCGTTGATGTTCGCCTTGGCGAGCTGGGAGATGCGGCCGAAGATTGATTGTTTTGCCATTTCGGTGTCCTTTCGGGAGGGGGCTGTCGTACTGGATGCGGTCAAGCGTGGTCAAGCGAGCTTTGGTAAGGCGGGGCGGGTCAGGCGGCCATGGCTGTTATTGCGGAGCCGAGATGTTCTGCACCGCGTGGACGGGCGCGGGCGCGGTCGTGGCGGTGGTCGATCAGAATCTGCCCCCGCCGCCGCGACGCGAGCGGGTTCCGCTTCCGCCGAAGCTACCGGCCGAGCGTCCGCCGCCGGAGCGCCCACCGCCTCCGCCACCGAACATGCCGCCGCCGCTGCGTCCGCCGCCACCTCCGCCGAGCATTGAATTGATCAGGATGCCGCCGAGGATCGCGCCCATTGCTCCGTTGCTACCGCCACCTGAACTGCCGCCGAACAGCCCGCCTCCGCCGCCATAGCCGGAGGGCTGGAAGCCATTCACATCGTTCTGGGCGAGGTTGATCGCCTCAGCGGCAAGCGAGTTCGCCCGTTGCGCGGTTGCCAGCGCGGTGGCCGGGTCTGAGGTCGACAACGATTCGGCCTGAACGACCAATCGGCCAGCCTCGGCCAGTCGGGTGCGGGCTTCTGCGCCTACAGCTCCGCGCCTGGCAGTGATGAAATCTTCGGCCGCCGACACCTGGCTCCGGGCCGAGAGCAACGTCTGGCTCAACGCGTCCCGCGCGCGCTGCGCCTGGATCTGGGCATCACGAACTCCCGCAAGCGCGGCGTCCATTTGCTGGTTGACGGCCTCAAGCGATTGCACAAGTTCGAGCGGATTGGTGCGCCCGCCGGCCAGACGTTGCTTGGCCTGGGCGACAGTTTGTTCAGTCGCCTGGACAACGCCGGGAAGCGGGCCGGCGGCGGGGGAACCAGCAGGCACGGCCTTGGCGGTGATGAGGTCGGACTCCAGATCGGCGATCGCCGAGTTCACCGTTGCAGCTGCCGTGTGCAGGTCGTTTCCGAGCCGGTCGACGGCGTCTATCAAGAGGCCAGCCTGTGACACGGCTTCTTCGGCAGCGCGGATGTCGACCGCCGCGCCCGCGGTATCGCCGGAGGTGATGCTCGTCTCCGCGTCGGCCAGGGTTGCCAGGGCGAATGCAATTCGATCGTCTGCCTGCGTGATGTTGTCTGCAACTGTCGCGATGGCGGCATCCGTGTATGCGTCGGCCAGAGACGCGAGCGACGCGGTGCCCTGGGCTGTGCGCTGAGTGAGTGCGTCGAGCTGGGACCTCAGCTCGGCAACGGCTTGAGGGGCACGCTTTTCTAGCTGGCGCAGTTCGTCGAACGCATCGGCCTGCTCGTCGAGGGTGGCATTGGCCTTGGTGCAGAGGTCGATGATCTCGCTGTACCAGGCACGTTGCTGCTCCTCGGTGTCTGGCTCGCTGTCGTCGAGCTTTTGCTGCAGCGTGAATGCCTGAGTGAGCCATGATTTGGCGTCGGCCAGTGCTGCGTGGAACGCAGTCGTTGCCTCAGTGCCGTACTGGGCGTCCGCGAAACCGACTTCTTGTTCGCTGGTCTTGACGGCGTCGTCGGTCTGAACCAGAGCGCTGCCCGCCCGCTGTTTGAGTGTGGCGGTTGGCACTGATTCAACACCGTCCGGCCCGCCAGCACTGCCGGTACCAGCGGTCATCCTGCGCCGACGTCTGACTACAAAGACGATGACGACGACAATCAGAATGGCGACGATGAGCACGCCCCAGAGCCAGCCCCAGCCGCTACCGGACGACGGCGAGGCGTCGCCGGGAGTGATGGCAGGGGCGACAACGGGCTCGCCTTTGCTCACCGCAGCGAGTCCGTCGGCCGCGCCGATGGCGGTAGCCGACCAATCGTTCTGGCGGAGGGCCGGTTCGATCGCCGTGGTCTCGACCTCACTCAGCTGGGCGTCAGTGAGGGGAAAATCGGGCGCGACGGAGAGCTGGTATTGCCGGTCGCCGGTGGCAATGGCCAACAGAACGTCATTCGTACCCAGGCCATTTTGGTCGGCGGTCTGGTCGGCCCACTGCTCTCTGTCTGAGACGCCGGTGAAGCTGTCGACGTATGCAACGAAGAGGTCGATGCGCGTGCTCGAATAGAGGGAATCGATCGCATCCTGCACCGCGGCGGTGTCGTTGCCGAGTGCGCCGACGGAGTCTTTGATATGGCTGGAACCAAAGGTGACAGGGCCCTCAGCGTGCGCCGCGGTCGGCATCCCGAGCATCAGCATTAACGCGACGAAGACAGTTCCTAGTGTCAACCGTGCGCGCATTGGCCTGCCTTTTCGCCTGTCTCGTCCTGTCCTGCCGAGCTTAGGGCCAGCCGCTGACACAGTCTAGGAATTCGCTGGGAGGTCACAGGTAGAACGGTGGCAGATCGCGGCCTCAGGCAGCACCCCTTTCGGTTGTGTTGCAGCCTGTTACGGCGGAGGTCGCATTGGCTCACAGTGCTTGGCACACTTGACTAACCGGCAGCCAGCACGATGTCACGAAAGGAGCGAGCATGAGCGAATACACCTCCCGCCCGCACCTCGCGATCATCGAAGTCACCGCGTCCAGGCCCGATCGTCCGGAGTACCACGCCAAGGTGCAGGTGCTCAATGGGCGAGTTGCGGCTGAGAGTATTGACGGCGGCTGGAATGTCTCCCGTCACGCCGCGGCCGACGTGACGCCGACTGAGTTGCTGGCTGCCACGGCATCCGCTGACGCCATCGTGCTCGTCGGAGGCGAAGACCTCACCCCACACTTCTACGGTGCGGCATCAGGTTACGAAGGCGAGACCGCGCACTTCGAGAATGCCGATGCCGGCCAGATCGCCGTGGTTCGGCGGGCGCTCGAACTCTCCACGCCGCTGCTCGGAATCTGCCGCGGCCTGCAGGTCATCAACGTCGCACTCGGTGGCACGCTCGTGCAGCACATCGAGGATGACGGCTTCCACAAGAACCTGAACGTGCCGATCGACCAGATCCTCGCCACTCACGGCGTGATGCTGGCTGACAATAGCGGTCTGGCCGCGAGCCTCGGTGCGACCGATGTACTCGTGCAGAGCGCTCACCACCAGAGTGTCGATGCGCTGGGTGCCGGTCTGGTTGCGGCCGCGGTTGCACCCGACGGACTCATCGAAGCTCTCGAGCACGTGAGTGCGCCGATTACCGGTGTGCAGTGGCACCCTGAGGCTCCGGATGCTCCGGCCGAGCAGCTCCCGCTGCTGCTCGGCGCACTGCAGCGCCAGGTTGTGCCTGCCCGCGTGCCGGTGTTCGCCTGATCTGAGCGCTTCGCGCCCCTTGGTTCGCGCCCCTTGGTTCGCGCCGCTGGTTCGCGCCTGATTTGTGCCTGCTCCGCGCTATTTCGCGGCTGGCCTGCGTTCGCCGCGCCCGTTGTGGCTCATTGCGCCCGCTATAGCGGGCGCGATTCGCCATAAGTGGCGCGGCGGTGGCCGCGACTGCACGCTGGAGAGCGGATGACGCAAGCCCGCAACCTCGCGAGAGCGGATGACGCGGTGCGACTGCACGCGCAACCAAGCGCCAGCGTTACGCGTTGATCTTCGCGACGCTCTCCAAAAGCTGATTGCGTACATCCACGACGAGTAGTTCTCGCGCCCCGGCGAGAATCGGGTTGCCCTTCACCGTGCTGGCCGCGACAGTCGGCGTCCATCGGGTTGTCTGGCGGATGCGATCGGACACGAGTCCGGCCAGTTGGTCGCCGCCGGCGATGCCGGTCGGTCCGCCGAGTACGACGAGGGCCGGGTCGAGCACAGCCAGCAGTGGGATGACGCCGAACGTCACCCGCCGGGCGAGCTCAGCGATCACGGCATCCCTGGCGGGACTCACGGCGAGAGCATTGAGAATGTCAGCGAGGGTACGACCATGGATATCGTGCTCGCGGGCCAGACGGATGACGGCCTTGGCGCCCATGACATCCTGGAGTTCCTTAGCCGGTCTGCCGTCCTGGCCGATGACCCCGCTCGGTGCTGGTAGGAAGCCGATCTCGCCCGCACCTCCGAACGTGCCGCGATAGACGGTGCCGTCAAGGTCCAGCGCTGCGCCCAGGCCGTTGCCCAGCCAGAACAGGGTGAAGCTCGACGCATCTGCCGCCACACCGCTGACGCGTTCGGCCACCGCAGCGAGGTTCACGTCGTTGTCGATCTGCACCTCAAGCTGGAGTTCATCTTCGAGCAGGCGGCGAACGCTGGTGCGTGGCCAGCCCGGCAGGGTCTCGCTGTCGAGGTGATCGTCATCCCGGGTGTCGAGATAGCCCTGCACGCCGATGCAGACCTTGCGCACCGCGGCCGGGTCGGCGCCGCTGACCGCGCAGGCCGCCTCGATCGCTTCACGAATCTCTCGCGGGGCATCACGCTTACCGGATGTCGCAGGAAGCGGGATTTCGATCGTCTCGTGATCGGTGCGGAGCGCGTCGACCAGGCAGGCCCGCATCCGCTTCGCGTCGATGTCGATGGCAACGCCGAGCACGCGGTCGGCGCGGGCAACATAGGTCATGGCGGGGCGGCCCTGGCCGGCCGTTCGTTCGCCGGCGACCGAAATGAGTCCGGCGGCTTCAAGTCGCGTGACGACGAGCGATGCCGTCGGCTTAGACATGTCGCCGAGCTCAGCGATGCGCACGCGCGAGAGCGGGCCGTGCTCGAGAAGGAGCGAGAGGGCCGTGCGATCGTTCCAGGCGCCTAGCCACGCGGGAGTGCCCGGGGCGGAAGTCGCTGCCATCGGCTCTCTTTCGTGTGGTGGTTCGTGCCGACATCAAACTTATCCGGAGCCCGGGTTCATGGCCGTGACGACACGGAAACACAGCGTCATCTGCATAAGAATCTCGGGTGAATGGGTTCGGCGCCCGGCTACATTGGCGGGAGAGAACGAGATCGACACGAGGCCAGAGATGCAACGGGCACAGAGAGCGGAGCGCAGATGCGGTTGACGATTGTTCCGGGTATCGGTGGGTCGGATTCAGCCCATTGGCAGTCGCTCTGGCAGGCACGGGATGCGACCGTCCAGCGGATCGCTCCCTCGTCGTGGGACGCGCCCGAGCTAGATGACTGGCTGCAGGCGCTGGATGTCGTGGTGGCCGACCGGGGTTTCGACACTGTCCTGGTTGCGCACAGCCTCGGAACGCTGGCCGCTGCCGAGTGGCTGGCCCGTAATCCAGGCAGCGTTGCCGGTGCGCTGCTCGTTGCACCTCCGGATCGCTTTGGCGCCGAGTTTCCTGCCGCGGCCCCGTCGTTCCGTGGCATCGAGCCGGTACCGCTCGGTGTGCCGGCTCTCGTCGTGGCCAGTGACGACGATCACTACTGCACGATTGACGTTGCCGGGCAGCTGGCACAGGCGTGGGGCGCAGAATTCGTGAACATCGGCAGCGCCGGGCACATCAACGTGGCAAGCAATCTGGGGGACTGGGCCGAGGGACACACTCTGCTTGACGGTCTCATTCGCCGAGTTCGCGGGGCGTAGCCGCTAAGCCACCAAGCCGCTGAGCCGCTGAACGGGGTGCTCCCAGACGTCGGTGCTACGTTGAGATTCCGCACCAATACTCCTGAAGGAGTGCTTTTCTCACGTGTCCTGGTTCCGACGTAAACGCACTACCCACGCCGACCTGGCACCTCACGATTCTTCCAGTCGCATCTCTGCATACGTCTACGGGAATGTGCTCATCCTTGCGGCACTTGTTGCCCTGCCACCGGGTGACCTGATATCCGGACGCGCAGCCGTCATCGTGATCGGTACGGGGATCACGACCTACCTTGCGCATCTGTTGGCTGAATCGGTGGGTCACCGCGCTCAACGCGCTGAGCGCCCCAGCCGGGCCGTCGTGCTCGCCGAATTGCGCAACGCGATGCCCATTGTGTCGTCGACGACGGCTCCAGCACTGTTTCTCGCCGCCGCATGGTTGGGCTGGATCACCCCGGTCATCGCCTTGAGCGGCGCAGTACTCGTGACAGTGGGGCGGATGGCGTTCCTCGGCGGGGTGCTCGCCCGGTTGCGCGGAGAGAAGAGTTCGCTCCGCATGATCTTTGCAGGAGTAGGCCTCGCCGTACTCTGTGCAGTCATTGCCGCGGTGAAGATGCTGCTGACTCACTGACTCACTAACTCACTACTCACTGACCCGCGGCCGTCACGCGCCGTTACATCCCGTAAGCGGGCGCAATTTTGTGGACCCGTAGCATCCGTTGACCTAGCGTAGAAGTCATCGCGGCGTGCCCGAGTGGTCGAAGGGGCCGGTTTCATATTCCGGTTGTCGCAGGTTCGAATCCTGCCGTCGTGTCTGAGCTGAATGTATGGCTAAAGACGCTACTGGGCAGCGCGCCAAGCCCGCGCGTGCTCGAGGATCAGCGTGACCACATCGGTCTTCGCATCGGCGTAGAGGTTCATATCGGCCCAGTCCTGCGTGGCCAGCCTGCGTTTCGTCGCGGCATAGAGTTCGCGATCATCGGAACTGACGCGAAGCCAGTCGCGGAGGTCCAGGTAATCCTGAATCTCAGTAGACCCGGGGCTCAGCACGTGCACGTGGACGTCTCTGTTGGGCGTCCGCAACAACCGATGCCCGGGTTCCCTCGCCCGCAACTCGAGGCCGGAATCTACGAGCTGCGGTACGAAGGTCGATTCGTCATCAACATCGGGCACAATAACCAGGATGTCGATGATCGGCTTGGCGGCAAGACCCGGAACTGACGTTGATCCGATGTGATCTATCGACAGCAGTAGCTGCGTGCCGAGCGCCGAGCTGATCAGTGTCGACATAGCGGCAAAGCGCGTCGCCCACTCCTCGTCGTAGTCGAGGATCTCAATTGTGCGCTTTTCTTTGCCGCCAATCAGTACTGAATCGAGGGTGTCATCCGGTGCGTTGTCCATGATCTCAGTCTGCCCGAACTGCCCTAGAGCAGCCGCAACCCAACCGACGTCGTGATCGGCTCCCTCTGGCCGCCGGAATGCACAATGTCGGTGCCGTGGACGGTCAGCTGCGTGGCGTGGCAGCGAAGTGCGGCGGTAACCGTACCCAGGTGGGCGCGGAGATCGAACCATTCGGCATCCGCTGCCTGGGTGCCACGCACCTCGGCGAATGGGACTGCGTTCTCGCGACAGGCCTGCACCGTGGCATCGTGCACCCTCACGTGATCGGGATGACCGTACCCGCCACCGTTGTCATAGCTGACGACAAGTGCTGGGCGCAGGTGGGCGATGAGTGCTGCAATATCGGCGGTAACCTCTGCCAGCGGGGCAACGGCCAGCGCGGCATCATCGCTGTCCGGGGCGGGCCCGGCGAGGCCGGGCCGAATCCAGGTCATGCCAGAGTCCAGGTAGCGCCGCGGCGCCTGAGCCGCGGCGCGGGCCGGTGGTTCACCCAACCAGAACTGGTCGGTGAGGCCGAGCGTTTCGATGGCACACCGTAGCTCCCGGTCGCGCTCGATCGACAGCTCTGCGGTTCCCTCCAGAGCAGAGAGCGGGCCAGCCACGACTTCGCCTCGCTCACCACGCGTAGCCGTCAGCAGCCATACCGTCGCACCGCGGGCCACGAACTCGGCGATGAGTGCTCCGGTGGAGATCGTCTCGTCGTCGGGGTGGGCATGCACAAAGAGCACAGATGCCGAATCAAGAATGTTCAAGCTCACAACAGCTCTCGCTTCCACGTTCCTGCCTCGGCGGTGAGCAGCGACCGATAGACGTGCGCGAGGAGTTCGGCCGATTTCGTCCAGCTCATACTCTCTGCGTGCTCGCGTGCGGCAGTCGAGAGCCGAGCCGCCAGTTCGGGCTGCGTCAGTATGCCGGTGATGGCATCCGCCCATGCGGTCGGCTCACGTGACTCGAGAACAACGCCTGTCACTCCATCGAGCACCGCTTCGCGCAAGCCGCCGGATGCCGCCGCGACCACGGGAACACCGCTCGCGCCAGCCTCGAGCGCGACCAGGCCATACGTCTCGGAGTGGGACGGTACGAGCACCAGTCGTGCTTCGCGCATGAGCGTGGCCAGGTTAGACCGCGACTGCGGCCCGACGAAGTGCACCCGATCCTCGATGCCGTTACGGGCGGCAAGCGCCTTGAGTTCGCCGATGTAGCCATCAAAGTCGGCGGAGGCGTCACCCGAAATGACAAGTTCTGGCCGCACAGCTTCCGGCACCGCGGCGATCGCCTCGATGGCCAGATCGAGTCCCTTGAGCGGCTGCAGTCGAGCGGCGACGAGCGCATACGGGGCGGCTTCCGGCAGGTGGAGAGCGACCGGGTGGAACACAGCGCTGTCGACTCCCGGGGGCACGACAACGACGCGATCAACTGCTCCGCCCAGGCGTGTCACCACGGTCTCGGCTTCAGCCTCGCTGATCGCCACGATGGCATCCGACTCGTGGGCAAGCCAGGATTCGCCGGCCAACCGACCGGGTGATTCCGGGCGTTCGCCAAACGACAGCGGAGTCGACTCCTCGGCCGCGATGCTGTGGAAGCTCTGCACATGGGGAATTCCGAGGTCTTCCGCCAGCGGCAGTGCCGCCATGCCGGAGAACCAATGGTGGGAGTGCATTAGGTCGTATGGCCCGTGGGCGGCGATGCCCAGCCGGAACTCGTCGATGAAACCTTCGTGCTCGCCCTTGGTCACGGCAGCTGCTGGTCCGGCATCGAGAAAACGTAGTGTCACGCCAGGGGCCAGTTCGATTGTGGCGGGGGTAGCGGATGACGACCGCCGCGTAAGGATCTCCACCGTGTGTCCCAATGCGCCCAGCGCTTCAGCCTGGTGTCGCACCACCACATTCATTCCGCCGGCGTCACCGGATCCCGGTTCTGCCCCCGGTGAGGTGTGGAGGGAAATGAGGGCAATGCGAAGGGGCTGCGAAGAGGGAGACACGTCCAAATCTTAACGCAGCAGACTGTGAGTGGCTGCGCCCGTCGATGCGCGCGGACCCGGGGCCAGGAGGCCTGGGCCTCGGTGTGTGGGCGATGGTCGGGGTGCCGAGCCCCATCCTAGGATGCTGAGAGCGCCACCGTGACTGTCGTGCCATCCCAGTTGATCTGAGTAAGCCCGTCTGCCAGTGCGAGACCGGTCTTTTCGAATTGCGCCGGGTCTACGCAGGTGAGCGCGTAGCTATCTGGTTGCGACGAACTGACCATGCAATAGGCGCCATCGCCATTGCCGCGGGCGAGCCAGATCTTGACTTGCGTCCCTGACTCATGCACGAGCCGTGTGCTCGCGAGGTCAATTGTGTCGCCCAAGGTCGACGGAACCTCGTCGTCGGCAGTCTGGTCGACATCGAACCAGGAGTTGGCAGCATCGAGATCGCCCGGAGTCAACTCTGAGGATGCACCGATGAACACGCGCGTCAGACCGGTTCCGACGGCCCCGGCTCCGAGGACACCACCGATCAGGAGTGCGACGAGAGCAACGCCGCCGACGATCAATCGTGTGCGTGCAGGGCGTTGGCCGTGCCGTGCGGCAGTGGTCGCATGGGCAGTCTGCACAGAATTGGGATGTGATTGGTCAGGCTCTGCGCCAGCGCCGAGGTCGAAACCCGAGAAGGTAGACCCAGACCCAGCCCCGTGTTCACCAGAGGCAAAGCCAAAGAAATCTGCGCCCGCGCCCGAACTCATTCCCGCATTGGGCTCCGCTCCGGCCGAGTCGTGCATGGTTGCTAGAGACGTGAGCGCCCGGTCGAGTGCGCCATCGACATCGTCCGGAACGGATTCCAGATCGCGAAGCCGGCCGAGGGCATCCGCTGCTGCCTGATGTTCTCCGTCAGTCGTGGTGCGACCGAACGCGAGCTTTCGGAGCTGTTCAATTACGAGGCGATCTGCGGCGGCCGTACCGGGATCGGCGGCTCGACGCAGTGCCTCCAGAACATCACCCGGACCATCGTAGGCAGCCGCGACGTCAGCCCTGGCTCGCTCATTGTGGGAGACGAGGTCGAGTACCCGCTGCGCGCGCAGCATCCGCTCGTGATCGCCCCCGGCAATCGGTGCGATTGATTCATTCTCCGAAATTGTCATTCGATGAAGCCCCCACTTCTCATTGCACGTTCTCGTCGGCAGCGACGCATGCGCACATATTCGATCAGACTAGGGGACAAAATCCGTGGCGGATGACAAGGCTGGTCGTAGTCTCGATCGCATGGCACTCGTTTATTCGGCTGAGATCCGACCGTCCAAAATTGAGCTCATCACCGACTGGGCTCCGACGCAGCCCTGGTTTGAGGGTGATGCCGCTGCCGGCTTCACGAATGTGGCCGCGTATCGCTTCGACGATCCGGAGGGGGAAGTGGGCATCGAGACGCTCCTCGTACGGGTCGGTGACGGGCCGCTGCTGCAGGTGCCGCTTACGTACAGGGGCGCACCGCTGGACGGAGCGGATGCCTGGCTCATCACGACGATGGAGCATTCAGTGCTCGGGAATCGTTGGGTGTACGACGGCACTGGAGATCCTGCGTATCTTGCGGCAGTGGCGACGGCCGCACTGACCGGTGGACGGCAGGCTGATGTGATGGCGGAGAACGGCGGCGAACTCACTCGACGTGACCCGACGGCTGTCGTCGCGGGCAGCGGAACAAGAAGCGAGCCCGTGGACCCACCGGCCATCGGCAGCGTATCGACCCGGCACGAAGACGGCACGACGGTGGTGGATGCCGGCGCTTTGACAATCAGCGTGCCTCGGGTGATTGACGGGGGAGCAGCCGGAGCCGCGGCGACGGTGACGGTGACGGCGGCTAGCGACGGTGACGGCGCCGCAGTGCTGCGCGGAACCTGGCCTGACCAGCCGAATCCACGAACTCTGGCAGTGGTGGTTGCGCGCTAAAAACAGGATTTCAGTGATTCTGCGTCGGAGCACACAGTGTCCGAGCACACAGTGTCGGAGCACACAGGAGGAGAGCGTCGATGACTGATCTGTCCGTCAGCTTGATTGTTATTCCGCTCCTTGCTGTTCTCGCGCCGGTGTTGGCTGCAGCGCTCGGCAGCGTCGTGAAGATCCCTGTCGTCGTCTTTGAGATCGTGCTGGGTATCCTGATCGGACCGAGCCTGCTCGATTGGGTGAATCCCACTGAGTTCATTGACACCCTCGCCAATCTCGGCCTGGCGATGCTGTTCTTCATGGCCGGGAATGAGATCAACTTCGCTGCGATCAAAGGGCGGCCGTTGAAACGGGCGAGCCTCGGCTGGCTCATTTCGCTCGGTGCCGGCGTCGTCGTCGGTATTCTGTTCGCACCGACGCCGACGGCCGGTGTCTTCATCGGGGTCGCCCTGTGCTCCACCGCGCTGGGCACCATCCTGCCGATGCTGCGTGACGCCCAAGAGCTCGAGACGCCGTTCGGCCGCGCGGTCACGGCGATCGGTGCAGCGGGTGAGTTTGGACCACTCATCGCGATCTCCCTGTTTCTCAGCGGTCGCAATCCCGGTCCGTCGACACTCGTACTCATCCTGTTTGCCGTGATCACGGCAGCGGCGATCTGGCTGGCCTCCCGCGGATCGCATCAGGGTTTGCATCGCCTTGTCGCCGCCACCCTGCATACGACTGGTCAGTTCGCTGTGCGATTTGTCATCCTGATCATGGCTTTGCTCGCGGCGTTGAGCATTGCTCTCGGGCTCGACATGCTGCTCGGAGCATTTGCGGCGGGCGTGCTCTGGCGAGTGCTGGTCGCGACCGCCGAGCCGCGAGCACGCGAAGTCATCGAGATGAAACTGGATGCCGTTGCGTTCGGGTTTCTGGTTCCGGTGTTCTTCATCAACACCGGCATCGCCTTCAACCTGACAGCACTCATCAGCAATCCAGCGACGCTGGCTCTTGTGCCGCTCTTCCTCGTGCTATTCCTGGTGATTCGCGGGCTTCCGGGCCTCCTGGCCAGCCCACCCGGAGCGACCAAGGCAGACAAGCGGGCCATCGTGTTATTCAGCGCGACCGGACTGCCGATCATCGTCGCGGTGACCCAGATCGGTGTCGACCACGGTCAGCTCGACACCAGCATTGCCGCGGCGCTGGTCGGCGCTGGAATGCTCTCGGTCTTGTTGTTCCCGTTGATCGCGCTCGGCCACCGCAAACGGAGTTCGGAGATCCTCAGTCGGCCAACTCATGGGCCAAGCTCTGGTCGTTGATCGCCTGGCCTCGCAGTGTCGTGAGCACCAGCCGAGGTCGTCGTGTGAGCAACGGAAGAATCAGGAGGGCAAGCCCGACACCCTTGAAAAACATGCCAAGCAGCCTGAACGGCACAACGAGTGCAGAGATCGCCGAACTTACTGTGATGGTGCCCAGCTGATTGCCGCCGGCAACCTGGAGGGTAATCGATCCGCCGGCACCGATCAGTATCAGTGATGAACCCAGCACCAGGGCAAGTGCCCCGCCGCTCAGAGTGAGAATTGTGCGCGTCCTGTAGCGCCGCAGCCACACGTCAACTGCGCGGTCCGCCACGGCGACGGCCACGGGCTGACGGGCGTTAGCCCAGAGGGTCAGCACCGTAGCCAGCACGAGAGCAGCAGCCCCGATCAGAATCGGAACCCCGAAATACCAGCCCAGGAAGGTGCCGCTGGCAGTCGAGCTGCCGAGCTGCACCATCAACGCTGCAGAGCGGCCGTCCATTTCTGTGCTCGAGGACAGACCAGCGAGAACAACGGTCGCGATCAACAGCGTCACCAGCACGCCCCAGAGAATGAACCACCACCGCTCACCGAACGACCACAGGGAGCGAGAACTCAGGTCGACGGCATGCACGCGCTCGCCGGGGAGGGGCGGCAGCGTCGTGTGGGCAAGCATCACGACGCAAATGCTCACGATTGAGGTGACCAGCGGAAGCACGTATTCATGCAAGCTGTACGGGTCATAGAGCTCCGCGAGGCTGGGGAGCCAGCGGTCCAGGAAGACAATAGCGACGGCGACGGATATCCCGCTTGCGATTCGGGCATAGAGCACCTGGCGGGAAATCGTGTGCGACCAGTCGACCTCGTCCTGATTCATGGATGTCGACGCCAGGAGTACCTGGTCGGCCTTCCGCCAGTAGTGCAGCAGGATCCCGAGTGGTACCAGCGCGAATGTCACGAATGACAGTTGATGTAGTGCCGTAAACAATTCAATAGTCATTTTCGCCCCCGCCGTTCGCCGTCGAACCTTGTATCAATCGGCTGGCCCTCTCGGTACGTTTTCCGATCAGTCCGCGAGAGCTTTGCTCTTGAGCTGCTCATACTCGGTCTGGTTGATCGCGCCGGCGTCGAGGAGTGCCTTCGCGTGGGCAATCTGATCGGCTGCGGACGTGCTGACGAAGGCCGTGCCAGAGTCGCTTTCTTTGTCCCAATTGCCGGTCGACTGATTCATGCTGCGATTGGCCATGCCGGTTCCGCGAACAATGAGGTAGACCAGTGCGGTCAAGAATGGAACGAAGATCAGAAAAATGATCCAAATGGCTTTGAGGAAGCCATTCAGATTCCTGTCCTGAAAGATGTCTCTCAGTATCGAGAACAAGACCATCAGGTAGGCAATGAAGATGAATGCCGACAGGAACCAGCCCACCAGATCCCAGAAGTCGAACGAGAGATTCATGATTGTCTCCAATACAGCTTGTGACGCTCGAGTTGTGGGAGTGACGACGCCTGGCCACAAGCTAGCAGTCAGCACCGCATCCACATGAGTTTTTGTCGGAATTGCGTGTCGGGAATCGGCGTCGGCGACCGTCGGAACGTGCCGAATGTCGTTCGCAGCGTCTCGCAGCGTGTTGTGGTCTTGGGTCGCGCGTCGCCCGTGGGTGCTTACGAACCACAAACGATGTCCGATAGTTGAGATCAAAGTCCTGGTCGATCCAGCGGCCTGGCGTTGCGTACGGAACAGAGGACCAATGAAGGCATTCGCACGACGCAAGAAGTCGCTCATCGCTGCGATCGCGGGCCTGTCGCTCGTGCTGGGCACTGCCGGAATTGCGGTCGCCATTCCCGCCGCGGCAGCGACGCCCGGTGTCACGGTGACCTGGACCAACACCAACGAGTGGACGACCGGCTTCCAGGCCGAGGTCGGCATCAAGAACGGATCGCAGGCAGCGCTCGCCGCCTGGCAGATTCAATTCACCTGGGGCAACTCGGTCAACTCGCTGTGGAACGGCGTGCTCGTGGCGTCGCCCGATGGATTTGCCGTGAAAGGCCCAACCTGGGCAACATCGTTGGCTGCTGGCGCCTCCACCTCGTTTGGGTTGTCCGCGATCAAGAAGGCAGGTGCGGCATTGGTTCCCACGTCCTGCACCGTTGTTGGATCAGCGGTTCCGTGCTCGGTGAATGGCAGTGTGCCAGCACCTACCCCGACGCCAACGCCTACCCCTACCCCTACCCCTACCCCTACCCCTACCCCTACCCCTACCCCTACCCCGACTCCGACGCCGACCCCAACTGCGACCCCGACCCCAACTGCGACCCCGACCCCAACGCCAGCGCCGACTCCGACTCCCACGCCGACTCCCACAGAGGGTGCTGTCGAGACCACATGGACGCAGACCGGTGAGTGGACGACCGGGTTCCAGGCCGACGTGTCGATCAAGAACGGCTCGAAAACAAAGCTCGCACCGTGGCAGATCCGCTTCACATGGGAGAGCGCCGTCAACTCGCTGTGGGACGGTGTGCTCGTTCCCGCAGCTGACGGCTTCGCGGTGAAGGGACCAACTTGGGCCACCTCGCTGGGCGCAGGGGCCTCTACGTCATTCGGGCTCACGGTTATCAAGGCTGCAGGTGCTCCGCTGGTTCCCACGGCGTGCACGGTTGTCGGCGCTGATGTACCGTGCACGGTCAACGGATCGGCATCGACTCCGACGCCGGATCCCACGCCCACCCCAACGCCGGATCCCACACCCACCCCAGACCCGACGCCAATTCCATCGACCGGTGACACCCTGGTGTCTCCCTACGTGGACATGGGGGTCTGGCCGAGCGCCGACCTGTCGGCGTTCGCCGCGGCATCCGGACTCACGGCATTCACCGGATCGTTCGTCGTCACCGATAGGAACAAGGCCTGCAGCCCCACGTGGGCGGGATACACCGAGTACTCGATCGGCGGAGCCGGAGACTTCACGGCGACCATTGCTGCATTCCAGGCCAAGGGCGGCCGGTTCACCGTATCGTTCGGTGGCGTCGCGAATACGGAACTCGCCCGGTCCTGCACGGATGTCGCCTCGCTACAGAAGGCGTACGCGAGCGTCGTCGAGCGCTTCGGTGTCGACCGCATCGACTTCGACATCGAGGGTGCCGATGTGAGCGATTCCGCATCCAACAAGCGTCGTGCCGCAGCCGTCGCTGCACTGCAGGCTCAGTACGCCGCTGCAGGCAAGCCGCTGCAGGTGACACTGACGCTGCCCGTGATGCCGACCGGACTGGTCAGCACCGGATTGCGTACGGTGACGGAATTCGCGGCAGCCGGCGTGAAGCTCTCTGCAGTGAACATCATGGCTATGGACTACGGCCTCGGCACCACAGACATGGGTGCAGCAGCCATCGCCGCGGCGAAGTCGACAGCAGCGCAGCTCGCTACGGTTCCTGCATACGCCGGGCTCACCGCGGCCCAGCGACTGTCGCTCGTCGGCCTCACCCCGATGATCGGCGCGAATGACACGGCGGGGGAGACGTTCACACTGGCGGATGCCACAACCGTCGGCGCCTTCGCGAAGGCGTCGGGTCTCGCGCAGGTTGCCTGGTGGGAGATGACTCGCGACCAGCCCTGTACGGCCGGAATCCCCACCTACATGTGTTCAGGTGTCTCGGATGCGAAGTGGTCGTTCGCCAAGGCGTTCATCGCGGCGACCAACTGACGCCAAACTAGCGACGAACTGGGGTCGAAGTAGCGCCGAACCAGCTGACCGGCCGTGAGGCTGGGTGGGGCCACTCTGGGCGCGGGGTTTTACGTGGGGCGCGCGATATTCCGCGCGCCCCACCGTATTTTCGCGCGCCAGCCCTCCGGGCTCACCGAGCAGGCTCGCGAATCTGCCCGAGGGTGTGAGATTCTCAGCAGCGAGGTGCAACGCTCATGCCAGCTCCACGCTCATGACTCGGCATTGCCGCGACTAGGACGTCGCTGTAGCGCGCGCGTCGAGCCGGGCTGCGGTCTCTGCGGGAAATCCACCGGTCGAGATCGGGCTCCAGCGCGTCGGCGTGATCCGAATCAGCGACTTGTCTTGAATGGCCATTGCTTCGCGATATTCATCCCAGTCCGGGTGCTCGCCAGAGATGCTGCGGAAGTACTCGACGAGACCGTCGGCAGCTTCCGGCATGTGCAGCACTTCGGCGTCGCCATCAACCTGGATCCATCCGCCGTCCCAGTCGTCGGAGAGCACCAGCACGGATGCCAGTGGGTCGCGGTCGGCGTTGCGGGTCTTGGCCCTGGCCGGGTACGAGGAGATGACAATTCGGCCCTCGGCGTCGACGCCGCCACTGACCGGGGACATCTGCGGACGTCCGTCGGCACGCGTCGTCGCCAACAGCATCCGGTGTCGGGGGCGGATGAAATCGAGCATGCCGGATTTGTCGACGACGGTGCTGCTTGCGATGCTTCTGACCATGGGTCCAAGGCTACTGGCCGCACGTGGCGTGTTCCGGTGGCCGCTGAAACAGCGCTGCTCTCCCGCACAAGGTACGCGGGAGAGCAGCGAGATTCAGCTGATGAGGCCGGACGCAGTTAGCCAGCCAGCGCCGACAGGTTGACCTTGCCTGTCGCGACGGCGGCGACGGCGCCACCGTCGACCAAGAGGTCTGCGCCGGTGATGAAGGATGCGGCATCCGAGAGCAGGAACGCTGCGGCCGCGGCGATGTCGTCGGCTGAGCCGACGCGTCCGGTGCCCGACCCCTCAACCATGGCGCGCATGCCGGCACCTGACGGGCTGGCGAGTTCTTGCTGGCCCATCTTGGTTGAGATGACGCCGGGGCTGATCGAGTTGATGCGAGCACCCTTGGCACCCCACGTCGTGCTGGCTGCACGCACACGCAGCTGGTTCGCGCGCTTGGCGAACGAGTAGGCCGCCCCGGGGTTGGGGAAGTTCTCCGGTGCAGTTGCAGGGAGGCTCAGCAGCTGGTCAGTCGGGGCAAGTGCCAGCTGGCCCTCAAGCTCGCGATCCATCGGGGGCATGAAGTATCCGGCCATGCTGGCAATGACCACGCCGGCACCGCCCGGTGCGATGACCTCGGCGAATTCGTCGAGAACGAGAGCAACGCCGAGCAGATCGACGTTGAGGATGGCGACTGTCGGTGCCTGCACCGGGGAGAGGCCGGCCGTGTGCAGTACCTGGCGCACCGGGCCGAGTCCGGCTGCCGTGCGGGCGAGGGCGCGCACCGAGTCGCGCGATGAAACGTCGACGACCTGGGTCTGTACCTGCTGGCCTTCTTCGATGAGCATCTCGGCGACAGCGTTGAGCGCCGTCTCGTTGAAGTCGGCGAGCAACACCGTCTTGCCTGCGCCGATTCGACGGCTGGCGGCAATGCCCATGCCACCGGTACCAATGACAACCAGAACTTCGTTCGGCATCCGCCGACCTCCAAGAATTCGTTTTACGAGACAAAATGCCTTGTATTTGAAACCTACACGCGACTGATGCTTCCCGCGAGTCCATAGACTGAACAAATGGCAGCCGGACGCAAGCGAAGCGAATCTTCACGACTCGCAGCCCTTGACGCGACGCGCTCCCTGCTCTTGGAGCTTGGCTACGAGCGGCTCACCCTTGACGCGATCGCCGCGCGTGCCGGCGTCGGCCGGCAGACGCTTTACCGCTGGTGGGGCGCGAAAGGTGCGATCGTTGCCGAGGCCGCCCTCGATGACGGCGTCATACCGGCACTTGGTCCCGTGTCTGACACGGGTGATGTTGTGCGCGATGTGCGCGACTGGATGCGACTGTGGGTCGACCACGTGACCACCCCGGTTGGCACCAGCCTGACTCTGGCGCTCGCCGCAGCGGCGGCCGACGATCAGGCCGTCGCCGACCAGCTCTTCGAACACTTCACCGGGCCGCACGAGCAGTTGCTCAAGGATCGCCTCGAGCAGGCGGCCGCCGCCGGACATCTGCGAGCGGAAGCGGATGTCGACACCCTGGCATCCGTTCTGATCGGATTTATGGTCTACCGCGTTCTTGGTCGCCAGCAGCTGCCGACGGCGCGGGATGTCGACGCACTCGTCGACCTGGTGATCGCGGCACGATAGGGTGTGCCCATCGGCCGCGGTCGGTGCAGCTCCAGATTCCTGTCGACGAATCCGCCTCTGCGAATTCGTTTCTGCAAATCAGTCTCCGCAAATCCATCTCAACGAAGAGAGTGTGACATGTCAGGCAAGTATGAACTGAGTGCCGATCGATCCGGTGGATACGTCTTCAAGCTCAAGGCGCACAGCGGTGAGGTTCTGATGACCTCCGAGAGCTACCAAACCAAAGCGGCGGCGCTCAAGGGCATCGAGGTCGTCAAGTCCGACGCCAAGTCGCGCGTCGTTGACCTGACCGACCCGCACTAAGCGCGCCCGTCGCATCCGCCGCCTTCTTGTGCAGTGCCGCCGCACTCTTGTGCAGTGCCGGCGCGCGATATCCCGTGGGGCGCGGGATATTTCGCGCGCCCCACGGGATATCGCGCGCCCAGATAGTCTTCTCCCGTTGACATGACAAGATCCACGGTGCTCCCGCCTCGGGGCCGGATGCATCCAGGTGCTGGTGTCACGTCCGAATCGAAAGCCGGGCAGCGAATGAGCGATGCAGCACATGGTGACGCCGCAACAACTGACGCCGCAACAGCTGAAGGCGCAACGAGCGGCGCTGGCTCGCCCCTGACCCGCATATGGCAGGCACTCGGCGAAGACCCCGCCGATCTGTCGCTCGTAGCTCCCGGCGGATACCCGGTCCTGCCCGCACCCCTTGCTGCGGCCTCGCTCATTCGAGATGCCGTCGTCGCCGCTTCATTGGCTGCCGCCCTCATGACGCTTGAGGATGCCACGCTCGCGGCGGGCGAGCATCTGGTCACCCTCGACGCCGATCGCATCCACACCGCTGTCACGAGTGAGCGGCACTTTAGGCTTAACGGCGAGGCACCGGATGTCTGGGCCGAGTTCTCGGGATTCTGGCCGGGCGCAGATGACCGGGGGCGCGGCTGGGTGCGCACGCACGCGAACTACCCACACCATCGCGCGCGCCTGCTCGCGGCCCTGGACCTGCCAGCGGATGCCACGGTCGCCACGTTCACCGCCCGCCTCGCCGGGCTCTCTCCGTTCGAGGTAGAAGACCGGGTCACCGCGGCCGGTGGCATCGCCGTCGCTGTGCGCACGCCAGAGGAGTGGGCGAGCCACCCACAAGCAATCGCTCTGCACGACCAGCCGCTTATTGGCAAGCGGCGTTACGAAACCACTGATTTAGAGTCAGTGGGTTCGGGCCAGACCCGTGGCACCGGCCAGACCCGCGGCACCGGCCAAACCCGTGGCACCGGCCACCCCCTGCCGAAGCCGACGGACCCAGCCGCGCCCCTCGCCGGTCTGCGCGTACTCGACTTCACTCGGGTGATCGCCGGCCCCGTCGCCACCCGCACCCTTGCCCTGCTCGGGGCTGACGTGCTGCGGGTCGACACCCCGCAGCTGCCAGAGCCGGAATGGCAGCACCTCGACACCGGGGCAGGCAAACGCTCAACGCTGCTCGACCTGACCCACACCGGCGACCGCCGCACACTCGACGACCTGTTGCAGCACGCGGATGTCGTCATATCCGGCTATCGCCCCGGCGCGTTGGCGGCATTCGGCCTGGCTCCCGAGCAGCTGGCCGAACGGTATCCTGGCCTCATCATCGGCACTGTCAGTGCGTGGGGGAGCGTCGGACCGTGGGCAGGGCGGCGCGGCTTCGACAGCATCGTGCAGGCGGCCTCGGGGATCGCGGTGCTCGAGTCAGCGGATGGCATCCGCCCCGGAGCGCTCCCGGCCCAGGCGCTGGACCATTCGGCGGGCTACTTGCTCGCCGCGGGGGTGATGTCGGCGCTCCGCAGCCAGCGCCGCGACGGGGGCGCCTGGTCGGTCGACGTCTCACTCGCGCGCCTAGCGCAGGAGTTATTGTCGCTCGTTCCGCAGGCGCAGGCGGGCACTGAAACCTCCGGCGAGCCGCAGACGTGCACACTCGAAGCCCCGAGCGGCCTGCTGACGACTGCCCTCCCAGCGCTGTCTTACATCGGCGGCCCGACCGAGTGGCCGGCGCCGAGTCGCCCGTGGGGTGCTGACCGTCCGGAGTGGCTTGAGCGACCGGTGAGCTAATCGATTTCGATGTCGTCCAGGTGCGCGCCGTAATACGCCGATTGGTCGGCCATAAGTGACTGCATCGACGTACCGGCTGATGTGCCGTACACGGTGTCCACAAAATTCAGGTCGCGCTGGATCGCCCAGATCTCGTCGTGTTTGTCGGGCGGCAGAATCTGGGCGGGGTCGCCGACCGCCACCCAGCCGATCGGTACCACGGCTCCGGCATCCAGTCGGGTATTGACCTGGACGACACCATTGATGCGCACCTCTGCGCCGTCACCGATGATCGAGCCGGGAAAGAGGGATGCGCCGGTCGCGATGAAAGCCCCGGAACCCACAGCGGCTCCGTTCACGTGTGCGTGCGGTCCGATCATCACGCTGTCGCCGACGACGACCGGGTGATTCGCGCGGCCGCGAATGAGGGCGTTCTCCATCACGATCACGTGTGCGCCCAGGCGGATATCGCCGTCTTCAGCCGTCACAACCGCACCGTGCAGGATGCGCGCTCCTGCGCCAACGACGACCGCTCCGCAGAGGACCGCCGACGGTGCGACATACGCTGATTCGTCGATGATCGGTCGTTTTCCGCGATGTTCAAGCAGCATTCCCACACTCTAGCGACGGAGGAACTCAGCCCGGAGGAGCGCGCTCCCACGCGCCGCAGAGCTGTGCGAGAAATGGAATGGTGTCGCGTGCCACGCTCGCCTCGATTCGACCTTCGTCATGCCAATCGCAAGAATGTTCTGATGGCTTCCGATGTCTCGAAGCGTGCTCTGCGCGTTCCCCGCGTTCCCCGCGTCCCCCTAAAAAAGTGGGTCACCCACTCCCGGGTGCTGCTGGCGGCCAAGACCGCCCTTGCCGTCGGCATCGCCTGGCTGATCGCCCCACTGGTTCCCGGCGTCGCCGATGATTACCCCTACTACGCGCCGCTCGGCGCCTTGGTGAGCATGACGCCGACCATGATGGGCTCGGTGCGCACGGGCCTGCAGACCCTGGTTGGTCTCGGTCTCGGCATCGTATTGGCTGGAGCCGTCCTCGTCCTCTGGGAACCGAACGTGTTCACGATCTCGCTCGTGGTTGGCATCGGCATGCTGATCGCCGGCAGTCGCTGGCTCACGGCTGGCGGAGAGTATGTGCCGACCGCAGCCCTGTTCGTGCTGATCATCGGCGGTGCGAACGCTGACAATTATTCAATTGGGTACCTCGTGCAGATGGCGGTGGGTATCGTGGTCGGTCTCGCCGTGAATCTGTTGATCTTCCCGCCCCTGACGGTGACGACCGCTGTGCTGCGCCTCAACGAGTTCCGAGAGCTGTTGGCCCGCCACCTGAACGAGATGGCGTCAGCACTGCAAGAGGAGTGGCCCCCGCAGACTGAGGATTGGGCCTCTCGAAACGACCTGCTCCGCGCTACGTCCGATGGAGTGCGCACTGCTCTGCACGAGGCGGATGAGTCGCGAAAAGCGAACCCGCGTGCGCAGCTGCACAAGCACGATCTCGGAGGTGACTACGCGGACCTCCGAGCTCTGGACGCGGTTACCTTCTACGTGCGAGACATGACCGAGGTGCTGGCCGCGTCCATCTGGGAGCGCGATTTCCCGGCGGTGCTGCCCGCCGATTTGCGCGAGCCCGTGAGCGAGGTGCTGAAAGCGGTAGCGGATGCGATTCTCGCCCGCAATGGCGGCGAGGGCGACCCCGATGCCAGCACCGTTGCTGACGAAGCTCTGACCATGTTGCTCGATCGCCTTGACCGCCTCGATTGGCTCGACGGTCGATCAGACACGGTGTCATCGACGCTGAGCGCTGCGCTGGCCGTTGCCATGAGTGCCCGCCGAGTGCTGGCCGCGCTCGCACCGAAAGAGCAGGACGCGCCAGCCCGCACGGAGTGATTCAGCTCTCTTGCTTCCAGCCGCGACGATTGGCGCGCACGAAAAGCACGACGCCGACGATCGGGAGCACGAAGTAGGGAATGAGGATCGCAAGATGCCAGCCGGCCAGACCCATGAACGACACCGCCGGGCCCGTGGACGCCGTTGAGGTCGCCTGCTGGGCAATGGCGGTCACGAAGTTAACCGCGGCGACAACGATCGCGACCGCTACAGGAACCAGCCAGGCGGCCAGCTTCTCCCGACGCGACCATGCGGTCGAGAACGAGACCCAGACGAGGCCGATGAGGGGGCCGATTATCGGGATGAGGAACGCACCAATGATCAGCACAAGCACGGCGACGATCGAGAGTGTGCGACCCGGGGGAGTGTCGCTTGGTCCAACGGTGGGCTCCGTGACGGGCGTGGCGGCCTTGGCTTCGGCGGCGATAAAGACAGGGTCGCCTAGATCGTTGATGCGCGCCGTGGCTGTTGCATCGTCTAGTTCGTCCAGTTCTTCGCGGATGCCGGCGACGATGTCCTCCCGCACCTCCGGTTGAACGTCGGCGAGAGCTGAGTCAAGCTGCGAGAGATAGTCGCGCACGGCCTGTGGGGTGGCTTCTGTCATGAGCTGTCCTTTCCGACAAGCTGGAGAACGGTGGCGGCGAACGGCTCCCACTGGAGCCGAAACGACTCGAGCTGCGCTGTGCCTGCGGCCGTCAGTCGGTAGTACTTGCGAACGGGCCCGGCTGTAGACGCCTGGTCAAAGGCTGTAACGAGGCCTTGGCTGCGCAGTCGTGCAAGCATCGGATAGAGCGTGCCGATGCTCGCGATCATGTCGGCGGCGACCAGCTGTTCCGAGAGCTGCCAGCCATACATTGGTTCGCGCGCGAGCAAGCCAAGCACGCAGTATTCGACCACGCCCTTGCGAAGCTGGGTGCCCACATCCGCTGTCATGCACTACAAGCTACCTTGCAATGCAAGCTATTGCAAGTAGTTCGGATGCTCGCGGCGGCACGGCCGTAGCCAGGCACGGAACCGGTGACATCCCGAATCGAGACCGCTAGAGTCGCATGCACAAGCTGATGAGGTAGCAACTGGCGAAGGGCGCCATGAGACGTACGAATTGGTTCGCGCGAAGTGGGCTGCTCGTTGCAGTCGCGCTGAGTATCGCCGTGACCGCGTGCAGCAGCCCAGGCGATCTCTCTATCAGCAACGAAAGTGACACGGACGTGACCGTCTCGATTGGCGACGACGAGGTCTCGATCTCAGCGTGGGGAGCGGCCAGCATCCTCGGTTCTGGCTGCAGCGAGGGTGACATCACCGTCGAGTTTGCTGCTGGCGACACAGTTGTGGTCGCAGGGCCGGTGTGCCCGGACCAGCGGATCATGATTCACGACGACTGGGTCGACCTGCAGCCGTCCTGATCAAGGGTCATTTCGCCTCGTTACGATTGAGCCATGACTACCGACGGGACCGCAGATACCGATCGCCTTCGCCTTCGGCCCGTCGACGGTAGTGACGCTGAGTCGATCTGGCTCATACACTCCGATTCGCGTACGAATCAATACAACCCGGCCGGCCCGATGACTGAGCGGCTGAGGGCGGTGGAACAGGCGCGGGAGTGGGCCGAGAACTGGGCGACCGACGGCCACGGATACTGGGCCATTGAAGAACTGCGCGCACCGGGCGTGGTCATCGGCTTCGGCGGCATCCGGATGGCACCCTGGCGCGGGCGACAGGTCTACAACCTGTATTACCGATTGTCGCCAGATGCCTGGGGCAAGGGCTTCGCCAGCGAGGTGGTTGCGGCGTCTGTCGAGCGGTGGCACGAACTCGGTGAACGCTTACCGCTCGTCGCGTACACGACGGCCGACAATGTGCCCTCACAAAAGACCGCAGTCGCAGGCGGTCTGGTTCGACGGCCAGACCAGGACAAGGTGAACAGCACGTACACCGACGTCGTCTTCGCTCTCGGTCTGGACTGACTCGCACGACGCTCGGTATCCAATAACCCGTCACCACCCTCCGCGCATCGGCGTGTGTCCCTTGCGCGCGTCATCCGGCATGGCCATTTCGGCACGCAGTCCCAGCAGCCGGATGGGGCGGCCGACCTCGATGACGCCAGCGAGGTCCAAGGCTCGGGCGAGGATGTCGTCCCGGTCGACGGTCGCAGGGATCTTCCGTGCGTGTGTCGTGGTCGTAAACGGCGCGTACCGCACCTTGAGGGTCAGCCCGATCACCGGCCGTCCTTCAGCCGCCACATCCGTCAAGACGTTTGCAACCAGCTCCCGTACGGCATCATCCACCTGGGCCGGGTCGGTTAGATCGGTTTGAAAAGTGGTCTCGCGGCTGTGCCCGCGAGCCACCCATGGGGTGTCATCCACGACGCTGGCGCCATCCCCGCGGCCGAGCTGCGCGTACCAGGGACCCATTTTGGGACCGAACTCCGGTACAAGATCGTTCGGATCACAGGCGGCGAGCTCGCCAACCGTGGTGATGCCGAGCGTTGCCAGTCGGCCAGACACCTTCGACCCGACACCCCACAGCTCTTTGGTGGGTCGGCTGCCCATCACATCCAGCCAGTTCTCGGCAGTGAGGCGGAAGATGCCGGCCGGCTTGCCCAAATCGGTGGCGTTCTTGGCCCGCACCAGCGTGTCTCCGATGCCCACGCTGCAGTGCAACCGTGTCTGCTCCAGCACGGCGGCCTGGATGTCCCGGGCATAGGCATCCGGATCGTCCGTCTGGATACCGACGAAGGCCTCATCCCATCCCAGCACCTGCACGACGGCGTCGGGCTGGCTGCGCAGGGTAGCCATCACCGTGTTGGATGCCGTGAGGTAGGCCTCGGAATCGACCGGCAGGATCACGGCGTCCGGCACCTTCCGGGCGGCGATCCGCAGGGGCATGCCGGAACCCACGCCGAATGCCCGAGCTTCGTAGGATGCCGTGGACACCACTGCCCGTTCAGTCGGGTCGCCCCGGCCGCCGACGATGATCGGTTTGCCCGCCAATTCGGGGCGCCGGAGCACTTCGACCGCAGCAATGAACTGGTCGAGATCGACGTGCAGCACCCACTGGTCTCCGCTCACGCCACCAGTGTGCCCCGAACGTGCATGCCAGGCACCGGCCTTCACTGAGCTGGGCTGTCGGTCATGACCTCTAGGTGGTCAGTCGCGGCGATGATTAGATAGCCGCATGCAAGCCGTGACGCCCGCCGACCCCGCGATTGGCTGGAGCGTCGACGGAACCACCCGCAGCAACGGTGCCCTGGATGAAGTCGTCATTACTGTGCACGCAACACCAGCTGCTCGTGAGTTCACCGCCCGAACCATGCTCAGGACCGGCGATCGCACGGGTCCGTATGGCTCGATCCTCGGCCAGATTACTGATCCTGCAACGATCGCGGCGCTCGCCGTTGGATCCTTGCTTCTCTCGGTCATCCCGGTGGGGCGGCCGGACAGCGAGACACGAGCCGCAATGCATACGGCGTTAGCGCGAGCTGCCGAACTGGGCGCTGACCGCGCGGGATGGGATGTCGGATCCATCGTGTTGGGCGGGGTCTCCTATGCGCTGTGGACACGCACACTGCCTGAGGGAGTAGCCGCGCACGCCGACCTCGGCTGGGCGACTCTGGCGATGTGGAGCGAAGGCGGCTTGCCCGACATCAACTTCCACGTGGATGCGCTGAACGACTACTTGTAGTTCGCTCCGCCGCGCCTCACATCCGTCAACGAGGCACGATGCAGTCGATAGAGATGATTTTCTGGGTCACAGTCCGAAGGATGTGATGCAGCCGGCCATGCCGGTCACTGTGACGTCGGGGTGCGGTCACGTCGGGGTGCGGTGCGCACAATTCGAGACTTCATGGGCAGAGCATCCCCATAGCCAGGTTAGAGAGACGGAAGTGATTCTGGGCGTGGGGTTTTCCGTTGGGCGCGCGATATATCGCACGCCCAACATCTTTTCGCGCGCCCAGCCTCGGGATGAGCATCGCCAGCCTGGGGATGAGCATCGTCAGCCTGGGGATGAGCATCGTCAGCCTCCGGATGAGCACCCGGCGCAGGTTGTGGCGCGGGGCGCAGGCTCGAACATGCGTCAGCTGCCACAACCTGCGCCAGGATCAAACGTCACTGACCGTTGGGTCCCTGACGGCGGCGAACCACAATCGAGATCGCGAATCCGATCAGCACCAAGCCAACAAGTAGAACAATGGGACCCACGGTGGCCCACAGTGACGAACCGCTCATCGCCGATCCGCCCAGAACGTTGAGACCCTGCAGGGTCCACACCAACCCGACACACGTCAGGATCACGCCGGGAACGAGGTACGGCCAGATTCGCTTCACGCACCCACCTTAGATCCGGAGCTGTCAATCAGGACAGGGGGAGTCGGCTCGTTCGCTGCCGCCTCTGCTGTGGTGAGAAGGCCTACATCGCGGCGGGGAGGGTGCGACCGCTGACGGCGGAGACGGCAGCGGCCGTGTCTTCCTCGATGAGCGAGACATTGACAGCGGATGCGGTCAGCAACCCAGCTGAGACAGACGCGGCTACCTGGGTGAACGGGTCGGTTGCATTGCCTGCCGCATACAGGCCCTGTACATCAGTGGCCCCCATCGGACCAGTCTCCAACCGGCTGCCGAAGACCGTGTCGCCCATCGTGAACGGCACCGGGTGCAGACCCAGCGGAGCCAGGAAATCTACTCGAGCATTCAAGGTGGTGCTGATTGCCAGCGCGTCGCAATCCACGACGTGGCCACTGGCCAGCCGCAGCCCGCTCAGCGCGTCATCGGTCACGACGAGCTCGCTCACGGTGCCCTCGACGACGCTGATCCCGCGCGCCGCGAATTGCTCCCACTGCTCATCGCTGGGCGAAACCCCCGGAGCGAGTACGACCGTCAACCGGTCGCTGAGCTGGCGCCACAACTGCACCGTGTGCAGACCCGCAGCTGCGGTGACGAACATGGCGAGATTGTGGTCACGAACCTCCCAACCGTGGCAGTACGGGCAATGCAGAACGTCACGCCCCCAGCGCTCGGCGATACCGGCGACGTCGGGAAGCTCATCCGTCAGTCCGCTGGCGACGAGTACCCGGCGAGCAGAAAGTGCGCGGCCATCGGCCAGCTCGACGGTGAACTGCAACGCCGGGCTATCGAGTGTCTTACGTACGGCAGTGACGGCGCCGTCGATCACGGCGGCGCCGTACTCGCGCAGGTCATCGCGACCGATACGCAACAGCTCGAGCGGCGGCAGCCCATCGCGAGACAAGTAGTTGTGGACCCCATGTGCCGGGGCGTTGCGGGGTGCGCCAGCATCAATCACGGTCACGTGGTGTCGGAACCGGGCCAGGGATGTCGCGGCAGCCAAGCCAGCAGCGCCACCGCCAATCACCACCACATCGAACACCTGGCTTCCGCCGATGCCGGCCGTTGAGTTCTGCGGTGCAGCGATTTGCTCGATCTCGTTGTTTTCGTACTGGGTCACGGTGACCACCTCCGGAATCGACGATAAGTACCTCCCTCCAAAACTGCAAAGATCTTTGCCAAATTGGCAAGAGTCATCACGTCGTCAGCGGATGATCTGACAGCGGACGTGTTCAATGGGCTTCCCGCCACCGTACGTTCCATCTGGTCTCGATCGCCTGCACACCTACTGCGCTGGGAGCAATCTTTCTCGCGCGACGACGGGAGCTTGCCGCTTCATGACGGCGACCGGTCAGACGCCCTCGCCTCTTATTGACCTCTGAGCTTTTTCGAAGCGGGCCTACGTGGCGACAGGGTGCGTGCGCGCATTGGTGGCGAGAGGTCTGAGTTGGGCTCTCTCAGAAGCGACGCTCAGTCGCGGCGAGACCCGTCTCACGTCGCGGAAGAGCTGGCAGGCCCGGGCCGGACCGGGGCGGATCGAAGCGACTAATCGTTCGAACTAGATGGCAGGAGTCCGAACTAGCGTGTCAGGTGACAAAATGTGCCCCCACGCAGATTCGAACTGCGGCCCCTGCCTCCGGAGGGCAGTGCTCTATCCCCTGAGCTATGGGGGCCAGGGTGTTCACTAGATTAGCAGCCTGCCCGGGGCAGCTTCGACACGCCTCCCGGCCCAGCCAGGCGCGCGCCTCACAAACAGGGGCGTCTCACGCCCGGGGATGCCTGCGGCTGCGGATGCCTACGGCAGGTGCGAAACGACAGCAGCCATGAGGGTCTGCGCGTCGCCAGGCTCACCGAAGTCAACGGAGCTGAGCGTCACCCAGTAGGCACCAGTGAACAGCTGAGCAGTACCGACACCCGAGTTCAGGCCGAAGAAGCCGAGCTCGCCATAGGTCGGGACTGCCTTGCTCGCACTGACCGCATCGGCCTTGAGTGCTGCCATCAACGTGTCGTTCGGCTGGGCAACTGAGACATCGAAGGTGTCACCGCTGGTCTGGTTGAGCCAGGAGCAAGCCACACCCTCATACTCAACCGCCGTCGCTGCCTTGCTTCCGTCAGCGGGCGTGTACTCGGGCGACGTGCCGAAGTTCGGGTTGAAGGCGTACACGTCGTCTGCCGTCAGGATCTGGTCGCAGGTCAGCGAAATCGGGGTGCCAGTCGGCACCGGCGCTTCCGTCGGTGCTGCGGTGTCTACCGGCGCTGATGTCTCGCCCGCGGTTGCGGTAGGCGTGGGAGTCGTCGTCGACGATGACTCTGGGGCGCATCCGGCGAGTGCGAAGAGTGCAAGTGTCGCTGTCGCGATGGCGACGCCGGCTCGCAGGCGAGAAGTACGGGTCACTGATGATGTCAAGGCAGGCACGCGTTTGACCCTATCAAGCGCGCCATGCCGAATCCGCCATTTTCGACGCACTTCGGCACCGGTTTTGGCCCGTTTCGACGGCCCATTGAGGAATAGCATGAGAACAGCGGCCACGTGCTCGCTCACTCACCTGCGTGGCCCTTGTCTTCTAAGGAGCTCCTCATGGCTGACAACGTCGTAACCCGACTTGAAGTCAAGTCCCATGATTCGCCAGACGAACGCCGCACGCCAGACAAAACCACTGTCGATCTCAACACCCTCGGTAATTACACCATCGGGCGTTTCACGTTCGAGCCAGGATGGCGCTGGTCCGAGTGCATCAAACCGGTGGTGAACACCGACTCGTGCCAGGTCAATCACGTCGGATACTGCATCTCCGGCACCCTCGACGTGACAACCAACGATGGCGCAACGGCCACAGTGATGGCGGGGGATTCGTACGCGATTCCGCCAGGCCACGACGCCCACGTCGTGGGAAACGAGCCGTTCGTTGGACTCGAACTCGTCGGTGCTCCCGACTATGCAAAACACGACGATCACCTGCAGCGACCGCGACTGCGGTAGTTCAGTCACCTCTGCTGCGTGCCCCTGGCCGACCCGCTTTCACAGCCACGCAGCGCACGCCCGTAAGATTAGGGGGTGACTCCAGCCGAACTTTCCCAGACCCTCTTCAACCTTGTGACCGATCTGGTGGATCGACGACGCCAGGCAGGCATCGAGGTCGCAGACCTGGGCCTCACTGTTGACGACGTGACCCTTGAGCGTCCGCGCAACCGTGACCACGGCGACTGGGCATCCAGCATCTCGATGAAGATCGCCAAGCCGCTCGGGTCGAACCCGCGCGAGATTGCCACTGAGCTGGCCGCCGGCCTCGAGCAGGTCGACGGTGTCGCATCCGTTGAGGTTGCCGGCCCCGGCTTCATCAACATCCGCCTCGACGCTGCAGCCGCTGGCGCCCTCGCCAAGACGATTGTCGAAGCCGGCGACAGCTACGGCACCGGCCACATGTACGACGGCATCAAGATCAACCTCGAGTTCGTCTCTGCCAACCCGACGGGCCCCATCCACATGGGTGGCGTGCGCTGGGCCGCCGTCGGCGACAGCCTCGCCCGCGTGCTGCAGGCCGAGGGAGCGGATGTCACGCGCGAGTACTACTTCAACGACCATGGCTCGCAGATCGACCGCTTCGCTCGCTCAGTGCTGGCCGCCTACCTCGGTGAGCCCACGCCGGAAGACGGCTATGGCGGAGCGTACATCGCCGACATCGCCGACCAGGTCGTCGCGCTCTACGACGGCGACATCGCCGCACTGCCGCGCGATGAGCAGCAGGAAGTCTTCCGCTCCATCGGCGTCGACCTGATGTTCAAGGAGATCAAGGAGAAGCTGCACAGCTTCGGCGTCGATTTCGACGTGTTCTTCCACGAAGACTCGCTGCACGAGTCCGGCGCGGTCGACCGCGCCATCGAGCGCCTGCGCGAACAGGGCCACATCTTCGAAGAAGACGGCGCCATCTGGCTGCGCACCACCACCTTCGGCGATGACCGCGACCGCGTCATCATCCGCTCCAACGGTGAGCCCGCCTACATCTCGGGTGACATCGGCTACTACCTCAACAAGCGTGAGCGCGGCTTCGACCAGAACATGATCATGCTGGGCGCTGACCACCACGGCTACGTCGGCCGCATGATGGCCATGGTTGCTGCATTCGGTGACGTTCCCGGTGTCAACCTGCAGATTCTCATCGGCCAGATGGTCAACCTGCTGCGCGACGGCGAACCGGTACGCATGTCCAAGCGCAATGGCACGATCGTCACGCTCGACGACCTCGTTGACGCCGTCGGAGTGGATGCCGGCCGCTACGCACTCGTTCGTTCATCGAGCGACTCGCAGCTCGACATCGACCTCGACCTGATGGGCAAGCAGACCAACGAGAACCCCGTGTTCTACGTGCAGTACGCCCACGCTCGCACCCGGTCGGTGGCGCGCAACGCCGCGGCTTCCGGTGTCGACCGCTCGGTCTTCCTGCCCGAACTGCTCACGCACGACAGCGAATCTGCACTGCTCGGTGTGCTGCAGGAGTTCCCTCGCGTCGTTGCTCAGGCTGCCGAGCTGCGCGAGCCGCACCGCATTGCGCGCTACATCGAAGAGGTCGCCGGCTACTACCACCGCTGGTACGACAACTGCCGCGTCATTCCGCAGGGCGAAGAACCTGTCACCGACGTGCACCGCACCCGCCTGTGGCTGAACGACGCCACCGGTCAGGTCATTCGCAACGGCCTCGGCCTGCTCGGCGTTTCAGCACCAGAACGGATGTAATCATGGCAGTCAAGCGCAAAGGGCTCACCGCACTCGTCGTCATCGGCTTGACGGTGGTTGCGCTGATCGCTGCCTACTTCATCGTCGACGCTGTGCTGCGCAACGTCGCCGAAAACAGGATCAAGCAGGAGATCACCAACAACCTGCCCGAGGGAGTCACCGGCGATGTGTCGGTCTCCATCGGCGGGATGTCGGTGATCGCCCAGTACCTCAGCGGCACCTTCGACAAGGTCGACCTAAGCGCACCGGCGCTGAGCGTGAACGGTGCGGATGCCGACGTGCGCATCGTCGCCATGGATGTTCCGCTCGACCAGAACAAGACTGTCGGGCACGTGCAGGGCACGGTACAGATCGATCAGGCCGCGCTGAACACGCTGATCCAGACATCCCCTGACGCACCTGACGGCGAAGTGGTGCTCGGCGACAACCAGATCTCGTACACGGGTGAAATCTCGGTGCTTGGCTTCCCGGTCGGCTACGAAGCGACGGCAACGCCAGAGGCGGCCGGTCCATTCGTGACGTTCACTCCGACCGGGGCGACGATCACGACAGGGCTCGGCACCCTCGATGCCAGCTCGCTCGTGCAGAAGGTGCTCGGCCAGTCACCGATCTCGGTATGTGTCGCGCAGTACCTGCCGAACGGCCTCGAGGTCACGGGCGTCAACGTCACGCCGGAGTACGCCCGCGTGACGGTGGCAGCGAACAACACGCTGAAGCTCAACTCGGAGTCGCTGAGCACCGTCGGTAGCTGCGGATAGCCGTGTCGGCCAGGTGCACCTGTCTCGTACTGCGGAGAATTTCTGTAATTCGCCTCTAACCGGCTCGTATCGGCCCGGTTTTGCGAGAATCTCCGCAGTACGAAACCCTGCAGGTTAGTTGGTGGCCATTCCGGGCGTGATGGGCACGAACTCGATGCTTTGCTTCGACTGCACAGTTTTCGCCGGGCGACGCGAGAAGCCCTTGGCGTCGAGGCCGTTCTCTGAGCGGAAGCTCGCGAGTGCGGCGTCATAGATCTCATTGAGGCGGCGGCCGGTGAACTGCTCAACTGTTCCGTCGTTGAACGTGACGGCGACGGCCGTATTCTGCGGGAAGTGCTTGTTCATGCGGATGTAGCCATCCGCGTCCTGCGTGAGAGTAATCATGGTGTGCTGCCTTCGTATGCGTGGGCCTCTAGTCTTGCGCATCCGTCCGCCCGCTGTTCCGGGCGGCGCTGCAGGCCGCACGGTGGGCCAGCAGACCGCACGGTGGGCCAGCAGATCACACGGTGGGGGAGTCAGCTTTCGGCAACGGGTCTACGCCGGTGATTTCGGCGCTGAGCGCCCACAGGCCGGCGGCCAGCTTGTCGTCTTTCGCCTGCTTGATGGTCCTGCCGTTTGGGCGTAGCCGATCGAAGTATGCGCCGCTCGCTGCCGGAACCTTGCGGGCGCTGGCAAGCTTGATCAGTGGTTCGGCCCCCGCCTTCGGCGTGAGGCTGAGCCCTGCATAGTGAACCTTTGACGCGAATTTCATGACGGGAGAGTCCGACCCGAAACTCGTGTTCACGAATCCGGGATGGAATGAGTATGCGTCGATTCCGGTGCCGGCCGTGCGCCTGGCCAGCTCACGCATGTAGAGGATCGTCGCTACCTTCGCGCTGCCGTACGGCCGCCATCCGCCGTTCCAGCGCCGCGTCGTCCAATCGAGGTCGTCGAGGCGCAGATCGCCCAACATGTTTGCACTGCTCGCCGTCGAAAGCACACGCACCCCTCGGCCAGCGGATGCCGTCTCGAGCAGCCGGGGCATCAGCAGGCTGGTGAGCAGAAACGGCGACAGGTGATTCGACTGGATGGTGAGCTCATGACCATCCTCGGTGAGCTGTCGAGTAGAGACCAGGCCGCCGGCATTGTTTGCGAGCACGTCGATGGTCTCATACCGAGCGAGCAGGGCGTCGGCGAGCGAACGCACCTGATCGAATGATGCGAAGTCCGCGAGGAATGGAGTGCCACCGACCTTCTCGGCGACATCCTTGGTGCGTTCAGGATTGCGCCCGACGACCGCGACATCTGCGCCCCTGTCGGCCAGCGCTAACGCGGCCTCCCGCCCCAGCCCTGAGCTGGATCCGGTGATGATGATGGTCTTGCCCTGAAGATCCGTTGCCATTTCGCCAGCGTACGTTGAGTTGACGTCAATCGAATGAATGCGTTGCTGTGGCGCACTATTTTTTACAATACTCCGGCGGTTTTGCGCGGCACAGGCCTTGAATTCGCCCCCGCACGGCGCGTAACTGGAGCAAGCCGATGCACGAGATTGCGGGGGATTGTCGTGACGCTACTTCGAATTCAACATCCGGTAGTCGACTTCGCTCGCTGGAAGGCCGCCTTTGATGCCGACCCGGCCGACCGACGTGGTTCAGGGGTGCGCCGCTACACGGTGCGGAGACTGGCCACTGATCCCAATTTCGTGATGGTCGACCTCGAATTCGATTCGGTTCGGGATGCCGAACTGATGCTGGGCAGCATGCATCGGATCTGGGCTGACCACGGCGGAATCCTGCTCAGCGATGCAGAGGCCTGGATCGTCGAAGACGTGGAAACTGTCGATCTCAGCTGAGTTCTCCCGGCCGAGGGCGGTTGTCCCGCCTGGCACATTGTCCTAGTTGCACTATGTTTAAGGTGGAACTTCGCGACAAGAGGAGACACGTGCTGCTGACGATCGACCTGGCGGGCAATACACCGCTGTTTGAGCAGATTGCTGCGGCCGTGCGTCGTGGCATCCTGGAGGGCACCATTCAGAGTGGTGAGCGGATGCCGCCGGCCGCTGAGCTTTCCGCATCGCTCGATGTCAATCGCAACACCGTGTTGCACGCCTATCAGCTGCTGCGCGATGAAGGGCTGCTTGAACTTCGGCGGGGCCGTGGCGCCACGATCACGCTCAAGGCAGACTCTCTCCGCGGGCTTTCGGCAGCGATGAGTCGTTTGGTTACCCAGGCGCGAGACCTCGGTGTCTCCGCCGACGCCCTCGCCAGCCTCGTTAAGGAGTCATACGCATGATCCGTCGCGCTATTCCCGGCTTTGCCACCGCCTCGCTCGTGCTGCCGACCGTGATCACGATTGTGGCCCTGGCCATCCAGGTCGTTGCCCTGCCCGCTGTGCCAGACACTATCGCCACCCACTGGGGAATCAACGGTGTACCCGATGGCTTCGCCCCGGCCTGGACGACATTGGTTCTTACTGCTGTGTTCGGGCTCGGTCTTCCTGGTCTGCTCGCGGCGACAACGCTTCCCGGTTTGCTGCGCGGGGAGCGTGGTCCGTCGTACAGGTTCATGGGTGCTGTGGCCACCGCCCTCTCTGCCGGCATCACGACGCTTGCCACGTGGATGATGGTTTCCCAGATCGGTCTGGCTGACCCGACGGATGCCCGCCTGTCAGCGCTGTCATTGCTGGCAATCGCTGGCGTGACGGCACTCGCAGGGGTCATCGGCTGGCTGATTCAGCCGAAACAACAGACCGTACGCAGCCCATCCGCTGCAGTCGTGTCGCATCCGCTGTCGCCCGGCCAGCGCGCCGTGTGGTCGGCAGAAACGTCCGTGCCATTGATCGGGCAGGTAGGCATAACCCTGCTCGTTGTGGCGGTGTGGGGTGGTGCGGTCTACATGTGGTTGTTGGGCGATCCCGCCTCTGCCGGCTGGCTCTTGGCAGCTGTCGGCCTGTTGCTGCTCGCGGCAGCCGCCACGACATTGGCGTTCAGGGTGCGCGTCGATAAAGGTGGCCTGAGCGTGACTTCGGTGTTCGGCATTCCACGCTTCCGGGTGCCGCTTGACGAGATCATCTCTGTTACGACGGTGCAGGTCGAGCCCGTGGGGCAGTTCGGCGGATACGGGCTGCGGATTGCGCCTGGCCGGTTCGGGGTCATCCTGCATCGAGGCGCGGCGATAGAGGTCGAACGCCGTTCAGGGCGACGATTCGTCGTTACCATCGATGACGCAGCGACCGGCGCGGCCCTCCTGCAGGGCCTGCTCGCCCAAAAGCCGGCCTAGGCGTTGAGGCCGCCGCCACCGCTCTGCTGAGCGCGGCGACATATGCCATTCGCGGCACGCGATGCGTAATAAACTGTGACCGCATCCTGACGCCTACGCAGTCCCACATCCCCGGGCCGGTGGCACACGGTTGGTTCGGCTCGCACACCACGCGTTCGCTAGAATTCCCGTATTCGTTTCGTTCAGACGACGATATTCATTCACTGGCTTCAGGGACCAATCCGGGTTCGCTCGCCACTCAGTGAGACACCCACTCGATCATCCCGTGAGGTTTTCACCCGTGGCCATCAATCCCCTTGCACCCGACTGGCTGAGCCTGCCCGCAGACGCCAACGCCCTGGCCGCCGGACTCTGGCCGGCAACAGCAACACGCACCGCGAGCGGTGAACTCAGTATCGGTGGCGTCACAGCCTCCGAACTCGCCAATACGTTCGGCACCCCGCTCTACGTCATCGACGAAGCGGATGCCCGTGCCCGCGCCAACACGTTGCGCACGGCGTTCGAGACCGAGTTCGCCCGCATCGGAACCACAGCGAAGGTCTACTACGCCGGCAAGGCGTTCCTCACCACTGAGATCGCACGCTGGATGGTGGCCGACGGTCTGAACATCGACATCTGCAGCGGGGGAGAACTC
Organism: Leifsonia sp. A12D58; assembly: GCF_047530025.1. NCBI lineage: Bacteria > Bacillati > Actinomycetota > Actinomycetes > Micrococcales > Microbacteriaceae > Leifsonia > Leifsonia sp. A12D58. The sequence goes on along the minus strand of NZ_JBLJAT010000006.1, from coordinate 75,999 downwards.
GCTGTCGCCCTGGCGGCCGGAGTCGACCCCGCCATCATGGGCTTCCATGGCAACAACAAGTCGCTGGCCGAGATCGACGAGGCAACCCGCATCGGCATTGGCACCATCGTCATCGACAGCCCGGCCGAGGTCGAGCGCGTCGCCGCAGCCGCTGCACGCCACGGCATCGTGCAGAACGTCCGACTGCGCGTCAACAGCGGCGTGCATGCCCACACCCACGAGTTTTTGGCGACGGCGCACGAAGACCAGAAGTTCGGCATCACGCTGGAGAATGCACCGACGCTTGTCGCCGCCATCCGCTCGCACGACTCGCTGCGCTTCCTCGGACTGCACTGCCACATCGGTTCGCAGATCTTCGGCGCAGACGGATTCGCCGAATCGGCAAGCCGCCTGCTTGCCCTGCACGCCGAGCTGTTGCTCACCGGCCCCGTGCCCGAACTCAACCTCGGTGGCGGATTCGGCATCGCGTACACCAGTGCCGATTCACCGACCCCGATCACCGAACTCGCGGCCCGCATCGCCGACATCGTCGCTGCCGAGTGCGCCAGCCGCGAGATCCCGCTGCCGGCCATCGCCGTCGAGCCAGGCCGCGCGATCATCGGCCCGGCTGGCGTCACCCTCTACGAGGTGGGAACCACCAAGCCCGTCGATGTTGGTGGCCACCCACGCCTGTACGTGAGCGTCGACGGCGGCATGAGCGACAACGCCCGCCCCGCCCTGTACGGCGCCGACTACTCAGTACGCATCGCCAGCCGTGTGACGGAGGCAGAGCCGGTACTCGTACGCGTTGCAGGCAAGCACTGCGAGAGCGGTGACATCGTCGTCGACGCCGATTACCTGCCCGGCGATGTCACCCCGGGTGACCTCGTAGCCGTGGCGGCAACCGGCGCATATTGCTGGTCGCTCTCCAACAACTACAACTACCTCGGACGCCCGCCGGTCGTCGCCGTCACCGACGGTGCTGCCCGACTCCTCGTTCGCGGTGAGACCATTTCAGACCTGCTCGCCCGCGACACCGGCATCACTCCCGCTTCCGCTTCTGCTTCTGAAACGAAGGAATCCGTTCGATGATCGAATACCGCAACCTGCGCGTCGCCCTGCTTGGTGGCGGTTCCGTCGGGGCCCAGGTCGCCCGGCTCCTGCTCGAGCAGAGTGAAGAGCTGGCCAACCGCGTCGGTGCCGGTCTTGAACTCATCGGTATCGCCGTCCGTGACGTCAATGCCGAGCGCACCGTCGACCTGCCCAAAGAGCTCTTCACGACCGACGCCGAATCCCTCATCCTGGGAGCGGATGTCGTCATCGAGCTGATGGGCGGCATCGAGCCCGCTCGCACCTACATCCTGCAGGCGATCAACTCGGGAGCGGATGTCGTCACAGCCAACAAGGCCCTGCTCGCCGCCCACGGCGCCGAGCTGTTCGAAGCAGCCGACCAGGTGGGTGCCCAGCTCAACTATGAGGCTGCCGTTGCCGGAGCCATCCCGATTGTGCGCCCGCTGCGCGACAGCCTCGCCGGTGACCGCGTCAACCGCATCCTCGGCATCGTGAACGGCACCACCAACTTCATCCTCGACCGCATGGACGTCGACGGCGCCACGCTCGAAGAGGCACTCGCCACCGCGACAGAGCTCGGTTACGCAGAATCAGACCCGACAGCAGACATCGGCGGATACGACGCGGCACAGAAGGCGGCCATCCTGGCCAGCCTGGCCTTCCACACCAAAGTCCCGCTCGAATCGGTGTACCGCGAGGGCATCACCGAGATCACGGCCGAACAGATCGCATCGGCTCGCAAAGCCGGCTATGTCGTGAAGCTTCTCGCGATCTGCGAGCGACTCACCGACCCTGCCACCGGTACCGAGGGCGTCTCGGCCCGTGTCTACCCGGCGATGGTTCCGCGCTCACATCCGCTGGCCGCCGTGCACGGTGCCAACAACGCAGTATTCGTCGAAGCTGAAGCAGCCGGCGACCTGATGTTCTACGGCGCAGGCGCCGGGGGAGTCGAAACCGCGTCGGCAGTGCTCGGCGACCTGGTGTCGCTCGCACGCAGGCACGTCGTCGGCGGGCCCGGATTTGCGGCATCGGTGCACGCCGAGCTGCCGATCCTCGACATCGGCCAGATCCTCACCAGGTACACGGTTTCGCTCGAAGTGACGGATGAACCCGGCGCGCTGGCCAGAATTGCCAACGTGTTTGGCGATCACCATGTTTCACTTGAACTCGTCGAGCAGTCGATCGTTCCCGCCCAGGCCCAGACAGCCAGTCATGAAGCAGTTCGCTCGACGGCTACCCTTGTTATAGGAACCCACCAAGCTACGGAAGCCGCGCTCGCTGCCACCGTTCGGGACCTCGCCACCAACAGCGTTGTCACCAAAATCGCATCCGTTTTGAGAGTTGAAGGAGCCTGATGCCCAGCCAAAACGAGACACTGACCCCCGTTCGTCGCGAGTCACGACAGTGGCGCGGGGTGTTGCGTGAATACGCAGACCGCTTGAATATCTCGGATGCCACTCCGATCATCACGCTCGGCGAGGGTGGCACGCCGCTGATTCCGGCACCGGCACTGTCAGCACGCACCGGCGCCAAGGTCTGGGTCAAGTTCGAGGGCATGAACCCGACTGGCTCGTTCAAGGACCGCGGCATGACCATGGCCATCTCGAAGGCTGTCGAAGCTGGGGCCAAGGCTGTCATCTGTGCATCCACCGGAAACACCAGCGCCTCGGCTGCCGCATACGCGACGCACGCCGGTATCACTGCTGCCGTGCTCGTGCCAGAAGGCAAGATCGCTATGGGCAAGCTCAGCCAGGCCATCGCACACAACGCTCAGCTGCTTCAGGTGCAGGGCAACTTCGACGACTGCCTCGACCTCGCTCGCGACCTGTCGGCCAATTACCCTGTGCACCTCGTCAACTCGGTCAATCCCGACCGCATCGACGGCCAGAAGACCGCGGCATTCGAGGTCGTCGAGGTGCTCGAAGATGCACCCGACTTCCACATCGTTCCCGTCGGTAACGCCGGAAACTACACCGCATACTTCCGCGGCTACAGCGAAGAACTCGAGCGCGGCGCGACCACCAAGCTGCCCCGCATGTTCGGCTTCCAGGCCGCGGGTAGCGCCCCCATTGTTCTCGGTCACCGTGTCGACAATCCAGACACCATTGCCAGCGCCATCCGCATCGGCAACCCGGCATCGTGGGATCTCGCGCTGAACGCCCGCGAGGTGAGCGACGGATACTTTGGAGCCATCTCAGACGAGAAGATCCTTGAGGCGTACCGTATCCTCTCGGCCGAGGTCGGCATCTTCGTCGAGCCCGCGTCTGCCATCAGCGTCGCCGGTCTGCTTGAGCGTGCTGAAGCCGGTCAGATTCCGGCCGGTGCCACCGTCGTGCTTACCGTCACCGGTCACGGACTGAAGGACCCGCAGTGGGCCCTCCGTACGGCAGACGGCAGCGACGTGCAGCCCGTCAGCGTCGGCATCGACGCAGCAGAGATCGCTGGAGTGCTCGGGTTGGCCAAGGCATGAGCGTGCCCTCGGCCATGGCTGGTCGTTCTGTGACCGTCCAGGTGCCGGCCACCAGCGCCAACCTGGGCCCGGGCTTCGATACCCTCGGTCTCGCACTTGCCTTGTACGACACCCTTCACGTCACCGCGCGTGACGAGCCGGGTGTTCACGTCGAGGTACACGGAATCGGTGAGGGAGAAGTGCCGACCGACGAGTCCAACCTCGTCGTTCGTGCCATTGCGCACACCTTTGACGCCTTCGATCTGCCGCTTCCTGGCCTCGATCTCGTCGCCCACAACTCGATTCCGCACGGTCGTGGCCTTGGCTCATCCGGTGCGGCTATCGTGTCGGGCATCATGGCCGCCAAGGGCCTGCTTGAGGGAATCGTCGAGATCGATTCCGAAAAGCTTCTTGCGCTGGCGACCGACATGGAGGGCCACCCGGACAACGTGGCTCCTGCACTGTTCGGCGGTCTCACGATCGCCTGGACCACGCCTGAGGGCCCCAAGCACAAGAAGCTGATCGTGCACCGCGGCGTGTCCCCGCTGGTCTTCGTTCCTGAGCACGTCATGTCGACGGCGCTGGCACGCAGCCTGCAGCCTGAGTCCGTGCCGCACGAGGATGCAGTCTTCAACGTCTCGCGTTCTGCACTGCTCATCGCTGCACTCATCCAGAGCCCCGAGCTGCTGCTTGCCGCAACAGAAGACAAGCTGCACCAGAGCTACCGGGCCGCAGCGATGCCCGAAACGAACAAGCTCATCACGCTGTTGCGCGAGCAGGGCTTCGCCGCTGTTGTCTCAGGGGCAGGTCCGTCGCTCCTCGTGCTCGCAAGCGATCCTGGCCAGCGCCTCGTTGCTGCCGATCTCGTCGCTCGTGAATCCGACACCCCGTGGCAGGCACTCATGCTTGCTGTCGATTTTCAGGGCGCTTCGGTTTCAGTAACCGAGCCAGCAGCCCTGGTCTAATCACCTCCACAGCAGTGGAAAGTTACAGGGAACACGCCGGAGCGCACGCGTCAAAAGCGCAACGCCAACGGTGCTAGACTTGCTTCGCACCCGATAGAAAACCGCCTAACGTGCGAATCTCTTCTCCGGTGTATTCCCTGTAACTCACTGCTACCGCTGTTTGCATGCGTGGCTGTGTGTGTTCACCCCGATCCACGTCTTTTATGTGGGATTGGGTCACCCGCAGCGCATAGATCGCTGCACCAGCTCTCCTGGCACAGCAATCAGGCTCCCAGGGGGAAGGAACAATCTTAGTGACTGATGTCAATCTCCGCGCCGCAGGCGTGGACTCATCACGCCTCACCACTCTTCGCGTCGCCGAGCTTCAGGCTCTGGCCGGCGAGCTGGGTATTCAGGGCGCGTCCAAACTTCGTAAAGGAGAACTCGTGGAGGCAATCTCCGAGGTCCAGGCAAAGTCTGCTGCGGCTGACGCTCCCGTAAGCGCCGAAGCTGCCGTTGCAGCCCCGGTCGCTGACGTTGCTGTCACCGCGCCGGCCGCTGAAGCACCGGTTGCAGATGCACCCGTTGCCGATGCAGCACCCGCTGTTCGCAAGCGTGCACCGCGACGTGCAAGCACCGCGACCGCAGCGCCCGCTGTTGCCCACATCAACGTCGAAGCCGGTTCGGGGCTTGAGTCCCTTATCCCCGCGCTCGATGCAGTTGCACCGCGCACCCGCTCAGGCCGCGGCACCCGCACCACTCAGGCTCCCGTAGCGGATGCCGCACCCACCGAAGCAGCATCCGCTGTTGACGGCGCACAGGCCGCAGGCACCGACGCTCCCGCAGTCGAGGCCGGCGAGAAGCCGGCCCGCCGCAACTCACGCAACCGCCGTGCCAGCTCTGCTTCAACGCAGGCGCCGACGCAGGATGCCGCGAGCACCGAGCAGGCCGCAACCTCCGATGAGGCATCAACCGAGGCGCCCAGCGATTCAGAGAACACCTCTGCTGAGCAGTCGGAGCAGCCGCGTCAGGGTCGCAACCGCAACCGCAACCGTGGCGAGCGTAACCAGGACCGCGCCCAGGGCGGCGACCGCGCTGCGGCTGCCGGTCAGGACCGCGCTCAGGGCGGCAACGACCGCAACCAGCAGGCTGCAGAGCGCACGGAAGACGGCAACCGCCAGTCAAACCAGCGCCAGGGCCGCAACCAGAACCAGAACCAGAGCGAGCGCGCTCAGGGCGGCAACGATCGCAACCAGGGCGAGCGCGCCCAGGGCGGCAACGAGCGCAACCAGAACGACCGCAACGAGCGTAACCAGGGCGACCGTAACCAGGGCGGCAATGACCGTCAGGGTGGCGACCGCAACCAGGGTGGCAACATCCTCGATGACGAGCTCGGTGGCCGCGGCAACCGTAGCCGTTACCGTGACCGCAAGCGTCGCGGATCCGTCGCAGGCGACGACTTCGAGCCCGAGCTGACCGATGATGACGTCCTGATCCCGGTTGCCGGCATCCTCGACGTTCTCGACAACTACGCCTTCGTGCGCACCTCTGGCTACCTGCCAGGCGCGAGCGACGTGTACGTTTCGCTCGGCCAGGTCAAGAAGTACAACCTGCGCAAGGGTGACGCCGTCGTCGGCGCCATCCGCCAGCCGCGTGAGGGTGACGCAAACGGTCGCCAGAAGTACAACGCGATCGTCAAGGTCGACTCCATCAACGGCCTGACCGTCGAAGAGGCAGCCAGCCGCGTCGAGTTCCAGAAGCTCACGCCCCTCTACCCGCAGGAGCGCCTGCGCCTCGAGACCGAGTCCGGCAAGCTGACCCAGCGCATCATCGACCTCGTCGCGCCGATCGGCAAGGGACAGCGTGGCCTCATCGTCGCACCGCCCAAGGCCGGCAAGACGATCGTCATGCAGCAGATCGCCAACGCGATCAGCACCAACAACCCCGAGGTTCACCTCATGGTTGTGCTTGTCGACGAGCGCCCTGAAGAAGTTACCGACATGCAGCGCACCGTCAAGGGTGAGGTCATCGCCTCCACCTTCGACCGTCCCGCTGAAGACCACACCACTGTCGCTGAGCTGGCCATCGAGCGCGCCAAGCGTCTCGTTGAGCTCGGCCACGATGTCGTCGTGCTGCTCGACTCGATCACGCGCCTCGGCCGTGCATACAACCTGGCGACTCCGCCGTCTGGCCGTGTGCTGTCCGGTGGCGTCGACGCTGCTGCTCTCTACCCGCCGAAGCGTTTCTTTGGTGCAGCGCGCAACATCGAGAACGGTGGCTCGCTCACCATCCTCGCGTCTGCACTCGTCGAGACCGGGTCCAAGATGGACGAGGTTATCTTCGAAGAGTTCAAGGGCACTGGAAACATGGAGCTTCGTCTGTCGCGCCAGCTGGCCGACAAGCGCATCTTCCCGGCCGTCGATGTCAACGCATCAGGTACTCGCCGTGAAGAAATGCTGATGAGCGCCGACGAGGTCAAGATCACCTGGAAGCTGCGTCGCGCACTTGCCGGTCTCGACCAGCAGGCTGCACTCGAGGCTATCCTCGGTCGTCTCAAGGAGACGTCGTCCAACGTCGAGTTCCTGATGCAGGTTCAGAAGTCGATGCCGGCTACGAACGGGTCAGACAAGGACCACTGATGTTCGAGTCTGTTACAACACTGCTGGCAGAGCACGACGACCTGCAGAGCCAGCTGGCCGACCCCGAGTTGCACTCCAACCCGGCCAGGTCAAAGAAAGTAAACCGACGTTACGCCGAGCTCAGCCGCATCATCGCGGCATACAACGAGTGGAAAGAGGTTGGCGACAACCTTGACGCCGCTCGTGAGCTCGCCGACGAAGACGAAGCGTTCGCCGAAGAGATTCCGGGTCTCGAGGAGCAGCTGGATGCGACGGCCGAAAAGCTGCGTCGCCTGCTGATTCCGCGTGACCCCAATGACAGCCGCGACGTGATCATGGAAATCAAGATGGGTGAGGGCGGCGCTGAGTCAGCGCTGTTCGCCGCCGATCTGCTTCGTATGTACCTGCACTACGCAGAGTCCAAGAAGTGGAAGACCGAGATCATCGAGCAGACCTCGAGCGACCTCGGTGGCATCAAGGATGTTCAGCTCGCGATCAAGGGCAACTCAAGCGACCCTGCAGAGGGCGTCTGGGCGCACCTGAAGTACGAAGGTGGCGTGCACCGCGTTCAGCGCGTTCCCGCCACCGAGTCGCAGGGACGCATCCACACCTCGGCTGCCGGAGTGCTGGTGTTCCCTGAGGTCGATGAGCCTGAAGAGGTCGAGATCCACCCGAACGACCTCAAGATCGATGTGTACCGGTCGAGTGGCCCAGGCGGCCAGTCGGTCAACACGACCGACTCCGCTGTGCGCATCACTCACTTGCCGACAGGCATCGTGGTTGCCATGCAGAATGAGAAGAGCCAGCTGCAGAACCGTGAAGCCGGCATGCGCGTGCTGCGTGCCCGCGTTCTGGCGCGTCAGCAGGAAGAGATCGACGCTGCGGCATCGCTCGTCCGCAAGGGCCAGATCCGCACGATGGACCGCTCTGAGCGCATCCGTACGTACAACTTCCCGGAGAACCGCATTGCGGATCACCGCACGGGGTACAAGGCGTACAACCTGGATGCAGTCATGAACGGTGCTCTCGAGCCCGTTGTTGAGTCCTGCATCATGGCAGACGAAGAAACCCGTCTCGCCGAGATCGGTGACCACGAGTAATTAGCGTGCCCTGATAAAGGCCCGGTCAGCGTTCGCGCTGGTCGGGCCTTCGTTGTTAAATCGTCGGGAGGAGGCGGTCTCGCCGTCATTGCTCAGTGAGTAGCGCAGAGAGCAGCGATTCCTGCAGGCCACCGAGCCAGAAGTACACCGTCTGCAAAGGCTCGGCGTCTTCGTCTGTGCGGCCTTCTTCGTTCTCATTGTCGATCTCAAGGCGGACCGCGAGGGTGAGCCTCAGGTCGGTCAGCGTCCGTAGCCACGACTGCACTTCGGCCTCGTCGAGCTCAAAGAAGTCTTCACCTTCTTCTGGGGCGCCCAGTGACGCGATCACCGTTCTTGCATGTTCGATCTTGCGCGTGGTGAGGCTCTCGGACGTGAATCGTCGAAACTCAGCGGATGCAGACGGGTCATCCGGGTATGCCTGGGGGAGTAGCCGTTCGACGGCGGGATCTGTGCCCTCCGCCTCGAGTACCTCAACGAGCTGGGCAGCGAGGTCAGCCAGGAAGAGGCGCTCGTTATCGTCGAAATCGGCGACGATCGTCTGTGGCGTCTGCCGACGAAACGGAATCATGCGCCGTCCTTGTCGATGGTCGCCCACAAGCCGAACTCATGCATGGCAAGCACGTGCACTTCCATTGCCTCCCTGTTGCCCTTCGCCACAATCGCCCTGCCGTCGTTGTGTACCTGCAGCATCAACCGCTCCGCCTCTGCCGGGCTGAAGCCGAAGTAGCTGCGGAACACGTAAACGACGTACGACATGAGGTTCACGGGATCGTTCCAGACGATGACGCGCCATGGCACATCGAACGCCGCTACAGCATCCAATGCTGCCTGTGCGTCGGCTTCGTGACGGGTCTGTTCCACAATTTGCACCACCACTCCAGCCTGACACGTTCTGGCCCGCTGATGTAGCCTCAGCTTTCGGCAGGCGCGTGATTCGGCCCCATGGCCTGCGGATTGCTGCAGTTCAGGAGCGATGCCTGCTGGGCTACTGAGGTTCTGAATGGGTGATGCCGCCCCTGGCGGCCTCGGTCGTCTCAGCGCGTGCTGGTCTGATGGCGGCCGGAACCCCGAGCAACAGAGAGTTGGCCGGTGCTTCCTTCGTGACGACGGCATTTGCTCCGATGGTGCTCCACTCGCCAATGGTGATGGGGCCGAGCACTTTTGCCCCGGCACCGACTGTCACGCCGTTCTCAAGCGTCGGGTGCCGTTTGGAGCCACGCACAACGCCGTGCCTGCTCTTACCGCCGAGCGTCACGCCGTGGTACAGCATGACGTCGTCGCCGATCTCGGCCGTCTCGCCGATGACCACGCCCATTCCATGGTCAATGAACAGTCGACGTCCGATGCGTGCACCGGGATGAATCTCGATGCCGGTGAGGAACCGGGTGAACTGTGAGAGCAGCCGGGCTGGCAATCGCCAGCCCGCTACCCACATCTTGTTCGCGACTCTGTATGACCACACAGCGTGCAGGCCGCTGTAGGCCAGAAAGACCTCAGCGGTGCTCTGGGCGGCAGGATCGTGGGCTCGCGCAGTGACGATGTCTTCTCGAATGCGTGCGAGAACGCCCATGGTATGTCCAGCCGATCAGGTGTGGATGGTTCTAGTCGAGCAGGTCTTCGTACAAGACCGTCGAGATGTATCGCTCACCGAAGTCGGGAACGACGACGACGATCGTCTTACCTTCATTCTCCGGCAATTTCGCCTGCTCGAGTGCTGCCCATACTGCCGCACCGCCTGAGATGCCGGCAAGAATTCCCTCTTCGGTGGCGAGCGCGCGCGCGGTGGCCACTGAATCGGCCAGGGTGACATCGGTCACCGAGTCGTAGATCTCGCGGTCGAGGATGTCGGGAACGAAGTTGGCGCCGAGGCCCTGGATCTTGTGGGGGCCGGGTGATCCACCTGAGAGGATCGGGGAGTCGATGGGCTCGACCGCAACAACGGTGAGGCCGGGCTTCTGCTCCTTGAGGAAGCGTCCGGCGCCCGTGACGGTGCCACCGGTGCCGACACCGGCAACGAAGACATCGACGGCGCCATCCGTGTCTGCCCAGATCTCCGGACCGGTCGTCGCGTAGTGCACAGCGGGGTTGGCCGGGTTCTGGAACTGGCTGGCCAGGATGGCGCCGTCGGTTTTGGCCACGATTTCGCGGGCCGTTTCCACAGCGCCACGCATGCCGTCTGCGCCGGGGGTCAGCACGATTTCGGCGCCGTATGCGCGCAGGAGTACCCGGCGCTCCTTGCTCATGGTTTCGGGCATCGTGAGGATGACGTTGTAGCCACGTGCTGCACCGACGAGCGCGAGGGCGATTCCGGTGTTGCCGCTGGTTCCTTCAACGATGGTGCCGCCAGGCTTCAGCGCACCAGACTTCTCTGCAGCGTTGATGATCGAAACGCCGATGCGGTCTTTTACGCTGCCGGCGGGGTTATAGAACTCGAGCTTGGCCAGCACAGTCGCGCCGGTGCCTTCGGTGAGCCTGTTGAGTCTCACCAGGGGCGTGCGCCCGACTGTTTCGGTAATGTCGGAGTAGATCTGTGCAGCCATCGGGAAAGACCTTTCGCTCGTTGTCAGGAACCGTAGTCAGCCTAGGGCCACGGTTCAATCGCGGTGGGTACGTTACATTTCATTATGTGCCTGAGACTCCGCGTGACCCGATTTCCCCATCGTCTGGGCAGCAAAGCCCCACCCCACTCTCACTCGCTGACCTTCGCAGTCGGGTGATCTCCACCCTCTCGGATGCCGGTGTGCCAGACCCGGAGGTCGACGCCGACCTGCTCATCGGTCACGTTCTCACGCTCAGCCGTGGCGAGGTGCAGTCAGCGGTGATCATGGGCAGCGCCATCGCCGAAGAGGATGCGACCCGTGTCCTCGAACTGGCAGCCAGGCGAGCAATGCGCGAGCCGCTCCAGCACATCACGGGCACTGCTCCATTCAGGCAGCTCGAACTCTCGGTCGGGCCCGGCGTCTTCGTGCCGCGTCCGGAGACCGAGCAGGTTGTCCAGTTTGCGATCGATGCGCTCAGCTCGATGCCGGATGCCGAGCCCATCGGCGTCGATCTCGGTACCGGCAGCGGCGCGATCGCCCTCGCGATGGCCACCGAAGTTCCGCACGCCAGGATCTTCGCCTGCGAGAACTCGCCAGAGGCCTTCCCCTGGACATCGAAGAACTTCGAAGACGTCGGTGCACAGAACGCGACGCTGGTGTTCAGCGACCTGGCTGAAGCATTCCCCGAATTGAACGGCACAGTCGCCGTCGTCATCTCAAATCCGCCTTATATTCCGGCCGCGGCGATTCCGCGCGATCCAGAGGTGCGCCTGTTCGACCCGGCACACGCGTTGTATGGCGGCGAAGACGGCCTGGATGTCGTGCGCCACGTCTCGCAGACAGCGCTCAGGCTTCTCCGCAGTGGCGGCACCCTGGTAATCGAGCACGGCGAACTGCAGGGAGCAGACATCCGAGCGCTGCTCGAAGCAGACGGATGGCGAGCAACCGCAACGCACCGCGACTACACGACGCGCGATCGCACAACGACCGCCATCCGCCCGTAGCACTGCGCGCGCGTCGATTTCATCTGGGCGCGGTATATCCCGCTCGGCGCGCAATAAGTCGCGCGCCAGCCGGATTATCGCGCGCCAGAGCCGGTCAATCGGACTTCGGCATTCGGCGTCCGGCGTCCGGTACCCGGCATCCGGTACCCGGTACCCGGCATCCGTCATCGTCGGGCAATTACGCCTGTGCGCTCAGCGCTGTGCGCTCAGCGCTGGCGGTTCGCGAACGCGTCGATGGCGGCGTTGAGGCCGTCGACGTCGTAGACGCCGTTCTTCTCGGTGAACTGCCACGCGTGCATCCCGGCAGCGCGGGCGCCCTCGACGTTGGCCGCACTGTCGTCGAACAGGATCGCATTCTCAGCAGCAACCCCGTAAACGCCGAGCGCCCTCGTATAAATACGACGCTCAGGCTTCTCGGCTCCGAGCACCGCAGAGGTGAGGTCATTGCCATTCAGGATGTCTGACACCTCGGGCGCCAAGATCGGCAGCGAATCCCTGAACGGGATCGGGTTGTTCGAGAGCAGCGAGACGGTACCGAACGTTGCAGCTCGTCGAAGTGCGGCAATGGCCCCGGGAATCGGTGTCATGGCAGCTGACCTGGCCTCCTGCCACTGCTCAAGCGTCAGGGGAACTCCCGTCACGACTTCCCAGGCGGCGAGGTATTCATCGCTTGAGCGATATTCGCCCTCGTCCGCTGCTGTTTCATGCCCGCCGACCCACCAGGTTCGCGCGAGGTGGTACTCACTGACGCCTGTTAAACGGGCCAGTGCAGGCAGCCTTTTACGGAAGTCGTATTCGTACAGAGTTTTGTCGCAGTCGAAGAAGTAGACGTCAGAAGCCATCCCCCCAGTATCTCCCAAGGCGGCTGCACTAGAATTATGGCCAAATGACACGCATTTATGACTGCTCGGTCGAATCTGAACATACGGCCGGCATGAGACTCGCACGCACCGCAATCGGCAGGGGGGCGCTGGTCGTCATCCCCACAGACACCGTTTACGGCATTGCCGCCGACGCATTCAACCCTGAGGCAGTCAAGCGCCTGCTCGAAGCGAAGGGCCGCGACCGCCAGTCGCCGCCCCCGGTGCTGATCCCGAGCGTCGCAACACTCCAGGCTCTGGCCACAAACATCCCCGCGCCGGTCAACGACCTGGTTGAGGCATTCTGGCCAGGCGGACTCACCATTCTGCTGCACGCCCAGCCTTCGCTCTCGTGGGACCTCGGTGAAACCAAGGGCACGGTTGCCCTGCGGATGCCGCGCAACGAGATCGCGCTTGAACTCTTGTCTGAGACAGGCCCGCTCGCAGTGTCGTCGGCAAACCGCACAGGGATGCCGTCTGCCATCGACGCAGCCGGCGCCGAAGACATGCTCGATACTTCGGTCGCGATTTACCTCGATGGGGGAGTGGCCGGACTCGCTTACGAGGCCATCGGTGACCGCCCAGGCGACACATCGTCGACGATCATCGATGCGACCCGCTTCGATTCGAATGGCGGCACACTCGTGATTGTCCGCAACGGTGTCATCTCGCGCGATGAGATCGCTGCGGTGATCGGTGACGCGTTGGCGCCAGAGGCCACAGCGCCGGAGCTCACAGCAGCAGAGGCGTCGGCAGTAGAGGCGTCGGCAGGGTCGGCCTCAGAAACGACAACAGCAACTGCCGAGACAGACAGCCTGTCGCCGGCATCCGCTGCGTCAGAGACGTCAACCGACTAGCCCGATGACCCTCTTTATTCTCATCGCCCTGGTCGCAGCACTCGTGACCTTCGGGCTCTCGCTCATTGTGCTGAAACTCAGCCACCGGTACCGGCTGTACCCGAAGATTCGTGACCGCGACGTGCACACCAGGCCGACGCCGCGGCTCGGCGGTATCGCGATGTTCATCGGCATCCTGGCGGCTTTTGGGTTCGCCTATCTCATCTCGGCCCAGTTCGCCCCACTCAAACTGGTGTTCTCCAATCCGCAACAGATCTTGGCGATCCTCGGGGCGGCCCTGCTAATCGTGTTGATCGGTGTCGCAGACGACATCTGGGACCTCGACTGGATGACGAAGCTTGCCGGCCAGTTCATTGCCGCCGGGCTCATCGCCTGGCAGGGCGGCGTGCAGATCTACTCGTTGCCGATCGGTGGTCTCAGCGTCGGCTCCGGCTGGATGTCGATCTTCATCTCGGTCTTCGCCATCGTGCTCGTTATGAACATGATCAACTTCATCGATGGTCTTGACGGTCTGGTCGCCGGGGTCGCTCTCATCGCCAACGGCGTGTTCTTCCTCTACAGCTATTTACTGGTGCGCGAAACGTCACCGACCAACTACTTCAACCTGGCCTCACTCATCGCCGCGATCCTCGTCGGCGCCTGTGTTGGCTTCCTGCCCGTGAACTGGCATCCGGCCAAGATGTTCATGGGGGATGCCGGAGCCCTGCTCGTCGGTCTGCTGATGGCCACCTCGGCGATTGCGATCACCGGACAGGTCGACCCTGGAGCGATCAATCGCTCGCAGCTTTTCCCCGCGTTCATCCCGATCCTGTTGCCTGTCGCGATCCTGATCATTCCGTTGCTTGACTTCGGACTTGCTGTGTTTAGGCGGGTGCGAGCAGGTAAATCGCCCTTCAGTGCCGACCGCAAGCATCTGCACCACCGACTGCTCGACATGGGGCACTCGCACCTGCACGCGGTCCTGATCTTCTACGGCTGGACAGCCGCTGCGTCGATCGGATGCCTGCTGTACTTCGTGCTGCCGGTCTATTTCCAGCTGTCCAACTGGTACGCAACCATCTTCCTGGTGCTTTCTCTTCTCATCTGCACTGTCGTGACGCTCGCCCCCCTCAGTCGCCGCAAGGCGATCGAGGCGGCCAGCCAGCTCACCCCTGAGAGAGCCGCCACCAAACCCATTGCCAGACTCGATCCACTCGACGAGGCTTCAGAAATCGTCGAGGAGACCACATGACGTCCACCCCGCCCGCAGCTTCGACCAGAGGGCCAGAGCCCACCTCCCTTCCCGTTTTCCGCAAGACGCTGATCTACGGCTCGTACCTCGCGCTGGGCATCGCGATTGTCGGTGCCATCCTCGGCTGGATCTTCGCGGGTGGCCCAGGGGTCATCAGCGCCCTGATCGGCACTGCTATGGCGCTTGTGTTCATGGGCGTCACAGCAGGCAGCCTGCTGGTAGCTAACCGTTACGCGGGCAGTGAGGCAGCGATCGGTGGGTTCTTCGGCATCGTTATGGGTGGCTGGCTGCTCAAGTTCATCGTTTTCATCGTTCTGGTCTTTCTGCTCAAGGACCAGGCGTGGCTCAACAACGTTGTGTTGTTCCTCAGCATCATTGCCGGCGTCGTTGGATCCCTGGTCGTTGACGTCGTCGTGCTGGCGAAGAGCCGAGTGCCCTATGTGAGTGATGTCAAGCTCCCAGAGGCCCCTCAGCACGACTGAACCTGAAAAAACCCGCATCTCGATTGGGTGGATCCTCAGTTATTTGCTAGAGTCATAAGCGATTCCCCCCGGCTTACCCATGCATTTGCATGTCGTAATCCAGTCATTCGTTCGTCGCTCGGAGAGCAGAGCTCACCGCCCCGAAACAGGAGATAGCGCTGCTAGAAACCGCTGTGAACCTGCTGCTTCCGTCTGCAACTGACGACGGGGGCTTCCATGGTCCCACCATCAATGAATTCTTTCCCGAAATTGTGCTCTTTGCGGATACACCATTCGCAATGAACCGCATCATGATGATCCGCGTTCTCGCGGTCGTCGTGCTCATGCTCTTCTTCTGGCTCACCACACGGCGCATGAAGGTCATTCCGACTCGCATGCAGAGTGTGGCCGAAATGGGTCTCGACTTCGTTCGAGTCAACATTGCAGAAGACCTCCTTGGCAAGAAGGACGGCAAGCGTTTCCTGCCGCTTCTGACCGCGATCTTCTTCATGGTCTTGTTCATGAACATCACGGGTGTCATCCCTGGTCTGAACATCGCCGGAACATCGGTTATCGGCGTCCCGCTGGTGCTTGGTCTGACTGCATACGCCACATTCATCTACGCCGGTGTGAAGAAGAACCCCAAGAACTTCTTCCGTAACGCACTGTTCCCACCCGGAGTTCCGCCGGCGCTGTACATCATCGTCACGCCGATCGAATTCGTCTCGACCTTCATCATTCGTCCGGTCACGCTGACCCTTCGACTCCTGATGAACATGGTTGTCGGTCACCTTTTGCTGGTGCTGTTCTTCAGCGCAACGCAGTTCTTCTTCTTCACCGCAGACGGCGGCTTCAAGCTGTTCGGTGCAGGCACCCTGGTCTTCGGTTTCGCCTTCACCCTCTTCGAGGTCTTGATCGCACTGCTCCAGGCCTACATCTTCTCTCTGCTCACCGCTGTCTACATCCAGCTTGCGCTGGCTGAGGAACACTAAACAACGAATTCGACATCCGTCTAATTCGCTCATCACGGAAGGAAACACACGTGGACGCAACTACCGTTCTCGCGGCACTCTCGGGAAACATCGCGACTGTCGGTTACGGCCTCGCAGCAATCGGCCCGGCAATCGGCGTTGGTATCGTCGTTGGCAAGACCATCGAGGGCGTGGCTCGTCAGCCTGAACTCGCTGGCCGCCTCCAGGTCCTCATGTACATCGGTATCGCATTCACCGAGGCACTCGCCTTCATCGGTATCGCAACGTACTTCATCTTCACCTCATAGTCCTCTTTTCACTCTAGTTAGGAGGCATGATGCTTCACGCAGTGATTGCAGCTGCCGCTGAGGGTGAGACGCGTAATCCGCTCATCCCAGAGACATACGACATTGTTTGGTCGTTGGTCTGCTTCGTCGTGATCCTGTTCTTCTTCTGGAAGCTCGTGCTTCCGAAGGTGCAGAAGATGCTTGACGACCGTGCAGAGGCCATCGAGGGCAACATCGCTAAGGCAGACGATGCCCAGCGCAAGGCCGAGGCTGCTCTTGAGCAGTACACGGCTCAGCTTGCTGAGGCACGCGTCGAAGCTGGACAGATTCGCGAGCAGGCTCGTGCCGACGGTCAGAAGATCGTCGCCGAGCAGAAGGATGCGGCCTCGGCCGAAGCCGCTCGTATTACCGCAACCGCACAGGCTCAGATCGAAGCAGAGCGCCAGGCGGCCGTTGTGTCGCTTCGCTCCGAAGTCGGCACCCTGGCAATCGACCTCGCATCGGGTGTCATTGGCGAAAGCCTGACTGACGACGCGAAGGCCGCAGCCATTGTCGACCGCTTCCTGGCTGACCTTGAGGCGTCGGAGAAGGCAACGCCTTCAGCAGGGAAGAACTAACAGCATGGGAAGCGCCACCAGAGAAGCTTTGGCCCTGACGCGGGCGGCATTGGCTGCCAGTGGCAGCTCGGCCGATCTGGCGACGGGCGAAAGCCTTTTCAACGCCGGCCGAGTCGTCGGCGACTCGCCTCAGCTGCTTTCGGCACTCGCAGATCCGTCTGCGGATGCTGCGGCCAAGACCGCGCTCGTCTCGAGCGTGTTCGGAAGCGCAGTAACGCCGACAGCTCTTTCGCTCTTGCAGAGCGTTGCAGCTGCCCGGTGGTCCAGCCATGACGACGTGCTCGCCGGGATCGAAGATCTCGGGCTGCGCACAGTCGCTCTGTCTGTCCCGGCCGGCACCTCGATCGAGGACGAACTGTTCTCGTTCGGTGTCGCGGTTTCTTCAGACGCAGAGCTCGAGCTGGCTTTGGCCAGCAAGTTGGGCAATGCAGATGCCAAGGCGCGCGTCGTTGACGCGCTGCTGTCCGGCAAGGTCTCTGCTCAGACACTCGCGATTGTTCGCCACCTGGTACGTCAGCCTCGCGGCCGTCGAATCGGCGAACTCCTTCGCTACGCGGCATCCGTTGTCGCGGACCAGTCAGGTCACTTCATCGCCACCGTCACCTCGGCGGCTCCGCTCGCCCAGGCGCAGCTCGATCGGCTTATCGCCGGCCTCGCTACTCGCTACGGTCGTTCGCTCCTGGTCAACCAGGTCGTCGACAAAGCGCTGATCGGTGGCGTACGTATCCAGATTGGTGACGACGTGATTGACGGCAGCGTCTCATCGCGTTTGAACGACTTGAGACTTCAGCTCGCTGGCTGATTCTCAGCCACAAGCACTTAGAAACCTCGAGACGGAAACGTCTCGCACAGACAGAACCTGTACACCCCGTACAGAAAAGGGAAGATGATGGCAGAACTAACGATCAGCCCCGATGAGATCCGCGACGCTCTCAAGGACTTCGTGAAGTCCTACGAGCCGAACAAGGCTTCGACCACCGAGGTTGGGTACGTCACCACCGCTGGCGACGGCATTGCTCACGTTGAGGGTCTTCCCGGCGTCATGGCAAACGAACTCATCAAGTTCGCCGATGGAACCCTGGGCCTGGCTCAGAACCTCGACGAAGATGAGATTGGTGTTGTCGTACTCGGTGAGTTCACCGGAATCGTCGAGGGCATGGAAGTTCACCGCACCGGTGAAGTTCTCTCGGTCCCCGTCGGTGACGGCTACCTCGGCCGTGTCGTTGACCCGCTGGGTGCTCCCATCGATGGTCTCGGCGAGATCAAGTCAGAAGGTCGTCGCGCCCTCGAACTGCAGGCGCCTGGCGTCATGCAGCGTAAGAGCGTGCACGAGCCGATGCAGACCGGTATCAAGGCCATCGACGCCATGATCCCCGTCGGCCGCGGACAGCGCCAGCTGATCATCGGTGACCGCCAGACCGGTAAGACCGCTATCGCGATCGACACCATCATCAACCAGAAGTCCAACTGGGAGTCAGGCGACGTAAACAAGCAGGTTCGCTGCATCTACGTAGCAATCGGCCAGAAGGGTTCAACCATCGCTTCGGTGAAGGGTGCACTCGAGGACGCCGGCGCGATGGAGTACACCACCATCGTGGCTGCTCCGGCATCTGACCCCGCCGGCTTCAAGTACCTCGCTCCGTACACCGGTTCGGCCATCGGCCAGCACTGGATGTACGGCGGCAAGCACGTCCTCATCGTTTTCGATGACCTGTCGAAGCAGGCAGAGGCCTACCGTGCAGTTTCGCTGCTGCTGCGTCGTCCGCCGGGTCGCGAAGCTTACCCGGGTGACGTCTTCTACCTGCACTCCCGTCTGCTCGAGCGTTGTGCCAAGCTCTCCGACGAGCTGGGTGCTGGCTCTATGACCGGCCTGCCGATCATCGAGACCAAGGCAAACGACGTCTCCGCTTACATCCCGACCAACGTGATCTCGATCACCGACGGCCAGATCTTCCTGCAGTCAGACCTCTTCAACGCCAACCAGCGCCCCGCTGTTGACGTGGGAATCTCGGTCTCGCGTGTTGGTGGAGACGCCCAGGTCAAGTCGATCAAGAAGGTCTCTGGAACGCTCAAGCTTGAGCTGGCCCAGTACCGCTCGCTCGAGGCATTCGCGATGTTCGCATCCGACCTCGACGCGGCCAGCCGCCGTCAGCTCGCTCGTGGCGCACGCCTCACCGAGCTGCTGAAGCAGCCGCAGTACTCGCCGTACCCCGTTGAGGACCAGGTCGTTTCGATCTGGGCCGGAACAAAGGGCAAGCTCGACGAGGTTCCTGTCGAAGACATCCTGCGCTTTGAGCGCGAGCTGCTCGACTACCTCGGCCGCAACACCACCGTGTTGAGCACGCTGCGCGAGACCAATGTTCTCGACGACGCCACTGTGGCGACGCTCGATGCAGAGGTCGACAAGTTCAAGCTCGAGTTCCAGACGGGTGAGGGCAAGCCGCTCGCCTCTGTCGGATCAGAGAAGTTTGAAGCCATCGCCGCAGAAGACGTCAACCAGGAAAAGATTGTGAAGCAGAAGCGCTAGTTCGACTCGTTCGATCACCTTCTACTTCATAAACACCTAACCTCAGAACCACAGGAGACACATGGGAGCGCAACTTCGGGTCTACCGGCAGAAGATTAAATCTGCCCAGACGACCAAGAAGATCACTCGGGCCATGGAGCTGATCTCCGCCTCGCGCATCCAGAAGGCGCAGGCGCGAGTCGCAGCGTCAACCCCGTATTCGCGTGCGATCACACGCGCGGTGTCGGCAGTGGCGACGTACTCGAACGTTGAGCACGTACTCACGACCGAGCCGGAGAAGATTGAACGGGCAGCCGTTGTTATCTTCACGTCGGACCGCGGACTCGCAGGCGCATTCAGCTCTCAGGTGCTCAGGGAAGCCGAAGAACTCAGCACACTGCTGCGCAGCCAGGGCAAGGATGTCGTGTACTTCCTTGTCGGCCGCAAGGCAGTTGCTTACTTCGGATTCCGCCGACGCGCTGCAGAGCGCGTCTGGACCGGTGGCACTGACCAGCCACAGTTCGACACAGCGAAGGAGATCGGCGACGCACTGCTCGAGACCTTCCTGCGCGATCACGAAGACGGTGGCGTCGACGAGATTCACATCGTCTACAACCGCTTTGTCAGCATGGTCAGCCAGGTTCCTGAGGTTGTTCGACTGCTTCCTCTTGAGGTTGTCGAAGGCGTAGAGCAGCCAGGCGACAAAGAGATTCTGCCGCTGTACGAGTTTGAGCCGGATGTCGAGACTGTTCTCGATGGACTGCTTCCGGTTTACATCGAAAGCCGTCTCTTCAATGCCATGCTGCAGTCGGCTGCGTCAGAGCACGCCAGCCGCCAGAAGGCAATGAAGTCCGCAAGCGACAACGCAGACAAGCTGATCACTGACTACACGAGACTGGCCAACAATGCCCGTCAGTCAGAGATCACCCAGCAGATTTCCGAGATCGTGGGTGGAGCCGACGCGCTCTCATCCGCCAAGAACTAAGCAGAGAAGAGAGAGCAATGACTGACACCGCAACCGCGCCAGTCGCGGCCGTGGCGCCGGCTGGTGCCGTGGGCCGTATCGCCCGCGTGACGGGCCCCGTCGTCGACATCGAGTTCCCGCACGACTCGATTCCCGGCATCTACAACGCACTGAAGACGTCCGTCGTCATCGGTGAGACCACGTCGATCATCACGCTCGAGGTTGCACAGCACCTCGGTGATGACCTCGTTCGTGCGATCGCGCTGAACCCGACTGACGGACTTGTCCGTGGCCAGGAAGTCCAGGACACCGGTTCGCCCATCACGGTTCCGGTCGGAAACGTCACCAAGGGCAAGGTCTTCAACGTCATCGGCGAGGTGCTCAACGCCGAGCCCGGCGAGAAGATCGAGATCACCGAGCGCTGGCCCATCCACCGCAAGCCCCCGGCATTCGACCAGCTCGAGTCGAAGACTCAGCTCTTCGAAACCGGTATCAAGTCGATCGACCTTTTGACCCCGTACGTACTGGGTGGAAAGATCGGCCTCTTCGGTGGTGCAGGTGTTGGTAAGACGGTTCTGATCCAGGAAATGATCCAGCGCGTTGCGCAGGACCACGGTGGTGTGTCGGTGTTCGCCGGTGTCGGTGAGCGTACCCGTGAAGGTAACGACCTCATCCACGAAATGGAAGAAGCAGGCGTCTTCGACAAGACTGCGCTTGTATTCGGCCAGATGGACGAGCCGCCGGGAACGCGTCTGCGCGTCGCCCTCTCCGCACTGACCATGGCTGAGTACTTCCGTGACGTGCAGAAGCAGGACGTTCTGCTCTTCATTGACAACATCTTCCGTTTCACCCAGGCCGGTTCTGAGGTGTCGACCCTTCTCGGTCGTATGCCGTCCGCCGTGGGTTACCAGCCGAACCTCGCCGACGAGATGGGTGTGCTCCAGGAGCGCATCACCTCGACCCGTGGCCACTCGATCACGTCTCTTCAGGCCATCTACGTGCCTGCTGACGACTACACCGACCCGGCTCCGGCAACGACGTTCGCCCACCTTGACGCCACGACCGAGCTGTCGCGTGAAATCGCGTCGAAGGGCCTCTACCCGGCCATCGACCCGCTGACCTCGACCAGCCGCATCATGGACCCGCGTTACTTAGGTGCAGACCACTACCGCGTGGCCACCACGGTCAAGGCGATTCTGCAGAAGAACAAGGAACTCCAGGAGATCATCGCGATCCTCGGTGTTGACGAACTCTCTGAAGAAGACAAGGTCACCGTTTCGCGCGCTCGTCGTATCCAGCAGTTCCTGTCGCAGAACACCTACATGGCGAAGAAGTTCACCGGTGTAGAGGGCTCGACGGTTCCGCTCAAGGAGACCATCGAGTCGTTCGACGCCATCGCCAAGGGTGAATTCGACCACGTGGCCGAGCAGGCCTTCTTCAACGTCGGTGGACTCAGCGACGTCGAGGAACTCTGGGCGAAGATCCAGAAAGAGAACGCGTAGCTATGGCTTCGGCGCCCCTTAGCGTCAGTGTCGTCTCGGCGGACCACCAGGTGTGGTCCGGCGAGGCCACCCTGGTCATCGCCAAGACCGTCGAGGGCGAGATCGGTATTCTTGCCGGTCACGAGCCGATGCTCGCGGTTCTCGCCAGCGGTGAAGTTCGTATCACCGTTGCATCCGGAGAGAAGATCGTGGCTCATGCCGCAGATGGTTTCCTCTCGGTAGAGAACAACACGGTCACGATCGTGGCTCGTTCGGCAGAGCTGGTCTAGCTTTCCCTTGCTGGTAGTACTTCCGCCTTCTGAAACGAAGCGCGACGGAGGCGCCGACGAGAAGCTCGATTTCGATACGCTTGCGTATTCGGAGTTGAACTCTCGTCGGCGCCTTCTCGTTCGTGCGTTGCGTTCCCTTGCCCATGATTCTGAAGCCACCATCACTGCGCTGAAGCTGGGGCCGAAGCAGCACTCCGAAATCGGCCGCAATCTGACGGTCACCTCCTCGGCGACAATGCCTGTGCTCGATCGCTACACCGGTGTGCTCTATGACGCACTCGATGCGGTGACCCTGACGCCGAACCAGCGTGATTTCGCAGCCTCCCACGTTGCTGTGCACTCTGCGCTGTTCGGACTGGTGAAGGCGCTCGACCCGATCCCGGCCTATCGGCTGTCACACGACTCCCGCATTCCTGACATGCCGCTGAAGAAGCACTGGGGCACGGCGAACGCAGAGGCGCTGGCGTCTGAAACAGGCCTGATTCTCGACTTCCGATCTGAGGCATACGTCGCGCTCGGACCTGCTCCGAAACGTGATGGCTCGTACTTCCTCAGGGTGGTCACCGATTCTGGCGGTCGTCGCCGGGCGCTCAACCACTTCAACAAGAAGTCAAAGGGTGAGTTCGCACGTGCGATCATCGAGAACTCGCGGGACTTCCGCACGGCCTCTGAGCTGATCTCGTGGGCTACCGCTGCCGGCTATCGGCTCGATCATGGTGCCGCAGGCGAACTTGAGCTCGTTGTTGACGAGGTTGTTGCCAGCAAGCGCGGCTGATACTGCGAATCCGACACAGGGCGATGCGCGGTGCCTTCGTGGTTCAACAACCACTGTTTGGTCACCGTGCCCTGTCCCTGGCTATAACCGGTGATGTGTCCTGAGACGCCGAGCACGCGGTGGCAGCCAATAAGCAGCGGCTGGGTGTTGGCGGCAACTGCAGCGCCCACCGCTCGTCCGGCCCCTGGTTTGCCGACATCCAGCGCGATCTGCCCATATGTCGCATGTTCACCGAACGGGATGTCGGCGATCCGTTGCCAGACCCGACGTTGGAATTCGGTTCCGTCAGGGGTGGCCAGCCTGACGGTGAACAGGGTGCGTGTGCCGGCGAAATACTCCTGGAGCTGCCGTGCTGCTGCGCGGAGCGAGGTCGTTGCCCGCTCAGGCTGGCCATCGTGGGGAAGCCTTCCGTCGCTCTCGAGCGTCACCGCCACGATCTCGCCTCCGGCGTTCGCCGTAAGTTCAAGCCGCCCGACCGGACTCTCGAAGCGGACGAAGGCGAACTCGGCCTCAGCCGCAGGTGCCGCGGCGCTGTCGATTGTGCTGTCGTTTATTGGTTTCATGGCGCGAGGCTAGCGAGCGGCCGTCCACAGAGCTGCGGTCAACAACCACGTGGTGCACGCCGAGACGATACGTGCTTCTGTGGAGGAACCCCGCACCAAGTTAGGGTGGGCAGATGACGTGGATCGAAGTTGCAGACGGCGTGTATCAACAGCGGTATGAGCCACTTGACGTCTCGGTGTGCCTGATCCGCGGCGACGGCGGGCTCCTGCTGGTGGACACCAGGAGTAACGCCAGGGAGGCCGCTGAGATCGCCGATGACGCCCGAGTTCTGGGCGCGGGTGAGATCCGCTGGGTCGTCAACACCCATGCGCACTACGACCACACGTTCGGCAACCAATACTTCGCGCCGACAGCGCCGATCTATGGTCACCACCTGATTCCGAGCCACTTTGAGCAATACGAGGCACCGAGACTCGCCGCCTGGCAGCAGGATCCGTCTGCTGCGCCGCAATATGACTGGAAGGGGGTCGTGATCACGCCACCGAGTCACCTCGTGCACGACCGACAGTCGCTCGATATCGGTGGCCGGATTGTCGAACTCATTCCGTTGCCGCAGGGCCACACAAACACAGACCTCGTCGTGCATGTGCCAGACGCCAACGCCTGGCTGGTGGGGGACGTCATCGAGCAGTCGGGACCCCCGATGTTTGGCTCAGGGAGTTTTCCCCTTGACTGGCCTGCTTCCCTCGACCTCCTCGGCGGCCTGATCGGAGAGACGGATGCCGTTGTTCCCGGCCACGGAAGCGTCGTCGACAGGTCGTTCGTTCGCGCTCAAGCCGGGGTGCTCCACGTCATCGCTGACGGCATCCGTTCTGCTCATGCGGTCGTCGAGCCCATCGAATCGGTAGGTGAACGTCTGGCATCGATCACGTCGATGCCCCTCGAGTTCATCGAGATCGCCGTATTGCGCGGCTATAGCCAGCTCGCAGCTGAACGCGCCTGAAGAACTTGCACTCTGCCACGGGTGCGAGTGGCCTGCCATGGACCTAGGCTGTGAGGATGGCAGAGATTCACTACCGAGCACTGGGCGATTCTGGCCTGATCGTTTCGACCATCGGACTTGGCTGCAATAACTTTGGGCGTACCGGAACCGCCACGCAAACCCAGGCCGGCACGAACGCCGTGATCGATGCTGCGATCGATAGCGGTGTGACTTTCTTCGACACCGCCGACATCTACGGTGCAGAGCGCGGCCTCAGCGAGACGCTCATGGGCAGGGCGCTGAAGGGCAAGCGCGATCAGATCGTTCTTGCCTCGAAGTTCGGTATGGACATGGGTGGTCTGAACGGCCCCGACTGGGGTGCTCGGGGATCGCGCCGATACATCCGATTAGCCGTTGAGGCATCGCTTCGCCGGTTGCAGACCGACTGGATCGATCTGTATCAGCTGCATCAGCCAGACCCCCTTACTCCGATCGAAGAGACGCTCGCAACCCTCGACGACCTGATCACCGAGGGCAAGATCCGCTACATCGGGCACTCCAACCTCAGCGGATGGCAGATCGCCGAGGCCGAGTTCACCGCGCGAATCGGTGGTCACCCGCGATTCATCTCGTCGCAGAACGAATACAGTCTGCTGGTGCGCGATGCCGAAGATGAGGTGCTGCCCGCGGTCAACCAGTACGGCTTGGGATTCCTGCCGTTTTTCCCGCTGTACAACGGCCTGTTCACCGGAAAATTCACTCGTGATGGCGGCCCTGCCGACAGCCGGATCATGATGATCCGCAAGCATCTGCTCGACAACGCGCCATGGGAACTCATCGAGGAATACCAAAAGTTCTGCGATGAGCGAGAAATCACCATGCTCGCTGCGACGTTCGCTTGGCTGCTGGCCCAACCCGGCCTGACCAGTGTGATCGCCGGTGCGACCAAGCCGCAACAGATCATCCAGAATGTCGAAGCGGCGACGGCATGGCAGCCGTCGGCCGACGACATCGCCTGGATCTCGCAATTGTTCGAATAACGAGGACTGACTGACGCATCCGCTGCAGTCGAAGGGGAGTTGCCGTGCTGTGGAAATTGCTGGTGCACTATCTCAAGCCGTATACGCGGCTGCTTGTCGGCGTCGTGATTTTTCAGCTCCTGCAGTCAATCGCCTCTCTATACCTGCCAACTCTGAACGCCGACATCATCGACAACGGTGTGGCGACGGGGGATACCGGATACATCCTGCGCACTGGTGGGTTGATGCTGCTCATCACGTTCGCGCAGATCGTCTGCGCCATCATCGCCGTGTATTTCGGCGCGAAGGCAGCGATGGGACTGGGCCGCGATCTACGCGCTTCCGTCTTCACCCGGGTCGGTGAGTTCTCCGAACAGGAGGTGACCAAGTTCGGGGCGCCCTCGCTGATCACACGATCGACCAACGATGTGCAGCAGGTGCAGATCATGGTGCTGACCTCCGCGACACTGATGGTGGCCGCGCCAATCCTCTGCGTCGGCGGCATCATCATGGCGATGAGGCAAGACCTTCAGCTGTCCTGGCTCATTGCCGTCGCTGTTCCGGTGCTGCTCATTGCCGTGTTGCTGATCGTCACGCGCATGGTTCCGCAGTTCCGAAAGATGCAGAAGCGCATCGACACCGTGAACCGCGTGCTCAGGGAACAGCTGACCGGTATCCGCGTCATCCGCGCGTTCGTTCGTGAAGACGTCGAGACCAAGCGCTTCGGCACGGCCAACGCCGAGGTGACAGACACTGCGCTGCGTGCCGGACGCCTGATTGCACTGATGTTCCCCGTC
Organism: Leifsonia sp. A12D58; assembly: GCF_047530025.1. Lineage (NCBI taxonomy): Bacteria > Bacillati > Actinomycetota > Actinomycetes > Micrococcales > Microbacteriaceae > Leifsonia > Leifsonia sp. A12D58. Next base: position 49,692 of record NZ_JBLJAT010000006.1, on the reverse strand, counting down.
GTCATGCTGGTGCTGAACGTCTCAAGCGTCGCGGTGATTTGGTTCGGTTCGTTCCGTATCGAGGATGGCTCGATGCAGGTCGGTACGCTGATCGCGTTCCTCAGCTACCTGATGCAGATTCTGATGTCGGTGATGATGGCCACGTTCATGGTCATCATGATTCCGCGCGCGGCAGTCTGCGCCGATCGAATCAGTGAGGTACTCGACACCGAATCAAGCGTGCGTCCGCCGGTAGACCCGGTGAACGAGACGACCGGCAACGGCCAGGTGGAGCTGATCGACGTCGCATTCGCCTATCCGGGTGCCGAACAACCGGTGCTCAGCAATGTGACATTCTTTGCCAAGCCCGGTGAGACGACCGCCATCATCGGCAGTACCGGATCGGGTAAGACCACCCTGATCAACCTCATCCCGCGGCTCTTCGATGCAACGAGCGGGGCGGTGCTCTTCGACGGAGTCGATGTCACGGAGCTAAACCCCGACCTGCTCTGGGGCCATATCGGGCTGGTGCCGCAAAAGCCCTACCTCTTCTCAGGCACCGTGAGAACCAACCTGCAGTACGGCAAACCGGATGCCACCGACGACGAGATCTGGCAGGCTCTGACGACTGCTCAAGCCAAGGACTTCGTTGAAGACATGGAGGGCGGTCTTGATGCGCCGATCTCCCAGGGCGGTACCAGTGTTTCGGGTGGTCAGCGCCAGCGGCTGGCGATCGCCAGGGCTCTGGTGAAGCGGCCGAAGCTCTATATCTTTGATGATTCGTTCTCGGCCCTCGATCTGGCGACCGATGCCAGGCTCAGGCAGGCGCTCAAACGGAACACTGATGGGGCAACGTTGATCATTGTCGCGCAGCGAGTTTCAACCATCATCGATGCCGACCAAATCCTGGTACTTGATGACGGGCAGATCGTGGGGCGTGGCACCCACGACGAACTTCTGGAGTCGTCTGAGACGTACAGAGAAATCGTCTTGTCACAGCTGGCAGCGGAGGAGGCAGCATGAGCGACGACAGCGACACGACCGACGACAACACAACGACCCGTCGACCTGCGCCACCAGCTGGTCCGAGAGGTCCAGGCGGCCCGATGGGCGGAATGGGAATGCCCGCCGAGAAGTCGATGAACTTCGGCCCGTCGGCCAGACGACTGCTCGGCACTCTGCGCCCTGAGCGGATGCTGCTGTCCCTGGTCATCGTGCTGGCCGTGGTCAGCGTGACGTTCTCAGTGCTCGGCCCCCGCCTCTTGGGAGAGGGTACCAACCTGATCTTCGCCGGCGTTATTTCCAAGCAGCTGCCAGCTGGGGCGTCTCAGGCTGAGGTGATCGCCGGACTCCGTGCGCAGGGCGATAATCAACAGGCCGACATGCTCAGCGGTATGACCCTGATACCGGGTACCGGTATTAACTTTGCTGCGCTCACCAACGTGTTGATGTGGGCGCTGATCCTCTACATCCTCGCCTCGGTCTTCAGTTATCTGCAGGCGTACGTGCTCAACGGCATCGTGCAGCGCACCGTCTACCGCCTGCGCGAAGATGTCGAGGCCAAGATCAACGATCTGCCACTCCGATACTTCGACACCATGCAGCGCGGAGAACTGCTCAGCCGCGTCACCAACGATGTCGACAACGTCTCGCAGAGTCTGCAACAGACGCTGAGCCAGGTCGTCACCTCGCTCTTGACCGTCATCGGTGTGCTGCTGATGATGTTCCTGCTGTCGCCTCTGCTCGCCCTGATCGCACTCGTCACTGTGCCGCTCACCCTGATCATCACGATGCTGATCGCCAAGCGGTCGCAGAAATTGTTCGTTGCCCAGTGGACCAATACCGGTGAGCTGAACGCTCAGATCGAGGAGACTTACACCGGTCACGCACTCGTGAAGGTGTTCGGTCGTCAGCACGAGGTAGAAGAACGATTCGCCGCCAAGAACGAAGAGCTGTTCAAAGCGAGCTTCGGTGCCCAATTCATCAGCGGCTTGATCCAGCCGGCCCTGACATTCATCGGTAACCTCGTGTACGTTGCGATTGCCGTCGTCGGTGGTCTGCAGGTGGCATCCGGTGCAATGCAACTCGGAGACGTGCAGGCGTTCATCCAATACTCCCGGCAGTTCACCCAGCCGCTCGCCCAACTTGGCTCGATGGCGAATCTGCTGCAATCCGGTGTCGCGTCGGCCGAGCGGGTGTTCGAGCTGCTTGACGCCAAGGAGCAGAGCCCAGACCCTGACCCGGCAGAGAGTCCCGTCGAGAACAGGGGGCGGCTGGTCTTCGAGGACGTGTCGTTCAGCTACTCACCTGACAAGGCGCTGATCGAAGACCTCAACCTGCATGTTGAGCCGGGCCAAACCATCGCTATCGTCGGCCCGACCGGCGCAGGTAAGACCACACTGGTAAACCTGATCATGCGCTTCTACGAGCTGGATGGCGGCACCATCACGCTCGATGGTGTCAACATTGCCGCCATGACCAGGAACGATCTACGGTCACGCATGGGTATGGTCCTACAGGAAACGTGGCTCTTTGGCGGCACAATCAGGGACAACATCGCATACGGACGACCGGATGCCACGACAGAGGACGTACTCGAGGCGGCCAGGGCCACCTACGTCGACAGGTTCGTGCACTCGCTGCCAGACGGGTACGACACAGTCCTCGACGACGAGGCGAGCAACGTGAGCGCGGGGGAGAAGCAGCTGCTCACCATTGCCAGGGCGTTCCTCGCGAAGCCCAGCGTGCTGATCCTCGATGAAGCGACCAGCTCAGTCGATACGCGCACCGAGGTGCTGGTGCAGAAGGCGATGAGCGCCCTGCGCGCCGACCGGACGAGTTTCGTGATTGCCCATCGCCTGTCGACGATCAGGGATGCCGACCTGATTCTGGTCATGGAGGCTGGGCACATCGTCGAGCAGGGCACGCATGCCCAGCTGCTCGCTGCCGAAGGTGCCTACTACAACCTGTACAACGCCCAGTTCGCCGCCGCGATCACTGACGAGGTGTAACAGGAGTACTGACAAGGTGTGACGGGAGTCATCCACAGGCTCTCGGTCGTGAGAGTTCTACACAGGTTGCGGCATTGCGGCGCCGGGCGACCTGCTGTGGCGCAGGGTTGCCCCATGCAACCGACCATTGTGAAAGCGAAGGGACCACAGGACCTCCTGGCCCTGGTTCCCCAATTGAGCGGCTTCGTGCCGGAGAACAGCGTAATACTCGTCGCCTTCAGGGGATCCCGAACCTGTGGCGCATTGCGCTTCAACCTTCCAGACCCCGACCTGTCAGAGGCGGTGTACAAACGCATCGCGACCACAATCGTCGGCACACTCTGCAGACTGCCAGGTGTCGACGCGGTTGTGCCCGTGCTCTACACGGATGATCGATTCGACGAGTCAGTTGGGCTGCCGCACCAGCGGTTCGCGACGACTCTGCTCTCCCGCATCGAAAGCTCGGGATTCGTGATCACTGATGCGCTGTGCGTTGGCAGCGATGGCTGGGGTTCCTTCCTCGACCCCGAGTGCCCAGGCTCTGGTCGCCCCTTGAGCGCGATCGCGCAGTCGCCGCTGAATGATGTGCTTCCCGAGGAGCGAGCGCAGCTCGGCCGGCTGCTCAGCCGCGCCGATCTTCCTGAGGTCGACCGGGCATCGAAGGAGCGGTTCGGCAGGACGTATCGGCGATACCTTGCCGCGGTGCATGCGCCCGATGCTGCCATGGCGCTCATCGACACGCTGACCGACCTGCTCGACCCTGTCGAATTGGCTGAGCTCGCCCTTGAATGGGACCCTGACGATCTCGCCGTTGACGAGGCCGTCGCCCTGCTGCTTCTCGTGCAGAGCCCGGCCAACCGTGACCAAATGATGTTGCAGTTCGCCTTCGGCAAGGAGCAGGGTATCGAGTCGTACATCCTCAACCAGCACTACGCCGCAATTCAGCGGTCTACCGGCCAGAGCATGGACGACATCGTACGAGACGAGCTCGAGCAGCATGCCGCAGACAGGGCAGCGGACCTGACCGATAGAGAGAGCCGATCGATTCCCGACCTCGGATCCGATCTCATCCTGGGCATGACTGACGAGCGACCAGACCCGGAGAGGATCGAGCGTGCACTCGCGCTTCTGAAGCGGGTGGTTGCACTCGCCCCGAAAGCGGCAAGACCTGCACCCCTGTGCATTCTGGCCTGGCTCTCGTGGGCACTTGGCCGCGGATCTGTCGCGGGAATCTTCCTCGACCGGGCTCTCGCCATCGATCCGAGCTATGGGATGGCGTTGTTGCTGAACACCGTGATGTCATCGGGTCATCTGCCTGAGTGGGCATTCGCCGAACAGGAAGGAGACGAAGAGTAGTTGTGGTTCTGGCGCGTCAGGGAGCGGCTCGGGCTACCGCTCCCTGACGCGGTCTGGTGGTTTAGAGGTGGTTCGTGGCCTCTGACAACACCCCGCGGAGGATGCTTCCGATTTCGCGAATCTCCGATGGGCCGATGGTGAGCGGGGGAGCGAGCTGCACGACGGGGTCGCCGCGGTCATCCGCACGGCAGTAGAGGCCCGCGTCGAACAGGGCACCAGAGAGGAAGCCGCGCAGCAGACGCTCGGACTCCTCGTCGTTGAAGGTCTCCTTGGTCTTCTTGTCCTTCACCAGCTCGATGCCGAAGAAGTAGCCGTCTCCGCGAACATCGCCGACGATCGGCAGGTCGAGGAGTGTTTCGAGTTCTGCCCGGAACAGCGGCGAATTCTCTCGCACGTTTTCCAGCAGCTTCTCTTCTTCGAAGATGTCTAGGTTGGCCAGGGCAACAGCGGACGACACCGGGTGGCCGGCAAATGTGTAGCCGTGGTAGAACGCAGTGTCGCCGTGCTTGAAGGGCTCGTAGATACGGTCGCTGATGATCGTGGCGCCGATCGGCGAGTATCCACTCGTCATGCCCTTGGCGCAGGTGATCATGTCGGGCTGGAAGCCGTACGCGGTGGAGGCGAACATCTCGCCGATGCGACCGAAGCCGGTGATGACTTCATCGGCAACGAGAAGGACGTCGTACTTGTCGCAGATCTCGCGCACACGCTGGAAGTATCCGGGGGGAGGCGGGAAGCAACCACCCGAGTTCTGAACCGGCTCAAGGAACACGGCTGCAACAGTTTCAGGACCTTCGAACTGGATCATCTCTTCGATCCGATTCGCTGCCCAGACACCGAACTTCTCGAGGTCTTCGCCGAGACCGAGTCCTGGGCTCATTTCTTCGGCGCGGTAGAAGTTCGTGTTTGGAACGCGGAACCCACCCGGGGTCACCGGCTCGAACATTTCTTTCATCGCGGGGATGCCGGTGATCGCCAGCGCGCCCTGCGGGGTGCCGTGGTAGGCAACGGCCCGCGAGATGACCTTGTGCTTGGTGGGTCGTCCCTGCAGCTTCCAGTAATACTTCGCAAGCTTGAATGCTGTCTCAACGGCTTCGCCGCCGCCGGTGGAGAAGAACACGCGGTTGAGGTCACCAGGGGCGTACGACGCGAGGCGGTCAGCCAGCTCGATGGCGTTCGGGTGGGCGTACGACCAGATCGGGAAGAACGCGAGCTCTTCAGCCTGCTTGGCGGCAACCTCGGCGAGGCGCTTGCGACCGTGGCCGGCGTTGACAACGAACAGCCCGCTCAAGCCATCGATGTACTTCTTGCCGTTGGAGTCCCAGATATGGTGACCGCTGCCCTTGGTGATGATCGGCACGCCCTGGCCTGACTCAAGTACTGACTGGCGGGCGAAATGCATCCAGAGGTGATCCTTGGCCTTCTGCTGCATTGCAGCGTTCTCGGCGTCGCTGTACACGGTGGGTGCTGATTGGTTGAATGACATCTTTATCGTGTTCCCCAGTTATAGAACTGCTTATGCAGCTTGAGATAGACAAATGTCTCGGTGGAGAGGACCCCATCAAGATTGCGGATCTGCGAATTGAGTAGGGCTATCAGCTCCTCATCGTCTTCACAGACGACTTCGGCCAAGAGGTCGAAGCTGCCTGCCGTCAGGACGACATAGTCGATTGCGGGGATCTCTGACAATTTTTCGGCCAGGACTCGGGTGTCCCCTGATGCACGGATGCCGATCATGGCCTGGCGGGTGAATCCGAGCTGCATCGGGTCGGTGACGGCGACGACCTGCATGACGCCGGCATCCGTCAACTTCTGCACACGTTGTCGGACTGCCGCCTCGCTCAAGCCGACAGCTTTGCCGATCTCTGCATAGGAGCGTCGCCCGTCCACTTGCAGCTGCTCAATGATCTTCTTGGAGACAGCGTCAAGTTGCATCGGCTTGGCCGTGCTGCGCCCAGGTGCACTCATGCAACGATTGTGGCATTGAATGAGTACCTCAACAAGCGAATCCGTGGCGAAACGCCTCAAAAACTGCGGATTCCTAACACTTTGCGCTCTGATGCAACAGGGTGAACGCATTAGAATCGCCCCCATGAGCGATCGAGAACTACGTAATTTTGTCAACGGCGACTTCGTTGAATCGACGTCAGATGCACGCCTGAATCTTGTCGATCCAGCGACCGAGGCCGTCTACGGCACCAGCCCGATTTCAAGCGCGGACGACGTGAACGGTGCATACAAAGCCGCAGCTGCCGCCTTCGAGACGTGGGGCGAAACCACGCCGTCAGAGCGCCAGCTTGCACTCTTCCGGATTGCGGATGCTGTCGAAGCCCGCGTCGAGGAATTCGCCGACGCTGAGTCACGCGACACCGGAAAGCCGCGTGCCACCCTCGTCGAAGACGAGATCATGCTCTCGGTCGACCAGATCCGCTTCTTCGCCGGAGCCGCACGCAACCTCGAGGGCAAGTCAGCCGGCGAGTACATGGCCAATCACACGTCATTTGTTCGTCGCGAGCCCATCGGCGTCGTCGGACAGGTCACACCGTGGAACTACCCACTGAACATGGCGGTCTGGAAGTTCGCCCCTGCGCTGGCTGCGGGAAACACCACAGTGCTGAAGCCTTCTGACACCACGCCGAGCGCCACGCTGTTGCTGGCCGAGGTTGCCTCTGAATTCCTGCCTGCCGGCGTGCTCAACGTCGTAATGGGTGACCGCACCACCGGTGCAGCAATGATCGACCACCGGATTCCGCAGCTCGTCTCGATCACCGGATCTGTCAGAGCGGGCATGGAGGTCGCCAAGGCAGCATCCGTCGATCTCAAGCGCGTGCACCTGGAGCTGGGCGGCAAGGCGCCCGTCATCGTCTTCGATGACGCCAACATCGAGTCGGCCGTCGCCGGCATCGCCGCAGCCGGATACTTCAACGCCGGCCAGGACTGCACAGCGGCAACGCGAGTGCTCGTGCAGGCCGGCATCCACGATGAGTTTGTTGCCGCGCTCGCCGCGTACGCCAGGGACAACGCGAAGACCGGTGCACCGGATGAAGCAGGCATCCTGTTCGGCCCGGTCAACAACGCGAACCAGCTTGCTCAGGTGAGTGGATTCATAAACCGTCTGCCCGACCACGCGGTGATCGAGCTCGGCGGGCATCGCCAGGGCGACATCGGCTACTTCCACGAAGCCACGATCGTCAGTGGGCTTCAGCAGAACGACGAGGCAGTGCAGAACGAGATCTTCGGCCCCGTCATCACGGTCCAACGTTTCAGCGATGAGGCCGAGGCGCTGCGCTTCGCCAACGACTCGCTTTATGGGCTTGCATCGTCAGTATGGACAAGCAACCACGGCAGGGCGATGCGCCTGGCCAAGGGACTTGACTTCGGCTGCGTCTGGATCAACACGCACATTCCGATCGTCGCTGAGATGCCGCACGGTGGTTTCAAGCATTCCGGTTACGGTAAAGACCTGTCGATGTACGGGTTCGAGGACTACACGCGGATTAAGCACGTGATGTCATACATCGGAGAATAGAGTCAAGCGAAGTGTGACGGGAGGCAGGGACGCATGATCACTGGTCGTGTGGGCTGTTCCCTGGCGTCCGGCCACGAAGCCAGCTGGCTCTTCGTCGTCGGACGCGCCTTCCTCGCTGCCGTTCCTGCCGCGACATCGCAGGCCATCGTCGATCGCCTCAGCGCGATCGTCGCTCAGGATGCGATCGACGTGGAGACCGTCGTTGCACTGCTCCCGCTGTCTGGGGCAGATGCGATCCCGAGTTTTGTCGTGATCGTGCCGGAATCCTCCGGGCCTGAGCCGGCAGACGACTCAGACGGCGTCGGAGTCTCTGCGGTTATCCGGGGCGAAATCGTCGCCGACATGTACTCGGTCGGTGGCTCGCGCAGGTTCAGCGACCGCGACATCCGACCGTGGCTGTTGGCCGATTTTCAATCGGTGATCGGAATCGCCATCGGTGATCCAGCAGGACCGGTGCTTCCCGAAGATCGCCTGCGCGGCGGATCGCCTCTGGACGCCGGGATAATTGCCGGTCAGGCCCTGCACTGGTCGCGAAATGTGGGGGCTGACGCAGCGATCGATCCGGATGCGACTCTCAGTAAAGCTGCTGCGTACGCATCGAGCACAGAGGCAGCGCTGAGGCACCAGATCCAGGCGGTCCACACGGTGACGGGCATCCCGTTGGCTGACACCGTGCTCAGGTCAAACGTTCGGATGCCGGCCAGCGATGCTGACACTGTCATCACAACTCCCCGCCTTACGCCGCTACTCGTTCACGGCACCGCTGTCGCTGAGGAGGATAGCGAACCCACCCCCGCCACCGGTTTTTTCAGGTTCACCCTGCACAGCAAGCGCTCGGGTCATGACAAACACTTTTTGCTGGCGGCACCCTGCGTCCTGGGACGCCACCCTCGTTCACCTCGCGTGTCTCACGGCGTAATTCCTCGGCTGATTACCGTGGACTCACCCACCTCGGCGGTCTCGGGAACACATCTGGAAATCCGCCAGCTGGGCGACGCTGTTGTCGTAACAGACCTCGGTTCGACCAACGGTACCCGCGTCACCGCGAGCCCTGGGAACACCCAAAGATTATCGCCCGGGTCTTCGCTTGTGGTGTTGCCTGGCGCGCGGGTAGACATCGGTGACGGTAATATCATCGAGATCCTCCCGGTTGGCATATGAGCATCACGCCCGCCGGCACATCCGCATTCGGAAGGCGCCACCTGTGACCCAGATCGGTCAAGGCTCGAACAACTTCACTGTGACATTGCCGTCTGGTGAAAACACCCTTACTCTCTCGTGGGCGTCGTTGACAGACACCGGTCATCGCCGTGAAGTCAACGAAGACTCAGTGGTGAGTGTTCCGCCGATCTTTGCGGTGGCAGACGGCATGGGCGGCCATTCCGCCGGCGACGTCGCCAGTTCGGCGGTCGTGACCAGGCTGGCTGAGTTTGCGCATCGCTCGGAGACTGATGCCTCGTCGATCACACGAGCGCTGTCGCTCGCGGTAGAAGACATGGCCAAGGGCGAAGGCGTCACGGACCTCGGCACCGGGACCACAGTGACGGGCGTCGCGCTCGCGCTTGAATCGGGCGCTCCGCAATGGATCGTGTTCAATATCGGTGATTCACGGGTGTACCAGCTGGTCTCAGGGGTGCTCGAGCAGATTACCGTCGACCATTCAGTGGTCCAGGAGCTCGTTGATGCCGGCCGGATCACCCGCGAGGAAGCCGATGTGCACCCGCACGGCAACGTCATCACCAGGGCCGTCGGATTCCACGAACCACCGGTGCCTGACTTCCGGATCTTGCCGGTGATCCCTGGTATGCGAATCCTGGTTTGTTCGGACGGCCTCACCAAGGAACTGACGCCATACGGCATCCGTCATTTCATGTTGTCAAACCCGAACCCAGCCGATGCCGCTGCAGCGCTGGTCACTGCGGCCCTCGAAAACGGTGGCAGAGACAACGTCACGGTCATCGTGCTCGACGTTCTCGCCCCTTCACGTGCGGACGACGAGGCCCTCGGGTTGAGTGCAGGAATTAACGGCTGACCGGGTCGCCGTCCTGTTCACGAGCCATTCCTTCCCTAGAATTGGGTAACGCTCGTTGGTGCATCATTTGCGGCGCACTCTGAATGCCGAGACACCCAGTTGCCGTAAGAAAGCGGGAGGCGATGACTACACGACGCTTGCCGTCTGCGCCTCCGAACCTGTCTGGATTCTCCTACGTCAGGGCACTCGGTTCCGGTGGTTTCGCCGACGTATTCCTCTTCGAACAGAGCATGCCGCGCCGTCAGGTTGCCGTGAAAGTGCTTCTCACCGAAGTCGTCAACGATCGGGTACGCCAGCTTTTCCAGGCCGAGGCGAATCTCATGGCCCAGCTCAGCTCGCATCCTGCGATCCTGACCGTCTATCAGGCAGGCGTCTCATCAGACGGCCGTCCATATCTGGTGATGGAGTATTGCTCTGCAACCCTCAGCCAGCGGTATCGCTCAGAGGCGCTGCCGGTGCCGGAAGTGCTGCGAATCGGCGTCAAGATAGCCAGCGCTGTTGAGACAGCCCATCGCGCCGGAGTGCTGCACCGCGACATCAAGCCGTCAAATATTCTTATCACCGCATATGGGCATCCCGTGCTCTCCGACTTCGGTATCGCTGCAACTCTTGGCGATGCCGAAGAAACCGAAGCCATGGGACTGTCGATTCCGTGGTCAGCGCCGGAAGTTCTCTTCGACGAGGTTTCTGGATCGGTCGCGGCCGAGGTGTGGTCTCTCGGCGCAACGCTGTACTCGCTGCTTGCAGGTCGTTCGCCATTTGAGCAGCTGGGTACAGATAACACTCCCGCCGAGCTGATGGCGCGGATCGCGAAGGCGAAAGTGCCGCCGCTAGACCGTCCGGATGTGCCGGGTCGACTCGAAGCTGCGCTGCGGAAAGCCATGTCCAAGCGCCCAGAGCAGCGCCAGCAGAGCGTTTTGGAACTCATCAGAGAGCTGCAGAGCGCGGAAGCCGAGCTTGGACTCGTGCAAACTCCGCTCGAGGTATCGATGGACGACTGGGCCCAGGTTTCGCTTGCAGACCCGGACGACAAGACCAGAATCAGCGCCGTGCGCACTGTTGAAGCCGCGTCCACACGGCGACGCCGGAAGCCGAGCGGAGCACTGACTAAGCCGCGCTCAGGCACTCTGCCGTCCCACAGCCTGAGCAACCAGAGCGGATCAGGAGATCGGTCAGCAACCCGCGGATCACGGGCAGGACTGGTGTGGGGGATGGTCGCCCTTGCCGCAGTGATGGTTTCGCTGGCGGCCGTCGGCGTGACAATGCTCACGCGAACCGCGGCCGCTGACATCCCCACGGTGAACAACATCGACGGAACAGTTTCATCCGGGGTCGTAGTCTTCAGCTGGGACGACCCGGGGATCCGCGCGGGTGATTCCTATGTGGTGACCCTGGGATCCGGCGAGAGCAGCATGCAACGCAGCACTGAATTCAGCATCGACCCGCGTGGAGACGATCGGGTCTGTGTCACCGTCGCTGTGAACCGTGAGGGCAGGACAGGCGCGGCAAGCGGGCAGAAGTGCGTTGACGTGGCGAGCGAAAGCACTCCATGATCTTCCGCTGGATCCGGATTCATCTCGCCCAGACCATCACATGGGCGAGTGGGGGAATCGTCGTCGCGTTGATCGCCACACTTGCCGTCGTCTCCGGGGGATACACGGCACAGCGGATGGACCTCGGCGACGCTGCAGTGTGGGTGGCAAATGAATCACGGCAGATCGTGGGTCGTGCCAACACGGCACTTCGCCAGTTGAATACCGTGGTGACCTCCGGCGGCACGAGTCTTGACGTCGTGCAGAGCGGATCGAACGTGCTGGTCATCGATCGCACGAGCGGCTCGCTTGACATCATTGACCCGGCGACCGCCGCTGTCACGTCATCGGTGCCGCTTCCTCCGGTTGCGCCGGCCGTGCACCTGACGGCCTCGAACGCAGTGATCACCTCGGACGGTGATGTGTGGAGCGTGCCGGTGGAGGCACTTGACGGATTCAACAGCGCGGCGCCCCCGATGCTGTCCCTCGGCACAGGCGCAGTCACCAGCGTCGATGCATCCGGTGTCCTGTTTTCGTTCACGCCGTCGACGGGCAATCTGTCACGAGCAGACACCGCGCACGCTGACACGGTGAGCGCCATGGAGACCATCGACGCGGGCGCATCGAACGACACGTATGAACTCACCAGCGTTGCCGGCAACTGGGCGCTGCTGAATACGTCGACGCAGCAGCTGTTCATGAGTGGCATCCAGGTAGACCTCGCCAAGCTGCTGGCCGATGGGACGTCAGCACGACTGCAGTCACCCAGCGTGTCTGGCGACCGGGTACTGATCGCGCATCGCGGCGGACTCATCGCTATCGGACTCGACGGCGGGGATCCCCGCTCGATCGTCACCGCTCGAGACGCTCTGCCGGCCGCACCCGTCGTGACGGCCGACTGTGCCTTTGCGGCCTGGACAGACGGTGCCATCTGGCGTTCCTGCGAGAACAGCAGAGAGACCGGTGGCGCGCTCGACGAGAACGACGCCGAGCACACGGAGGGCACTCTCTCCGCGCTTGATTCGCTTGGCGGTGATGCCAGACTCGAGTTTCAACAGAACGGAAGCGGACTGTTGCTCAACGATGCCCGCGGTGGCGCCGCCTGGGCAGTCCAGGCAGACAACCAGCTCATCGACAACTGGGCCGAGCTGATCGACAACGTCACCGATCAGGAGGAGCTGGAGACCAACAGGGACGACACGCCTCCTGAGCTTGAAAAAGTGCAGGTTCCTCCCGTCGCCGTCGATGATGCATTCGGTGCTCGTCCGGGGCGAGCGAGCGTGCTGCCTGTCCTGCAGAACGACTACGACGCAAATGGCGACGCCCTGGTTGTCAGCGCAGTCACCGGTTTTCCCGAAGATGCCGGGCGGCTCGATCTCATTTCAAACGGTCAGCAGGTGCAGGTGACCCTCGCCGCAGAGGCATCGGGCGTGCTGACTTTCAGCTATGAGATCAATGACGGCAGGGACGGGGTTGCCCGCGCAAATGTGACGATCACCGTGCGTGGTCCGGAAGAGAATTCTCCGCCGGTACAGACCAGGGCAACAAGTGCGGCCGTCGAGGCCGGTGGACGAGTGACGACACGTACGCTCGGTGACTGGGTCGACCCAGACGGCGATTCGTTCTATCTCTCAGAGGCGAGCGTCAGCGACCCCGATGGCATTAGCTTCACCCCAGAGGGTAATGTGACGTTCACTGACGCCGGTACTGGCCCTGAAGCGAAATCCATCGGGTTGTCGGTGTCCGATGGGCGAGCAACGGGAACCGGCAGCATCGCTGTCACGGTGAAGCCCGATGGAATAGTGCCCATCGTCACAGACACCTTCGTCGTACTGGCCTCTGTCGGAACCGAGGTGTCGATCTCACCGCTCGAGCACGCCCGTGGCGGTTCCGCCCCGTTGCGCCTTGGCAGTGTGCCGTCGAAGCCGAATGCCACGCTCACCGCTGACTTCGATGGTGGAACTTTCAGATTCGTGAGCGCCCAACCTGGTACCCATTACGTTGACTACGCGGTGACCGACGGAACGACGACCGCCAACGGTCAGGTGCGTATCGACGTCAGCCCAACCGACGACTCAAATGTGAAGCCGGTGACGGTGCCACACACCGCATTCGCTCGCACCCAGCGCTCCACGCTTGTCAACGTGCTTGCGGGCGATTTTGATCCTGCCGGGGGAGTGCTGCTCGTCACCGGCACATCGAACGTGCCGGCAGACAGTGGAATCCGCGTTGAGATTCTGGAACAGCGCACGCTCAGGGTGACGCTGACCAAGCCAGTGGACGGCGGATCTGCCGTCTTCAACTACACCGTCAGCAATGGTCTCAGCGAGGCGACGGGCTCCGTCACCGTGATGCAGATCCCTGAGCCGCTGCACGCGCAGGCTCCCATCGCGAAGCCAGACACCATCTCCGTCAGGGTCGGGCAGGTTATCGATATCCCGGTGCTCGACAACGACGAACACCCTGATGGCGATCTGCTGACCCTGAACAGCACGTTGACCACGCAACTCCCGGCGGAGTCTGGGCTGCTGTTCACCTCAGGAAATGTGCTGCGTTACCTCGCGCCCAACAAGCCGGGCAACTTTACGGCGGTTTACCAAGTCGACGCGCCCGATGGGCAGTTCGCAACGGGCGAAGTCACCATCTCGGTGCGAGAATCCGATCCGGCATCCAATCACGCCCCCGTGCCGAAGACAGTCACTGCCAGGGTGCTCGCCGGTGAACGTGTCATTATCCCCATCCCATTGACAGGGATCGACGCCGATGGCGACTCCGTGCAATTGCTCGGGCAGGAGACCAACCCGCAGAAGGGTGCGGTGACGAATGTCGGTACATCGTCGATCGAGTACCTTTCCGGGGATTATTCGGCCGGAACAGACACGTTCACATACACAGTGATCGACTCGCTCGGAGCTCGAGCGACAGGGACCATCAGAATCGGCATCGGCCAGCGGCTCGACGGCGCCCGCAACCCGATCGCCGTTGAAGACGAGGTCACCGCACGGCCAGGCAGCACCGTCTCAGTCCGAGTGCTCGACAACGACTCAGACCCCGACGGTGGCACTGTGGCGATCACCAGTGTGATCGCTACGGGGAATGCCGCGACGGCGAAGGTGAAGAACGATTTCGTCGTGGTCGCGGTTCCGGAAAGCGAGGGTCGATTCGGTTTCATTTACGAGATTCAGAATGAGCGTGGCGGGACCAGCTCCAACTTCCTGACGGTCGTCGTGACAGCTGATGCTCCGCTGTCGCGTCCGGATGCCAAGGACACTGTATTGGCGCTGTCCGACATCCTCGACCGCACGACGATCGACGTCGACGTGCTGGCCAACGTGTTCTTCGCTGATGGCTCAGAGCGTGACCTGGGGCTGTCGCTGTTGCCGGGCTTCGCCGATTCTGCTCGCGTGACCAACGGCAAAAAGATCGAAGTGACGATCGCCGACAATGCACAGATCATCCCGTTCACTGTCACTCATCCTGAGGATCCCTCGATCGTGGCCAACGCATTCATTTGGGTGCCCGGGTTCAACGATGCTTTGCCGCAGCTGCGAAAGGGAGCCCCCAAGCTCAGTGTGCAAAGTGAGTCGGCACTCGCGATCGACATCAACGACTTCGTTGTTGCCGCGGGAGGAAAAACCGTCACCCTGGCAGACAAAACAACTGTGCAGGCGACCCACTCGAACGGTGCAAATCTCGTGGTGAGCGATGGCAAACTCTCATTCACCAGTGAAGACAGGTTCTTCGGACCAGCATCAATTTCGTTCGAGGTGACAGACGGCGATACCGCAGCGGTGGGAGGCCCCCGCACCGCCACGATCGTCTTGCCGATCACCGTGACGCCCAGAACGAACCAGCCACCGACATTCACCGGTGCCGTCATCGACTTCGAACCAGGTCAGTCCAAGGTGATCGACCTCGTCAAGCTCACGACATACCGGTACCCGGATGATTTGGGTCAGCTCAAGTACACCGTGCTGGATCCCAAACCCACAGGATTCAGCTGGACGCTCGACGGTCAGAAGCTCACCGTCCGAGCTAGTCCCGGTACTCAGAAGGGAGCAGCTGCGACGCTCTCGATCGGGGTCACCGATGCGCTGAACGACGGCAGCTCAGGCAAGATCGATATGCGAGTTGTTGCCTCGACGAGGCCCATCGCCGTGCCTGCATCTGATTCCGCCGTCGTCAAGCGTGGCCAGACGACCTCGATCGATGTGCTCGCCAACGACAACGCAACAAACCCTTTCCCCGACGTTCCGCTGCGCGTGGTGTCTGTGCAGGGTCTGGACAGCTCGGCGTTGCCTGAGGGAATCTCGGTCAGCCCGAGTGCCGACAACAGCACACTCACTGTTCGGGTGGCGGCAGACGCCGCCGCCGTCGACGCGACGCTGCAGTACCAGGTTGCCGATGCCACAAGCGATCCGAGCAGGTTCGCCTGGGGGACAGTGCAGATTTCGGTGCAGGACAAAGCGGATCCGGTCACCGGTCTCGCCGTCACGGGCTTCGCCGATGGCACTTTGACAGTTTCGTTCAATCCGGGGGCGTTCAATAACTCACCCATCACCGCCTATGAGGTAACGCAGATCGATGCCGGATCAGGGGCGTCAATCAGCATGTCGGAGTGCACAGCTACCACCTGCACAGTGCAGACCAGGGGTAACGGTCAGGCGAACGGCGTACGTATCTCCGTCGCGGCCAGAAATGGCGTCGGCCTCTCTGACCCGACGACGTCACGTGCAACTGTCTGGTCGGATGTCATCCCCGCAGCACCCACAGGGCTCGCGTCTGCGCCGCTCGACAAGGGACTGAGGCTCAGCTGGGCGACTGTTCCGGTTGGCGGCGGCGGAACCGAGGTATCAAGCTACGTCGTTACGGTCAACGGAGTGCAACAGTCAGAGGTGAGCGCCGCTGGGGCGGCGTGTACCGCGGATCGCTGTTCGGTCGAGGTCGGATCACTGACCAATGGCGCAGCGGCGACCTTCTCGATCAGCGCTCGAAACGGCGCGTATCCCGCCCTGACAACGTGGAACAGCTCTAGTGGGTCTGGAACCCCGTTCGGCGCACCCATCGCCGGCAGCGTGTCGGCAAGTGGATCTGTCACCGACGCCTCGGTGACAGTGGTGTGGAGCCCGTTCGACGGCAACGGCGACGCGATCACTGGCTATGTCGTGCAGCGGGTCAACTCCGGAGCGATTCCGGGTGGCGCGCAGGCGTGCACGGTATCAAGTCCTGCACCCGGCGCTGTCTCAATCCCGGCGGTCGGTGGACCTGTTCTCGGACAGCGAGTCGTCGGGTCAAACGTGACGTCAGCAGTGTTCACCGGCCTGACCGAGTCGGGCGCCGAGTACAACTTCGTCGTGTGGGGCTACAACAGGGCAGGATGCGTCGCGAAGGCTTCCGGTGCTGTGACTGTGCGTCCAGCGGTCGGCACAGTCACGGCACAGACCGGAGCGATGGAGGTCAGGGGCGACACGATCGACTACCACGTGACCGGAATTTCCTCGAACGGGGCCGCCGAATTCGTGCGCTACGAAATTCGCGCGGGGGAGGGCAGCAGCGTGGTTCCGTTCGCCGGAACCGGCTGGCCGCGAGAGCTCCTCACGCAGCCGTGGGGCGCCGCGGTGCAGTTCCAACTACGTGGATGCACGGTGTGGGGAGAATGCGGTGCGTGGTCGAGCACCTTTACGGCACCGCAGCCATCGCTCTCGATCTCATTCACGATGAGCGGCCTGGTCTATGACGAGACGACAGGCGTATTCAGCTGGACGGGCGGTCCGGAGAACGGGAACAACCCGGCAACATACACCTGCGCTGTGCGCGACGACCCGGCATCCGTCGTCGTTGCGGATCCCGCGACGAACACGTGCACGCTGCTCGCGCCGGCCCCGGCTGGAACAGTGCGCCTGAACATAACCGTTACGGTGGGCGCCAATACCTTCATCCACAGTGACGACCTGTAATCATTGACACGTGACCAGCACCGATTTCCCGTCGACAGTGAATGACCCAGCCAGAATCGAGAGAGACATACCGATGACGATGACCCCGGAGCAGGCCAGGCGCTTTGCCGATGTCTTCGAGCACTTGGTGCGCGGCGTCGAAGAGGTGCTGCTGGGGAAGGAACACGTCATCCGGCTGGCGTTCACCGCGCTGCTGAGCGAAGGACACCTGCTGCTTGAAGATGTTCCAGGCACAGGCAAGACCTCCTTGGCCAGAGCGATGGCGCAGAGCGTGCACGGGAGCAATAGCCGTGTGCAGTTCACCCCTGACCTGCTGCCTGGCGACATCACCGGCGTCAGCATCTACGACCAGCGCAGTGGTGCATTCGAATATCACCGTGGACCGATCTTCGCGAACATCGTGCTGGCGGATGAGATCAACCGGGCAAGTCCGAAGACCCAGGCCGCCCTGCTCGAGGTCATGGAAGAAGGTCAGGTCACCGCCGATGGGGTGACCCATCAGGTGTCACTGCCGTTCATGGTGATCGCGACGCAGAACCCGATCGAGCAGGCGGGAACGTATCGGCTCCCTGAAGCACAGCTCGACCGTTTCATCATGAAGGCGTCGATCGGTTACCCCGACCACGCGTCGACGATCCGCATCCTCGAGGGCGCAGGACACCGTGCCCACGACAACGTCGTGCAGGCCGTCATTTCCGCCGAATCGATCGTTGAGCTGGCTGCACTGGCGCGCAGCGTTTTCGTAGATTCGAGCATCAACGACTACGTCGCCCGATTGGTCGAAGCAACCCGTACCGCGCCTGAGGTGAGGCTTGGCGCCAGTGTGCGCGGCGCTCTTGCTCTCATCCGTGCGTCCAAGACCCTTGCGGCCTCCCATGGCCGACACTATGTGATCCCGGATGACGTCAAAGCGCTCGCTCTCTCCGTGCTCGCACACCGGTTGATGCTCGATCCCGAAGCCGAGTTCGATGGGGTCACGACGTCAAGCGTCATCGCGCAGATCTTGATCGAGACACCTCCGCCCGGAGACAGGCAGCCCGTGTGAGTGTAACTAACGCAACGCGATCAGACGGGGCGCTCGCAGATGCCATCGTCTGGAGCGTTCAAGCGTGGCGAGCCGTCGTCAGGGTTGTGCGAACAGTCGCATCCGCCGTCGGGTCAGTCGTCACGCCGCTGGGCTGGGGCATGGTCTGCACTGTCGTCGTCAGTTTCATCGTCGGATACTCGCTGGGTTGGGCCGAGCTCATCACCATCGCCTGGGCCGGCCTCGTCGTCGTGGGAGCGACACTGTTGTACCTGATCGGTCGGAATGCCTACGAGATCCATTTGCTGATGCCGACAACCAGAGTCGTCGTCGGCGAGCGGGTACCTGGTCAGGTTGTGGTGGGAAATCCGAGCAAGCGTCGCCTGCCCGGAATCAGCGTCGAGGTGCAGATCGGCGAAGGGATGGCAGTGTTCCCGCTGCCCGCGCTCAGGCGAGGCAGCGAGCACGACGACGTCTTCGTGGTGCCGACCAAGCGACGTGGAGTCATCCCGATCGGTCCAGTGCGCACTGTACGAGGCGACCCGATCGGCCTCTTTCGCGCCGAGCACGTCTGGGAAGAGAAGGTCGAGTTGTACGTGCACCCCACGACGATCTCGATCCCGAGCCTGAGTACCGGTTTCGTGCGCGACCTCGAGGGTATTCCGACGAAAGACCTGACAAACAGTGACATTTCGTTCCACGCGCTGCGTGAGTACGCGCCGGGTGACGAGCGTCGCAACATCCACTGGAAGAGCTCGGCCAAGACCGGGACCTTCATGGTCCGCCAGTTCGAAGAAACGAGACGTAGCCACTTGATGGTGGTGCTGAGCCTGTCGGAGCGCGACTTCGCAACCGACGATGAATTCGAAATGGCGGTGAGCGTGGCCGGATCGCTCGGCGTACGTGCGATCCATGATGCTAGGACTGTCTCGATGGTCGTCAGCCAGCTCACTCCCGAGTTCGCCAAACGCCGGGTATACGCGATGCGCAGCCTCAGCACGATCTCGCGGGTGCGCCTGCTCGACGAGCTCAGCATTGTGGATCAGACATCCGCTGCCCTTCCGCTGACCGAGCTGGCCAAGGTTGCAGCAGACAGCGTGATTGGTATTTCAGTGGTCTTCCTGGTGTGCGGCTCGACCTGCACGCTCGCCGAACTGCGGGCGGCAGCCACCCGCTATGCTGCCGGCGTAGACGTGATTGCCGTCATCTGTGACCCAGAAGTCGTGCCGAGCATCCGCAGGGTCGGAGACCTCAGCATCCTCACCATCGGCTTCCTGGAAGACCTGCAGAAGATCCTGGCCAGGGCGGCGGCAGCGTGAGCGGGCGTCGGAGCCAGATGAGAGCGTCGTCACGGAGACAACGCAACTGGCGTTTCATCCTCGGTAATACTGTCTCGCTTGCTGTGACGGTGGTCATCGCGTCGACCACCCTGTGGCCGGTGTACCAAAGCTCCGCCTTCGTCGTGATGGTGATAGCCACGATCATTCTCGGTTCGACGATCGCGATCATTGGGGCTATCTTCCGGTGGCCATCGTGGGCGATGATGCTGTCGACAGTCGGAATATTCCTGGTCGCAGGGGTGCCGCTGGCGGTACCTGGCCAGAGCATCACCGGCGTGCTGCCCAGCGCAGCCGGCCTGGGCGAGCTGATGGTCTCAAGCGTGCTCGGCTGGAAACAGCTGGTCACGATCGTGTTGCCTGTCGGTGACTACCAGGCGCTCCTGGTGCCTGCGTTCATCATGGTGCTGCTTGCCACAGTGATCGGGCTGAGCACCGCGCTGCGCGCTCGCACCTCTGAGCTGGCGGTGCTCGCACCGATCGCACTGTTCGTCGGAGGCATCGCACTCGGCCCCGCGGTTCCGTCTGCCCCGATCGAGCTCGGGATCGGGATTTTCGTCAGCGTTCTCTCGTGGCTGTTGTGGCTACGGTGGTACCGCAGGCGTGACAGCATCCGTCTGGTCGGAGCTCAAGCGCCCGTGTCGTCTGAATCGGCTTTCGATCGACGAATGAACGCGATGCGCGGCCTGGCAAGTGCAGCGATCATCGTTGCCATCGCGATCGCCGCGGGTACCGCCGCCGCGATCGCAGCACCGGCATCGGTGCCACGTGATGTGGCCAGGGCCAGGGTGCAACAGCCGTTCGATCCGCGCGACTACACAAGTCCGCTCAGCGAGTTTCGAGGGTACCTGCAGGCGGATGTCAGGGACGCCGAGCTGCTCCGTGTCACCGGGCTCCCCGATTCAGGACGACTCAGGCTTGCTGCGCTGGATACGTATGACGGCATCGTCTTCTCTGTCGGTAACGGAAACCACGACAGTTCGTCGAATTCGTTCACACGTCTCCCGTTCCGGCTCGATCAGAGTGGCGTCGATGGCGAGGGAGTATCGATCAGTGTGCAGGTCGACGGCTATTCGGGGGTCTGGGTACCGGGAACTGGAGCACTCGAACGCATCACGTTCACCGGGGACACATCAACGGCGCGGAACGATGCATTCTTTTACAACGACAACAGCAGCACGGGAGCGGTGCTCGGCGGGCTCCGACAGGGCGATTCGTACACCGCCCAATCTGTCGTTCCCCGCGAGATCGATACGCTCGACTCGCTGCTGCCAGGCAATGCCGTGCTGCCACCGATGGACGTCGTTCCGGATGAACTGACCCAGACTCTGGCGCGCTGGGTGAGCGAGAGCGACCCGGCCGGAGAGCAACTGGCGTCGATGCTTGCGAATCTTCGGTCGGAGGGCTACATCAGCCACGGGATCGATCCGGATGAGCCGACCAGCCGATCGGGTCACGGTGCTGATCGCATCACTCAGCTCCTCACCGATCGACCGATGGTGGGCGACGCCGAGCAATACGCCGTGACTGCGGCCTTGATGGCCAGAACCATCGGCTTTCCGGCGCGCGTCGTGATGGGATTTATTCCGCAGGCGAACTCAACAGCAGTTGGCGGGGCTGCAACAGTGACGGGGTCTGACGTGTCTGCCTGGATCGAGGTGCAGGAGTCGGGCGGGAGCTGGGTAACCGTCGATCCGAACCCCGATGTGCGGGATATTCCTGAGAAGCAACCAGACGCTCCTACCGAGGTTTCTCGACCGCAATCGGTGGTTCCGCCGCCCCTGGAAGAACCGAAATCACCGGAAATCCCGGCGCAACCGGAAAGCAGCGAGCAGGAACCGGCGCCTACTCCCAACCAGTTCTTGGCAATTCTCGGGACGGTGCTGAAGATCGCCGGGTGGAGCGTACTTGCGCTCACACTGCTGCTCTCACCGTTCATCGCCATCATTGTCGGTAAGCTCCGTCGGCGAAAGCTGCGCTCGCACGCGGCTACGCCTGAGGAACGGATCGCGGGCGGTTGGCGGGAATTCGCCGACCGCGTCGTCGATACCGGAGTTGACGTTCCCGTCGCGGCCACCCGTACCGAATTCGCCGAACACGTGGGAGGGATGCGTCCGTTGGTGCTCGCATCGTTCGTGGATCGCGCAGTTTTCGCTCCCGGTGAGCCGTCAGTCGACGACGCCGATCGGGTATGGAAAGCTGTGGGAGAGCTCGATGACGAGATGACTGCCAAGCTCAACAGGAGACAGCGCATCACTGCGCTCGTCTCACTGCGCTCGTTTGGCCGTTACGCTGGTCGTGCGGCACAAGGAGGACAACAGGCGTGAACTGTCAGATTTGCGGAGCCGAACTCCCCGAAGGTGCGATGTTCTGCGGCGAGTGCGGAAGCTCGACGACAGCGACCGCTGCAACACGGAAACGTCAGGATCCTCGCCCGGCAGACACCACGATCATCCACCCGCTTCCACGCACACCGGGGGTGGTTTCAGTTCCCGTCGCCGTGGCCTCTGGCACTGCCAAGGTGCCGGTCGAGACCGCTGAGCAGGTGCAGGATGAGCGCGCCGCCGCCGCCGCGCACTTCGTTCCGGGCGCGGCGAAGGGTGCCGGTGCAACGTCTGACGCATCCGCATCCGTTACCGCATATGCCCCAGGTGCGCCTGCCATGGCCCGGTCCGACTCCGAACCGCAAGCTGAGGCCCCTCGTGCTCCGCAGGCACCTCAGCCAACTGTGCGTTTTGTGCTGCAGTTCAGCACGGGCGAGACAGTCGTCGTGCACGGCACTGGGCTGATCGGTCGCCGCCCTCTGCCTCAGCCTGCAGAGCACTACGACCATTTGATTCAGATCGCAGATGTCGGGATGTCGGTGTCGAAGACACACCTTGAATTCGGCCAGCACGACGGTGAGTTCTGGATCAGTGATCGCTTCTCTGGCAACGGAACGGCGATTCGTCGGCCCGATGAGGCTGCACATCGCTGCGAACCTGGCCGTCGATACCTGGTGCCCCGTGGCTCGCGCGTCGAGATGGCCGACCAGTTCTTCATGGTCATCTGAATCGAGTGTGCGCGGCCTGATGGGTCGAGTCCTTACCAACCGCGACTCTGGCTGGAGGGGCCACTGAAGAGTCGATGAACCACCGAGAGTGACGATCCTCTGCTGATCTGTCTGAGTGATCGAAACAAGCGCTGTCGTGCGCATCCCAGAACGCCCCATACCTCAGCAGCGGGCTGTTTTTCCCGTCATCGCGACCGTGGCTCCCATGCTGCTGTCCGTCGTCATGTGGGTCATCACCGGATCGGCGTACATGTTGCTGTTCGCGGCCCTGGGCCCGGTGATTGCCCTGTCGACGCTGTTCGATTCTCACCGCGGCATCCGCAAGGCTCGAGCGGCTGCTGAGTCCCAGTTCAACGCTGACACTGCTGCAGCACTGGCGAAAATCGCGGTGCTACACGCCGAGCAACGACAGGCCGGCTGGGCGTTAACACCGTCAGTGGCGCTGATCGCCGACGCCGCTATCGAGTCCACAATGGCTGGAGCTGCAGCGGATGCCACGAGGGCTACTGCGCCGTATGCACACGACTGGGCGTCGAGCGCCGTGCCGTCGAGTGCACTGCAGCTGAGTGCAACGCTGTCCCGATGGCAGCGCGAAGCGACACCGGTAGTGGCTTTGGGCATGGGAACTGTGCCAAGCGACGTTCGCATCGAGTCCTCCGGCTTGACGGGCCTGCCCGATTCTCCTGACCAGTGGTCCGGAGAGAATGGGCTGGCGCTTGCGGCACGCGGTTGCCCTGGGGCGCCAGTTGTTGCATCCGCTGCGAGCGGCATCGGACTCGTCGGTCCACTGGCGCTGACCGTGCCGTTCGCGCGCGGATTGGTGTTGCAGCTGGCGCATCGGATGCATCCGACGACGTTGGTCATCGACGGCTGCATGATCGATCAATGGGGGTGGATGCGAGAACTGCCCCATGCCGCCGGGAGAGCATCCCCTGCTGCGGTTTTCGAACTTGTGGTCAGTGAGGAGACCGCGAACGAGGGCCGGGTAGTCGGTCGTGGACACGGCGGGTCCGGCGAGATCCTCATCGCTGTCGCCGAATCGAGCGGCGCGCTTCCTCCGGGCTGCGCGACGATCGTCAGGGTGGAAGCGCCCCAGATCGCACAGGTGCTGCGTTCGCCGGAACAGAGGGCCGGCCTGCACTTTAAGCCTGAACTCGTCTCGCTCAGCCAAGCCCGTCAGATCACGCGCAGGCTGTCGGTCGCGGCTGGCGACCTCGGTCTGACGCGACGGGCCACACAGCTGCCCCACCAGGTGTCGCTTGACGATCTGTGGACCGGTACCCAGGCGACGATAGCGGACCAGCGACTGCAGCCAATGCGGCCGTTATTGTCGCTACGGTGTCCGATCGGCATCGATGCTGACGGGGTGACGTTCGTTGATCTCATTGAGCACGGCCCGCACGCCATTGTGGGCGGCACAACGGGCAGCGGCAAGAGCGAATTGCTGGTGACCTGGGTCGTCGCCATGGCCGCCGAGTTCCCTGCATCCGCTCTCACCTTCCTGCTCGTCGATTTCAAGGGCGGGGCGACGTTCGACGCGCTCAGTCGGCTGCCGCACTGCGTGGGGCTGATCACCGACCTCAATGTCCGCGAGGCGCAGAGGGCGCTCGAGAGCCTGCGGGCCGAGATTCGATACCGAGAAGAGGCGCTCAGATCGCTCGGTGCCAGAGATATCGCCGACCAGACCGGATCGCTACCCAGGCTGGTGATTGTCGTGGATGAGTTTCAGGCCATGCTCGACGCGTTTCCAGCGTTGCATGCAGTTTTTCTTGATGTCGCGGCGCGAGGCCGGTCGCTCGGCATCCACTTGATACTGTGCACGCAGCGACCGGCCGGCGTCGTGCGCGACGCACTGCTGGCGAACTGCAGCCTGAGGCTCTCACTTCGAGTGAATAATCGGGCAGACAGCATCGCGGTGCTGGGCACGGGTGACGCGGCCGACATCGAGGCCGCTCACGCCGGGCGCTGCCTTATCGCCGCCGGCGAGTCAGTGGTGCTGTGTCAGGTTGCGGTGACGGGGCAATCGCGGATAGAGCGGATCGCCGGTTTCGGCGGGGCTGACGACCACGCACCACGGCGACCGTGGCTCGACCCGTTGCCGGACAGGGTCGAACGCGCCGATCTCGATGGCGTCGGGGTTGTGGGAGCCGAAACGAGGGAGACTGAACTGCTGCTTGGTCTCGCTGACGACCCGGGGCATCAGCGTTATAGGGTCGCGATGTATGACCCTGTTGCCGATGGGTCGCTGCTTGTTGTGGGAAAACATCACTCAGGGCGGACAAGCCTGATCGCGTTGCTGGCCAGTCAATCGGGGTCGGCACTTGGCTGCACGGTGATCCCGCCGGACGCTGAAGCCGTCTGGGATGCACTGGCGGCTGCCGTGCTCCGCATCGAGCGCGCGCAGTTCGGTCGACGCAGGCATGGGGCGCCAACCGTGTTGCTGTTCGACGACTTCGACGCCGTCTGCGCTTCCTGGGGAGTCGAACATCAGGAGAGTGCCCTTGAGATGCTGGGGGATGTCCTGCGTCGGGGCCCAGGCGTCGGCCTGTACTGCGTTGTCGCGAGTGCGCAGCTGATGCCGGGACTGCAGCGCATCAGGTCGCTCATTCCGAGCACGCTGCTGCTGGGCATGGGCAGCGCGGCCGAGCATGTGGCATTCGGCGGACCCGGTGCGTTGTACGACGACGATATGCCGCCAGGGGGAGGGTTCTGGCGGGGCCTCCGAACCCAGCTTCTCACTCAGGCGCGTGCAGCGATAACTGCGCTCGCGTCCCGGGCGACCGCAGAAACGGAAACGGATGGCGCGGCGGTGATACCGATTCGGCTGGCCGAGCACCCTACCCTCGTCGTGGTGTCTGGTCGGCCAGGTGCGACCGGCGAATTCCTGCATGCCCACCGTGCGGCTGGCACGACGATCATCGATGTGGGCGCGGCGGAGCACCAGCTGAAACGTCGGCCGGTACGCGAACTCGATCCAGAGGCGCTCGACGTCTCGAGTTCAGCGGTGATGAGCGAAATCCTGGTGGGCGACATGGAGGCGTGGCAAGCGCTGTGGCCGCTGTTCATCTCGCTCAGGCGACACGCTCTTGTCGTGCTTGAACACTGCAGTCTGGCCGACTATCGATTCATCTCCCGCAGCCGAACGCTGCCGCCCTATCTCTCACCCGGACGAGGTCACGTCTGGGTGATTGGCCCTGACGGCGACACACAGCGCGGTGTCTTTGTGTGAGCAAGCGGCGGTGACTCAGTTCAGGTGTCAGGTCAGCACATCCGCAATGGTCCGATGCTCCAGCCCATGAGCCGCAGCGACCGCGAGATTGGTCACGGAGCCGTCGAAGGTATTGAGGCCGAGTGCCAACGCGGCATCGGTCTTGAGTGCGTCTCGCCAGCCTTGATTTGCCAGCGCGCGCACATACGGCAGGGTCGCGTTGGTGAGAGCGTATGTCGACGTGTTGGGCACGGCGCCCGGCATGTTTGCCACGCAGTAGAACAGGGAGTTGTGCACGGTGAATGTCGGGTCGGCGTGCGTTGTCGGATGCGTGTCTTCAAAGCAGCCGCCCTGATCCACAGCTATATCAACGAGCACGCTGCCTGGTTGCATCCGGGAGACCATCTCGTTGGTCACGAGCTTGGGCGCCTTCGCGCCGGGGATCAGTACCGAGCCGATCACCAGATCGGCGTCGACGACTGCTTTATCGATCTCGAAGCTGTTGGATGCGATCGTCTTCACCCGTCCGAAGTACTGCGCATCGAGGTCGCGCAATCTGAACAGGTTGGTGTCGAGCACCGTCACCTCCGCGCCGAGTCCGAGTGACACCTGCATCGCGGCGGTGCCGGCAACACCGCCGCCGAGCACGACGATCTTCGCGGGATGCGTACCGGGCACGCCGGGCACCAGCAGGCCGGGGCCACCGTTCGGCTTCAGCATGGCGTTCGCGCCGACGATGGGGGCGAGCCGCCCAGCTACTTCGCTCATCGGCGCGAGCAGCGGTAGAGCACGAGTGGGCAACTGCACAGTCTCGTACGCGATGGATGTCATGTGGCTCGCCAGCAGGGCTTGGGTCAACGCGGCTTCGGCGGCAAGGTGCAGATAGGTGAAGATCACCAGGTCGGACCGGAAATAGCCGTATTCGCTACTGATCGGCTCCTTGACCTTGAGCAGGAGTTCAGCGATGGCCCAGACCTCGTCGGCAGTCGGCAGAATTCGAGCACCGGCCGCCGCGTAGCTCGCGTCGGTGATCGACGAGCCGGTACCCGCACCTGACTGGAGGTAGACCTCGTGGCCCTGTGTAACGAGGTCGTGCACTCCGGCCGGGGTGATCGCTACGCGGAACTCGTTGTTCTTGATTTCGGTGGGTACTGCGATCTTCATTTCGCTCCTCACACAGGGGGTGGACCTCGTCGTCCGTGGTGTCAGCCTACCGCCGTAGAACGGCTGTTTTCGAGGGTGAATGTTGCGTACATGTACTGAATTCGTTACAAGTGATGGCCGAAAGTATCGATTTAGCCATTTTTACTGTGGCAGGCCGCTGATTGTGCAAGTATCAATCCACTCGCACTGCCCGAAATGCCGCCGGGACCCTGGCCCGGCCTCGTTCACGCAAGGAGATCCACACGATGTCGCACCGGCCCATGCCCGCAGACCCGATGATCCAGCAGCTGATCCGCCAAGCACAACGTGCACAGATGGGCCGACGTACTTTGCTGGCCGGCGCTGGTGCTGGCGCGGCGGCGCTCGCGCTCGCTGCGTGTTCAACCGGTGGTGCCTCCGCCAAGCCGACCGCAGCGGCAGACAAGTCAGCATCGGACAAGACTCTGAACTGGGACAACTGGGCCCTGTACATCGACATCGACGACGCCGGAAACTACCCGACGCTCGACGCATTCACCGAGCAGACCGGCATCAAAGTCAAGTACACCGAAGCTGTCGACGACAACAACACGTACTACGGCAAGGTCAAGGACCAGCTGGCACTCGGCCAGGACATCGGTGCCGACACCGTCTGCCTCACTGACTGGATGGTGGGCCGTCTCATCCGCTTTGGCTACGTGCAGGAGCTTGACCACGCGAACATCCCGAACCTCGCCAACCTCACTCCCACTCTGGTCGATGTCGACTTCGACCCTGGCCGCACGATGTCGGTGCCGTGGCAGGGCGGGTTCGCCGGCATCTGCTGGAACAAGGAGAAACTACCTGGCGGTCTGGCCTCGGTCGAAGACCTGTGGGATCCATCGTTGAAGGGCCGGGTCGGTGTGCTCTCCGAGATGCGCGACACGATGGGCCTCTTGATGCTCGACGCCGGCGTCGACATCTCGGGGGACTGGACAGACGATGACTACAACGCTGCGATCGACGTGCTGCAGAAGCAGGTCAGCGACGGCCAGATCCGCAACATCAAGGGCAACTCGTACAAAGAAGACCTCGTCAACGAGGACACCCTGGCCGCGATCGTCTGGTCGGGCGACATCACCCAGCTGAACGCAGAGAACGGCGACAAGTGGGAGTTCATCGTGCCGGAAAAGGGCGGAACCCTCTGGAACGACAACTTCGTCGTACCGATCGGTTCACAGCGTAAGGCCAACGCAGAAGCGTTGATCAACTATTACTACGAACCAGAGGTCGCAGCAGAAGTCGCCGCGTACGTGAACTACATCACGCCGGTTGTCGGTGCGAAGGAAGCCGCGATGGCTATCGATCCTGAGCTCGCGAACAACCAGCTCATCTTCCCCGACGACGCAACGCTGGCCAAAGCTCAGGTCTTCCGTTCGTTGACCGGCCCCGAGGAGCAGAAATACGACGCGGCGTTCCAGAGCATCCTGTTGGGGGCCTAGCGATGGCCGGTGGCGTATTCGCCGATCGAGGTGCCGACCTGGAACTCGTCGGCATCCAGAAAAGGTTTCCTGGCTTCACCGCCATCGAACACCTCGACCTGGTGATCCCTGCTGGTTCGTTCTTCGCCCTGCTCGGGCCCTCCGGGTGCGGCAAGACGACCACGCTTCGCCTCGTTGCCGGTCTGGAGGATCCGACCGCCGGCCGCATCCTGATCGGTGGAACGGATGTCACGGAGCAGAAACCGTATCGTCGTCCGGTCAACACGGTGTTCCAGAGCTACGCGCTTTTCCCGCACATGACGGTGCTGGAGAACGTGGCATTCGGCCTGCGTCGCCGCAAGATCGGTGATGCCGTGCAGAAGGCCCACGAAGCCCTGCGTCTGGTCGAACTCGACCATCTCGGCTCTCGGAAGCCGATTCAGCTCTCCGGCGGACAGCAGCAGCGGGTCGCGCTGGCCAGGGCGATCGTCAATCGTCCAGCGCTGCTCCTGCTCGATGAGCCGCTGGGTGCTCTCGACCTGAAGCTCCGCCGCCAGATGCAGCTTGAGTTGAAGACGATCCAGGAAGAAGTCGGCCTGACATTCCTGCACGTGACGCACGACCAGGAAGAAGCTATGACCATGGCTGACACCGTTGCCGTCATGAATAAGGGACGCATCGAGCAGATGGGTGCGCCTGAGCAGCTCTATGAGCTGCCACGCACCGCGTTCGTCGCCAACTTCCTCGGTCAGTCGAACCTCTTCTCTGGCGCCGTCGTCGGACACACGAGCGAGGCGATCTCGGTCGACGTCGCTGGTAACAAGGTCGTCGTCCCAACAGCGAGAGCGCATCGTCACGCCGGTGAGATCACCATCGGGGTCCGACCAGAAAAGCTGACGCTGCACCGGGATGCGCCCGTGGCCGAGACCGGCCGCAACATCCTGGGCCCCGGTTATGTCACCGATGTGTCGTTCAGCGGGGTGAGCACGCAGTATCTGATCAACGTTCCCGGTGTCGGCAGCGTCGTGGTTTTCGCCCAGAATATGGCGTTCGGTCCGGTAGCCCACGACGGCGACCAGGTCTGGGTGTCGTGGAACGTCGAGCACGGTTTCGGGCTCGACGACGATCTGGATGACACCCCCCGGTTCCCGGCAGACACCGATACGAAGAGCATCGCCGCGCAGAAGCGTGACGGCCTCCTCACGGAGCTTGAGGGGGCCTAGGAATGGCCTTCGCGGCATTCGCCACCCCGACAACCGCGGCTGATCCAGCCCCGCGCCGCTCAAGCAAGGTGGCGCTCCTGCTGCTCTTGCCCGGCATCCTCTACCTGGTGCTTTTCTTCCTGACGCCGCTCATCTCACTAGTACTAACTTCGTTGCAGGAGCCGGCTGAGTTCGGCGATGTCGGCCAGTTCCAGTACGCCTTCAAATGGGAGAACTACGTCCAGGTCATCTCTGACTACTGGCCGCACATCCTGCGCTCGTTCGGATACGCCCTGGCCGCGACGGTGTTCGCGCTGCTCTTCAGCTACCCGCTTGCTTACTTCATCGGGGTGAAAGCCAGACGCTGGCCGCTGCTGCAGAGCCTGATGCTCGTCATGGTCATCGCGCCGTTCTTCATCAGTTTTCTGCTGCGCACCCTGGCCTGGAAGCAGCTGCTTTCTGACGAGTCGTTCGTGATCACCTCGCTGAAGGCGCTGTCGCTGATGGCTCCTGACGCTCATTTCACCGGTACGCCGGCTGCGGTGATCTTCGGTCTCACGTACAACTTCATCCCGTTCATGACGCTGCCGTTGTACACAACGCTTGAGCGACTGGATGTGCGTTACATGGAGGCCGGGAGCGACCTGTACGCAAGCCCGTTCCAGGTATTCCGCAAGGTGACAATTCCGCTGTCGATGCCCGGCATCGTTGCAGGCACGCTGCTCACATTCATTCCGGCAGCCGGCGACTACGTCAATGCCAGCAGAGACTTCCTCGGTGGGCCAGACAGTCAGATGATCGGAAACGTGATTGAAGCTAACTTCCTGGTGCTGCTGAATTACCCGGCTGCTGCGGCACTGTCGATCATCCTGATGTCGGTCATCCTGGTCATCGTCGGGTTCTATGTGAAGCGCGCGGGAACGGAGGAACTGCTGTGAGAATTTCGTTCGGCAAATGGCTGTTGCCGCTCTACGCAACCCTCGCCCTCATCTTCCTGATGATTCCAATCGTGTACACGTTCATCTTCTCGTTCAACGACTCGGCTAAATCGAACATCGCCTGGCGGGGATTCACTTTAGACAAGTGGCTCAACGTATGCGCCGTCCAGAATGGTGCGGTCTGTCAGGCGTTCGGGAACAGCCTGTTGATCGGTGCGATCGCCACCATCTTTGCCACCATCCTCGGCACGATGATTGCGATCGCGATCGTGCGATACAGGTTCAGATTCCGCTCGGGCGTCAGCCTGCTGCTCTTCCTGCCGATGGCAACGCCAGAGGTCGTACTTGGAGCCGGCCTGGCCGCGCAATTCCTGTCGGTCGGTGTGCCGAAGAACATGCTCACGATCATTCTGGCTCACACGATGTTCTGCATCAGCTTCGTCGTCGTCACGGTGAAGGCACGTGCGGCAAGCCTTGATCCGGCACTCGAAGAGGCGGGACGCGACCTGTACGGTTCGCCGACGCAGGTGTTCATGCGGGTGACATTCCCGCTGCTCCTGCCCGGCATCCTGGCCGCTGCACTGCTGTCATTCGCGCTGAGTTTTGACGACTTCATCATCACGAACTTCAACTCTGGTTCTGTGACGACGTTCCCGAAGTACATCTATATCTCGGCGGCAAGAGGCATCCCTGCCGAGGCGAATGTGATCGCGTCTGCCGTGTTCATCTTTGCGCTGGTGATCGTGATCACGACGCAGGTGTCGGCGGCGGCGCGGGCCAAGCGTCTGGCGAAGCTGGCCTAGTAGTACCCGCACCCCTGCGTGCGCGTGCGCGTGCGGTGCAGATGCATAACTCCTGCAATGCGGTGTGCATAACTCCTGCAATCTGTCTGCCGAGCAAGATCGTGGCCCGTGTTTCTGGGACTGCCGATCTAGCCCGCAGCATTCCTGCAGGAGTTATGCATCTGCTGATCCACGCTGTGAGCTGTGAGCTGTGAGCTGTGAGCTGTGGGCTGTGGGCTGTGGGCTGTGGGCTGTGGGCTGTGGGCTGTGGGCTGTGGGCTGTGAGCTGTGAGCTGTGGGTTGTGTTGCGGCGTGTGGGTTGTGGCATTGGCGGTCGCGCATACCCGGCGTGCGCCGTCTCGTAGGGGCGCGGTTGCATAACTCCTGCAATCTGTCTGACGAGTGAAGCGCCTGCCGCCGTGTTTCCGGGGGCTACTGAATAGAGCCGCTGCACTCTGCAGGAGTTATGCACACCAACGGGTCTGCAGGGTCGGTTGGGGGAGTCCCGATCCCTGTCTGGTGAGCAACCGGCACAGGTATACGCGATTCCTAGTCGGATTCTGTTCGGCGTTCGCGGCTTACCGCGCGCGCCGTGGCACAACTCCTGCAATCTGCAGGAGGGGCGAGCTAGTGCTCAGTGTTTCTGGGCCTGTACCAATCAGGCCAGAGCATTCTGCAGGAGTTATGCAGGGTCGATGCAGTCGATGCGGTAGAGGGTTCGATTGTCGAGGCCGTGCCTGTGCGGGCGATTACGAATACAGGATGGATCAGGCATCCGTCACCGAATACAGGACGAAATGCGCACGTGTGTACGCCGCGTCCTGTATTCGCGACGGGCCAACCTTGGCCCACGCCGCAGAGCTGCAGCTGCAGCTGCAGCTGCAGGGACAATGGCCGGACGCCGCAGCACGGCGCGCCCGGTCAGGCGTCACACGTAGCTGGGCTTGACCTGACCGACCGGACGGCCAGCACCGAGCACACTGAGATGCAGCTCTGGCACCAGTGCATCGACGTCGGCGCGTTCGATGGCACCGGCATCCGCCAGCAGACTGAGGGCGACGATCGTCGCGGCCCTGAGGCTACCGTCGAGCACCTTGAGCGCCACTGTCGTGCCGTCAGCTGCCGTTGCAACCGTGATGCCCTCTGCACCGAACTTGATAAAGATGCCGAGGCGATCGATGACAACGGTGTCGGGCTGACCGGGTCCGGCGATGATCCAGCCGTTCTCACGCGCAGCCTCGACCAAGAAGCCGGCTTCACGATAGATCGCAAACGGGGAGTTCGACCTGCTCGTTCCGATTCGAGCAATTCCGCGGGCAAGAGCGGTGAGCGAGATGGCGTGCACCGGCGTGCCGCAGCCGTCGATTCCTGAAGCCGCGGGGCGTTCGCCCGTGAAGCGTTCGATCACGTCGAGCACCCGCTTCTGCAACGGATGTTCCGGGTCGAGATAGCCGTCGAGCGACCAGCCGTTCTGCACGCACGCCACCAGCATCGCTGCGTGCTTGCCTGAGCAGGTCATATAGATCGGGTCTGGGCCCATGCCCTGGCGAATCAGGGTGTCCCTGGTTGCACGGTCTTCGGGCCAGGACGCCGGGCAGCCGAGGGCTGTGACCGGAACACCGGCCCGATCGAGCAGACCCTTGACCAGTTCGACATGCTTGAAGGTGCCTGAGTGACTCGCTGTCGCGATGGCTGCATCGACACCGCGCAGGGCGACTCCGCTGGACATCACGGCAATCGCCTGGAACGGCTTGAGCGTCGACCGCGGGAAGATCGGCGTTGTGACGTCGCCGAGGGTGCGCAAGATCTCGCCCTCGCCGGTCATAACGACGGCCGAGCCCGCGTGCCTCGACTCGATGAATCCATTGCGTTCGACGACGGCCAACTCAACGGAGTCGGCAACGGTGAATGTTGCTACCACCGGCTACAGCGCCCGGATTGCATCGTCGATGACCGACAGTGCGTCGGCGATAAGGTCGTCGGTCAGTGCCAGGCTCGGCAGGAAGCGCAACACGTTTCCGTAGGTACCCGCAGTGAGCAGCAGCACGCCGTGCTGGGCTGCATAAGCGGAGATCGACGCGACAGCTGCCGCGTTGGGTTCCTTCGTCGTGTTGCCGGTTCCCGGCTGAACGAGCTCGATGGCAACCATGGCGCCGTGGCCACGGATCTCACCGATGATGTCTGTGCTGTTCTGCAGTTCGGTCAGTCCGGCCTTGAGGGTCTTCTCAATGCGCTGGCCTTCGGCAAGGAGGTCGTTGTTCTCGATCGCCTCGAACACAGCGATCGCTGCAGCGCAGGCCACCGGGTTTCCGCCGAAGGTGCCACCGAGGCCACCGGGCTGCGAGGAGTCCATGATCTCGGCGCGACCAGTGACGGCAGCCAGCGGCAGTCCGCCTGCGATGCCCTTGGCGGTGAGCACGAGGTCGGGAACCCAGCCGAAGTGCTCGCTGGCGTAGTACGCGCCGGTGCGAGCCATGCCACTCTGAATTTCGTCGGCGATCATGACGACACCGTTGGCCGTGCACCACTCCTGCAGCGCTGGCAGGTAGCCGTCTGCCGGAACCATGAATCCGCCTTCACCCTGGATGGGCTCGACGACGAGGCAGGCGAGGTCGCTCGCTCCGACGACCTTCTCGAGGTATGCGATGGTGCGCGCCGCGGCATCCGCGCCGTTCAAACCGTCGTGATAGGGGTATGAGCTCGGCGCGTGGTAGACATCGCCGGCGAGCGGGCCGTAGCCGGTCGCATAGGGCGCTGCCTTGTAGTTCATGGCCATGGTGAGGTTGGTGCGACCGTGGTAGGCGTGGTCGAGTACGGCGACTGCGCGGCGACCGGTGTACTTGCGGGCGATCTTCACGCCGTTCTCGACGGCCTCAGCACCGGAGTTGATCAGCACCGACTTCTTCTTGAAGTCACCCGGCGTGTGCTCGGCGAGCAGCTCAGCGACGCGAATGTACTCTTCGTACGGGGTGATGGTGAACAGCGTGTGGATGAATTGGCCCACCTGGCTAGTCGCTGCATCGACGACGCTCGACTCGGTGTGGCCGATAGTGGTGACACCGATGCCGGCGCCCAGGTCGATGAACTGGTTGCCGTCGACGTCGCGAAGGATCGCACCGTGGGCCTGTTCGATGTAGACGGGAAGCATGGAGCTCACGCCGTCCGAGACAGTCTCGAGTCGTCGCTTCTGCAGCTCGACCGACTTCGGACCGGGGATCGCGGTGACGATACGGCGCTCCTGAGTGACTGTCGCCGCTGCGGATGACGCAGCAGTCGACGCGGATGCCTGGGCAGCTGGGGTGGCAAGAGTGTCTGTCATGATCCAGCAAGTTTACCGATCGAACCACCCGGTTCAGTCTGATTTTCTCTGGGAGAATTGCGAGCAGCGACAGTTCGCATGTCGCCGCTCTCAGGAAAGGGCCCAGATGGACATCACCCACGACTACGCGGTGCAGATCGAGTGGACAGGCAATCGAGGCACGGGAACCAGCAGCTACCGTGCTTATGGTCGCGAACACCTGGTCACGGCCGATGGAAAACATGTCATCGAGGGATCGTCGGATCCCACATTCCACGGCAATGCCGAGCGCTGGAACCCCGAGGAGCTGCTTCTTGCCGCCCTCAGCCAGTGCCACATGCTCTCGTACCTGCACGCAGCAACTCGCAATGGCGTGACCGTGCTGGCGTACACGGATGCCGCGACAGGCACGATGCAACAGACAGCTGATGGCGGTGGTCACTTCACGTCAGCGACACTCCGACCGCGCGTGACGATCTCAGATCCGACTCAGATCGACCTGGCCCAGTCTCTGCACGCCCAGGCTGCGGCGCAGTGCTTCATCGCGTCCTCGGTGAATTTTCCGGTCGGCCACGAACCGCAGACAACCGCAGCAGAGACAACCGCAGCAGAGACAACCGCAGCAGAGGCATCCGCAGCGCGTTAACGAACGAGGAGGTGCCACGACTGAACGTGGCACCTCCTCGACAGCGTTGAGTCGCGTTACTCCGCGGCTGCAGCACACAAAGCGGTGAGCGCTTCTTCGATGACTGTCGCGGCGTCATCGATGAGCTCGTCAGAGATCACGACTGACGGCATGATGCGCAGCACTGAGTCCCAGCTACCGGCGTCCAGCACGATGACACCGTTGGTGGTGGCGTGCTTGAGAATGGCGGTCAGCGCCTCTGGGTTCTGCTTCTTGGTGCCAGGGTGAACGAGCTCGACGCCGAACATGGCGCCCTTGCCTCGCACCTCGCCGACGATGGGGAAGCGGTCTGCCCAGTCGCCGATGCGAGCCCAGAGGGCTTTCTCGACGCGCTGTGCCTCGGCAATCAGGCCCTCACGCTCGACGATGTCGAAGACCTCGAGAGCGGCAGCGGTCGAGACCGGGTTGCCACCGAAGGTACCGCCGATGCCACCGGGCTGCACGGCATCCATGATCTCGGCGCGGCCGGTGACGGCAGCGAGCGGGAAGCCTCCGGCGATGCCCTTGGCCGTGGTGACGAGGTCGGGAACGACGCCGTGGTGCTCGATGCCGTACCAGGCTCCGGTGCGGGCGATGCCGGCCTGGATCTCATCGGAGACGAAGACGATGCCGTTTTCGGTGCAGAACTCGGAGAGGCGCTTGAAGTAACCGGGGGCCGGGATGATGACTCCACCGTCGCCCTGGATCGGCTCGACGAAGAACGCAGCGATCTCAGTCGCACCGATGTGGGTGTTGATGTAGTCGATCGTCTTCTCGGCTGCCTCTTCACCGGACAGGCCGTCGCGGTACGGGTAGCTGATCGGCACGCTGTAGAGCTCGGCGGGAACGGGGCCCATGCCTGCACGCTCAGGCCAAGGGCGGTACGTCATACCCATGGTGAGGTTGGTGCGGCCGTGGAACGCGTGGTCGAGGCTGACGATGGCGCGACGACCCGTGTACTTGCGGGCGATTTTGACGGCGTTCTCGACTGCTTCTGCACCGGAGTTCACCAGGATCGAGTGCTTCTCGAAGTCACCCGGAGTGATTTCGGCAAGCTTCTCGGCGACGCGTACATAGTTCTCGTACGGGGTGACGGTGAAAAGAGTGTGGGTGAGCTTGGCGGCCTGAGCGGCGGCTGCTGCTGCAACGTCGGGGTGGGCATGGCCGATAGTGGTCACACCGATGCCGCAACCGAGGTCGATCAGCTGGTTGCCATCGACGTCAACGAGCACTGCTCCCGCGCCATGGTCCATGTAGATGTTGGCCAGGGTGCCTGCACCCTTGGATACCGACTTCACCCGGCGCTTCTGGAGTTCAACCGACTTCGGGCCGGGGAGTTCGGTAACGAGTTTGCGCTGCTGGGGTACTGAGAACGTGCGAGTCATACTCCCAGCCTACGTTGCCCACATTTCGTGAACATGACAGAGCGGTGTGTAAAGCAGGCGAGCGGATGCCGATGGGCGGCGAACTGGGACGAACGCTAGATGCGCTCGCGCGGGAAGACCTTGTCTGCGATGCGGTGCAGGGTGCCGGCAGGTGGCG
This sequence comes from Leifsonia sp. A12D58, assembly GCF_047530025.1. Taxonomy (NCBI): domain Bacteria; kingdom Bacillati; phylum Actinomycetota; class Actinomycetes; order Micrococcales; family Microbacteriaceae; genus Leifsonia; species Leifsonia sp. A12D58. The sequence continues at coordinate 12,667 of NZ_JBLJAT010000006.1, read as the reverse complement.
CCTCGTTGTACACGCCGGCGAGTTCCTGACCAGACAATTCGTGGATTGCCGCCATGATCTCGTCGGTGGCCAGACGCCTGGCCTTGCCTGAGGTCGCGGCGCCGTGCACGCTCACGTCGATGGGCTCGCCGAACTTCACCGAAATGCGGCGGATGCGCGGGAACTTGGCACCGACGGGCTGGATCTCCTGGGTGCCGACCAGACCGACTGGCACCACGATGGCACCAGTGGTGAGTGCGAGCCAGGCGACGCCGGTGCGGCCCTTGTAGAGACGACCGTCGAGAGAGCGGGTGCCCTCCGGGTAGATCGCAAACGCGCTGTCGGATTCGAGGATCTGCTTGCCGGCATCCAGAGCATCCTGCGCGGCCTGCCCTGCGCCACGTTCGACGCCGACGGCGCCGATGGAGGTGAAGAAAGTACGAGAGACCCAGCCCTTGAAGCCGGTGCCGGTGAAGTAGGTGTTCTTGGCCAGGAACTGCACGCGGCGCGGCGCGGTCAGCGGGATGACCAGACTGTCGACGAACGAGAGGTGGTTGCTGGCGAGGATGACGCGGCCGGTCTTCGGGATGTTCTCTCTGCCGGTGATGCGTGGCCGGAACACGAGACGGGCAATGGGCGCCATGATGCCGTAGCCGAGGAAATAAACGAAACCCGGTCTCTTGGCTTTGGGGGGAGTGGGGGCTTCTTCGCTCTCAGCTGTCACAGAACGACAATACCCCGGCTTATATGCGCGTCAGGTTATGGACAGGCCGCAGCATTCTGTGAGCGTGATGCGTGGCGTCCGCGCGTTCTGCAGCGACGGGAGCAGGATGAACAGATGCAGACTTCACCGGCCGAGCGTCAAGACGCCTCACCCGCCGCAGCCGCTCCTGTGCGGATCTATCGGTACGAGTCCAGCTCTGAAACGGCTGACGATGCACAGCGCGATGAGCGCCCAGAGGGGCATCCCGATGAGCGGCTTCTCATCGAGGCAGTCGCGCACTTTTCGGGCACACCGGCTTCTGAGGTCGTCGTCGCGAGACACTGCCGCCGTTGCGGGGCCGACGACCACGGCAAGCCGTATGTGATCGCTCCGCGCCGCGATGACGGAGCGCCGATCCAGGTGAGCCTGAGCAGGGCGGGTGGTCAGGCGGCCGTCGCCGTCACTGCAGGAAACCCGATTGGCCTCGACATCGAAGAACCCGCGGCTCTCACTCGTGCATCGATCGACGCGGCGGCACTGCACCTGGCCGAGCAGGCTGCCCTGCTGGCCGCACCGGACTCCGAGCGCGACGACATCCGCACCCTGCTGTGGTGTGCCAAGGAGGCTGTGCTCAAAGCGACAGGGTGGGGTCTGGCTGTCGACCCGTCGGAATTGGAGTTCGCGCTCGCCGCTGACGGTCAGCTCACTCTAGAGACATGGCCCAGCTCTCTTGAGCTCGACGAGGCACCGTACCTTGGCGTTGTCGAACTGCCGACGACGACGGCCGATCGAATGCTGCTCGGCGTCATCGCTGTCATCGGTGAACGACCGTCAGACGTCGACCTCTGGCGGATCTGACCCCCGTCAACCGACCCTGCAGCTAACTCGGTCGGTACCCGCGAGGCAGCTTTGGCAGTGCCGTGTCGAACAGCCAGCTCGACATGAGCGGGCCGAGAGGACGGTCGGTGTAGCCGCTGGCGTGGGCCAGGAACTCCGCGGTCGTCACCGAGCCGTGGCGTTTGAGGAGTGTCCAGTCCCGCAGCATTCGGAAGAACGGCTCATCGCCGATGGTGAGGCGCAGGGCGTGCAGGGTGAGTGCGCCGCGCTTGTACACGCGATCGTCGAACATCAGTCGAGGCCCGGGATCCCCGAGAACGATGTTCTGAGGCAGTGAACTCAGCTTGGTCCAGAATGCTTCGGCGAGGCGGTTGGTCGATTGCCCGCCAGACTGCTCAGACCACAGCCACTCCGCGTAGCAGGCGAAGCCCTCGTGCAGCCAGATGTGCTTCCACGACGATGCAGTCAGACTGTTGCCGAACCAGGAGTGAGCGAGTTCGTGGGCGATCAGCCGGGTAGAGCCCTGCTGCCCATCGACGTGATTGCGCCCGAAGACCGACAACCCGTGCGCCTCAAGCGGAATCTCCAGGTCGTCATCGGCGACGACGACCGAGTATTCAGCGAACGGATAATCGCCGAACACCTGCGAGAAGTAGGCAAGCATCGCCGGCTGGGCGCCGAAGTCCGCGGTGAACTCATCGGCCAGATCGGCAGGAATGTAAGCCTGCTGGGGAACTGTCCCCTGGGCAAGCGGATGCCTCGAGTAGTACCCGATCTGCACGGTCGCCAGGTAGGTGGCCACCGGCTCAGTCGTCTCGAACACCCAGACTGTCTGGCTTGCCTTGACAGAGCGGGAGATCAGCGTGCCGCAGGCAACGACGTGGTACGGAGAATCAGTCGTGATGGTGAGGCCGAACGTCGCTTTGTTGCTCGGGTGGTCGTTGCACGGAAACCAGGTGGGGGCGCCGCACGGCTGACCGGCGACGAGTACACCTTCGGTCAGCTCTTCCCAGCCGACATCGCCCCATAAACTCTTGCGCGGGGCAGGCGCTCCGCCGTAGCGCACGGTCACGGTGAAGCGCTCGCCGCGCTCAAGTGGGCGGGCCGGCGTGATGATGAGCTTGTTCGCGTTGTGCGTGAACCGGGGTGCACGCACGCCGTTGACGCGCACCTTCTGGGCGACCAATCCGGTGAGGTCGAGACTGAACCGCGAGAGTTGATGCGTTGCCGTCGCTGAGATGATCGCTGTTCCGAGTAGTCGGTTGTTTGACACCCGGTAGTTGAGATCGACCGCATAGTGCGAGACGAGATAGCCCCCGTTGCCGCTGTGCGGAAGGTACGGATCGCCCGAAGTCGCCGCGCCATAGCTCTCGGTTTCGTCGGCTGTCTTCACCTCGCCAGAGTAATAGATCATTCCGAGCAAGCGATCATCGTCGGTCGGATCCGTGCCACGGTGCAATCGGGTTTCCCGCCCAGCGGCTGGATTCCGGAACGCCTTCCCCGCGCATCACCAGGGAAGCGGGGCCGACTGTCGCATCGGCACCGATCCGGGCTGCTGGCAGGATCACACTGTGCGGGCCGAGGGTCGCGCCGCGTGCGATCTCGACGGTGTCGAGAGCCATCACCCGGTCGTGGAACAAGTGAGTCTGCACGACGCAGCCGCGATTCACGCTCGATCCGGCGCCGAGCGTCACCAGATCGGCTTCCGGCAGCCAGTACGACTCGCACCATGTGCCGCGGCCGAGCGTGGCGCCGAGGGACCGCAGCCACCACGCCAGCGCCGGTGTGCCGGTAGCCGCCACAGCGAACCACGGGGCCGCCACCAGCTCGACGAATGAATCAGAAACCTCGTTGCGCCAGACGAATGATGACCACAGCGGATGCTCTTGCACTTTGATTCGGCCGACAAGGATCCATTTAGCCACTGTGGTGACCCCGGCAGCCACTGCGCCGGCAACGAGCATCACCACGCCGGATAACACGATCGTCCAGAGGGTTCCCCAGCAGGAAATCATCCACTCCAGGCTGACGATGATTCCGAGCGCAATGGCAGCAGACACCACGACAGGGATGAACCGCGAGCACTCCCAGAGCAGGCGCGCGATCCGCAAATGAGTGGGCGGCCGGAACGTGCGCGTTTCATCGAACTCGGCGACAGCCCGGCGTAGGCGAACCGGCGGGTTGCCGAGCCAGGACGATCCAGACTTGGCCTTCTTCGGGGTGGCGGAGAGCACGGCGACCAGTCCGTTCTTCGGCACGGTTCGACCGGGTCCTGTCATCCCCGAGTTGCCCAGGAACGCCCGGCGACCCACCTTGGCATTGTCGATACGCAACCAGCCGTGGCCAAGCTCATATGAGGCGACCATGGTGTCGTCTGCCAGGAATGCCAGGTCGCCGATGGTGGTCAGAGACGGAATCAGCAGCACGGTCGACGCTTCGACGTCCTTGCCGACGCGGGCGCCGAGCATCCGGAGCCAGACCGGTGTGAACAGGCTGGCATAGAACGGGAACAGGACTGTGCGGGCCGAATCGAGCAGGCGTTCGGTTGCCCACACCTGAAATCCGATGCGGCTGCGCACCGGATACGTGCCGGGGGCGAGGCCGATACTGAGCAGCCGAACTGCGATGACAGTGAGCGCGGCATAGACAACACCGGCTGCGGCGACGGCGAGTGGCAGCCAGGCGAGTGCACGCACGGCAGCGTCACCGAGTGTTGCGGTGCCGGTCACCCCGGCGCTGAGGATGAGAAGGGCTACGGCGATCGCAATGACCGGAAGCGAGGAGAGGGCAACTGAACCAGCGGCGTACGCAAACAGCCAGCGGGTACCGATCGGCGGGCGTTCATCTGGCCAGTCTCCCCGAGACTTGCCGATGCGCTCGGCGGGGGAGCCTGCCCAAAGCTGTCCGGCCGGAACCTGACCGTGTACCGCCGACCCGGCAGCGATCTCCGCGCCCTTGCCGATGCGGGTTCCTGGCAGCAGTGTGCTGCGGGATCCGACGGTGGCGCCGGCCCCGATCTGCACGGCGCCGAGGCGCAGGATGTCGCCGTCAACCCAGTAGCCGACAAGGTCGACCTCGGGTTCGATAGCGGCTCCGGCGCCGATCTTGAGCATGCCGGTGACGGGCGGCAGCGAGTGCAGGTCGACGCCGCGGCCGATCCGGGCGCCGAGGGCCCTGGCGTAGTAGCTGATCCAGGGCGCACCGGCCAGGTTCGCAGCACCCACCAGATGCGCCACCTGTTCGGCCAGCCAGACGCGCAGGTGAACAGACCCGCCGCGGGGATAGTCACCGGGTGTCAGGCCGGTGAGTAGGGTGCGGGCGGCGATCACCGAGATCGTCATGCGCCCGAGTGGGGTGACGAAAAGCAGGAAGCCGGCGATGATCCACCACCAGGAGATCTCGTGGGCCCACGGAACCGCGCCGGTGAGGTGCATCAGGTTGTTCACGATGGCCAGGTAGACGATCCAGCGCAGGCCGACGATCACGTGCAGGGGGATGCCGAGCAACGTTTGGATTACCTGGGTCTTGACCGGTGTGGGGATGACGGTGCGACGTTCCTCGAGTGCGCGTGGCACCCTGGCATCAAGTTCGGTGGCCAGTGCGCCGATGCGCGGGTGGTCGTAGATGTCGGACACCCGAGTATCAGGGAACCGGGTGCGGATGGCAGAGACGAGTTGGGCTGCCGAGAGTGAGCCACCGCCGTGGGCAAAGAAGTCGTCGTCTGGTCCCTTCACCGGCGTGCCGAGAATCGCACTCCACTGACCGGCAAGCCAGAGCGCCGTCTCGCCGAGGCCGGCCAGGTTCGCCTCTGCCTCACCCTTCAGTGGCAGCGGCCAGGGGAGGGCGGCGCGGTCGACCTTGCCTGAGGTGCGGGTGGGCAGGCTCTCGACGACGGCGAGCAGCGGCACGAGCGCAGCCGGTAGCTCGGAGCGCAGTCGCAGGGTGGCGGCATCCGTGTCGTACTGGCCGCTGGGATCGATCGGCGAGATGTACCCGACAAGCACATGGTTGCCCGCCGGGGTGGTCTGCACCACCGCCGCCGCACCACCGATGCCGGGAAGTGCAGCCAGCGCTGCGTCGATCTCTCCCAGCTCGATGCGACGGCCACCGAGCTTCACCTGATCGTCGGCACGGCCCTGAAAGATCAGCCCTGCCGATTCAAAGCGCACCAGGTCGCCCGATCGATAGGCCCGCTGCCAGCCCAGGGTGGGAAACGGCGCGTATTTCTCGGCATCTTTGACCGGATCGAGGTAACGGGCCAAACCCACACCGCCGATGATCAACTCGCCGACCTCACCCTCGCCGACTGGCTGCCCAGTGGCATCGACAACGGCGAGATCCCAGCCGTCGAGCGGGAGGCCGATACGGATGGGGGGAGTGCCGGTCAGCAGGGCGCCGCACGAGACAACGGTGGCTTCGGTTGGCCCGTACGTGTTCCAGACTTCCCGGCCATCGACGGCCAGCCGTTCGGCGAGTTCGGGCGGACAGGCCTCGCCGCCGAAGATGAGCAGGCGCACCAGCTCGAGAGACTCGACCGGCCAGAGGGCTGCCAGGGTCGGCACCGTCGAGACGATGGTGATGCCGTGGGTGATGAGCCAGGGGCCGAGGTCGACGCCTGAACGAACCAGCGAGCGCGGTGCGGGTACGAGGCAGGCTCCGTGGCGCCAGGCCAGCCACATCTCTTCGCAGGAGGCGTCGAACGCCACAGAGAGCCCGGCGAGTACGCGGTCTCCCGGACCGATCGGGTCGTCCTGCAGAAAGAGGCGTGCTTCTGCGTCGACGAATGCCGCCGCAGAGCGGTGGGTGACGGCTACCCCTTTTGGCACACCTGTTGACCCGGACGTGAAGATGACCCAGGCATCGTCATCGGTGTCGGGGCCTGGAACCAGCGGGATGCTGCCGGTCGCGACGGCCAAGACGGGTGCTGAAACGACGGATGCTGTTGTTGCTTGACCGTGACCCCGCCGAGTCAGTGCGCCGTCTGCACCGATGACGCCGATGACATCCGCTTCGCCGAAGACCAGCTCAGCGCGCTCCTCCGGATCGTCGGCGTCGACCGGCACATAACTCGCGCCGGCTGCAAGCGTGGCCAGAATCGATATGTACAGCGTGCGGGTACCAGACGGGATACGGATGCCGACGCGGTCGCCCTTCTGCACACCGGCCGCGACGAGTGCGGCTGTCTGCGCGGTGACGTGGCGCATCAACTGCCGATAGCTCAGTGAGCCGTCGGCGTCGATGAGGGCTGATGCCTGCGGGTTGGCCTCTGCGCTGTCGCGCAGGATGTCGATCAGCGTGCGTGGAGACGGCGCCCGATCTCCGGCCAGCATCAGGCCAGGTGCGTGCGTCACATCAATCCCGGACAAAGCAGTCATCCCCACCCCAGTCCCCCTTCCCATACTCGCGCAATCCGACTCCGACCGGGTGATTCTCGACACAAATAGTCACCTGCATTCACCTGCGCTCGCCGGAGCCTATGGGCGCACGGTGTACAGCGGGTGAACTGCAGGATGTCCGATCGATGGATGCGCAGCGGATGCGCGTGTCGGCGGGCGCGGGAAGCCCGGGCATACGATGGGGAGCGTGCAGAGAGTAATAATCCTCGGATCAACCGGTTCCATCGGAACCCAGGCGCTCGACGTGATCAAGGCGAACCCCACACGGTTCGACGTGGTCGGACTCGCGGCAGGCACCAATCGAGTGTTGCTCGATGAGCAGGCAGCCGAGTTCAATGTTGATGACACAGGACTCGGAGCCGCAGAGGCCGAGCAGCTGATTCGGGATGTCGACGCCGATGTGGTGCTCAACGGCATCACCGGCTCCATCGGTCTCGGCCCGACACTCGCTGCGCTGCGTGCCGGCCGCACTCTGGCTCTGGCCAACAAGGAATCGCTGATCGTCGGCGGCGACCTGGTGAAGTCGATCGCCGCTCCCGGCCAGATCGTGCCCGTCGACTCCGAACACTCAGCCATTGCGCAGGCGCTGCGCTCCGGGACAGCGGATGAGGTGCGCCGACTCGTGCTCACGGCATCCGGTGGTCCGTTCAGGGGCTTCACGCGCGAGCAGCTTGCATCCGTCACTCCCGCCCAGGCGCTCGCCCACCCCACCTGGGACATGGGCATGGTCGTCACCACGAACTCGGCAACCCTGGTCAACAAGGGCCTCGAAGTGATCGAGGCGCACCTGCTCTTCGACGTCGGTTACGACCGCATCGACGTCGTGGTGCACCCGCAGTCGATCGTGCACTCGATGGTCGAGTTCATCGACGGCTCGACAATTGCGCAGGCATCGCCGCCCGACATGCGCCTGCCGATCTCGCTCGGACTTGACTGGCCGAATCGCGTCGGGGCCGTCGGCGCCCCGATCGACTGGACGGTTGCCCAGGCCTGGACTTTTGAGCCGCTCGACGATGCGGCATTCCCTGCCGTCGAGCTGGCGAAGACTGTCGGCCGAGCCGGTGGCACGTATCCCGCAGTGTTCAACGCGGCCAATGAGCAGGCTGTCGCAGCATTCCACGCCGGGCGGCTGCCGTTCCTCGGCATCGTCGACACGATACGCGCCGTCGTCGAAGCCCACGAGCAGGATGGCGCGCTCAGCCTCGAGTCACTCGCCGACGCCGAAGAGTGGGCGCGTCGTACCGCAGACAAGCTGATCGCAGCCGCGGAGTAATCGGACCGGCCGGTGCAATTCCGCTTGGCTCTTCACCGGTCGGCAGATCGCCCGCTCGAGCTCGCTAGTCGGACTGCGCGCGGTAGCTATCGGCCGTCGTGGTAAGCGCCTCGGTCCAATCTGTGGCCTTCACTCCAAGCTCGCGACGTGTCTCGGTCGAGTCGATGACGAACGGCACGACGAACTGGTAGCTGGATGCCCAGACCTCGCGCATCATCGGGCTGACCATACCGAGGGACCGCAAGAGCCACTGCGGATACCCTGACACTTTTCCCTTCGTACCGTAGATCTCGTTGAGCTGGTCCACTATTTCCTGGCGACTGTGCGTGCCGCTCGGCACATGCCAGATCCGACCCCAGTCGCCCTGGTAGTCGGCTGCTGCGACGAGTGTCGTCACGATGTCTGGAAGGTAGCTCCAGCTGTGAGCGACGTTCGGCTTGCCGACGACGTGTGCCGTCTTCGACTCGAGTACCGCACTGAAGAATGAGCTGCCGAGGTGGGCCGTGCCGCCCGATCCCGGCCCGAAGTAGTCACTGGCGCGCACCTCGACGGCCTTGATGTCGCCGCGCCGATGTGCAGCGAGTACCTCCTGCCAGCCCGCCTTGCGGATCCGGCCCTTCTTCTCCGTCGTCTTTTCGGGAGAATGCTCAGTCAGCATCCCAGTCGGGGTGCCGTACGGGTACAGGTTGCCCATCAATACGAGGCTCGCGCCGCTGGACGCCGCCGCGGTGATTGCGGCCGAAAAGATCGGAGGCCAGTCGGTCTCCCAATCGGTGTACGGCGGGTTCGTGCACAGGAAGATCGTTGCCGCGCCTTCAGCGGCCCGGCTGAACGCCGACGCGTCACTGGCGTCGAGCATGAGCGCAGTCGCTCCTTGGGCAGGGGAGGTCGATCTGGTGGCGATGGTGACAGAATCGCCGCGGGCGGCGAGCCGCTCTGCGAGGGGGCGGCCGATCAGTCCGGCGCCGACAACAAGCTGTTGTGCCATGGGAAGTCTCCTCGACTCGTCGTGTGCACCGCTCGCAAAGCGCAGCAGCCGCACTGATGCCATGCACCCCGTATTCAAAACGTAGTACTGCGGGATGACATCGATCCAGTGAACACCGTACCTGCGGCTGATGTTTCGGCGCTCGATTATTTCTAGGCTCGAATCATGATTGAAATCCAGGGATTGACCAAGACGTACGGTGACAAGGTCGCCGTCGATAACGTGACGTTCACTATTGCACCGGGACGCGTCACCGGCTTCCTCGGGCCGAACGGCGCGGGCAAGTCAACCACCATGCGCATGATCGTCGGCCTCGACCGCCCGACGCGAGGAACAGCACTGGTGAATGGCAAGCGCTATGCGGATCACGCTGCGCCCCTTCACGAAGTGGGCGCACTGCTTGATGCGAAGGCCATCCACACCGGCCGCACGGCGTACAACCACCTCCGCGCCATGGCAGCCACTCACGGCATCAGCCAGCGCCGCGTGCATGAGGTCATCGCCATGACCGGCCTCGAGTCAGTGGCCAAGAAGCGCGTCGGCGGATTCTCGCTCGGCATGGGGCAGCGCCTCGGCCTGGCCGTTGCCCTGCTGGGTGACCCGGCCACCCTGATCTTCGACGAGCCGGTCAACGGCCTCGACCCCGAAGGCGTGCTGTGGGTGCGCCGTCTCTCCCGCCAGCTTGCCGCAGAGGGACGCACCGTCTTCCTGTCGTCGCACCTGATGAGCGAGATGGCGCAGACTGCCGACCACCTGATCGTGTTGGGCCGCGGACGGGTCGTCGCCGATGCACCCGTCGCAGACATCCTGGCCGCCGCCACCGGAACATCCGTCACCGTGCGCACACCGCGCGCCGGGGATCTCGCTCGCCTGATCGCCAGCGCGGATGTCACTGTCACGAACACGCAGACCGACCTCTTGCAGATCACCGGCCTGGCCGCCGCGCAGATCGGTGAGGCTGCGGCCCAGGCAGGCATCGCGCTGCACGAGCTCACCCCCATCACCGCCTCCCTCGAAGAGGCCTACCTGTCGCTGACTGAAAACGACCTCGAGTACAAAACGGAGCTTGCACGATGACCACCACCCTGACCCCCAGCGTTTCCTTCACATCGGCTCAAGCCGGCAACGGAGGCGTCACCTTCGCCCGGGTGCTCAATTCGGAGTGGATCAAGCTCACGACGTTGCGCTCGACCGTGTGGTCGTACGCGACAGTCGTGTTGATATCTGTCGGGCTGGCCTTCCTAATGTCGATCAGCCTGAACGCCGAGTATCTGCAGGACATGCCTGCTGAGGCGCAGACCAGCATGCTCGTGCAAGCAGCGACGTTCGGCACTTTCTTCGGCCAGCTGGTGATCGCGGTGCTCGGCGTACTCGTCATCAGCGGTGAGTACATGACAGGCATGATCAAGTCGACACTCACCGCGGTTCCGCGCCGCCTGCCTGCCTTGTTCGCCAAGGCAGTCGTGCTGTTCGTCTCGTCGTTCGTCGTTGGGTTGGTGAGCGCAGTGGGCTCATACGCCATTGCGGCGCCCATCTTGGCAAGCAAGGGTGTCGAGGCTAACATCACCAGCCCCGACGTCTACCTGCCGCTCGTGGCCTCAGCGCTCTACCTGGCCTGTGTGTCACTGTTCGCCCTGGGGCTTGGAGCGATTGTGCGCAGTAGTGCCGGCGGAATCGCAGCGGCTGTCGGCCTGATCCTGATCCTGCCGTTGACCTTCGCAATAGCGGGACTGCAGTGGATGGCAGATGCTGCTCCGTATCTCATGATGAATGCCGGCATGTCGTCCTTTGGGCAGTCTGCCTTCACTGGGGAGAGCCCCCTCGAAACCTGGCAGCAGATAGCGGTGGTTCTCGTATGGGCCCTCGTCGCTTTTGTCGCCGGTGCGGTGCTGCTGAAGCGCAGGGATGCGTAGCAACACTGCAACACCTGACATCTCCTCCAGCCGGCAGGCTTCGCCGGCTGGGGGAGATGTTTTTGTTTCCGGGCACTCATCGGTGCCGTTCGGGTAACCGCCAGCGGCTTCCAAGCATTCTGCAGATACTCTGATTCTGTGGAATCCGTGCTGCTATTCATTCTGGGCGTCGCAATAATCGTCGTCGGCCTCGCCCTCTCAATTGGCCTGCACGAAATCGGGCACCTGGTTCCCGCCAAACTGTTCGGCGTCAAGGTGACCCAGTACATGATCGGCTTCGGGCCGACGCTCTGGTCGAAGCGCAAGGGCGAGACCGAATACGGGGTCAAGGCTGTCCCGCTCGGTGGCTACATCTCGATGATCGGCATGTTCCCGCCAAAAGATGGCGCTGATGCCCGCAGCTCAAGCACCGGATTCTTTAACACTCTCGTGCAGGAGGGCGGAACTGACACCGCACCCAGAAAGCAGAGCGCCGTCAGCACCCTGGCCGACGATGCCAGACAAGCCAGCGCCGACACCATCGGTGTAGGCGAAGAGCACCGCGCCTTCTACAAACTTCCGGTCTTCAAGCGCATCATCATCATGCTCGGTGGGCCGTTCATGAACCTGCTGATCGCCATCGTGCTGTTCGCCGTGCTGCTGATGGGCTTCGGTACCGCACAGACCTCAACCACTGTCGGCAGCGTGTCAGCTTGCGTGATCCCTGCCGCCAGCAGTACTAAAACCTGCGACGAGAACGCCGAAGCAGCTCCGGGCGCAGCAGCTGGCATCAAGCCGGGCGACCGGCTGGTGAGCATCAACGGCACCCCGATCACCAGCTGGGAGCAGTCGACCGAGATTATCCGAAACTCGGCAGGACAGCCGCTGAGCGTTGTCGTTGAGCGCGACGGAGCAGAACTTCCTCTCACGCTCACTCCCAAGCTCACCGAGCGCTACGTGACGGATTCCAAGGGTCAGGTCACAGAGGACGCCGACGGCAAGCCGGTGATGCTCGAGGTCGGGTTCGTCGGAATCGGTGCGGCGACCGAGCTCGTGCAGCAGCCGATCACCGCAGTGCTGCCCGCTGTCGGCGACAACATCGGCAGCGTCGTGCACATGATCCTCAACTTGCCACAGCGCCTGATCGATGTCGCCAACGCCGCATTCGGTCCGGGGGAGCGCGACCCGAACGGCCCGATCAGCGTCGTCGGCGTCGGCCGTGTGGCCGGCGAGATCGCCAGCATCGACACCATTCCAGTGGCCGACAAGGCGGCAAGCATGATCGGCTTGCTCGCGTCGCTGAACGTTGCGCTCTTTGTTTTCAACCTGGTTCCGCTGATGCCACTCGACGGCGGTCACGTCGCCGGCGCGCTGTGGGAGGGCATCCGTCGCTCCTTCGCGAAGCTCTTCAAGCGCAAGGATCCGGGTCCCGTGGACACCGCCAAGCTGATGCCGCTGACTTTCGCCGTCGTGATCATCCTCGGCGGCATGAGCCTGCTACTCATCTACGCAGACATCGTGAAGCCGATCAGCCTCTTCGACTAGGTCGATCTCATTGACTGAGTTGTCGCCGTTAAACCCCCGGGAGTAACGGCGACA
>NZ_JBLJAT010000005.1:0-204540 GCF_047530025.1 Leifsonia sp. A12D58 | reverse complement strand
TACCTCCCGGGGTTTTAAGGGCGACACTGCTTCGGGCGGATGTGGCTCTCATCATGGAGTCGTAGCATCGAGGTATGCCTTCGCCCCGGCCTTCTGATTCCGCCTGGCGTCAGCATGCTGCCGGATGGCAAGTCCACAGTGGGGGCGACCAGAACGATGCGGCGGGCAACGGTGCCGGCTGGCGGGGCGGACCCGCAGAGGGTTGGTCTCCGCGACAGTTCGCCTCACCCGCCTTGCGCCTATGGATTCCAGTTGTGCTCTCGCTCGTGGTGCAGATGCCCTCGGTCATCTTCCTTGCTGTCCGGTTTCCCGAGCGGCCCGGCGGCATTCTGGCCATTGCGCTGGCGCTCATCGGACCCCTTGCACTGATCGGCGCACGCCGGTTTCCTGGCCCCGTTGTTGTGATCATGGCGCTTGCTGCTTCTGCACTGCTGTTGATCAGACCCGATATCGGTACGCCGTATCTCGCACTCGGTTTTGCAATAGCGTGCGGCATCGTCAGGGGCGCGCGCATCTGGGTGTACTCAAGCGTTGCGCTGGTGTGGGTGGCGACGATTGTGATCGCTGGGATCATGGGCCTCGACTTCAATCCGGTTCGCGTAGCGGTGACAACGCTCGCGATCGGCGTCGCCATGGTCATCGGCGAGGTCGTGCGCACCAGACGTGAGCGCTTCGCGGAGTATCGGCGTACTGCTGCCGCCCGTCGTATGTCTGCGGAGCAGCGTGAGCGAGTGCGGATCGCCAGAGAGCTGCACGACGTGCTTGCGCACTCACTCTCCCAGATCAACGTGCAGGCCGGCGTCGGACTTCACCTCATCGACAGCCAGCCAGACAAAGCCAGAGAGGCGCTGGCCAATATCAAGCTCTCGAGTAAGAACGCCCTCGATGAGGTGCGCTCGGTGCTGGGAATCTTGCGGGCCGACGGCAGCGATGACGCGGCACACGCGCACGCGGATGCCCCCACAAGCGCCGTCGTCGCAGATGCCGGCCCGGCGGGGGGAGCGGAGCCAGACGGGCCAGACGACCCGGACGGTCCTGGCCGCGTGCATGCACCGCTCGCGCCGGAGCCTGACCTCTCCGCATTGCCTGCCCTGATCGAATCGTTCAGGGCGCAGGGCATGACAGTCACTTTTGTGACGGCCCTCGAAACTGAGTCGGCGGCAGCCGCAGCAATACAGTTGGCGATCTACCGCATCACTCAGGAGGCGCTCACCAATGTTTTGCGTCATTCGAACGGTTCTGGCGCATCCGTCTATCTCGGTATGGACCATGGGGACTACCTGCTCACTGTGACCGACGACGGCGCAGCGGATGCCGCCGGTCGCGAGCTGGTTCAGGGCGGGGGCCTGCTCGGTATGCGCGAGCGCGCTGAACTACTCGGCGGTAACCTTCAGGTCGGCTACGGGGACCGCGGCGGATTCCACCTCACCGCGCGCCTGCCTCGCCGGCCCCATCAGCGCGGACGCGCGAGCAGAGGGCGATGACCCGATGATCCGTGTGGTGATTGCCGACGATCAGCAGCTTATTCGCGCAGGCTTCAGATCGCTGCTGGAGTCAGAGCCTGACATCGAAGTCGTCGGCGAGGCCGCGACAGGGCAGCACGCTGTCGCCGTCGTCGCCGAGACGAAGCCCGATGTTGTGCTGATGGACATCCGGATGCCTGACGGTGATGGGCTCTGGGCGACCGAGCAGATCGTCGCAGACCCGATGCTTGCCGGCACGCATGTCGTCGTCGTGACGACGTTCGAGCTTGACGAGTATGTCGCGCACGCGATTCGTGCAGGGGCGAGCGGATTCCTGGTGAAAGACACCGAGCCGGCCGAGCTAATCAGGGCGGTGCGAGTTGTTGCCGTCGGCGACGGACTGTTGTCGCCCGGCGTGACGCGCCGGTTGCTGCAGCGGATGGCATCCGGTGCAGGGATGCCCGTTGATACCCAAGCCACCGACCGGCTGACCGACAGGGAACGCGAGGTGCTCGCCCTGGTCGGGCAAGGCCTCACCAACGCCGAAATTGGCGAGCGCTTATTCCTCAGCCCGCTGACGGCGAAGACTCACGTGTCTCGCATCATGAGCAAGCTGGGAGCGCGCGATCGCGTGCAGCTGGTGATCGTGGCGTACGAGACCGGATTGGTCGGCCAGGGACGCTAGCCTGCTCCCGCGGGAGTACCCGAAGTGTCTCCCGCCGGCAGATTCGGGCACGGCGGCCGACGACGATTCTGGAATGACACGGTTCAGCATGTTAGCCGCGAGTCAACGAGTCAACGAGTCAACGAGTCAACGAGTCAACGAGTCAACGAGTCAGTCGATTGGACACATCATGCTCACGAACACAGTAATCACGGGCTTCGCCGCCCACCCGATGTGGGGCTGGGGTCCTGGATTCGGCTGGTTCTTCCTGCTGATTCCGCTGTTCTGGATTCTGCTCTTCGTCATCATCTTTTCGATCTTCGGTCGTCGCTGGCGTCGAAATATGGCTGGTCACCCGGGCGGACCCGGGTACTACGGCTATCCGAATCGGTGGGCAGGGATGCCGGGCTCGGCGCCCGACACCGGGTCGGCCGAACGCACACTTGCCGAGCGTTTCGCGCAGGGAGACATCGACGAGGTCGAATACCGGGCCAGGCTCGAAGTGCTGAGGGCGAACAGGCCAGACGGGCCGATGCCTCCTCAGTAGCCGTTGCATGCGCTTCTTTGCCTCATCTGCCGCCGCGCTGTCTCGGCAACCACGAAGCGCTACCCCGTTACGTTTACGGCCAAAGAGGCGTAGCTTGCACCCCACGGGGATTCATTTGATCGTGGGGGTCACGCGAGGCCCACACAGTTTGGAGGCTCGAAATGCCAGACAAGTCGCCTCACCGGCATCTGAATAAAAAGCAAGGTAAGTCCATCAAGGAGAAGCGCGCTGACAAGCGTGCAAAGGGCATGGTGGCTGACGATTCAGACGCCGTCACCCATATCAAGAAGGACTAGTAGCGCCAGTGCTCCGCAGCTCCTGGATCAGGGGCTGCGGAGTTTTCTGCGTTCGTGTCTGGCGCTGCGCAACAGCTGTCCTCATCACTTCGGATGAATTCAGGTACCGATTCCCGCCGGTCTGCGATCGGGAACCCTAGGGTGACGTCATGGAGATATCGCGGAAAGTGCTCGCCTCATGCATCGCACCAGCGCTGGCTGGCGTCTTCCTGACGCTCTGGTTGGTTGCCGAAGCCGGCAGGGGTGATTTTGGCGGTAACGTCGTCCTCTTCTCGCTGTTGGTCATAACGATCGCACTCTCGGCGTGGCTCCCCGCAGTCTCGCTGGTGATGATGATCGCGGTTCCGCTCCTGCAAATCGTCGGGCTGGTGAACGCTCCCACCAGCACGAGCTGGCCGACCTACCTGGCTTTCGGCTTCGCCGCATTCTTTGTCGGGTGGCGGGCACGCGGCCCCGTCCGATATCTGGCTGTTCCTGTCGGGGCGATGAGTTCCGCCTTAATTGCCGTGAACATTGTCTTGCCGGCGGGACAGAATGGTTGGCTGTCATGGACAGGCCAACCCCATTTCGATGGGTCGATCTCGCGAGAGATGGTGACCCTGTGCCTGGCGGCGTTCGGACTGTTCATCGCAGCGTGGGCGATTGGATTCGCCGTTGCTGCAATGTTGCGGGCGATCCGCGTCACCGATGAGCTTGAGTCGGCCACGAGCCGCATGGAGGAGACCGGGTTCGAGCTGCGGCTTGCGCAGGACCGCGCCCGGATTTCGCGGGATGTGCATGACGCGCTCGCTCACTCGCTCGCCGTGATCGTGTCTCAGGCCCAGGGGGCACTGGCGCTCCAGGCAGCGCGACCAGAGGTCGCCGCCGACTCGTTGAACAACATCGCATTTGTCGGGCGGACCGCGCTGGTTGAGGTGCGTCAGCTTGTTGGACGGATCCAGGACGAAACGGAAGCTGTGACCGCCGAGACGTCGATTGTCGATCTGCCTGCGCTTGTCGAACACATGCGTGATCTCGGCATGGATGCCACGCTTCGTTCGTTGGGAGTACCGATCAACTTGCTGCGCGTGCATGAACTTGCCGTGTATCGAATTGTGCAGGAGTGTCTGACCAATGCGCTGAAGCACGCGGGCTCCCGGAGCCGCGTCACGGTGGTGCTTGATTGGCGTGGACCTGGGCTTGCCCTGCTCATCACATCCAGAGGAGAGCGACCACTGATCGCGCCGACCGGCAGCCGCTCTCGAGGCGTGGGAATCGACGGGATGCGAGAGCGTGCCCGACTGGCAGGGGGATGGCTCACGGCCGAGATGTCGGATGAGGACTCCGCCTTCGTGGTGACCGCGTTCATCCCTGCGGGAGAGATGCGCGTTATCGAGGCACGAGTCGAGACGCCGGCCACCGAAGGAGAACCAGTAGATGCCTGACCTCATGCGGGTGGTCGTCGTCGACGACCAGGCCCTCTTCTCAGCGGGGCTGGGCATGCTGATCGAAGCGCAGGATGACATGGAGTGTGTCGGAACCGCAGTGAACGGCCGAGAGGCAGTTCGTCTCACTGAAGACCTGCGTCCGGACATCATCCTGATGGACCTCCGCATGCCGGTGGTGAATGGGCTCGAGGCTACCAAGCAAATTCTCTCCGGCGGCGTCGCGGACGAGGCTCCGCGAGTGATCGTGCTCACAACGACAAGTCATGATGACGCCGTCTATGCGGCGTTCAGGGCAGGCGCCAGCGCCTTCCTCACGAAGGATGCATCGCCAGAGACGGTGCTGGCAACGATCAGGGACACCCATGCCGGCCTGGGACTGCCCTCAGGCGTGGCATCCGTCGGCGTCGTCGAAGAATTCATGAGGCGTACTGATTCGGCCGCGAACGACGCGACCCTGGACAAACTCACTCCCCGGGAAAGGGAGGTATTCGTGCTTGTTGCTCGAGGGCTCAGTAATGCGGAAATCGCCGACGCCGTGTACCTGAGTGAGACGACGGTCAAGACCCATGTGCGCGCTGTACTGCAGAAGCTCGATTTGCGCAGCCGGGTACATGTCGTTGTCTTCGCGTACGAGAACCGTCTCATCGGGCGCTGAGTCATCCTTGCCCCCGAATGCCGGTGACTGCCACACTGACCGCATGCCTCCGACCGACTTTGAGCCGAGTTCGCCACAAGTCAGCGTCGCAGCAACCGCGGACGACCGCTACGCCGCACGCACTTCAATTTCGCCGGGCTGGGCAGCCACGCTGCCGAAGACCAGGTGGCGGTTGGCGACTTTCTCGGTGAAGAACCTGTCGTGACTTACGACGACGATTGCACCGGGGAAGTGCAGCAGCGCGCGCTCCATCACCTGGGTGCTCGACATGTCGAGGTGGTTGGTCGGCTCATCGAGCAATAGAACGGATGCGCCCGAGAGCAGGCACTGGGCCATAGCGACGCGGGCGCGCTGGCCACCAGAGAGATTGCCGATCTTCTGCTTGAGGTCGGCCTCCGAGAACTGGAACATCGACAGGAACCTGTTCACCGACTTACGAGTGGCGGTGAAGGCGAGGCTGCCTGGCAGTGCGTTCACCGCGTGGGTGACGGTGTCCTCTGGATCGAGGTCGGCGAGCATCTGGTTGTACGAGACGACTCCGGCGCCGCTGGCCCAGGCGACGGTGCCGGCATCCGCTTTCTCTTCGCCGGTCAGCACCTTGAGCAGCGTTGACTTACCGCTACCGTTTGAGCCGAGCACCACGAAGCGGTTGCCGCGGCGGATCTCGAAGCTCAGGTCGGTGAACAGCGTCTTGGCCCCGTAGGACTTGCTGAGCGATTCGACGCGGCAGAGCACGTCCTTGATGTGCAGGCCGCTGTAGATCTCGGTGATGATCTGATCGACGGGGCGGGGAGCCCGCGACTTCTTGATGGTGGCCAGCTGGTTGCCGAGCTTGCGACTCGACGCCTTCGCGGCCTCGCGGCGGTCGGCGATACCCTCTGCCTCGAAGGCGAGCAGCTCCGACTCGTGCACGAACTGTGCCTCGAGCGTCTTCAACCTGAACTGCTTCTGCACGATGTACTCGCCGAAATTGCCGGGGTATTCGTGCAGGTGGTAGTTCTCGACCTCGATGATGCGGTTCACCACGGCATCCAGGAACTTCCTGTCGTGCGAGACGATGATGGCCGCGCCACGGAAATCTCGGAACCAGGATTCAAGCCACTCGACGCCGGCGACATCCAGATAGTTGGTTGGCTCGTCGAGCAGCAGTACATCGGGGCGTTCGAGCAGGATCTTCGCGAGGGCGGCGCGGTTGCGCCATCCGCCTGACAGCTCGTCGATTGCGCATACCCGGTGCGCTTCGCTGAAGCCGAGGGTGGTCAGCGCCGTGTCGATGCGGCGGGTGTAATCCCAGCCATCGAGGCGATCCATGTCTTCGAAGAGCTCGGCCTGGCGCAGGATCAACCGGTCAAGCTCTGCTCCGCCAGACGGGTCGGCGGCGATTGCGACATCGATGGATGCCAGCTCGGCTTCGATAGCTTTGATGTCGCCGAACAGGTCGTCGAGCACCTCAAGGATCGTCGCTGTGCCGTCCAGCTCGGAAAACTGCGAGAAGTAGCCGATCTTGGTGCCGGGGTCAACGGTGACTGTTCCGGCGTCGGCAGAGACCTGTTCGAGGATCAGCTTGAGGATCGTGGACTTACCCGATCCGTTCTTGCCGATCAGTCCGACCCGGTCGCCCGGCTCGAGCCGGAAGAATGCCTCGCGCAAGATCTGCGAGTTCTCAAAACTTACGTGTACGTCGTGCAGCCTGATCAGGCTCATTACTGCTGTCCTCTCGGGCGCAGGCTCTATGGTCTGCGGCCAGAGACGAGTCTACAAAGCCTGTGATGTCCCCACGCTGAGTGCCGACGTCATTCCAAAGCCCAACGATAGGTTGGATCGAGCACCACACGTTCACTGCACACGATCACCGCAACGGAGACCGCATATGACACAGCCGTCCACAACAGCATCTGCGCGCACACGCATCCTCCTTATTGGCGGTGGGGTACCCGTGCTCATGGCGGCCCTGGCAGCGGTGTTGATGATCAGCTGGATTCCGCAGCTGCCCGCTGAGATCGCGATCCACTGGAACGGATCCGGGGCCGATGGATTCGGTTCGGTGTGGTCATTGGTCTTCGTACCACTTGGCATAACTGCAGTGTTCTGTGCGGTGAGCGTCGGCAGCGCGCTGCCGACAGTTGAGGAGGAGCGACCCACCTTCAAACAGAAGTTCGTTCTTGTGACAGGAATGTGGCTGAGCGCCCTGTTGAGCGTGGGGATCGCCAGTTCCGTTGCAGGTCAACGCGGGCTGACGGATGTCGTCGCCGCACCCGATCCTGGACCCGCGCTCCTGATCGGTGCAGTCGTCGGCCTGATCCTCGCAGCGATCGCCTGGTTCGTGCTGCCCCCTGCTGACCCGAATGACGGATACGGACCGGTCATCGATGACGAGGATACAGACCGCCCGGGGTCGTAGCCGTCGGGGACGCCTGGCCGGCTCATCCGCCTCATTCGGTTGAGGCGGCTCAGGCCGACGTTGGCCAACCGTGTCGATTGAGGGCTTCTCTGGCCAGGGCGCGAGCCGAGTACGGTGTGCGCACCCCTTTGATGTCGCGATAGTCCTGATGGCCGGGGCCCGCCCAGAGGATGGCGTCGTTGTCATTCGCGAGGTCGACCACGTAGTCGATGGCGGCTTCTGGCGGCGAGACCTCAACGATTTGTTTGTGGGGGAACGCCTCCCTGGCCGCTTCCACCAGCATCCGTCGAATGCTCTCCGGGTCTTCGAACCGCGGATGGTGGTCGGTGATGACCAGGATGTCGGAGTGTGCAGCTGCGACCCTGGCCATCTCGGGGCGCTTGAACGGATCTCGGTCGCCGTCAGCGCCGAACAGCATGATGACGCGCCCGGTTGTCACCGACCTCACCGCCGTCAGCGTCTTCTCGAAAGCGTCGGAACTGTGACCGAAGTCCACGTACACACGCGGCCCGGCCGCCCCTGACACGCTCTCGGTCCGCCCGGGGATATACACGTCGATGCCTCCGCGCAGTGCAGCAGCGACCTGGTCTGCTGGGTAGCCGGCCGTGAGGATCATCGCGATCGCGAGTGCGGCATCCGCGACCAGATGGTCACCCAGCAAAGCAACCGAGGTCTCTACGGTGTCTCCCGCTCGGTTCTGTACCCGAAACCGGGTCGCTTCAGGCAGTACCTCGAGGATCTCGAACTGCCAGTCTGCGTCGTCGGCGGCATCCACCGAGATCGATGTGACCGGAATCCCATGCCCCGTCATCAGGTTCGCGCCCCAGTGCGTCTCCAGACTTGCCACACCGGCCCGTGCCCGCTCCGGGTTGAATAGCAGCTCCTTCGCTTCGAAGTAGGTCTCCATCGTGCCGTAGTCGTCGAGATGGTCAATTGAAAGATTGGTGAAGCCGACGCAGTCGAAGACGATACCGTCGACGCGGGAATGGGTGAGGCCCTGTGCACTCACTTCGAGCACCGCTGCCTCCACCTTCGCTTCCTCCATGCGCGCGAGCAGTGCGTGCACGTCGGTGGCCTCTGGAGTGGTCAGCTGGGACACATAGATCTCGCCGTTGATGTGGCGCTCTGCCGTGCTGGAGAGCCCCGTGACCAAACCCATCTGATGCAGGGCGGCTTCAAGCACGTGAGCTGTGGTGGTCTTGCCGTTCGTTCCTGTGACGCCGAACATGGTGGGCGCATTTTGGTGCGTGCCGTAGAGATATGCGCTGAGTCCACCGAGTCGTCCTCGCAAATTGTCGCTCACGATGTATGGCACCCCGGAGGCGCGGGCGGCATCCTCGCCTGCAGCATCCGTGAGCACAGCCACCGCGCCGGCCTGCACGGCGCGATCACTGAAGTCGGCACCGTGGCCGTTCTTACCTGGGAGGGCAACAAAGAGGTCACCCGGTTGCACCGCCCTGGTCGAGAGGGCAATCCCGGTCAGGATCGTGGCTACGTCATCAGCCGCACATGCTGCGTCGGCCTGCGCAGCGAAGTCATCCAAACGGATGCGCGGCCGGGTGAGCGGACGGATGACAGGGGGAATGCTTTCGACTGCCATGACGGAACTCCTCCCGTTAAGAATCCCTGCCCAGCCGTCCCGAACAGGGGGAGATTTTCTCTCTGGTGGAGGAGGACGGTATCACCGGCTCTGGGGGTGCGACAAGGGCGCGCGCGTCGGTGCGCGGAAGCCAAATCGCCCGAAAAGTGCGTGCAAGCAGACCCTCAGCGTGCCATAAGCAGTGCCTCGCCCTGACCTCCTCCACCGCACAGCGCGACTGCCGCTTTACCCGTTCCTCGGCGCGCGAGTTCAAGCGCTGCATGTAGGGCAAGACGGGCGCCGGATGCACCGATCGGATGCCCGATGGCGATCGCCCCACCGTGGATATTGACCTGGTCGCTCTGCAGCTCCAAGTCGAGCGATGACTGGTACGAGACCGCGGCGAATGCCTCATTGATCTCAACCAGGTCGAGATCGCTCACGCTCCAGCCCTGGCGAGCAAGTGCCTGTGAGATGGCATTCGCCGGCTGGGAATGTAGAGAATTGTCCGGTCCTGCGACATGACCTGACGCTTCGACAATGGCCAACCAGCTGAGCCCGTTCTCTTCTGCCCACGCCCGATTGGCCAGCACGAGGGCACTCGCCCCGTCCGAGAGGGGAGAAGAGTTACCAGCGGTGATGGTTCCGTCGGTCGTGAATGCCGGGCTGAGGGCGCCGAGCGTCTCAACGGTGCTGCCCGCTCGAACGCCTTCGTCACTGCTCACCATGAGGGGATCGCCCCGGCGCTGCGGCACGGCAATGGGTGTGATCTCGTCGTCGAAAATCCCTGCAGCGGATGCCGCCGCCGCGCGCTGGTGCGAGGCCGCGGCGATCTCATCCTGAGTGATCCGCTTGATGCCGAGTCGGCCGTTGATCTTTTCGGTCGACAGCCCCATCGACAGCCCGTCGAAGGCATCCGTCAGTCCATCATGCGCGGCATGGTCGAGCGCGACGACACTGCCATACGGCCAGCCCTGACGCGAGCCGGGCAACAGATGCGGAGCATGGGTCATCGATTCCTGTCCGCCGGCAACGACTACGGTCGCTTCTCCCAGGCGGATGAGACGTGCGGCGTCGACGACAGCGGCCAGCCCAGAGAGGCACACCTTGTTGAGCGTCATCGACGGCACGTTCCAGGGGATGCCCGCAGCGATGGCACTCTGCCTGGCGGGGTTCTGGCCACAACCTGCCTGCAAGACCTGGCCCATCAGTACTGTGTCGACCTGATCGGGAGTCACGCCTGCGCGATGCAGCGCCCCGGCGATCGCCGCAGCACCGAGTTGCACTGCCGTGAGGGCGGCGAGTTGACCGTTGATGCGACCCTGTGGGGTGCGTGATCCAGCCAGAATGACGACGTCGGTGCTGCTCATGGTGATGACTCCTTTGTCATGACGGTTGATGCTCATCGGGCAGCGCATCGAATGGCAGGCCAGCGGTGCGGCTGTTGAAGGGATGATCCCATTAATCCCTTGAATGGAGGTGTGCACCGTGAGTCTGGACCCATCCGCTGCCTGCGCGTTCAGGATGTCTGCCGCAAGCACGCGTAAGCTGTCCTTGTGGCTGCAATCAACTTAGGGATGCCCAAAGTACCTGAGGTACTCGCTCCCAGACGTAAGTCTCGTCAGATCAAAGTCGGGAAGGTTCTCGTCGGTGGAGACGCTCAAATCAGCGTCCAGTCGATGACGACGACCCCGACCACGAACATCAACGCGACCCTCCAACAAATCGCCGAGCTCACGGCATCCGGATGCGACATCGTCCGCGTAGCCGTGCCCAGCCGTGATGATGCTGAGGCCCTTCCGATCATCGCGAAGAAGAGCCAGATCCCCGTTATCGCCGACATTCACTTCCAGCCGAACTATGTGTTCGCTGCGATCGACGCTGGCTGTGCAGCCGTGCGCGTGAACCCGGGCAACATCCGTAAGTTTGACGACCAGATCGGCAAGATCGCTGCTGCGGCCAAGGCTGCAGACGTTTCGCTGCGCATCGGTGTGAACGCTGGTTCGCTCGAGCCGAGCATCCTGCAGAAGTACGGCAAGGCCACCGCTGAAGCGCTCGTAGAGAGCGCCGTCTGGGAAGCGAGCCTGTTCGAGGAGCACGACTTCCACGATTTCAAGATCTCGGTCAAGCACAACGACCCGATCGTCATGGTCAAGGCGTACCGCTTGCTCGCCGAGCGTGGCGACTGGCCCCTGCACCTCGGTGTGACCGAGGCTGGCCCCGCTTTCCAGGGCACTATCAAGAGCGCAACGGCGTTCGGCATCCTGCTCTCAGAGGGCATTGGCGACACCATCCGCGTTTCGCTCTCTGCCCCGCCCGCCGAAGAGATCAAGGTGGGTCTGCAGATCCTGCAGTCACTCAACCTGCGTGAGCGCAAGCTCGAGATCGTGTCGTGCCCAAGCTGCGGACGCGCCCAGGTGGATGTCTACAAGCTTGCGAACGACGTGACAGACGGCCTTGAAGGCATGACGGTTCCCCTGCGCGTTGCAGTGATGGGCTGCGTCGTCAATGGACCGGGCGAGGCTCGCGAAGCCGACCTCGGTGTGGCTTCGGGCAACGGTAAGGGCCAGATCTTCGTCAAGGGCGAGGTCATCAAGACTGTTCCAGAGTCAGAGATCGTTGCGACGCTGATCGAAGAAGCGAATCGCCTCGCCGCCGAGATGCCGGCCAGCGACACGAGCGTCGGTCAGCCCGTTGTGACCGTCGGCTCGAAGTAGTCGAAAACGGCCCCCAACAGCACTTTCGAGTAACGATTCTGTAACGGGATCAACCATCACCCCCGGACGGGGGCACCCTCCACCATGGAAGGGCGCCTCAATCCGGGGCGCTCTCCTCAGATGAAGCGGTCCGCACAGGGGCCGATCGGAGGAAATCGTGCGAGGTAGAGCATTACTGCTAACCGGGCTGGTCATCGCGGCCGTGGTGGTTCCGGCGACGACGGCAACGGCCGTCGATGAGATCAATACCAACAAGCTGCTCAAAGCGGTGACAGTGAATGGCATCCTGCAACACGAGCGGGCGTTGCAGCGTATCGCCAACAACAACGGCGGAACCCGAGCGTCCGGCACCCCCGGCTATGAAGCATCAGTGGCATATGTGAAGAGCCAGCTGACCAAGGCCGGCTACAAGGTGACCGAGCAGAAGTTCGACTTCCCGTACTACGAAGAGGTCACTCCCGCGACGCTCAGCCAGGTGTCGCCGACGCCAACTGACTACGAAACCGCGACACTCGAATACTCGGGCAGCGGCGACATCGTCGGCACAATCGTTCCCACGACGAACGTCGTGATCCCGGCGACCGAGACGCCGAGCTCCGCATCCGGATGCGTCGTCACCGACTACGTACCTGCATCATTGACCGAACCGCAGGTGGCACTGATCCAGCGCGGCACGTGCACGTTCGCCGAGAAGGTCGCCGCAGCGGTCGCGGCTGGCTACGACGCAGCAGTGGTCTTCAACGAAGGCAACCCTGGTCGCACCGACTTGCTCACAGGCGTCACGCTCGGCGGACCGGTCACCATCCCCGTCGTCGGAGTGAGCTACGCGGATGGCGTCGCCCTCTATGAGGGGTCGCTTGCTGGGCCGGTCACCGTGGCCGTCCATGCCGAGGTCATCGCCGAGACGCGCACGACCTCGAACATCCTGGCCGATGCCCCGAAGGCAAAGAACGACAAGAAGGACAAGAAGAAGGGCCATCACGGCAACGGCAACAACTCGAATGACACCACCGACAAGGTGGTCGTTGTGGGCGCTCACCTGGACTCGGTGCTAGCCGGGGCGGGAATCAACGACAACGGCAGCGGTACCAGTGTGACTCTGGAAACCGCGATCCAGATGGCGAAGCAGAACCTCAAGCCAGAGCAGCAGATGCGGTACGCCTTCTGGGGAGCTGAAGAGTCGGGTCTACTTGGATCGACACACTACGTCGATACCCTCACCGATGAGCAGTTGGCCGAGATTTACGCGAACCTGAACTTCGACATGCTCGGATCAACCAACTACGTGCGCCTCGTCTATGACGGCGACGGCTCAGCGGATCCCGATGGTCTCGCGGGCCCTCCCGGATCTGCGCAGATCGAAGCCATCTTTAACGACTATTTCGCCAAGGCAGGACTGGCGAGTGCACCGACAGCGTTTGACGGCCGCTCAGATTACGGGCCATTCATCGCTGCCGGCATCCCGGCTGGCGGACTCTTCAGCGGCGCGGAGGAGCTGAAGACGGAGGAGGAAGCTGCGGTGTTCGGTGGAACAGCAGGTGCACCACTGGACCCCTGCTATCACCAGGCATGTGACGACATCACGAACCTGAGCACTGCCGCGCTGAACGAGCTCGGCGATGCGGCAGCGCATGCGGTGATGACGCTGGCGATGACCAAGACCGGTTTCTTCGAGGATGGCAGCCGGATGGCGCCGTCACCGCAGATCTCGGTTGAGGATCTCGACTACTGGGGGAGCAACCTGCTTCGCTAAACAAACGCACGCGTGAGCGCGGGTCCGGCCGGTTGCACAAGCCGACCGGACCTTTGCGCGGTGGGCACCGCACGGGCGGCGACGGGACGCTCGCCGTGCCGTGCTTGCTGTGTATTGCGTGCAGTGCCGGCATCCGCAACCGCCCGCCGTAACGTCCCGCCGACAGGAAAGCTAAAGTAGAACCCGTGCCTACACGCCTCTCCAACTATTTCCTCCGTACCCTTCGCGAAGACCCCTCTGATGCAGAGGTGACCAGCCACCGCCTGCTCGTGCGGGCGGGCTACATCCGCCGTCAGGCACCAGGCATCTTCGCGTGGCTGCCGCTCGGCCTTCGCGTCAAGGGCAAGATCGAGACAATCATCCGCGAGGAAATGGGCAACGCAGGTGCGCACGAAGTGCACTTCCCGGCGCTGCTGCCGCGTGAGCCGTACGAGGTCACCGGTCGCTGGGACGAGTACGGCGATGGCCTGTTCCGTTTGCAGGACCGCAAGGGTTCTGACCTGCTGCTGGCCCCCACCCACGAAGAGGTCTTCACCCTGCTGGTGAAGGATCTGTACAACAGCTACAAAGACCTGCCGCTGTCGATCTTCCAGATCCAGGACAAGTACCGCGACGAGGCTCGTCCCCGTGCAGGTCTGCTGCGCGGCCGCGAGTTCACCATGAAGGACGCATACTCCTTCGACTACACGGATGCCGGCCTCGACGTCAGCTACCAGGCCCAGCGCGACGCTTACGAGCGCATCTTCACGCGTCTCGGCCTCGAATACGTGATCGTCAAAGCGGATGCCGGCGCTATGGGCGGCTCCAAGAGCGAAGAGTTCCTGCACCCGACCCCGGTCGGCGAAGACAGCTTCGTGCGTTCGGCCGGCGGATACGCCGCCAACGTCGAGGCATTCACGACAGTTGCACCCCCGGCACGCAGCTGGGAGGGCCTGCCCGAAGCCTCCGTGTTCGATACGCCCGACACCCCCACAATCCAGACGCTTGTCGACAGCGCCAACGCCAACCACCCGCGTCCGGACGGTCGCGAATGGACAGCGGCCGACACGCTGAAGAACGTCGTACTCGCACTCACGCAGCCCGACGGCAGCCGCGAACTCGTGATCATCGGCATCCCGGGTGACCGCGATGTCGACCTCAAGCGCGTCGAAGTGGCATTCGCTCCGGCCGAGGCAGAAGCCGCAAACGACGCTGACTTCGCCAAGCACCCCGGCCTGATCAAGGGCTACATCGGCCCGTGGTCCGCTGCCGGCGCGACCCTCGGCGAGAAGTCGAGCACCGGCATCCGCTACCTCGTCGACCCTCGCGTCGTTGATGGAACCGAGTGGATCACCGGAGCCAACGAAGCCGGAAAGCACGTCTTCGGCCTCGTCGCCGGCCGTGACTTCCAGGCCGACGGCACCGTTGAGGCCGCCGAAGTGCGCGCTGGTGACCCCGCTCCCGACGGCTCCGGCCCGGTTGAGATCGCCCGCGGCATGGAAATCGGTCACGTGTTCCAGCTCGGCCGCAAGTACGCAGAAGCGCTCGGACTCAAGGTTCTCGACGAGAACGGCAAGCTGGTCACCGTCACGATGGGTTCGTACGGCATCGGTGTCACGCGCATCCTGGCGATCATCGCCGAGCTGAACAATGACGAGAAGGGCCTGATCTGGCCAGAGGCCGTTGCTCCGTTCGACGTGCAGGTCATTGCGACCGGCCGCGACGAGGTTGTCTTCGAAACCTCGGAAACCGTTGTTGCAGCCATCGAGGCCACCGGCCGCGACGTGCTCTACGACGACCGCCGCAAGGTTTCGCCTGGTGTGAAGTTCGGTGACGCTGAGCTGATCGGCATCCCGAAGCTGGTCATCGTCGGCCGTGGTGCCGCAGACGGCATTGTCGAGCTCTGGGACCGCCGTACCGGTGAGCGCGAGCAGGTGGCAATCGCCGACGTGGCGAAGAGTCTCGGCTAACCCACAAGCGAAGCGCATCTCCGCGAGATCGGAGTTGTGGTCGTTCTGAAGCACTCAGAATGACCACGACTCCGATCTCGCGTTTGTCTGCTGCCTCAAAATCTTCCTCACTCTTGCGACGAACGCACCAGGGTTCACGAAGACGTCGTCCGCGATGACACGGATGACGCGCCACTCGTGCGCCTCGAATCGTTCTCGTCTGGCGATGTCACGGCGAAATTGTGCCTTGCTTACGCGATGTCCGTCCCCTTCGTACTCGAAAAGGGTGCGCGCCCACGGATAGGCGAGGTCGGGCTTACCGAGTCGCTCACCCGCGGCCGAGTAGAGCGGACGGTTGACGATCGGTTCCGGGAGGCCGGTGTCGATGAGGATCAGCCTCGTCCAGGTCTCTGGACGTGAATCGACATCGGTACGCACCCGCTCAAGGGCGATGCGCACGTTTCGCACTCCGCGCTGTCCCGCAAATGCCTGGGCGGCTCTGGCAAGGTCGTCCAGCGTGGCCAAAGGTGTCTCACGCCCGTTGCTCGTCACCCGCCCCGAGACGAGAAAATCGCCCGCGGCAACGAGGTCGTAGAGCGACAGAATCGCGCCGAGATGGCACCAGGTTGTCGCCGGATCGGTCACCCGAAATCCTCGAAATGAGCGGATGCGCGCATCAATTCCGTTGAATCGGTGTCCTTGTACTCCCACGACATCCGGCGGTTCGTCGTGTTCGTTGACGGCGACATGAAGCTGAGTCGAATTTGCCCAGTGGAGCGGCAGTGGGATTCGGTAGAGCTGGGCGGCGGTGACGTGGCTGAAGGCTTGGCCGTGCGGCATCCGTGGTGCGTAACTGCGGCACCGATCGCGTACGTTCTGCGCGTCGAGTCCGACAGAGCGCACGCCGCGTGACGGATGTTGCAGATCGGCGCCACGCAGTCGGCTGCGAGATAGCCCAGTGTTGTCGGTAGTCAAAAACGCGGTGCCCGCCAGACGAGGCGGTAGTGGCAAAGGAATCTTCATTCCCGAATGCTGCCCGTGCGCCGAGCTGCCTCCGCCCAAAAAGCCAAATCTTGTGCGCGAGATCGGAGTTGTGGCGGTTGTGCAGGACTCTTACCGACCACGACTCCGATCTCGCGGACCTGACGCCGTACGGAACACGGGCCCCCAAACGTCCAGAGCGATGCCGTGCGCGGGGGAGTACTCACGCGAGATCGGAGTTGTGGCGACTATGAAGCGCTCAAAACGACCACGACTCCGATCTCGCGGACTGTGTACTACGACTGCGCGAGAAGGGAGAGGAGGGCGGGCTAGCGGGGGAGAGAGGCGGAATTGCTGTCCGTCTGCGTCTCACGCAGGCGCGTCGCGATATCAATCGGGCCGGTGACCGAAGCCTCATCCGCCCAGCATTCGATGCCGGTCACACCAGGCAGCAGATCACGCGTGAAGACGGGGTCCTTGCCGAGACGACGCTGACGCGTGTAGTCCTTGAGCAGCTTGAACGCGACGCCGGAGAGCAGCGCAATCGCGACCAGGTTCACCAGCGCCATGACACCCATGATGCCGTCGGCGGTGTTCCAGATGAGGTCAGCGGATGCGATCGAGCCGAGGAACACGACGGCTACGGCGACCACTCGGTATGCCGTCAGTGCACGAGCGTTGCCGGTGATGAACTCGATGTTCGACTCGCCGTAGTAGTAGTTACCCAGGATGGAGCTGAACGCCAGCAGGAAGATGATCACGCTGAGCAGCACACTCGACCATGAGCCGAGCGCGCCAACGACGGCATCCTGAGTGAGTCCGATACCACGCGTCGCGTTGGCCAGATCGGGCGTCGACACCAAGATGATGAATGCGGTGATCGAGCAGATCAGGAACGTGTCGAAGTACACGCCGAGAGTCTGCACCAGGCCCTGCTTGACGGGGTGGGTGACCGCGGCGCTTGCACCGGCGTTCGGGGCCGAGCCGAGGCCGGCCTCGTTGGAGAACATGCCGCGCTTGACACCGGTCATCACGATCATGCCGAAGGTGGCACCGACGACCTCGTTGAAACCGAACGCCTGCGAGAAGATTGAGCCGAAAACGGCGGGCAGCTGGTCGATGTTCATTCCGACGATGACCAGGCCGAGCACCAGGTAGAGCAGCGCCATGGCGGGAACCACGGCCTGGGTCACCGAGGCAATACGACGGATGCCGCCGAACACGACGAGCGCGGTCAGCACAGCAAGAAGCGCCCCGACGACCCAGGGGACCCACGATCCGGCATTCTCAATGCCCATCGTTGACGACACCGTTGCGCTGATCGTGTTTGCCTGCAGCGAGCTGAAGGCGAGCGGGAAGCAAAGAATCAGGATGATGGCGAAGACGATGCCCATCCAACGAGCACGCAGGCCGTACTGCATGTAATAGGCGGGTCCGCCGCGAAAGCCGGTTTTGTCCTTCACCTTGTACAGCTGGCCGAGTGTCGACTCGATGAACGACGCTGCGCCGCCGAGAAAGGCCATCGCCCACATCCAGAAAACTGCACCGGGCCCGCCGATTGCGATTGCGGTTCCGACGCCGGCGATGTTGCCGACCCCCACTCGGGATGCGGCCGAAATGGTGAACGCCTGGAACGCCGAGACGGACTGCGCTTCGCCGTTCTCATCACGGGGTGTCTTGTCGGTGAGTGTGCGGAACATCTCGGGAATCAACCGGAATTGCACGACTCCGGAACGGGCAGTGAAATAGATGCCGAGCACGACGAGCACCGGAAGCACGATCCACGTCCAGAGGCGATCCCCGCCGTCGGCGATGAGGGCAGAGAGGTCATCCATTGAATAAGTATGACTTGTCAAATGGGCCAACTCGTTCACACCAGCTGTTGTGGGTGCTGTTTGTGACGTCGCACGCCACTCTCGCGTCGGCTCGCGGCGAGCGGCTTGGATAGGTGTTGCGCTTCTACAACCGAACCAGACGCGCGCGCAGGATGAAAAAGAAGCCGTACGCGATTACGCCCACACCGGTGAGTGCGAGGGCTATCGCGCCGTATGGCAACTCGACGAGGGCTTTGAGCGCGCCGTCGATTCCGCTCGCGCTGTCGTGATCCAGCGTGAACGGTGCGAGCGCGAAGAGCACCCCTGCCACGCCGAGAACCAGACCCTTCGCGACATAACCGATAGCTCCCAGGGCGGTCGTGGTGATCCCCGCCAACCCTCGAGGCACACGAATCGCTTCGGTGAACCGGCCGGTGACGCCGCTGACCACGAAGGAAATCCCGACGATAAGCACAACAAGTCCGATGATCACCAGTACGACAGCACCGACAGGGGTCTTGATCAGCGCCGCACTCATGTTGCTGGTCAGTTCTGCTGTGCTCGTCGATGAACCCCGCGCGAAGGTGAAAGCGGTGGCAGCGATCACCAAGTAGCCAACGGCCTTACCGAGTTCGACAATTCGAAAGCCCCAGCGGCTGCGAAGCGAGGACTTGTTCGCGAGCAGCGCGGTCATGAGCTGCCAGGTGAAGAGGGCAAGCATGCCGATGAGTACGATCCACACCAGGACGATGCCACCGGGGATTCGGGAAATCTGTGCGATGGCACCAGATTGGTCAGCTTCGCCAGAGCCTCTGCCCGTTGCAACGCCGAGTGCGATCAGGCCGATCATGACGTGGAGAAGGCCGATGGTGGCGATACCCCAACGGGCCAACAACCTCACCGATCGATGCTTCTCTGCCCGGCGAGCGACCGCTTTGGTCGCCGCTTTCGCCGACCCGCCTCTCGATTTACCGTTCACTTGCTTAGGGTAGCCCGATTCGAGGGATGCTCAGAGCACTCACGCCGTGTCGACGGATGCCGCGACGCGGCGGAGAACGCGATGAAAAATCAGTGACGCAGGCCTGTCTGGGCAGTCGGTGTGTGCCGACTCCTCCCGGAATCGGGTACCGTAGAGAGAAGCCCCCCGCGCAGTTTCGCGGCGGCACAATTTGAATAGAGGAGGCCGGCCATGGACATCGACCTCAGTATGTTGCGGCTTATGGAGCGCGAGAAAGAGATCCCATTCGAGGAGCTCGCGCAGATTATCGAACAGGCCATCCTGACCGCATATCTCAAGCACATCCACCCGGGTGAGCACATGAAGCAGGCAGTGAGCGAAGAACCGGGTGCGCGCGTCGAACTCGACCGCAAGACCGGGCACATTTCGATCTACGTGCCAGAGCACGACGAAGAGGGCAACGTCATCGGCGAAGCCGTCGACGACCCGAGCGACTTTGGACGCATTGCGGCATTCGCTGCAAAGCAAGTTATCAACCAGCGCTTGCGCGATATTGCTGACGACGCCGTACTCGGCGAGTTCAAGAGTCGTGAAGGCGACATCATCGCCGGCGTGATCCAGCAGGGTCCGAACCCGCGCATGATTCACGTCGACCTCGGCACTGTCGAAGCGATCCTGCCCCCCGAAGAGCAGGTTCCCGGTGAGAAGTACGAGCACGGCCAGCGCATCCGCGTGTACGTGACAAGCGTGAGCAAGGGCATGAAGGGTCCGCAGATCACCGTGTCGCGCACCCACCCGTCGCTCGTCCGCAAACTCTTCGCACTCGAGGTTCCCGAGATCGCCAACGGCGTTGTCGAGATCGTTTCGCTCGCCAGGGAAGCTGGCCACCGCACCAAGATTGCTGTGCGCGCAACCGAACCTGGCGTCAAC
This sequence comes from Leifsonia sp. A12D58, assembly GCF_047530025.1. NCBI lineage: Bacteria > Bacillati > Actinomycetota > Actinomycetes > Micrococcales > Microbacteriaceae > Leifsonia > Leifsonia sp. A12D58. Next base: position 184,427 of record NZ_JBLJAT010000005.1, on the reverse strand, counting down.
GCCAAGGGTGCATGCATCGGCGAGCTGGGCCAGCGCGTTCGTGCGGTCACCACCGAGCTGAACAACGAGAAGATCGACATCGTCGACTTCTCCGCTGATCTCGCGACCTTCGTAGCCAGCGCATTGTCGCCGGCCAAGGTGACAAGTGCGTATGTCATTGACGAGTCGATCAAGGCTGTCAGGGCTCTTGTTCCTGACTACCAGCTGTCGCTCGCAATCGGCAAGGAGGGCCAGAATGCCCGCCTCGCAGCGAAGCTCACCGGCGCGAAAATTGACATCCAACCTGACAGCATTCTGGAGGATGCCGAATAGGGGGTACGATGGAAGCCGTTAGAACGTGCATTGGATGCCGTCTGCGCGCACCTAGATCCTCACTATTGAGGGTGGTAGCTCGGGAATCAGAACTCGTGGCGGATGAAACCGCCACACTCCCTGGGCGTGGTGCGTGGCTGCATCCGACTATGTCGTGCTTTCAGGAGGCCGTAAGGCGACGCGCTTTCGGGCGTGCCCTTCGCGTTACCAGATCCCTGGACGCGAGACACCTAGAGAACAGGCTGAATTGGCTAATGGATAACTAATGAGCGGCTCGAAATGAGACCCGTCCGTTACTAACGGTCTGCCCCTTTCCGGGCGCAGGCCCGGAACAGGAGAATTGTGGCTGCAAAACCACGCGTCCACGAGATCGCAAGCGAACTCGGTGTTGACAGCAAGGTAGCCCTTGCAAAATTGAAAGAGATGGGCGAGTTCGTCAAGGGACCGTCCTCAAGTGTTGAGCCCCCCGTTGCACGTCGCCTTCGTGCTGCGCTCGAAGCTGATGGCGTGACTGGGGCAGCTGCTCCGGCCGCTGCTGCGGAAACTCCGGCAGCATCAGCCACCTCGGCAGCAACGCCCGGCCCGAAGAAGAGCACCGGTGTCAAGCCGGGTGCGCGTCCGTCGCCGGCAAACCTGGCGCCCAAGCCCGTCGTTGAAGAAGCTCCGGCACCCGCCGAAGCCGCTCCCGTCGCCGACGTTCCTGCTCCCGCAGCACCGCTGACTGTCGCAGAGCGTCAGGCGCAGGCTGAAGAGAAGGCTGCTGCAGCAGAGAAGGCCGCTGCGGCCGACAAGGCTGCTGCCGCTGAGGCACCCGCCGGTAGCGCTCCTGCAGCGCCAGCCAGCGGAACCGCTACGCCTGCTGCGAAGCCGGGCGGAAGCATCCCGAAGCCGCCAGCTGCTCGCCCGGGTAACAACCCATTCGCCAGCAACCAGGGCATGGGCCAGCGTCCAGCTGCTCGTCCGGGTAACAACCCGTTCGCCAGCGCACAGGGCATGGGTCAGCGTCCGACGCCGACCCCCAGCAACATCCCGCGTCCAGCCGCTCCCCGTCCAGGCGCACCGCGTCCGGGCGGACCCGGCCAGGGTCAGCGCCCGACAGGCTTCGGCCAGCGTCCGGGTGGCTTCCAGCGTCCCGGTGGTGCACCGGGTGCTGGTGGAGCCGCACGTCCAGGCTTCTCCCGTCCGGGTGGAACCCCCGGTGCAACCCCCGGCTTCGGCGCTCCGCGTCCGGCCGGTGGCGGTGGCGGCGGTCGTGGCCGTGGTCCCGGCGGTGGAACCGCTGGTGCATTCGGTCGCGGTGGCGGCAAGAGCAAGGCGCGCAAGTCGAAGCGTACGAAGAGGGCTGAATTCGAGCTGCGCGAAGCCCCGTCGCTGGGTGGCGTAAGCGTACCCCGCGGCGATGGTGGCACTGTTGTGCGCCTGCGTCGTGGAGCATCGATCACCGACTTCGCAGACAAGATTGACGCCAGCCCCGGAAACCTCGTTACCGTACTGTTCCACCTCGGTGAGATGGCGACGGCAACGGAGTCACTCGACGAGGCGACCTTCGGCATCCTCGGTGAAGAGCTGGGCTACAAGATCCAGATGGTCTCGCCGGAAGACGAAGACCGCGAACTCCTCCTCACCTTCGACATCGACCTCGATGAAGAACTGGCTGAAGAGACTGACGAACAGCTTGAGCCTCGTCCGCCCGTTGTGACCGTCATGGGTCACGTCGACCACGGTAAGACTCGCCTGCTCGACGCCATCCGCAACTCGAAGGTTGTTGAGGGTGAAGCCGGTGGCATCACCCAGCACATCGGTGCGTACCAGGTCGTTGCAGAGCACGAGGGCATCGAACGTCCGATCACCTTCATTGACACCCCGGGTCACGAGGCGTTCACCGCCATGCGTGCTCGTGGTGCTCAGGTGACTGACATCGCAATCCTCGTTGTTGCAGCCGACGACGGCATCATGCCGCAGACGATTGAGGCACTCAACCACGCACAGGCGGCCAACGTGCCGATCGTCGTGGCAGTGAACAAGATCGACAAGGCTGACGCCAACCCGCAGAAGGTTCGCCAGCAGCTCACCGAATTCGGCCTTGTCGCCGAAGAATACGGTGGAGACGTCATGTTCGTTGACGTGTCGGCTCGTAACAACATCGGCATCCAGGAACTCCTTGATGCTGTGTTGCTCACCGCTGACGCTGGCCTCGACATGCGTGCAAACCCGAACAAGGATGCACGTGGTGTCGCGATCGAAGCCAAGCTCGACAAGGGCCGCGGTGCAGTTGCAACCGTGCTCATCCAGTCGGGAACGCTGCGCGTCGGAGACGCAATCGTTGCGGGTACGGCTTACGGCCGCGTCCGTGCGATGGCAGACGAGAACGGTGCAACCGTCCTCGAAGCCACGCCGTCTCGTCCGGTTCAGGTTCAGGGACTCTCAAGCGTTCCTCGCGCCGGTGACACCTTCCTCGTTATCGAAGAAGACCGCACCGCGCGCCAGATCGCTGAGAAGCGTGAAGCTGCCGAGCGCAACGCCCTGCTGGCCAAGGCCCGTAAGCGCATCAGCCTCGAAGACTTCACCCGTGCACTCGAAGAGGGCAAGGTCGAGTCGCTCAACCTCATCATTAAGGGTGACGTTTCCGGTGCCGTTGAGGCACTTGAAGAGTCGCTCCTCAAGATCGAGGTCGACGATTCAGTACAGCTGCGCATCATCCACCGTGGTGTCGGTGCTGTCACCGAGAGCGACGTCAACCTCGCTACCGTCGACAACGCGATCATCATTGGATTCAACGTTCGCCCCGATACGAAGGCACGCGAACGCGCGGCCCGTGAAGGTGTCGACGTGCGCTTCTACTCCGTCATCTACTCGGCACTCGAGGACATTGAGAATTCCCTCAAGGGCATGCTCAAGCCGGAGTACGAAGAGGTCCAGAGTGGTGTCGCCGAGATCCGCGAGGTGTTCCGTTCTTCCAAGTTCGGCAACATCGCCGGTGTCATCGTTCGCTCGGGAACCATTACCCGCAATGCGAAGGCTCGTGTTATCCGCGACGGTATCGTCGTCGGAGACAACCTGGCCATCGAATCGCTGCGTCGTTTCAAGGACGACGTCACCGAGGTTCGTACGGACTTCGAGGCTGGTATCGGCCTCGGCAAGTTCAACGACATCCAGATCGGCGACGAGATCGAGACGATCGAAATGAAGGAAAAGCCGCGCGTCTAATGACGAACGGTGGGTAGCGGGTCTCGGCTTGATTCCTTGAAAGAGGATGAGTGCCGGGGCCCCTACCCCGATTCCCGTTAAGGGCATCACGCTGCGACCCCGAGTCGCAGACGATCTGCCGTCAGTCAGATGATGGCGAACAAAGAGCTCGAAGTATGAGCTCGAAGACATGCAACCGCATAGTTGCTAAAGAAGGAGCGATCTCATGGTTGATCAGGCACGCGCCAGCAAAATGGCCGACCGCATCAAGGTCATCATCGCCAAGCGTCTCGAGCGCGGTCTTCGTGACCCCCGCCTCGGCTTCGTGACAATCACGGATGTCAAGGTGACGGGCGACCTGCAGCACGCGTCGGTCTTCTACACGGTGTACGGCACCGACGAAGAGCGTGCAGACAGCGCCGCAGCCCTCAAGGCCGCGACCGGCATGATGCGCAGCGAGGTCGGAAAGAACATCACCGCCAGGCTCACGCCGTCGATCGAATTCATCGCCGACGCGATCCCCGAGAACGCCAAGCTCATCGAAGACCTGCTTCGTGAAGCGCGTGAGCGCGACACCGAGGTCGGCCAGCTCGCCGAGACCGCAAAGTACGCCGGCGACGCCGACCCGTACGTGAAGGCACGCGATTTTGACGCAGCTGACGACGACGACCTCGACGGGGACGTCATCGACGAGAGCGCAGAAGACGACGAAGACGTGGCTCCGACAGGAAAGCACGTCGCACCGTAGTTCTACACAGCTCGGTTCGTATTAAACGGCAGGAAGCCCTTGGCTTCCTGCCGTTTTTTCGAATCGTACGACACCCGTCGCGATGGTTGCTTCAATGAGTCGAGCGCGGATGTGCTCGCCAGGTGCCATCGCGCCGGTGCACCTGGCGGTGACAGCTGGCTCTGCGATCTGGATCTGGCCGCTCGAGGTATTGGCCGAGATGACAGTGGCATCGAACTCGTGGCCGATCAGGCCGCTAAGCACCGCAGCCTCGACGATGTCGACGGCAGCCCGGTCCAGGCTTCCGGCCACCTGGTCAGAGCTGCGCATCTCTGCAGGGAGACCGGGCAGCGCGCTTCGCACCCACTGGGGGAGGGGGACATCCGCCGAGATCGCCTCACAGATCACGAGCGTGTACCTGTCGACGAGGCGTCTGATGGGCGCAGTAACGTGGGCGTATGGCGCGGCGATGGCGGCCTGGATCGTCTCGGCGGGAGGCTCGCCCTCGAACGCCGTGTAGGTCGCGCCGCGAAAGAGTGACCTGGCGGCGTGCATGATCGCCAGCTCGTTTGGCCGGTGCACGTCGAGGCTCCTCAGGTATTCGCCATATGCCTGATCTGCGGGCCATGGATGCCCGAGCGCTGCAGCCTGGGCGCGAAATGCACCGAGCGTCGCGGCGTCGGGCGGCGGCATAGTGCGCAGGATGCCAGTGCCGGCCGACAGCATCATCCCTGCCGCGGCCATCCCTGTCATCAGCGAGATCTGTGCGTTCCAGTCCTCGACGGGCAACGGGCTTCGACGCACCAGTATGTAGCTGCCGTCTTTCGGCTCGACATCAACACTTAGCCGGCCGAGGCTGGCGCCGCCACGGATGCGCTCAAGCACGATGCGCGCTTGTCCCACCGTCTCCAGAAGGGCGAGCGCTTCTGGGGCACTGCCGTTGTCGATCGCTTCCTGTGCGCTCGCGTAGCTCAGCTGGGCACTGCTTGTGATGCGAGCGCGCTCGACCCGGGCGCTCGTTACGTTTCCGGTGTGGTCAAGCGTCAGCTCCCAGACGAATGCGCCTCGCACGACGTTCGGCAGCAGCGACGCGGCGCCCTCACTGATCTGCGTCGGGTACAGCGGGATGCGCCCGTCAGGCGCGTAGATCGTCTGACCGCGGCGGTGAGATTCGACATCCATCGGTCCATGGGGCTCCACAAAATTCGATACATCGGCGATCGCGTACAGCACGGTGAAGCCGTCGGGTTCTCGCGCGATGTGCATCGCCTGGTCGAGGTCGGTTGAACCCTCTGGATCGATCGTGAAGAAGCGGATGTCGGTGAGATCACGCTCGGGAAGCACGGCATCGACTTTCGCCAGTACGGCCTCAGCAAGCGCCGCGGGGGAGAAGTCGTTCACCAGTGAGAACCGGCTTGTCAATTGGGCGAGCGCCTCGCTCAGCTCTGTTGCCGCTGGTGCGCTCGTTATCGTTGTCGTTTCCCGGTCGTCGGGAAGATCGCTCGGGGACACCACCTTCGGCATGGCCCCAGACTACGACTATTGGCCGGCGTTCATCGTTCTACGACGATTGCCCGGCGCGCGATGCGCTCCGGAAGCCACTGCACCTTCCGGCCGATTCAACGGTGCGTTCTAGACTGTGCAGGGTGAATGACGATCCTGACGACGGCGGACCTGTTGTTGCTGGCATCCGCTCGGCCGTCGACCTCGCCGTGGATCGGCTGCGCGCCGTAGATGCCCAGACCGAAGCGCTGGCGACCTACGTGCCATCGCGTCAGGTGATGTTGGTCATTCGCAAGGAACCCGCACTGCTTCCGGTCGGCCGTGTGTGGCGGCTTGGAGTGTTCCTGCTCGACCAGGACGGAATCCTCAGCGCCACGGGCGCGACAACGCGTGCTGTGCCGCCGGGCCATCGTGGCTTCCAATCCAACTCCGCCGAGGAACGTCGCGGCTATCGGGCAGCGGCATTCCGAGGTCCGTTTGCGCCCGGTGAGACGATTAACTTCGATGCTGCGGCCATCGACCTCGACCCAGAAGCGCTTCGAACCGCGACAGGGCCGCTGTTCGTTAATGGTGGCAGGGCGCTGGTGCGCTGGAATCCAGCAGCGACCGAGTCGACATCTGTGGACTTCGGAACGTACCTTGCGGAGCGCGTCAGCCTTTTGATCGATCCGCCTGAGCGAGCCTGAGCTGGCCACAGCGGCCCTGAGCGCTACCAGACGCGGCTATTCGATCTGAGGTGTCTGCTCACCGACGTCACCAGCGTGACGATCATCACGATGACGGTACTCAGAAGTACGCCGCCGGCGAAGATCATCACTATTTGTGCCGTCGTGCCGTCAAGTTCCAGCGCCGACGTGACGCGAGGTGTGTTGGCACCGACGAGGATTCCGCCGAAGACCAGAAACACGACGACGCCGGTGAGCGTCGCCAGCACTTCTTCGGTTGCCCTACCCATTTCGGCCATCGCTACGCTCGTCACACGCTGAACAATCGGCATGGAATCGGAGAACGCAAGGCATGGTGGGTCTACAAGTTCTGCTCTGATTCTGAATCACATCGGCCCTTCGGGTTGGCACGAATTCTGCCCGGCCCAGAAGGAGCGCGCATTGCGTCGATTATGACGTGAGTAAGTCTCAGGCGCCAGATCTAGTGCGGAAGAACATAACCGCCAGATGGCGCGACAACCGCAAGACCGTCGGCGATCAAGCCGCTCAATGCGCGCGCTCGTTGCTCGTCGTCAGGCCAGAGTCCGTCGATCTCGGCATCCGTTACCGGCAGGTGAGTTGACCGCAGTTCGGCCATGATCAACCCGCGAACCTGCCTGTCACTGCCCTCGAACTTCTTCTGAATGGCCTTGCGGGGGCCGTCGTAGCTCGGGTATCCGGCCGCGCGCCAGGCGCAGATGTCGGAGATCGGGCACTCATCGCATCGTGGCGATTTCGCCGTGCAGACGATGGCGCCAAGCTCCATGATTCCGGCGTTGAACGCGGCGGCGGCGCTGCGGTCGTGGGGAAGAAGCGAGCTCATCGCTTCCAGGTCGCGCGTTCTCGATGGCGGTGCGGGCTCGGCCTGGCCGCTGACAGCCCTGGCGATGACGCGCCTGGTGTTGGTGTCGACCACTGGATGCCGGTGCCCGTAAGCGAATGCCGCAACCGCACGAGCGGTGTAATCACCGACCCCGGTGAGCGCGAGCAGGTCATCGACATCCTCAGGCACGATCCCGCCGTGGCGTTCGGTGATCTCGACGGCCGCAGCGTGTAGCCAGAGGGCGCGTCGAGGGTAGCCGAGGCTCGCCCACGCGCGCACGGCCTCGCCGGGAGGCTCTGCAGCGAGAGCGGCTGGGGTCGGCCACCGAGTGAGCCACTCCTCAAGCCGAGGGATGACCCGCGAGACCGGCGTCTGCTGCAGCATGAATTCGCTGACCAGCGTGCCCCAGGCGGTGAAGCCGTCGCGGCGCCAGGGCAGATCGCGGGCGTTGTCCTTGAACCAGCCGATGATGCGCGGTGCCACTACAGACGGGTCCGTCGACGCCGTTTCGGTTCGGTTTGATATGCCATTCATCATCTCTAACCTAGGCTCGATTTATGAAGCTCGTTTCCACGCCCCGCATCGAGTTCCTCCGCGCGTTATCGACGGAGATCCTGCACAACTATGGGCGAGGGCGAAGCATCGTTGCCGTCGACGGGGCAGCGGGCTCTGGGCGCACCGCATTTGCCGACGACCTGGCCGAGGTCTTCGAGGAAAGAGAGCACCCCGTGTTCAGGGCGTCGATGACGTACTTCCAGCGCTCACGCGAGGAACAGGACCGATTTGGCGAGGCTTCAGCTGAGCGCACCTATCGCTACGGACACGACTATGCGACGTTCAGACGGGTGCTGACCGAACCGTTCAGGATGGGCGTGACTACGAGCTTCGTCACGCAAACTTTCGACCCTGACCGCGACACCTGGATCGAACCGACCTGGCAGACGGCGCCGCTCGACGCGACGCTCATCGTCGACGGTGACTTCATGCTCCGGCGCGAGTTGCGCGATCTTTGGGCGTACAGCATCCGCGTCGACAGCGGGGCAGAGACCGAGGCCGACGAACTGTATCTGACAGAGGTGAACCCGGAGGCCATAGCCAACGCCCTCGTCGACAATTCGAATCCCGCCTCACCGCGCCGCCTGTTCCGCGACAGCTGCTGACGGCGCATGCGGTCAATGTGCCTGCTCACTGAGAGAGCGGATGCCTGTGGCCCAAACCTGCCCACTCGGTGTCTGCTTACTAGAGCGACCTGGACCGCCGAACAACCTCGCTCGGGGAGAGCGACACTCCTGATTGCTCAACCTCATGCACCATCGCGGTGATCAGCGCGTTCACCGGGGCCTGCATGCCCGCCCGCTTGGCCTCCTGCACGACGGCACCGTTCAGAAAATCGACCTCCGTTGGCTGGCCGCGGCGGAGGCTCTGCTGGGTGGAACCGAGGTTGGGCACATTGCCCATGCGCTTGCGCATGAGAAGTGGCACGATCTGGCCCGCCCAGAGCGGACTGCGTGAAAACGCTCGCAGCGGTCTGTCGCTGAGTGACTGGATGGAACCGAAGCGCACGCCGTTCGCCATCCCAACGCGCACCGCTTCCCGCATGCTGGCCGTCATCACGCGCCGCAGCCCACGGTTGTCGACCACGTCCTGCACGCTCATGCCGGTGATCGCGGGGATGCCGTTCAACATATTGACGATCAGCTTCGTCCACTGCGCGCCGACGAAATTGCCGATCGCAATGGTTGGAACGGCGGCGGAAAGCACGCCTGCCCAGTGTTGGGTGGCGGCATCCGCTGGCCCTGTTCCTCGCCCGATGTAGGTCGGAGCTGCTGTCGTGACGCGAACCACGCCGGGCTCTGTGTAATTGGCGGCGATGATGACCAGGGCGCCGAAGCAGTCGGAGTCTGGCAGGAGCGCTTGAGCCGTGGCGACGCCGGCCAGCCCGTTCTGAACGACGATGACAGGGGCGGTGCCGAGCGCGACGGCATTGGCCTCGATGGCCGCCGCCGCGTCCTGCGCCTTCGTGCACACCAATGCGAGGTCGGGTGTCTCCGTCAACGTTTCAACGGCGAGCGGATGACCGTGTGTCTCGCCGTACTCACCGGTGAGACGGATGCCGTCGGCCCTGATTGCGGCCAGGCCGGCTCCGCGTGCGGTGACGGTGACCTGGTGGCCGGCCTGTTCGAGAAGGGTGGCGAATGTTCCGCCAAGCGCTCCGGCGCCGATCACAGCAATTCGCATGCGTCCAGCCTAGGTTGCTGGCAGTTCTACACCGCGCCAGCGGGGCACCGCGTTGGCACCCCGTGGCCACCGTGGCCAGAAATTACCGAGCGTACGTCGCGAACTTCTCGATCGCTGCGGCGGTGACCGGGGTGAAGAGATTGATGAGATTGTCGTCGGGGTCGCGGAACAGCAGGGAGCGGTTGCCCCACGGCATAGTCGTTGGTTCGTTCACGAACGTGGTGACCCATTCCTGCAGCTTCAGGTATTCCGCGTCGACGTCGTCCACGAGGAGCTCAATGATCGCCGTGTGGTTGTCGGCCGGTCGTGCCGCCCCTGGCCCGAAGAGACCGACGGTAGCGGTGCTACCGATCGCGATCGTTCCAGATGGTGTGCGCACCTCGGCGAAGTGTTCATTCAGGTGCACTGCAGTGCCGCCGGTTACGTGCTCGTAGAACCCGGCCAGCGAGGCGACGTTGTCGGTGATGAGGCGGATGGAGACAAGATTCATGATGGTTCCGTTTCTGCCGGATGAATGCCGGCATATCCCATGCTGGAGGACGGCGGCGACAACCCCCTGTCGGTGTTTAGCGCGAAAAACTTGGTGGCGTCACAACTCTCGTGGCGTCACAAGAGGTGCAGTTGCCTGATGTCGCCGTAGGGAATATCGAGATCCTCTCGCCTGAGTGTCCTCCGTGTCGGGACCTCCGCCGTCGCAACGCTCGACCTGATGCGGTCTGTCCGCAGCGCTCGGATTCCGCCACGAAGGCGACACCATCCGATCAAATACCAGTTCGTCGGCGTTCCGACATAGCCGAGGGGCTCGACCGCCCGCGACGTGATGGCACCGTCCTTGTCTTGGTAGCTGATCCTGAGCACGCGCCCGGCGGAGAGCGCGTCTGCGATCAGGGAAGGGACGGGCGACAGCGCCGAAGCTGAGCCGAGCAGATGCACTCGTGCTGCGAGGTCGCGGGCGTCGTCGGCGTCGGTATCCGGCATCGCTGCAACCAACTTCCGCAGCGCGGTTTGCGCTGCCTGCTGGAACGGGGATCCGGCCAGGTTCTCAAGTGCGACAGCCATCGCGACGGCTTCGTGCGGGGTGAAATTGACCGGTGGCAGCGTCTTCTGGGGATCTAAGCAGTATCCGCCAATTCGGCCGGGCTCAGCCCAGATCGGGGTGCCAGCTTGCTGGAGAGCACTGATGTCCCTTTCGACTGTCCGCACGCTCACCTCAAATCGGTCAGCCAGCCACCGACCGCTGCGGGGGCGAGGAGCGACGACACGTAGCTCTTCTACGAGCGCATACAAACGGTCGGTTCGATTCATGTCAGCGTTTGTGTCCATTCCGGAGCGCAGCCAGGTCGTACGACCACGCGTTCACCCTGATCGGATTGCCTTTGGGGTACTCGAAGTCTTCCTCGCCCCGGAACACGAAGCCGACAGATCTGCAGAGTGAGTTCGACGCGGCGTTGTCGATTCGAGGGAACGCAATGACATCCTGGCGGTCGCCGAAGTCCGCGGCGTGTTGAAGACACGCCCGCAGGGCCATGGATGCATATCCCCGGCCCTGATAGCGGGTCGCAATGCTCCATCCGGCTTCGTACACGTCCGTGTTCGCCCACGTCGTTTTCCAGTACCCGACGGATCCGACTGGCTCATCTTCAGAGTCAGCCCTGATTGTGAACATGCACGCTTCGCCTTCTTCCCACAAACGGAGGAACTTCGCCTGACGGCTCACAAGCTGCTCCTGGGATTCCGGTCCGCCGAGAAACGCAGTCATTTGCGGCGTATTGCTGCGCTCCAATACGGGTAAATCATCGACCGTCCATGGCTGCAACGAAACAACATCATTCATGGCTCGAACATACGCGGTGGCACCGACATCGATGGGCTGTTCGCGCAAAGGCATCCGCAGAAGAACCGCAACTGAACGTTAGAAGGGGGCGACGCCAGAGCGGTCGATGAACGTGCCGGTCGGGCCGCCGCCGCCACGGGTGGCCAGGTCAACGATCGCGTCTGTCCCTTCTCGCACTGTCTGCGTGCCGCTGTTCCCGTTGAAATCGGTGGCGGTATAGCCGGGGTCGGCCGCATTGATGCGCATCTCAGGGAACGCTTTGGCGTACTGCATAGTGAGCATCGTGACGGCGGACTTTGACGACGTATAGAGCGGTGCGGTGAACTTTGCATAGATCCACTCCGGGTCGTGCACGAAAGCGAATGATCCCAGGCCGCTGGTCACATTGACGATGGTGGGGGCACTCGACGCGCGAAGGAGGGGAACGAAGGCACTTGTCATGCGGACGACGCCAACGACGTTGGTGCCATAGACCGCCAGGGCGTCTTCTGCAGTCAGTTCCGCGGCCTTCTTGAAGGGACCGGAGATGCCGGCATTGTTGATCAGAACATCGACACCGCCGGCATTCGCTATTGTTTTCACGGCACTGGCGACGGATGCATCGCTCGTCACATCGAGTTGAACGAACCGGCCGCCGAGGGCATCCGCCGCCTGTTGGCCGCGCACCTGGTCGCGCGCGCCCATCCATACTGTGTGCCCGGCATCGATGAGACGGCAAGCGGTTTCATAGCCGAGGCCCTTGTTGGCTCCGGTGATCAGTGTTGTTGTCATGCCTTGAGTCTGTGGCGGCGACGGTCCGGCTGTCGTGGCCCGGGTGAACAGGTGGACTGGCAGTACCACGCAGGATGCCGCGGGCGCTGTCAAACTGACTCCATGCAGGATCCGCACAGTGACCTCGGAGCGCTCCTCCGCTCGTGGCGCGACCGCTTGTCGCCCGTCGACGTGGGGATTCCCTCCGGCGATGCTCGACGGGCGGTGGGCCTCCGACGCGAGGAACTGGCCGCACTTGCCGGCTTGAGCGTCGACTACATCGTGCGCCTTGAGCAGGGGAGGTCTCGTCGACCGTCCGCCCAGGTCGCTGCGTCGCTCGCCAGGGCGCTCCAGCTCAGCGATGCCGAGCGGGATCACCTCTTCGTTGTCGCCGGTCTCCTGCCGCCGTCGCCCGGCGACGTGCCATCGCACGTTCCTCCCAGTGTGCAGCGCCTGGTGGCCCGCCTCGGGGAGATTCCCCTGGCGGTGTTCACCGCCTCATGGGACCTGGTGACCTGGAGTCCGCTCTGGGCAGCACTTCTTGGCGAGCCCGTTCATCCGGGAAAAGGTCGACCAAACCTGTTGCGGTCGCGTTTCACCGGAATGTCGTTGGGCGACGGCGGAAGGATCGTCAGCCGGTCGGTCAGTATCGACGCCTTTGACGCGTCGCTCGTTGGCGACCTCCGCCGGGTCCACGGTCGATACCCCAGTGATCGCGCGGTGACCGCCCTGGTCGACGAGCTGCTGGCGTCGAGTGAAAGGTTCCGAGAACTGTGGGAGAGCGGCGTCGTTGGCGAGCACCAGTCGGAGCGAAAGGTGGTGCGAAACGCACTCGTCGGTGATGTTGAGCTCGATTGCGACGTGCTGAGTGTTGCTGGCACCGACCTTCGGATAGTTGCATATACGGCCGCCACCGGGTCAGAGGCCGCTGAGAAGCTCGACTTCCTGCGCGTTTCCGCCGTTACTGCGGCCATGCGCGCAGACTGACGCGAGCGTGGAGCGACTGGCAGAGCGGGCGTGCGGCGAGGCGCGGGTCTGAGCATGTCCAGAAAGCGGGTCACGGCGGCCTCACAGCCGCACTCGACTGCCTTCAGGGCGGCGTGCCTAGAGTGGAGGCATGGACGCTGACCCGCGACTGCGCACGATCCTGGACGACCTGCGCGAGCAGGCTGCCGACAGGGTATCCACCATGACGGCGGCGCTCGCCACGCTCACCCGCGACAGGGAGAGTTCGAATGATGACGATGAGCATGACCCGGAAGGCGTAACGCTGTCGACGGAATGGTCGCGCCTTACGGGCCTCTCCGACGCTGCTCGCTCAGAGCTGCAACAGATCGACGCCGCCATCGCACGCCTGTATGCCGGAACGTACGGAGTCTGCGCGAGTTGCGGACAGCCGATTCCAGTCGAGCGGCTTGAGGCGCGGCCATTCGCCGAACTCTGTGTTCCGTGCGCAGAACGAGTGGGGAGCTGATCGCGGGGTGGCCAAGCGGTTGTCAGGTCAGGACGACCTTGTGAGCGTGCAGTCAGCGGTCAGCTTTCACTATCCGCTCGGCAACCAGTCGCTGCGCGGCGCGCTTTGACGGCATGAAGAGCGCGATTATCGCCGCTAGGCCGAGCACCGCGCTGCCCACATAGACGGCGGGGATCGCCGCATCCACATAGCCGGTAGGGGTGAGCTCGCCGCCGGCGCCGGTGAACACCGCGGTGAGAACCGCAACACCGAGAGCAACGCCGATCTCGCGCAGCGTCGAGTTGGTGCCCGAGGCCTTGGCATGGTCGTCAGGAGCCATGTTGGCCAGCACTGCGGTGGCGCTAGGGGCGAAAACCAGGCCCATTCCAATACCGGCCAGTAGAAAGACCGGCACCATTTCGGAGAAGCCAATAGTCGTTGACATGATTCGCGCCAGCCAACCCATCGCAATCGTCATGAGCACCAAGCCGGTGACCAGGGGTAGCCGGGTTCCGGTTCGTGAACTGAGGAGCCCGGTCAGGGGAGCGACGACCATGGGAGCCAGCGTCCACGGCATCGTCATCAGCCCTGCTTCGAGCGGCGAATGGCCTTGCACGACCTGAAGGAACTGGATCAGGATGAAGATCGATCCGAAAATACCCAGACTGAATGTCACACCGACGAGGTTGGCAACGGTGAAACTGCGATCCTTGAAAAGTCGGAGCGGCAGCAGGGGTGCGCTGGTCCGCGCTTCCCACAGCACGAACGCGACGAGCAGAACAGCGCCGCCGATCAGGGCGATAAGCACCTCGCCGCTAGACCAGCCGGCGTCGTTGCCGCGCACGATTCCAAAGACGAGGCCGAAGACACCGAAACCGGCAAGGACGAGTCCCACAACATCGGCGCGCACGCGTTCACCGAAACTGTTCGGCAGAGCCAGCATCACCAGCGGCACCGAAATGATGCCAATCGGAACGTTCAGCCAGAAAATCGACTGCCAGTTCCAGCCCTCGACGACTGCGCCGCCAATCAGTGGTCCGAGAGCGACGCCCAGGCCCGAGATGCCGCCCCAAATCCCAATCGCCACAGGGCGAAGTCGCTCACTGACCGATCCGACCAAGAGGGTGAGCGAGAGCGGCATCAGTGCTGCGGCGCCGACTCCCTGCAACGCCCGCGAGGCGATGAGCATCCACGGTTCGACGCTCAGTGCGCAGAGAACCGATGCGACGGTGAACACTGCGATGCCGACCAGGAACACCGTGCGGCGGCCGAATCGGTCGCCGAGTGCGACGGCCATCAACATGAAAGTCGCGAAGGCGAGCGAGTAGGCGTTCATCACCCACTGCAGCTCTTCAATGGATGCCGTCAGCTCGCGTGAGATCACCGGGAGCGCGCTGGTGACCACGAGATTGTCGAGTGTGGCCATGAACATGGGCATCGCAGATGCGACGACGGCGAGCCAGATCGGCACACGTCGTGAAAGCGGGGGAGTCATCGGGCAGTCCTCGGTTGTAATTGAATGATTACAAGACGCCACGTTAGTTATCGACTGATAACATGTCAAGTGTGAGTGAGACGAAAGCCGAGAGGCCAGTGAGTGCCGAACGCATTCCCGCGATCCAGCGACGTGAGCAGATCCTTGCTGCCGCGAGTGAAGTCTTTGGTGAACGTGGCTACGCGGGTGCGACAACCGATCAGGTTGCACAAGCTGCGGGCATCAGTCAGCCGTACGTGGTGCGCATGTTCGGCACCAAGGAGAATCTCTTCATCGAGGTCTTGGAGCGCGCACTCGACAAGCTCACTGTCGCTTATCGGTCGGTGCTCGCCGAGCCGACGCCGGTGGGCGAAACCAGGCAATCGTTCCTCGGCCAGCGTCTGGGTGAAACGTACGTCGACCTGATTGAAGACCGCGGCATCCTGCTCTCGATCATGCAAGGGTTCGTCGCCGGGCACGAGCCAGTAATCGGCGCCAGGGCGCGGGCCGGATTCCTGAGCATCTACCGCCTGCTGCGCGACGAAGCAGGGTTTGATGCCAATGCAACAATGGAATTCCTTGCCCAGGGGATGCTCTTCAATACTCTGTTGGCGCTGCGCCTCCCTGACTCGTTCAATGATGACGACACGGTTGAAGAACTCATGCGCGCAACATTTACCAGCAAGCTTGATCTTGTGATCGGCGTCTCACAGGAATCGGAGAATCACGCATGACCGATGGCGCGCCTCGCCAGCAGCAGCAGCATAGGCAGCAACAGAAAGTGGCCAGGGTTCAGTCAACCGCCAGCGGGCTCGTGCTGATCGATAAGACTCAGGGCTGGACCAGCCACGATGCAGTTGCCCGCACCAGGCGTCTGGCCAACACCCGCAAGGTCGGCCACGCCGGAACTCTCGACCCGATGGCAACGGGTCTGTTAATCCTCGGCATCAACTCGTCGACGCGTCTGCTCACGTACGTTGTCGGTCTCGACAAGGAATACCTCGCCACGATTCGCCTCGGTGCATCAACGACCACTGACGATGCAGAAGGTGAGCTGCTCGAAAGCGCGGCGCCTGGTGCTGTCGAAGCATTGAACGCTGACGCCATCCGGGCCGAGATCGCGAAGCTGACCGGCGACATCGAGCAGGCACCGAGCTCGGTCAGTGCGATCAAGGTCGACGGCAAGCGCGCGTATGCGCTGGTGCGTGCTGGCGAAGACGTGCAGCTGCCCAAACGCCCGGTCACGGTCAGTACCTTCGAACTCATCTCCTCAACCGGCGTCGACGGCTATCTCGACCTGTCGGTGCGGGTGGTGTGCTCCTCAGGAACCTACATCCGCGCGCTGGCTCGCGACCTGGGTGCCGCGCTCGGAGTCGGCGGCCACCTCACGTCGTTGCGTCGCACACGGATCGGGCCGTTCAGCGTCGCTGACGCACCGACACTTGACGACCTCGACATGTCGACAGCCCTGATTGGACCGGCGGATGCTGCCACCCTGCTCTTTCCCCGTCTTGACCTGAGTGCAGAGCAGACCATCGACCTCGGCCACGGCAAGCGCATCGAACTGGATGCCGGCCAACCGGCCTCTGTGCCGATCGCTGCCATCGCGCCCGACGGCAGGCTCGTCGGACTCATCGAACGGCGGGGAAACTCGTCGAAGGTGTTGGTGAACTTCCCGCCGGATGAGCCAGGCCCCCCGGCGCTGTCGAGCGAGCAGGCGGCGCCGAGCGGGCAGGCAGCGCCGAATGACACCGCGGCCAACCCACAGGCTCACACACAAACAACTACGAACGAGGATTCTGCAGAATGATCGAATGGTTCGCCTGGATCCAGATCGCCATTGCCACACTTGCCGGCGTCATGTCGATTGTGCTCGGCCTCGTCGGTCGGAAGCCGAATGATCTGACGATGGGGGCAACCCTGCTCGTCGAGATACTGCTCATCGTGCAGTTCGTCGTCGCCTTGATCGCTCCAGCGCTCGGAAACGCGGCGAGCGGCAGCCTTCTCGAGTTTTACGTGTATTTGGTCAGTGCCATCTTGCTACCGATCGCCGCCGGGTTCTGGGCTTTGATCGACCGCAGCAAATGGAGCACCGTCATCCTCGGCGTCGGCTGCCTGTCGGTGGCCGTCATGCTCTACCGGATGCTTCAGATCTGGAATGTGCAGGTCGGTTGATTTGTCACGCGCCACGATGCTGCGATAATTGCTAGGCGATGACTGAACTACAGACTGAAAAAGCCACTCCGTCGACCGGAGTCAAAGGCGTTGGCCGACTCCTCATTGCCGTATACGGCGTGCTCGCGCTGGCGGCGACCGGTCGATCGTTTGTGCAGATCGTCGGCAAGTTCGACGAAGCCCCTGTGGCCTACTCGCTCTCAGCCCTCGCAGCCGTCGTTTATATCGTGGCAACTGTCGCACTGATCGCCCGCGGCGGTATCTGGTATCGCATCGCCTGGATCGCCATCGGATTCGAGTTGCTCGGCGTCCTGGTCATCGGCACGCTCAGTCTGGTTGATCCTGCGCTCTTCCCGCATGACACCGTGTGGTCCGTCTACGGTCGCGGCTACCTCTTCATCCCGCTGGTGCTTCCGCTTCTCGGTATGTGGTGGCTGGCCAAGCACCCTCTCTCACCTCAAGTGCGTTCGTCCAACTGATGAGGACCTTCTACGGCGTCGAAGAAGTACCGGCCGACTGGCCGGCTTCTGCTATCAGTATCGGAAAGTTCGATGGTGTGCATGCGGGTCACCGTGCAGTCATCGGCGAGCTGAAGGCCCTGGCCGAACGCGACGATCTGGCATCCGTCGTAGTTACCTTTGACAGAAATCCACTGGCGCTGCTGTCTCCGGAAGACTGCCCGAAATCTCTCGTGAGCACCGAACAGAAGCTTGACCTGCTGTCTGAAACCGGCATCGATGCGACTGTCGTCATCGCTTTCACTCGCGAGTTTGCCGCGCTCTCGCCGCAGGAGTTCATCGAGCGCATTCTCGTGAGCTCCCTGCACGCCACTCACGTGATGGTCGGGTCAGACTTCCGCTTCGGCGCGAAGGGCGCAGGGGATGTTGCTCTGCTCCAGCAGCTGGGCAGCACGTACGGCTACACGGTGCACATCGTCGATGACGTCAAGCCCGATTCCACGCACCGAGTGTCATCAACCTGGATTCGCGAACTACTTTCTGCCGGCGATGTCGCTGCGGCCAGTGAACTCCTCGGGCACCTGCCGACGGTACGCGGGATCGTCGTACACGGCGCTGCCCGCGGTCGTGAGCTCGGTTATCCCACAGCCAACCTGTCGCCGGAGTCCGAGGGGCTCATCCCCGAAGACGGCGTTTATGCCGGATGGCTGACGGATGCAGGCATCCGCTATCCCGCAGCGATCTCGGTTGGCAACAACCCCACATTCGAAGGCGTCCCGCACAAGCAGGTCGAGGCATACGTTCTCGACGAAGACATCGACTTGTACGGCCACATGGTTGATGTGTCGTTCGTCGAACGCATCCGTGGCATGGTCGCGTTCACCGGGATCGCCCCGCTGATCGAGCAGATGGCCGACGACGTCGACAAGGTGCGCGCGGTCTTGTCTTAGGCACCTGACCGAAACGGGCCGCTACCTATGAAGAGAGCGGCCCTTTTTCGCGCCCGAACAAGAAGACCAAGTGCTCCTGCGCAGTGCGCTCCAACGGGGTTCCTGCACCGACGCGCCACTCAGCATCCGTTGCGACAAGCACGCGCGTGCGCAGCACCGCCTTGATCTCGGTGGGTGCGATGAGGCTGCGTCGGAGGGCAACTGCACCGGATGCCGCGGGAGCGACGGGTAACTCGATGCCGAGCGGTTCGGCCAGGTCGATGCCGTGCACGACTGCTTCGGTCAGTTCGCTGATACCGGTGCGCCCCTTGCCTACCGTTTTGTCTGCAGCGATCTGCCTGAGGCGGGCGATGAGCTCGGCCGGCTCCGCTTTGGCCGCCTGCCTGCTGACATCGTCGATGGCCTTGTTGGGGTTCACGTGATGCCCGACGTAGGCACGACCGATGCTGGTGAGCATCTCCCGATTCGAACTGCCGGTGCGCCAGACCAGGTGGCCGACGACATCCTGCACCCGCCAGCCCGCGCAGAGGCTAGGTGCCGCCCACTGTTCTGGGGTGATGGTGGTGAGGGCATCGGCGATGGCATTCAAGGTGACACCGATGTGCCCGCCCCAGTCGGCGTTTACCCGAGACTCGTCACTGCGTGCACGCAGGCTCAGCGGAAGGTAGTTGGCGAAGGTGGCCATGCGCTCCAGCCTAGACTTCATTCGTGATTGATAACCCGGCCAAGGCTCTCTGGGCCGGTCGTACCCTGGCGCTGCTCGGCATTATTCTCGTTGCGGCGAATCTTCGAACTGCTGTCGCCGCGCTCTCACCGATCGTTTCAGACATCACTGTCGACGTGCCGCTGAGTTCGTCCGCTGTCGGAGTCCTGGGGATGCTGCCGCCCATCTGTTTCGCCGTCTTCGGCATTTTCACGCCCCGCTTCACCCGAAAGTTCGGGCTGGAGAGCGTCTTGATCGTGTCGCTCATCGCGATCGGTCTCGGTCACCTCATCAGGGGAACGTCAGGATCGCTGGCTGTTCTTCTGATCGGCAGCGTTGTCACCTTCGCCGGTCTCGGCGCTGGAAACGTGTTGTTGCCGCCGCTGGTCAAGAAGTATTTCCCGGATCGGGTCGGACTGATCACCTCCCTCTACGCGACGGTCTTGTCGTTCAGCACACTGGTGCCGCCGCTCGTCGCTGTTCCGGTTGCTGAATCGGCCGGCTGGCGAGTTTCGCTCGGCATGTGGTCTGTGCTGGCCCTGATCGCGCTGGTGCCGTGGATCACGATGATCATGAGACACCGCACGTCGTCTGTTCCGACGCCCACCGCTGACGATGCCGAACCGCGGGTGCTAGGCAACATCTGGCGCTCGTCGATCGCCTGGGCGATTGCCATCGTTTTCGCGGCATCCGCTCTGAATGCCTACGCCATGTTCGCCTGGCTGCCGCAGCTGCTCATGCAAACCGCGGATGTGACGCCGGCGCAGGCCGGACTGCTGCTCTCGCTGTACGCGGCGATGGGTACGCCCTGCGCGCTGATCATTCCAATCCTCACTTCGCGCATGCGCAACGTGGGAATTCTCGTGTATGTCGGTGCCGTCTGTTTTGTGCTCGGTTACCTCGGCCTGATCCTGGTCCCGGCCACTCTCACCTGGCTCTGGGTTGTTCTGGCCGGACTCGGCCCGCTGCTCTTCCCACTCGTGCTGGTGCTCATCAACCTGCGCACCCGTACCCACGACGGTTCGGTCGCTCTCAGCGGATTCGCCCAGAGTGTCGGCTACAGCATCGGCGCACTCGGGCCTCTTGTCGTTGCCCTGCTGCACGAGGTGACCGGCGGCTGGACCTGGCCACTCATCTTCCTCATCGTCACGGCGCTCGTTGTTGCCATCGCCGGCGCCATCATCTCGCGCCCGCACATGCTGGAAGACGAACTACACATCCCGACCTGAGGCATCCGCTCTCCCCAAGCCAGCCCTGGCTGAGTACTCTTGCCCCAGGTGCACCGGCGCCGGGTGGGAGCAGGAGCCATGGAGACAGTACGTTCGGCCGACGGAACGGTCATCGCATTCGACCGATCCGGCACCGGCCTGCCGCTCGTGCTCATCGGCGGTGCCTTCAACACACGGATGTCGGCGAGCGGCTTGGCTGCGTTGCTGAGCGACAGATTCACCGTCTATTGCTACGACAGGCGAGGGCGCGGCGACAGCGGTGGCACACGCGACGCCGGGGACTACGACATCGAGTGGGAAGTTCAGGATCTGGCCGCAGTCTTGTCGGCCACAGGCGGTGATGCGTTCGTATACGGGCATTCATCGGGTGGATCCATCGCGCTCGAGAGCTCGGCGCGTGGTCTGGCCATGCAGAAGCTGGCCGTCTACGAGCCACCGTATGCCGGCCAGGATGGTCCGACAGCGGAGTTCGCCGAGAAACTTCGTTCCCTGGTTGAGAATGGCCACCGCGATGAGGCTGCGGCGGAGTTCATGGCACTGGTCGGCATGCCCCAACCGATGATCGAGCAGGTGAAGCAGTCACCGTACTTCCCGTCGATGGCAGCCATGGCGCACACTCTTCCCTACGACGTGGCACTCGTAAACGGGGGAGTGGCGCCGGTGGATCGGTTGGAGAAAGTCACTGTGCCCGCCCTTGCCATCGCGGGCGGATCGAGTCCCGCCTGGGCGACGAACGCCGCGCAGGTCATCGCGGAGTATGTTCCGGAGGCGACATACGTCGTCTTGCAGGGTCAGGACCACAATGTGTCGGATGAGGTGCTCGCCCCCGTGCTGGCCCAGTGGTTCGGCCAGGCAGTCTAGGCATCTGCGTCGGAAGGCTGCCGCCGCGTCGCGAATACAGGGCGAATCGGTCAACTGTCACCGAAAACAGGAAGAATTCGCCGATTTCGCATCACGCTTCCTGTATTCGCGACGTTGCAATGGAGTCGAGCCCTGAACCTAGACGAGCTCCGCGCGATGAATCAGTGCCGCGGCGCCGATGAGTGGCCCTTCACCAGAGAGCGACGACGGTACTACCTCCACGCGACGCGCGAACTCGAACTCGGTGCGCAGCTCGATCGCCTCCCGTATGAAGTCGAACAGGTCGGGCGTCACGTGTGAGAAACCGCCACCGATAGCCACACGGTCGAGGTCGACCAGGTTGGTCGCTGAGGAGATAGCCTGGCCGATGGCTGTGCCGCTCCGCCGAACAGCCGCGCGGGCGATCTCGTCTCCAGCCGCGTAGGCCGCCGCGAGGTCTTCGCCGGTGTGGCCAGCCCAGCCCTGACGTTTGGCCCAGGCGACCGTGTTCGGACCGGATGCGATGGCCTCCAGACATCCGCTTCCGCCACACGCGCAGGGATCGTCGAAGCCGCCGACCTCGACGTGGCCGATATGTCCGGCGTTGCCGCTCGGGCCAGCGACGGTCTGGCCATTCAGGATGAGCCCGCCGCCGACGCCCGTCGAGATCACCATGCCCATCAGGTTCCTGACTCCGATACCGGCTCCGACCCAGTGTTCTGCGAGCGTGATGCAGAGGCCATCCATGCGGAGGCGCACCGTGGTCTCCGGCGCCAATTCCTGCACCAGGTCGTGCAGCGGGTACCCTCGCCAGGCTGGAAGGTTGAGAGGTGAGACTGCGCCGGTGGACACGGTGATCGGGCCGGCGGTGCCGATCCCGATCCCCGCAAGTATCGCGTCGGCCGGCAGCGCATTCAGTGCACTTCTCACAACGGATGCCACGCTCGCAGCCAGGTCGGCGCTCGACGCCGCAGGGCCGGTTGCCGCGCGAGCCCGGGTTCCCGGAAGCAGTGCACCAGTGTCATCGACGATGGCGGACTCGACCTTGGTGCCACCCAGGTCGATGGCGATGGCGAGGGCGCCATGGGTTGTCTCTGACGGTGCTGGCACTTCAATCTGCATGCTCAGAGCTTAGGGCTAGGTCGACGGCTGGCCTTCAGCCTGCATCTCCGCGAGCATCCGCCTTTCGAGCTCGGATTCGGGATGGTCGTTGGGGTCCATGCCGATGAGCCAGGTTAGTCCCTTGTGTCCGTTCGGATTGCGGCCCACCAGTGCAATTGCGATGAGTACGCCTGCAGCTGCCGTTTCCTTCGCCCAGGCGTGTACCTCGGTGAATGTCGCGTCGGTCACATCGACAGTGTGGATCGCTCGCTCAGGCCCGGTGGCGAAATAGACCCGGAAGGTCGGCCGCCGGGTTGCCATACTGGGCGGATGACATCCGCACCAGTAGATCCGTCGCCCGCCGTTCCGCAGCTCGTGCCAGAGCTGGGCGTTACGGATCTGGGCGAGAGTCTCGCTTTCTGGGTCACGCTCTGCGGATTCGAGGTGCTCTACGATCGCCCGGAAGAAGGGTTCGCCTACATCCACGTGGGCTCTGCGCACCTCATGCTTGACCAGATGGGCGTAGGGCGCGACTGGACGACTGGCCGTCTTGAGCGGCCACTCGGTCGGGGGGTGAACTTCGAAATTGCGGTACCGGATATCGCTCCGATAGTTGACCGGCTCGCGGCAGCCAAATGGCCGCTGTTCATGGAACCGGAAACCAAGCGCTACCAAACCGGAGAAACGGACGTGCAGGTGTCCCAGTTCCTGGTTCAGGATCCCGACGGGTACCTCGTTCGATTCTCAGCGCGCGTCACTGCCGCCAACAACTAGTCGGACTGCGCCAGTCTCGACTCATGGTTGGGCGGCACGCGGGACCACGTATGCATCTCTGGTCGACTCAGCGACGCGATTCGGTGCGGCTACTACCGGAAGGCATTCTGGACGTAGTCAACACCGTCCTCGGGATCGACGCCGAGCTCTCGGACTCGCTCCACATACGCGCGGGCCGCCGCCTGCGCCAATCGCTGGTTGGTGTCGCCGCGCCGGGCAATGAAGGAGCCATGACGGCCCCGCGTTTCGATGACCTCATCGTGTTCCAGGGCGCGATAGCACCGCGCTACGGTGTTTGGTGCAAGACCGAGGTCGCCCGCAAGCCGCCGCACGGTGGGCAGCCTGGTGCCGGGGGCGAGTTCGCCATCATGAACCTGCCCGGCGATTTGGATGCGCAGCTGCTCGTACGGCGGAACCGGTGAATGCGGGTCAATGCTGAGCATCAGTGCGTGGCTCGCTCCGGCAACGGCCAGAGTCGCCGGTTGGTTCGCCTGCTCGCGGGGAGAGCCGTCAGAACAATGGGGAGATACCCGATCACACAAACTGCGTACACCTCAATCGGCGCGGGCCCAACTAGCCAGGAAGCAGCGGTGACCAGCGCCGCGGTGCTGAGGGCAATGGACGCGATCCACAGATCACGGAGCGCGGATGCCCGGAGTGCGTCATCCCACTGAAGTTCAAGTTCGCTGCTGGCTGGCTGGGGAACGGCAAGCAACGCTCGGCAGAGGAGGGCAACAACAGGGACACCGATTAGGGCAATCGCGGCAAGCGAGACCACTGCGGGCAGCGGAAGGCCGATGTCGGCATCGGGTCTACGCGAGCCGAGGAGGAGAGTGGCTCCGGCGGCAGTTGCAACCCCGGCCGCAGTCACCGCAGCCCACACCCAGCCCGGATGTACGTAGTCGAACAGGCTGTGCGACCTGGCACGCGCAACTCGCGAGGCGTCTGGGCCTGGCTCTGCGAACTGGCGCACGGCGACGAGTGCAGCGCTTGCGGTACCCACAGCAATCGCAATGCTCCCCACTGCGTATCCTGCGACGCCGCTGGGAACGAGAGCAGGGTTCTTCACAAAAAATGGGATCAGGAACAGGAGTGACGCGATCCAGCCGAGCCCGAAGCCGGCGAAACGATTCCAGACTCGTCGATCAATATTCATAACGATGTCTTCGGTGACCGGGAGCCTGATTCGATTGACAACGGCATAGACGAGATACTCGCGCCGACTCTTCGATGACCGGTAGATCATGCTCCCGCCGATGATGAGCACCGAGATGCCGGTGAACCACAATAGAAAATCCATGTCGCTGTTTCCCCCGGGTCTTTCTAGCCTTGTAGCAAGGTTGTACCAAGGTATCCCGATTGAAGTCGAATGTTCCAGAGGATGGCTTGAATGCACATCCGCTATCTGCTCATATGAGCAACTACGCCCACACGTGTTGATCCGAGCAGCGGAGCCACCTAGGGTTGAAAGAGCGGCCACGAGCTGCACCCAGCGGATGGAGGTCAAGGCGTGAGTGAAATCGACGAGTTGTTGTCCATCCGTGCGGCTGAGCTGTACTACGAAGAGAACAAGACTCAGGATGAGATCGGGTCGATTCTTCGGCTCACCCGCTGGAAGGTCGGGCGCTTGCTCGCCCAGGCGAAGGCCAGCGGCTTCATCAGAATCGAAATCGTTCACCCACGGGCCAGACGCCTGCCTGTCGAACGCCGTCTCCGCGAGGTGACGGGCCTGTCCGACGCGATCGTGGTGTCATCCGCCGGCGTTTCGGGTGACGAACTGCAGTCCCGCACCGCCCAAGCCGCGGCCGACTACCTCACGAGCCTGCGTCCGATTCCGCGCACCCTCGGTATCAGCTGGGGTCGTACCCTGCATGAGGTCTCGCTTCACCTCAAGCAGGGCTGGGCGCCCGGGGTCAACGTCGTGCAGATCAACGGAGGCGTGAGCCTCAATAAGCGCGCGGGAACCGCAGCCACGACTGCAGTCACCATCGCGCAGAAGGCGATGGGTGCAGCGACGCTGCTGCCGAGCCCAGCCATCCTTGAACGACTCGAGACCAAGCAGGCGATCGAAGGCGACCGCGCAGTCGCGGCCGTCCTCGACATGGGAACGAGCGCATCCGCTTACCTGTACAGCGCCGGTCAGGCCGACGAAAACTCGGCGCTCGTCGACAGCGGCTACTTGACCACCGAGCAAGTGAGTGAGCTCGTGCGCAAGGGAGCTGTCGGCGACATCGTCGGACGCTACATCGACAGCAACGGCAACATCGTCGATCCCGCGCTTGATGAGCGCACCGTCGGCATTCAGCTCGAACAGCTGCGACGCGCGAAGACGGCAATCGCCGTCATCGCTGGCAGCAACAAGCACGCGGTCGCCCAGGCCATCGTGCGCAGCGGTCTCTGCACAGTTCTGGTGACAGACGAAGAGACAGCGAACGCAATTCTGAACGATCACAACCGCAAGGGAAACTCATGACAAGCAGTCAATTGGCCACCAGGGAGCGCACACTGACGCTTCTGGGAGGCGAGGCAACGGATGCGAACCTGCGCCGCTACCTGCACGGCATCCCGGGAGTCGACGCTGTCGGCCTCGAACAACGTGCAGCAGCCCTCGGTACCCGCTCGATCAAGACCACCTCGAAGCGCTGGGCACTCGACACGATCATCCGCCTGATCGACCTCACCACGCTCGAGGGTGCAGACACCCCAGGCAAGGTGCGCTCGCTCGTCGGCAAGGCACTCATGCCCGACCCGTCAGACCCGAGCTGCCCGCGCGTTGCAGCCGTGTGTGTGTACGGCGACATGGTTCCGTACGCCGTCGAAGCGCTCGGTTCTGCCCACTCGGCCGGTACCGACAGCGGCATCAACGTCGCAGCAGTGGCCACCGCCTTCCCGAGCGGCCGCGCATCGCTCGCCATCAAACTGGCAGACACAGCGGATGCCGTCGCCTCCGGCGCAGACGAGATCGACATGGTCATCGACCGCGGCGCTTTCCTGTCTGGCCGATACGGTGAGGTCTTCGACCAGATCGTCGCAGTGAAGGAAGCCTGCAAGCGCGCCGACGGCAGCTACGCCCACCTCAAGGTCATCCTCGAGACCGGCGAACTGAACACCTACGACAACGTGCGCCGCGCATCCTGGCTGGCCATCCTCGCTGGGGGAGACTTCATCAAGACCTCGACGGGCAAGGTCGCACCGGCCGCCACTCTGCCCGTCACCCTGTCGATGCTCGAAGTCGTCCGCGACTGGCACCGCCTCACCGGCGAAAAGATCGGCGTGAAGCCGGCCGGCGGCATCCGCACCTCCAAGGATGCGATCAAGTACCTCGTGGCCGTCGCCGAGACCGTCGGAGAAGAGTGGCTCCAGCCGCACCTGTTCCGTTTCGGTGCGTCGAGCCTGCTCAACGATGTGCTGCTGCAGCGCCAGAAGATGACGACCGGGCACTACTCCGGCTCCGACTACGTGACGATTGACTAAGGACTCCTCCATATGAACTTTCTCGACTACGCCCCGGCGCCCGAGTCGCAGGCGATCCTGAATCTCCGCAGCGACTACGGCCTCTTCATCAACGGCGAGTTCGTCGCCGGTCGCGGCACACCGTTCGCCACCATCTCTCCGGCAACCGAGAAGCAGATCGCCATGATCAGCAACGCCAATGCAGCGGATGTCGACGCCGCCGTCGCCGCTGCCCGCCTGGCCCACGACACCGTCTGGTCGAAGCTGTCCGGCAGCGACCGCGGCAAGTACCTGTTCCGCATCGCTCGCCTCGTGCAGGAGCGGGCCCGCGAGCTCGCCGTCGCCGAGAGCCTCGACAACGGCAAGCCCATCAAGGAGAGCCGGGA
Organism: Leifsonia sp. A12D58; assembly: GCF_047530025.1. Lineage (NCBI taxonomy): Bacteria > Bacillati > Actinomycetota > Actinomycetes > Micrococcales > Microbacteriaceae > Leifsonia > Leifsonia sp. A12D58. Next base: position 157,354 of record NZ_JBLJAT010000005.1, on the reverse strand, counting down.
TGTCGACGTGCCCCTGGTCGCCGCGTGGTTCTTCTACTACGCCGGCTGGGCAGACAAGCTCGACCACGCAGGCCTCGGCCCGAACCCGTCATCGCTCGGTGTGGCAGCCCAGGTCATCCCGTGGAACTTCCCGCTGCTGATGCTGGCCTGGAAGATCGCGCCGGCATTGGCCGCGGGTAACACCGTCGTGCTGAAGCCCGCAGAGACTACCTCGCTCACCGCACTGCTCTTCGCTGAGATCGTGCAGCAGGCCGGTGTGCCAGAGGGCGTCGTCAACATCATCACCGGCGCGGGAGACACAGGGCAGCTGCTCGTCAACCACCCGGACGTCAACAAGGTTGCCTTCACCGGATCAACGGCAGTCGGCCGGGCCATCGCTCGCTCCGTTGCCGGCACCGACAAGAAGATCACCCTCGAGCTCGGTGGCAAGGCCGCGAACATCGTCTTCGACGATGCTCCAATCGACCAGGCCATCGAGGGCATCGTGAACGGTATCTTCTTCAACCAGGGCCAGGTCTGCTGCGCAGGCAGCCGTCTGCTTGTGCAGGAATCGATCCACGACGAGGTCGTCGACCGTCTCAAGGAGCGGATGTCCACCCTCCGTCTCGGCGACCCGCTCGACAAGAACACCGACATCGGTGCCATCAACAGCGCCGAGCAGCTGGCGCGCATCACCGAGCTGTCGAACATCGGAGAGCAGGAAGGCGCCGAGCGTTGGAGCGCCGACTGCGCGATCCCCGAGAACGGGTTCTGGTTCGCCCCGACGATCTTCACGAACGTCTCGACGAGCCACCGCATCGCCAGGGACGAGATCTTCGGACCTGTGTTGTCTGTGCTCACCTTCCGTACGCCGGCCGAGGCAATCGCCAAGGCGAACAACACCCCGTACGGCCTGTCTGCCGGAATCTGGTCAGACAAGGGCAGCCGCATCCTTGCCGTTGCCGACAAGCTGCGTGCCGGCGTGATCTGGGCTAACACCTTCAACAAGTTCGACCCGGCCAGCCCGTTCGGCGGCTACAAGGAATCCGGCTACGGACGCGAAGGCGGCAAGCAGGGCCTGTCCGCCTACCTGAAGTCGGCATCCGCTCGGCCCGCGCTTGTGCGCGATCAGGCAGCGGTTGCGGGCGACGCAGCGACGCAGAAGGCTGTCGAAGGCGAAGCAGCAACCAAGAAGACCGCAGACAAGACCTCAGAGAAGTCAGCAGCAGGAAAGAAGGCCACCAAGTGACCCGCCTCGCCGTCCCCAAGACCTACAAGCTCTACATCGGCGGTAAGTTCCCGCGCAGCGAGTCCGGCCGCGTGTACGAGATCACCAGCCGCTCGGGTGAGTTCCTCGCCAACGCTGCGCTGGCTTCGCGCAAGGATGCCCGTGATGCAGTCGTCGCAGCCCGCTCGGCGGGTAGCGGCTGGGCAGGAAGCACCGCGTACAACCGTGGCCAGGTGCTGTACCGCATCGCCGAATTGCTCGAGGGTCGTCGCGCACAGTTCGTCGACGAGATCATGCACTCGGAGGGTGTCACCGCGTCCGTCGCCGCCGAGCAGGTCGATGCTGCCATCGACCGCTGGGTCTGGTACGCCGGCTGGGCTGACAAGTACGTACAGGTCGCGGGCAACGCCAACCCGGTGTCAGGCCCGTACTTCAACCTGTCGGTGCCAGAGCCCACAGGTGTTGTGGCCATCGTCGCGCCGCAGGGCGCTGGCTCACTGCTTGGACTCGTCAGCGTCGTTGCCCCTGCACTTGTCTCCGGCAACACCGTCGTCGTGATCGCCAACGAGGCGATGCCGCTCTCGGCCATCAGCCTCTCCGAGGTGCTCGCCACCAGCGATGTTCCCGGTGGCGTCGTGAACATACTCACCGGTTCGCCGGCCGAGATGGCTCCCTGGCTCGCCAGCCACGCCGACGTGAACGCACTCGACCTCACGGGGGCAGGCGCACTTGACTGGGTCGACCTGCAGATCGCAGCAGCAGACACCCTCAAGCGCGTCATCGCGCCGGAGAACGGACCGGATGCCGCATCCCCATCCATCGACCGGATCGTCGCGCTCACCGAGACCAAGACCGTGTGGCACACCAAGGCGCTGATCTAACACCAGCACCACGCACTACCAGCACCACCTCGTGACCGCGCCAGAACTGGCGCGGTCACTGTGCATTCCGGCAGAGTTCCGGGTGCAAGGGGCCGCGCAACCGTAGTCTGAGGTGATGAGCAGACGCCGAGTTCTCGTCACGGGTGCGACAGGTTATATCGGGGGGCGACTCGTCCCGCGCCTACTTGAAGCCGGATACGACGTTCGCGTGCTGGTGCGGTCGCCACAACGACTGACCGATGTGCCGTGGGCAGCGGATGTCGAGATCGCCCAGGGAGACCTCACCGATCTGGAATCGGTTCGCCAGGCCTGTGAGGGTGTCGACGTGCTCTATTACCTCGTGCACTCCATGACAAGCGGCGGCGACTTTGAGCGGATGGAGCAGCTCGCGGCCCGCAACGTCGCCCGCGCTGCGAAGGAGGCCGGGGTGTCTCGCATCGTGTATCTGGGCGGACTGCACCCCGATGCGCCCAAGCTGTCTCCTCACCTGCGCTCTCGAGCCGAGGTCGGCCGAATCCTGCTCGACTCGGGTGTTCCCACAGTCGCACTGCAGGCGGGTGTGGTCATCGGGTCAGGATCGACCTCGTTCGAGATGATCCGACACCTCACCGACGTGCTGCCGTACATGCCTGCTCCCAAATGGGTGCGTAATCGCATCCAGCCCATTGCCGTGCGCGACGTGCTCTACTACTTGCTCGGGGCTGCCGAGCTTCCACCTGAGGTCAACCGCACCTTCGACATCGGTGGCCCGGATGTGCTGCGCTACGGACAGATGATGAATGGCTACGCCCTTGAAGCTGGTCTGCACCAGCGCCCGATCGCCGCGCTCCCTGTGCTGACACCGTGGCTTGCCTCCCAGTGGGTGAACCTGGTCACCCCGATTCCGCGCAGTCTGGCCGTGCCGATCATCGCGTCGTTGCAGTACGACTGCGTCATGCACGAACACGACATCGACGACTACATTCCACAGCCGGATGGCGGGCTGACTCCATACCGGCGGGCAGTGCGTCTGGCTCTCGGCAAGATGAGTGACGGCCAGGTCGAGACGAGCTGGCAGAACGCATCGATCGTGGGAGCACCCGCCGATCCGCTGCCGAGTGACCCCGACTGGTCGGGTCACCTCGTCTACACCGACATCAAGGAGCGCCACACCAAAGCCAAGCCAGCAGACCTGTGGCGCGTCATCGAGAGCATCGGTGGAGAGAACGGTTGGTATTCGTTCCCGCTGGCCTGGGCTGTGCGCGGGTGGATGGACAAACTCGTCGGTGGCGTCGGCCTTCGCCGCGGGCGCGTGCACCCCGACAAACTGCACACAGGGGATGCCCTCGACTTCTGGCGGGTTGAGAAGATCGAGCGTGGCCATCTGTTGCGGTTGCGGGCTGAAATGCGCGTGCCTGGCGGGGCATGGCTGGAGATGCGGGCAGAAGCGGATGCCGACGGCGGCTCAATCTATCGGCAACGCGCAGTTTTCTTTCCGCGTGGACTGGGCGGTCGCCTGTATTGGTGGTCGATCCTGCCCTTCCACGGCGTTATCTTCAGCGGAATGGCCAACCGGATCACCGCAACGGCCGAGGCGTTGTCAGCGCGAGATTCTAGCCGGACAGCGTCTGCTGATTCGGCGCATCCGCTGTGAATCCTTTCGCGCGCGCAGCGTTCGAGGCATGATGGATGAGGAGGCCTCATGACTGACTCACTTGTGTTTATCGGAGATGGCCTGACGTCCGGCGGTCGCTGGGACGAATGGTTTCCTGAGTTCAACGTGCACAATTTCGGCGTGAGCGGTGAGACTACCGATGCCCTGCTCCTGAGATTGCAGCAGGTCAGCGAACTCGAACCGAACGCCGTCATTGTGCAGATCGGTACCAACGACGTCGGCTGGCGGCGGTCAGACGAGTACATCGTCCGCAATGTCGAGACGATCCTGTACAGGCTGCGCAAGCAACTGCCAGACACACGAATCCTGGCGCAGTCGATTCCCCCTCGTGAACGTGATCACGTCGACGTGATCCGCTCTATCAATCGGCACATCCGGCAATTTGCCCCTACCCTGCACGCCGGATACCTCGATTTGTGGCCGATGCTTGCCGATCCAGATGGCGAGATCAGCGAGGGATTTTCCGAAGACAGACTGCACTTGAATGACGCGGGCTACGCCGTCTGGCTGGCCGAGATGAAGCTGGCGCTCGAACTGCTCTACGAGACACCAACGTCGACCTCCGTGATTCCGGTTCAGTACATCTAACGCCAGATCATAACGAAATAGATCGTCACATCTGGCGAAATAGGCACTCGCAGGCATACACGGCGGCTGCTATCACTACTACTCTCACCAGCACTGAGGTTTACTCACGAGCGGTGTCATTTGATGGGAGTGTGTTGTGAACGCAATTACAGATCACGAGCAGCAGGAAATCGTCAGGGCGAACGAATCTGGCTTGAAACCGGTGGTGTTCATCCACGGGCTGTGGTTGCTGTCCAGCAGTTGGGACCGCTGGCGGGCGCTCTTTGAAGAGAACGGCTTCGCGACCATCGCCCCCGGCTGGCCGGACGACCCTGAGACCGTCGCCGAGGCAAAGCGTGACCCCGAGGTGTTCGCCAAGAAAATGATCCAGCAGGTCACCGCTCACTATTTGGACGCTATCGGAGAGCTCGCCATTAAACCGGCGATCATCGGCCACTCATTCGGAGGGCTCATCGCGCAGCGAATCGCAGGAGAAGGTGCATCGGCTGTGACTGTCGCCGTCGACCCTGCACCGTTCAGAGGTGTGCTGCCGCTACCGCTGTCCTCGCTGAAGTCGGCGTCGCCGGTACTGGCCCACCCTGGCAACGCGGGCAAGGCGGTTTCGCTCACCTTCGAACAGTTCACCTATGGCTGGGCGAATGCCCTCGAAGAAGACGAAGCCCGCGCGTTGTACGAAGAATTTCACGTGCCTGCAGCGGGTGTGCCGCTGTTCCAGGCGGCCACAGCCAACCTCAACCCGTTCAGTGAGGCCAAGGTTGACACCAAGAACCCCGAGCGAGGACCACTCCTCATCATTTCGGGGGAGAAAGACCACACAGTGCCATGGGAAATCGCCAACGCGAGCTTCAAGCTGCAGAAGAAGCACAACCCCAATCTCACCGAGATCATCGAGATGCCGGGTCGCGGCCACTCACTCACCATCGACCACGGCTGGAAAGAGGTCGCTGAGACTGCATTGGCTTTCGTCAAGGAACATGCAGACGAGGTGCTCGCCCCGACTGAGTAGGTCGCCGCTTGAGCGCACAGCCGGAGTGCGCGTTGCTCGTGATCGGGGGCGGCTGAATCAGCTTCAGCTGGCCCCGATCATGCGCTTGTAGAACTCGATGCCGCGCAGGAAGGTCGCGACCCTGATGCGTTCGTTGACCGCATGCAGTGTTCCGCGTTCCTCACCGCTCATTTCAAACGGACTGAACCTGTAAACGTGGTCGCTGATCCGGGTGAAGTGGCGACCGTCGCTGGCGCCCAGCATCACGTACGGCGAGACGACGGTATCGGGGTATGTTGCCTCGATGCTGCGAGAAACCAGCTCCCAGGCCCGACCCGTTGTCGGCGAAACCGCCGACGGCTCATTCGCGTTCTCGGCCTCAATGCGCACCTTGGGATCTCTGATGGCCTTGGTGACGTGCTTCATCATCTGCTCGACGCTCGACCCCTGAGCGATGCGCACGTTGACGACCGCCTGAGCATTCTCAGCGAGGGCGTTCGTCGCCTGCGCGCCACTGAGCTGGGTCACGACCGCTGTCGTGCGCACGATGGCACGTGACTCGTCGCTCATCCGGCTGAGCAGAAGGGCAAGCGGCACGCGGAACAGCGATGCGCGTTCGAACACGAAACGCAGGATGCCGGTGGCGTGGGCACCCAGAGTCGTGATCATCTCGAAGTTTGTCGCGGTGAGTCCAGCGGGGAACGGACGAGCATTCAGCCGGGTGATGGCGCGAGCCAGACGTACAGGTGCCGCCATCCGTGGAGGGGTCGACGCATGTCCGCCAGCCTGCTCGACAGTGAGGATGACGCTGGTGATGCCCTTTTCGCAGACGCCGACGATGGCGATCGGCTTACTGACGCCGGGGAAGACGTTCTGTACGACAGCACCGCCCTCGTCGATGACAAGGCCAGGGCGGATGCCACGGCTCTGCAGCAGATCGACGATCGTCGATGCGCCCGTGCCTGTCGTCTCCTCGTTGTGTCCGAAGCTGAGGTAGATGTCGCGTTCCGGCTGGTAGCCGGCGAGCACCTGGGCTTCGACTGCCTCTAGGACGGCGACGAGTGCGCCCTTGTCGTCGAGGGTTCCGCGAGCCCAGATCAGCTGCTCGTCGCCCTCTCCGACGAGCTCGGCGGCAAACGGTGGGTGCACCCAGTCCTCATCGGTCGCAGAAACGACGTCGTAGTGGGCCATCAGAACCGTGGGGTCATCCGCTGAACGTCCGGCCCATCGATAGAGCAGTGAATGTTCGGCGACGATCTCACGCGTGAGCGTGGAGTGCAGCGCCGGGTACAGCTCGGGCAGTGTGGCAATGAACCTGTCGAACTGCGCCCAGTCGGTGGTTGTCTCGTCGAGCCTCGACATCGTTGGAATGCGAAGCAGCGTCTGGAAACGGGCTATGGATGCGGCGCCTGGCGCGGAAGACAGGGCTGAGCCTGAATCAGCAGCACCGGGATTGCGGAAGACAGGCGCGGCGTCAGGACCGCGGTCCAGATCCGGGGCTCGCTCAGCCACGGTTCTTCGTCAGTTCGAACACCTTCAGTAGTTCTTCGATGGCGTTGTCACGTTCTTCGCCGCCCGCTTCGAAGCTGTGGGTGATGTGTGTTTTCAGGTGGTTCTCGACCATGAGCTTGCTCAGTGAGCCAAGTGACTTCTGAATGGCAAGCGACTGCGTGAGGATATCGACACAGTAGTCCTCGTTCTCAATCATCTTCTCGAGGCCACGCAACTGACCCTCAAGGATGCGAGTGCGATGAAGGGCGCGCCTCTTGATGTCTTCAATCATTTCTAAACAATAGCGGGTGATAAGAATACCCATGAGGGGTATTAGTGCCGGGTATCTGCACACCGGGTTACCGCGTGATCTGCGCGGCCGGAAGGCACTCTGCGGCTCGGTAGTCTTGAGGGATGCGTCGACGTACCGGGTTCATCGCGAGCGCCATCGCGGTGACATTTTCACTGCTGGCCCTGATCGCCCCGACGACCGCGCAGGCGGTCGGCCACGACGCTGCCGCCCACAGCAGCGTTGTCAACCGCGCGACGGTGAATGCTTCCGTCGTTGCCGCAGGCATCGTTGCGACAGGCACTGATGATTTCACCTTCTCCTCGTGGCACTCCGATCTTGTGCTCGGCAGGGATGCCGACGGTCGGTCAACGCTCACCACGACAGAGACGATCGTCGCCGACTTCCCCGACTTCGACCAGAACCGCGGGATCAGGCGCGCGATCCCCACGCATTACGACGGTCACACCACTGACATCGACATCGTCAGCGTCACCGATGAGACAGGTAGCGCCCGCAATTATGATGCCGAGACGTCTGATGATGACGGAGAGTTTCTCGAGATCACCATCGCCGCGGATGATTACGTGCACGGCGCCCAGACCTATGTCATCACTTACACGCAGCGAAACGTCACGCTCTTTCCCGACGACGCCGCTGACAACGAGTTCTACTGGGAAGTCAACGGAACCGGCTGGGCACAGCCGTTCGGTTCGGTGACAGCAACCCTGTCGATGGATGCCGCGCTCGCCGACGCGCTGAACGGCCAGGCGTCCTGCTTCCAGGGTTCGGCGTCTTCCGGCAGTCAGTGCGTCTCGCTCGAGAAGACCGAGACAGCAGGCGGCACTAACTTCGAAGCGGATGCCGGCGAGCTCGGGCCTCACGAGGGCCTCACCATCGTCGTCGGTTTCGACGAGGGAACCTTCGTGCCGCGTGACGATTCGTTCTTAGCCAACCCATTTCCGACAATCGGACTCATTGGCGGCATTTTGGCCGTGCTCACTGCGATCGCAGCGTGGGTCGTTCGCCTGACCAGATGGCGAAACGCACCAGGTCGACCGACGATCATCGCCGAATACCTGCCGCCAAAGGGTGTCAACCTGCTGGTCTCCGGAGACATCGCGGGGGTGACAACCACGTCGATGCCCGCCCAGCTGCTGAGCTTTGCCGTGCGCGGCAACGTTCGCGTGCTTGAGGCGAAGGGCAAGGGCCACTACATCCTTGAGCTCGTACACGCCGATGGTCTGGAGGCCGCCGAACTCGCGCTCCTGACCGACCTGATGCCCGGCCTCACGCCAGGAACCCGTCTCGACCTGAAAAAGACGAGCTCGACCGTAACCGCCAAGATACAGAAGCATCTCGCCACGGTCAGGAAGACTGTGGTGTCGATGGGCCTGCGGGAGCACAAGGGCGGGGCGCTCCGCTCCTGGTTGATCGCGGGGGGAGTGTTCTCACTCGTACTCGCCTTCGTCGGATCGATTGGCGCTTTCGCAACAGAGGTCGCCGGCCTCTGGCCTGTGCTCACGATCTTCTGCGGCGTCATCGGCTTCATCGCCACGCTCGCAGCAACTGCCGTGGTGCGGCCGTTGACCGCAGCCGGAGCCGAACTCCGTGACTACCTGGCCGGTCTGCGCCTCTACATCGACCTGGCAGAAGCCGACAGGCTCCGCGTATTGCAGAGCCCGGCCGGTGCCCTCACCTCGCCGTATCGTCCGGTCATCGACTCGTCGGCTGTACCCATGCCCGGGCTCGACGCACCCGATTCTGAGCTCAAGATCGTCAAGCTGTACGAACGAGTTCTGCCATTCGCCGTGCTTTTTGGGCTCGAGAAGAACTGGTCGAAGGTGCTGGGGGACTACTACGCCAGGGTCAACGCCGAGCCAGACTGGTATGTCGGCACTAACGGTTTCAACGCAGCACTTTTTGCCACGGGAATCGGGGCATTCGCTTCATCAACCACAGCGGCGTGGTCTGGCAGCAGCGGCAGCTCAACAAGTTCAGGATTCAGTGGAGGCGGTTCCGTCGGAGGCGGCGGAGGCGGCGGTGGAGGAGGAGGCGTCTAGTGGGCGTTAAAGAATACGGAACCCCGAAGAAGCCGACGTTCACGCGTTCCGCGCTGGCGCCCGGTCTGCTCGGAGCCATCGCGCTGCTCGGTGGACTCGCCCTGCTCGACGTTGGCAGCTTCATCATCGTCCGTTACGTGGTCAGCATCCTCGCGGTGATCATGTGCGTTTTCGCCATTCAGGCGAAGGCCTGGTGGTGGCTGATCGGGCTGGTGCCGATCGCGATCATCTGGAACCCGGTCGTCGTCATCGACCTGCACGGGCAGGGGTGGGTGTCGATCCAGTTCATCGCTGCGATCGTGTTCATCATTGCCGGAATCAGGATCAAAGTTCCTGTACGCGAGCTGTAGGCTGCGGGCGTAGACTGGCAGCGCGCCGGGAGAACCCGGTCACCGTCTCGACCGTGCCGTTGCACTCACCTGCAACCGTTGCATTCATATGCAACAGACGCGCTGCTCGATTCAGGGTTCGGCGTATCGGTTGGGTCTGCAGCTTCGACGTTGTGGCCTAAGCCGGGGGCGGTCATTCCTGACCGCGGCTGAACAAATCAGCGGGATGCGATCGCAGTCAGCGACACCCGCGAAGTGGAGAAGAATGGCATACACGCGCCAACAGTCGTCAGGTTCCAGTGGCCGCGGAAGCGGTGGCAGTAGCCGCAATCGGCCGCGCACGCGGTCGCGCGACGACGATGCCCCGATCATCCCGATCCTTGCCCGCAAGGTTCGCGAAGTTGAGGCAAAGGCGCAGGCCAGTGGCAAGCTCGGCCCGACAAACCGCACGAAGTACCAGGTCATCGCCCTGCTGATGCGTGAAGAGCGCGCCAGGGTCAAGACCGATCCCGAACTTACTGACGCCAACCGGGCCGAGCTGCTGAAGCGCCTCGACGGTATCGCTCAGATCCTGGCGAAGACAGCAGGACGCGACACCAGCCTGATCACCCTGCTCGAACCGGATGCCTCAGTGTCGACGGTCGCGCAGAGGTTCCGTCGGGACTGGCTGATTGAATCAGGCGCTGAACTCAGCCCTGACGAACTGATCATCACTCGCGAAGCCGAAGCCAAACCAGAGGTGCCGGTCAACGTCAACCAGGTCATCCCACAGTCGGTCAAGGCCAGGGCGCTCGCGAACCCGTTCCTCGCGCCCGATTTCAGCGCGGCTGCCCCCGCGCCCGTCGTGCCGGTTCGCCGACTGGCCAACTGGGAACTTCTCGGTCCGCTCTTCAAGTCGTTTGAATACGGCGCAGGCGGACAAGCAGCCAGCATGGATCTGCCCGAAGCGCCGCCGATCGATCGCCTCGCGCCGGCCGGCATGGAGCTGATGCGCCACCAGGCTCGCTTCGTCGAGAGCGCCAGGCTCGGCCACCGCAGCTACCTGCTCGCCGACGAGCCAGGGCTGGGCAAGACGGCGCAGAGCTTGCTCGCGGCATCCGTCACCAACTCATATCCATTGCTCGCCATCGTGCCCAACGTCGTCAAGATGAACTGGGCGCGTGAGGTCGAACTGTGGACTCCGCACCGGAGGGCAACTGTCATCCACGGAGATGGCGATACCCTCGACGCCTTCGCAGACGTCGTTGTCGTGAACTACGACGTGCTGGATCGGCACCTGGCCTGGCTCGGAACTCTCGGCTTCAAGGGCATGGTCGTCGACGAGGCGCACTTCATCAAGAACTTGCAGTCGCAGCGGTCAAAGCACGTGTTGTCACTGGCCGAGCAGATCCGCCGCCGCACACCGGGTGGAAACCCGCTGCTGATGGCGCTGACCGGCACCCCGCTCATCAACGATGTTGATGACTTCAGGGCCATCTGGCAATTCCTCGGCTGGATCGATGGAGACAAGCCGACGGCAAAGCTGATGGCCAAGCTCGAGGCGACCGGGCTGACCCCGGCAGACCTCGGTTTCTATGCCGAGGCACGTGCGGCAGTCATCGACATGGGCATCGTCCGGCGCCGTAAGGTCGACGTCGCGGCAGACCTGCCGGCCAAGCGCATCGCCGACCTGCCCGTCGAGCTCGACGACGACCTCGGTCGCTCGATCCGTCAGGCCGAACGCGAACTCGCTGCCAGGCTCGTCATCCGTTACAACGCACTGGTCACAGCACGCTCGACCGGCGGCAGGAAGATGGTGCCTGACGAAGATCAGCGCGCTTCGTTCATCCGTGCTGTCGCGCACGCCGAACTCGAAGACTCCAAGAGCGCAACGACCGGTGAGAACGTCTTCACGATGGTGCGCAAGATCGGTCAGGCCAAGGCCGGCCTCGCCGCCGACTACGCGGCTCAGCTGGCGCGTTCTGTCGGTAAGGTCGTCTTCTTCGCCAAGCACATCGACGTCATGGACCAGGCTGAAGAAACATTCGCGAAGCGCGAGCTTCGTACAGTGTCTATCCGTGGTGATCAGTCGACGCTCGAGCGACAGGCAGCAATCGACGCCTTCAACAATGACCCTGAGGTCGCTGTCGTTGTCTGTTCGCTCACCGCAGCCGGTGTCGGCGTCAACCTGCAGGCAGCGTCGAACGTCGTTCTTGCCGAGCTCAGCTGGACAGCTGCAGAGCAGACCCAGGCAATTGACCGCGTACACCGCATCGGTCAGGACGAGCCTGTCACTGCCTGGCGGATCATCGCGGCGCACACCATCGACGCCAGAATCGCCGAGCTGATCGGCAGCAAGCAGGGTCTGGCTGCCCGCGCGCTCGACGGTTCGGAAGAAGAAGTTTCGTCCGCCGATTCGGTGCAGGCCAGCGCGCTTGTCTACCTGCTCACACAGGCGCTCGACGGAGACTTGTAAAAATCGTCGGTCGAGACTCTGGCGGGTCTCGACCGACGAATCGATTTGAGTCTGGGCGCCGATGCCCCCCATGATGTGTAGACGGTGAAGACGCCGTGATTGTTTCGATGCATGAAGGAGCGTCAGAAATGAAAATCGGTATCCTCACCAGTGGTGGCGACTGCCCAGGTCTCAATGCAGTCATCCGTGGTGCGGTCCTGAAGGGCGTGCGTGTACACGATGCCGAGTTCATCGGCATCCGGAACGGCTGGCGTGGTCTCGTCCAAGACGAGTTCATGCCCCTCGACCGTCACAGTGTCCGCGGCCTTTCGCGTCAGGGCGGCACAATCCTCGGCAGCTCCCGCACCAACCCATTCGAGGGTGACAACGGCGGCCCTGAGAACATCCAGCGCACGCTTGATGCTCATGGCATCGATGCCGTCATCGCGATCGGTGGAGAGGGTACTCTCACGGCCGCACGTCGTCTGACCGATGCCGGTCTCAAGATCGTCGGTGTGCCGAAGACGATCGACAACGACCTCGCAGCCACTGACTACTCCTTCGGCTTCGATACGGCAGTCGAGATCGCCACCGAAGCCATCGACCGCCTCCGCACCACTGCCGAGTCACACGGTCGCTGCATGGTGATCGAGGTCATGGGTCGCCACGTCGGCTGGATCGCACTGCACTCAGGAATGGCCGGTGGCGCGCACGCCATCCTCATCCCTGAGCAGCCGCAGACGATCGAGCAGATCTGCGAGTGGGTCGAGAGCGTTCGCGATCGTGGCCGTGCTCCGGTCATCGTCGTCTCAGAGGGTTTCCGCCTCGCAGGCATGGAAGAACCGCACTCCGACAAGGGCCTCGACGCCTTCAACCGCCCGCGCCTCGGCGGTATCAGCGAGATCATCGCGCCGATGATCGAGGAGCGCACCGGTATTGAGTCACGGGCAACAGTGCTCGGGCACACGCAGCGCGGCGGAGCACCGTCGGCATACGACCGCGTGCTGGCCACCCGACTCGGCATGGCGGCGATCGATGCGATCTACGACGAGCGCTGGGGTTCAATGGTGTCGCTCACCGGCACCGACATCAATGTCGTCAGCATCGCCGATGCGACCGGCGGGCTGAAGACTGTTCCGCAGGCGCGTTACGACGAAGCTGCAGTACTCTTCGGCTAAGCAGTCCTCACACACGGCACCCAGCCCTCGTCAGAGGGTCGGCCACGTAGCGGCACCCTGACGTTCAGTCGCCAGGGTGCCGTTCGTGCGTGTGGTTCAGGACAGCTTGGCCTTGACGTCGGCGAGCGACGGGTTCGTGGCAGACGAACCATCGGGAAACAAGACAGTCGGTACAGTCTGGTTGCCACCGTTCAGGCTCATGACGAGCTCAGCGGTGCCATCTACCTCTTCAATGTTGATCTCGCTGTATCCGATGCCAGCCTTTGTCAGTTGACCCTTCAAACGGGTGCAGTAGCCGCACCAGCTGGTGGTGAACATGGTGATAGTTCCAGTTTCAGGCACAAAATCCATGTCGTCAGCGTAATCCAGTCGTCTGAAAATCTCCGATACGCCGGGCTACGATGAGCGGATGACTTTGCCCCAGGTTTGCGTGAGCTACCTCATCCGCACCGGCGACCACGGTCGCCTCCAGGTATTGCTCGGACGCAAAAAGAAGGGGCTGGGGCTCGGCTACTTCGTCGGACTCGGTGGCAAGCTCGAGCAGGGCGAGAGCCCGGTGGATGCCGCTGTGCGCGAGATCGAGGAAGAATCTGGCCTGGTCGTTGCCCCCGGCGACCTCATCCCGATGGGCTACCTGACCTACCTGTTTCCACACAAGGAAGACTGGAGCCAGGGCTCGAGTGTCTTCGTTTCCCGTGAATTCCGTGGAGTCCCATGTGAATCCGATGAGTTAAATCCCGAGTGGTTCGACGTTGATGCCCTCCCGCTCGACGAGATGTGGGATGACGCGAAATACTGGTTACCGGGAGTTTTATCCGGAATCACCGTCCAGAAGACCTTTACGTTCGGTCCCGATTTAGCCTCTGTGGTGGCCTCTTCCTAAGTTGACCTCGCCTCCCGCGAGTGTCAGGATTATGCGGGTCCGATTTACGGCTCATGTACATCGTCTGAACGCCCGGCCACCCGTGCCGGCCCCAGAGAAAGTCGCCGGTGGATCTCACCCTCATCGTCGTGCTGGTCATAGTACTGGCACTCATATTCGACTTCACCAACGGATTCCACGACACAGCGAACGCGATGGCCACGCCTATCGCAACCGGTGCCATGCGTCCGAAGGTCGCGGTCACAGTCGCCGCCATCCTCAACCTGGTCGGAGCGTTCCTCTCGACCGAGGTTGCAAAGACGGTCTCAGGCGGCATCATCAAAGAAGGTCCTGGTGGGATTCAGATCACACCGGAGATCATCTTCGCTGGTCTGATCGGTGCGATCGTCTGGAACCTGATCACCTGGCTGAAAGGCTTGCCGTCGAGCTCGAGCCATGCGCTATTCGGTGGCCTGATCGGCGCGACGATCATTGGAGCCGGCTTCCAGGCCGTTGACTACATGGTTGTCGTCGAGAAGGTTGTGCTTCCGGCACTGATCGCACCGCTGATCGCTGGCCTGGTTGCGTACACCGCCACCAAGCTCGCCTACGCGATTACCAGGCGCGAGCTGAACAAGCCTGACGGTCGTGGCGGGTTCCGATACGCGCAGATCTTCTCGTCGTCGCTCGTTGCGCTTGCGCACGGTACAAATGACGCACAGAAGACGATGGGTGTCATCACCCTGACCCTGATCGCCGGTGGTTTCCAGGCCGCGGGCAGTGGTCCTGAGTTCTGGGTCATCGCATCCTGTGCACTCGCCATCGCCATCGGAACGTACAGCGGCGGCTGGCGCATCATTCGCACGATGGGTACAGGCCTCACCGAGGTCAAGCCTGCGCAGGGCTTCGCGGCCGAGACCAGCACCGCTGCTGCCATTCTGGCCTCCAGCCACCTCGGCTTCGCGCTCTCCACCACGCAGGTCGCCTCTGGCTCTGTAATCGGCTCAGGCCTCGGTCGTCGTGGTTCAACAGTTCGATGGGGCACCGCGGGTCGCATCGCGCTCGGCTGGCTCATCACGTTGCCCGCTTCGGCAATTATGGGTGCATTCGCTGCCGGTATCGCTCACTTCGGCCCGATCGGTGTCGCAATCGACGCCATCATCGGCGCACTGGTGATCGGCGGTATCTTCTGGTGGTCACGTAGGGACAAGGTCGCTCACCACAACGCGATCAACGACATCGATGATGCCGGTCGCGTCGTGAAGATTCGCAAGACGCCCAGGAAGCCTGCTCGCAAGGACCGGACGAAGGTTGCACTGTGATCGAGATCACCTCATTCCTCACTGTGGCCGTTGTGTCGCTTATCGCGACTTCCGTTGTCGTCAGCCTGTACTCGCTCGGTCTGCGGCTGTTAGTGACCGCTGGTCGTGCGCCGGTCGTTGAGCCGTTGGAGTTCACAGGAGCCATCACGGTTCTCACCCCGGCCCAGGCGGCCAAGGAAGCCAAGCGTGCACGCAAGGCCGCTGCGGCCAACCCGCTCACTCCAGTGCAGAAGCGCATCGCGCTCATTGGTGCGTATGCCTGCTTCACCCTCACGGGCTTCGCTGTGTTGTACGGCATCTTCCTGATCGTTCCTGCTCTGCACGGAGGCTAGGCCTCCTCCAGCGGCACAAGCCACCGTTCCCGCGCCTATGGCCTTACGGGATGGGGCTGCCTTCGACGCCTGTGCTGGTGTTGTCGTGCATAACTCCTGCTGTTTGAGGTCGGTGCTTGGTGAGCGCCCCGGAAACATGCGGCAGTTGCAGCGTCGCGCGTGGTTTTGCAGGAGTTATGCATCGAGCCTGCGCCTGGCTGTGGGGTCCTGGGGCGACGCGAGCTACCTGCGGGTGCCTAAGAATTCCTATGCAACGCGGGCTGCCTTCGACGCCTGTGCTGGTGTTGTCGTGCATAACTCCTGCTGTTCGATGTCTGTGCTTGGTGAGTGCCCCGGAAACATGCGGCAGTTGCAGCGTCACGTGCGGTTCTGCAGGAGTTATGCATCCAGAGCGGGCGTGCGGTGTGCGCAATCGCGTCCGCTGCAGCTGACGAGCAGGGTTTAACGCCTAAAAAGCAGGGCCCCGTCGTTCTTCAACGACGAGGCCCTGCTTTTCTGTGCCGTCCGCTGCTGGCTGCAAGCGGATGACGTGATTACAGCGTGTTGCGCGCGCGACCGACGGCGGTCATCACGTGGTAGATCACGATGGCTGCAATGGTGCCGAGGGCGATTCCGTTGAAGCTCAGTGTTCCAGCGTTCCAGGTGAAGTCGGCGATGCCGACGATGAGAGCAGTTGCAGCGGTGAACTGGTTCACCGGCTTGGAGAAGTCGACCTTGTTGTCGAGCCAGATCTTCACACCGATGATGCCGATGAGACCGTAGAGCGCTGTCGTGACGCCACCGAGCACGCCGGCGGGGATGGTGTTGATGACTGCACCGATCTTGGGGGAGAGACCGAGCAGGATGGCGACGAAACCGGCAACCCAGTACGCAGCGGTCGAGTAGATGCGAGTCGCTGCCATCACGCCGATGTTCTCGCCATACGTGGTGGTTCCCGAACCGCCGCCGAAGCCGGCGAGCATGGTGGCCAGGCCGTCAGCGAACAGAGCGCGACCGGTGTACTGGTTGACCTTGGCATCCGTCATCTGGGCGACACCCTTGATGTGGCCGACGTTCTCGGCGATGAGCACGAGTACGACAGGAAGGAAGGCAGGCAACAGGCCGATGACCGCGGGGTTCTCGAACGGGTTGGTCGGCAGGGTGAACTGCGGGAGGCCGATCCAGGCGGCGTTCTTCACTGCGTCGAAGTCGACCTCTCCCGCGATGACAGCGGCGATGTAGCCGATGACGACACCGATGAAGATCGACAGACGCCCGAGAATTCCCTTGAACAGAACGGTGCTCAGGATCACAGCAGCGAGCGTGATGAGCGCGGTGAGTGGTGCCTGCACGAAGTTGTTCTTCGCCGCGGGGGCCAGGTTGAACCCGATCAGCGCAACGATGGCTCCGGAAACAACGGGGGGCATCAGCCAGTTGATCCAGCCTGTGCCGGTGAGATGCACCACTGCGCCGATGATCGCCAACAGGAGGCCGACGGCAATGATGCCGAACAGTGCGCCACCCATGCCCTGCGAGGCGGTCGCCGCGGTGATCGGGGCAATGAACGCGAACGAAGAGCCGAGGTAGCTCGGTACTTTATTGGCTGTGATCAGCAAGAACAGAATGGTGCCGATACCGGAGAACAGCAGCGTCGTGCTCGGCGGGAAGTCGGTGAGGATGGGAACGAGGAAGGTCGATCCGAACATCGCGACGACATGCTGGGTGCCGATTCCGATGGTGCGAGGCCACGTGAGACGCTCGTCGGGGCCGACAATTTCAAGCGCGCCGACTGATTTTCCGTCGCCGTGCAGCTTCCAGGGCAGTGCCACTATTTCTCGTTTCTCGTAATTGAACTCTGCCGATGCTACTTGGCCTGAGCCCGGGCTTTTGCACAGGTCGGTGTCTGAGCGAGGGGTCAGTTTGCCTGAGTGGCGGCTGGATACCGGCGATTCGCCTAGACTTGACGCTGATAATTCGTAGCGAATTCAGCCAGGAGCCCCATCATTTCCAGTACAGAGACCAATACGGCGACGTCGCAGCCGAGCGGTGGATTCAAAGCCCGCCTCGATCGCTATTTCGAGATCACGCAGCGCGGTTCGTCCTGGGGCCGAGAGGTCCGTGGCGGTCTTGTCTCGTTCGTCACGATGGCCTACATCGTCATCCTCAACCCACTGATCCTTGGCGGCTTCAGCGCTGACCAGGCGGCAACGGATATCTCGGGCAACTGGCTCCCCGCTGCGCAGGTCGCCGCGGTCACCGCGCTGACAGCCGGTGTGATGACAATTCTGTTCGGTGTGGTCGCACGACTGCCGTTCGGGTTCGCTGCAGGTCTCGGCATCAACTCCTTCCTTGCCGTCAGCGTCGTCGGAGAAGTCACCTGGCCTGAAGCCATGGGTCTCGTCGTCGTCAACGGCCTGATCATCGTGCTGTTGGCATCCACCGGGCTCCGCTCGATGATCTTCAACGCAGTGCCACGACAGCTGAAACTAGCAATCACCGTCGGTATCGGTATGTTCATCGCGTTCCTTGGCCTCGTAGACGCCGGTTTCGTGCGTACGAGCGGCCAGGCATCACCGCCGCTGCAGCTGGGCGACGGCGGATCGGTCGCCAGTTTGCCGACAGCCGTCTTTGTCTTCGGCGTGGTCATCATGGGTGTGCTCATCGCGCGCAAGGTCAAGGCTGCTCTGCTCATCGGTATCGTCGCAACGACGATTCTGGCCATCATCGTCGAGGCAGTCTTCAAGGTCGGTGCATCATTCGACAACGGCCCGACCGGCTGGAACCTCAATGCACCGAATATTCCGTCGAGCATCGTGTCGTTGCCCGATCTCAGCCTCGTGGGCGACGTGAGCTTCGGAGCCTTCGAACGTATCGGTGCCCTTGCAGCAATGGTGATTGTGTTCACCCTGGTCTTCACTAACTTCTTCGATGCCATGGGCACCATGACCGGTCTGTCCAACGAAGCGGGCCTGGCCGACAAGAACGGCAACTTCCCCCGCCTGAAGTCGGCGCTTGTCGTCGAGGGTGTCGGTGCTGTCGTCGGTGGTGCAGCCTCGGCGTCATCGAACACTGTCTTCGTGGAATCCGGAGCCGGAATCGGCGAAGGCGCTCGCACCGGATTCGCTAACATCATCACCGGTTTGTTGTTCCTGGCCGCCATGTTCTTCACGCCGCTCACGCAGATCGTGCCGATCGAGGTGGCCGGTGCCGCTCTCGTGATGGTCGGCGCAATGATGGTGTCGCAGATCCGATTCATCGAATTCGACGAGTTCTCGATCGTGCTCCCGGTGTTCCTGACGATCATCGTCATGCCGATGACCTACTCGATCGCCAATGGAATCGGCGCAGGGTTCGTCAGTTGGGTGCTCGTGCGTTCACTCTCTGGCAAGGCAAAGGGCATCAGCCCGCTGCTCTGGATCGTGGCTGCTGGCTTCGTCGTGTTCTTCGTGCGCGGGCCGATCGAATCGCTCATGGGCCTCTGACACCTCGCGTAGTCGGCGGATCAACCGCAGGTCATATCTGGGGGATAGCCCCATAACGCGGCCGAGACGGCATCCGTAACGTTGTTGGTGAGCCGTTCTGGCTCCTCACACAAGCAGGAGAACCCAATCATGACTACCTCATCCGTTTACCAGGGTCAGACGACTGCGACCCAGCCCTCGAAGGCGCTTGGCATTTCGAGCCTGGTTCTCGGACTCGTCTCGATCTTCGCCGGCTGGACGTTCCTGGCCCCGATCGCCGGTCTGGTAACCGGCATCATGGCACTCAGCCGTGAACCGGAGAACCGCACGATGGCGATCTGGGGCATCGTTCTGAACGGTGTCATCCTGGCTGGGGCCGCAGTTGTTGTCGTGCTGATGCTGGCC
The DNA here is from genome assembly GCF_047530025.1 of Leifsonia sp. A12D58. Lineage (NCBI taxonomy): Bacteria > Bacillati > Actinomycetota > Actinomycetes > Micrococcales > Microbacteriaceae > Leifsonia > Leifsonia sp. A12D58. The sequence goes on along the minus strand of NZ_JBLJAT010000005.1, from coordinate 137,894 downwards.
TTCGGCCTCGCACTACTGCCGTTCATTCCCCTCGCGTTCATCTAGGTAGCGCCGCTGCACAGCAGCATCGCCCATGCACCACGACAAACGGATGCCTCCCCGCTGACAGCAGGGAGGCATCCGTTTGTTGGTGCTCTTTCGATTACTGCAGAAAGCCGCGCAGCAGCGCGGCCGAACCCGCGACGTGCTCGCTCATGGCAGTCGCAGCGGTTTCGGGGCTGCCGGTGAGGATCGCGATCACGATCTGCTCGTGTTGTTCATCGGAGTGAGCGATGTTCGGGCCGAGCGATGGAATGCTGTCGAGCATCTCGTTCACGCGCATCCGAACCTCGGCGATGAGTGGCATCAGCGAGGGCGATCCGGCGACCTCGGCGATCGTCAAGTGCAGTCGCGAATCCAGGCGGCGATAGTCATCATCGGTTGCCCCCTTCGAGTCGCTGAGGCTGGCCCACAGCAGTTCGCGTTCGGCCTGGCTGAGCGAGCGGCCGGCCGCATGTCGGGCAGCACCGACCTCGAGGATGTCGCGCAGTATTAGCGTGTCTTCTATCTCGTCGACCGGAAAGTGCCGACGGGTGACGAGTTCACCAGAGGCATCGACGCCCGGGGTGCCGAGCGGAAGCTCGTCGCTGACGAATGTGCCGCCGTAGCGACCTCGGCGGGAGACCAGGTAGCCGGCATCGGCGAGAGCTGCGATCGCATCGCGCAAGGTATCCCTGCTCACCGCGAGCATCGCCGCGAGCTCGCGCTCGGCTGGCAGCCGGTCCCCGGGGGCCATCATGCCGAGTCGCACGGTCTGCAAGAGGCGCTGCACGGTCTCCTCGAATGCGTTGCCACCACGTACCGGTCGCAGTAGTGCCTCACCGCTCGGGTGGACTACCTGGTCGTCGTCTGTCATCACTGTTTCGACTTTATAGGGGTGTGACGTATGCAGAGCTGATGCCGCCATCGACCAAGAAGGTCGAGCCGGTGATGAACGAGGAGTCATCACTGGCGAGAAAGGCAACGGCAGCCGCGAGTTCTTCTGGCTCGGCGAACCTGCCGACGGGAATGTGCACCAGCCGACGCTGGGCGCGTTCCTGATCCTTGGCAAACAGCTCCTGCAAGAGTGGAGTGTTCACTGGGCCTGGACACAGCGCGTTCACCCGGATGCCCTGCCTCGCGAACTGCACGCCGAGTTCGCGGCTCATCGCAAGCACGCCTCCCTTCGAGGCCGTGTACGAGATCTGACTTGTCGCCGAACCGAGCACAGCGACGAATGACGCGGTGTTGATGATCGAGCCTGACCCCTGCTTGGTCATGTGGCGAAGCGCTGCCCGACAGCACAGGTAGACCGACTTGAGATTGACGTCCTGAACCCTCTGCCAGGCCGGCAGCTCGGTTGTCTCGATCGAATCGTCATCCGGCGGTGAGATTCCGGCGTTGTTGAACGCGATGTCGACGGAGCCATAGGTGTCCTTTGCTGCGTTGAACAGGGCGTTGACTTCGTCTTCGTCAGTGACGTTCACCTTGACGAACAATCCGCCCACCAACTCGGCGGCAACCGGGCCGGCGATCTCGTCCATGTCGCCGATCACAACTGTCGCGCCCTCAGCGGCGAATCGTTTCGCCGTGGCCAGGCCGATTCCGCTTGCGCCGCCGGTAATGACCGCGACCTTGCCTGCCAGTCGCTGGGTGAGATCGATGGGGGTGATGCTGCTCATGCTGGCTCCTTAGTCAGGCCTGTCGTGCGAAAGTGTGCTGAAGGTGGTGCTGAAAAACTACATATGCCGCGACCGGCATCAATCGACCGCGATGAACACGTTCTTCGTCTCGGTGAACGCGAGCGGGGCATCGGGGCCGAGCTCCCGGCCGAGCCCCGACTGCTTGAAGCCGCCGAACGGGGTGGAGTACCGCACCGACGAGTGCGAGTTCACCGACAGGTTTCCCGCCTCGACATTCCGGGCGACGCGCAGTGCACGCCCGACATCGCGGGTCCAGATCGACCCTGACAGTCCGTACTCGGTGTCGTTTGCGAGCTGGATGGCATCCGCTTCGTCGTCGAACGGCAGCACGGTCACCACCGGTCCAAAGATCTCTTCGGTGACGACGCGGTCGGTGCGCGACGTCGGGGTGAGTACCGTGGGGGCGAACCAATAGCCCGCACCGGTCGGCGCGCTGCCTCGAAATGCGACGTTCGTGTCGTCAGGGACGTAGGCCGAGACTGCCGCGTGGTGCTTGGCCGAGACCAGCGGTCCCATCTCGGTGGCTTCGTCTGCGGGGTCGCCGACCTTGACGCCCTGGACTGCGGGTTCGAGCAATTCCATGAAACGGTCAAAGACAGTGCGTTCGACCAGGATGCGGCTGCGGGCGCAGCAGTCCTGGCCGGCGTTCTCGAACACGCCATAGGGTGCGGTGGCTGCGGCCTTCTCCAGGTCGGAATCGGCGAACACGATATTGGCGCTCTTGCCGCCGAGTTCGAGCGTGACCCGCTTCACCTGTTCGGCGCAGCCGGCCATGATCCGCTTACCGACCTCTGTCGAGCCGGTGAAAACCACTTTGCGCACCGTGGGGTTGGTCACGAAGCGTTCGCCGACGACCGAACCGCGGCCGGGCAGCACCTGGAAGAGCCCCTCTGGAAGCCCAGCCTCGAGGGCGAGTTCACCGAGACGGATGCTGGTGAGCGGCGTCCACTCTGCCGGCTTCAGCAGCACTGCGTTGCCGGCAGCCAGCGCCGGCGCGAAGCCCCAGGCGGCTATGGTCATCGGGAAGTTCCACGGGGTGATGATTCCCACGACGCCCAGCGGTTCCTGGAATGTCACGTCGATGCCGCCGGCCACCGGGATCTGCTTGCCGAACATCCGCTCAGGCGATGCAGAGTAATAGGTGAGTACGTCACGCACGTGACCGGCTTCCCAACGTGCCTGAGAGATCGGGTGCCCCGAGTTTGAGACTTCGAGTTGGGCGAGGTGTTCCCTGTCGCTGTCGACAGCCTCAGCGAAGCGTCGCAGCAGCTGGGCCTTGTCGGCGGGGGAGACGCCGGCCCACGCCTTCTGGGCCGCAGAAGCTGCAGCGATCGCTTCGTCGGTGGCATCGACGTCGAGCAACTCAATGCTGCTGATCTCCGACTCGTCCGCCGGATTGATGACCGTGTAGCTCGTCACGAGCGTGCCTTTCTGTTCGGTGCGTTCGTCTTGTCTTGTGCGTATGTCGTCGCCGCGTCGACGAGACCGGCAAACAAGCGGATGTCGTCTGTCGCCTCCTCCGGATGCCACTGCACCGCAACCCCGAACGGCACAGACGGAAGCTCCACTGCTTCGATGACCCCGTCGGCCGTCGTCGCGCTGACGATAAGGCCCTCTGCCACGCGGTCGATCGCCTGGTGGTGATACACCGGAACCGACAGCCCACCGCCGAGCAGACTGTGCACTGTGCTGTCAGGCGTGACAGCGATATCAACAGCGCTGAAGACGCCTCCGCCCAGCTGGTATCCGTTCTGGCCGATGACATCCGGCAGATGCTGGTGCAGCGTGCCGCCGAGGGCGACGTTGAGCACCTGCGCACCGCGGCAGATGCCGAGGAATGGCAGCTCGCGGTCGATTGCCCGGCGAAGCAGTGCGTCTTCCCAGGTGTCCCTGTCGCGACGCGGCTCATCGGTAAGCGGATGCGGCTCCTGCCCGTACCTGGCCGGATCGACGTCTTTGCCGCCGGTGATGATCAAGCCGTCAAGGCTGTCGAGCACCCGATCGGCGATGCCCTCGTCGACGGGCTGTGGAGGCAGCAGCACCGCAATACCGCCCGCTGCGGTGACCGCCTCGAAATAGACCTTGGGCAGGAACGATGCAGGAACATCCCACACGCCGGTCTTCGACTGTTCCAGGTAGGTGGTGAGGCCGATGACGGGGCGCGGGACGGCGCCGGATGAGGTATCAGAGACGCTCAAAGCCGCGCACCCTTTCCCAGTCGGTGATGGCGGCGTCGTATGCAGCGATTTCGATGCGTGCGTTGTTGAGGTAGTGGTCGACGACCTCGTCGCCGAACGCCTCACGGGCAATGGCCGACTCCCCGAACAGGGCTGCAGAGTCGCGCAGTGTTGCAGGCACCCGCACCATGTCGCTCACGTAGGCATTTCCTTCGAAGGCGTCCTCAAGCTCAAGCTCGTTATCGATGCCGTGCAGGCCGGCTGCGATCAGGGCGGCAACCGCCAGGTACTGATTGACGTCTCCGCCAGGAACCCGGTTCTCCACCCGCATTCCGTGGCCACGTCCCACTACGCGCAGGGCGCAGGTGCGATTGTCGTGGCCCCAGGCGATGGCCGTCGGGGCGAAACTGCCGTCGACGTAACGCTTGTACGAGTTGATGTTGGGAGCCGAGAACAGAGTGAGTTCGCGCATGCCTGCAAGCTGGCCGGCCAGGAAATGCTTGAACATCTGTGACATGCCGTCAGCGGCATCCTTGTCGGCGAACACTGCGGTGCCATCGGTACCGCGCAGGCTGATGTGGATGTGGCAGCTGTTGCCCTCGCGCTCGTTGAACTTGGCCATGAAGGTGAGGCTCTTGCCGTGCGCATCGGCGATTTCCTTTGCGCCGTTCTTGTAAATCGAGTGGTTGTCGCAGGTAGCGAGTGCCTCGTCGTAGCGGAATGCGATCTCTTGCTGGCCGAGGTTGCACTCACCCTTGACGCCCTCGCAGTACATGCCGGCGCCATCCATTGCCAGTCGGATCTCCCGCAGCAGCGGCTCCATGCGGGTCGACGCCAGCAATGCATAGTCGATGTTGTAATCGCTGGCCGGGATGAGGTCTGTGTAACCCTTCTTCCAGGCCTCGCGGTAGCTGTCTTCGAACACGATGAATTCGAGCTCCGTGCCCACGAATGCGCTCAGCCCGCGATCGGCCAGGCGCTGCAGCTGTTGCTTCAGGATCTGCCTGGGGGATGCGACGACGGGAGCCTCATCGAGCCAGTGCAGGTCGGCGGTGACCAGCACGGCACCGGGTAGCCAGGGCGCCTGGCGGAGTGTGGCGAGATCGGGGATCATCGCCATGTCGCCGTACCCGCGCGACCAGCTCGACATTGCATATCCTTCGACGGTGTTCATCTCGACGTCGACGGCAAGCAGATAGTTGCAGCATTCGGCGCCGTGGTTGTAAATGTCTTCAAGGAACAGTCTGGCCGAGACCCGTTTTCCCACCAGGCGACCCTGCATATCGGTGAACGCGACGATCACCGTGTCGACCTCGCCCGTGGCGACCTGCTCGGTCAACTGGGCGATGGTGATGAATCCGGAGGCCTGGGTCATTAACTTCTCCTCAGCGAGATCGTCGATGGTGCAGCTTTAATTGGGCGTAACGCAGACCATTACATCACAACAGCCCCGCGATACGTCCACTGGTCAGGGGAACTATTTCTGAGATCTCAGCGATTATTTCTTCCAAAGGTAGTACCGCCAGACCATTGATGGCCCTATAGTCATGCCAGCAACTGTCAGCTTTGTATGCGTTGGCGCTCGTCGCGTGTGCAACCCAATCGAGAAGGAATCGAGATGGCAAAGGACACACTGCGGGTGTCGGGCGTGACGTACACGACGGCAGAGCATGGATACTTCGAGAAGCGAAAGCTCAAGCGGTCGGCCGGCGTCTGGGGGCTGTGGGGCCTCGCCGTCGCGGCCGTAATCTCCGGCGACTTCTCGGGGTGGAACTTCGGCATCGACTACGCCGGGTTCGGCGGGATGCTTATCGCCTTCGCCCTCCTGATCGTCATGTATTACGGCATGATCTTCTCGATCGGGGAGATGGCCTCTGCCATGCCGCACACCGGCGGTGCCTATTCGTTCTCGCGGGCAGCCATCGGGCCATGGGGCGGCTTCATCACCGGGCTCGCAGAGACGATCGAATACGTCGCGACGACAGCCGTCATCGTGTTCTTCTCTGCCTCGTACGCAGATGGCATCACGAGCGAGTTGCTGGGCTTCTCAATGCCGGCCTGGATCTGGTGGGTGGTTCTCTACCTGATCTTCATCGCGCTGAACACCGCTGGCGCAGCCATCTCCTTCAAATTCGCCATCGTCGTCTCCATCATTTCCATCGGCATCCTGCTGGTGTTCTCCGTCATGGCGGCCTTCACAGGGCACTTCTCGTGGGACAACCTGTTCAACATCGTTCCGGATGCCGGCCAGAGCGCCTTCCTGCCCCACGGTGTGCTGCCCATCCTGTTCGCGCTGCCGTTCGCGATGTGGTTCTTCCTCGGCATCGAAGAGCTGCCGTTGGCCGCCGAAGAGGCGCACGACCCCGTGAAGGACATCCCGCGCGCCGGCCTGTGGGCTCGCGGCACGCTGATCATCACCGGCCTGCTCGTCTTGTTCCTGAACACCGGAATCCTCGGCGCTGACGCCACTGGGACGGCAACGGAGCCCTTGCTTGACGGCTTCAGGGTCATTGTCGGTGACGAGGCCGCTGCCGTGCTCGCCCTCTTCGCCCTGATCGGCCTCTTCGCCTCGCTGCAGGGCATCATGTTCGCCTACGGGCGCAACATGTACTCCCTCTCACGTGCCGGCTACTACCCGAAGTTCCTTTCGCTCACCGGCAAGCGCCAGACGCCGTGGGTCGCCCTGGTCGCCGGTGCCGTGATCGGCTTCGTCGCCCTGGTCGTCGTCGACGTGCTGAGCAGCCTGGATGCCACGGGCGCCGGCGCAGTCGCCGGTGCCATCGTGCTGAACATCGCGGTCTGGGGCGCGGTGCTCGCCTACCTGATGCAGATGGTTTCATTCGTGGTGCTGCGCAGGAAGTACCCCAACGCCAAGCGCCCGTACGTCAGCCCGTGGGGTGTTCCAGGCGCGATCATCGCCGGCCTGTTGTCCGCTGCGATCTTTGTCGGGTTCCTGCTCAACGAGGCATTCCAGCCGGCCATCGTGGCCATCGCAGTGGTGTACGTCGTGATGCTCATCGGCTTTGCGCTCTGGGGTCGCCACCAGCTCATCCTCTCTCCAGAGGAGGAGTACGCGGTTTCAGGTGGCCTGCACGGCGACCCGCAATCAGAAGGCTACGGCGGTGACGTTGAGGAAGAGCTTCTGGGTCTCGACGGTGTCGATGGCTCTGAAGGTTCCGCGGAGGAGCCGGAGAAGGTCTAGCCGGCCAACCCGGCCAACCCGGCCAACCCGGCCAACCCGGCCTGACCAAGCCAGCTCTGTCGAACCGCGCCCGCTAGTGCGGGCGCGGTTTGCCTTGAGGCGCGCGGCCGTGGTCGCGTGTGATCAGGTAGTAGGGGCGCGGCGACGCGACATTCAAGCATCCAGTCGCTCGCGCAGGAACGCGACCACCCGTTCTCTGGCCAGAAGTGCCGGATGCCCCGGAGTCTCTCGAACCTCGCTGGTGAGCACCGAGTGCGCGCGAGTTGAGAACCCGCCGGGGTTGCCCGGCGACGAGTCCAGCTCGATGACCTCGAACGCATCACCCAGGCGCTCCTGAAGTCCGCGAAAACGGGACCGGGGCACAACTGCATCCTCGCTGAATCGCAGCCCGAGCACGCAGAGCTCGCCGCTCGTCGTCCGTTGGATGATGCGGTCGAGTTCTAGGGCTGAGACTGCGGGATCGGCCTGCATCTTCTTGGTGACCGGAAACGGAACCGCAGGCTGACTGACGACGGATGCCAGCACCGAGTCGTCAACCGCGGCAGCCAACGCGAAGCCGCCGGTGAAGCACATGCCGATGACACCGACACCGCGGCCAGGTGTGCGTGCCGCCAGATCCCGGGCGAGAGCACGCAGGTAGTCGGAGATGGGGCGGTGGGCATTGGTGGCGAATGCTCGAAATTCGGCCGAGACGCAGAGCCGCATCACGACGCCAGCGGTGTATCCGGTTGTTGCGCGCCGCCCCGGCTCACCGAATGGCGACGGCACGACAACGGTGAAGCCGGAATCGACCAGGTGCTCGGCAAACCCCAACACCTCTGGAGTCATGCCGGGAATCTCGGGGATGAGCACGACGCCAGGGCCGGTTCCTTTTTCAAAGCAGTCGTATGTGGTGCCTGCGGCGGAGAACGGGCTGCGAACCCAACCCGTCAAATTCGCTTCAGGTGCGTGAGTATGTGTGCCCGTCCGGTCGTCGGCCATGATGCTCCCCTCGTTCTGCTCCAGAGGTGCCCAGAGAGTGGTGCCCCCGAGAATAGACGGCGAAAGCCTGCATGGCGACTATCCGACACGCACGTGCTGCGCGTCGAACGGCCCGGACGCACGAAATGTTGCGTGAGGCGCGAACCTTGCGACAGTCTGCTGCGCTCAGCCCAGTTTTCATGCGTGCATCCCGCGATAGAGTTGATTGGTCAGGAGCTTCGGCTCATCTCAATCGGCAATGGAGCCAGTGTGTCAACCAGCGTGTCAGCAAACCCATCACTTCGATCTGATTCGACTAATTCTGGTCAGGGCCAGGGAATGGAGAGCGTGACTGTGGCTCAGCCCGGCTTCCGCATCGAGCGCGATTCACTCGGACCGCTAGAGATCCCGGATGCCGCCTATTGGGGCGTGCACACCAAACGAGCGATGGACAACTTCCCGATCGCCAAGCGCCCCATTTCTGTATACCCAGATTTCATCGTCGCCCTTGCCTCGGTGAAGCAGGCCTGCGCCAGGGGAAACGCCGAGATCGGAGCCCTCTCGCCGGAGAAGGCGGGCTGGATCGATGCAGCCTGCCAGGACATCATCGACGGCAAGTTCCACGACGAGTTCGTCGTCGGCGTCATCCAGGGTGGCGCCGGTACGTCGACCAACATGAATGCCAACGAAGTCATCTGCAATATTGCGCTCGAACACGCGGGATATGCCAAGGGTCGCTACGACATCCTGAGCCCCATCGACCACGTCAACCGCAGCCAGTCGACGAACGACACATATCCCACGGCAATCAAGATCGCCCTGACGTTCTCACTTCGTCACCTGCTCCGTGAGCTCAAGGCCCTGCAGGGCGCTTTCTCGAACAAGGCAGTCGAGTTCAATCATGTGCTGAAGGTCGGGCGCACCCAGCTTCAGGATGCCGTGCCGATGACGCTCGGCCAGGAGTTCCACGGATTCGCGACGACACTCGGCGAAGACTACGACCGACTCACCGAGGCTGTCTGGTTGCTCGCGGAGATCAACCTCGGAGCGACCGCGATCGGGACGGGTATCACCGCCGATCCCGGGTACGCGGCTGCCGCCATTCGTCACCTCAATGAGATCACCGGGCTGGCTTTGGAAACGGCCCCCGACCTGATCGAATCGACGAGCGACGCCGGTGGATTCATGTCGTTCAGTGCCAACCTCAAGCGCAGTGCCATCAAACTGTCGAAAATCTGCAACGACCTGCGCCTGCTGTCATCCGGCCCTCAGGCTGGCTTCGGCGAAATCAACCTGCCTCCCAAGCAGGCAGGCTCCAGCATCATGCCCGGCAAGGTTAACCCGGTCATTCCGGAGGTTGTCAACCAGGTCGCATTCGCGGTCGCCGGTGCTGATGTCACCGTCACCATGGCGGCAGAAGGAGGCCAGCTGCAGCTCAACGCTTTCGAGCCTGTAATCGCTCACTCCCTGCTGCAGAGCCTGGCTTGGATGACCCAAGCAATGTGGACACTGCGGGTCAATTGTGTCGATGGAATCACGGCAAACGAGGATCACCTCGACGCGATGGTCGGTTCAAGTGTCGGTGTCATCACCGCGCTCATTCCGCACATTGGCTACTCGGCTGCTGCGGCGCTCGCCAAGACGGCGCTGCTCACCGGTCGCAATGTGGCAGACCTCGTTGTCGAGTCGAAGCTGATGACCAGGGAAGACGTGATGCGCGAACTCGAGCCGGCCAGGCTCTCTGGAATGACCGTCGCTACGCCGACAACGTCGATTCCGATCATCGAGTAGTCCTTTTCCAGCTCACCCATCGCTGACGTCGCGGTTGGGGTGAATCCATGGCGATTCACCCCGACCGCGATACGCTGAACGAGTGTCCATCTGGGAGCAATTCCGACTGAACATCGGGGAGAGCACTCGCGAGGAACTCGCGCTGCGTGATACCGCGTTGCCAGATCTCGACTGGACAATCTTTCCGCCAGACGCTGTCCGCTCCACGTTTGATGCACCGAGCGGCTCGCTTTCTGTCATCTCTATTGGGCAGCCTGAAGCGCCGCGAGTCGTGCTCGTGCCCGGTGTGACCGGTTCGAAGGAAGACTTCGTGTTGCTCGCGCCGTTATTGGCAAATGCTGGCTATTTCGTGCAGAGCTACGATCTGGCCGGTCAGTATGAATCCGCCCTTGCCGGGCCGACAGGCACCGAGCAATACAGCTACGACCTCTTCGTCATTGATCTGATCGCTTTTCTGGAGAGTGGATCGACTCCGGCACACGTACTCGGCTATTCATTCGGGGGAATCATTGCCCAGATCGCGCTCGCTCAGCGTCCCGATCTGTTTGGGACGCTTGCCCTGATGAGTGTTCCGCCTCGCTCTGGGCAGTCGTTCAGCGGGGTGCGTTGGATCGGGCCGATCAGCTATGTAATCTCCGCCCGCGGTATCGCCAGCCTGATGGTCTGGGGCATCGTCACGAATAAAAACAAGGTGCCGCCTGGGCGGCTTGATCTGGTGCGGATGCGCTTCTCGTACACGAGTCGCCGGAGTATTGACGACATCACCCTGCTGATGAAACACGTTCCTGACTCCAGCGTCGACGTTCGTTCGAGCAAGGTTCCTCTGCTCATCGCGGTCGGCCATCACGACCTGTGGCCCATCGATCAGCACCGGGAGTTCGCTACCAGAATCAATGCCGAATTTCGGGTCTATCCGACCGGCCACAGCCCGTGCGAAACGACCCCGCATCTGCTGGCATACGATCTGATCGAGCTATTCCACCGGACACCAATTACACCTTGAGCGCGTCTATGGGGCGTGGAGCGCTGTATCGCTCGTGAACCGAGCACACCCAAGCGACCGGTTCACGCGGTGCGGCGATCGCGTTCATCTGAAACGATGCGGGTCGCTCGCTTGATTGCAGCGCGATGCCAGGGCGTTTGCTCCGGATGCATCGCGAAGGTTCGGTACGCCCAGATGAGCCTTCGGCTGAAACCACTCCAGGTGCTGAACGGTCTGGCCGAGATCCCAACGCGGAGCGACGGTTCGTACGCCACGATGACGTTCGGGTCGAGGTGCAGGCTCAGATCAAGATCGTCGTGGATGTCGCCACGATTGCGGTGCACGTGGTCGCGTACATCGAGCCAGATCGCCTTGCGCATTGCAAAGTTTGAGCCGAAAATCGGCGACTGCGTCAGCCAGAGGTTCACCGTGTGAAAGAAGCCCCCGATATAGAGAGTCTCACCGAGAAATGCAACGACCATGTTGCAGTCGTAGAAGTCGCCAGGGCCGGTGATCACGTCGATCTCCGGTGACAACGTGAGTTCGGCTTCGATATGCATGAGCCAGTCGATCGGAGGAATTGAATCGGCATCCAGACGGGCGATAACGTCGCCGGATGCCGCGTCATATCCGGCAGCTGCCGCCGGCCAGATGCCCTGGAGTGGCTCGAAGATCACGGTGGCCCCCGCCGCCGCGGCCACGGCGGCAGTGTCATCGGTTGAGGCGTTGTCGACGACGACGATCTCATCGGCTGGCCGAAGCTGGGCGGCGAGTGCGTCGAGAGCCCGTGCGAGCATCTCGGCGTCATTCCATGCAGGAATCACCACCGAAATTCGTAGCATCCTCTGCCTCCTCCCCACCTGCGGCAGCAGAATGAACCTCAGCCTACGCTCGTAGCGAGCCAAAGTAGAGGGTGAACCCGACGCCTGCGCATGTCACACGTTCTGCTCTGATGTTGCGCGGCGCTAGCCCGAGTTAGAAGGCTGGATGCTGCGATTCCAGTCGCGAACCCGCCGGCTAGATCTCGCGGCAGTATGTGGTGAGGTAGCCGATCTTGTCGACGGAGACGGTGACGGTCGAGCCGTCGCGAAGGAAGACCTGCGGCTTGCGGCTGTAACCGGCGCCGCCGGGGCTTCCCGTCGAAATCAGTGTGCCGGGCAGCAGGGTCGATGTGCTCGAGAGGAACGCAATGATCTCTGCAACAGTGCGAACCATGTCGCCGCTGGAAGCATCCTGCAGGATGCGTCCGTCGACGTGGGTGGTCAGCCAGAGATTCTGAGGGTCACCGATTTCATCAGCTGTCACGACGATCGGGCCCGTCGGAGTGAAGCCGTCGAATGACTTGCAGCGTGACCACTGAGCTTCGGAGAACTGAAGGTCTCTGGCGGTGATGTCGTTGACGACGGTGTAGCCGAAGACGTAGTCGAGTGCGTTTTTGACCGAGACGTTGCGGGCAGCGCGACCGATAATGACACCCACCTCTGCCTCGTAGTCGACCTGCGTAGCGAGGTCCTTCGGCCAGGTCACCGTCGACTCATGGCCGGTCAGCGAGTTCGGCCAGAGCGAGAACACCGTTGCCGCAGTCTCAGAGCGCAGCTTCAATTCTGACGAGTGCGCAGCGTAATTCGCCCCGATCGCGATGATTTGCGGCGGACGAAGCACGGCTGAAGAGTGGCGTAGTTCCTCAATGGGGGTGAGCGAGATGCTGTTGGCCCGCGCGTTGTCGACGTGAGCGCGGACACGCTCGAACCCGGCATCGCCCTGTTCGAGCATCTCCTGGAGGTCGCGAGGGGCGTCTTCCATCACCTCGTCAAGGAAGAGCGCGGCGTCTCCTATCGTCACGGCAAGACGTGGGGTGGACTGACCTTCAACTCTGAGATGCGCAAACTTCACCTCTCTAGGCTAGCGGGGTGCCTTCAATTCGCTGGTGTGCCACACATCACAACGGGCGACGCCGGGCGTTGGAGACATCAGCGCAGAGCTGAGCAGCACTCATCAAGCGCTCAAAATGTGGCAGTAGTCTTGAACCTTCCGTTCCCATCAGGAAGACGCGCCAATGAACTCGCTAGACCCTGCAATCCAGCCCATTTTCGACAGTGTTCTTCGACGCAACGCTGGCGAGGTGGAGTTTCACCAGGCGGCACGCGAGGTGTTCGAGTCCCTCGGTCGTGTTGTGGCCAGGCACCCGCAGTATGCGGAAGCGTCAATCCTGCAGCGCATCTGCGAGCCGGAACGCCAGATCATCTTCCGAGTGCCGTGGACTGACGATGCTGGTCGCGTGCAGATCAACCGCGGCTTCCGTGTCGAATTCAACTCGGCGCTCGGCCCGTTCAAGGGCGGACTCCGCTTCCACCCGTCGGTGACGCTGGGCACCGTCAAGTTCCTCGGGTTCGAGCAGATCTTCAAGAACGCACTCACCGGAATGCCCATCGGTGGCGGCAAGGGCGGCAGCGACTTCGACCCCAAGGGTCGGTCAGACGCCGAAGTCATGCGCTTCTGCCAGTCGTTCATGACTGAGCTATACCGTCACATCGGTGAGTACACCGACGTTCCGGCCGGCGACATCGGTGTCGGTGGCCGCGAGATCGGCTACCTGTTCGGTCAGTACAAGCGCATAACCAACCGCTTTGAATCCGGTGTTCTTACCGGCAAGGGCGTCGGCTGGGGCGGATCGCGCGCCCGCACAGAAGCCACCGGCTACGGCACCGTCTTCTTTGCTGAGCAGATGCTCGCCACCCGCGGATCTAACTTCGACGGCGCTCGTGTTCTCGTGTCAGGGTCGGGCAACGTTGCGATCTATGCCATCGAGAAGGTGCACCAGCTCGGCGGCACCGTCGTTGCGTGCTCCGACTCGACGGGCGTCGTCTACGACAAGGACGGCCTCGACATCGAACTGCTGCGCGAGATCAAGGAGAACCGCCGCGGGCGCCTCTCCGAGTACGCGGAGCTTCGTGGCGACGCATCCGAGTACCGCGCAGGTGGCAACATCTGGTCGATTGCAGCTGAAACCACGATCAATGTTGCACTGCCGTGCGCAACCCAGAATGAGCTTCACGCAGCGGATGCCGAGCTGCTCGCGGCTAACGGCGTAAGCGCCGTTGCCGAGGGTGCCAACATGCCGTGTACTCCTGAAGCTGTCCACGTCTTCGTTGAGGCCGGCATCCTGTTCGCACCGGGCAAGGCAGCCAACGCCGGTGGCGTGGCTACGTCCGCCCTGGAGATGCAGCAGAACGCCTCACGCGACTCGTGGACCTTCGAGCACACCGAGGAGCGTCTCGCCGAGATCATGCGCAACATCCACGAGAGCTGCGCCACCACAGCTGAAGAGTATGGCGAGCCGGGAAACTACGTCCTGGGTGCCAACATCTCGGGCTTCACTCGGGTAGCGGATGCCATGCTCGCGCAGGGTGTTATCTAAGAACTGACAGCAGTCATTCGGGCGCTCTGCCCGACGAGTCCCTTCGGGTGCGCGTCGGACAGGGCGTCCTATGTCGTGTGCAATCCCGTGTAATTTAGCGATCATGTCTGCCGAATTCCTCACCCGCCTCCGCACCCAGTTACCGACAAGCGTCAGCACCGATCAGCAGGAGCTCGCTGCCAGCAGGGTCGACAAATCCGGCTGGGTCGCAGACGGCACTCCTCTTGCCATCGTGCACGCGCGATCGATCGCCGATGTGCAGCAGACCCTTCGCCTGGCCACCGAATTCCGCATACCTGTGGTCACTCGTGGGGCCGGCACCGGACTCGCCGGGGGAGCGTGTGGTGGCGGCGGCTCAATCGTGCTGAGCGTTGCCGGAATGAACCGCATCCTGGAGATCAGGCCAGAAGACGAACTGACGGTCGTCGAGCCAGGTGTCATCAACCAGGATTTGAACGACGCGCTCGCCGAGCACGGATTGTGGTTCGCGCCCGACCCGGCAAGCAAGGCGATTTCAAGCGTGGGTGGCAACATCGCCACCAACGCCGGGGGATTGCTCTGCGCCAAGTACGGCGTGACGAGAGAAGCCGTGCTGGGCTTGAAAGTGGTCCTGGCCGACGGTCGGCTGCTGGAGATGGGCCACCGCACGGTCAAGGGTGTCACCGGCTACGACCTCACCGCTTTGATGACAGGCTCCGAGGGCACGCTCGGTGTCATCGTCGAAGCGACTGTGCGCACGCGCAGAGTTGTGCAGGGCACCACGGTGACCCTCGGCGCGGTGTTCCCCGACGTGACGACCGCTGCGGCGGCATCCGCTCAATTGATTGCAGGCGGTGTGGGACCGGCAGTGATGGAGCTGCTTGATCCTGTCGCTCTCGCCGCGATCGCCGGGTACCTCGGCGCAGACGGCACAGCCGGACTGCCGATCGATGGTGGAGCATTCCTGCTCGTTCAGACAGATGGGGCAGCAGCTGTTGCAGAAGCCGAGCTGGCGTACGAACTGCTCACCGCGAGCGGTGGCGTGACACGCATGTCGACGGATGCCGCCGAAGGGGAACGGCTGCTCGCCATCCGTCGGGCGTGCCACCCGGCCCTCGCCGCGCTCGGCGAGGTGCTGATCGAGGATGTCAGCGTGCCGCGTTCGCGCATGGCCGAGATGTTCGAGGCGATCGCCGAGATCAGCGCCAGAACCGGCATCGCGATCCCGACAGTTGCGCACGCCGGTGACGGCAACCTGCACCCGAACTTCGTGATTCAGGTCGACCCAGCACGACCCGTCGACGCTCCTGTCGTACCCGAGGAGATCTGGGAAGCAGCCAGCGAGCTCTTCCGTGCCGCGCTGGCCCTCGGCGGAACGCTGACGGGGGAGCACGGTGTCGGGATCCTGAAGCGTCGCTGGCTCAAGGAGGAGTTGGGCGATACGAGCTACGAACTCCAGCGCCAGTTGAAAGCGGTGTTTGATCCTCTGGGCATCTTGAATCCTGAGGCCATGTTCGAAGGATCGTAACGGGCTCGACGAGTGCGTTTTCTCCGCGAGAGGAGTGCACAGAGACGAAACAGAGACGAAGTCGTTAACGGGAAGAACTCGCCGCCCGGTGGTGTGGCACTGCCTACGACTCTCCCGGGTCAACGAGTTCATCTGTTAACAGACTGCACCCGACGTACCGTTCGCGCAAGGATGAATTTTGGGTTGTGCGTTTTGCGCGTACATCCGGTTGGATGGATACATGACTGATTTGAATTCAAAGCCAGAAATTGACGCACCCGAGGGACCGGCGCCCGAGGGACTCGAAATCGTTGACATCGTCGTAGGCGATGGCGCGGAAGCAACACCGGGCGCAACGGTAGACGTTCACTACCTGGGCGTTGCGTACGACTCAGGCGAGGAGTTCGACTCGTCGTGGGGCCGTGGCCAGTCCATCAACTTCCCGCTCGACCGCCTGATTGCCGGCTGGCAGCAGGGTATCCCGGGTATGAAGGTCGGTGGCCGTCGCAAGCTCGTCGTTCCGCCGCACCTGGCATACGGACCCGCCGGTTCAGGCCACCAGCTGAGTGGCCAGACGCTGATCTTCGTGATCGACCTGCTGGGCGTCAGCTAACAACCCGAACCTGTTTTACCCGCGCGGCGTGGCCACGGATGATGCTGACAGCACTCCGGGCCACGCCGTAGTGCGTTGCAAGCACACGGATGAGCGCATCATTTGCCGCGCCGTCCACTGCGCGTTCCTGCAGATAAACGGTTACCTCAGGCTCAGCGAGTCGTGACGACACAGCCGCTGCCCCAGATACGGATTCGGCATCCGCAGGCATGGTCGAAACGACCAGCGGCCCCTTGCGGCTGCCCGGCTTCACACGCACAGTCAGGTTTAGCGTCGTCATCCTGCCGATTGTTTCAGACTCGACTCGGTATTCCCTTCTGGCGCGAAGCGCGCTGATAATGGGGGATGATCTCGACTGAATTGGCACGTGAACTGCGGTTGTCCGGTCTGGTGTGGAGGCCGACCGCAGGTGACGCATTCCGAATTGAACGCACCGAGCTGGAGAGCGATGTCTTCACGGTGAGCGATATGACAATCGAACCTCATGAGTTCGACACCGGTACGATCCTCGGGTTCAACGGCACCACGGAGTGGGCACTCGACTCGCTCGCCCTCGAAGATGCACTGTGGTTACCCCGCGAAGACCAGCTGCGCGAGCTGCTTGGCGCTGGCTTCCACTCGCTGACTCGACTCGATGATGAGTCGTTTGAGGTGCATGTGGTGCGTGGCGGCTCGGCATCCTTCATCGCGAGCGATCCAGCGGATGCCTACGCTGCAGCCGTGTTATCGGCGCTCGTGCCTCGGTAACTGTGCGTCAATAGCGTCGCGTCAGCAGCGCTGTTTCACGACCGCGCCTGCTTAGTAACGCTCAGGTTCCGGCCCCAGGTTGAAGCGGCGCCCCGTGATCTCAGTCGGATCGATTTCGACGAAGATGTACTTCAACGTCGGGATCAGCGGAGTCAGCGGTAACTCGTTGATCGAATCGATCTCTGGCTGCTTCTCGATGATGCGCGCCGTGCCCTTGATGACAACGCTCCACGCCTGATCATTTCCAACTCCATCGGCCTCAAGCGCCACCTTCTGGTTGACGACGAGGGCGAGAAGTTTGGTGCCCTCAGCGCTCCGGAAGTACACCTTGCGGTCAGCAGTGACGAAATTGATCGGGAAGATGTCTGGTTCGCCACCGACGCTGACGCCGAGCCGTCCCAGACTGGTCGAGAGCAGGGCCTCCCAGCAGGCATCTTCAGAGAGCACTTCAACGGGTCCTGAGTCGATTTCCATACCGCCCATGGTGGCACGCCGCGCAGATGTCGACATCCGATCATGGGTAAGTGTCGGCACTCGGCGTGTCGTTAGCGTCACTCTCAGCGAGAGAACGGATGTATGAGCTTCGAGAGAGCGGATGCGTTAGGTCGCTGAGTCGCGGTTGGCTGCGCGTACGCGGTCAACCAGTTCTCGCCACTGCCCGGATAGCTGGGGTTCAGCAAGAACCACTTCGTGTGGTGCGCAACGGATGCGATAGACGTATCGATCGGGTTCGGGCGCTTGCTGTGGGGTGTCATCCCAGGGCAGCGCTGCCAGGAGGTCTCGCCAGTCGGGCGCATCGGGTTGTTCATCGATTCGAACTTCCCACACCGTGCGCATCCCGGCGATCCCGCCGCTGCGCGACACCACGACCCTCATGCCGAGATGCTACCTCGCTTTGCTGCCGTCACCCCGACCCGAACGGACAGCGCCGGTCACGTGATCAGCTGCTCTTCACCGGAGGCGACGAATTGCGCGAGCGGAATGCCCACTGAGTTCCATGCTGCGATCACTGCATCTCGCTCGGGCGATCCATCGCCATATCTGTCAGTGGCGGCAGCGACGGTGGCCGCGGCAAATCCGGCGAAGTCGACCGTTGCTGACAGCGTCGAGGACGTCAGCGTGTCGTACCAAATCTGCCCGGGGGCCTCCCACGCATAACCCCCGAGTGCTTCAGCGACGAGGTAGAAGGCATGGTTCGGGATACCCGAATTAATGTGCACGCCTCCGTTGTCATCGGCTGTGACAACAAAGTCGGCCATATTCGCCGGCTGGGGATCCTTGCCGAGAACGTCGTCGTCATATGCGGTGCCCGGGGCCTTCAGCGACCGCAATGCCGCCCCCTGCACGGCGGGCGTGAAGAGCCCCTCGCCGATAAGCCAGCTGGCCTCTGCGCTGTTCTGCGTGTGGGCATGCTGTTCAACAAGCGCCCCGAAAACATCGGAGACGGACTCGTTGAGTGCACCAGACTGGCCGCGGTATTCGAGGTTTGCCGTGAACTGTGTGACGCCATGGGTGAGCTCGTGTCCGATCACGCTCAGCGACGCCGTGAATCGTGTGAAAACCTCTCCATCCCCGTCGCCGAACACCATGCGCTCGCCGTTCCAGAACGCGTTGTCATATTCGATGCCGTAATGCACTGTTGCGTCGAGCGGCAATCCTGCCCCGTCGATTGATGCGCGTGAAAATGCGTCGAGAAACATCGTGAAGGTATATCCGAGGCCGTCGTAGGCCTCAGTGACGGCGATGTCAGACGTTGCAGGCTCTCCTTCACTGCGCACCAGGGTGCCAGGTAACGTCTCGCGGCCGGCGGCATCGAAGATGCTCCGCTGCGGAGTGGACGTGAGTTGTGCGCCCTGAGTCGACGTCGTCGAGATGATTTGTTGCTGCACCTGCTGCACCTGCTGCACCTGCCGCACCTCCCTCATCGGGCGATCGTGCAGGAGTGATCGTCTGGCCGCCAATGCCGCGGCTTGAAACTTCGGATCGTTCACGGTGGCGAGCCGCGCTAACAGGTATGGGGGAACAATGCCGCAGATGTGCCCGGTGTGCGGTTGACGAGATGCTGAGCTCTGAATGCCTGACATGGCGTGAGTCTGCCACCCACGACCGACAGTGCGGAAGTGAAATAGCCAAATGACCGACAGAACGATCGGGGCGAAGCGGATGTGCGCATCCGTAGACTCGCACTATGCGTTATGGAATCACGATTCTCCCGCAAGACTCCTGGGCCGAGGCCCGCCGAAAGTGGGTAGGTGCCGAGGACCTCGGCTTCGACCACGCCTGGACTTACGATCATCTGTCCTGGCGCACCCTGGCCGATGAGCCCTGGCACGCGACAACGACGACGCTGGCCGCCGCCGCAGTCGTGACGAGCCGGATCACGCTCGGTACCTTTGTCTCGTCACCCAACTTCCGGCATCCGGTACCGTTCGCCAAGGAAGTTGCGACGATCGACGACATCTCCGGCGGACGTTTCCTGCTTGGCATCGGATCGGGCGGCACCGGGTTCGACGCCTTCGTGCTCGGACAATCCGAATACACACCGGCCGAGCGCCACGCACGTTTTGCCGAGTTCGTGGCGGGGCTGGATGAGCTGCTGCGGCATGAGGCGCCCGGTTCTGGCGGCATCAGTTTCACCGGGGACTGGTTCACTGCCGTGAACGCCCGCATGGTCGGGGTGCCCGCGCACTTGCCCCGCGTTCCTTTCGTCATTGCAGCGAACGGGCCGAAGGGTCTGGGGCTGGTCTCCACGTTCGGCGACGGCTGGGTGACGACGGGCAAGGATGGCGCCGTCGGCGATGAATGGTGGAGCGCGGTTGCCGTTCTCGTGCGTCGCCTTGAGGACGCGGCTGTCATGGCGGGGCGCGATCCAGCAACGATCGATCGCTATCTGTCCCTCGACAGCGGTGGCGGGTACTCGCTGAGTAGCCTCGGCGCCTTCGACGAGGCCGTCGGGCGCGCTGCCGAACTCGGTTTCACGGATGTCATCAGCCATTGGCCGCGCGCCGATGGCATCTACGCCGGCTCGGAGTCGGTGCTCGAAGAGGTGGCCGCGCGACTGCAGAAGCCAGAGACGAACAAGGGAGTTGACCAATGACGCTTGTCGATGAAGTCGGGCACGGACTCACTGGTTTGGAACAGCTGCAGGCGCTGATCGCGTCAGGTCGACGACCTGGCATCGCCGAGTCTCTCGACTTTCAGCTGGTCGAGGTCGGTGACGGCACCGCAGCGTTCGAGGGAGTACCGGGGCACCACGCCTATAACCCAATCGGTACCGTGCACGGGGGATATGCCGCCACCATGCTCGACAGTGCCTGTGGCTGCGCCGTGCACTCGAAGCTCACAGCGATCCAGGGGTACACCACACTCGAGCTGAAGGTGGCGTATCACCGGCCAATGACTGCCGACACCGGACTGGTGCGGGCCGAGGCCAAGCTGCTCTCATTCGGCAGGCGGGTGGCATTTGCCGAGGCGACGGTGACGGATGCCGCCGGTCGTCTCTACGCGAGCGCGACATCCACTTTGCTTATCTTCGATCGCTGAGATTACGGCCGGATCACCGGTCGAAGTAGGACGGCGACGGTATCCGTCAACTGATCAACAATCACCAGAATCGCACTGAGGTGCGAGCGGCAACCGTCGTGAGAAACGCCAGTGCCTACCTCAGTTCTCCAGGCCGAGAGGGCCATTGCCGCGACGTCGGCCGAAGGTGCGTGTTTGCTCCATATCCGCTTTCTGTTTGCCTTCAAAGGCCAACGTGGGCGGTCGAACGGAGCAAAGTTTAAGTGCAGGTATCCCCGGCTGCGTGATCCCCCCAGAGTGCCGGAGATGGATGGTTGTGGCGTCGACGGTCGGGTCGCCGACGCCACACGATTCGGACCCCACACGATTGGGCTTGACGGGCACGGGCGGGGCGTCCTCTGCTTGTCAGTTGCTTCGAGTTCTGCAAGCCAAACGGTCTTCGCGACAACGGGCGCACGCACCGCTGAATGATCTGCTGATGCAGGGGAGGGGTGGTGCCCCGCGGTTTCTGCTAAACTCGTGAAGTTGCCGTCAAGTCGGCCGCGGATAAAGAGAGCCCAGGCATTTCCGCCCCGGGCACCGCGCAGTGAACAGAAAGGGGATCCCATCTATGGCACTCGAAGCTAATGCTAAGAAGGCGATCATCGAAGAATACGCTACCCACCCAGGTGACACCGGATCCCCCGAGGTTCAGATTGCAATGCTCACGCAGCGCATCAAGGACCTCACCGAGCACCTCAAAGAGCACAAGCACGACCACCACTCGCGTCGTGGCCTGCTTCTGCTGGTTGGTCAGCGTCGTCGTCTGCTCGGATACCTTTCCGACGTCGACATCGCCCGTTACCGCTCGCTTATCGAGCGTCTCGGACTGCGTCGCTAGTCGCATTCGAAACGGGAGATTTTCGCTGATAACGCGAACTTCTTGAGACGGGTCGTCACCTTCGGGTGGCGGCCCGTTTTTGCGTTGTGGCTCGACGGCGCGTGCCGGTCTGTTGCTGGTCTGTTCTGCTGCATAACTCCTGCAATTCGCAGTTGGGCTCGGCGAGTTCCCCGGAATTCCGCGGCGGTTGCCTGTGGGAATCGCAATCTGCAGGAGTTATGCAAACGGGCGGAGACCCACGTGCGGGAGCAAGGAGCAGCTGCGGCGTGAAAGCCTCGACAAGGGGCAGCGCCCGGAGCAGAGTGAAGTCATGAACAAGCAGCTTCAGTTCGTGAAGAAACGCACCGATGCGCCGCCGCGCTTCTTTGAAGCCGAAGCCGCCGGCCTGGCCTGGCTCGCCGATGCACACGGCGCGAACGGCGCGAACGTCGCATCGGTGATCGATGTGAAGCCGGGTCATCTGGTCATCGCGCATATCGAAGAGGTGGAGCCCACAGCGGATGCCGCCCGCAACTTCGGTGCGGCCCTCGCCGTCACCCACGCGGCAGGTGCCGACGCATTCGGCGCACCGCCAGACGGGTGGGATGGGCCGCTCTACATCGGCAACCGGCAGCTGCCCGTTGCCCACGAAACCACCTGGGGGCCTTTCTACGCCCGCGATCGGGTGCTGCCGTATCTCGAGATCGCGGCCGAAGTCGGATCCATCTCCGAACACGGAGCGCAGCTCGTGCGCGACGCCTGCGCGCTCATCGCCACCGGTGAATTCGACGATGACGAGCCGCCGGCCAGACTGCATGGCGACCTCTGGAATGGCAACGTGCTGTGGTCTCCAGACGGCGTTGTCCTGATCGATCCCGCAGCTCACGGAGGGCATCGCGAAACTGACCTGGCGATGATGGTCTTGTTCGGCTGCCCGCACCTCGGCGCCATTCTGGGCGGATACGAATCGGTGCTGCCGCTTCGCCCACTGTGGAGGGAGCGGATTCCGCTGCATCAGCTGCACCCACTCGCCGTGCACGCAGCCGGGCACGGTCCGAGCTATGGCATCGCGCTGGCCGAAGCCGCCGAGAAAGTGCTAGCGCTCGCCGACTGAGCTGGCGGAGTTGGCGGAGTTGGCGGAGCTGTCGGGCCCGCCGTCCGAGTTCGTCGGACTCGCCGACAGCATGGAATAACCGACGACTGCGGAGGGTTGCCTTCAAGGATGACTACACAGCTTGCTCTCTCAGTACTCGACCTCATTCCCGTTCGCACCGGCCAGACCTCCGCACAGGCGCTCACCGCGTCAATCGGCCTGGCGCAGCGCGCAGACGCGCTCGGTTTTGAGCGATATTGGGTGGCCGAGCACCACAACATGGCGGCTGTCGCCTCGACGAACCCGCCCGTGCTCATCGGGATCCTTGCGTCCCGTACCGAGCGCATCCGCCTCGGCTCCGGCGGCGTCATGCTGCCGAACCACTCGCCCCTGATCATCGCCGAGCAGTTCGCCCTGCTTGAGGCCGCATTCCCCGGCCGCATCGACCTCGGTCTCGGCCGCGCTCCGGGCAGCGACCCCGTGATCAGCGCGCTGCTGCGCTCCAGCGGTGCCGTCAGCGAAGTGGATGCCTTCCCGCGCAACATCGGCGACATCACCGCGCTGTTGCACCCGGATGGCGCCAGCCTCGAACTGACGAGCGGTCGCACCTACGAACTTCACGCAACGCCGATCGCCACCTCGGTACCAGAGGTCTGGCTGCTCGGTTCCAGCGAATACTCGGCCCACCTCGCCGCAGAGCGCGGCATGCCGTACGTGTTCGCCAACCACTTCTCAGGCGACAGCACGACGACAGCACTCAACATCTACCGACGCGAATTCACGCCGTCTGAGACGCTGGCCGCCCCGCGCACCTTCCTCACGCTCAACGCGTCGGTTGCAGATACCGCAGACGAGGCATACGCTCTGGCGCTGCCGCAGATGCAGCAGATGGCCAGGCTGCGCAGCGGACTCCCGCTCGGACCACTCGCCACCGTCGAAGAGGCGTTGGCGACCGAGCTGGCTCCGACCCAGGCCGAACTCGTGAAGCGGATGTCAGCCAGCTGGGTGATCGGCGATGCCGCAGGTGCCGCAGCCCAGGTGCGCGATCTTGCCGCGAAGTTCGGTGTCGACGAAGTCATGCTGCAGCCGATCGCGTCTGCTCACGCTGACGCTGACCTGACGGTATCCCCGGCCCGAGTTCGGACCATCGAGTTGCTCGCGGAGCAACTGCTCGCGAGCTGAGTGCACTAGTCATGAAAACAGGAATCCGGTCACGTGAGAGCGTGATCGGTCCTGTTTCTGGTCGCAAATCGCTGTTTCGTCCTGTTTTGGGTGCGGGTATCAGGGGCGGCAGCGGCTACAGGATGCGGATGCCACGTGCGGGTGAGCGACGCATGACGCCCGCATTCGACGCTGCAGCCTGTTATCGGGCACGATAGAACGATGCCCCGTCGCCGTAGCCGCACCCGTGCCCGCGTGTTCCTTACAGTCGGCACTGCCCTGTACCTCGCGTTCGTCGCGTGGGTGACGCTCGGTCCGCAGCCGCTCGACGACGATGGCACCAGTTGGCTCAGAACGCTGACTGGCAGCTTCGCAGGCAACTCGGCAACAGCGTGGATCACCTACGACGTTGTCGAGTTCACCGCGAACATCGCGATGTTCGTGCCACTCGGTTGGCTGTTCCTGTCGTTGCTCGGCGCCAGACGCTGGTGGCTTGCCCTTCTCTTCGGCATCATCTTCACCTGTTTTATCGAGTTCTTCCAGCAATTCCTGCCGACCCGCGTACCCGATCTTCGCGACATCATCGCGAACAGCCTCGGCGCGACCATCGGAGTCGGTATCGGGCTCGCGATTATCGGCGTCCGCTCGTCGCGCCGCTAGCGTCCGACACACGCGCCACATCCGTGAACGATCCCCCTGCCACATGGGGTCGACCTGCGCTTGATGCACGACGATACTGAGTGCATGACGCTCGCTCGCAGCACCAAACTCACCGTTGTCGGTGCGGGAAGCGTCGGCTCCTCGCTCGCCTACGCGGCCCTCATCCGTAATTCGGCACGCGAAGTCGTGCTTTACGACATCGCAACGGCCAGGGTCAACGCCGAGGTGCTCGACCTCGCCCACGGCACACCGTTCGTCGGCTCATCCCGCATCACCGGCGGCAGCGACATCGATTTGGTCGCCGATTCGGACATCATCGTCATCACCGCCGGCGCGAAACAGGAGCCGGGTCAGACGCGTTTGGAACTAGCGGGCGTTAACGTGCGCATACTCAAGCAGATGCTGCCGCAGCTCGTCGCCCTCGCTCCTAACGCGGTGTTCGTCCTGGTGACGAACCCGTGCGATGTGCTCACCGCTATCGCCGAACGCATCACCGACCTGCCGCCAGGTCGCATCTTCTCGTCAGGCACTCTGCTCGACTCCGCCCGCTTGCGCTGGCTGGTGGCGGAAGCCGCACAGGTGTCCCCGCAGAGCGTGCACGCCTTGATCGTCGGCGAACACGGCGACAGCGAGTTTCCGCTGTGGTCGACGGCCACAATCGGGCAGACCCCTCTGCGCGACTGGACGGATGCCACCGGCACTGTGCTCTTTCCGCGGGAGCGTCTTGAGGCGCTCACCCACGAGGTCTCGAATGCTGCGTATCGGATCATCGAGGGTAAGGGGGCCACCAACTACGCGATCGGTCTCTCCGGTGCACGCATCATCGAGGCTGTCCTGCAGGACGAGCAGCGGATCCTGCCGGTTTCCAGCGTGCTGCATGGCTATCACGGCATCGATGGCGTGGCGCTGAGCCTGCCTTCGATCGTCGGCTCCGGCGGGGTGCAGCGCGTGCTCGATGTGACGCTCGACGACCGCGAAGAACAGCAGCTGCAGCACTCGGCTGAAACGCTGCGCGGCTCGATCGACCTCTTCACCTGATTGTCGAGGTCGGGCTGCCCGCCGGCCCCGGCCAAGCCCCGCCGGGCAGCAGCCACCGCATCCCGGGATTGCCCACTGTGCACCTGATGACCGCAGTCATACGATGAAGTAGCTGCGGCGCGAGTCGTCGTACTCTCGCCCTTGACGGAAGGCGCACCTGATGAGCCTGTGGCGCACGAAGAGCATCGAAGATTCACTGTCGGACTCCCACGAGAGCGGCCATAGCCTGAAGCGCACGCTCGGCGTCTGGGATCTCATGGTGATGGGCGTGGCCGTCGCTGTCGGCGCCGGGATCTTCTCGGTGGGAGCCAAAGCCGCCGGAAGCTATGCCGGCCCATCGGTCACGCTGGCCTTTGTGCTCGCGGCCGTCACCTGCGCCCTGGCCATCATGTGTTACGCGGAGTTCGCCTCGACAGTACCGATCGCCGGATCGGCATACACCTTCACCTATGCCACGCTCGGTGAGCTGCTCGCCTGGATCATCGGCTGGGACCTCATCCTTGAAATGCTCACCGCCGGCGCGGTGATCGCCAAGTACTGGGGCATCTATCTCAGCGACGTGTTCGCGCTCTGGAACTGGGACATCCCATCGACGATCAACATCCTGGGCGTCGAGGTGAGCTGGGGCGCGTTCATTATCGTCGCCATCTTCACGACCCTGCTCGTGATCGGAACCAAGCTGTCGTCACGCGTCGCCGCCGTCTTCACCGTGATCAAAGTCTTCATCGTGCTCTTCGTCATCGTGGTGGGAGCCTTCTTCATCAACCCGGCGAACTACACGCCGTTCATCCCGCCGGCGGTGCCGGCTGCCGAAGGGGCAAGTGACGTCTGGACCCAGTCACTGTTCTCGTTCATTACCGGAGCGGCCCCAGCTCAGTACGGGGTCTTCGGGCTGCTGGCTGGCGCCTCCCTGGTCTTCTTCGCCTTCATCGGATTCGACGTGGTGGCGACATCCGCTGAAGAGGTGAAGGACCCGCAGCGCACCCTGCCGCGCGGTATCTTCGCCGGCCTCGCCATCGTGACGCTCCTCTACATCGGTGTCAGCCTCGTTCTCACCGGCATGGTGTCGTACAAGGTACTGGCCGCTGATCCCAACGCCTCGCTGGCGACAGCATTCGTTGCGGTGGGGGCGACCTGGGCTGCCCAGGTGATCTCGGTCGGCATTCTGATCGGCCTGACCACGGTGATCATGGTGCTCTTGCTCGGTCTGTCGAGAGTGGTCTTCGCGATGAGCCGCGATGGTCTGCTGCCGCGCAGCCTCAGCGTCACCAGCGACAAGAGGCACACGCCGGCGCGCATCCAGATCATCGTCGGTGTACTCGTTGCGCTGATCGCGGGGCTGACGGATGTCGGTGTGCTCGAAGAGATGATCAACATCGGCACGCTCTCGGCTTTCGTGTTGGTAAGTATCGCGGTCATCGTGTTGCGCAAGAAGCGACCAGACCTGAAACGCGGCTTCCGGGTTCCGTTCTCGCCATACCTGCCGATTCTCTCTGCAGTACTCTGCCTCTGGCTGATGCTCAACCTCACGACACTCACCTGGGTGCGGTTCCTGGTCTGGCTGGTTCTCGGGCTGATCATCTACTTCGGCTACGCCAGGGGTCACGCAGTCGTCGGGCTGAAGGCCAAGGCCGAATTCGATGAGACTGTCAGGGAAAATACAGAACCACGGGAATAGGAATGGCGGATGGACCGTTGAGTCCGATATACATGCAAACGCATTGAAAAGAGGGCTTGACATGCAGTTCGGAATCTTCACCGTCGGCGACGTGACAACCGACCCAACCACTGGCCACACGCCGAGCGAAAACGAGCGCATCAAGGCCACTCTGGCGATCGCCCAGAAGGTCGAAGAGGTCGGCCTCGACGTCTTCGCCACCGGCGAGCACCACAACCCGCCGTTCGTGCCATCGAGCCCGACGACGCTGCTCGGCTACATCGCGGCCAAGACCGAGAAGATCATCCTCTCCACCGCGACAACGCTGATCACCACCAACGACCCGGTGAAAATCGCCGAGGACTTCGCCATGCTGCAGCACATCGCTGACGGCCGCGTCGACATCACGCTCGGCCGTGGCAACACCGGCCCTGTCTACCCGTGGTTCGGTAAGGACATCCGTCAGGGCATCCCGCTTGCGCTGGAGAACTACGCACTGCTTCGTCGCCTCTGGCGTGAAGAGAGCGTCGATTGGTCCGGTGAGTTCCGGACCCCCCTGCAGGGATTCCAGTCGACCCCTCGTCCGCTCGATGACGTGCCGCCGTTCGTCTGGCACGGTTCGATCCGCAGCCCTGAAATCGCAGAGCAGGCCGCGTTCTACGGCGATGGCTTCTTCGCCAACCACATCTTCTGGCCCGCATCGCACACGCAGAAGATGGTCGGCTTCTACCGTCAGCGCTTCGAGCACTACGGCCACGGCACGGCCGAGCAGGCGATCGTCGGACTCGGAGGCCAGGTCTTCATGCGCAAGAACTCGCAGGACGCCGTCAACGACTTCCGGCCGTACTTCAACAACGCTCCGGTATACGGCCACGGCCCGAGCCTGGAAGAGTTCACCGAGCAGACGCCGCTCACCGTCGGCAGCCCGCAGCAGGTCATCGACCGTACCCTCGCCTTCCGTGACTACGTTGGCGACTACCAGCGCCAGCTGTTCCTGATGGATCACGCCGGCCTGCCGTTGAAGACAGTGCTCGAGCAGCTCGACCTCCTGGGTGAGGAAGTTGTTCCCGTGCTCCGCAAGGAGTTCGCGAAGAACCGTCCGGCATCAGTGCCTGACGCTCCGACCCACGAATCTCTGAAGGCCGCCGCCGCAGCTGCAGCCTCGGTCAGCACCGCTGCAGAGCGCGCAGAGATCAACACATCAGCTACCGCCACGAAGGAGGCCTAACATGACTACGCGCACCATCGCCGTGCTCTCCGCTGGCCTCAGCCAGCCGTCATCCACACGGATGCTGGCCGACAAGATCGCGGCAGCGACAGTTGCCCGTCTGGCCGATGATGGCATCGAGACAAACGTCGTGAGTTTTGACCTGCGTGACTACGCGCAGGACATCACGAACAACATGCTCACCGGGTTCCCGAGCCCGAAACTCGATGAGGTCATCGAAGCCGTGACTGGTGCAGACGGTCTCATCGCTGTCACGCCGATCTTCACCACGAGCTTCAGCGGCCTGTTCAAGTCGTTCTTCGACGTGATCGACAACAGGGCTCTGACCGACATGCCTGTCGTGATCGGCGCGACGGCCGGAACCGCACGTCACTCGCTGGCACTTGACTACGCCATCAGGCCGATGTTCACCTACCTGCACTCCGTTGTCGTTCCGACAGCTGTGTTCGCTGCCTCCGAAGACTGGGGAAGTGGCGCAGACAAGGTCAAGACCCTGCCAGACCGCATCGATAGGGCGGCTGGTGAACTGGCAGCCCTGATCGCGGTGTCCGACCGTTCGAGCGAGGTGCGAGATCCATTCGCACTCGACGCCTCGTTCAGCCCCACCGGTGGCTTCCAGCCCGAGTTCTAAACCCGATCGTCGGGCTGGCCGGCCCGTCGGTCGGCCAGTTCGCTGGCTGGCGCTTGCGTCGAGAATCGCCGTTTCGCCCGAGAGTCGCCGTTGCCACGGCGACTCTCGGCAGGAACGGCGATTCTCGCGTTCCGGGCCGTGTGGGGAGTCCCAGCCCCGGGAACTCGTCGACTGGCCAGGAACTGCGCCACTAGAGTGGGAGCTTTCCCGGTCAATGGCGAACAGGATCCACTATGACGACGGTGTCAACGGGGCACACGGCCTCCGGCAAGAGGAGTGCCCTCTCGAAACGAGTGTGGTTCGCGCTCGTGATCGTTGGCCTGATGGGCCAGCTCGCCTGGACTGTCGAGAACATGTATCTCAACGTCTTCGTCTACGACACCATTTCGGACGATCCGACGGTCATCGCTGCGATGGTGGCGGCTAGCGCGCTGACTGCAACTGTCGCCACACTTCTCTTCGGCGCCATCAGTGACAAAGCAGGCCGCAGACGGGTCTTCATCGCCGGGGGCTACGTGCTCTGGGGCCTTTCGACAATGGCGTTCGGCCTGATCTCCGTCGAGGGGTTCGAGAAGTTCGCATCGGTGGCGGATGCCGTCATCCTCACTGGTATCGCCGTCGTACTGCTCGACTGTGTGATGAGCTTCTTCGGATCGAGTGCGAACGATGCGGCGTTCATGGCCTGGGTGACCGATGTCACGAACACCGAAAATCGGGGCAGGGTCGAATCAGTCCTCGCCGCGCTACCCCTGCTGTCGATCCTTATCGTGTTCGGGACTGTCGACGGCTTTGCGGCCAGCGGACAGTGGTCGACGTTCTTTACCCTGATCGGTGGTGCGATCATCGTTGTCGGTGTGATCGCCTGGTTCCTCGTGCGTGATGCTCCCGGCATCGCGGCGCAGCCAGACGGCGTTTTCAGGTCGATCGCCCACGGGCTGCGGCCGAGTGTGGTGCGGGCCAACCCGCGCCTCTATCTGGCCTTCTGCGTGACGCTCGTGCTCGGCATCGCCACCCAGGTGTTCCTGCCGTACCTGCTCATCTACATTCAGCGCTATCTGAAGATCGAGGCGTACGCGCTGGTGCTCGGTATCGTGCTCGTCGGCGCCGCAACGTTCAGCGTTCTTGGCGGCCGCGTCATCGACCGGGTGGGCAAGCTGAACTTCCTGCCCTCGGCAGTCGTGCTGTACGCACTGGGTCTGTTCCTGATGTTCTTCGCCCGCGACACCGTCTTCGTGATCGTCGCTGGCACGGTGATGATGACCGGGTTCATGCTGTCGGTCGCCGCGATCGGCGCAGCAGTGCGCGACTACACACCGGTCGATCGCGCCGGTGCAGTGCAGGGCATCCGAATGCTGTTCACCGTGCTGCTGCCGATGCTCACCGGCCCATTCATCGGCGCTGCAGTCATCCGCGGTGCCGATGAATACTACGAAGACCTCGGCGTGCTCAAACAGGTGCCGAGCCCTGGCATCTTCCTGGCTGCCGCGATCGTCGTATTGCTGGTGCTCATTCCTGCCAGGATGTTGCGTAAGCAGGCAGCCCGATGAGTCGGCGACACACCACGCTCGCGCTGGAACCGCTGCTGACACCCTGGGGCGAAGTTCTGAACGTCGATAGTCCACTGCCCGAATATCCGCGGCCCCAGCTGGTGCGCGACAGCTACCAGAATCTCAATGGCCGTTGGCAGTACGCGATCAGCCCTGCAGACGCTTCGGGTATAGATGCCGCTCCTGCGGTATTCGACGGCGACATCGTGGTGCCGTTCTCACCCGAATCACTGTTGTCCGGAGTGCAGCGGCAGGTGCAACCCACCGACGTGCTGCACTACAGTCGAGAATTCGTCCTCGCCGGTGCCGTGATGCCATCTGCTGACGAGCGCGTTCTTCTGCATTTCGGTGCTGTCGACCAGCGGGCGCAGGTGTGGCTGAACGGCATCCTGCTCGGTGAACATATCGGTGGCTACCTGCCGTTCTGTTTCGATGCCACCGACGCGCTTGCTGTCGAGGGAATCGGGCACGGTGTCGGCAGCCACACCCTGCGCGTCGTGGTGCACGATCCGAGCGACACGAACGAACTGTCGCGCGGTAAACAAAAGTTGAAGCGCGGTGGCATTTGGTACACCGCGCAATCAGGCATCTGGCAGACGGTCTGGCTCGAGCGTGTCCCGGTCCTTCGGATCGACAGCCTGACTCTGGTGCCGCAGCTTGACGCCGGCGGTGTGCAGGTGACGGTGCACACGACGAATGCCGTCTCGCACCCTGCGACGAAGCACCCGTCGATAGAGGTTCGCTGTCGTATCGAGCTGCGTGCAGAGGGCGAGCTGGTCGCGACGGTCGACGCGTCAACGAATCAGTCAGTACTGCTGACCGTGCCAGACCCACAACTCTGGACCCCAGAGACCCCATTCCTCTACGACGTCACAGTGACGATGGGGGATGACCGGGTCGAGAGTTATGTCGGCTTGCGATCGTTCGGAATGGGGCCAGACGCGCACGGCATCCCGCGGCTGCTACTGAACGGCAAGCCGTACTTTCACGCAGGCATCCTCGACCAGGGCTACTGGTCTGACGGACTGTACACACCGCCGTCCGACGCAGCGATGGTGCACGACATCCAGAGCATGAAGGACCTCGGCTTCACGATGCTGCGCAAGCACATCAAGATTGAGCCGCTGCGCTGGTATTACCACTGCGACAGACTCGGGATTCTGGTCTGGCAGGATCTGGTCAATGGTGGCGGCGACTACAACCCGATAGTCGTCACGGCACCGGTGCTCACCCCACTCACGTTGAACGACAACAGGTACGGTGCGTTCGCCCGCACGGATGCCATGGCCAGAGAGCACTGGAAGGCGGAGCTCGTCGAGACGGTTGAGCTGCTGCGCAACGTTACGAGCATCGCGGTCTGGGTACCGTTCAACGAGGGTTGGGGACAGTTCGATGCGCTCGAGGCCACGGCTACGCTGCGCCGAATCGATCCGACCCGCACGGTCGACCACGCCAGCGGATGGCACGATCAGGGCGGGGGAGACCTCACCAGTCTGCACGTCTATTTCCGGCGGTTCAGGGTGCCCAAACGTCGAGAAGCGACAGCCCATCGCGCGCTCGTCGTGTCGGAATACGGTGGCTACAGCCAGCGGCTCCCTGAACACAGCGTCAGCGCACGGGAATTCGGGTACAAACGGTTTGCGACGACGGCTGCGCTCGCCGAGGCATTCGTCAGACTGCACGAGCGCGAAATTATCCCGGCGATCGCGGGCGGTTTGTCAGCCACGGTATACACCCAGGTGTCTGACGTCGAAGACGAAACCAACGGTGTGCTCAGCTATGACCGCAAGGTGGTGAAGATCCCGAGAGACGTACTGCGCAGCGTCAATGCCCAGCTGACACTCGGTGATCCGGTGGTGGTGCGGTCCGACGCGAAGCAGGGACGCGAAATGAATCGATAGGGCATTACCAGCCTTGTTTGAGAGCCCTCTGTTAGACTCGTCACGGTCAATCCTCTGGATTGGTCACAGAACAGTGCTCACAGAGTGCTGTGGAGCAGGCTGGCAGGACGCTGGTCCTCGGTGGTGGTTTCCCAACACGTTGGTGAATTTCTACTGGTGGCCAGCACAAACACGGGATAGATCCGTGGCTGAAGTTTCTGCCTGTTCCCTGCTCCGATGTATCCACTCGCGCGCCATACGGGCAAACGAGTCTAAACAAAGGAGTAGACCTCTTGGAAGGTCCAGAAATCACGTTCGCAGAAACCGTTATCGATAACGGCAAGTACGGAACACGCACCATCCGCTTCGAAACTGGGCGCCTTGCCCAGCAGGCGCAGGGTTCTGCCGCCGCTTACATCGACGAAGAGACAATGCTTCTCTCCGCCACCAGCGCGAGCAAGCAGCCGAAGGACAACTTCGACTTCTTCCCGCTGACCATCGACGTCGAAGAGCGTATGTACGCTGCTGGCCGCATCCCGGGTAGCTTCTTCCGTCGCGAAGGACGCCCATCCACCGAGGCGATCCTCACCTGCCGTCTGATCGACCGGCCCCTGCGCCCGTCGTTCGTCGACGGCCTCCGCAACGAGATCCAGGTTGTTGTGACCGTTCTCGCCATCGCTCCCGATGAGCTGTACGACGTGCTCGCGATCAACGCGGCATCCATGTCGACCCAGCTCGCAGGCCTGCCGTTCTCCGGACCGATCGGTGGCGTTCGCGTTGCTCTCGTTCCCGACGAGAACGGTGGCGGCCAGTGGGTTGCCTTCCCGAAGCACTCGCAGCTTGAAGACGCTGTGTTCAGCATGGTCGTTGCCGGCCGTCTGATCGACGGTGGCGCCGATGTCGCGATCATGATGATCGAGGCAGAAGCAACCGACAACGCGTGGAACCTCATCAAGGCCGGCGCTATCAAGCCGAACGAAGAGGTCATTGCTGAGGGCATCGAAGCATCGAAGCCGTTCATCAAGCAGCTCATCGAAGCTCAGCAGAAGGTTGCGGATGCCGCAGCTAAGCCGACCGCTGACTTCAAGCTCTTCCCGCCCTACGAGCAGGAGACCTACGACGCAGTCGCAGCTCTTGCTGAGGACGAACTGAAGAACGTTTACCAGATCGCAGCCAAGGTCGAGCGTCAGGATGCTGACGATGCACTCAAGGCTCGCGTCAAGGATGCAATCGCAGCCAAGATCGAAGCAGGCGAACTGCCCGCTTCAGCTCTGGGCCAGGTTGGCGCGGCATACAAGTCGGTCACCAAGAAGGTTGTGCGCACCCGCGTGCTCAACGAAGGCATTCGCATGGACGGACGCGGCCTGGCCGACATCCGCCCGCTCGATGCAGAAGTTGCTGTCATCCCGCGCGTGCACGGCTCGGCGATCTTCCAGCGCGGAGAGACCCAGATCCTGGGTGTCACCACGCTGAACATGCTCAAGCTAGAGCAGACGATCGACTCGCTGAACCCGGTCACCAAGAAGCGTTACATGCACAACTACAACTTCCCGCCTTACTCGACCGGTGAAACCGGTCGCGTCGGAACGCCGAAGCGCCGCGAGATCGGCCACGGAGCGCTCGCTGAGCGTGCCCTGGTTCCCGTGCTGCCGACGCGTGAGGAATTCCCGTACGCCATCCGTCAGGTGTCTGAGGCTCTCAGCTCCAACGGTTCGACGTCGATGGGTTCTGTCTGCGCTTCGACCCTGTCGCTGCTGAACGCCGGTGTGCCGCTGCGCGCACCCGTCGCCGGTATCGCCATGGGCCTGATCTCCGACACGGTTGACGGTGAGACCCGCTACGCGGCTCTGACCGACATCCTCGGTGCAGAAGACGCACTGGGCGACATGGACTTCAAGGTTGCCGGCACCGCCGACTTCGTGACCGCGATCCAGCTCGACACCAAGCTCGACGGCATCCCCGCCTCGGTTCTCGGTGGCGCACTGAAGCAGGCACGCGACGCTCGTACGACGATCCTCGCCGTGCTGAACGCTGCAATCGATGCTCCTGACGAAATGGCACCGACCGCGCCTCGCGTGATCTCGGTCCAGATCCCCGTCGACAAGATCGGCGAGCTGATCGGCCCGAAGGGCAAGACGATCAACGCCATCCAGGACGAGACCGGCGCTGACATCTCGATCGAAGAAGACGGCACCGTGTACATCGGCGCTGTTGACGGACCGTCGGCTGAGGCTGCGCGTGCGCAGGTCAACGCCATCGCGAACCCGACCAACCCCGAGGTTGGCGAGCAGTTCCTCGGAACTGTCGTGAAGCTCGCCGCATTCGGCGCCTTCGTCTCGCTGCTCCCGGGCAAGGACGGACTGCTGCACATCTCTGAGGTGCGCAAGCTCGCCGGTGGCAAGCGCGTTGAGAACGTCGAAGACGTACTCGGCGTTGGCCAGAAGGTCCTCGTTGAGATCACCAAGATTGATGACCGTGGCAAGCTGTCGCTCGCCCCGGTGCTTGAAGAAGGTGCTGACACGGAAGGCCGTGGCGCCACTGGAGAGCACGCTGACGCTCCGGCTGAAGGCTAGTCACATAGATCTCCCGGTTCGCCTCTCGCCAGGCAGCCGGTGAGACGGAGGGCCCGTTCTGCTTCGGCAGGCGGGCCCTTTCGCTTGCCCGGATGTGTCCATCCGCTCGTCGAGAGTCGTCCTTTCGGCCGAGTGTCGCCGTTGCAGCGGCGATTCTGGACAGGAACGGCGACACTCGGCGGATGCTGCCCTCGCGCAAGCGGAGAACTTGCGCGCAGCGCCTACGCGTAGGAACCGTGCGCCGAAGCCAATCAGCCCGCAGAATCCAGACCGCGATCAAGCAGCGGCTGAACGCGATATGGGATGAGTTCGCTCATCGCGAGCGAAGTCGCCGTGCGTTCGACGCCGTCGACCGCGAGAATAGTGCCGTCGATGCGGAACAAGTCGTCGGCATCCGTGCACACCACTCGAATCTGCAGGTCGGCGTCGCCGCTCATACCATGCGCCTCGACGATTTCAGGGATGAGCGCCAGCTTCGCGACGATCTCGGCGAGCCGCTTCTGCTGCAGATGCACGTCGATGAATGCCGTGAGCGGATACCCGATCGCGGCCGGATTGACACGGCGGTCGAACGACAGGAAGGTGTTCGACTCGGCGAGCCGCGACATGCGGGCCTGGATCGTGTTGCGTGAGAGGCCCAACCGGTTTGCGAGTGCTACGAAGGTGCTGCGCGGATCGTCGCTGAGCGCGCGCATCAAGCGGATGTCTGTCGAATCGACGGTGATCATGGGCAGACCCTAGCAGCTAGGGTCTGCCCATCACGGGTGAGGCCGACTAGTACAGCTTGATCGAACCGCCGTCTGCCATCAGCGTCTGGCCGGTCATGTAGTGGGAGTCTTCGCTGGCAAGGAACACGACGATCGGCGCGATGTCGGTCTCTGGGTCGCCGAGGCGACCGAGCGGGATACCGTCGATGACTTCCTGGTACGCGTCTGGGAAGGCGTTGCTCCACTGCACGATGCCGGGGGTCAGCGCGATCGGAGACACGATGTTGACGCGGATGCCGTCGGCTGCCCACTCGTTGGCTGCCACGCGTGAGACGGCGCGGATGGCTTCCTTCGCAGCGGCGTATGTGGCCTGCGTCGGGAGGCCCTTGATGCCGGCGCCTGAGGCGAAGTTCACGATGCTGCCGGTGGTCTTGACGAGCTCCGGGTGAGCGGCGCGCATCAGGTTGAATGTGGCCATCAGGCCGGTGCCCATCGACAGGTCCCACATTTCGGGGGTCGTCTCCAGGATGGGAGCCTGGCGGGAGGCGTGGGCATTGTTCACGAGCACGTCCAGCTTGCCGAAGCGCGCCACTGTCTCTGCGACGATCTCGGTTGCGCTCTGTGGGAGGGAGATGTCCTTCGCGATGAAGTGCACCTCTCCGAGGTCTGCGAGGTCGGCGACCAGCTGGTCACCCTGGTCCTGGTTGAGATCGACGACGACGACCTTCGCGCCCTCTGTGAGGAATCGGCGCACGATTCCCTGGCCGATTCCGCCGGCGCCGCCGGTGATGATTGCTACCTTGTTTTCGAGCTTCATGGGTTACCTTTCAGTTGTCCGGCGTCTGGAACAGGCGGTGTCCGGAGGGTCTCGATGCGCAACTCGACGCCATCGAGAAAGTTCTGAACGGTGAAGTCCAGCGCTCGATGCGTCGAGGCGCGAGTGATGCCGCGCTCGTGGAAGCGGGCGGCGATGGGGTGTGAGCTGCGGGCATCCGCTGACCAGCCGTCTATGACGCGACCCGTGCGGCCGGTCTCGAAGCCGGGCTCTGCGCCGCCGGTCCCTGTGCCCCCGGGATTGGCAGCGAAAACGATGCTCGCGGCGCCAATGGCCAGCGCTGAGATGCCGAGCAGGCAGTCGAAGCCCTCGTCGAGGGGTAACCCTGCGTCGTGCAGCTTGCCCAGCAGGGTCTCGAGCTGGTCGAGTGTCGCCATGTTGAGCAGCCGGTCGGGTGTCAGCACGATTCGCAGCAGCCACGGGTGGGCTTCAAATGAACCCCAGTTGGCATCGGCCATGTGCACGAGCAATTCGCGCCAGGAGGCGTCGCTGGTCGGTAGCAGGGGGAAATCGCGCACGGCTGCCCCTGCCATCAAGAAGAGGAGAGCGTCGCGATCATCAACGTGCCGGTAGAGCGCCATGGCCGACACATTGAATGCCGCAGCAACCCGCCGCATGGAGACAGCATCAAGGCCGTCGCTGTCGGCGATCACAACTGCTGCCGAGACAATGGCGTCGACGGTGAGCGGAGTGGCGGGCGCGGGCATGTTTACAGTGTATACGTGACTCGGAACGCAAGCAATAATCGCGGCAGCGCACACGGCTGGCGAGTGATTGTTCTTGCACCCGCATCAAATTTGTCTCCGGGCTGACATTCGAGCACGCGGAACAGCCAGGAGGACGAGCGCGCAGTGCTACACGCCGGGACTCATGGCTACGCGCGTGGTCTGGTGAGCGTGATCGGACCGTCGTCGGTGATCGCGATGGTGTGTTCAGAGTGCGCCGTGCGGCTTCCGTCTGCGCTGCGCAGGGTCCAACCGTCTGGGTCAGTCCGCAATTTGTCGGTCCCGCGCATGAACCACGGTTCGATCGCAATGACGAGCCCAGGCTTGAGGGGGAAGCCGCGGCCCGGTCGGCCGTCGTTGGACACGTGAGGGTCGCCGTGCATTGTGCGTCCGACGCCGTGGCCGCCGAACTCCAGGTTCACGCTGAGGCCTGCCTCGTGTGCCACGCTACCGATCGCATGGGAGATGTCACCGGTCTTGTTTCCGACTACAGCGGCAGCGATCCCGGCGTGGAGCGCGCGCTCGGTAAGCGCGATGAGTTCGATGTCGTCAGGATTAGCTGTGCCGACCACGAGGCTGATCGCGGAGTCGGCGACCCACCCGTCGACGCTCGCCGCGAAGTCGAGAGAGAGTAGATCGCCATCCCGAAGACGATAGGGGTGGGGCTTGCCATGCAAGACCGCGTCGTTCACCGAGGTGCACAGTACGTATCCGAATGGCCCTGAGCCGAAGGACGGTGCGTAGTCGAGGTAGCAGGATTCGGCACCGCGCTGCCGGATCAAGTCATGAGCGAATGCGTCGAGGTCGAGCAGGTTCACGCCGACAGCGGCGCGAGCTTTCAGCGCCTGCAGGGTTGAGGCGACGAACTCACCGGCTGCCTGCATCTCGTCGATCTCGCCTGGTGTGCGTAGTTCGATCATCTCGTTCTCTCCGATCCTGTGGTGCCGGCATCGACGACGTCGAGGCGGGTACCGGGATTACTATACCGGTACTATCATTGGTGTCATGGTTCGCGTTCCCCTCACTGCCGCCGAAATCAGGCGAGGTCAAGACTTGGGTGCTGCGCTGCGCGCGGCGCGCGGTTTACGAACAATGGTTGCCGTTTCGTCGCGAGCTTCGGTTTCGGTGGAGACCTTGCGCAAGATCGAGACCGGACGCAGTCCGTCGCCGGAATTCTTCACGATCGTTCGGATCTGCTCGGCATTGGGCATCACGCTGGATGAGCTACTGCTGTTCAGCGTCGACAACGAAGTTGAGGCTGCGGCAGCTACATAGCCTCTGCACCAGGAGCAGGCCACTGTTCACGAAAGTGACTTCCAAGTGGGGTGATTTGTGGCATCCGCTTGAGAGATTGCACACCGGGTGCCCCCAAATTCACGCATTGTGCCCAAGGCATAACGAAGTGATTGTGCTTGCTGTCGGCCGGGCGTATTCTCACTGTATCTCGGCAATGGCGCCGCAGAGGGCCGGACGCCACAAGCACCCCGGTCCTGATCGTGACAGAAAAGGTTGCGTGCAGACATGTTCACAGAAGCTCCCGATGCCAGGGTCAGACCCGATATCGATGATGTGCTCCAGCTGATCACCCCGCTCGGGGATCGCGTGGAGAGTCCGGCGTTAGACCCGTGGATTGCGGATGTCACGCCGGAGCACCTCGGCTCCCTGTACCGGGACATGGTCGTTGTCCGGCGGATCGACAGCGAGGCCACGGCACTTGCGCGGCAGGGCGAGCTGGGATTGTGGCCGCCGTTGCTTGGCCAGGAAGCCGCGCAGGTCGCCTCGGCCAGGGCACTGCGCGCGGACGACTTCGTCTTCACCAGCTATCGAGAGAACGCGGTTGCGTACTGCCGCGGCGTTGGACTAGCCGACCTGGTGCGCTCGTGGCGCGGAACAGCGCCCTCCGGCTGGAATCCATACGACGTTGGCATGGCGACCCCCTCGATCATCATCGGGGCACACACGCTGCACGCGGTCGGTTATGCCATGGGCTGCGATCTCGACGCGGTCGACTCCGTGGCCGTCGCCTATTTTGGCGATGGAGCGACGAGCGAGGGCGACGTCAGCGAGGCCATGGTGTTCGCTGCCAGTTTTCACCTGCCGGTGATCTTCTTCTGCCAAAACAACCAGTGGGCCATCTCGGAGCCCGTCGGGTTGCAGTCGGTGCGGCACCTCGCTGACCGCGCTCCCGGCTTCGGTATCCCCAGCCTGCGGATCGACGGCAATGACGTCCTCGCGGTACTGGCCGCGACCCGCATCGCGCTTAACCGCGCGCGCAGCGGCGGTGGCGCCACATTCATCGAGGCCGTGACGTACCGGCTCGGTCCGCACACCACCGCAGACGACCCCACCCGCTATCGGGATGCCGCCGAACTCGAATCGTGGCAGGCAAAGGATCCGCTCGTGAGGCTCCGCCATCTGCTGGAGCGAGAAGGGATATTCACGCCCGTCTTCGAGGAGGAGACGACGCAGAAAGCGGATGCTGTGGCTGCCGAATTGCGCGCCGGTTGCGTCAACGATCCCGAACCAGAACCCCTCCGGCTCTTCGACCACGTGTTCAGCACCGATCACCGCGGGATCCAGGCGCAACGGGCAACGTACTCCGACTATTTGGACAGCTTTGACGTCGCGGAGAGCGGCACCGTATCCGACGGGGAGGCCCGGTCATGAGCATCACGACAGAACCTGCATCCGCGCCTGCATCGGCACCGTCATCAGTCACGGGCCCTGCCTCCGTGACAGTGCCAGGTGCAGCGCCCGCAACAGGGCCAACCCCGCCACCCACCACGCTGACCATGGCGAACGCCATCAACGCGGCGCTTCGCCAGTCCATGCACGACGATGACAAGGTTCTGCTCCTCGGCGAGGACATCGGCGCCCTTGGCGGTGTGTTCCGTGTGACAGACGGCCTGCAGCGCGAGTTCGGCCCGCGGCGCGTGATCGACACCCCGCTCGCAGAGTCGGCGATCATCGGTACCGCTGTCGGCCTGGCGTATCGCGGTTATCGGCCGGTGTGTGAGATCCAGTTCGACGGCTTCATCTACCCCGGCTTCGACCAGATCGTCAGCCAGGTGGCCAAGCTGCACTATCGCACGCAGGGCGCAGTGCGGATGCCCATCACCATCCGGGTTCCCTTCGGCGGAGGAATCGGCGCCGCAGAACACCACTCCGAATCCCCGGAGGCCTACTTCGCCCATACTGCCGGACTGCGCGTCATCGCCGTCTCAAACCCGCAGGACGCATACAGTCTGCTGCGACAGGCGATCGCCAGCAACGACCCTGTGATCTTTTTCGAGCCCAAGCGCCGCTACCACGTCAAGGGCCACGTAGACGAGACGCTCGGCACCTCGTTGGGCGACGCGGTCGTGACGACGCCGGGAACGGATGTCACCCTGGTCACCTACGGCGGGCTCGTCGCGGTCGCGCAGGATGCAGCCAGCGCCGCCGCCGACGAAGGCGTATCCATTGAAGTCATCGACCTGCGCTCACTTGCTCCGATCGATTTTGACTGCATCACGGCATCCGTTCGAAAGACCGGTCGCCTGGTGGTGAGCCACGAGGCAGCCCTGTCGGGTGGAATCGGTGGGGAGATCGTGACAGGCGTGATCGAACGCTGCTTCACCAGCCTCACCGCGGCGCCCGTTCGCGTGACCGGATTCGACATTCCGTACCCGCCGGCGCGGATGGAACGGCATCACCTTCCCGACCTCGACCGAATGCTCGACGGGGTCGACCGAGTGCTTGGACGTCGCTGATGATCAAGGTATTCACGCTGCCGGATCTGGGCGAAGGACTCACCGACTCGGAGATCGTGAGCTGGCTGGTAACCGCCGGTGACACCGTCGAACTCAACCAGCCGTTGGCCGATGTTGAGACTGCCAAGGCGACGGTTGAGCTGCCATCGCCGTTCGCAGGCGTCATCACCCAGCTGCACGTTGGCCCTGGCGATGTTGTGCAGGTGGGGGAGCCCATCGTCAGTTTCGATGTGGCCGGTGCCGATGACGATGCCCCGCAACCGCAACCGCAACCGCAACCGGCGGAAGAACCAGAAGCTGTCGCGGATCTGGCACAGGACCCAGATCCAAACCCAGCACAAGTGGCTGAACTCGAACGCGAGCCCGTCCTTGTTGGCTACGGCGCCGCAGCTGAACGGGGAGGTCGTCCCATCCGCAGGCCACGTAAGCCCCTGACGTTGCCCCACCAGATCGTCGAGACGAGCACGGTCGAGGTCGACTACTCCCAGGACGGCACTCAGGAATACGATCACGAACCAACAACTGAGACCCGCACGCCCGTCACCGGCATCCGTCGACAGACCGCGGCTGCCATGGTACAGAGTGCCTTCACCGCGCCACAGGCCAGCGAATTTCTGACAATCGATGTGACGCCGACGCTGGAGCTCCTTGAATCATTGCCGATGTCGAACGGGCATCGAGTCGGTATTCTGGCCGCGGCCGCGAAGGCGCTCTGCATCGCGGTTCGCCGCAATCCGGCGCTGAACGCCCACTGGGACGAGGCCACAGACGAGATCGTCGTGTTTCATGGGGTCAACCTTGGCATCGCCGTCGCGACACCGCGCGGGCTGATTGTGCCCACCATCGCGCACGCAGAAAACCAGACACTGGTTGAACTGACCGATGCCATCGCGCGGCTGGCCGATACGGCGCGAGCCGGACAGACGCGCCCGTCCGAGCTGACGGGCAGCACGATCACAATCACGAATATAGGGGTGTTCGGGGTCGATGCAGGCACCCCCATCCTCAATCCGGGTGAGGCGGCAATCCTGGCGCTGGGCGCCATCCGCACACTGCCGTGGGAACACAACAACGCGGTTGCCCTTCGCCGGGTGATGACGCTCACGCTGACCTTCGATCATCGGCTGGTCGACGGAGAACAGGCAGCGAAGTTCCTGACTGATGTGGGAGCAATCCTTGCTAGGCCCGGAGTGGTGCTGACGATGGTCTAGCGATCAGACATCACTTGACCCTGTGCAGCGGGCAGGGGAGAGTGAGACCATGAATTCGCCAATCGTGCTGACCCCCACACTGACCGCGTCAGCGCTGACCGAGAGTGGCTTCGTGCACTTCGACGGCCATCTGTATACCGAATTCGTCACAGGCACTTTCGCCAGCGGACTCGAGTTTGTTGGTCGAATCGGCCAGGCTGCAGAGGAAGCGAATCACCATCCGGATGTGCGCCTCAGCTACGGCAGTGTCGCGGTTGACTTGAGCTCTCATGACGCGGGTGGTGTGACCGATCGCGACGTGCGGCTGGCCATCGTCATCCATCGCATCGCGCGCGAGGTCGGTCTCTCTGCGACCGGCGCATTCCCTGGTCGGTATGACGTGGCTATCGACTGCACCGATACCGAGGCGATCAAGGGATTCTGGCTTGCGGCACTCAACTACGTCGAGACAACAGGCGAGAACGGCATTGAGTTGATCGACCCAATTGGTGTCGGTCCGCGAATCTGGTTTCAACACATGGAGATTGCGCGCACGGATCGCAATCGCATCCATCTTGATTCGTACGTGCCCGCAGCGGATGCCGAGGAGCGGGTTGCCGCAATCATCGCCGCGGGAGGGACGCTCGTCACCGATGAGTTCGCCCCCGACTGGTGGGTCATGGCGGATGTCGAGGGCAATGAAATGTGCGTCTGCAGCTCAACGAACTAGATCATGCTGCAGGTGAAGACCCGTAAACATTGCTCCAGTCATCCTTGATGCTGACCACCGTCCAGCCGTGGTCAGCTGCCAGCTCCACTGTCTTCTCTGCTCCGGTCGTGTAGGCGAATTCACGTTCGTCATCGTCATGGTTGATGACAAGGGCGAATGCCGCTGACTCGAGCATCTCGATGTCGACATCTCCGTTGCCGGCAGCGAACACCGGGAGTCGACCAGTATGGGCGAAAATATGCTCCGGCTTACCTGGGCCGAGATCGAGGCCACCCAAGCCTTCTGCTGCCCGAACGATGACCCCGTCGGAGTATCGGTACCCGGCAGCTGTGCCAATGATGTTCTCCTTGTAGATGCCCCAGGTCTCTTCGGCGAACACTCTCATGAAATCTCTCCCGCCGCCGGAGCACACGAACACCCGAAAATCATGGGCTGTCAGGAATTCGATGAGTTCGAGCATCGGCTTGTAGACCAGCTCTGTGTACGGAACGCCGAACTTAGGTTGCTTCACCGTTGCCAGCCAGGCGCGCACCTCGGCGTCGAACTCGTCTGGGGTTGTGCCTGCCCACGAACGAATGAAGGCATTCAGTAGTGCTTCGATAGTCGCGGGATCCTGGGTCCCGACGCCGGCAAAAAATGCCATATCGCTTTCTACCAGAGCCTTGTATGGCTGTGTGCTGGCAAGCGATGGATCCCCTTTCACCTCCTCGCCCCATTTGCGGAAGACGAAGTCGAACTGGGCAGGCAGCGGCTGCTCTGACCAGAGCGTGCCGTCGTTATCGAATGTGGCGATCCGATCAGCGAGAGGGATGAAGCCCTGCCCCGCGGTCGTGGCCGTGGCGACAAAGTCCAGGATTGCCTGTTTGGCCGGCCCGTCTTTCCAGCTCGGCAGTGCAGTTTTCGTCTTCGGCTGGGCTGTTTCAGCAGGCATGGTTGGTCCTTTCGCGAGCGGGCCCTGGGTGAGGGGCGCACGATAGACACGATGCCTCGTCAGGCACGAAGGGTCGTCACCCGTTTAGGGTGATGGCGGACGCGGGTCAGCCAGGTCCCTCGAGATCTATGGTGAGTGCACCGAGTGCCATCGCTTCGAGCAGAACACGGACGGCGCTGTGCGCGTGCGCGTGCGCGTGCCCGTGCCCGTGCCCGTCCTGAAGCGTCGCTGCTTCATCCGCTGCTGTATTCGATGCGGGAGCGTGGGATGTCGTGCTGTACGGCGTCGAGTTCATGAGACCGAATACCGCGTGAGCCCTGGTTCTCAGGAGCCCTCTATCCGCGTGTGGGTTCAGCGCACCGAGGACATCAACCCACGTTTCGACGTAGCGGCGTTGCAGGGTACGCACGGTATGGCTGTCGGCATCGCTCAGATTCTCGAGGTCTCGATCCTGCACCCTGATGACATCAGGCTGCGTCAGTGCGAAATTCACATGGAATGCGACGAGCGACCGTAGCGCTGATGCGGCATCCGGTGCGGCAGCGACAGCTGCGTGGCCACCGGCGACGAGA
Organism: Leifsonia sp. A12D58; assembly: GCF_047530025.1. Taxonomy (NCBI): domain Bacteria; kingdom Bacillati; phylum Actinomycetota; class Actinomycetes; order Micrococcales; family Microbacteriaceae; genus Leifsonia; species Leifsonia sp. A12D58. Next base: position 93,506 of record NZ_JBLJAT010000005.1, on the reverse strand, counting down.
TCGTCGCTGACCCCGACCAACAGGGCGGCCAGCACTGACTGCTTTCCAGCAAAATGGCGATAGATCGCTGGGCCGCTTACTCCGGTGGCGGCGCCCAGGTCTTCGATTGTGACCCCGTTGAACCCCCCTGCGGCAAAGAGGCGTGCTGATGCCGCCAGGATTGCCGCCCTCCGTTCAGCTTTGGCTTCCCCCCGGGGAGTGGGGTTGCGTTGCATCCGGGGGAGTTGTTCGCCGTGCATTCCTTTGTCCTGCATCGATCCCTCTCCCTCTGGACAATTCAGTTAACGAATACTAACTTGAATTGAGGATCAGCCCACGCTGATCGAGGCGGGACATTGTCAATGGAGACACTCGGCAGTCACACGGATGCGAGCAGTGCGTCGTTTAGACAGAACACGGCAGATCAGCGCGCGCTTGTGCGCGAGCTCAAGCAGCGACTGGAGCAGAGCGCGAGCGGTGGCCCTGAACCGTCAAGGGTGAGGCACGTCGCGCGCGGCAAGCTGCTGCCGCGAGAGCGCATCGATCGCCTGCTCGACCCTGGGAGTCCGTTCCTGGAGATCGCACCGCTGGCGGCAACCGGCCTGTACGACGATGAGTCGCCCGCTGCAGGCCTGATCGCTGGAATAGGTCTCGTACACGGTCGCCACGTTCTCGTTATCTCGAACGACGCTACGGTGAAGGGCGGAACGTATTATCCACTTACCGTGAAAAAACATCTGCGGGCGCAGGAGATCGCGATGGAGAACCGGCTGCCATGCATCTACCTCGTCGACTCCGGTGGTGCGTTCCTGCCGATGCAAGATGACGTCTTTCCTGATCGCGATCACTTCGGCCGCATCTTCTACAACCAGGCAACGATGTCGGCCAGGAAGATCCCGCAGATCGCCGCCGTGCTCGGGTCCTGCACTGCAGGTGGGGCCTATGTGCCGGCCATGAGCGATGAGACGGTTATCGTGCGCGGGCAGGGCACGATCTTTCTCGGTGGGCCGCCGCTGGTGAAGGCAGCGATCGGCGAAATCGTCACGGCTGAAGAACTCGGCGGTGGTGACCTGCACGCCCGTGTGTCCGGGGTGAGCGACCACCTGGCCGATGATGACGACCACGCCCTGCAGATTGTGCGTGACATCGTGGCCACCCTGCCGACCGAGCATCCACCGGTGTGGGATGTGCAGGAGCCGGTGGCGCCTGCAGCACGCGAGCAGGATCTCTACGGCGTGGTACCGACGGATGTGCAGGCCGCCTATGACGTGCGCGAGGTGATCGCCAGACTGATTGACAGCAGCGAGTTCCACGAGTTCAAGCGCGAGTACGGCACCACGCTGATCACCGGATTCGCCCACATCCACGGGCATCCGGTTGGCATCATCGCCAACAACGGCGTGCTGTTTGCCGAGTCGGCGGAGAAGGGCGCGCACTTCATAGAGCTGTGCGACCAGCGTGGAATACCGCTCGTCTTTCTGCAGAACATCGCCGGATTTATGGTGGGCAAAGACGCGGAGGCCGGCGGCATCGCCAAACGCGGGGCAGCGATGGTCACCGCCGTCGCGACTGCGCGGGTGCCGAAATTGACAGTCGTTATCGGCGGCTCATTTGGCGCAGGAAACTATTCGATGTGCGGACGAGCCTATTCGCCGAGGTTTCTCTGGATGTGGCCAGCCAGTCGCATCTCGGTGATGGGCGGCCCGCAGGCATCGGCTGTGCTCGCCACGGTGAAGCGTGACCAGCTGGAAGCCAGGGGCGAGACGTGGAGTGCTGCCGACGAAGCAGCATTCACCGCGCCGATCACCGCGCAGTACGAGCGTCAGGGAAACCCTTACTACTCAACCGCCAGACTGTGGGATGACGGCATCATCGACCCCGCGGACACGCGAACAGTTCTCGGGCTGGCGCTTGACGTCTGCTCGCGCGTGCCACTGCCCGACACGGCCTTCGGCCTCTTGAGGATGTGACCAGCTGATGCCTGAGCGCATACAGACAGACCCAACCAGCAGGCCGTTTCACACTGTGCTTGTAGCCAACAGGGGCGAGATTGCCTGCCGGATCATCGGCACGTTACGCGAGCTGGGCATCCGCTCCGTTGCGGTGTTCAGCGACGCCGACCGTGGCGCGAAGCATGTGCGGCTAGCGGATGTCGCCATTCGGCTGGCGCCTGGCCGGCATGGGCCAGACGACACGTACGTCGACGGATATCTGAACGGTGCCGAGGTCGTGGCTGCTGCGCGCGAATCGGGGGCGGAAGCGATCCACCCTGGCTACGGATTCCTCAGCGAGAATGCTGAATTTGCGCAGATGGTGACTGCCGCCGGGCTCGTCTTCGTCGGTCCGGGCGCCCCTGCCCTCACGCTGATGGGCGACAAGATCAGCGCGAAGAATCACGTCGCACGCTCGCAGGTGCCGGTAGTTCCCGGCATAAACGAGTCAGGCCTTAGCGATGCTGAACTGATCGACGCAGCCACGACGATCGGATTTCCCCTGTTGGTCAAGCCGTCGGCCGGTGGCGGCGGCAAGGGCATGTATGCGGTGAACTCGCTCGCTGAATTGCCCGATGCACTCGCCTCAGCCAGACGGGTCGCCGCCAGGGCGTTCGGAGACGACACGCTCTTCCTCGAGCGTCTGATTGCGCAGCCGCGGCACATCGAAGTGCAGATCCTGGCCGATAACCATGGCAACGTGATCCATCTCGGCGAACGGGAATGCTCGCTGCAACGTCGTCACCAGAAGGTCATCGAGGAGTCACCGTCGCCGCTCATCACCGGGCTGGCGCACGGCGCCGAGCTCAGGGCACGCATGGGAGAGGCGGCATGTGCGGCGGCCAGAAGCGTCGATTATTCGGGGGCAGGAACCATCGAGTTCCTGGTGTCTGACGCGGCACCTGACGAGTTCTACTTCATGGAGATGAACACCCGACTCCAGGTGGAGCATCCGGCCACCGAGTTAGTGACCGGCATCGACCTGGTCGCCTGGCAGCTCTGGATCGCGGCCGGCGATCAGCTCACGCTTCGCCAGGATGACATCCGCTTCACCGGCCACGCGATTGAGGCGCGGGTGTACGCCGAAGATGCAGCGCACGGTTTTCTGCCATCGACTGGCAGCGTGCTCGCGCTGCGGGAGCCGGCTGCTGCCGGTATCAGGCGTGACAGTGCGCTGATACCCGGCCTCGAGGTCGGTGGGCAGTACGACCCTTTGCTCGCAAAGGTGATCGCGTGGGGAGCGGATCGCGCCACCGCCCTTGCCCGACTTGATGCTGCGCTTGCCGACACCCTGGTCCTTGGGGTCTTGACCAACATCGACTACCTGCGCGTGTTGCTAGCCGACACCGATGTGCAGGCCGGTCGCCTCGACACCGGGCTCATCGAACGGATCGGTGATGCGCATCCGCTGCCTGAAACGCTGAACAGCGAGCGGATGCTGGCAGCTGTCGCCCTGTTCCTGCACTGGGACGCGTGGCAGGCTGCAACCAACGAATGGCAACGTCCATCGGGCTGGCGGCTCGGTCAGCCGCGTGCTGTGTCATACGTCCTGACGAGCGATGCCGGGCAGATCGAGGTGCGGGTGAGCGGCACACCGGAGCAGGCCACCGTGGTGGTGGGCGACGGTGAGACCGTGACCGCCAGCATCCGGCGCCTGAATGATTCGATGTTCGAGCCAGCGCCACCTGGCGAATGCACCCGGTTCAGTGTCGACTACAGCGGCCAGGTTCACACGGTCGATCTGGTCGAGGATGGAGCGCGACGGACATCCGACGGGTCGCGAACCATCTGGATCGGCGAGGCCGGAGCATCGACGGCTGTCCGACTGGCCTCGGCGGCCGAGCGGATCGCATCGAGGCGATCGGGTGGGGTCCAGGAGCCAGGAGCGACCGATCCGCAGCTGCGCTCGCCCATGCCAGGCACCGTGACGAACGTCAGCGTAATCGATGGAGACAGCGTCGACAGTGGCGCGGCCATCCTCACGATCGAGGCGATGAAGATGGAGCACACACTCGTGGCAGCGCTGGCCGGGATAGTGCAGATCGCGCTGTCGGTCGGTGACGTCGTGGCTCGCGGCCAGGTGTTGGCCACCATCACGCCGGCCGTTGCGGAACCGATACCGCACGTTGCCGCGAGTCAGAACGCACACGAATTGCCCAGTGGAACCGCAGAACCAATGCAGAGTGGAGAGCACCATGAGCCCGTATGAACTCACCGACGATCAGCAGCGACTGCGCGACCAGGTGCGTGACTTCGCCGATACCGTCGTCGCACCCGCGGCCTACGAATATGACACCAAGCGCAGCCTGCCATACGGCATCATCGCGAGCATGGGGGAAATGGGCCTGTTCGGTCTGCCGTTCCCGCGTGAGTATGGCGGGAGTGACCGTGGCTACCTGGCGTTGTGCCTGGCCATCGAACAACTGGCCAGGGCAGACCAGAGCATCGCCGTCACGCTCGAAGCAGGCGTCGGCCTCGGTGCCATGCCGATCTTTAGAAGCGGCAGTCAGGCGCAGAAGGAACGTTGGCTGCCGAGCCTTGCCGCTGGCACATCGCTTGCCGGATTCGGGCTGACCGAGGCCGAAGCCGGGTCGGATGCCGCTGGAACGCAGACCACCGCCGGGCTGGTGGCGGGCGCCGGCGCTGGCAATGGGTCAGGCGCGACAGGTTCGGACTGGGTGATCAACGGCAGTAAGCAGTTCATCACCAACTCAGGAACCGACATCACTGCCCTCGTCACGATCACTGCCGTCACCGGCCAGTCGAGGCGGCCGGACGGATCGGTGAAGAAGGAGCTCAGTGCCATCCTGGTGCCGAGCGGCACGCCGGGTTTCACTGTCGAACCCGCATACGACAAGGTCGGCTGGCACACCTCTGACACGCATCCGCTCACCTTGCGCGACGTGCACGTTCCTGAAGAGAATCTGTTGGGGGAGCGGGGGCGAGGATTCGCCAACTTCATCCAGACGCTGGACGAGGGACGCGTTGCTTTCGCCGCGCTCTGCACAGGCGCGGCCCAGGGCTGCCTGGAGGAAGCTATTCGTTATGCCAGGACCCGCAACGTCTTCGGCACGAGCATCGGCTCGAATCAGCACATTGCCTTCACCATCGCCCGGATGCAGGCCAGGGTTCACTCTGCACGGCTGGCCTACTACGACGCGGCGCTCAAGCTCGCGCACGGCAAGCCGTTCAAGCTTGAGGCCAGTCTGGCCAAACTGATTTCAAGCGAAGCAGCCATGGATAACGCGCGCGACGCCACCCAGATCTTCGGCGGATACGGCTTTCTCAATGAGAATCCGGTCGCTCGCCACTATCGCGACTCGAAGGTGTTGGAGATCGGCGAGGGTACGACAGAGGTTCAGCTCATGGTCATCGCGCGCGAACTGGGATTCAATGGATTTGAGGCCAGCCGCAGCGGCGCAACCAGTGCAGGCGACGCCACCGGTGCAGCCGGCGCAGGTGCGACCAGTGAGCCGACCGTCGGTCAGGCCGACGGAGAGGATGGGCAGGCCGCGTGACGACGACCAAACCAGACGATGACGAGATTGACGGCCGCACGGTGGTCGTGCAGCGCGGCCTCTACTTCGAAGAGTTCGATCAGTCGACGCTCTATCTGCACCGGCCAGGCCGCACGGTGACCGAGGCTGACAACGTGCTCTTCACCACTCTCACAATGAACACGCAGTCGCTGCACCTCGATGCGGCGTGGGCAGCGGAGCAGCCGTTCGGGCAGCGACTGGTCAACTCGATGTTCACCCTGTCGACGCTGGTGGGCAGCTCGGTTGCTCAACTCACCCAGGGCACTATCGTGGCCAATCTGGGGTTTGCCAACGTGACTTTCCCGCATCCGCTGTTCCACGGCGACACTCTCTATTCCGAGAGCATCGTCACCGCCAAGCGGCTCTCGGTGTCGCGGCAGGGCCAGGGTGTCGTCACTCTGACACACACGGGTAAAAACCAGGACGGCATCGTGGTGGCCACCGCAGTGCGAACCGTTCTGGTCTGGTGCGAGGACGCAGCATCATGACCTTTGACATGGGACCAGCGCTCCTGTTCTGTCCTGGCGACCGCCCCGGCCGCTTCGGCACAGCCCTCGAGCGAGCGGATGCCGTGATCATCGATCTCGAGGATGCCGTCGCTCCGACCGCCAAAGAAGCGGCAAGACAGGCGCTCATGGCAAGCCGCCTCGACCCCCTACGCACGATAGTACGGGTGAACCCCGTCGGCAGCGACGAGTTCGAGCATGACCTTCTCGCCCTGTCGGCCACGGAATACACCACGGTGATGCTCTCCAAGGTGACTGCAGGCTCCCAGGCGGTTGCCCTCGCTGGCTACCAGGTTATTGCGCTCTGCGAGACGGCCGCCGGTGTGCTGGCCGCACCGCACATTGCCGCAGAGCCCAACGTGGTCGCGCTGATGTGGGGGGCAGAGGATCTCGTCGCTTCCCTCGGCGGAACAACGAGTCGGCACCCTGACGGTCGCTTTCGCGACATCGCCAGGTACGCCAGAGCGAGCGTCCAACTTGCGGCCGGTGCCCAGGGCAAGGCGGCGATCGACACTGTTCATCTGGTCATCGACGACCTCGATGGCCTGCTCGCCGAAGCGACGGATGCCGTCGCCAGTGGTTTCGCGGCGACCGCCTGCATCCATCCAGCGCAGGTCGGCGTGATTCGTGCTGCCTATCGACCCACACACGCAGAGGTGGAGCGAGCACACGCTATCGTCGAGGCATCGAAGGGTACGCACGGCGTATTCGTCTATGACGGACGGATGATCGACAGCCCGGTGTTGCGGCAGGCCGAGGCCCTGTTGCGGAGGGAACACCACACGGAGCCGGGTTCGACATCCGACTCCAGCCCGGGAGCCTAGGCCTCTTTGGTTACCGCTTCAGTCTGAGTTACCGCGTCAGTCTGAGTTACCGGTTCAGCCTGGTCATTCGTGTCTGTCGTTGCACCCGCCTTGGCGGCAGCGATCGCGCGTTCGACAGCCTTCACGAGTTCTGGCGACTCAGGCGTGACTGTGGGAGCAAATCGATCGATGATCTGGCCGTCTGCACTGATGAGGAACTTCTCGAAGTTCCACTTCACCAGGCCGGGCAGGATGCCGTGCTTGAACTTGGTGAGCTGCGAATACAGCGGGTGCTGGTTCTTGCCCCGCACGTCAATCTTGGTCGTCAGCGGGAAGGTCACGCCGAAGTTCAGTTCGCAGAACGACTGGATCTCGTCTTCATTTCCCGGCTCCTGATTGCCGAACTGGTTGCATGGCATACCAAGCACCACGAAATCCTCGCCATCGAAGCGCTCGTACAAGCCCTCAAGCCCCTGGTATTGAGGAGTGAATCCGCAGTGGGATGCCACGTTTACAACCAGCACAGTCTTGCCCTTGAACTGGCCGAACGTACTCTGTGTTCCGTCGATCATTGTCAGAGGGATGTCGTAAAGCGTGGAGTCACTCATAGGGCAAATCTACGCCAGACCGACGTGCAGAGGCTGCACGTTTGCCCTGCATTTGAGTCTGCTCGAATGAGCGAGACCGGCCTCGGATGCACATTCGCGAATACTCAGATAAAAGTTTCGCCGCATGACGCTCCGTTCGCCGACTCTGACCTATTCTCAAATACGGGGGAAGGGTCACTATGTTGCATGCACGCGCACCACTACACAACGGATCGGTTCACACCGACACAGGAAAGCACGCACTAAATGGGGCTGGCGCGGGGCGTGCTGAGCACTACGGGCATGTGGAACATGACGATCGGGCGGAGTCTCAGGGGGGCTCAGACACCCTGCGTCAGCTTCCAGATACCGATCTTCAGGTCTATCCGCTCGCACTGGGGGGCAGCGTATTCGGTTGGACTGCAGATGGATCGACGAGTTATGACATTCTCGACCGGCACCACGAGCTGGGTGGAAACTTTGTCGACACCGCAGATAGTTACGCCGCGGGGCGTAGCGAAGTGATCCTGGGCGGGTGGATGCGCAGCCGCCGCACGAGAGATAGCACGATCGTCGCTACGAAGATCGGTCGCAACCTCGACAACCCTGGCTTGGCGCCTCGCAGTATCGTCGGGGCAGTGGATGCCTCGCTCGAACGGCTACAGACTGACCGCATCGACGTGCTCTACTTTCACCTCGACGACAGCGACGTTCCCCTTGAAGAGAGCCTCGGTGCTGTCGATGTCCTGGTGAAATGCGGCAAGGTTCGACATCTCGCCGCGTCGAACTTCTCTGCAGAGCGATTGATGGAGGCACGGGTGCTCGCCGCCAATGGGCTCCCGCGATTCATCGCGCTACAGAGCCACTACAACCTGGTGCACCGAGAAGCATTCGAGAGCGAACTCGCCCTGGTCACCCGGGCACAGGGGCTCGGGGTGATGCCGTACTTCGCCCTCGCCCACGGTTTCCTGACGGGCAAATACCGCACTAAGGCGGATGTCGTGAACACTGCACGCGGGGCTCGAGCGGCCCACTATCTGCATCGCCGCCCACTCAGGGTGCTCTCCATCATGGAGCGGATCGCCGCCGAGCATGACGCACCGCTTGCGTCGGTCGCGCTGGCCTGGCTGCTGTCGCGAGACGGGATCGTTGCCCCGGTTGCCAGCGCGAGTTCGCCCAGTCAGGTTGAGGGCTTGATGGCCGCCGCACGGATCTCGCTGACCCGCGATGACCGCCACGATCTCGACAAGATTTCTGCCTGGGCGTAGAAGCTCGCTGTGGCGTGACCTGTCCCGCAGGTGAAACTGTGGAGACTTTAGCGAGTGCTCTCGTCGAGGATGCGCTGTACTGCACGTCCAAGAGCCGCGTTGGCTGCGATGGGGTCGCCGAGGTGGGCGCTGGCGACAGCGCCGTCCCTGGCCAAGGTGAAGTCATCCGCTGCGTCACCGGGACGCGGGTGTCCCATGCCGCGGAACATGTTTTCAAGCTCTGTGGCGAACCATTCACGGTGATCAGTGACAGCGATGCGCACAGGGTGCATCGGATCGGTGAACTGGGCAGCTGCGTTGATGAACGCGCCACCTTGGAAGTTCGAGTTCATCAAGTCATTCGAGACCGAGGACACGAAAGCGCGCAGTCGCCGCTCGGGAGTGTCAAAACGGCCCTCCAGTGACAGGACGAAGTCGCGGGTGCTCTTGTCGCGGCCCTGGACGTAGGCGACGATGAGCGCGTCCTTCGACCTGAAATACTTGTAGAAGGTGGCCTTGGTCACGTGAGCTTCGGCGATGATCCGATCGACGCCGACGGTGTGGACGCCTTCGCCGTAGAACAGGTTGTCTGCCGTCTCAAGAATGCGCACCTTGGCATGCGTCGTTGGCCTGACCGTCGACTTGTCCACTTCGACCATCTGGTCAACTCCTTCGTAGGTACGCGTTCCGCGTGCTGTGGGTGCCTGGCACCACCGGGGGCGTGGGCTGTCGCTGACAAAAATTCACGGCGAAAGCCCGATCATGGGTGATTCGAAGAGGGGGGTGATGTCTCCGAAGACCCAATATCCAGACTTTAGCATATTGAAACAGACTGGTCTGTCTGTCCCCACGAAATCTGCAAAAACCCGCTTGAGGGGCAGGAACGGTAGGGTGGAGGAGACATGACCGGTGCAGTTGAACTCCCCTTAGACCTGGCCGAACTATCGTTCCGTGCCGCAGGCGATGCTCTCGTTAGACGAAGCGTTCTACCCAGCGGTGCACGCATCCTCAGTGAACACGTGCCTGGCGCTCGAAGCCTGACGATCGGCTTTTGGGTGGCCGTCGGCTCCAGGGACGAGCTTCCTGAGCACTACGGTTCGACACACTTCCTTGAACACCTGCTGTTCAAGGGGACGAATACTCGATCTGCGCTTGATATCGCGGTGGCATTCGACTCGGTCGGTGGCGAACACAACGCGATGACTGCCAAGGAATACACCTGCTACTACGCCAAGGTGCAAGACCGCGACATGGCAATGGCCGTCGACGTCCTCGCCGACATGTTCACGTCGTCGCGCATCGATCCTGACGATTTCGACAACGAGCGTGGCGTCATCCTCGAAGAGCTTGCGATGGCTGACGACGACCCGGCAGATGTCGCAAACGAGCGCCTGTTCGAGTCGGTATTCGGCGACCACCCGCTCGGTCGCCCGATCGGTGGCAGCCCCCGCACCATCAAGGCAGCTACCCGCGAAGCCGTCGTCGAGCACTACCGAATGAACTACCGCCCACAGGATCTCGTGATTACGGTTGCCGGCGCCGTCGACCACGACGTACTCGTTGCGCAAGTCACTCGCGCCTTGGCCCGCGCGGGCTGGGACCCCGAGGAGTTCGCTACACCCGTAGAGCGCCGAAGCGGCAGCGCATCGCTGTTGACCCAGGGCAAGTCCCTTGCTGTCGTCAACCGGCCCCTCGAACAGGCCAACATGCTCATCGGCATGCCAGGCCTCGTCGCCGCAGACAGCCGACGCGTCACGATGAGCGTGCTCAACTCCATCTTCGGGGGCGGCATGTCGTCGCGTCTGTTTCAGGAAGTGCGTGAAAAGCGTGGACTTGCGTACTCGGTCTACTCGTTTGCGCCCGGATACTCGGATGCCGGATTGTTCGGCATGTACGCCGGCTGCACGCCGACGAAGGCCGGACAGGTCGCTGAGCTCATGTTGTCCGAGCTGCACCGTCTCGCCGATGATGGCGTGACACCTGACGAAATGCGCCGGGCTGCCGGCCAGCTCTCCGGTGCCTCTGCATTGGCTCTCGAAGATTCAGACACCAGGATGTCGCGGCTCGGTCGTTCTGAACTCACCCTGGGCGAATTCGCCGATCTTGATGAGGCACTTCGGCGCATGGCTGCGGTTACAGCCGATGACGTGCAGGAGCTTGCCACGGAGCTTGCCTCCGGAGAGCTGTCGATCGCGGCTGTCGGTGCCATCGACGACGACGCGTTCGCCTCGGTCATCGACGCATCATCGAGCCGAAGATCCGTACCGTCGGCCATCGGCCAGACGGCGCCGGTCGAGCCCGCAACTCGGCCCTAAACCAATACTCCCCAACGGTGCATCGTGATGCACCAGACGCCGCGCTTCTGCGCGAACTCCGGCCTGTTCTACCTGCCCAATACGCTTCAACACGTCGCTACACAATGAAAGAGGGACAACGATGCCCCACTACATCTATCTGGTTCGACACGGAGAGCAGCAGGACGCCGAGCACGGCATGCCTGACGGCCCTCTGTCCGCACGCGGCAAGCGTCAGGCTCGGCTGTTGGCCGAGCGACTGGGCGGCGTACCGTTCACTGGCGCCTGGCACTCACCCCTGCAGCGCGCAGCGGAGACTGCAGAGATCATCGCCGATCGTCTGCCGTCGCTGACACCCGAACCCTCGGCGCTGCTTTTCGACTGCTTCCCGTCGGGCAAAAGCGTCGACACGCCGTCGGCATACGATCCGTTCTTCGGCGCAATCTCCGACGCGGAGATCGACGCTGGCAGCGCTCAGATGGAGGATGCGGTCGCGGAGTTCCTGCAGTCACGACCCGGTGACCGACACGACCTGTTGATCACCCATAACTTCGTGATCGCCTGGTTCGTGCGCGAGGTACTCGGCGCTCCAGATTGGCGTTGGGTGGGAATCAACCAGGGCAACTGTGGCCTCACGGTGTTGCAGCAGAGGCCGGGAAGGCCCTGGACGCTCGTCACCCACAACGACCTCGGACACCTTCCGTTTGAACTGCGAACCGGACTGCCTGACAACCTGATTGTTTAGGGCGGGAGCGAACGTCGCTCACCCGCAGGTCCCTTGCTCAGCTGGGGGAGCCTGCGGTGTTGCGCAGTTTCTTTCCGTACCAGTGAGTGGCGTTCGGGTTGTCGTTGTACGGCGGAATGTTCTCGAAGCCGGCGCTCGTGTACAGGCTCGCTGCGGCGGCCAGACTGGCATTCGTGTCGAGCACAAGTTCGTCAGCGCCTAACTCCCGTGCTCGACGTTCGAGTTCGTCGAGCATCAGGCGGCCCCAGCCTTTGCCGCGCGCCTCTGGTCTAAGAAACAGGTGTTTGATCTCGTAGCGCATGGCTCCTGTGGGGGAGTCATCGATACGACGGATGCCGCCGCATCCCTCGTTGATGATCTCAGCGACCTCTGCGCCATCTGCCTGGTCGTTGGCAGCTTCGCCGATGAGCAGAAAGACCCCATTCGGCGGCAGGAACTGCTTCGGATCGGGAAACGTGGTGCGGTAGACACCCTGATCGGGCGGGAACGTCGTCTCCCTGTCTGCGAAGTACTGAGTGAGCAACGCGAGCGCCCCGACGTCCGACGCAGATACAACGGTGAATTCAGGCATGACCCAAGGGTACGGTGCCGTGCGCCGAGCAGCTAGGTGGTCTGCGTCACACGGGGCCGAACGAGTAACGCCACACAGCCCAGGCCCTCGCGATTGGTAGATTGGAACAATGACTACACGGGTGGCCGTTGCTGGCGCAACAGGAAAACTGGGGCGCGTTGTCGCCGAACTGGTCGAGGCGGCTGACGGCTACGACCTCGTCGCCCGGCTCGATTCGCGAAGCGAGCTCACTGAGATGATCGGTGCGGATGTCGTCGTCGACGTCACGGTGCCCGGCGTCAGCCAGAGTGTCGTCGACTTTGCTGTGGCCAACGGCATCCGTGTTCTCGTCGGAACATCAGGCTGGTCCCAGGAGCGCATCAGCGTGCTCGAGGCGACCGTCGCCGGCCGTGGCGACACCGGCGTTATCATCATCCCCAACTTCTCAATCGGATCGGTGCTTGGTACCGCGCTCTCGACGATCGCCGCTCGTTTCTTCGACTCGATCGAGATCGTCGAGGGGCACAGCGCATCCAAGGTTGATTCTCCGTCTGGCACAGCGGTGCGCACGGCTGAACTGATCGGTCAGGCACGGGACGAGCGCGGACCCGTGATCGCGCCGCACACCGACCAGCGAGCCAGAGGACAGCAGGTGGCGAGTATTCCGGTGCACAGCCTGCGCCTGGCCGGCCTCATCGCCAAGCAGGACATCATCTTCGGCGGGACGGGGGAGACCCTCACCGTCAGCCACACCACGTTCTCGTCGTCATCGTACGAGCAGGGCATCCTGTTGGCGCTTGACGCCGCGCGAGAAGCGCGTGGTGTGACAGTCGGCCTGGATAAACTGCTTGACCTCGGGATCGGTGGGGCTCCGGATGCCGCGAGCCGCGACACCTCACTGTCGGGCAGTTTGCTTCCCGACGACGGAACGGCAGCAGAATGAAGGGCCGTGCCGCGGCCATCGTGATGGCAGTCTTACTGGCGTTCTATATCGTGCTTGTGGGCTGGCGCGCGCTGCTGTTCATCGGCAGTGGTGAAGCCGTCGGCATCGCGATCGGCATTGCACTGATCGTGCTGCCGCTCATCGGAGTCTGGGCACTGATCCGCGAATTGACCTTCGGTGCAACAACCGAGCGCCTGGTGAAGCAACTGGAGGCCGAGGGCGCGTTGCCAGAGGAAGAGCTACCGGTACGCCCCAGCGGTCGCCCGGAGCGAGAGGCGGCGGATGCCCAGTTCCCGATGTATCAGGCTGAAGTGGATGCCGACCCCGACAACTGGCGCGCCTGGTTCCGTCTCGGCCTCGCCTACGACGCCTCAGGTGATCGTCGAAGGGCGCGGGGCGCGCTGAGGCACGCGATCGCACTCGAGAAGACCGCCAAGACGGCGTAGCGAGCCAGCTAGTTTTTCGGTGTTGCCTTTCGCAGCGTGAGGTACCCGCAGGTGGCGGCAAACAGCGTCGGAATGAATAGCCAGCTGAAGAAACCGGCGATTCCCTGAGCGGTGAACCACGCGATGACGGCTGTCCAGCTGCTCGTGAACGTGATGAGTGCGGCGGCCCCCAGGATGAGCACGGCGAGGGAGACCCAGAAGACGAGCATCCCTGGCATCCGCCACCGCATGTAGATCGTGGCCACCGATGCGCCGAGGAAGAAGATGAACATCTGCATCGAGAAGAAGGTCAGCAAATCCACCCACCAACCGTCAACGCCGAACCACAGCGCGTTGAACATGTGGGCGCCTATGCCCCAACCGTTTGTCAGCTTCTCGATCTGGGTCAGCAGCATGAACGCCACTGCATTGAATGCGGAGATCATCACGAACAGAAGCGACGTCCCGAGGTAGAAATCGCGGCGGGTGACGCTGAAACCGAGAGCAAACGGGAAGGTCATTCCGATCGCCTGTACCGCTACGACGATCAGGTACCACTGCGGGGCGAGAACTGCCCAACTGTAGCGCTGGCCAACGAGCGCTGTAGGGCTGTTGGGGTCGCTGCCCGTCGAATAGGTGATGATCACCGAGATGATCAGCGTGATCACAAACGCTGTCCCGACGATAATCCAAGGAATCCCGACGTAGGTACGAAGGTCTACGAGGTGTAGGCGGGCCACGTTCCAGATGCGGGCGATTCTGCCAGGTGCGTGCACTGTCGCAGGGGCAAAGTCTGTCATTGTCGTCTCCGGCTGTGAGGCACTCGTCTGGCTGGATGTCGCTGTGCTCATGAGTTCTGGCTCCATTCCGCTGCTGATAGGCCTGATGTCTTCCGTACGATGAGCTGCTGCAGCGAAACAGGGCCAAGCTCTAGTCCAGCGGCTTGGGCAGCCTGTCGATCCGACTCTGAAAGTCCACTGATCGTCACAGATGCGAGGCCACCGATCCCGTCGCGGTGCAAAACTGTGCGGCCGGCGACGAAGGCATCGACATCCGCTGCCCGCCCGACGACGGTGCTCGCGCTACCCCTTAACTCGTCGGCATCCTGGTCGAGCAGGATCCTGCCCTCGTCGATGAGCAGCACATGCTCGAGCAGATTGCTGACCTCGTCGATGAGGTGGGTGGAGAGGATAACGGTGCGCGGATGCTCTGCGTAGTCCTCAAGTAGGCGATCGTAGAAGATCTGCCTGGCGACGGCATCCAGGCCAAGGTACGGCTCGTCGAAGAAGGTGAGCGGTGCGCGGGAGGCCAGTCCGACGATGACGCCGACCGCGGAGAGCTGCCCGCGGGAGAGCTTTCTGATGTCGCGCTTCAGTGGCACCCTGAACTCGTCAACGAGTTCGGCTGCGAAGTCCGCGTCCCAATTCTCGAAGAACCACGGGGCGCTGGCCAACACGTGCTTGGGCATGAAGCTGCTCGGGTACTGCTGGCTCTCCTTGATGAAGCAGATCTTCTGGAGCAGGCCCGCATTCTCAACCGGGTTCTCACCGAAGACGGCGATGTCACCGCTGGTGGCGAACTGCTGCCCAGTGAGCAACTGCATGATGGTGGTCTTGCCTGCGCCGTTACGGCCGAGCAGTCCGTAGATCTTGTTCTGCTCGACGGTGAACGAGACATTGTCGATCGCCGTGAATGAGCCGAAGCGCTTCGTCAGTCCCTCCACGCGTACAGCAGTGGCAAGAGTGGTGCTTGTCATGAGGTGACCGTCGCTTTCGTCGAGGTGCCGTTCTGCTGCGCACCGGAGTATTCATTGGCTGGGATGCCTGCTTCTGCAGCATCCGTTTGGATCAGGGCGACCAGCTGTGCCGGCGAGATGTCGAGCTTCGCGGCTTCAGCGAGCAGTGGTCGCACGTAGTGGGTGCGGAACTCCTCGGTGCGACGAGCCAGCAGACGATCCCGCGCCCCGGTAGCAACGAACATGCCGATGCCTCGCTTCTTGTAGAGGATGCCGTCGTCAACGAGCCGGTTGACGCCCCGGCCAGCGGTGGCCGGGTTGATGCGATAGAACGCGGCGAACTCATTCGTCGAGGGAACCGGACTTTCTTCGGCGATGACGCGGTCGATGATGTCGTTCTCGATCTGCTCTGCGATCTGAACGAAAATCGGCTTGCCATCATCGATCAAAGGGTGCCTGCTCTCAGGTGCGTCCCGAGTCCACGGGTTAGTTGGTTATGTAACTAACCAACCATGCGGGCGCGCCAGTGTCAACCCCATTCTCGGGGTGTGCTCGGCGGATCAGGACGAGCTGAGCATCCAGGCGATTGCAGCCGCTGGTGTGGTGTGAGTGAAGGTGAAGCCATCGGAGAGCAGCTTCTCTGGGCGTACGTCTTGATCGGCCAACAGAAGCTGGCGGCCGGCATCCTGCAGCGCCAGCGTGATCGCAGCCCGGGGGACGGGCAGTCGGTACGGGCGGTGCATGGCATCAGCCAACGCGTGCATGACGTCATTTGCCGTTGCGGGCTGTGGCCCGACCAGGTTTACCGGGCCTGAGAGGGCTGAGGTCATCAGGTGGACGATAGCAGCGGCTTCGTCAAGCAGGCTAATCCACGGCCAGTGTTGGCGGCCGCCGCCGAGGGGACCGGCTAACCCGAGCGCGGTGAGGGGAATGAGCGGTTTCAGCGCCCCGCCACGCGCCAGCACCAGGCCAGAGCGGAATGTGACGACTCTGGTGCCCTCGGGTGCGCGATGCGCTTCATGCTCCCAGGTCGAGACGACATTGGCGAGAAAATCGTGGCCGGGACTGGACGACTCGGTGAGTACCTCGCCTGGCCGATTGCCGTAGATGCCGACGGCTGAGGCGTTGAGCAGAACTTGAGGGCGCTGCGATGCTCGCTTGATCGCATCCGTCAGGGTTCGCGTCGCACGGACGCGGGAGCTGAGGATGGTGCGTCGATACCCGGGCGTCCAGGGGAGCCGGGCCAGCGAAGCGCCCGAGAGGTTGATCACTGCATCCGCACGTTCGATCACACCGGGGTCCATGCTGAGCTCTGCCGGTCTCCACTGGTACTCGCCGGGTCGAAGCGGCTCGCGCCTGACGAGGCGGAGGACATCGTGCCCAGCTGCCTCAAGTTGGCGGCAGACTTCTGTGCCGATGAGACCAGTGGAACCAGAGACCAGAACGTGCATGAATATGACCGGCCTTCGACCAGAACGATGTGCGAGTGGGCTGCATCCGGCGGCCTATTGCCGCCGTCGGTTAAGCGAGTTCTGCTTCGAGGGTGATCGGGATGCCGGCGAGAGCCTGCGAGATCGGGCAGTTGACCTTGGCATCCTCGGCGAAGACCAGGAACTCGGCCTCGGTCAGCCCCGGAACAGTCGCGTTCACCAGCAGGTGGCTTCCGACGACACCCTTGCCCGGCTGGAACGTGACGGCAGCAGTGGTCTGGATGCTTTCGGGAACGTGTCCGGCTTCGCCGAGTGCGTTCGACAGCGCCATCGAGTAGCAGGCGGAGTGAGCAGCCCCGAGAAGCTCCTCTGGGTTGGTGGTGTTCGCTTCGCCCTCTGCGCGTGCCTTCCAATTGACGGGGAACTCAGCCGCCTTTGAGGAGTCGAGGCTGGTGGTGCCGCGGCCGGTCGCAAGCGGGCCGGTCCACACTGTCGTTGCTTCGCTGGTCAGTGCCATGGTGAAACCTCCTGAAGTTGTGTGCCCCAGCCTATCCGCACGATCAGTTCAGCAAACTGAGAACCTGCTCCCAGCTGTTGCGAAGTGTTGAAGCTGTCAGGTGCCAGCCGATTGCGTCCAGGCCTCAGGCGGAGGTGACCGTGCGGACCGTGCGGCCGAGGACGCCTGCGCGCACCAGCAAGAGGTAGATCTGGCAGCCGAGGCAATAGCCGAAGACACTATTGAGGAACGCAGCGACGAATGCTGTGGCAGCGGCGATCGGCACAGCGAGTGGCAAGCCGAGCAGTCCAAGCAACACCCCGAGTCCGGTCACGACGAGTCCGACGCCCTGTGCGAATGTCGGCGGTGCAGGGGCCTCCAATTCAGTCGGTGGTGCCAGCCGAGGACGAACCAGTTTCCTGAACAGAAGTCCATAGGGGTGTGCCGAAACTCCGGCGAATGCTCCCCAGGCGAAAAGCGCGGCGATCGCGGCGAGCAGCACAAGTGCGGCCGTCGCGGCGCCGACCAAGGCCAGATACACGACGACAAGCAGGAGCACTCCGGTGATCGCTGCGCTAAATCGTAGACCGCGCGGGTCGATGCCTGATTGCGTGGCTGGCAGGCGATCGCTGGCTGTCGCGTGACTGGTTGGCTCAGCAGCGGCCGAGGTATCACCGATCCGGTGATCAGAGCGGGGTGTTGACATGGTTGTTCCCTTCGCTGTGGCGTCCGGTCAGTGCGTCGAGGTGCTCGGTCACGCTGTCGCGCAGCGGAAGGCCGTTGATTCTGGCCGTGAGTGCGCCATCAGAGCCGAGAACGAGGGTGGTCGGTGTCTGGAGAATCCTGAAGCGGTTCGCGAGGTCTGCCCGGTGAGTGAGGTCGATATCCAGGTGCACCACGCCCTCGCGGGTGGACGCAACCTCGCCCAGAAGTCGCCGGGTCGCCGGGCACCTCGCGCAGAACTCGGTGGAGAACTGCACGAGCGTTGCCCGGGAGCCGAACGGCGCTGAGCTGCCGAGGTCTGCCGGCGTCAGCGGATGTGCGGCTGTCGCGCCGTCGAGGCGCGGTGCGAGCGGCAGGGGAGCACCGGCATCCGTCACCACGTGCAGACTGCCCTGGCGAGTACGCCAGAGCAGCCCGACGACAGTGGCCGCCGCTATCAATCCCACAACGAGGAGGAGGGCAAGAAGCGGATGCATGCCAGTGACGCTACGCGTCCCGTGGGCAACCGAAACTTCTGTGACAGCAGATTACGCGGCTGGCAGCCAGGTCCGAGTTGCGACGACGAGCGCTGTGACTCCGTTGGTGAGTGTCGGCTCGATGACGGGAGCGTAGTGCGGTGAATGGTTGGACGGCACAGTGAGCAGGGCTGGATCGTTCATGTCTCCCGTGGTGAACAGTGAGGGATCGGTGCCGCCGAGAAGCCAATACGACAACGGCGCGCCCGAACTTGTGGCGAAGATTCCGACGTCTTCACTGCCCGCGCCTGCACCCGGATCGAGAATCTTGTCTGCACCCAGCCAGTCGGCGAAGGCGTCGAGTGTCTTTTTCAAAGCTGCAGGATCGTTGACGACGATGGGAAAGCGCTCGATCTCGGTGATCGTCGGTTGCTCTGTGGCCCCGGCGGTTGCTGCCTCGCCCCGCGCGATGCGATCGACGCTGTTCAGGATGTGCTCCCGAACTGAAGACTCGTAACTGCGGATGTTCAACTGCAGCTCTGCGTCACCGGGAATGACGTTGGCGGCGTCACCGGCGTGGATCGACCCGACGGTGAGTACCGCGGTGGCAGTGCTTGGAACCTCTCGAGAGATGATCGTCTGCAAGCGCATGACTGTTGCCGCTGCCATCACGATGGGGTCGATTGAGGACTGCGGCATCGACCCGTGTGCGCCCTTGCCGACGAGGTGCACGCGAAGCGAATCTGATCCAGCGTATGACGGGCCTGGGTGGCCGGCGATCTTTCCGGCTGGCAGGGGAGCGACGTGTTGGCCGAGCACGACATCGGGCTTCGGAAACCTGTCGAACAGGCCGTCATCGACCATCGCCTGCGAGCCGGCCCCGAGCTCTTCAGCGGGCTGGAACACGATCATCAGTGTGCCGGCCCAACTGGCGGTGTCTCGGGAGAGGATCTCCGCAGCGCCCAGCATGCAGGTGATGTGCATGTCATGGCCGCAGGCATGTGCAACTGGAACGACCTTGCCGTTGCCATCTTTCGACGTGATCGTGCTGGCATAGTCGAGCCCGGTGTCTTCCTTGACGGGCAGGGCATCCATATCTGCACGCAACAGGGCCGTGGGACCTGAACCGTTTTTCAGGAGACACACGACGCCTGTCTTTCCGATTCCTGTCGTAACCTCGAAACCCAGATCCTTCATGCGCTGAGCGACGAGGTCGGCGGTGCGGTGCTCCTGGAAGCCGAGTTCCGGATGACGGTGGATGTCCTTGTAGAGATCGGCGAGCTTCGGATCTACCGAGATGTTGTCGTGTGCAGACATGAAAAAATCCTCCCGAGTGTCTTTTCGGTCAGGCTACCCACGACTCTCGATGCCGGACAGGGCACGGCGTCAGCTCACAGCTGTTGTTCGCCAGACAGCCGCGGATCCGATTGAATAGGGCAATGTCCACAGATCTGAGCTCGGTGTCTGAGCCAACTGCGATTGACCTGGCCCGCCTCCGCGATGCGATCGAGGTGGCCAAGCTCGCGGTAGAGCATGGCAATCACCCGTTCGGTGCTGTCCTGGCCGATGCATCGGGAGAGGTCGTGCTCGAGGCAGAGAATCGGGTGACCACCGACGTCGATCGCACAGCGCACGCCGAAACGATGTTGATTCGTCTGGCGTCGCATCGGTTCACGTCGGCGGAGCTCCGTGAGTACACGCTCTACACGAGCTGCGAGCCCTGCGCCATGTGCTCAGGAGCGATCTATTGGTCTGGGGTGGGTCGAGTTGTCTATGCGCTCGCCGAAGACCAGCTTTATGCGATCACCGGCGCAAACCCCGAAAATCCCACCATGCGTCTACCGTGCCGCGCAGTATTCGCAGCGGGACAGCGCGACACGATTGTTGTCGGTCCTGCGCTGCAGGATGAGGCCGTGCAGTCGCACCTCGGTTTTTGGAACTAGTCGTCCAGCACGTGGGCCGAGGCCGCCGAACCCTGCCTAGTCCTTCGAGTTCTTTCGCCTACGAGTGAAATACCCACACAACCAACCGATCAAAAAGATCACGCTGATTGTCAGCCACTGCGGCGAACGGACGCTGATCCACAGCAAGTCGATTGAGACGGTGCTGGTGTTCTGGATGATGAAGATCACCGTCAGAATGAAGAGCACGAGTGCAATCCAGTTCATCGGCGTCAATCGGGCCAGGAAATTCGGCTTGACCGTTTTCTTTGTAGCGGATGTCGACACTGAGCACTCCGTTCGCTCGCGAGGCGGTAAGTACCGCTGAGCCTACCGAACGGCGGGTTGCTGCTGTGTGATGCAGTGGATGCCGCCACCGCGCTCAAACAGTGGGCGAGCGTCGACGGTGACCACTCGGCGACCCGGGTATGCATCGGCCAGGATCGCTACGGCATCCGCGTCATGCTCGTCGCCGAAGGAGCAGGCGATCACGCCGTCATTCACGAGAACATGGTTGACATAGCTGTAGTCGACGAATCCACCGGCATCGCGCAGCGTTGCCGGTGCAGGCAGGTCGATGATCTCGAACGGGTTCCCCCGAGCATCCCGTGCCTGCGAAAGCGTCTCGCGGATGAGCGCGGTGATGGCGTAGTCCGGATGCGCCGGATCGCGCTGGTCATGCAGCAGCACCCGACCTGGCGACGCGATCGTAGCGACGATATCGACGTGACCGCGCGTGCCGAACTCTTCCGCGTCACGCGTGAGACCACGCGGCAACCAGACGGTGTTTGTCGTTCCTAGCGTGCGGGAGAACTCTGCCTCGACCTCAGCGCGAGAGATGCCGGGGTTTCGTCCGGGGTCACGCTGCACCGACTCGGTGGCGAACACCGTGCCGAGGCCGTCGACGTGGATGCCGCCACCCTCGTTGACCAGCGATGAATCGATGCGCTCTGCGCCTGCCCATTCCGCAACAGCCGGTCCGAGCGTGCTGTCTTTGTCCCAGTGCGCCCATTCCTGCTGGCCCCACCCGTTGAACACCCAGGTGACTGCGCCGAGCCGACCTGGCTCTGCATCATTGACGACAAATGTGGGGCCGCTGTCTCGAATCCACGCGTCGTCGATGTCACGGACCTGCAATTCAATCTCAGATGACAGATAACGCGGAGCGATATCGGCATCGGCGGGCGCGACGACGACGTTCACCGGCTCGAAGTCGGCCGCAGCGTTGGCAACTGCCGCCCAGGTCTGCCTGGCTGATTCGGCATCGGCCGCGCTCTCGCCCAGCGTGTAGCCGCTTGTCGGCCACGCCAGCCAGAGCCGTTCGTGGCGGTCGCCTTCAGCCGGCATCCGCCAGGTTGAATCGGTCATCGTTTACTCCGCGACGGGCATAGTCAGCACGCCATAGGTATCGGGGCGACGTGTCGCCAGGAACGGGAACAGGTCGAGCCAGTCGTCACGCTGCCCCAGGTCAAGGTCGGCCACCAGCACGCAGGCCTCATCGCGCGGCGCTTCGACGAGCACACGGCCATACGGGTCACTGATGAACGACGAGCCATAGAAGGTGTTTCCCGGTGTGCCATCAGGCTTGATTTCGGCACCGGTGCGGTTGGGTACGACCATGAACAGACCGTTGGCGATGCCGTTGCCCACGATCACCTGGCGCCAGAGCGGCATGGTGTCGAAGTCGGGGTGGTCGGGCTCTGAGCCGATCGCTGTCGGGTAGACAACGATGTTGGCACCGCCGAGAGAATAGGCACGCGCGACCTCGGGAAACCACTCGTCCCAGCAGGTGGGCAGGCCGAAACGTGCGCCGTCGATGCCGTCGAGCTCATAAACGGGGTATGGCTCGTCGGCCGGCCCCTGCCTGAAGTACTTGTCTTCGTAGTATCCAGCCGTGACCGGAATGTGCAGCTTGTTTGTCGCCGCGACAATCTCGCCCATCGGACTCACGACGACTGCGGTGTTCAGGCCCAGCCCGTCGGACTGGCCGTCGCTCTGCTCGGCGGCATTCGGCGCCGTGCGATACAGCGACACGTGCACGTAGATGCCGGCCCGGCGGGCAGCGGATGTCGCGAACTCAAGCGTCGGGCCAGTCTCCAGATCTTCGGCCTGATCGCTGGCCACACCGGTGGGAATGGTGTCTGCCGGGTAGCGGCTGAGCGTGATCTCGGGCAGGAAGACGATTTCTGCTCCCGCCGCGGCTGCCGCGTCGACCGCCGCATCCAGCCAAGAGCGCAATGCGTCGGCATCCGGGTCCCAGGCGTGCTGCACCAGCGCGATCCGCACGGGAGCCGGGGCCTCGCGATCAACCGGGGCGAGCGACGGGAAGTCGCCCGTCGATTCGATCACGCGAATGGGCGATTCGAGGGGCGTTGCTGCCATTAGAGGGCTCCCTGGTAGTTCAGGCCGCGGTACTGCACTGATCCGTCGACGAGGGTGGCGACGATCGGGACGTCGGCGAGGTCGTCTGCGTCGAGTGCCAACGGGTCGGCACCGAACACCGTGAGGTCAGCGCAACGGCCTGGTGCGATGGTGCCGAGTCGATCTGACTGCCCGATCGACGCAGCGGCGTGGCTCGTGTAGCCCTCAAGCGCCATCCTGGCCGTGAGCGCCTGCTCAGGCTGGCAGGGCGCGGCATCCGGGTGGCCGACCTGCCTGCGGAGCTGGGCATCGGCCATGATCGCACGCGGGTCGAACGGTGCAATTGGCCAGTCAGAGCCGAGGGCGAGGATGGCTCCGCTGTCGCGAATGTCTCTCGTCGGAAAGCCGCGAGCGGTGCGCTCAGGCCCGAGTCGACGCGACCAGTTGTCGCTGCCGTCTGGCTTTGTGTAGTGCGTGCAGTGAGTGGGCTGCATGCTCGCGGCGACGCCGAGGGCGGCGAACCGCGCAACGACTGCCGCGGGCGCCGTTTCGATGTGTTCGACGCGGTGGGTGACTCTTCTCTCGAGCAACGCCATGGTGTCGAGCACGTACTCGATGCCGGCGTCGCCGATGGAGTGGGTGGCGGTGGCCACGCCGTGTGCGTCGAGCCAGCTGAGGGCGGCGCGATACGAGGCGGGGTCTGGCCAGAAGCTGTCGCGGGACTGCCCGAGGGAGTCCGGCTGGGCGAGCCAGGCCGTTCCGTTGTCGATGGTGCCGTCGATGAACAGCTTGACGCCTTCGACGCTCCAGCGTCGGCCGGCAGTACCCTGTATCGCCAGCAGCTCCTGCAGGTCGGCTTCCGTGGCGCCGGGGTTGCACCATGGTGCGAAGCGCAGGCGCAACGGCAGGTCGAGCTCGGCTTCGAGGGCGTTCAGCATGTCGACCGGGGAGCCGGTGAAGTCCATGGCGTGGCCACCGGTGAGGCCGGTGGCCGACATCTGGTGGAGGATGTCAAGGAAACGACCGGCCAGTACCTCCGGCGCGTCCTCCGGCAGGTGCAGCTGCACGAGGTCCATGGCATCCCACTCGTACAGCATGCCGGTGGGCGTGCCGGTTGCGTCGCAGGCGATGCTGGAGGCCTGGCCGAAATCGCGCGGCCCGGTCACACCGGCGATCTCAAGGGCGCGCGGGTTGGCCAGCGCAGAGTGCCCGTCGAACAGGCGCAGGAACATCGGCAGACCATGCGTGACGGTGTCGAAAACATCCCCGCGGATGTCGTCGGTGCCGAACACGTTCAGGTTCAGTCCCCAGCCAAGCACCCAATCGTCACGCGACAGATCGACAGCGTATGCCGAGAGTACCGCGCGGGCCTCCTCAATGGTGTTGACGCTCGTGAGGTCGACCCCGCTCGCCAGGGCAGCACCCATGATCGGGTGGATGTGCGCGTCCGTCAGCCCCGGCGTGATGGTCGCGTCGCCAAGATCGAGGGAGGTGGCCGCCTGCCAGTCGGCGGCATCCGCTCTGGTGCCCACTGAGACGATAAACCCGTCTCGAATGCCGATCGAGGTGATCTCGGCGTCGGCACTGCCATCGCCCACCATGGTGTGCACCCTGTCGGCATGCACCACGAGATCGAGGGGGGTGGAGTTAGTCATTGGTGATGCCTCCGATGCGGGCGTAGACCTCGGGACGGCGACGCTTGATGACGGCTGCCGCGATCACACCGACCAGGAACACTGTGGGGGTGACGGCGACGAGAATCGCGTTGAACAGAACGTCGGTTGAGCCGGTGAGCAGCTCCATGGTCGACGTGACCAGCAGCGTGACGGCCAACAGAGCGATAGTGGCGAGCACGGCAGCGGGCACCACGTACCAGCGTCTGGCCAGTTCGCGGTGGCGCCGGAAGAAGACAATCACTGCAACGCTGGTCAGGGTCTGCAACATGATGATGCCGACGACGCCAGGAGTGTTCACCCAAATGAGCAGCTGCATGTACGGGTCAAGACCGAGTACGGCAAAGAAGCCAACGATGATGATGGCGACGATTGACTGCACGATGCCGGAGACGTACGGCGTGAGACGTGTGGGGTGCAGCGTGCCGAGGCGGGCGGGAAGCACGCCATCGCGGCTGAGCGACAGGGTGTAGCGGTTGATCGCGTTGTGGAAGGCGAGCTGTGACGCGAACACGCTGGTGACGATAAGGACGTACATCAGGGCAACGCCCCACTCGCCGACGTACTGCTGCATGGCGACGAAGGCCAGGTCAGCGGTGTGCTCGCCGGCGACGGCAACGATATCGGCGCTGCCGAACGCCTGGACGAGGATCCAGATGGAGAAGGTGTAGAAGATGGCCATGAAGCCGACAGCGATGTAGGTGGCGCGCGGCACGGTGCGGTCGGGGTTGCGTGCTTCTTCGCGGTAGAGCGCGGATGACTCGAAGCCCATGAACGCGGCGAACGCGAAGCCAAGGATGGCTGCGACGCCAGGGACGAAGACGTTCTGTGGCGCAAATGAGTCGAACGTGAAACCGGATGCTCCACCAGCGGCAAGGACAGCGACGGCCAGCACGAGCAGGATCAGGGTCTCGACAGTCAGTAATACGACGAGCACCTTGGCGCCAACGTCGATGCCACGGTACCCGAGGAAGTAGACCAGCCCGATGGCGATGCCGGCGAAGACCCACCATGGTACGTCGACGCCCGTGAAGGCAGCGACTGCACCGGTGGCCTGCACGCCGAGCAGACCGTACAGGCCGATCTGCAGCGCGTTGTATGACACGACTGCGACAAGGCCCGCACCGAGACCCGCGTGCTTACCGAGGGCGTGGGAGATGTAGCTGTAGAAGCCTCCGAGTGCCCTCACATGCTTGGTCATGGCCATAAAACCGACGGCGAAGAGAGCGAGCACGAGGCCGGCAATGATGTAGGCGCTCGGGGTGCCGACGCCACCGATGCTCATCGCCAGCGGTGCAATACCCGCGATGATCGTGAGCGGTGCAGCGGCAGAGACCACGATGAAGGCGATGGACGCTGTGCCGAGGACATCCTTCTTCAGGCCCTCTGGAGTTCCGGAAGCCCCTCCGTCTTCGCGTGAAGTGCCGCCGGGCGAGGGGGCCGGGTTCGACGTTGATTCCGTCGCGCCATCTGTGGTAACGAATGCCATTCGTTTATTATGTTGAGCAGCTGTTACGCGGTCAATGCCCAATTATGACGGGTGTGTAAATTCGATTGCACGGTGCGGGATCAGTTCGTAAGGCAATGAGCTTCGTGCTTAGGCTTGACCCCAGGTTCGACTCAGGAGGAACACATGTCGCGACCCACTGTCCCGATTCTCTCGGTAGACATCATCACTGATGCGAGCATCCGTCTACTCGAAACGACGGGTACCTTCACGATCCCCAAACTGGCGAAGAGCCTGGGCGTGACGCCGTCGTCCCTCTATAACCATGTCAGCGGTCGTGAAGAGATTATTGAGCTGATGCGCGGCGAGCTGCTCGAGCGCTTTCCGGTCGAGGGCGACGAGACCATCGGACGCGACGACTGGGAGGGGCTCGTGCTCGGCACCGTTCGGGCATTGAGGCGCACATACGCCGCGGTGCCGGCCCTTGTGCCCCTGTTGTTCTGGCAGACGGTTTCTCACCCCGCCGTCGTCGCCTCGTACGATCGCCTCGCCACCCGCTTCAGCAAGGCGGGATTCGCCGACGATGAGCTGATCCCGCTCATCAGCATGCTCGACAGCTTTGCCTACGGTGCGGCGCTCGACATCAAGGCACCGAGTGAAGTGTGGCGCTTCTCCGAGATACCGGGCAACGAGGACTCGAACCCCAGCCCCCTCCAGCGAGCGCTCGCCGCAAACGATGCCGAGACCCGTGCCGAGCGATCATTCGAATACGGCTGCCAGTTGTTGATCGCCGGGCTCAGGCAGCGGATGCCCCGCTAGGAGCCAAAACTATCCCAGTGCACCACGGCGCCGCAGCGAATGGTACGACCGGCCATCGCCACGACGCTGCCATTGCTAGGACTGCGTCGCCAGAACTCCGGGAACCGAGTACGTGAACGAGCCGTCATAGCCGTCGAGTTGTACAGAGATGGGTTGTGTCGTCCCAGTGGTGTCGGAAGCGATGCAGGTGAACGTCGTACCCGTCAGTGAGCGCGGGCACTTGATCGCGTATGACATGCCTTCTGCCTGCAAGTCTGCCGTGATCACATCCTCGATCCCCTCCATCAGTTGGGGGACGGCGAGTGAGAGCGCCCAGAACACGAGGAGCACGCTACCCCCGGCAGCGGTGATCACATTGGCGCCCCATACCCAGATCGGTGCTGCTCCCACCCCGGCATTGCGGCGCAGAACGATGGTGCGGGCGATCAGATAGCCTGGCGCGCCCAGGAACGACCAGGCCCAGTGCGGGACGACCTCGTGCCCCCAGATGCGCAAGCGGCGAGTGTCTCGCCTCGCCCAGCCGATGGTGAGCAGGAATGGAATCAGGAACAGGCGTACCTGGACCCAGCCGGGGGTGCCAGTCGATGAACTCACCAGCACGGTGATGACCAGACAAATCAGCGTCAGCCAGGGGGTGAAGGCCAGCAGCCACACCGAGACGCTGCTCCATCTGCTGGGTATGTCGCGGAAATGCGTGATCTCTGCAGCGGGCTCCGCCGACCAGGTCTGCACAGTCGTTGCGGGCTTTGATTCGCGGTCCCACTGATAGTCGGACACTTCAGCGATGCGTGGGGCGATCGGAGCCAGTGCTGCGGCCGAAGCCAGCGACTCGGCGCGTTCCCGGAGCTCGCGCCTGGTGAGAGGAGCCGGCTCGGCAGGCGAAGCGTCGGTTTCGGTTTCGGTTGCGGTTGCGGAAGGGGAGGCGGTTGCAGTCGCTGGCGCTGGCGCTGGCGCCTGAATCTGCGGGGGAATCGGATGCACGTTGTCGGTCCACACGTCACCGTTCCACCAGCGCAGCTGCAGCGAACCACCCGGGTCGACGTACCAGCCGGCTGGCACCGCATAGCCAGATTCAGTGTTCACCAATGATCCCCTCATCGCCGTTGAACAGACTCCTGAGGGTGACCGAATTCCAGCTCGACCACCAACCCCCGTGCGGGGGTCGCCGGGAGTCGTGCTGTTACATCCTTCGGGCAAGAACGGCGCCTTCGCAGATCTGCGCACTGTCGGACGCCGGTGCTAGCGTGCGAAATATGAAAGCAGATTTTGCGGCATCCGTGTTCATCGGAACCAGTCTCGACGGCTTCATCGCCAGGGAGAACGGAGACATTGAGTGGCTGACCAAATGGGACGCCGTGCTCGGCGATACAGGTTTCGACGCATTCTTTGCCTCGATCGATACCCTCGTTGTCGGCCGCAATACCTACGAGACGGTCAGAGAGTTCGAGCCGTGGCCATACGAGGGCAAGCGCGTACTCGTCTTCAGCCGAACGATGGCGGGTCGGCACACAGCCGATGAGCTCGAGCCACTCACCAGCATCCATGATTCGCTCGACGAGGTCGTCACGACCCTGAACGACGACGGCGCTCGCCGGGTATACGTTGATGGCGGTCAGACGATCCAGACGTTCCTGCGCGCAGGGCTGATCACCGACATGATCATCTCGCGCGCTCCCGTGCTTCTTGGCAGCGGCATCCCACTCTTCGGCCCGCTCGACCATGACATCGAACTCAGCCTGACGGGAATGCGCCAACTCAACGGAGGGTTCAGTCAAACAACGTACAAGGTGGTGAACGACGTAGTGAAGGGGAGTGCGTCATGACTCGGATCGCTGTAACAGGGGCCACAGGGCACATCGGATCGAGAGTCGCACGCGGACTGGTCTCCGAGACTGTCGGCGATGAGCTCACCGTGAGGCTGATCGTTCGCGACCCCGCACGCGCACCGCGAATCGATGGCACCGAGATCGCCGTCGCCGAATACAGAGACGGCGACGCGGCTCAAAAGGCACTCGAGGGGGTTGACGTTCTCTTCATGGTGTCTGCGCATGAATCGGCCGACCGGGTGCATGAACACGTGACATTCATCAACGCCGCGGCCCGGGCCGGCGTGCGCCATATCGTGTACACCTCGTTCGTCGGAGCAGGAGATTCTGCCGGCTTCACGCTGGCCCGCGACCACGGTGCCACCGAGGCCGCCATCCGCGACAGCGAAATGGACTACACGTTCCTTCGCGACAACTTCTACCTCGATCTGCTGCCGGAATTCGCCGATCAGAACGGCGTCATCCGGGGCCCGGCAGGCGACGGCGTGACAGCGGCGGTGGCCAGGGCGGACGTCGCGGACGTCGCGACAGCCGTCCTCCTTCATCCCGACCAGCACCTCAACGTGATCTACGAACTCACCGGGGGAGAAGCGCTGAACTTTGGCGAACTTGCGCGTCGCGCATCCGCTGCCACCGGAAAACCGTTCACGTTCGTGAACGAGACCCTCGAGGAAGCCTTCGCTTCCCGGTCACACTATGGGGCTCCCGATTGGCAGGTTGAGGCATGGGTGAGCACGTACACGGCGATCGCTGACGGCGAGTTGGCCCGGGTCACGCATGACGTCCAGACAATTGCCGGGCATGCTCCGCGCACTCTTGAAGACGTCCTGAGTAACCGATAGGCACGCTGGGGCTTCTCGACCCGATAACCTGTAAAACGTGTCTACGTCTTTGAATCCCTTCGGTCAGGTTCTCGTCGCTCTCGTCACCCCCTTCACCGCCGACGGTGAAGTGGACTGGGCGGGGGTCGAGAAGCACATCGACGACGTCATCAATGCCGGAGCCGATGGCATCGTCGTGACCGGTACCACCGGTGAAACGTCGACGCTGACCGACCCGGAAAAGCTCAAACTGGTTGAGGTCGGCAAATCTGTCTCCGCCGGGCGCGCCAAGATCATCACCGGCGGCGGCTCGAACGAAACGGCACACGCCATTCAGCTGGCCCAGCGCAGCGAGAAAGCCGGCGCCGACGGCAACATGATCGTCACGCCGTACTACAACAAGCCCACCCAGGCCGGCGTGCTCACTCACTTCCGGATGATCGCCGATGCTACCGACCTGCCCGTCATCCTCTACGACATCCCGGGCCGCACCGGCATCCCAATCGCCTACGACACGATCCTGCGCGCGGCCAAGCACCCCAACATCCTCGCAATCAAGGATGCCAAGGGCGATTTCGCGCAGGCCAGCCGAGTACTCAACCAGACAGATCTGCTTTACTTCTCGGGCGACGACGCCAACATCCTGCCGCACCTGGCCATCGGTGGCACGGGCCTGATCGGTGTCACAGCCAACGTGGCAGCCGCCCCGTACCGCGTCATCATCGACGCGGTCAACGCAGGTGATCTGGCAACAGCTACAGCAGCCCACCAGCAGCTTGAACCGCTGGTACGCGCAGTGATGACTCACGTACCCGGCACCGTCGCAGCTAAGTACATCCTGCACGGGCTGGGTCGTATCGGCAGCCCGCGCGTTCGCCTTCCGCTTGTCGGCCCCGAGGAATGGGAGGCCGCGAAGATCGAAGACGAGATCGACCTGGTCAAGAACATTCCGGGCGTCGACTTCTCCAACTTCCGCCCTGACCGCAACGCCGCCGCAGGTGGCGCATTGCCCAAGGTAGCGGGCACCACACGCTAAACACACCCGAAAAACTCACCTGAGGAGGGCATATGCCCAACGACGTATACGATCCGCCCAAGCTTAAGCCGGGCACACTCCGCATCACCCCGATCGGCGGAATCGGCGAAATCGGCCGAAACATGACCACCTTCGAAATCGACGGCAAAATCTTGATCGTCGACTGTGGAGTGCTGTTCCCCGAAGAGCACCAGCCCGGTGTCGACCTGATCCTTCCTGACTTCAGCCCCATCCGCGACCGTCTCGACGACATTCTCGGCATCGTGCTCACGCACGGTCACGAAGACCACATCGGCGCGGTTCCCTACCTGCTCAAGCTGCGCGCCGACATCCCCCTGATCGGTTCAGCCCTGACGCTCGCCTTCATCGAGGCCAAGCTCAAGGAGCACCGCATCAAGCCGTTCACGCTGACGGTGAAGGAGGGCCAGGAAGAGATCATCGGCCCGTTCGAGCTCGAATTCGTGGCCGTCAACCACTCGATCCCCGACGCTCTCGCTGTTGCGATTTTCACCGATGGTGGCTCTGTGCTGCACACCGGTGACTTCAAGATGGACCAGCTGCCGCTCGACAACCGCCTCACCGACCTGCGCGACTTTGCTCGCCTCGGCGAAGAGGGCATCGACCTGTTCCTGGTTGACTCCACCAACGCAGACGTTCCCGGCTTCACGCCGAGCGAGCGTGCGATCGGCCCGGTGCTCGACGACGTCATTCGCCGCGCACCGCGCCGAGTCATCGTTGCCAGCTTCTCCAGCCACGTGCACCGCGTGCAGCAAGTTCTCGATGCAGCACACGCCAATGGTCGCCGCGTCGCACTCCTCGGCCGCTCGATGGTGCGCAACATGACGATCGCCGCCGAGCTTGGCTACCTCAAGGTTCCCGAGAACGTTCTGGTCGACTTCAAGAAGGCCAAAGACATCCCAGACGACAAGATCGTCTACATGTCCACCGGTTCGCAGGGTGAGCCGATGGCCGTTCTCAGCCGCATGGTCAACAAGGACCACCAGATCGAGGTCGGCGAGGGCGACACTGTCATCCTGGCGTCCAGCCTGATCCCCGGCAACGAGAACGCGGTCTACCGCATCATCGACGGCCTCACGAAGCTCGGCGCGAACGTCGTGCACAAGGGCAACGCCAAGGTGCACGTCTCCGGACACGCGGCCGCCGGCGAACTGCTCTACGTCTACAACATCCTCAAGCCGAAGAATGTGCTCCCAGTGCACGGTGAATTCCGTCACCTGGTCGCCCAGCAGAAGATCGCCGTCTCGAGCGGTATCCCGATTGAGAACACGATCCTGGCCGAAGACGGCACCGTCATCGACCTGCTCGATGGCGTTGCAACGGTTGTCGGCCAGCTCGACATCGGCTTTGTCTACGTTGACGGCTCGACCGTCGGTGGTGTGACGGATGCCGACCTCAAGGATCGCCGTATCCTCGCCGAAGAGGGATTCATTTCCATCATCGTCGTCGTTGACGCGAAGACCGGAAAGATTGTCTCCGGACCAGAGATCCACGCGAAGGGCTTCGCCGAGAAAGACTCCGTCTTCGATGCAGTCATCCCGAAGATCGCTGCGGCGCTGGAGGAGGCATCCCACAACGGTGTGCGCGACTCGCACGCACTGTCGCAGATCATCCGCCGTGTCGTTGGCCGCTGGGTATCGAGCAGCCTGCGCCGTCGACCGATGATCGTTCCGCTGGTCATCGAGGCGTAAGTCAGAACAAAATCGAGAATACGTATTCTCGTTCAAGCGGGGTGGGCCATGGCTCACCCCGCTTTTGTGTACCCGTTCGTCTGCGTGGTGCTGCACGGATGAGTGACCGCCGTTCGTGTTCGCGGCCGTCATCCTCCGGAGGGCGTGTGTGCTCAACCTGCACTCATCCTGTGGATGTATTTCCTGCTCAGAACCAGTTTTCGATCTCTGTGCCCCCCTAGTATCGGAACATTGTTGTCGATCGGACGGGGTACCGGTGAACGTTGCACGCAAATGGGTCTTTCCCATCATCAGATTGGTCGTCATTGTGGCGATCGCCATCGCGCTGGTGAAAATCGCTTTCTTCCCCGATAGCGCAGAGGCCAACGATCCTGCGCAGCCGACGGGACAAATCGTGCAACCACAGATCCCTGTCGAGATCGGCACCATCACAAACGACGTCACGCTTCCCGCGACTGTGCAGGCAGACGCTGCTGTGCCGGTGCGCGCTACCGGGCAGGGCACCGTCGACGAGGTCTTCGCCTCGGCCGGCCAGAACGTTGCCGCTGGCGACACCCTCTACGACATCAAGGTCGAAACAATCCGTGAGCCTGTCGAGTCAACGGATGCCGCGGGCAACGTCACCGTTACACAGCCGCGTCCCGCCGTCACCTTCGCGAAGGTCACGGCCCCGATCAGTGGCGTGCTGAGCTCGTTCACCGTCCTTCCCGGCCAGTCAGTTGCCGTCGGAGATGCCGGCGGCCAGATCGCTCCTCCGACTTTCTCGGTGAGCGGATCGCTCAGTCCCGAGCAGCAGTACCGGCTGCTCAACCAGCCGACCGAGGCATCGATAGCCATCACCAACGGACCAGCACCGTTCACCTGCACCGGCCTCGTGATTTCAACACCACTGGCCGGCGCTGACACTGGCACCACACCGGGCGAGACCGGGACCGGCTCGACAGGTGGAGGAACCACGGTGCGCTGCGCCATCCCCGCTGATGTCACTGTCTTCTCCGGACTTGCTGCTCAGATCACCATCGCAGGCGGCAAAGCAGAAAACGTCCTCGTTGTGCCGACGACATCGGTCAAGGGAACGGCGAAGACCGGCATCGTCTGGGCTGTGCTCGCAGACGGAACGACTGAAGAGCGCCCTGTCACCCTCGGGATGACCGATGGCACGCTCGTTGAGGTCATCGAGGGCCTGGTCGAGGGCGACATGATCAACCAGTTCGTTCCCGGCGTCGTCGCTCCAGATGAGAACGGCTGCATCACGAATGCTGACGGCAGCATGGAGTGTGCCGACATGGGAATCGGCTCGTGACCCTGCTCAGACTTGAAGAGGTCACCCGCACTGTCAACCTGATTGATGCACCGCCCCTCACGATTCTGAGCGGAGTGAATCTTGTCGTATCGGTTGGGGATCGCATTTCAATCGTTGGTCGCTCCGGTTCGGGCAAGTCGACACTGCTTAACATGCTCGGACTGCTCGACACCCCGACCACAGGGGAGATGTTCTTCGACGACAAGCCCGTGCAGTCGCTTTCGGCCAACGCGCGTGACCGAGCCAGGGGGCGCGATATCGGCTTCATCTTCCAGCAGTTCAACCTGCTCCAAGGGCGCACTGCGCTCGAGAACGTGATGACCCCGTTGCTCTACGCTGACGGCCGTCAGTTCTGGCAGCGCAGCAAGATCGCAATGGAGATGCTCGAGCGGGTGGGGCTCGCCAGTCGGGCCACTGCCATGCCAGACAAGCTCTCGGGCGGTGAACAGCAACGTGTCGCTATCGCCCGTTCTCTCGTGCGTGGGCCCCGGCTGATCCTTGCCGACGAACCCACTGGTGCCCTCGACCTCGAAACCGGGGCGAGCGTCATGCAACTTCTTGATGAGGTGGCAACAGCATCGGGAGCTGCACTCGTCACCATCACTCACGATCCGGCAATTGCCGAGCTTGCCTCGACACATTTCAGGCTCGATCATGGCTTGCTCACCCCGTCGGGTGTTGCGGTTGAGGCGGTGCCCGCATGACGCGCTTCCTGAGCGGGGCTGTTGGCGCGTTCGTCGAGGCATGGCAAGAAGTGCGCATCCACAAGACGCGCGTCATGATGTCGCTGATCGGTGTGGCCGTCGCTGTCTGTGCAATCACCACTGTCGTCGGACTCGGTGGGGTCGCCAACCAATCGATGATTGAACAGTACGAGAGCCAGAGTGGCCGTCCTGCCAACCTGCAGCTGAATGCCTCGATGGGTGACGGTAGTGCGCCGTCTGGAGAGGTCATGAACGCGGCTTGGGCGACGGCGATCGAACGCTACGACATCAGCTTCTCGAGTCGGGTCATCAACAGCAGCCAGCTCGTCCAATTTGCGGATGGCGCGATGAACGTGCCGACGACGGGCGTCGATGAAGCGTATGCCGCCATGCATCGGATACGTCTGACGGATGGCAACTGGTTCAGCTCAGCTGACCGCGAGCGGCTTGCGCCGGCTGTCGTCGTGAACTCCGTGTACTACGACCGGTTGGGCAGGCCTGATCTCGCCACCCAGCCGACCACAGTCCTGACCGGCCAGCAGAACACGACCGCCGTCGTCATCGGCGTCGTCTCGACATCGGAATGGGAAAACCAGCCGCGGTTCTACATGCTCGTTGACGCGCTGCAGGCTCTTCCTCCCGCGGCGCAGGCGTCATCATCGGGTACCAGCGGTGGGATGGCCACTGGCTTCGGTGGCGGAAGCTTCGGCTACAGTTTCGGCGCGCAGCCCCCGATGTACGAGGTATGGGTGCCACCGGAAGTCGCTGACGAGATGACCAAAGCATTGCAGCGTGACGTACAGGGCGCACTCGGAAAAGACGCTAACGTGAATGTCAATCGCAATGACTACGGTTCGTGGGGAATCGGCGATCCGTTCCTTCCAATGAAAATCATGGTCGGCGGAGTTGCCGGGCTTGTTCTACTGCTCGGCGCGCTTGGCCTGGTCAACATCGCCATGGTCACGCTCAAACAGCGCATTCGTGAGATCGGAATCCGTCGCAGTTTCGGTGCAACTGCGGGTCGAGTCTTCTTCTCAGTCATGATGGAAAGCGTGGCGGCGACGGTTGTCGCCGGGCTGTTCGGAGTAATTGCGGCTGTGCTAATCGTCAAGAACCCATGGGTCGAGGGCCTGATAGGTCAGGGGATGGTGACTGACTTCCCGCCGTTCCCCGTCGAGGCCGCCATCCTGGGCCTCGTGGCATCAACTGTCGTCGGCGCTCTCGCCGGTCTCCTGCCCGCGCTCGTTGCCGTGCGGGTCAAGGTGATCGACGCCATCCGCTACTGAAAACTCGTAACCTGACGTTCTCGCAACGGAGAAGTCCAGAAACCAGCACGAAACAACTGTGAAGTATTGTCACTTTATGGAAGGCTTTCGGGTTCGTGAAGCTGTGCCGAGTGATGCCAGACTGCTCACCGACATGATGGTCGAGGCTGTCAACTGGAACTGGCTGCAGTCGCGCCCGCGCATGGCAGTGCTCGCCGACAGGGACTTTTCGCACTACGTCTCCGGCTGGCAGAAGCCGGGCGATGGCGGTTGTGTTGCCGAAGGCGACGAGGGCTCACCCGTCGGGGCCTGCTGGTATCGCCTCTTCGCCGCGAACGACCCCGGTCATGGATTCCTCGGACCAGGGGTGCCCGAGCTGATTCTGGGGGTGAGCCCACTTTGGCGGGCGCAGGGTGTTGGACGGGCGCTGCTGGATGCCGTCGTCACCCAGGCGCGAACAGCGGGGCACGCTCGCATAAGCCTGAGCGTGGAGCGCGACAATTACGCCGTTAATCTCTATCGCTCTGCCGGTTTTTTCCGGATCGCCTCGACGGGCACCCGCGACACTATGGTGCGAACACTGCGTTAGTCGGCGGTGAGGTGCCGGGCACAGTTGCCATGAGTTTTTCTCACTGCATGCGCGCGCAAGCTGGTACGTTCACCTCAGACGACGTGCCAACAGTGCGGGGGCCAGCGTGAAAAAGTGGACAGCAGTAAGCATTCTGGGCGCGGCCCAGTTCGTAATGGTGCTTGACAGCACTGTGATGAACGTGTCAATTTCCACGGTCGTCAAAGATCTCGACACCACGGTGTCCGCCATGCAGAGTGCGATCACGTTCTACACCCTGACCATGGCAGCGGTGATGCTGCTCGGCGCGAAGCTCGGAGACGTGTGGGGGAGGCGCCGGGCTTTCGTGATCGGCGCCATCGTCTACGCGCTCGGCTCGCTCACCACGGCGCTCAGTCCGAACTTCGCCACGCTGTTCATCGGCTGGTCAGTGATCGAAGGCCTGGGCGCTGTCTTGGTCATCCCCGCGATCGCTGCACTCGTGGCCAGCAACTACGAGGGTAAGGACCGCATCAGCGCGTACGCCATCATCGGCGCGATCTCTGGCGCGGCTGTCGCTGCCGGGCCGCTGATCGGTGGGTTCTTCACCACCTATCTCAGCTGGCGCTACGTGTTCGCCAGCGAGGTCGTGATCATGTTCGTGGTCCTGTTGGTGGTGCGGAAGGTGGCAGACACCAGCACGCCGCAGCGCATCAGCATCGACGTGCTGAGCGTGCTGCTGTCGGCCATCGGGCTCGTTCTCATCGTCTTCGGGATGCTGCAGAGCAAGACCTGGGGCTGGGTGCGCCCATTGCATCCTCCCGTCATCAACGGCGTCACCATCGCGCCGCTTGGTATCTCGCCGACGGCATACCTGGTTCTCATCGGGTGTGTGCTGCTGTGGTGGTTCTTCGTGCGCCAGGAGCAACTCGTTTCCCGGTCGCGAAATCCGCTCGTGCATGTGTCGATGTTCGGGATCCGGCAGCTGCGCAGCGGCTTGAGCGTGCTGGGGGCGCAGTACGCGATCACGGGCGGCATATTCTTCATGATCCCGATCTATCTGCAGATGACGCTCGGCCTCGATGCCCTGGAAACGGGCGTCAGGATCGTCCCGTTGTCTGTTTCCCTGATCCTCTTCTCCATCGTCGGAACGCGGCTGTCTGCGTTCTGGTCGCCCAAGGCCATCGTGCTGCTCGGGCAATTCATCCTCATCGCTTCCTCGTTGCTTCTCATGGGCTCGGTCTCACTGGACCTTCGTGGGTGGCTGTTCGGAACCGGATTGTTCTTCGCCGGTGCCGCGCTCGGGTTGCTGGCGTCCCAGCTCGGCAATGTGAACATGTCAAGCGTGTCGGCGGCGGAAACCAGCGAGGTCGGCGGATTGCAAGGCGTGTTCCAGAATCTCGGCTCTTCGCTCGGTACCGCAGTGATCGGTTCGGTGCTCATCGCGTCGCTCGGCACCTCATTCGTGAGCGCGGTCAATGCCAGCTCCTTGCCCTCTGACGCGAAGTCGATGGTCAACGAGCAGAGCTCGTCTGGAATCGGAATCGTTCCCGTCTCCAGCGTCGACCAGATCGTCGAGCAAGCCGGCCTGTCGGCCAGCGACGGGACGACACTCACCCAGCTTTACAGCGAGTCGCAGGTCTCATCGCTGCGCCTGTCTTTCTTTGCCCTGACGGTCATTGCGCTTGCCTCACTCCTCTTTTCTCGTGGCATCCCATCCGGCAAACCCAAGCGGCCGGTGCCTGCCAAGAAGCAGAAAGCGGGCTGAGCTCGGCAAACTGGGCGTGGGCTCATGGGCAACGTCGGTGTACGGCGGTAGCGTTGAATTATGGCTACGCGCTCTCAGTCAACCGGTCGTGCTTCAGGCGCGCCCGCTCGTGGCACCGCCGCGAAGAAGCCCGCAGCCCGAACAGCTGCCCAGAAGACTGCGGCTCAGAAAACGGCGGCCCAGAAAACGGTGAAGTTCCCTGCCATGGAACCGCAGCCCAACATCCTGGTACGAGTCTGGATGGGCCTTGCCCATGTGGCCGGCGGTGCGGCGCGCGCTCTCGGCCCCGAACAGCTCTCCAAAGAAGAGCGCAGAGATGGCCTGCCATTCTTCCTGGTTCTTCTGGCTGTTGCAGGCGCAGTAGTCGAATGGTTCCTGATCAACGAGCCTGTTGCTCAGACATTCGATGCCTGGACCTTCGGCGGGCTATTCGGCCGGGTTGCTTTCGCCTTGCCCGTCATCATGCTGTTGTTCGCCGTGTGGTTGTTCAGGAATCCGAGTTCAGTCCACGACAACGGCCGAATCGGAATCGGCCTGTCGCTGCTTCTCGTCACGGTGTCAGGGCTCTGCCATATCTTCGGTGGCCAGCCAAACCCTGAGAAGGGCATGGAAGTGCTTGCGCTGGCCGGCGGCGTCATCGGCTGGATGATCGCGACTCCACTCATTTTTCTCACGACGTCGATCGGCGCATCGATCATCGTCATCCTGCTGCTGATACTCAGTCTGTTCATCATCACCAAGACCCCGCCGAACAAGGTGGGGGAGCGCTTGCGTGAGCTCTATGCCTGGCTGTTCGGCACGCAGTTGCCAGATGCCGAGGAGCGCGAGGCCGCAAAGATGGCCAAGGTTGAGAAGACCAAGCAGGTCGAACTCGACGGCCTCGACTCAGATGCCGATGGCGAAGATGCCGGGGCGCTGCCATGGTGGCGCCGCAATAACAGCAAGCGCGAAGAAGACCCAGACTTCGGTAGTGCGATGAGCGTGGATTCCCATGACTCAGATGCCCATGGTGTCGACCCGATGACTGAGCTGCTCGGTGGCATGGGCAAGGACGCCGCTCATGGTGCATTCGACACTCCGCTGGGCACCGGCGTGGGTGCACGTGCAAGCGCAGCCCCTGCCCCAGCGCCTAACCCGACACCGCCTCCGGATCACTACGGAACAGAGGTCTTAGAAGACCTGCAGCGTGCAGAGGCGGCTATCACCGAGTTCACGGGCGATACCGACGTCCACAGTGCATCGACGGGTCTGCAGTCAGACGACGTGTCTGGCCTGACCGAGGTGCTTCCTGGCTTCGACGAACTCGACGCTGCCGCCGCGTCAGCCCCGGGTGCTTCCGCTGAGGCTCAGCCGAACGTTCCATACGTGCTCCCTGCGGCATCCACTCTCGTTGCCGGTCCACCGGCCAAGGCCCGTTCCTCAGCGAACGATGACATCGTGAAGTCGATCACCGAGGTGCTCAGCCAGTTCGGCGTTGACGCCAAGGTCACCGGATTCTCACGCGGACCGACAGTCACCCAGTACGAGATCGAGCTTGGTCCAGGGGTCAAGGTTGAGCGGGTCACCGCGCTCAGCAAGAACCTGTCGTACGCCGTCGCCTCGAACGAGGTGCGCATCCTGTCGCCGATCCCGGGCAAGAGCGCCATCGGCATCGAGATCCCCAACACCGACCGCGAGATCGTCACGCTCGGAGATGTGCTGCGCTCAAACGCTGCCACCAGCAGTTCCCATCCGATGACGATCGGCGTGGGCAAAGATGTCGGCGGTGGCTATGTGGTCGCCAACCTCGCCAAGATGCCTCACCTGCTGGTCGCCGGTTCGACGGGGTCCGGCAAATCGGTGTTCGTGAACTCGATGATCACGAGCCTCCTCATGCGTGCCAAGCCGAGCGAAGTCCGTATGGTCCTCATCGACCCCAAGCGGGTTGAGCTCGCGCCATATGCCGGTGTTCCGCACCTCATCACGCCCATCATCACGAACCCGAAGAAGGCTGCTGAAGCGCTGCAGTGGGTAGTGAAAGAGATGGACATGCGGTACGACGACCTGGCGAGCTTCGGTTTCCGTCACATCGACGACTTCAACAAGGCCGTCACGAACAACGAGATCGTGCTGCCTCCGGGCAGTGAGCGCAAGCTCAAGCCGTACCCCTACCTGCTGGTGGTCGTCGATGAGCTCGCCGACCTGATGATGGTTGCCCCGCGCGACGTCGAAGACTCGATCGTGCGTATCACCCAGCTGGCCCGCGCCTCCGGTATCCACCTCGTGTTGGC
Source organism: Leifsonia sp. A12D58 (assembly GCF_047530025.1). Taxonomy (NCBI): domain Bacteria; kingdom Bacillati; phylum Actinomycetota; class Actinomycetes; order Micrococcales; family Microbacteriaceae; genus Leifsonia; species Leifsonia sp. A12D58. The sequence goes on along the minus strand of NZ_JBLJAT010000005.1, from coordinate 53,569 downwards.
CACCCAGCGCCCCAGCGTCGACGTGGTCACCGGTTTGATCAAGGCAAACGTGCCGTCACGCATGGCGTTCGCAGTGACCAGTGTCACCGACTCACGGGTCATCCTCGACCAGCCGGGTGCCGACAAACTCATCGGACAGGGCGATGCACTGTTCCTGCCAATGGGTGCGTCCAAGGCCGTGCGTGTGCAGGGCGCCTGGGTCAACGAGGCCGAGATTGAAAAGGTCGTCAAGCACGTCACCAGGCAGGCCAGGCCCGACTACCGGCCCGATGTCGCGATGGAGGCCCCGCGCAAGGCGATCGACTCCGACATCGGCGACGACCTCGAGCTGCTGCTCGCTGCTGCCGAACTCGTCGTCTCGACGCAGTTCGGTTCAACCTCGATGCTGCAGCGCAAGCTCCGCGTTGGCTTCGCCAAGGCAGGGCGCCTGATGGACCTCCTCGAATCGCGAGAGATCGTCGGCCCGTCTGAGGGTTCGAAGGCCAGAGACCTTCTGGTCACCGCCGAGCAGCTTCCAGCGGTGCTCGCAAAGTTACGCGGTTCTGACGCCGAGCACGCCGCTCAGGTAGCGGCTGCTCCGCCCGTGCACCATCCAGAGCCGGCCGACCCGCGTTACGCTGACGATCCCGTTGCGAAGATGACGGAGAGCTATCCTGAAATAGAAGGCGACTCAGATGAAGATGCCTGGCAACTGACTGACAGGGACTGAACCAATGTCGACGAATGACGGTCCTACCGGACCTCCTGCACGGTCGAGCAACTGGAATCTTCCGAACATCATCACTGTGGTGCGGATCTTGCTTGCCCCGCTCTTCATCTGGATGCTGCTGGCAGACGATGGCGCAGACGGCGCCCTGCGTTGGTGGGCCGCTGCGCTGTTCATCGTTGCGATCGCCACCGACGGAGTCGATGGCGCGATCGCCAGGCGTTACAACATGGTCACTGACCTGGGCAAGCTGCTTGATCCCATCGCCGACAAAATCCTCACTGGTGGCGCACTTGTCGCCCTGTCGATCCTCGGCGAACTGTGGTGGTGGGTGACCATCGTCATCCTGGTGCGTGAGATCGGTATCACCATCTTCCGCTTCGCCATGCTCAGCGATCACGTCATCCCGGCATCCCGTGGCGGCAAGCTCAAGACGATTCTGCAGTCGGTCGCCATCTCGCTCTACCTCGTTCCGCTCTGGCTGCTCTTCGGCGACTGGGTGCACTGGTTAAACGCGATCGTTATGGCGCTGGCCCTGATCGTGACCGTCTGGACAGGCTTCGACTACCTCCGCGCAGCATGGCGGGAGAACCGTTCAAGGAAGAGCGATGCCTGAGTCGCTGGCCGATCGGGTGTCAGACTCGGAGGTTGAGGTGCCTGGAAAGCAGGGCAACTCGGCTGACGTCACCGCGGCAGTCATTGCCCAGCTCACTGCGCGCCACATGACGCTGGCGGTGGCTGAGTCGCTGACCGGCGGCCTGTTGACCGCCGAGTTCATCCGTATTCCTGGTGCTTCGCTCGTGGTCAATGGTGGGATCGTCGCGTATAACACCGAGCTCAAGCACACGCTGCTCGGCGTCGATGCCGCACTGCTCGCTGCTCACGGTGCAGTCCATCCGCACGTTGCGATAGCGATGGCCAGCGGCGTACGCAGCTGCCTCCCGGTCGACGGGCGGCGAGCTGATGTCGGAATCTCGACGACGGGCGTCGCCGGCCCCGATTCCCAGGATGGCCAGTCGCCCGGCACGGTGTTTGTCGGTGTGTCGATCGGCATGCACTCGGTGGCGCTCGACCTGCAGCTTGTGGGTGATCGCGAATCGATTCGTCGACAGACGGTCATCAGGGCCGTTGAAGCTGTGAACGAGCTGATAGCGGAGCATCTCTCGGAATAGCGGGTGTTACGTCCCGGTTAGAGACAGAACATTCACAAGCAAAGTCCAGTCATCGTCGGTAGTCTCATCGTGTGTGGTGGTTGTAGTAAAGTAGGCCATCCCGCACAGGGGAGTGATCCTGTGATTATCAGCAGTTGACAGGCATGAGAGGGAGGTTCCGATGATTCTTGTTCGTCAGGAAATCGGCGATGTGCTCAGGGACTTCCGCCTGCAAAAGGGCCGCACATTGCGCCAGGTAGCGAGTAAGGCCAGCGTGGCCCTCGGATACCTGAGCGAAGTGGAGCGCGGTCAGAAGGAAGCCTCCTCGGAGATCCTTGCTTCAGTGGCAGATGCGCTTGACACCCCGATATCAGTCATCATGCGTGAGGTGGGCGACCGCCTTGCCGTGATCGAAGGAATCGATCGATTCCCCGACACCGTTCCAGAAGAGTTCGTCGTCGATTTCGACGCCGGCATGATGGTGCGGTAGTTCGGCCACTGGTCGTTGGTCGGTTAGCGTTGATGCATGCGTCTGAGTGAGTTCCGCCAAGCAATAAAAGATGAGTTTGGCGACGGCTACGGGCGCGTGCTGACACGCGATCTCGTGCTTCCCTCGTTGGGGCATACCGCCGAACAGGCGATCGCTGCGGGCGTTCCGGCTCGCGATGTCTGGCTCGCGCTTTGCGCAGAAACGGATGTGCCTGAATCACGCCGCTATGGAGCCGGCCTTCCCCGGCCGCCCAAATAGCAACTCCGCACCCAGAGGCGCCCTCAGGTTCTCTTCTGGCAGCTCAACGAGATTCTCTTCTGAAAGAGAGCGTTGTGGCCTCCGTCTGATGCGGCACCCGCTTCGTTCGTATGTTTCGCATGTACGACACGCTGTGTTCGATTTGTTCGTGCGCATCGAATACGTGTTCGTATCTTGATAGACTCCTCAACAGCAGAAGTCGAAGACGGTCTCTCCGCTGTTGTTGCATTCTCCGGGCAGTGTCGGAGGGTCGGCGTACAGTCTGAATCGTCGACAACAGACAGCTCAATGCCTTGTCGAACGCACGTATCGGGGGTTTCCCGGTGGGTGCACCGACAGCCTATAGGCGCCGAAATGCACGACCGAAGGAGACCGAAATGCCATCAGCAGCCGATCGCGAAAGATCACTCGAGACAGCTCTAGCCCAGATCGACAAGCAGTTCGGTAAGGGCTCGGTCATGCGTTTAGGAAGCGACGAGCGCGCCCCTGTCGAGGTCATCTCCACCGGTTCGATCGCACTGGACGTCGCGTTGGGTGTCGGAGGGCTGCCACGCGGCCGCATCGTCGAGATCTACGGCCCTGAGTCGTCGGGTAAGACGACACTCACCCTGCACGCCATCGCAAACGCACAGCGCAACGGCGGCATCGCCGCCTTCATCGACGCTGAGCACGCTCTCGACCCGGAGTACGCCAAGAAGCTGGGCGTCGACATCGATGCTCTACTCGTTTCGCAGCCAGACACCGGTGAGCAGGCACTCGAAATCGCCGACATGCTCGTGCGAAGCGGCTCAATCGACCTCATCGTCATCGACTCCGTCGCTGCCCTCGTGCCGCGTGCCGAAATCGAAGGCGAGATGGGTGACACCCACGTCGGCCTGCAGGCGCGACTCATGTCGCAGGCACTCCGTAAGCTCACCGGTGGGCTCAGCCAGACCAACACCACCATGATCTTCATCAACCAGCTGCGCGAGAAGATCGGTGTCTTCTTCGGAAGCCCCGAGACCACTGCCGGTGGTAAGGCGCTCAAGTTCTACGCGTCGGTCCGTCTCGACATCCGCCGTATCGAGACCCTGAAAGATGGCACAGAGGCTGTCGGTAACCGCACCAGGGTCAAGGTCGTCAAGAACAAGATGGCCCCGCCGTTCAAGCAGGCCGAATTCGACATCATCTATGGCATCGGAATCTCCCGCGAGGGTAGCCTCATCGACTTCGGTGTCGACCATGGCATCGTCAAGAAGTCCGGTGCCTGGTACACCTACGACGGTGACCAGCTGGGTCAGGGTAAAGAGAACTCGCGTAACTTCCTGCTCAAGAACCCCGACATCGCCAATGAGATCGAGACCAAGATCCTGAACAAGCTGGGGATCGGCGCAGAGGGTGCAGCTGCAAAGGCTGCAACCGACGCTGCTGCTGCGGCAGCCGCAGCAGCTGCAGCCGCAGCCGAAAAGGGTGAGCCTGTGGTCGCGGTCAAGACCCCGGCTCGCAAGAGCGCGTAGCCAGCGCGTAGCCGCCGATCGGCCTGAGTGGTCGTTTGACGAATAACGCTAGATCCACCAACGAGGACGGCAGGTCACAGGATGGTTCATTTCGAGCCCAACGATCAAGAATCGGCACGCGGCGAGAAGCTCGCTCCTGTGGCCTACCTCCCCGGAGCATTCGGGGCGGCGCCCGTCGACTCTGATGGCGCGTCCGCACCCGACCCAGCTGATGCGACCGCGGTAACGAATCATCGTGCCACGAGCGCTACCGCGCGCACAGTCGCTCGTCTCGCTGATAGACGCGATGTGTTTCCGTCGGTCGTGCCAGAGGTGGCTACCAGTGACAACTGGGCTGTCGATGCAGATACCGAGCCGGAATTCGCTGATTACGACGGCGACGACGAAGAGGGCTCTGACGACGACGAAGAAGACGAAGAGGTTGAGTTCGACCCGGTAGCCGAACGCGAGCATGCCGAGTCCCTTTTGCTGGCCAGACTTCGAAGTCGCTCACTGTCAGTCGTCGAAGCCACTGCCGTCCTCGCCGCAACCGATGTGTCAGAAGAAGATATCGACGATATTCTTACTCGGTTCGCCGACCTCAACTATCTCGATGACAACAAACTGGCCGACCAGATCATCCACACCCACCACTCCCGCAAGGGCCTGGGACGCAGCGGTGTCGAAGCCGAGATGCGCCGCCGCAAACTCGACCAGTTCGTCATCCTCGAGAAGCTCGACGAGCTACCAGACGAAGAGATCGAGCGCGCAACTGAATTGGCCCTGACGAGGGTGCGCCAGCTGTCGCGCGTCGACGACCAGACGGCCGACCGCCGACTGACCGGATTCCTGTTGCGTAAGGGCTATTCATCGGCAGCCGTTCGGGCTGCCGTCAAGTCGGCTCTGGCCACTCGGCTGGGCTCCGGACGACCCTCTACCGTCAGGTTTCAGTAGCCCTTTCAATAGCCCTCTCAGTAGTCGTTTCGCGAGGCGATGACCGGTCGCCGACGGCTTCGCCTGACTCTGGCCGGAACTGGGGGCGGGCAGAACGTAAGCTAGACGGATTATGAGCAGTTTGATCAGCATGAGCCACGACATCCTGGAAGCACCGACAGTGATTGAGCGCTCTGATGCGGCCGTCGATTCTGAGGGTCGTGCGCGAACGTATGAAGTACGTACCTTCGGCTGCCAGATGAACGTGCACGACTCTGAGCGATTGAGCGGATCACTCGAAGCGGCAGGGTACGTATCGGCCAACGGCGAAGAAGCCGACATCGTCGTGATCAACACCTGCGCCGTCCGCGAGAACGCTGACAACAAGTTGTACGGCAACCTCGGCCACCTCGCGTCGGTCAAGCGCCGGCACGAAGGCATGCAGATCGCCGTCGGCGGATGCCTGGCCCAAAAAGACAAGAACACCATCCTCTCGAAGGCCCCGTGGGTCGACGTGGTGTTCGGCACCCACAACATGGGATCCCTGCCGAGCCTGCTCGAGCGCGCCCGCCACAACGGTGAAGCCCAGCTCGAGATCCTCGAGTCCCTCGAGACATTCCCGTCAACACTTCCGACCAAGAGAGACTCCAGCTACAGCGGCTGGGTATCGATTTCGGTCGGCTGCAATAACACCTGCACGTTCTGCATCGTTCCAGCACTCCGAGGCAAAGAGAAAGACCGTCGTCCAGGCGAGGTCCTCGCCGAAATCCAGGCGCTCGTCGACGACGGCGCTATCGAGGTCACGCTGCTCGGTCAGAACGTCAACTCATACGGCGTCGAGTTCGGTGACCGCCTGGCCTTCGGCAAGCTGCTGCGCGCAGCGGGCAAGATCGAGGGGCTTGAGCGCATCCGCTTCACCAGCCCGCATCCGGCAGCGTTCACCGACGATGTCATAGACGCCATGGCAGAGACGCCCGCCGTGATGCCGCAGCTGCACATGCCACTGCAGTCAGGGTCAGACCGGATTCTCAAGGCGATGCGTCGCTCGTACCGCTCGGCCAAGTTCCTTGGCATCCTCGAGCGCGTTCGAGCACAAATGCCGCACGCCGCGATCAGCACCGACATCATCGTCGGGTTCCCCGGTGAGACCGAAGAAGACTTCCAGGAGACACTGCGGGTTGTCGAAGAAGCCCGCTTCGCGACAGCGTTCACCTTCCAGTACTCGATCAGGCCAGGGACACCGGCTGCGACGCTGCCCGACCAGGTTCCCAAGGCCGTCGTGCAGGAACGCTACGAGCGCCTGATGGCCCTGCAGGAGCGCATCTCCTGGGAAGAGAATCAAGCAGTTATCGGCCGTGAGGTCGAACTCCTCGTTGCCAACGGCGAAGGACGCAAAGACTCAGACACGCACAGGATGAGCGGCCGCGCCGCCGACAGCCGTCTGGTGCACTTCGACGTGCCGGCCGGCTCCGAAACGCCTCGTCCAGGTGACATCGTCTCGGTGACGGTCACGCAGGCCGCTCCGTTCCACCTGATCGCCGATTCGTCCGACGGAACGCCCTTACGTATCCGTCGCACCATTGCCGGCGATGCGTGGGACCGTGACCAGGCTGATTCCTGCGGTGTACCGGCACCGGCCGGCAGCACATCAGGCGGCGCAGGCCCGGTTTCGCTCGGTCTGCCGTCGTTGCGGCTGAGCGCGGGATCGACAACCATCCCGATCTACGACCCGTCAGACGGACAGCGCTGATCCCGTGAATCACCCAGGGCTGATCACCATCGTCGGCTCGACCGGCACCGGAAAGTCTGAGTTGTCACTCGATGTCGCCGAACGACTCGCCAGCGCTGGCCTGACCGCCGAGATCGTGAATGCCGATGCGATGCAGCTCTACCGCGGCATGGATATCGGCACGGCCAAGCTGCCGGTCAATGAACGCCGAGGGATCCCTCATCACATGCTCGACGTGCTGGAGGTCACAGCGGAGGCGACGGTCGCCAACTTTCAGCGGGCTGCCAGGGCAGCGATTGAAAGCATCGTAGAACGCGCGGCAGTACCGATCCTGGTCGGCGGTTCTGGCCTCTACATCTCATCCGTCGTCTTCGACTTCCAGTTTCCGGGTACAGAACCAAAACTGCGAGCCGAACTCGAGGAAGACCTCACCGAACACGGACCAGGCGCCATCTACGCCCGGCTCAAGGCTGTAGACCCTGTCGCCGCAGAGCGGATCGGCGCGAGTAACGGACGCCGTCTGGTGCGCGCCCTGGAGGTCGTCACGATGACCGGACAGCCACACGCGGCTGCGCTGCCAGACGAACCGATCTATTGGATGCCAACGACGCTGCTCGCGCTCCGCGCACCTCGTGAAGAACTCACCGCTCGCCTCGACGCACGCGTTGACGCCATGTGGGCTGCCGGCCTGGTCGACGAAGTGCGTTCACTGATCCCACACGGAATCGAGCACGGCGTGACGGCCAGCCGTGCCATCGGCTACGCCCAGGCGCTCGGTCAGGTGCGGGGCGAGCTCAGCGAAGCGGATGCCATCGAACAGACCCAGCAGCTGACGCGGCGCTTCGCCCGGCGTCAAGTGAGTTGGTTCAAGCGCTACGCACACACCACCTGGATCGACTATCAGGCAACCGATCGGGTGGATCTAGCGATGGATGCGGTGCAAACTACACTGGTCTGATGGGTATTGAGCTGCACTTCACCAAGGGCCAGGGCACCGGCAACGACTTCGTTCTCTTCTCGGACCCCGATGGTGAAGTCACGCTCACCCCCGACCAGATTCGCGCGGTGTGCGACCGCAGGTTCGGCGTCGGAGCCGATGGCGTCATCCGCGCCGTCAAATCAGCGAAGCTGCAGGCCGGCGCTGCCTCCCTCGCCGAAGACGACGCCGCGGAGTGGTTCATGGACTACTGGAACGCCGACGGCACCCTCTCTGAGATGTGCGGCAACGGCATCCGTGTCTTCACCCGCTTTCTCATCGACAACGGCCTGGTCGAGCTGCTGCCTGGCGACACCATCGCCATTGGTACGCGGGCAGGCGTCCGAGACGTACAGATCAACCGCACCGGCTTCCAGGCCGACCTCGGCCGCTGGAGCTTTGACGGCGGCGAGCCTCTGGTGCGCGGCAAGAACCTGCCCGTCGCCCGTCCGGGACTCGGCATCAACGTCGGCAACCCGCACGTCGTCGTTGCCCTCGCAGACGATGACGAACTCGACTCGCTCGACCTGACATTCATCCCTCAGCTTGACCCGGAGCTTCCGGCAGGCGCGAACGTCGAGTTCGTGGTGCCAGGCGACCCGCTGGTGGTCGACGGCGTCGGCCACATCCGGATGCGCGTGCACGAGCGAGGCAGCGGTGAGACGCTTTCCTGCGGCACAGGAGCCGTCGCTGCGGCATTGGCCACGCGGCACTGGGCAGGCGCGTCAGCACCGCACCAGTGGCGCGTCCAGGTACCGGGCGGCGTACTCGGCGTACGGATGTTCCCGACCGAAGATGGCGAGCACGTCTCGCTGTCCGGTCCGGCCGAACTCGTCTTCGACGGCGTACTCAACCTCGGCTAAGAAACGCAGGCGCACTCACGAATGAGCGCGCACTCCCGGGTGCACAGATAAATGCGCGGCCGAGCCGAGGCCCGACCGCGCGGTGAGTGTTATTCGAAGTCGGGCTCGTCCGGCAGGCCTCGGCGATGGACGCGCAGGATGCGGAAGCCCTTGTTCGTGCTTTCCCTGCTGGTGCTGAAATCAGCAGACAGTGCGCCATCCAACCAGCGCTGCAACGAATCAGAGCCGAGGTTGCGCTGCACAACGAGCCAGGCATCCGAGTCGGGCTGAAGGCGTGGCAACCACGTTGTCATCAAGTCGTGCAGAACTTCTTTGCCGACCCTGATCGGGGGATTCGACCAGATCGTGCGGAAGCTGATGTCGTCGGGAACATCTTTGGCGAGTACCGCGTTGATGTTGGAGAGGCCAAGACTCTCGGCGTTCCGACGTACGAGATCGAGCGCACGCTCGTTGACGTCGACGGCCCAGATCGTCGCGTGCGGCGACAGCAGAGCCAAGTGCAAGCTGATGGGTCCCCAGCCGCAGCCCAGGTCCAGAAAATCACCACCAGGTGGTGGGGGCGGGGTATTGTTCAGCAACACCTGTGTTCCGGTGTCGATATGTTCGGGACTGAAGACCGCATTCGCGGTCGTTACAGTGTGTTTTTGGCCGGCCAGCTGCACCGAAATCTGTCGCAGTTTGAGTTCGCTGTCGGGCGCCGAAGAGAAATAGTGCTCGGGTGCCATAGAGGGAACTTACCGGAGTTAGAGGAACTAGGGTTAAAGCAATGACTGAACCACAGACGCCACACGAAGACGATGTAGTCGCTCGCGTGCTGGCCAACGCCGATAGCCGCGCCTCCGGATACGCAGTTTTCGGCGGATCCGCACAGGCCCTGCAGACCGACACCAACGTGCACGCCGACGCCGAACGCGACGGTGAGCAGACGGAGCGCGCCGATCGAAACGCGTTGCGCCGCGTCGGTGGCCTCTCCACCGAACTCGAAGACGTCACAGAGGTCGAGTACCGCCAGCTGCGGCTGGAGAACGTGATCCTGATCGGCCTCTACACGCACGGCACCACGGCCGATGCCGAAAACTCAATGCGCGAGCTCGCCGCCCTGGCCGAAACTGCGGGCGCCACGGTTCTCGACGGTCTGCTGCAGCGCCGTGCGACTCCCGACCCCAGCACCTACCTCGGTAAGGGCAAGGTCGAGGAACTGGCCGGACTCGTGCAAGCCCTCGGTGCAGACACGGTGATCGCCGACACTGAACTCGCTCCCAGCCAGCGTCGTGCACTCGAAGACATGGTCAAGGTCAAGGTCATCGACCGCACGGCCGTCATCCTCGACATCTTCAGCCAGCACGCCAAGAGCCGTGAGGGTAAGGCGCAGGTCGAACTCGCCCAGCTTGAATACCTGCTGCCGCGTTTGCGTGGTTGGGGTGACTCGATGTCCCGCCAGGCCGGCGGCCAGGTCGGTGGCACAGGGGCCGGAATGGGTTCCCGTGGTCCTGGTGAAACCAAGATTGAACTGGATCGCCGTCGCATCCACACCCGCATGTCGAAGCTGCGTAAGCAGATGGTCGAGATGAAGCCGGCACGTGAAGCGAAGCGAGCCAACCGCAAGCGCAACGCCGTGCCATCCGTCGCCATCGCCGGCTACACGAACGCCGGCAAGTCGAGCCTGCTCAATCGCATCACCAAGGCCGGCCTGCTTGTCGAGAACTCCCTCTTCGCGACCCTGGATGCCACTGTGCGCAAGTCCACGACCGCAGACGGCCGTCTCTACACCTTTACCGACACCGTCGGTTTCGTGCGCAACCTGCCGCACCAGTTGGTTGAGGCATTCCGCTCAACACTTGAAGAAGTAGCGGATGCCGACGTCATCGTGCACGTCGTCGACGGTTCGCACCCCGACCCGGCGAGCCAGCTCTCCACGGTGCGCGACGTCATCGGTGAAGTCGGTGCCAGGGATATTCCCGAGATCGTTGTGTTCAACAAGAGCGACCTGATCAGCGACGATGACCGTCTGGTTCTGCGAGGGTTGCAACCGAAGGCCCTCTTCGTCTCCGCGCGCTCTGGAGAGGGCGTTGAGGAGCTGCTGGAGACCATCGCTGCGCTGCTGCCGACACCTGGCATCGAACTTGAGCTGCTCATCCCGTACGAGCGTGGTGACCTGATCGCCGTCCTGCACGAGCAGGGCAAGGTGCTCTCCACCGAGTACGCCGAGTCAGGCACGAAGGTGCGCGCACTTGTCACGCCCGAAATTCAGGCTCAGTTTGCGCCATTCACCCAGGTGAAAGCCGTCACGGCGTAACCAGTAAAACCTCACGCTCAGGCCGAGAGCGACATATTCGGTCACAGTCATTTTCATTCGACTTCGGTGTTGTTAGAGTCGCTCCAATCGTTGCCGCCCGGACAATTCCGGTCGGCATGGAGCGACAGCCGAGCCCGGCACCCGCCCGCGACAATTCGCCAGTTCTCTAGCTGGCGGACCGCGGCCGCCCGGCTGCGGCAGCGCCTATGCCGAATGAGGTTTCATGATGACGACGACGGACTCAGACTGTCCTCGCCGCGTTCCAGTTTCGTTCGAGCTGTACCCGCCCCGAACTGACACAGCGGCCGCAGCTCTCACCGCCACGATCGACAAACTGGCCGCGGCCAGACCCGAGTTCATCTCGGTGACCTACGGGGCCAACGGCTCGTCGCGCACGTCGTCGCTCGACGTGCTGCGTTACATCCTGCACGCCACCGGCGTCGAACCGATGGCCCACCTCACCTGCGTAGGCTCGTCGCATGCAGAGGCCAGCCAGCTGATCCGTGAGTTTCTGGACGCCGGCGTACGCAACTTCCTCGCTCTGCGTGGCGACCCTCCGGAGGGCACAACGGAGGGCGAGGTTTTTCTCGGTGACCTCGGCAGTGCCGGTGAACTTGTGCAGCTCATCCACCGCGTGCAGGCCGAACGTGCGCCATACCGGGAGAGCGTCATCCCTGGCCTGCCTGATGCCAGAGCAGTGAGCTCAGAGCGTGACAGGGTGCGCGTGGCCGTCGCTGCTTTCCCCAATGGCCACCCACGCTCACGCTCGACGTCGCAGGACATCGACACGCTGCTGGCCAAGCAGGCGGCCGGTGCGAACCTGGCGATCACCCAGCTGTTCTTCCACGCAGACCACTACCTCAGCTTCATCCACCGGGCACGGGAAGCCGGCGTTGAGTTTCCGATCCTGCCCGGCATCATGCCGGTGACGAACCCGGCGCGACTGAAGCGCATCCTGCAGCTCTCCGGCGAAGAGCTGCCGTCAGAGCTGTCGATCCAGCTTGAGATCGAACCGACCGAAGTAGGTCAGCGTGAAATCGGGATCGCTCACGCCGCAGCGCTGGCCAGCGAGCTTCTGGCCGGAGGTGCACCCGGCCTGCACCTGTACGCCTTCAACCAGCACCGCACCGTGCTGTCGGTGCTCGAGCGCGCAGGAGCCCTGCCCGCCGACTACATCCCCTTCACTTCTCACCTCCCGTCTCACCGTGATGACCGTCTGTCCGCCACCGCAGTATCTGCCTCAACAGTCAAGGAACCAGCATGACAACCACCCCCGCTTTCCCGACCGGCACCATTCTCGGCTACCCGCGCATCGGGCGCCGGCGCGAGCTGAAGAAGGCAGTCGAAGCCTTCTGGTCTGGACGCATCGATGAAACCGAACTCGAAGCCATCGCTGCCGAGCTTCGGACAACAACTCGTGCGCGGCTTGTCGAACTCGGCCTCGGAGCGACCGACTCGGCGATCCCCGAGTCGTTCTCCTACTACGACCATGTGCTGGATGCCGCGGTCACCGTGGGAGCGGTGCCCAGACGCTTCGCTTCGCTGGTCGACGCCGACGGCCGGATTGACCTCGCCGGCTACTTCACGCTGGCCCGTGGCGAAGGTGACAACCTGCCGCTCGAGATGACCAAGTGGTTCGACTCGAACTACCACTACCTGGTGCCGGAGATCGGCCCTGAGACGAGCTTCTCGCTCGCCAGCGACCGCATCGTGCGCCAGTTTGCTGAGGCCAAGGCTGCGGGCTACGTGACCAGGCCCGTCATTGTCGGCCCCGTCACGTTGTTGGCGCTCAGCAAGCCGAGCGACGAGGCACCCACAGGTTTTGTGCCGCTGTCACGTCTCGACGACCTCATCCCGGTCTACGCCGCACTGCTTGCGCGCCTGGCCGAGGCCGGCGCCGAGTGGGTGCAGCTCGATGAGCCGGCCCTCGTCAGCGAGAGCATCGAGGTGCCTCGCGCTGAACTCTTGGGCGCAGCCCGCTTCGCCTACTCGACGCTTGGCAGGCTCGAGCAGCGTCCGGCTCTCTTCGTCGCAGCGCCGTACGGCAGCCTTGACGACGCACTACCCGTGCTGGCCGAGTCACCCATCGAGGCCATCGGCCTCGACCTGGTGCGCGGTCAGACTCCGGATGCCGTCGCCGCCCTTGCGGACAAGACGCTGGTCGCCGGCGTGATCGATGGGCACAACATCTGGCGCGGCGACCTTGCTGCGGCGTTTGCGACGGCATCCGCTCTTGCAACGCTCAGCCCGCGCATCGCCGTCTCGACCTCGACGTCGCTGCTGCACGTTCCGCACGATGTGCTCGACGAGTCGTCACTCGGCGACGATCTCAGCAGCTGGCTTGCCTTCGCCGACCAGAAGGTCGCCCAGGTCGCGACGCTTGCCCGTGGGCTCGTCGATGGGCAGAGCGCGATCCAGGATGAGCTGGATGCTGCATCCGCTGCCCTCGCCGCCAGACTGGCCGCACCGGGCGTGCGCGACGGTGAAGTACGCGCTCGTGCAGCTGATCTGACCGAGGCTGACTTCAACCGCGGTGACTACGCTGCCAGAGTTGCTGCGCAGGACGAAGCATTTGACTTGCCGTTCCTGCCGACGACGACGATCGGCTCATTCCCTCAGACCGGCGAGATTCGGCGCGCTCGTGCCCAGCTCAATAAGGGTGAGCTGACCACGGATGAGTACGCCGCGCTGATGCGCGCCGAGATCCGTCGCGTGGTCGAGCTGCAGGAAGAGATCGGACTCGACGTGCTGGTTCACGGCGAACCGGAGCGCAATGACATGGTGCAGTATTTCGCCGAAAACCTCGACGGGTTCGCCGTTACCGAAAATGGCTGGGTGCAGTCGTACGGTAGCCGGTGCACGCGCCCGTCGATCCTGTGGGGAGACGTCTCGCGTCCGAAGCCGATCACCGTTGATTGGTCGGTCTACACCCAGAGCCTGACCGAGAAGCCGGTCAAGGGCATGCTTACCGGCCCTGTGACGATTTTGGCCTGGTCGTTCGTACGCGACGACCAGCCGCTCGGCGAGACTGCGCGTCAGGTGGCGCTCGCCCTCCGTGACGAGATCGGAGATCTGGAGGCCGCGGGCATCGGTATCGTGCAGGTCGATGAGCCGGCGCTGCGCGAGCTGCTCCCGCTCAAGAAGAAGGATCAGGCTGCCTACCTTGACTGGTCGGTAGGATCCTTCAAGCTGGCAACTGCCGGTGTGGCCGAGGTCACCCAGATCCACACACACCTGTGCTATTCAGAGTTCGGCGTCGTCATCGACGCGATCCGCAACCTGGATGCCGATGTCACGAGCATCGAAGCGGCCCGGTCTCGGATGGAGGTCGTCAGCGACATCAGCTCAAGCGGCTTCGACCACGGAATCGGCCCTGGTGTGTACGACATCCACTCTCCGCGGGTGCCGAGCGTCACCGAGGTCACCGAGCTGATCGAACGCGCGTTGGAGTCGATCCCGGGACGTCAGGTTTGGATCAACCCCGACTGCGGGCTGAAAACTCGCGGCTATGACGAGACTGTCGAGTCGCTGCGGAACATCCTCACGGCGACTCGCGCGGTGCGCGCGAAGTCTGAGGTGTCGGTCCCCGCATAGCGCATCTGGACACAACGAAAGAGCTGCGGGCCCGGCTGGTATTCCAGTCGGGCCCGCAGCTCTTTTCGTGGTGCGGGAGGTGCGGGATCAGACCGAACGCAGTACCGCGACGACCTTGCCGAGGATCTCGGCGTAGTCGCCCAGAATCGGTTCGAAGTTGCTATTGCGGGGGAGTAGCCAGGTGTGGCCATCGCGCTGCCTGAACACCTTGACGGTTGCCTCGCTGTCGAGCATCGCTGCCACAATCTCGCCGTTCTCTGCGGTCTTCTGCTGGCGCACGACAACCCAGTCGCCGTCGCAGATCGCAGCATCGATCATGGATTCGCCCACGACCTTCAGCATGAAGAGGTCGCCCTTGCCCACGAGCTGGCGGGGGAGCGGAAAGATCTCGTCGATCTGCTGGTCGGCAGTGATCGGGATGCCGGCAGCGATACGGCCGACCAGCGGGACCATCGCTGCGTCGCCGATCTGGGCATTGGAGAAGCCCTCTTGCTCGCTGGCAGAAGAGTCTTCGGTCGTCTGCGGGAGCTCGATGAGGATTTCGAGCGCACGGGGACGGTTGGGGTCACGACGCAGATAACCGCTCAGTTCGAGTTGGTTGAGCTGGTGGGTGACGCTCGACAGGGACGCGAGTCCGACGGCATCACCGATCTCGCGCATGCTCGGCGGGTAGCCGCGCTGGGCAACCGAACGCTGGATGAAGTCGAGAATCGAGAGCTGCTTCTCGCTCAGGCTCTTGCGTCGCCGCGTGCCGCCGGCCACTGCCTTCTCGTTCTTGCTGCGTGGACCGCTGGTCTCTTGCGTCACTTTCCTCGCCCCTTATGCCTGTCTTGCGCAGTGCGAATGGCACGTCCGCTGCAATGTCAGTGGTGTCTGATTGAGTTCAACCGAACAATCGAAACTGTATCCGGCACACCCCCTATCGGCAAACGTTTGTTCGAGTGTGTCGCACATTTCTTTTCGGTAACAACCGCAAACATGCTTGATTGTTCGAATAATCGAATATATATTCGGAACATAGATTCGCATCTGGCTCTCCCGGCCGAGAGCCAGATGCGTCCTTACCTGGAGGTTCGACATGAGCGCAGTAATTTGCATCAGAACACGTTCGACGGTGTCACCGTTCGCCGCGGCACCCGCACCAATGGCATTCGTACAAACGGCTAGTGACTCGGCAGAGTCACCAGAGTTCGCAGTGCGGGTTGCATCAACCCGGCTGCGCCTGACCCGACGTGGTCGCATCGTATTCACCACTCTGGCTGCAGCACCGCTCATTGTGATGGCATTGGTCCTTGCGGTGAATGGTGGCGTTGCTTCGGCATCAAATGCTGCGGCCTCAGGCGCTGCCGCGTTCGACTACGTCACCATCTCCGCAGGAGAATCCCTCTGGGACGTTGCTGAAACGTTCGCTCCGTCGTCAGATCCACGCGATGTCATCGCCGATATCGTGAGCCTCAACCAGCTGGCATCAGCAGACGTGGAGCCGGGGCAGCGTCTGGCCCTGCCACTGTCGAACTAAGCAGCCTGGCCGCATCTCCCTATTCGATAGGGAGCCTCGAAGGGGATCTCCGGCGCTGCGTCGGTTGCTCCCATCCGGCTCGCAGCCACACTACGTAGTGCGCCCAGCTGCCGGCGGTAAAGTTGTTCGAGTGACCAGCCTTGATGACCTCCCACTCCGTCCTGACCTGAGAGGTCAGACTCCGTATGGCGCTCCGCAGAAGATCGTCCCCGTTGCGCTCAACGTCAATGAGAACACGCACCCCATCCCCGAGGCTGTTGCGCACGACATCGTCGCGGCGCTGGCCCAGGCGATCCTCACTGTCAATCGCTATCCCGATCGCGAGTTCACCGAGCTACGCGAGGGACTCGCTCGCTATCTCGGGCACGGTCTGACCGCCGACAACATCTGGGCGGCCAACGGATCGAACGAGGTGCTCCAGCAGGTGCTGCAGGCTTTCGGAGGGCCGGGGCGCACTGTACTTGGCTTCACCCCCACCTACTCCATGTATCCCATCCTCGCTGCAGGCACCGGAACCGAGTGGATCCCAGGGCAGCGCGACGCCGACTACGAGCTCTCCCCGCAGACGGCGGCCGAGTGGGTGCAGCGGACGAACCCCGATCTGGTCTTCCTGTGCGCACCGAACAACCCGACGGGCACGCCGCTCCCACTCGACACGATCGAGGCCGTCTACAACGCCAGCACCGGCATCGTCGTCGTTGACGAGGCATACGCCGAATTCGCTCCAGTCGGAGCGCCGAGCGCGCTCAGCCTGCTGCCCGGGCGTCCGCGCCTTCTCGTGTCCCGCACGATGAGCAAGGCATTCGCCTTCGCCGGAGCCCGAGTCGGGTACCTTGCCGCAGACCCTGCAGTCACCGATGCCCTGCGCCTTGTGCGCCTGCCGTACCACCTGTCTGCGCTCACTCAGGCTGCCGCCAATGCAGCCCTCGCTCACTCTGCCGAGATGCTGGCAATGGTTGACGAGATCAGAGGCCAGCGCGATCGACTTGTCGCTGAGCTGACCATGCTCGGCTACACGCCGTACCGGAGCTGGAGCAACTTCGTACTGTTCGGTGGAGTTACCGACCCACACTCAACGTTCAATGCGCTCCTGGAGGAGGGCATCCTGATTCGCGACGTCGGAATCCCCAACCACCTCCGGGTAACGGCGGGCACTGAAGCCGAGACAACCGCGTTTCTTGAGGCCATTGCGCGCCTTGACACGCCCGAAGCCCAATAAACTAGAGGTATGAGCTCACTCCCAGTCGCCTCGCACCGTACTGCCACCCTGCAGCGGAAGACCAGCGAGTCCAGCATCGCTCTTTCGATCGACCTCGACGGAACCGGTGTCAGTGATATCAACACCTCGGTGCCGTTCTACAATCACCTGCTCACTGCATTCGCGAAGCACTCGCTGACCGACCTCACCGTCACTGCGACAGGCGACACCGACATCGATGTGCACCACACCGTTGAAGACATCGGCATTGTGCTCGGTCAGGCAATCAAGCAGGCTCTCGGCGACAAGTCAGGGATCTCTCGTTACGGTGATGCCCTGGTTCCCTTGGACGAGGCACTCGTGCAGGCTGTCGTCGACATTTCGGGACGCCCATACCTCGTGCACGCCGGCGAGCCCTCTGGTTTCGAATTCCACCTCATCGGTGGCCACTTCACCGGGTCCATGGTGCGTCATGTCTTTGAGGCCATCACGTACAACGCCGGCCTGACGGTGCACGTCAACGTGCTGGGCGGGCGTGATCCGCACCACATCGCCGAAGCCGAGTTCAAGGCATTCGCGCGCGCGTTCCGCGAGGCAAAAGCACGTGACCCACTCGTCGTCGGCATCCCGTCGACCAAGGGAGCACTGTGACCAACGTTGTCGTCTTTGACTACGGAACAGGCAATGTCCACTCCGCCGTCAAAGCTCTTGAGCTGGCCGGCGCGGATGTCACGCTGACGTCGAACCGCAAACTGGCGCTCGAGGCCGACGGTCTGCTGGTACCCGGTGTCGGTGCGTTCAGCGCAGTTGTCGATGCGCTGAAGGCTGCGGGCGGCGACGAGATCATCGACAGGCGTCTCTCAGGTGGTCGCCCGGTGCTAGGAATTTGTGTCGGCATGCAGGTCATGTTCGAACACGGCGTCGAGCGTGGCATCGACTCCGAGGGGCTCGGCGAATGGCCGGGCACCGTGACCGAATTGAATGCCCCTGTGCTCCCGCACATCGGCTGGAACACCGTTCAGTCCGACCCGGACTCGATTCTCTTCAAGGGAATCGCCGACGAACGCTTCTACTTCGTGCACTCATATGCGGCCCAGGAATGGACCCTCGATGTGATGCCGCCATTCCCCATTCCACGTTTGACCTGGGCCGATCACGGCGGGCAGTTCCTGGCTGCCGTTGAAAACGGGCCGCTGACAGCGACCCAGTTCCACCCAGAGAAGTCCGGCGAGGCCGGCATCCGTTTGCTCTCAAACTGGCTCGGTTCGCTGCGCGAGTAGTATCGAGTGTTCGTCTGCCGTACGCGTGTCGGCACCCCAGATCAAGGAAATTCAATGAGTGAGTTCAACAAAACCCCTCGTCTCGTCTTGCTTCCCGCTATCGATGTCGCCGGCGGCAAGGCCGTTCGACTGACCCAGGGTGAAGCCGGCACCGAGACCAACTATGGCGACCCCGTCGACGCAGCGGCCGACTGGGCAGCCCAGGGTGCCGAGTGGATTCACCTGGTCGATCTCGATGCAGCCTTCGGTCGTGGCAGCAACACGGCGATCCTCAAGAAGGTCATCAAACAGGTTCGCGGTGTCAACGTTGAACTGTCAGGTGGCATCCGCGACGATGCATCGCTCGAAGCTGCACTGAGCACCGGCGTCAAGCGCATCAACCTCGGAACCGCAGCACTCGAAAATCCGGAGTGGGCAGCAAATGTCATCGCTCAGTACGGTGAAGCCATCGCCGTAGGGCTCGACGTGCGTGGCACGACTTTGGCGGCCCGCGGCTGGACCAAAGAAGGCGGCGACATCTGGCACGTCATGGACCGCCTCGAAGATGCCGGATGCGCGCGCTACGTCGTCACCGACGTGACCAAGGATGGCACGCTGCAGGGGCCCAACATCGAGCTGCTCCGCCAGGTGATGGACCGCACTCACCGCCCGGTCATTGCATCGGGTGGAATCTCAAGCCTTGATGACCTGGTCGCACTGCGCGAACTGGTACCTCAGGGACTCGAAGGTGCCATCGTGGGAAAGGCCCTCTACGCCGGTGCCTTCACGCTTGCCGAGGCGCTGGATGTCTCCGGCTCGTAATCTCGGGTCGACAGGCGCTTCGGACGGTCCGGCCGACTCGGCCGGACAGCCGTGGGCCGGTCGCGAGTTCCAAACGAATACTCACGCCGACGACGACGGCAGCGCTCCGGCGCAGCTGATTGCTGCAGTCATGGCGTTCCGCAGCCGCGAGGCTGGCGAGGAGAGCGTCATCGACGCGATCCGGGGGGCTCGCCTCTTGATCCCGTTGATTGCCGAACTCGGCGAAGCGGGTGTCGGTGAACACGGTCACGTGATCGATAAGACCCAGGAGCTCTCGATCATCACCGTCGCTGGGCCTGACGGGCGGAATGTGCTCCCGGTCTTCTCCTCCGCGACCGCGATGGCCATCTGGAATCCCACGGCACGCCCCGTGCCCTCCGATGGCGTGCGGGTCGCCCTCGCCGCGGCACAGGAAAAGACCGATGTCGTCGTTCTTGACCCGACGACCGAAACCGAGTTCGTGCTCCGGCGCCCGGCCCTGTGGGCGATTGCGCAATCCAAGCCATGGACACCGAGCTACGCGAGCGCCACCATCGCCAGCGCATTCCGCGAGTCCATCGCGTCAGAGCTAGCCGTGATCAACGTCGAGCTCGTTGCGGGTGACCCGGACGCCCGGCTTGCTGGGCCTGAGCTCATCGTGCGGCTCGAACTTGTACAAGGCCTCACCCAGCAAGAACTTGATGCGGTGCTCGCACGCCTGGCAAACCGCTGGGCCGCTAACGATGCCATTGCAACGGGAGTCGACTCGTTGACGGTGCAGCTCGTCGCCTCGGTGTAGCCGGCCCGAGCAACCCTCTGGCGAATGTCGGTGGTGTCGTTCAGGATGGTCTTATGCACCCGATCACCGGACGATTCTCGGCAGCAACGCTTGCATGGTTCGGCGAGGCGTTCGATGCTCCGACCGAGGTGCAGCTGGGTGCCTGGGACGCCATCTCCCGGGGAGCACACGCTTTGGTGGTGGCGCCGACGGGTTCGGGCAAGACTCTCGCCGCTTTCCTATGGGCAATCGACAAGCTGGCGGCCGGTGGCGGCACGAGCGCTGCTGAACGCTTCGCCACTCCGGGTACGCGCGTTCTCTACATCTCGCCGCTCAAGGCGCTGGGCGTCGACGTCGAACGCAACCTGCGCGCCCCGCTCGTTGGCATCGGGCAAGCGGCGCGACGGATGGGCGAAGAACCTCCGCATGTGAGCGTCGGAGTGCGATCGGGAGATACTCCAAGTAATGTCCGGCGAACATTGCTCAAAAACCCGCCAGACATCCTGATCACTACTCCAGAGTCGCTGTTCCTGATGCTCACCTCAGCCGCACGAGACACCTTGCGTACCGTCGACACGGTGATCATCGACGAGATCCATGCGGTGGCCGCGACCAAGCGTGGCGCGCACCTGGCTCTCTCCCTGGAACGGCTCGATGCCCTGCTCGACAAGCCGGCGCAGCGCATCGGTCTCTCGGCGACGGTGCGTCCGCCGAGGGAGGTCGCCCGGTTCCTGTGTGCACGTGCGCCCGTTGAGATCGTGGCTCCGGCCAGCGGCAAACGCTTCGATCTCTCGGTCGTCGTGCCCGTCGACGACATGAGCCAGATCCAGCCACCGGCCGAGCGAGAGGGCAGCGCTGCGGCTTCGGCACCGCAAGCCGGATCAATCTGGCCGCACGTCGAAGAGTCCATCGTCGACCAAATCCTCACCCACTCCTCAGCGATAGTTTTCGCCAACTCGCGCCGCCTCGCCGAGCGGCTCACCGCCCGCTTCAACGAGATCTACGCCGAACGGCAGGCACTGGAGCTGGAGTTGGTGAGCGTCGGAGCCCCTGTCGGCGATGAAATACCCGCGTCCAGCCAACCAGGGCAAGGCGAATCGGTGCGCCCGCCGGTCGAACTGATGGGCGCTAGCGGCCAGAGTTTCGGCGCAGAACCGCTTCTCGCGCGCGCACACCACGGTTCGGTCAGCAAAGAACAACGGGCGCAGATCGAAGACGACCTCAAATCGGGAATCCTCCGCTGCGTCGTTGCCACCTCAAGCCTCGAGCTCGGGATCGACATGGGCGCCGTTGACCTGGTCGTCCAGGTCGAGTCGCCACCGTCAGTGGCTAGCGGCCTGCAGCGGGTCGGCCGGGCCGGACACCAGGTGGGAGAGATCTCGCGCGGCATCATTTACCCGAAGCACCGAGCAGACCTCATCCACTCCGCCGTCGCGGCCGAACGGATGACCGCCGGCCTGATCGAATCGATCCAGGTGCCTGCCAATCCGCTCGACATCCTCGCCCAGCAGACTGTCGCCGCCTGTGCGCTTGAGCCGATCGACGTCGAAGACTGGTTCACCATCGTGCGACACAGCGCACCGTTCGAGACGCTGCCGCGGTCGGCCTATGAAGCGACACTCGACCTGCTTGCCGGGCGGTATCCATCAGATCAGTTCGCCGAGCTTCGCCCGAGAATCATCTGGGACCGCGACGCCGGCACGCTTACCGGGCGCCCAGGAGCACAACGCCTGGCCGTCACGAGTGGCGGCACGATCCCCGATCGCGGCCTGTTCGGGGTTTTCATGGTCGGTGCCAGCGATGAGGCGACGGGGCCAGGCAGGCGGGTGGGCGAACTCGACGAAGAGATGGTCTACGAATCGCGGGTCGGCGATGTCTTCGCCCTTGGCACGACGAGCTGGCGCATCCAAGAAATTACCCACGACCGGGTGCAGGTGGTGCCTGCCTTCGGCCAGCCGGGGCGACTTCCGTTCTGGAAGGGCGATGGGCTGGGTCGTCCCGTTGAGCTTGGGAGGGCAATCGGTGCTTACCTGCGTGAAGTCGCGTCGATGCCGGCCGCAGAAGCGCGGGAGCGATGTGCGGAGGGTGGGCTCGACGACCGGGCAATCAACAACCTGCTGGCCTTCATCGACGACCAACGAACTGCGACCGGCCATCTACCCACCGACCGCACGCTGGTCGTCGAACGATTCAGAGACGAGCTGGGCGACTGGCGCGTTGTACTGCACTCGCCGTTCGGCATGCAGGTGCACGCACCGTGGGCTCTGGCCATCGGCGCACGCGTGCGTGAGCGCTTCGGGATCGATGGCAGCTGCATGGCCGCCGATGACGGCATCGTTGTGCGCATTCCCGACACGGAGAACGAACCGCCTGGTGCCGACCTTTTCGTCTTCGAACCGGATGAGCTCGAACAGCTGGTGACCGATCAGGTGGGCGGTTCTGCACTGTTTGCTTCGCGCTTCAGAGAGTGCGCCGCGCGTGCGCTGCTTCTGCCGCGTTACAACCCCGGACGACGCTCACCGCTCTGGCAACAGCGGCAGAAGGCATCTCAACTGTTGGATGTCGCCCGCGAGTTTCCGGACTTCCCGATCATCCTTGAAACGGTCAGGGAGTGCCTCCAAGATGTCTACGACCTGCCGGCGCTCACCGACCTGGCCAGGCAGATCGCGTCGCGAACCGTGCGGTTGATCGAAACAACGACCGAGGTCGCGAGTCCGTTCGCCAGCACGCTGCTGTTCGGCTACGTGGCTGCCTTCATGTACGAGGGCGACTCCCCGCTGGCTGAGCGCCGGGCGACCGCTCTGTCGATCGATTCAACGCTGTTGGCCGAACTGCTCGGCAGGGTAGAACTGCGCGAACTGCTCGATCCTGGGGTGGTCGACGAGACCGAGCTCGAGCTTCAGCGGCTGGCTCCCGGGCGCAAGGCGCGCGGACTTGAGGGTGCGGTCGATCTGCTGCGCAACCTGGGCCCGTTGACGACCGAGGAGGTCGGGCAGCGGCTGGAGAGCCCCGACGAGGCCGACGTTCACCTCGAACATCTTGTATCGGCGAAGCGGGCGATCCGGGTGCGATTCGCTGGCGGCGATTGGTGGGCCGCGATCGAAGACGCGAGTCGCCTGCGTGATGCCTTGGGGGTGCCGCTTCCGCTCGGTGTGCCAGAGGCGTTCACCCAACCTGTGGCCGACCCGCTCGGCGATCTGGTCAGCCGCTACGCCCGTACCCATGGACCTTTTGCCAGCGTCGATGTCGCCGAGCGCCTCGGCCTCGGCACGGCGGTGGCTGATGTTGCGCTGCGGCGGCTGGCCCAGGCTGGTCGAATCGTAGAAGGTGAGTTTCGCCCGGTCGGCAGCGGAGCCGAATGGTGCGACAGCGAAGTGTTGCGTCGGTTGCGGCGCCGCTCGCTCGCGGCCCTTAGACACGAGGTTGAACCCGTCGACCAGAGCGCCGTTGCCCGGTTCCTGCCGGTGTGGCAGCACGTCGGCGGCACGCTGCGAGGCATCGACGGCGTGGCCTCGGTGATCGAACAGCTCGAGGGTGTGCGCATCCCGGCCTCAGCGTGGGAATCCTTGATCTTGCCTGCGCGGGTGTCCAACTATTCGCCGACAATGCTCGACGAGCTGACGGCAACGGGCGAGGTGCTGTGGGCCGGAGCCGGATCGCTCGCCGGAAACGATGGTTGGGTGAGCTTGCACCTGACCGAAACTGCTCCGCTGACCCTGCCACTCATCCCCGATGTGGAGACGTCGCCGCTGCAACGTGAGATTCTCGCCACTTTGGGCGGTGGGGGAGCGTACTTCTTTCGGCAGCTCGCCGACGCCGTCGGCAGCCAGGATGACACCGAGCTGGTTACAGCGCTCTGGGATCTGGTCTGGGCGGGGCTGGTGAACAACGACACCTTCGCGCCGGTACGGGCGATGATCGCCGGTGGCCACACTGCTCATCGACAGGTCAGGTCAGCACCACGCTCGCGCTTGCACCGCGGACGATCGCTGCCGAGACCGACGATGCCGAGTCGAACCGGACCACCGACGGTATCCGGGCGGTGGTCGATTCTGCCGCTTGCCGAGCAGTCGGCTACCGTCAGGGCCCACGCTCTGGGCGAGACGCTCCTCGAGCGCTACGGCGTCGTCACCAGGGGAGCGGTGATGAGCGAGGGCATCACCGGGGGATTCGCGCTGGTCTACCGCACGCTGTCGAGCTTCGAAGAACTGGGCAGGGCTCGCCGCGGCTACTTCGTCGACGGGCTCGGTGCCGCGCAGTTCGCCACCGGCGGAGCCATTGATCGGCTGCGGGCTGCGCTGCCCACCGAGTCTGAACGCGAGCGGATGCGCTCCGAGGGCACGTTGGATGCCGTGGCGTTGGCGGCCACCGACCCGGCCAATCCATTCGGAGCGGCCCTGGCCTGGCCGGCGCTTCCCGAGGGCACGACGCACCGTCCTGGTCGCAAGGCCGGCGCCATTGTGGTCATCGTCGATGGCGAACTGGCTCTCTACATTGAGCGTGGAGGTAAATCAGTTGTTCTCTTCATCGACGACGACGCGGCGGTGAGTTCAGCCGCGACGGCGGTTGCTCAACTGATTACTCATGGGTCAGTCGCCCAGCTCGGCATCGAGACAGTCAATGGTGAGTTCATCCTGGGTACACCTCTGGGCAAGGCGCTGCAGCAGGTCGGGTTCGCAGCGATTCCCCGCGGGCTGAAGTTGAGGAGCTGACAAATGCCGGAGGGCGACACCGTGTATCGCACTGCGAAGAACCTCGATGGTGCCCTCGCCGGCGCCACACTCGTGCAGAGCGACTTTCGGGTACCGAGATTCGCCACCGTCGACCTGGCCGGTGAGCGAGTGCACAATGCGGCAAGTCGAGGCAAGCATCTGCTGATCAGAGTGGGCAATGCCAGCATCCACTCGCACCTGAAGATGGAGGGATCCTGGCACCTCTACCGGCCAGGGTCTCGCTGGAAGCGGCCGGCCTGGCAGGCTCGCGCAATACTGGCGACCAAGGCCTGGGTGGCTGTCGGTTTTGAACTCGGCACCCTAGAGATCGTGCCGACGGCAGAGGAGGCCGCGCTGCTCGACTATCTCGGTCCCGATCTGCTGGGCGACGACTGGGATGCGGCCGAAGCCGTCCGACGAATCGAACAACACCCCGAGCAGCCCATAATTGTCGCGCTGGCCGACCAACGAAATCTCGCCGGACTTGGCAATGAGTACGTCAACGAGTTGTGTTTTCTGCGTGGCGTGCTGCCGACGAGGCACGTCGGCGACGGCGTCAACGTGCCGGCGATGGTCGCGCTGTCCAAGCGGTTGATCACCGCGAACCGCGACCGCACGGCGCGCACGACAACGGGCGATACCAAGCCGGGCGCACGGAGTTGGGTGTTCTCTCGCGACGGCCAACCGTGTCGGCGCTGCGGAACACGCATCCTTCAGGGTTCTCTCGGTCGCACCGAACTCGAACTCCGCGACACGTACTGGTGCCCCCGCTGTCAGACGTGATGTGGGCCTGGCAGCAGCCAGACCCGGCCAGGCACTGTTAGTTGACCGGTCCGGTGTACTTCTCGCCCGGGCCCTTACCGATCGGGTCTTGAATAGCGGATGCCTCGCGGAAGGCAAGCTGGAGGGAACGCAGTCCGTCGCGCAGGCTGCGGGCGTGCATGTCCGAAATGTCGGGTGCAGCGGCAACCACCAGGCCGGCGAGAGCGTTGATGAGCTTGCGTGCTTCATCGAGGTCGGTCTGTTCATCCGGGTTGTCTGCCAGTCCGACCTTGACGGCCGCGGCACTCATCAGGTGTACTGCAGTGGTCGTGATGACCTCGATTGCAGCGACATCTGCGATGTCCCTGGTCGCCTGTGCTGCATCATTTTCTGGTGTGTTGGGCGCCGTACTGTTACTCACTGCCATCCTCTGCTAGACTCGTCCGGGCCCGAGATGAAAGTCTCGGTACGAAAGTGGAGAAACTCCCACCCGCGCTTGACCGCTACATATAGGTTACCGGGTTGTTTGCACTCCGCCGTTGTGACGCTGGTTTCCAGCTGAATGATGGTAGATAGGGTGTCGTGTGTTGAAAATGCGAAAAATTTCGCGAACGAATACCCACGTTTTCTCCTCCTTCGTCTCCAGATGGCATCCGTTATCTGTGTTTATGACCACGAAGTTTTGAGTAAGAGGAGACACGCATCAGCGATCCCCGTACAAATGACCGTATCCGCGTCCCTGAAGTTCGTCTTGTCGGCCCAGCCGGCGAGCAGATCGGGGTTGTGGCGATTGATGTTGCCCTGCGCATGGCACAGGAAGCTGACCTCGACCTCGTCGAAGTAGCTCCTACGTCCAAGCCGCCGGTTGCCAAGATCATGGACTACGGCAAGTTCAAGTACGAGGCTGCGCAGAAGGCTAAAGAAGCCAGGCGCAACCAGGCGAACACGATCCTGAAAGAGGTTCGTTTCCGCCTCAAGATTGATAAGCACGACTACGAGACCAAGCGCAAGCGCGCCGAAGGCTTCTTGAAGGCCGGCGACAAGGTCAAGGCCATGATTTTGTTCCGTGGTCGTGAGCAGTCCCGTCCCGACCAGGGCGTACGTCTGCTCCAAAGATTTGCCGAGGATGTGGCGGAGTTCGGTTCTGTTGAATCAACACCCACCATCGACGGTCGAAATATGGTCATGGTCATTGGCCCTCTGAAGAACAAGTCAGAGGTCAAGGGCGAGGCCCTCGCACACCGTGCTGCTGATAAAGCAGCGAAACAGGAGGAAAAGAATGCCTAAGCAGAAGACCCACTCCGGGGCTAAGAAGCGCTTCAAGGTAACCGGCAGCGGAAAGATCATGAAGCAGCAGGCTGGAATGCGTCACAACCTTGAGGTCAAGTCGGCGAAGCGCAAGGCTCGCCTGAACCAGGACCAGGTTCTGTCAAAGGCCGACACCAAGGTCGCCAAGAAGCTTCTCGGTCACTAAGACCCCGTATCTCGTAAGGAACTAGAAAAAATGGCAAGAGTAAAGAGGGCCGTCAACGCCCACAAGAAGCGTCGCGTCATTCTTGAGCGCGCCTCGGGTTACCGCGGACAGCGTTCACGTCTGTACCGCAAGGCCAAGGAGCAGGTCACACACTCGCTGGTCTACAGCTACCGTGACCGCCGCGCCCGCAAGGGTGACTTCCGTCGCCTGTGGATCCAGCGCATCAACGCTGCATCACGTGCGAACGGCCTCACCTACAACCGTCTGATCCAGGGCCTCGGCCTTGCAGAGATCAAGGTTGACCGTCGCATGCTGGCTGAGCTGGCCGTCAACGAGCCCGCCACCTTCGCGGCACTCGTTGAGTCAGCGAAGAAGGCCCTTCCGGCCGACACCTCGGCACCGAAGGTCGCCGCGTAGGTTTCGCAGCACTTGTCAGAACGGGAGCAGACGATTCGTCGTCTGCTCCCGTTCTGTGTTTAAGCCGCAGCATTCGATAGCCACAGCGTCCTGGCGACGGCGGGCCTGCTGCCTGACAGTGCCCTCGCCGCGTAAGCTTGAGACATGCTTGATAATCCCCGTTCCCCGCGCGTCCGCGCTGTCGCCAAACTAGAGAAGCGCGCCGCTCGCCTTGAGACCGGGCAGTTCCTGCTTGAGGGCCCTCAGGCTGTCGCCGAGGCGCTCACCTTCCGTCCTGAGCTGGTCGTCGAGCTCTTCGCAACACCGACCGCTCTTGAGCGTTACGCCGACATCGCACAGGCCGCCGAAGATGCCGACATCGAAATCGAGTTCGTCACCGAACAGGTTCTCGATGCAATGGCAGACACCGTCACCCCGCAGGGCTTCATCGCGGTGTGCCGCCAGTTCCCTGTCTCTGTCAAAGACATCTTCAACAACGAGCCCAAGCTGATCGCCATCCTTGAAGAGGTGCGCGACCCGGGCAACGCCGGCACGATCATCCGAGCAGCTGATGCTGCCGGAGCGGATGCCGTTATCCTCACCGGTCGCAGCGTTGACCTCTACAACCCCAAGGTCGTGAGATCTTCCACTGGCTCGATCTTCCACCTGCCCGTTGCCGTCGGCGCGAACTTGTCCGATGTGCGCGACCGTGCTCGTGCAGCCGGCCTGCAGATCATCGCAGCTGACATCAAGGGTGACGACTTACTGACGGCCCGTAACGACGGCGTGCTTGCGGCGCCGACCGCGTGGTTGTTCGGCAACGAGGCTCGTGGCCTCACCGACGACGACCTGCTGCTCACCGACAAATCGATC
Source organism: Leifsonia sp. A12D58 (assembly GCF_047530025.1). NCBI lineage: Bacteria > Bacillati > Actinomycetota > Actinomycetes > Micrococcales > Microbacteriaceae > Leifsonia > Leifsonia sp. A12D58. The sequence continues at coordinate 25,326 of NZ_JBLJAT010000005.1, read as the reverse complement.
TCCGTGCCCATCTATGGCCACGCCGAGTCGATGAACCTGGCGACTGCGGCATCCGTCTGCCTGTACGAAAGTGCATTCGCGCAGCGAAGCTAGTGCGTGCACGCGGGCGTACTGAATGTGCGCCCGCGTGTTACAAATAGGTAACCGACACTCATATGTCGTAGGGCAGACGCTTCTTCTACCCTAGGTTGAGGGGTATGGAGCCGACCGAGTCTTCGCCAGCCACCTCGAACTTTGCAGTGCGCCGAGGTGAGCCGCTCGTCGTTGTGAGTAACGTCAACAAGCATTTCGGCGACCTTCACGTGCTGAAGGACATCAACGCCCAGGTCAATCGCGGCGAGGTTGTCGTCGTGATCGGGCCGAGTGGCTCTGGTAAGTCAACGCTGTGCCGGGCGATCAATCGCCTCGAGACGATCGACGACGGTGTCATCACCATCGACGGCAACGTCCTGCCTAAAGAGGGCAAAGCCCTGGCGCATTTGCGCGCCGACGTGGGCATGGTCTTCCAGTCATTCAACCTCTTCGCGCACAAGACGGTCCTCGAAAACGTCACGCTGGGCCCGATCAAGGTGCGCGGTGTTTCGCGGAGAGACGCTGAAGCCCGCGCGATGCAGCTGCTTGAGCGCGTCGGCGTCGCCAATCAGGCAAAGAAGATGCCTGCCCAGCTGTCCGGCGGCCAGCAGCAGCGTGTGGCAATCGCCCGGGCCCTGGCTATGGACCCGAAGGTGATCCTGCTCGACGAGCCCACCAGCGCCCTCGACCCCGAGATGATCAACGAAGTACTCGAGGTGATGATCGACCTGGCGAACGACGGCATGACGATGATCGTCGTAACCCACGAGATGGGCTTCGCTCGCAAGGCCGCCGATCGCGTCATTTTCATGGCCGACGGCGAAATCGTCGAAGAGGCGACCCCCGAAGAATTCTTCACCACTCCCCAGAGCACGAGAGCCAAAGAGTTTTTGTCGAAACTGCTCTCGCACTAAGTGCGAGTTCACACAGTCGGGGCGGCGTGCCGTCCCGCACCAAGAAAGGGACGAAATATGCGAAAGAGAATCACTCTTCTGGCCGTTGTTGCGGTCACTGCACTCGCCTTGTCTGGATGTTCGAATTCGGATTCGGGAACGACAGATTCGACCGACGCCGGTTCAGGCTCGGATGCCGCACTGTTCGAGGTTGCGAGCAACGTCGACTTGACGGGCAGCCCCACCTTCGACGCGATGACCGAACGTGGCTCGGTCAAGGTCGGTGTGAAGGAAGACCAGCCCGGCCTCGGCTACCTCGACGCAGCAACGGGGGAGCGCACCGGATTCGACATTGAGATCGCCCAGTGGATCGCCGCAACTTTGGGCTTCCCCGAAGACAAGATCGAGTTCACCGCGATCCCGAGCGCCAACCGTGAGTCCGCGATCGTCAATGGTGATATCGACTACTACGTCGGTACATACTCGATCACCGACAAGCGCAAGGAGCAGGTCGACTTCGCTGGTCCGTACTTCGTGACAGGACAGGGTCTGCTCGTAGCAGCAGACAACACTGATATCACCAGCGAGAAGGACCTGGCAGGCAAGACTGTCTGCTCTGCAACGGGTTCGACGCCTATCCAGAACATCAAAGACAACTTTCCCGACACTAAGACTGTCGAGTTCGATACCTACTCGCAGTGTGTCGAGGCGTTGAAAGATGGGTCGGCAGATGCTGTCACGACCGACGAAGCCATCCTGATCGGCTATGCAGCCCAGGAGCCTGACAGCCTCAAGGTTGTCGGCGAACCGTTCACCGTTGAGAAGTACGGCGTCGGCCTGCCGAAGGGCGACGACGCACTGCGTGCCTACATCAACGACATGTTCACCAACGGTGGCGACACGTGGACCGCAATCTATGACTCGACGCTTGGTCAGTCGGGCACCACAGTTGAGCAGCCGGCCGTCGACGCGTACTAAATAGACACCAATTAGTACGCAGAACCTGCCGATGGCAGTCCCATTCAGGGACTGCCATCGGATCGGCACCGGGATGAGAGGAATCCAGCGTGGACACACTGCTCAACAACCTTGACCTGTTTGTCAGCGGGTTCCAGAACACTCTCGTATTGTTCTTTTTCTCCGCAATTTTTGCGCTGATCCTCGGCATCATCGTCGGGGCGATGCGGGTGTCACCCGTGCCGGTGATGCGGGGGGTGGGCACCGTCTACGTGAACCTGATCCGCAATACACCGCTGACGCTGATCATGTTCTTTTTTGCCTTCGGCTATCCGAAGCTTGGTCTCGGGCACGCGTCGTTCACCGTGCTGGCCATCATCGCACTCAGTATCTACACGGCGACGTACGTGGCCGAGGTGCTGCGTTCAGGATTCAACACGGTGCCCGTCGGCCAGGCAGAGGCGGCCAGAGCGATTGGCTTGCCCTTCGTGCAGACCATGTCGCTCGTCATCATGCCGCAGGCCATGCGCGCTGTCATTCCACCGATGATGAGTGTTTTCATCGCGTTGCTGAAAAATACAACCGTCGCCGCCGGCTTCTCGGTGGCGGAGGCCGGCACGATCAGGGCCAATCTCTCTGAGCGTGGTGAGCCGGCCATCGTTGTGCTGCTCTGGGTCGCGGCGGTCTTCGTGGTGCTGGTCGGACTTCTCTCGCTCTTGCAGCGATATTTTGAGCGTCGATGGAAGGTACTGCGATGACCAACGTGCTGTACGACGTGCCGGGGCCGCGTGCCATTCGTCGCAATCGCATCCTCGGAGTCATCACGGTGCTCATCGTGGCGGCCGGTCTGGCGTTCGTCATTTATCGCTTCGCCGTCACCGGCCAGTTTTCGCAGGAGAAATGGCGAATCTTTAGCTTTCCTCTGGTGCAGAAGACGATTCTCGAGGCCACGCTATCGACTCTCACCGCGTTCGGCCTCGCCGCGGTGTTCTCGCTGATTCTGGGGCTTCTGCTGTCGATCGGGCGGTTGTCAGATCGCGCCTGGGTGCGCGTGCCGACCACCCTGTTCCTTGAGCTGTTCAGGGCGATCCCCGTGCTGATCTTGATGATGATCATGTACTACGGGCTGCCGCCCCTCGGCTTCACGTTCATCACACCCCTGGTGGCTGTCGTGACGGCGCTCACCCTTTACAACGGTTCAGTGCTGGCCGAAGTTTTCCGTGCCGGCGTGCAATCGTTGCCGAACGGTCAGAGCGAGGCAGCGTACGCGATCGGGCTGCGCAAGAGCGCGGTCATGCGCCTTGTGCTCTACCCGCAGGCCATCCGCGCCATGATGCCGGTGATTATTTCGCAGCTCGTCGTTGTGCTGAAAGACACTGCGCTCGGCTTTATCGTCACGTTCCACGAGCTGCTCTACCTCGCGAAGTTCTATGGTGCTCAGGTGACGTACGGGTCACCGATCATCCCGGCAACCATCGTCTTCGGCGCCATCTACGTCGCGCTCTGTCTGCTTTTGGCTGCATTGGCAAAGTGGGTCGAGATTCGCAGCCGTCGCAGCCTGCGAGTGTCCAAGCCCGTCGATGTGCAGAAGGTCGAGCTGCAGGTGAACGAAATCTAGCGGATGGTGTCGGTCCGGATTACGAGCGATCTCATTGCGCGCCTACCGCAGTCTGGCGTTCGGCGTCGCTGCGCAGAATACAGAACTCGTTGCCTTCTGGATCAGCCAGCACCACCCAGCCTGTCCCATCCGGTAGGCGGCGATCGGCTATCTCGCGCGCTCCCAATGTGAGCAGCCGGGCGAGTTCTTGATCACGGATGCCGTCCGCCGGCTTCAGATCCAAGTGCACGCGATTCTTGATCTGCTTGGTATCTGGAACTTCGATGAAGAGCAGTCGCTGAGCGCCGTCGGCCGACGAAATCATGCACTCCTCGTCGCCCGGCTTGTTGGCGTCGTCAGGGTCGTCGATGAAGTTGAGCACGTTGCCCCAAAAGACTGACTGCGCAAAGGCGTCGATGCTGTCGAAGGACGTGTGGGAGATCAAAGCGGCCATGGCGATCATCCTAAGTGGCGAGCGTGCAGGGAGCGCGGGTTTCCCCGGTCAGTGAGGATCGATGGTTCTCTGGTCACTCCGAAATACCGTTCTGAACTTCCCGCTCATATGAGCCGGAAGTTCAGAAGCCGTATGTGAATGCTGCATGCGACCGGGACCTGCATCCGCTCGCACGCGGCTACGATGCGACATTGGTCTCCGACGCGCACATCACCGTGCTCGATCGGAGCTGGAGAATCGTCGCCGCGCCAATGGCCAGAATAGACAGAAAGGCAGTCAGGCTCGTCATGTAGAGGACCCCGGCCCAGATGGTGTGCGCTCCTCCACCAACGGCATAGGTGTCAGCGATATCCATCCCAAGAGCGAACCCGCTGCCGAATGTTACGAAAGCTCCCAGAGCCAGGATCGCAAGAAATATGACTGCCATGACGAGGGCAGACATTCGCCGCCGGATACCGAGGACGGCGGCAGCCAGGGCGAGGACGACGCCGAAACCGGCGCTGATGATGACGCTCGTGATGTCACCCCTCACATCCATGCCGGCTTCCAACAGTCGAGCGTGGATCTCGGCGAGGCTTTGGCCTGGCACCGCGGCGAGTGGATCAAGTACTAACGCTTGGGTCGCCATGAGCGCGGCATAGACGGCTACGACCACGACACCGACGACGGCCACCCACATACGCTGCCTCATGCGTCAAACCTAGGGCACCGAGGTTGCGGTGAGGAGATTCCGCCTAGATATCCGGCCTGACCGACTAACGGCTCGAAACAATCACGAATTTGGATTGTAGAGGCGTTCCATCCACGCTTCGCTTGTGGCCAGGGGAGCGAACCCGAACTTGGCATACAGACCGTGCGCATCATCGGTCGAGAGAGCGATACGCCGTAGCCCGAGGGGGCGGCAATGCTCAACGATTCCCTCCACCAGAAGCGCTCCGATGCCGTGACCACGAACTTCAGGGTCGACAAAGACGTCGCACAGCCAGGCAAATGTCACTCCATCGGTGACCATCCGCGCGTATGCAACCTGCTTGTTCGACGCGGTGTCGAAGACACCAAAGTTTCGAGACCCGTCTATCGCTGCGTCCTGTCGGGCGCGGGAGCGTCCGGGCGCCCAATACGACTGCTCACTGATCCAGCGATGAACCGTGTCCCGGTCGATCTCTGCGATATCCGATGAGAAGCGATAGTGAGCAGTCATGAAGTCATCTAACCAGCCAGGTCGTGCAGGATCGTCTGGTAGAGAGTGTGATCCTGCCAGATCCCGGCATCCAGCCACTTTCCCTTTGTGAGACGCGCGCGGGGACACCGGCATAGGTTGAAGAGCATGAAAGATAACTATGTTGCGACGTCGACGATCACGATCGACGCGACGCCCGAGCGAATCTGGTCTGTGATCACTGATCCCATTGCGGCCAAGGAATTCATGTTCGGCACGGATCTCGTCACAGATTGGGCGGTGGGTGGCCCGATTCGATGGCGCGGTGTGTGGAAGGGTAAGGAGTACGAAGACAAAGGTGAAATTCTCGAGATCGAGCCCGGGCGCAAGCTCGTGACCACTCACTTCAGTCCGCTGACGGGTGAAGCGGATGTACCGGAGAATTACCACACCCTCACCTGGACGCTCGAGGAGGTCGGGGACACGAGCCGGCTGACGCTCGCACAGGACAATAATGGAAGCCCCGAAGCTGCGGCCCATTCGCAGGGCATGTGGGACAGTCTCGTGCACAGCGTCAAAGCGATCGCCGAGCGGGACTAGAACCGATAGCGGATCGCCTCACGGTCGCCCTATTCGTGCAGGACAGCCTGGTAGAGATTGTGATCCTGCCAGGTTCCTGCGATGTGCAAGTATCGCGGGGCCATCCCGATCAGTTGGAACCCGGCTGTTAGTAGTACCCGCTGCGAACCGACGTTGTGAAGCAACGTGCTCGCCTCGATGCGGTGCAGCCCGAGATCATCACGCGCGGTTCTGACGATCTCTCTCACCGCTGCTGTCGCCAGTCCTCGGCCTGCGTACTGACTATCGACCCAGTAGCCCAGCCCCGCACTCTGGAATGGACCACGCACGATACCGGCAAGGTTGAATCGGCCTACGAGGGTGTCACCGTCAAATAGGCCGAGAGGATGCCCCTCGCCGGATCCGGTCGCCACAAGCCGACGAGCAATATCTTCGGCCTGCCACGGTTCGGTGTAATAGTCGTCGGGGCGAACGGGCTCCCACGGCGTCAAATACGCACGGTTGCGCACATATGCGGCGGTAAGTGCTGGTGCATCGCTCTCGCGAAGTACGCGCATGATGACGTCTTTATTGAGCTGTTGCTTTTCAAACACTGGGTAACTCTAGCCACAATCGTTTCGCGGTCGTGTCCTCAGGTGCGCCAGTGGACCAGTGGGACCAGTGCGCCGGTGTCGAACGCAGAAGACGGCACACTGCGACGCCCGTCAGACCGCGTCTGTGATGGCGAGGATGAATAACCCCGCGATCATCTGATCGTCAAGGAAAGGGATACGTGCGGTGCATCTGCGCATCAAATCGGTCGGTGACTTCCGTCCAGTCTCCGCGGGAGAGCGCGTCGATAACGGTCACGGCGAGGTTCTTGGCTTCGAGCAGGGGTGTGGTGTTCATCGGTTCTCCTGTTCGTGGATCGATTGGTGGGCCGAATTTCCGGAGTCAGTTCGTATTCATCGGAGTGATGAGGAGATCGACTGACCCAAACGGGAAGGGATAGTAGAAGGTGGCAGCACCGTTCCACGTGGTGATGGGGATCTTGGCAAACCAGATCTGACTAATGACCACGGAGGCGAGGGCGAGAATCACGACCCAGGCCGCGGCTCGATCGAGGTAGCGCAACGCTGTGGGGAGATTGCCTGCCCGGCGGAGAACGGAGTTTAGCGATCCGATCACGATCGCGATGATCCCGACGTAGACGAAGAAGCTCGGGTGGAGTGTCAGGCTAATGCAGCTCTGAGCGGGGTCGATGACGTTGCCAGCGGCATCTGTGAACGGACCATCGACACTCGAACCCCCGGGGCAATAGCTCGCGCTCGCCGTTGTGAGAGCGCCATACCCGACTGCCGCGAGTGCAGCGAGCAGGGTGAGGCGACGGATGCGGGCCACGATCTGTATGGTCGGCAAATTGCCCGACTCTTGGAGCGGTTCAGGCTGCGTAGTTAATTGCATGTGACTCTCCGATTCGCCGACGTGGGATCGGTGTGAGCGTACCGACGGCATCCGGTCGTTGTCCACCACTTGCTCCGACGAGTGCAGGCTCGCGTCGCGACCTTGCTCGGTGACGCGAAATGACGTGAGACAGTTGCTGCATGACGACTGTTACAGCGGCGAAGTTGAGGACGATCCCGAGTCTCTCAGGGACAAGCCCTGTGCTCGATCTCACCCGACTTCCCGCGGATCCGGTGACATTCTTCTATGAGTGGCTCGATGGCGCGCTCGCCTCACAGGTGGCAGAGCCCTTGGCAATAACGCTCGCGACGGTCGATGCAGACGGAGCCCCGAACGCGAGAACACTGATCGTCAAAGACATCGATGATCGCGGCTGGGCATTCGCTGGTCCCCGAGAAAGCGCCAAGGGTATCGAGCTGGCGAGCCATCCAGCCGCAGCGCTGAACTTTTGGTGGCAGCCCCTCGTTCGAGCTATTCGAGTGAGGGGCCCGGTTGTCGAGGCAAGTCGAGCCGACAGCGAAGCAGACTTCGCTCTACGAAGCGCCGCGGCGCGCAGAGACCTCGACAGTCGAGACTGGGTTCTCTGGCGTTTGCAGGCCGAGCGAGTCGAATTTTGGCAAGGGTCGCCTGATCGACAACACATCCGAATCATCTACCGCTTCATCGACGGTGTCTGGTCACTCAGCTAGATCAGCTCTCGCGCCCGGGATCCGTTCCCCCATAGGGTGTGGAACATGAGCTGCGCCAGACAGCTCCCTCTCCTCAAGAAAGGCCCCAATGGCATCCCGAACATCCAACCTCTCGCTGGTCCTCGTCGTCATCTTGGCGCTCAGCGCTTGTTCCGCATCGGATGCGGCCGGAGGGAGTTCGTCGTCACCCGGGGGAGCGATCGAGTTAGCAGTATCAGAGACGTGCGCTGACACGGCAGACCCGGAGTGCGTCGCGGTCAACGGCCAGAGCGTTCTGCTGCCATCCGCATTTGAACTGGCCGAGGTTGAGGATGCCACGGTCACCGAAGCCGGCGGACAGAATGCAGTTGGTGTGACGTTCACCAAAGACGGGGCAGAGGTCTTCCACACGCTGACGGAGAAGGCGGCCCAAGACGGAAGTTCGGCGCGCCTGGTCATCAAGATCGGTGACGAGATGCGGGTTGCCGTTTCTGTGCCTGAAGCGATGACGGGCGACCAGGTTCAGATCATGCTTTCGCCAGACCAGAACGCCCAGGAAGTCGTCGATCTCATCCATGGCGCCGGAGCAGAAGGGTAAGCCGGAGCGTGAGTCGTCAGGACTTGGTAGTGCCCGCTATCTCCTGAAGTGCCCGCACGTGCGCATCGAATGCCGCCTTCCCTGCCGTGGAGAGCGACAACCACATGAGGCGACGCGCATCGCCGCGGTCTGCAGACGCTGCCTTGTCTGACACAACGTATCCAGCCGCGATCAAGGTCTTCACGTGCTTGGACAGCGTTGCGTCCGACACATCCAGCGCTCGCCGGAGAACAGTGAAGTCGAGGCGGTCGACGGGGCGAAGCAGCCCGCAGATGCGCAGCCGCAGCGGCGCATGGATGATCTCGTCGAAGCGCACCTCATCCACGACGGAGCTTCTCAACTGCAGAACGGTAGCCCACGCCGGCCCGCCAGGTTGTCGAGACGAACGCCACAACGCTGGTGAGGGCGACGGCCCAGTGCAGCCCAAATGAAACGAGGCCAAGAGAGACGCTGAAGAGTGCGAGGCAGCTGAGCAGGATTCCGATCACCGCCCACCCGGCGCGCGATCCCATACTCCGGAACCGGATGCCCGTTTCTCGGCGGATCAGGTACGTGACCACCAGAACGACGGCCAAGGCTAGCCCGAGGGTCGTCGGCGGTTCGTATTCCGCGCCTGGCGAGGTGGCAGCAGCAGCAGCACCGACCCACCATGCAGCCACTCCTCCGAAACCAGCGAGGAGTGGCCAGGGAACACTGATGCTATCCGCGAGACGACCGCGATCTGTCGTCAGCTCGTTCAAAGCGTGGAGGGCATCGTCAGGCGACGGCGCGTGAAAGTGACTTTCCATGACGGAAAGACTATGTGTTCCTTTCCGTCATAGCAAGTGACTTGGGGATCGACCGGTAGCTTATTGAAGCGGGATGCGCGGCATCACGATGCCCAATAGGGCTCGTCATCCGCTCATCGGACTAAACTTGTGACTCGTGTCTGACCCCACTGAAATCACCGAACCAGCCGTCCAGGCGGCCGTCGATGCAGCCCTAGAGGCCATCAACGCCGCGAACGATTCCGCAGCTCTCAAAGCAGTGCGCAGCGAACACGCCGGAGAGGGTTCCCCCCTGGCCAAGTTCAACGCCCTGATGCGCAGCGTGCCTGGCGACCAGAAGGCCGCCGCTGGCAAGATCGTCGGGCAGGCGAGGGCTCGCGTCAACCAGGCGCTCACTGCACGCGAGACCGCGATTCTCGAGGCAGAGGCAACGGCTCAGTTGGCAGCCGAAGCCGTCGACGTGACGGCCGCAGCCTCCACCTGGCAGCCCGGCGCGCGTCATCCGCTCACCCTTTTGCAGGAGCGCGTCGCAGATGTGTTCGTCGGCATGGGCTGGGAAGTCGCAGAAGGCCCTGAGCTCGAAAGCGAATGGTTCAACTTCGACGCCCTCAACTTCGACGAGGACCACCCGGCCCGCGCGATGCAGGACACCTTCTTCATCGAGCCGACGGATGCCCACCTCGTGCTCCGCACGCACACCTCGCCCGTGCAGCTGCGCGCGCTGCTCAGCCGCGAACTGCCCGTTTACGTCGTGGCGCCGGGCCGCGTGTACCGCACAGACGAGCTCGATGCCACTCACACCCCGGTCTTCAACCAGATCGAGGGCATCGCCATCGACAAGGGCCTCACGATGGCCCACCTGCGCGGGACGCTCGACCACTTCGTCAAGGCATTGTTCGGCGACGAGGCCAAGGTGCGTCTGCGCCCCAACTACTTCCCGTTCACCGAGCCGAGCGCAGAGCTCGACCTGTGGCACCCGACATTCAAGGGCGGCGCGCGCTGGATCGAGTGGGGTGGATGCGGCATGGTCAATGCCAACGTGCTCCGCTCGGCCGGTATCGACCCCGATGTCTACTCAGGCTTCGCGTTCGGCGTTGGTGTCGAACGTGCGTTGATGTTCAGAAACGATGTGAAAGATATGCGAGACATGGTCGAAGGCGATGTTCGGTTCAGCCAGCAGTATGGGATGGCCGTCTGATGCGCGTTCCCCTGAGTTGGCTCGGCGAGTACGTCGACCTTGAGCCGGGCACGACGCCCGAAGACGTCCACGCCGCGCTGGTCAGCGTCGGTCTGGAAGAAGAAGACATCCACCGCTTCGAGTTGAGCGGCCCGATCGTTGTCGGCGAGGTGCTCTCGTTCGACGAGGAGCCGCAGTCAAACGGCAAGACGATTCGCTGGTGCCAGGTGCGTGTCGCACCCGGCGACGAGACGGCAGCGGATGGCGGCCCAGCAGTTCACGGCATCGTCTGCGGTGCCCACAACTTCGTCGTCGGCGACAAGGTCGTCGTGACCCTGCCCGGCGCCGAGCTTCCAGGCCCGTTCCCGATCGCTGCCCGCAAGACCTACGGCCACGTGTCGGACGGCATGATCGCCTCCGCCCGCGAGCTCGGTCTCGGCGAGGAGCACGACGGTATCCTGCGCCTGATCACGCTGGGCCTTGATCCTGAGGTCGGTACCGACGCCATCCGTCTGCTCGGCCTGGATGACGCGGCCGTCGAAGTGAACGTCACCCCAGACCGCGGCTACGCATTCTCGATTCGCGGCATCGCCCGCGAGTACTCCCACGCCACAGGGGCGACGTTCCGCGACCCGGCCCTGTCGGTACCTCCCGTTGTAACTGCCTCTGAATTCCCGGTGACGATCGCCGACCAGGCGCCGATCCGTGGCCGCGTGGGCTGCTCGGTCTTCGTCACCCGCACCGTGCGCGACATCGATCAGAGCCGCAAGACCCCGGCATGGATGATCGCCAGGCTCAAGCTGGCCGGTATCCGCTCGATCTCGCTCGTGGTCGACATCACCAACTACGTGATGCTCGAACTTGGCCAGCCGACCCACGCCTACGACCTCGACAAGCTCGACGGTGGCATCACTGTGCGCCGCGCGAACCCCGGCGAGAAGCTCACCACCCTTGATGACGTCACGCGCACGCTGAGCGAAGAAGACTTGCTCATCACTGACGGTTCCGGCCCCATCGGCCTGGCCGGCGTCATGGGCGGAGCAACGACCGAGATCAGCGACTCCAGTCGCAACGTGCTCATCGAGGCCGCCAACTTTGACCCCGTATCGATCGCGCGTTCGGCTCGTCGTCACAAGCTGCCGAGCGAAGCATCCAAGCGCTTCGAGCGCGGCGTTGACCCGGCAGTCGCCGTTGTCGCGGCGGCTCGAGTCGTGCAGCTGCTCGTTGAACTTGCGGGGGGAGTCGCCGACGACCTCGGCTCGTTGCACGACACGTCGACGGATGCCACCCCCATCGAATTGCCGACCGGTTTCGTTTCAGGTCTGATCGGTCTGGAGTACACCGCAGATGAGGTGCGCTCCTCGCTCGCTGAGATCGGTGCATCGCTGGAAGAAACCGGCGCCGGCCTGTTGGTCACCCCGCCGACCTGGCGTCCCGACCTCACCGACAAGTGGACCCTGGCCGAGGAAGTCGCCCGCATCGTTGGATACGACCGCATCCCGTCTGTGTTGCCCGTTGCCCCTCCAGGCCGCGGACTGACGCTGGCCCAGACCCTGCGCCGTACCGTCGCCACCACGCTGGCAGCGACGGGGCACACCGAGGTGCTCGCGTACCCGTTCGTGTCCGAAGCCGCCAACGACCTGTTCGGTTCGCCCGAAGCCGGCGCGGTGCCGCAGATTAAGGTTGCCAATCCGCTCGACGGCGAAGTGCCGTTCCTGCGCACGTCGATCCTGCCCGGTCTTCTGCAGGTCGCGCACCGCAACCGGTCGCGCGGCCTGACCGACCTGGCAATTTACGAGCTCGGTCTTGTCTTCCGCCCTGTCGCCGGTGTGACATACGGTAACCCCGTCGTGCCGCCCGGCGCCGTGCGCCCGAGCGCCGACCTCGAAGCGACGCTGAACGCGGGCATCCCACCGCAGCCGCTGTTCGTCGGCGCTGTGCTCACCGGCAACCTCGTTCGTCACCAGCCGGGACTCCCTGCGATGGCGTTCGGCTGGCAGGACGCATTGGCTACTGCCCAGCAGGTCGCGCTGGCGACCGGTGTTGCGATTCACGTACGCCAGGGAACACATGCCGCCATGCACCCCGGCCGCACCGCCGAACTGTTCATCACCACCGATGCCGGAGACGAGGTTGTGGGTTACGCCGGTGAACTGCTGCCGACTGTCGCCCGTTCATACGACCTTCCGTCGGTCGTCGGCGTCGCCGAGATCAACCTCAGTGCCGTCTTCGCCGCTGCTGCGCACGAGATCGTCGCAACGCCGATCGGCACGAAGCCGGCCGCAACTCAGGACCTGTCGTTGGTCGTGGCAGTCGACGTGCCCGCTGCCGACGTTCGTCAGGCCGTCATCGATGGCGCAGGCGAACTGCTTGAGAGCGCCGAACTCGTTGACGACTACCGCGGTACCGGTGTGCCGGACGGCCTCAAGTCACTCACCTTCGCGCTGCGCTTCCGGGCGCCGGACCGCACGCTGACCGCTGCGGAGGCTAGTGACGCGAAGCTGGCCGGTGTTGCCGTGGCTGCCGCCCGGTTCAATGCGAGCCTGCGCGAGTAACACTCAGCGCTGACGTCAATATCAGTCGAAATGCCCGTTTCAGCCGCTTTTCTGGGCTGAAACGGGCATTCTTGCGTCTGTGGACGCACGTTCGGCGCTTGCAGCCCCTCAGCTGAGCGACGGATGCGAGCCGGCTGGGAGCGTGCTGCGTGACCAGCGGGTAGATTTGTCCTATGGGTTTTTCGGTAGCAGTCGTTGGCGCAAGTGGGTATGCGGGAGGCGAGCTGCTGCGCTTGCTTGCTGATCACCCCGAACTCGACGTGACGACGGTCACCGCTCACAGCAACGCGGGGCAGCGTCTTGTCGACGTGCAGCCGCATCTGCGCTCGCTCGCGCACCTCACACTTACCGACACGACTCCCGAGGTTCTGGCCGGCCACGACGTGGTCTTTTTCGCTTTGCCGCACGGCAAATCCGGCGAGCTGACGGCCACGCTGTCACCCGATACCCTCGTCGTCGATTGCGGAGCAGACCACCGCTTGGAGAGCGAATCCGACTGGGCAGCTTTCTATGGCGGCGACTACTTCGGCGCATGGACCTATGGCGTGCCCGAGCTTCAGGTCGGTGACCAGAAGCAGCGGGACCGTCTGATCGGCGCCAAGCGGATCGCGGCGCCTGGCTGTAACGCAAGCACCGTCGCCCTCGCCCTCGCACCTGGTATCAATGCCGGCGTCATCGAGGAGCGCGACCTCGTCGCCGTACTAGCCGTCGGACCCTCCGGTGCAGGCAAGAGCCTCAAGGTGAACAACCTGGCCAGCGAGATCCTCGGCTCGGCCAACCCGTACGCCGTCGGGGGAGTGCACCGCCACATCCCCGAGATCCAACAGAGCCTGCGCTGGGCAGGAGCCACGTCGCCCACCATCTCGTTCACCCCGGTGATCGTGCCGATGTCGCGGGGCATCCTCGCCACCTCAACCGCGCGTCTGGTGCCCGGTACCACCGCGAGCCAGGTTCGCGATGCCTGGGAGGCCGCCTACGAGGGTGAGCGATTCGTGCAGTTACTGCCCGAGGGCCACTTCCCGCGAACCTCAGATGTGCAGGGCGCCAATACCGCACTGATCGGTCTTGCCGTTGATGAAGCCGCGGGTCGCGTCGTGACGATCACCGCTGTCGACAACCTGGTCAAGGGCACGGCCGGTGCAGCGATCCAGTCGACCAACATCGCACTCGGACTTCCCGAATCGACGGGCCTCGGGGTCAACGGCGTTGCCCCGTAACCCACCGGTTCGCTAACACCAGAACTTACCCACCGCCGCATCTGAATCACCATTGTGAATGGAGTTATCCCGTGAGTGTGACCGCACCAGCCGGTTTCGTCGCCGCCGGAACCGAAGCCGGACTCAAGAAGTCGGGTGGCCTCGACTTGGCACTCGTGCAGAACCTCGGCCCGCTGACCGCGGCCGCCACGGTGTTCACCAGCAACCGATGCCAGGCGAATCCGGTGCTGTGGAGCAAACAGGTCATGACCGATGGCGTCGTCAGCGCCATCGTCCTCAACTCGGGTGGAGCCAACTGCTACACGGGCACCCAGGGATTTCAGACCACGCACGCCACCGCTGAACTGGTGGGAGAGAAACTGGGTGTGTCGTCCGGCGACGTGCTCGTCTGTTCAACCGGCCTCATCGGTGAGCAGCTCGACCTTGAGAAGCTGACAGTCGGCATCCTGGCCGCGACCGATTCTTTCGCTGCCGACCAGAGCGCTGCTGCCTCCCCGGAGGCTGGCCTGGCCGCCGCGCAGGCCATCATGACCACGGACACCCGGCCAAAGCAGGCGACGCACCGCGCTCCTGAAGGCTGGACCATCGGCGGCATGGCCAAGGGCGCAGGAATGCTGGCCCCCGGCCTGGCCACCATGCTCGTTGTCATCACGACCGACGCCGTGCTGACATCCGCTCAGCTCGATGTCGCGCTTCGCCAGGCGACGCGTGTCACCTTTGACCGCCTCGATTCAGACGGCTGCATGTCGACGAACGACACCGTCAGTCTGCTGGCGTCTGGAGCGAGCGAGATTGAGGCCGACCTCACCGCGTTCACCGAAGCACTCACCGCGCTCTGCGCCGATCTCACCCTTCAGCTGCAGGGCGATGCCGAAGGCGCAGCCCACGACGTCGCGATCCAGGTGCTGAACGCGGCAACCGAAGACGAGGCTGTGACCGTCGCCCGCGCCGTCTCACGCAGCAACCTCTTCAAGGCGGCCATCTACGGCAACGACCCCAACTGGGGCCGCGTGCTCGCCGCCGTCGGAACAACGGATGCCCGATTCGACCCGTACGGCATCGACGTCGCCATCAACGGGGTGCAGGTCTGCACCGCCGGCGAACCAGATCAGCCGCGCGAGCTCGTTGACCTGAAGCCGCGGGCCGTGACCGTCACGATCGACCTGCACGCGGGAGCCGAGACGGCCACGATCTGGACCAACGACCTCACGCACGACTACGTCGAAGAGAACAGCGCGTATTCAAGTTGAGCGAGAACGCCGCGGCGGAGCTGCCGGAGAATACCCAGGCCGAAGCAGGCATCAAGGCTGCGACCCTCATCGAGGCGCTGCCCTGGCTGAAGCGCTTCCACGACCAGATCGTCGTCGTGAAGTTCGGCGGCAACGCGATGGTCAGCGAAGAGCTACAGCGTGCGTTCGCTGAAGACATGGTCTACCTGCGCTACGCCGGCATCCGTCCGGTCGTCGTGCACGGCGGTGGCCCGCAGATTTCGGCAATGCTTGACCGTCTGGGAATTGAAAGCGAATTTCGCGGTGGCTACCGGGTGACAACCCCTGAGGCGATGGATGTCGTCCGCATGGTGCTCACCGGCCAGATCAACCGCGACCTCGTCAGCCACATCAACGAACACGGACCGCTTGCTGCTGGCCTCTCCGGCGAAGACGCCGGTTTGTTCCGTGGCCGTCGCCGTGGCGTCGTCATCGACGGCGAAGAAGTCGACCTCGGTCTCGTCGGTGACGTCATCGGCGTCGATCCCGAGGCGGTGCATGCCCAGCTTGACGCCGGTCGCATCCCGGTTGTCTCGTCGATCGCGCCGGATTCTGACACCCCGGGCCAATCGCTCAATATCAATGCGGATGCCGCGGCCGCCGCGCTGGCCATCGCCCTGAATGCGGCCAAGCTCGTCATCCTCACCGATGTCGCCGGCCTGTATAGCGACTGGCCGAATCGCGATTCCCTCGTGTCGGTCATCAACGTCGATCAGCTCACCGGGCTGTTGCCGACACTCGAATCTGGCATGATCCCCAAAATGACCGCCTGTCTGGACGCCGTCCAGGGTGGGGTGGCGAAAGCCGCAATCATCGACGGTCGAGTGCCGCACTCGATCCTTCTCGAAATTTTCACGCAGAGCGGCATTGGCACGGAGGTAGTACCCGCATGACCACCTGGCAGGATCGATACAGTGCAGCCATGATGGGCACACTCAGCACCCCGCTCGCTCTGCTTGAGCGCGGCGAAGGTTGCTACGTCTGGGATGACGCCGGAAAGCAGTACCTCGACTTTCTGTCGGGCATCGCGGTTAACTCTCTCGGCCACGCGCACCCGGCGATTGTCGGTGCGGTCACCACTCAGATCAACGCGCTCGCTCACGTCTCCAACTATTTCGCCACCGTCCCGCAGATCGAGCTGGCCGAACGTCTGAAGCGCATCACTGGTGCAGGCGACGCCGGCCGGGTGTACTTCTGCAACTCGGGCGCCGAGGCGAATGAGGCAGCGTTCAAACTGTCACGCCTCAACAAGGGTGATGGGTCTCGTACCCGCGTGCTCGCCCTGACCGATGCATTCCACGGCCGCACCATGGGCGCGCTGGCGCTCACCGGCAAGCCGCACATGCGCGAACCGTTTGAGCCCGTCGCTGGGGGAGTCGAACACATCGACAGCACCATCGAAGCGCTGGAAGCAGCGATGGATCACACCGTTGCCGCCCTCTTCCTCGAACCGATCAAGGGCGAAGCCGGCGTACTTGAGCTGCCTGACGGCTATGTGGCTCGCGCCCGCGAGCTCTGCACGGAGTTCGGCGCGCTGCTCATCCTCGACGAAATCCAAACCGGCGTTGGGCGCACGGGTCGCTGGTTCGCTTACGAATACGCCGGAATCGTTCCGGATGCCCTCACCCTGGCCAAGGGGCTGGGCGGCGGCGTCCCGATCGGCGCGCTTGTCACGTTCGGTGCGGCATCCAACCTGTTCACCCGCGGACAGCACGGTTCGACCTACGGCGGCAACCCGCTGGTCACCGCGACCTCAAACGCCGTCCTCTCCGTGATCGAAGACGAGAACCTGGTCGACAACGCCGAACGTCGTGGTGCCGAGCTGCGCGCGATCATCGAGGGCTTCGATTCTCCACTCATCGACGAGGTGCGTGGCCTCGGACTCCTGATCGGAATCGGCCTGGCCGAACCCGTTGCACTCAAGCTGGCAGCAGCCGCGATGGATGCCGGCCTGATCGTCAACGCCGCAAACGAATCTACAATCCGAATCGCGCCGCCGCTGATCATCGGAGACGACGAGGTGGCGGAGTTCTCGCGGCGATTCGGGGCAGCTATCGCCAGCCTTTAGACTTGATTCACCCATACTCAAAGCGAAAGTGATACCGTGACCCGCCATTTCCTGCGCGACGATGACCTCTCTCCAGCCGAACAGGCCGAGATCCTCGATCTGGCATTGGAACTGAAGCGAGACCGATTCCAGGCAAAGCCCCTCGCCGGTCCTCAGACCGTCGCGGTTATCTTCGACAAGTCATCAACTCGCACCCGTCTCTCCTTCGCCGTCGGCATCGCCGATTTGGGTGGCAGCCCGCTCATCATCACGACGGCGAACAGCCAGTTAGGTGGCAAAGAGACGGCCGCTG
Organism: Leifsonia sp. A12D58; assembly: GCF_047530025.1. NCBI lineage: Bacteria > Bacillati > Actinomycetota > Actinomycetes > Micrococcales > Microbacteriaceae > Leifsonia > Leifsonia sp. A12D58. The sequence continues at coordinate 7,562 of NZ_JBLJAT010000005.1, read as the reverse complement.
ACACCGCCAGGGTGATGGAACGCCAGGTGGCTGCGATCGTCTGGCGCACCTTCGCGCAGTCAGGCCTCGAAGAAATGGCCAAGGGCACCACAGTGCCTGTAGTCAACGCCCTGTCAGACGAGTTCCACCCGTGCCAGCTGCTTGCCGACCTGCTCACCATCCGCGAGCACCGCGGGGAGCTGGCCGGCCTCACCCTCACCTTCCTGGGTGACGGCGCCTGCAACATGGCGCACTCCTACCTGCTGGCCGGTGCAACCGCCGGCATGCACGTGCGGATCGCGGCCCCTGCCGAGTACGCCCCGGATGCTCAGGTCGTCGCGGATGCCGCAGCAATCGCCGCGCAGACCGGTGGCTCCGTCGCTGTCTTTACTGACCCGCTCGACGCCGTAGCCGGCGTCGACATCGTGGTCACCGACACCTGGGTGTCGATGGGCAAGGAAGACGAAAAGGCCGAACGCCTCGTCACTTTCGGCGCGTACCGCGTCGACCAGAAGTTGATGACAGAGGCCAAGCCCGACGCCCTGTTCATGCACTGCCTCCCGGCCGACCGTGGCTACGAGGTCACGGCCGAGGTCATCGATGGCCCGCAGAGCATCATCTGGGACGAGGCGGAAAACCGCCTGCACGCCCAGAAGGCGCTGCTTGTCTGGCTGTTGAAGCAGAATGCGGCCACCGCCGCTGTACACAGCTAACCGTTTCCACAGCTCTCGCAGCACCCCACACAATCTGCCCATCAGGGGCACCCACACTTCAGAATCAAAGAATCAAGGAGAGAATCCATGGCTGAACGCATCGTCCTCGCTTACTCGGGCGGACTCGATACCTCTGTCGGCATCGGCTGGCTCAAGGACGCAACGGGCAAAGAGGTTGTCGCCCTCGCCGTTGACGTCGGACAGGGTGGCGAGAACATGGATGACATCCGTCAGCGCGCACTTGACTGCGGCGCTGTCGAGTCAATCGTCATCGACGCCAAGAACGAATTCGCTGACGACTACATCGTTCCGGCGCTGAAGGCCAACGCGCTGTACCAGAAGCGTTACCCACTGGTTTCGGCGCTGAGCCGTCCGCTGATCGCGAAGTACCTGGCTTCCACCGCCAAGGAGCTCGGCGCCGATTCAGTCGCCCACGGTTGCACCGGTAAGGGCAACGACCAGGTGCGCTTCGAGTCAGCTGTTGCAGCCCTCGCCCCCGACCTGACCAGCATCGCGCCGGTGCGCGACCTCGCTCTCACCCGCGACAAGGCGATCGTTTACGCCGAGCAGCACAACCTGCCGATCCAGCAGTCGAAGAAGAACCCTTACTCGATCGACAAGAACGTCTGGGGACGCGCTGTCGAAACCGGCTTCCTCGAAGACCCGTGGAACGCTCCGATTGAAGACCTGTACGAGTACACCCAGGACCCGAGCGTGCACCGCGAGGCCGACGAGGTCGTCATCACGTTCGACCAGGGTGTTCCTGTCGCCATCGACGGTGTGGCACACACGCCGCTCGAAATGGTTGTCGCCATGAACGCACTGGCAGGCAAGCACGGCGTCGGTCGCATCGACATGGTCGAAGACCGCCTGATCGGCATCAAGAGCCGCGAGGTGTACGAGGCTCCGGCCGGCATCGCGCTGATCGCAGCCCACGAAGAGCTGGAGAACCTCACCCTGGAGCGCGACCAGAACCGCTACAAGCGCACCATCGAGTCCAAGTGGTCTGAGCTCGTCTACGACGGCCTGTGGTTCTCTGGCCTCAAGCGCTCACTCGATGCTTTCATCGACCACTCGCAGAAGTACGTCTCAGGCGACATCCGCCTGAAGCTGCAGGGCGGCACCGCTGTTGTCACCGGTCGCAAGTCGGCCCAGAGCCTGTACGACTTCAGTCTTGCCACCTACGACACCGGCGACACCTTCGACCAGTCACTGGCCAAGGGTTTCATCGATCTGTGGTCGCTGCCGAGCAAGATCTCAGCACGTCGCGACCTCGCAAGCGAGTAGGACGTTTCGTGTCTGATAACTCAGCCGTGAACCGCGCTGGCGAAGCGGGTGCCCTCTGGGGTGGCCGCTTCGCCGGCGGGCCGTCGCCCGAGCTGGCCAGGCTCAGCAAGTCGACTCACTTCGACTGGCAGTTGGCCGAATACGACATCCGTGGATCGCGCGCGCACGCGAAGGCACTGGCAGCAGCCGGCTACCTGGATGCAGCGGAACTGACAGCGATGCTCGGCGCGCTCGACACCCTCGAGCAGGCAGTGCTTGACGGTCGGTTCACGCCGGCCGTCAGCGATGAAGACGTGCACTCCGCGCTCGAGCGAGGCCTCATCGACATCGCGGGCGCTGAGCTCGGCGGCAAGCTTCGTGCAGGCCGCAGCCGCAACGACCAGATCGCCACGCTGATCCGGATGTTGCTGCGTGACCACGCCTCCACCATCTCGGCGCTGGTGATCGACCTGATCGATGCCTTGGCCGCACAGGCCGAGGCGCACGCCGACGCCATCATGCCCGGCCGCACACACCTGCAGCACGCCCAGCCTGTTTTGCTCGCGCACCACCTGCTCGCGCACTGCTGGCCACTGGTTCGCGACTTGGAGCGCTTCGCCGACTGGTCGAAGCGCGCTGACTTCTCGCCGTATGGCTCCGGTGCGCTGGCCGGTAACACGCTGGGCCTCGACGCCCGACTTGTTGCTGCAGAGCTCGGGTTCGGTGCCGTTGTCGAAAACTCGATCGACGGCACGTCGAGCCGCGACCTGACCGCAGAGTTTACGTACATCACGGCTCAGCTGGGTATCGACATCTCGCGCCTGGCCGAAGAGATCATCCTGTGGAACACGAAGGAATTCGGGTTCATCACGATTGACGACGCCTACTCAACGGGCTCATCGATCATGCCGCAGAAGAAGAACCCGGATATCGCCGAGCTCGCTCGAGGTAAGTCGGGGCGCCTGATCGGCAACCTGTCCGGTCTGCTTGCAACCCTCAAGGGTCTGCCTCTGGCGTACAACCGCGACCTGCAGGAAGACAAGGAGCCGGTCTTCGATTCGATCGAGACTCTCGAAGTTCTGCTGCCCGCGTTCACCGGCATGATCTCGACGCTGCGCTTCCACACCGAGCGCATGGCAGAGCTGGCCCCGCAGGGCTTCTCGCTGGCAACGGATGTCGCTGAGTGGCTGGTCAAGCAGCACGTCACCTTCCGTGACGCCCACGAGATCACCGGCGCGCTGGTCAAGTACGCCGAGGATCACGATCTCGAACTGCACGAGGTGGACGACGAGGCACTTGCCACGCTGTCACCGCACCTCACGCCGACGGTACGTGAGGTCCTCACGATCCGCGGATCGGTGGAGGCCAGAGACGGCCAGGGTGGAACCGCCCCCGTACGTGTCGCCGAGCAGCGCGCTGTTCTCGTTGAGCGCGTACGCGGACTCGCCAGCACCTTGGCGAACACCCTCACGAAATGAGTTTCGAGCGGGGTGAGTTCGAGCGGTCATCGCTCGAACTTGCCCCGTTTGTTCTTGGGGGGATCTTCAGCCACGACGGCGTATCGATTCGCGTCACCGAGGTCGAGGCCTATATCGGGGACGGCGCAGATCCCGGCTCGCACGCGTTTCGCGGACGCACGCGGCGAAACGCGAGCATGTACGGCGAGCCCGGTCATCTGTATGCCTACTTCACGTATGGCATGCACACCTGCGCCAACATGGTCTGCTCCCCGGCCAGCGTTGCGTCAGGGCTGCTGCTCCGCGGCGGCGAGGTCGTCGACGGCCTCGATCTGGCCAGGCGACGGCGCACCACATCGCGCTCCGACCATGATCTGGCCCGGGGCCCTGCGAGACTCACGATTGCGCTCGGAATCACGCTGGCCGATGACGGCGCCGATCTGAACGCGCCGCCGTTCGACTTCACCTTTCCCGATAAGCAGGTCGACTACGTCACCGGGCCACGCACCGGTGTCAGTGGACCCGGGGGAGGGCCGGAGTTCCCGTGGCGATTCTGGATCCCGGGGGAGCCATCGGTGTCGCCGTATCGCAAGAGCACACCGAAACGCTCGACGACGACTCTCTGATCTGCCACGCTTCGCTCGGGCGGAGATAGATCTCCTGATTAGGAAATCGCGACCTGCACGAGTGCTGCACAGGCGCATGCCCAGATCAGGCTGGCGAAGGTGCCGATGATGAATCGCTCGCGGGATTCGGGTGCCGACAACTCGGTGAAGCGACCGACGCCCTTGATCGCGACGACGATGGCGATGCCCTCGGGAAATCCGAGCAGGATCGAACCCGCGACGGCGAAGCGTTCGAGGAATCCGATGGTGAGTCCTCCGCGCAATACCTCATGCACCGCCGGTGCCGCACTCTGGTCTGACGCGGAGTCGGGAGATGCTGCCTGCACTGGCTCCGCCCCGTTCGCAACAAGGATTCCACCGTTTTGACCCTGCGCTGAGTTCTTCATGGCGAGGTCCAACGCGAGCACAGCCATGGGTGCTCCGCCGATGACGGCCAGTGCGATCGAGACCAGGCCGAGCATGACGGCGAACGCGGGAGGTGTGGCAACCGACGGAACAGCCGCGATGAACAGTGCGGCAGCCAAGGTTCCCGCAGAGGCGATAGCAAATGCTCTCTTCTGCAGTCGGTAGGCGAGCACCGCGAACACGAGGGATCCGACGGTGACCATCAGCAGCAGGAACCAGTAGAGGTACATCACGATGCTGCCGGAGTCTGAATAAGTCATGGGTTCAGTCTTTCATCTCGCGTGTTGCGCGTTCGAGGGACTCCATGAGCCTAACGAGTGCAGGTCGGGCCGACTCTTCGACTCTCCAGAGCGATGTCTTCAGGCGCTGACTCACTGCCCCGGTCGAAATGCCGAGCCGCGCAGCGATCTCGACTTGGCTGAGCCCAGCGCCGAGGAGGTCGATGACCTCCCAGCCTTCTGCGGTTCGGCGCTGGCGGATGGCGAGCGTCAGGGTGATGAGTGCTTCAAGCTCGTCGGCGTTGATCGACGTATCGGGCATGCCATTGGGATGCGGTGGCACGTCGAGCGCAAAGCGCGCATCCGCTTTCTTTGAACGGATGACAGCGTCACGCGCTGCGATGAACGCCTCGCCGGCCGACTGCCGAGTCGACGCGGCGAGTGGGGTGCGTACCTGACCGAGTCCGAGGCCGGTGTTCCACGAGCCAGTGCGGTGGATCAGCAGGATGACGCCAAGCGTTGAGGCGGCGTCGGTCAGGATGATCTGGATCTCATCTCCGGCCGTCTGGTCAGCGGGCAGCGCGAACGAATGACCGTACTCGTTCTGAAGTGCGGCAAGCAGCTCGCCCGCCCTGTCGCGATCGTTGCGGCTGTTGATCTGGTCTGCGGTAACGACGTACATATGTTCAGGCTCCGTCCTGCATCAATCCTAATTCAGGCTACAACCTAAATCAACCTCTATTCAGGTTCAGTCCTTAACTCAATGGGGCGCCCGTCAGGCGGTGAGCGTGTTCTGGCGCCACTGGGGCAGCGCGCCGCTGGTAATCTGGGCAGCGTGTCTGACCCCGTAATCATCGCCCAGCAGTCCAACGACCCCGCCTTCGATAGCGTGTGGGACGAAATCACCTGGCGCGGCCTCGTGCACGTCTCCACTGACGCCGCCGAGCTTCGCGAGTTGCTCGCGGGGGAGCCGATCACCTATTACTGCGGGTTCGACCCGACAGCTCCCAGCCTGCACCTCGGCAACCTGGTGCAGCTGTTGCTTATGCGCCGCCTGCAGCTTGCTGGCCACCACCCGCTCGGTCTTGTCGGTGGATCGACCGGCCTGATCGGGGATCCGCGCCCGAGTGCTGAGCGCACCCTCAACACGAAGGACACCGTCGCAGAGTGGGTGGGCTACCTGCAGTCGCAGGTCTCGCGCTTCCTCAGCTCAGAGGGAAAGAACGCGGTCACCCTCGTCAACAACCTTGACTGGACCGCGCCGTTGTCTGCCATCGACTTCCTGCGCGACGTCGGAAAGTACTTCCGTGTCGGCACGATGCTCAAGAAGGATGCCGTTAGCGCCAGGCTCAACTCCGACGCCGGCATCAGCTACACCGAGTTCAGCTACCAGGTTCTGCAGGGTCTCGACTTCCTCGAGCTTTACCGCACCTACGGCTGCGTGTTGCAGACCGGTGGCAGCGACCAGTGGGGCAACCTGACCAGTGGCACCGACCTCATCCGTCGTGCTGAAGGTACCGGCGTGCACGCTATCGGCACCCCGCTCATCACCAACAGTGACGGCACCAAGTTCGGTAAGAGCGAGGGCAACGCCATCTGGCTGGATGACGCGCTCACCAGCCCGTACGCCTTCTACCAGTTCTGGCTCAATACCGACGACAACGACGTGATCCCGCGTCTCAAGGTCTTCACGTTCCTCACCAAAGCTGAGATCGAACGCCTCGAAGCGCTGGTGGCCAGCGAGCCGTTCCGTCGCGAGGCGCAGCGCACTCTCGCCTGGGAGGTCACGAGCCTGGTGCACGGTGCCGACGCGACGAACGCCGCAATCAATGCAGCCCAGGCCCTTTTCGGTCAGGGCGAACTGAGCGAGCTCGACCAGTCGACTCTTGAAGCTGCACTGCGCGAGTTGCCGAATACCACCACTGCGCCGCACGCGCCGATCGCCCAGCTGCTGGTCGACACCGGACTGACCTCGAGCTTGAGCGAAGCCCGCCGTTCGATCGCCCAGGGCGGGGTCTACCTGAACAACGTCAAGGTGGAGTCCGACGCCGCAACCGTAGAAGGCTCTGTGCTTCCTGGTGGATTCGCTGTGCTGCGTCGCGGCAAGAAGACTCTCGCTGGCATCTTCATCGAGTAGTACACGCTTACCCAGCACTGAATTGCTCCACCCGACCCAAGCGTCGCCGTTTCAACGGTGGCGCTTGGGTCGTTTAACGTGCGGTCAGCGGATGGGCTTTCTCCGATGGTCGAGGAGCACCCGCCGGCGGGTGGCTTTCTCCGATGGTCGAGGAGCACCCGCCCGCGGGTGGACTTTCCGCATTTGCATCAGCTCTCGCATCAACTCTTGCACCTGTACGCGCATCTGCATGCGCACCTCCGCGCACCTGTACGCGCATCTGCATCTGCATCTGCATCTGCATCTGCATCTGCATCTGCATCTGCATCTGCGTTCGCGGCCCCGGCGCGGGATATTCCGGCTGGCGCGGGATGTTTCCCGCGCGTGCGGGAATTCCGCGCGCCCAGTTGGCATAGCGGCGTCCACCAGGCACCAATTTCCCGGCAGCCTGGCCGAATCACGGCGAAAGATCACCCGACCGGGCAACGAACGTCGAGTTGCGCGGGTTGAAGGCCGCAACGCACATGCTGCAGGTGCCGCGTAGCTGCGTTCAACCCGCGTTTGGATCTCGCTGTATGGGCGGTCCAATCGTCCGCGAGTCAGGTTTCGAGGGATCCAGGGCTACAGATCCGCGGGAATTCAACGGCGGCAAGCTCGACACGCCCGGGGTGTGGCGTGCTTTTGACGGCCTCGCGGGTTGGCCGTAATGTATCTATACGTACCCCAAAGGTGCGGGTGAGCGGATCAGCTCCCCGGCCTCAAGCGGGACCAAATCCCAAGCT
>NZ_JBLJAT010000004.1:0-391723 GCF_047530025.1 Leifsonia sp. A12D58 | reverse complement strand
AGCTTGGGATTTGGTCCCGCTTGAGGCCGGGGAGCTGATCCGCTCACCCGCACCTTTGGGGTACGTATAGATACATTACGGCCAACCCGCGAGGCCGTCAAAAGCACGCCACACCCCGGGCGTGTCGGGCCAAAAGACCCCTCATCCGGCGGGCTGAACGGCCCATGCTGCCACCTGCACCCACGGGCTCAATCAATCACAACTCCACCGCCGGCATCCGCTCATCGAGAGTCGCCGGTACGACCGAGCGTCGCCGTTGCAACGGCGACGCTCGGCAACTACGGCGACTCTCGGCGGTTTTCGCTCAGAAGAGAAGCAACCCGCCCACCGGAAATACAAAAGACCCGCCACATCCGGGTGGATGCAGCGGGTCTTGACGTAGCTAAAACGCGTGACTAGTCGACCAGATCGTGGCGAACCACGATCTCGTCGCGGCCGGGTCCGACGCCGATCACAGAGATCCGTGCGCCGCTCATCTTCTCGAGGGCGAGTACGTAGTCCTGGGCCGCCTGCGGAAGATCCTCGAACGACCGCGCGCCGGTGATGTCTTCAGTCCATCCCGGGAGCTCTTCATAAATTGGGGTGGCGTGGTGGAAGTCTGACTGCGAGACGGGCACCTCGTCGAAGCGCACACCGTCCACGTCGTACGCGACACAGACAGGGATGGTCTCCAGGCCGGTCAGCACATCCAGCTTGGTCAGCACGAAGTCGGTCACACCATTGATGCGCGCGGTATAGCGGGCAATCGGAGCGTCGTACCAACCGGTGCGACGCGGTCGACCCGTGGTTGTACCGAACTCGAAGCCCTTGGTGCGCAGGAATTCGCCGGAGTCATCGAAAAGCTCGGTGGGGAACGGGCCGGCACCGACGCGGGTTGTGTACGCCTTGACGACAGCGATGATGCGGTCGATGCGGTTCGGGCCGATTCCCGAACCGGTGATCGCACCACCCGAGGTGGCATTCGACGACGTGACGAACGGGTATGTGCCGTGGTCGACATCCAGCATGGTGGCCTGGCCACCCTCGAAGAGGACGACCTTGCCATCGTTGAGTGCATTGTGCAGCGTCAGTGCAGTGTCGTCGACCATCGGGCGCAGGCGCTCGGCGTAGCTGAGCAGGTCTTCGACGATCTCGTCGACGGTGATTGCCCGACGGTTGTACATCTTGACGAGCATGTTGTTCTTCTGCTCGAGGGCACCCTCGACCTTTTGCCTCAGGATGTTCTCGTCGAACAGGTCCTGAATACGGATGCCGACGCGGTTGATCTTGTCGGCGTACGTCGGGCCGATTCCACGGCCGGTCGTACCGATCTGGCGCTTACCGAGGAAGCGCTCAGTGACCTTGTCGATGGTGCGGTGGTACTGGGTGATGACGTGCGCATTGGCGCTGACCTTGAGCTTGGATACATCGACGCCGCGGGCACTGAGCGCATCAAGCTCTTCGAAGAGGACCTCAATGTCGACGACAACGCCATTGGCGATCACCGGCGTGACGCCGGGGGTCAGGATGCCGGAGGGCAGCAGGTGCAGTGCGTACTTTTCGTTTCCGACGACCACCGTGTGTCCGGCGTTGTTACCGCCGTTGAACTTCACTACGTAGTCGACGCGCGGGCCCAGAAGGTCCGTCGCTTTGCCCTTGCCTTCGTCGCCCCACTGGGCTCCGATCAGAACGATCGCTGGCATGTGTCGTGCTCCTCCTGATGAACTCGCTGGCCGGCCCCCGAAGCGGCGCCGTGCAGCGCAGAATTCACCCCATCTTACCCAAGGCTGACCTCCGGGTCTGATGGGGTGAACCGATTATGCGGCGTCGAGCTCCCATGAATGCAGCAGCTTCAGGGTCGCGGGACTGAGCGTCACAAGCGCAGGGTTGGAGCTCGTGCTCAAACCCTTCCAGATCTGATTGGACCCGCTCCCCTTGCCGTACATGCCCGGCGTGCTCGGCGTGAGGTGCTTGTAGAGGTCGAGATAGCTCGACGTTGCGCTCTTCAGGTGCCCGTCTGTTTCGAGCGTCCATACCTGGGAACCGGCGCTCACTGAGCAGTTCTTCAGCGTGGCCGGGGTCGCAGCGGTGAGGCAGAGACCCGGAAGCGCCGCATTGTGGATCGCGCCGCGGGCATCCATGATCCAACGCTGCTCTTCGACGTCGGCACACAGCTTGCTCGTTCCGGTTGCCACGACGCTGTTTGCCGAACCGACGTCGTTGACCGAGAGACAGCGACCGTTGTCGATGGTGAACGCTGTGCCCTCAGGGAGCACGGTGGTTGCGCTCTCGGTCATGCCGTTCGCGGCCAGCAGCGCCACCAGCTTCGATTTCGCCGCTGCCTCTCCCGCTGCAAGGGCGACCATGTTCTTCTTGACAAACGACTCGACTGAAGCCGCCGCCGTCTGCTGGGCCTGGATCCGAGAGACGACATCCTGTGATGACGCGCTGAGACCGCTGAGGTCGTCCTTCCAGCTGGAGAGCTGCAGAGCTGCAGAGGCGGGCAGCACGGGAACGTCAACACCGACCAACTTCTGCAGTGACGCGTCGAGCTCGGCGACCTCCACCGCACGGAGAGCGCTATAACCCTGCTCCTCCCCGATGACGACGGCAGCTGCCAGGGGCGCGAGACCGGTGGCGATGGTGATTGAGTCACCCAGCGTCGTGGTGACACCGTTCTGGCGGCAGTTGACTTCGGCACCTGTTGGCGCGGCGGCATCCTCAATGTTGATATTGAACTGCTTCACGCCGTCGGTGGCCAGCAGCGCGGTGTTCTCGGTGTGGCCGTCCTGGAAACTGACCGCGATCCAGCACTGGCGCGCCGCACTCACGTTCGCGGTATCGACGGCGGCAGCAGCCGGGGTGAAGACATTGCCATAGTTGCTGCGGAAGGCCGGGTACATCAACGTCTGCGCCGGCGCCGATGGGTTGTACCCGCCCAGCAGCGTGAAGACCGGAACGCCTACCTTGCTCGGCTTCGGCGAGCTGAACGTCGGGTTCTTCACCTTGGCATCGACGTACGACGTGGTTGCGGTGTCCCAGTCGCGGTATCCGCTCGGGTATGCGAGGTCGGGGACGACAGTCTTCAGCGAACGCTGGATGATGTCGGCGCTGTAGCCGGTGTAGTGCGTGTATTTGGAGAGCGTGCTGGTAACCCAACCACCCGCCATTGAGTCACGGTTGTAGTTGTAGGTGCCCAGGTAGTTCTGCAGGAAGGGATCAACGTTCACCGAGAATCCCCCGGGCAGGAAAGCGCTGTCGCCCGCCAGGTTGGATCGCATGCGATCGCGGTAGGCGATATAACCCCAGCCGCTCTCGCTGTGCTGGCTCGCGTTGATGACCTTGGCATCGCCGGTCAACGAATTGTCGACTCCAGGGAAGTGCCCGAGGCCGTATGAGTGCCCGAGTTCGTGGCTGAACTCGTTGCCGACGGAGTCGTAGAGGGTCGCCATACCGTTTCCGCCACTCAACCCGTGCGACACGACACCGTTGGTGTAATTGCCTGCCGAGTGGTGAATGATCCGCTCGTTGAACGTTCCTGGCTGGGACTGGTTCATGGTGGAACTCGACGTACCGAAGTTCGCCAGGTTGATACCCGTGCTCACCTGCGCCTTGCCCACGTTTTCACGCATGTCGCCGCTGTAGACGTCGCCGCTCGTTGAGCTGGCATCCGTGTAGATCGCGCCACTGGCGACAATGACCTTCTTCAGGCTCACTGTTTCGTATTTCGCAATGATCATCTTCGCCGCGGGCACTGTCTGGAAGTAGTCAGATCCAGCCTTCTCCGGCTCGTTCAGCATGTAGTGACCTGTGGATGTCGGTGCCGCCGTCAGCATTCCCAGTTCAATCGAGCTGATGATGAGCTCGGTGGGAGCAGAGAACTCGAATTTGTCTGCTGCAAGCACGCCGGTCTCACCCGTGTTGGTCGTGAATTTCAACGACAAACCGGTCTTCATGACGTCCCACGGAAGCTGCGTGGTCCATGCCTTTCGCGTATAGACGACATCGTCTCGATTGCCTGTGATGTTCATGTCTGACCGCGGGATCTGGGTCGGGTCGTCGAGCGCTATCGTGCTGGTCACCACTCCGTTGATGCTGACCTCGACAGACACTGACTTTGCAGCCTTCTCCGGCGAGAACAGCAGCAGGGCTGCGCGCTGCGTCACAAGGGTCGGCATTTTTCTGGCGCGGTTGCCAGCAGCGTCGATGGTGTGGCTCTGTGCGAATTGCACCTGCCCGCTCAGGCTTCCTGCCAGATCATCGCGCAGGGTGCGTTCCGCGCCGGTCGCTGTGGTGTCGTAGAAGCCTTTTGCTCGCAGATCGTCGAGGTCGTACGCGTCGGCGTCCGGTTCGGGGGTCGGGGTCGGCACGGGCTCTGCACTCGGGGCTGGAGCGGGAGTCGGCTCGGCACTCGGGGCCGGAGTCGGCTCAGCACTCGGGGCCGGAGTCGGCTCAGCACTCGGAGTCGGAGTCGGCGCCACAGTCGGACTCGGCGCTGGCGCCGGAACTGACACGTCTGGAGTTGAGGGCGCCGCAGTCGGCGTCGCTGTTGGCGCCGGCGTCGCTGTCGGCTTCGCTGTCGCTGTCGGCTTCGCTGTCGCTGTGGGCTTCGCTGTCGCTGTGGGCTTCGCAGACGGTGTCGCTGACGGCTTCGGAGCAGATGACGCTGACGGGCTCGGTGACGGAGTACTCGACGGAGTCGTCGGTCTCGGAGCCTGGGGCTTGGCCGAGGACGGTCGTTTGGAGTTCACCATCGGCGCCTCGTCCTGTGGCCGGTGCTTCACTCCCCCGCCAGGCAGGATGCCGGTTTTGCCTGCCTTGGGTTCGGTGACGACGGGGAGCGACGGATCATCCACTCCCTTGTCAACGAGTGGCGCGCTCTTCGGGGCAGTGACGGCGTCCGACGCGCGGGAGGACGCATCCATCAATGAGCTGTTGGCGCTGCAGGCACTGATGCCGAGAAGGAGAACGCCCGCGCCGGCGACCGAAATCCAGCGACGGGTCAGACGATGGGCACGGGTTGAGTGGCGGGGCATATTCAGTCCTCGAGGCTCGTGTTCCCGCACAGTTGCAAATGCTGGCAGGTCAGTCGGGTGCGCTGCAGCTGATGAAGACTAGTCGAAGTGCACTAGCTGGTGCGCAAGAGACAGTATGACGTCAGACGTCTAGCCGAATCAAGAGAAAACCCGGAATTGGATACCTCAGTTGTCTACTACAGGTCGGTCAACAGGCTCACCGATGCTCTGTGGAGAGCCAGCGTCAGTCGTCTCGTCGGGCGCAGCTTCAGAAACGGGAGCAGCTTCGGCGGCAGCCGGGGTCGAATCAACAGCCTCTGGCCTGATGATCGTGATGAGCTGGGTGCTGGTGTGCAGCGACTGGATTCGGGAGATCGCTGAATTGTCAGAATCGTTCAGCAGGGTGGTCAGCCTGTCGACTTCGTCGAGCTCACCGATCTCGCGCGCGGCCCGGCGGAGCGCGTAAAGGGAGCGCAGCACGCCCCTATTTGGCTCGTGGCTCCACGGGATCGGGCCGGCACCACGCCACCCGGCCTTGCGCAAGGCATCTAAACCACGGTGATAACCGACTCTGGCGTACGCATACGACTCCAGGTAGCGCCCTTCGGCGTGCGTCACGTCAGCCAATTCGGCCCAAGCCAGTGATGACGTGGGATGCAGGGCAACGACGCGAGCGATATCGCTCCTGGCCGCCGCAGCAAGCGCCGCCTGAACCTCTGGTTCAGCGGGAAGGAGCGTCTCGGGCTGGTCAAGCAGATTTTTGCCGGTCACAAAAACATCGTACTGCGGACGCCCGGGTTCCGCCCGGCGAGATCAGGCCGCGGGCTTCAGGCTTCCGCTGAGAGACTGCAGAATGATCGCGGCCACGTCGTCCCTCGAACGCTCAGGCTCGAAGACCAACCATTCAAGTCCGCCCATCAACACCGCTCCGAAGACGCTGCTCGCCATCAGCTCACTCGTCGCCCGCGTCTGTGATTCAGGGAGCGCTTCAGCAATGGCTGACGCGAATTCACCCAGTGCGTCATGGCGGAGTGCAAACAATGTCTCTTGCCAGGCTCGATCGGTTCTGAAGATTTCGGCGGCCATCAGCTTGGCCAATGCCGAATTCTCTGAAATCCGGTGCAGGAGCGTGTCGACAAGTACCGTGATCGCACCCCAGCCATGCAGGCCGGAGCGGGCCTCGCGAAGAACTTCCGCGAGGGCACCGACTCCTTCCTCAAGTAACTCCTCGAACAGCTGGTCCTTGTTCTTGAAGTTGTAGTACAAACTTCCTTTTGCCACGCCAGCGAGCTCGGCGACTTCGTCCATCGTCGTGCCGGTGATGCCTTTTGACGCGGCGATCTGAAGTGCCGCGTCAAGGATGGCCTTCTTCGTACCGGTCACCCGTGGCATGACAGCACCTTTCCGCGCTTTAGATCGTGAGTTCGGGGTGCAGGCGAGCAATCGTCCACATCCGCTGCTTTGACGCGCTCCATGCGCTGATGGCCAGGGAGCCGATCATTACGAGTGCAAGCAACGCAACCGAGACCCACAGCCTATAGTCGATGCCGCCCGTAATGAGCTCCCGCAAGCCGCTGACGACCCAGGATGCCGGCATATACGGGTGCAGTGCCTGGAAGAACACTGGCGTTGTTTCGACGGGATAGGTTCCGCCAGACGAGCTCAGTTGAAGCATGAGCAGCACGAGGCTCACCACGCGCCCAGCAGCTGAGCCGAGCAAGATGATGAACATCTGTTGTAGGGCCAGGAACGCAAGCGTCGTCAGATAGATGAACGCGCTCGTGGCCACCCAGTACGCCGGTTCCAGACCGATTCCGTAGACAAGCACGAGCATCATGATGATGACCTGGCCAAGAGCAATCGCCATCGCGGGCAGGAAGCCGGTCATGACGGCCCGCAGACCGCTGGCAGATGTTGCCAGTGCGCGGGTCGGCAGAGCACGCAGGATGAGCCAGGAGATCAGCGCACCGACGAAGGTCGCGAGTGCGATGAAGAACGGTGCGAAACCTTCACCGAAGCTCGACGATTCGTTGTCCCAGGTCTGGTCGAGGACGATCGGGTCAGAAATGATCGTCGACTTTTCGTTGATAAGGGATTCAGAGTCGTTGGGAATCTGAGCCGCACCGTCGGTGAGGCCATCGGCGAGCGTGTGGCTGCCATCGACGAGCTGTCCTGCCCCGCTTTCGAGCTGTGTTCCGCCATCGAGCAACGCCTGAGAACCATCAACGAGCGTCTGTGTGCCTGTAAGTAACGAGCCCGCGCCGGTCGACAATGTTGCCGCGCCGGACTGGGCGGTGGACAGACCGGATGAAAGCTGCTCGGCCCCCGTGGCGAGCTGGCCTGCGCCAGCCGACAGCGTGCCGGTTCCGGAGGCGAGCGACGCTGCGCCGGCATCCGTCTGGGCTGCGCCGGCCTGAACCTGCGCGGCACCAGCCTGCAATTCGGCGAGCTTCGGCACAATGGCTGCCGCTGGTGTTCCGGCAGGCAGCGAATTGATCGTGTCGATCATCGTCTGTACGTTCGCCGCGACCTGCGCTGTTCCTGCGGCGACCTGTCCGGTGCCGTCCTTCAGCGTGTTTGCGCCGGTGGCGAGACTCCCGGCGCCTGCCGCGAGTTCGGCGGACTTGGACGACAGAGTGGATGCGCCGGATGTCAGGGTCGACAGTCCGGAAGACAATGAACTCGCACCGGTGGCGAGCTGGCTCGCGCCGTCGTTGAGTGAGACTGTTCCATCGGCAAGAGTCCCGAGGCCAACGACCAAATCGCCTGCGCCTGCCTTGGCGGTATCGAGGCCGTCAGCAAGCTGAGTGGCACCGTCGGCGGCATCCCGGAGTCCGCTGCCCGCATCGTGCAGGCCAACGAGCAAAGTGTTGACCGTCTGGTCGCCGATGCTCAGTGCGACGGTGTCGCGCAACTGGACCATCGCCTGCTTGCCGAGTGTCGACGCCAGGAAGCTGTTGCTGTCGTTGTAGTTGACCTGGATGACTGACTGCGACGGAGTGTCGGTGCCAGCCGAAACCGCGTTCTCGGAGAACTTCTCGGGGATCGTCACCGAGAAGTAGTAATCGCCGTTCGAGACGCCTTCTGCCGCACCGGCGGCATCCGTCACCTGCCAGTCGAGGTCTTTGCCATCGAGCAATTCATCGACGACATCGTCACCGGCCGTGAGGATGTCACCATCACGCTCGGCTCCGACATCCTCGTTGACGAGAGCGACGGGAAGGTTCTTGAGCTCGTCGGTCGGTGCCCAGAACGCCCAGAGATAAAGCGCGCCGTAAATCAATGGAATGAACAGGAGCACAGCGACCGAGATCTTCGGCAGGGTGCCCTTGCGGAACCGACGCAGCTCGGTACCGGAGGAGAGGAAAGCAAACATGTTCTAGAAGTCCTCGCTGATCGAGATGACGGTGGGGGTAGCGCGCAGGGTGGTCCAGAGTTCGGGCTCACCCGCGGTTGCCGCCACGATGACGACCGTGCCGCGCGCGGCGATCGCATCAAGGCACTCCCAGAGGACTCGCCTCGATGCAGCCTCGTGGAGCTGTTCGATCTGGTCGACGAAGAGCACATCGGGCTTCGAGAGCATGGCAAGCGTGATGCGAAGCAGCAGCGCTTGAAGTTCGGTGAGGTCCCAAATGGTGTCATTGGTCGAGGGCAGCGGGGCTGATCCGAAGATCGGGGCAGCGACCGCGGCGAACTGGGCCTGTGTCGGAGTCTTCACGAATGCCCACCACGGTGAGATCCAGGACTGGCGCTCGCGCACAGCTGCACCGACGCTGACCGACTCCTCCAGCGAATCAATACCGTCGAAACCGGCGATCGATGTGCGCTTCTGCACGCGGCGCGCGCCGCGCGGGAGGGAATGACCGAGCACTTCGACGGAGCCCGACGACTGTTTCATTCGACCGGCGAGCGTGAGCAGCGCACTCGTGCGCCCGCTTCCAGACGGCCCGCAGAGAACGGTGACACCGGTTCCGATGTCGAGGTTGACCGGCCCATAGACGGGGCCACGTTTGGCCTGCAGAGCGAGGTCATCCGCCCAAATAGTCGACTGCACGAGTCCTTCTTTCTAGTTTGTACTGACCAGTCAGTCTAACAAGAGGTGATTGAATGTCAATTGCAAGGAAGTCCTGCGGTGAACCCGAGGCGTGACACCGACGCTCGGGGCACTGCTCGTGGGGAGGGGGACGACGCATGATCATCACTCTGACCGAGGTAAGTAAGGGGCGCAGGGGCTCAGCTCTGCCGCAGACCTCGATCGAATACGTCAGTGGCCGAGCGAGTTTGGCTGTCGCCGAGACGGCTCAACGCCCGAGCGTGCTCGGCCTCATAGCTTCTGGCCGGATGCATCCGGACACGGGACAGGTCACGCTCGATGGGAAGACGGACTACCGACAGATGCGCAGGCGCATCGCGCTTGTCGATGCTCCGGATGTCAACGATCCGTCAACCGAGCTGACCATCTCTGACGTTATCTCCGAAGAGCTCATGTTCGCCGGCCGGCCGGCCGGTCCCGCCGCCACTCGACGGGCGATAGGCGATCTTGGGTACGACGACTGGCGCGGCTGGAGCATTGGCACCGTGCCGGCGATCGTGCGCGTGAGATTGCTTACCGAGCTGGCCACCATGCGCCCGGACGTCGAAGCCATCGTGCTGACTGCGCCAGACAGACATGGCGGTGATCCAGCTGACTGGTGGATGCGAGCCAGAGAACTCGCCTCACGAGGGTACGCAGTGTTGGCGATCGCCGGAGTCGCTTCAGCCACAGCGCTCGGTCTGCATGTCGCAGCGGGCGGCATCTTCCACGAACCGGCACTCGAAGCTACAGGCCCTGAAGCCATCACGTCCGGCAACGACCAACTCACGCTCGAACGCGAACGCGAAGTAGCAGAGGAAAGCGAACGCCCCGGAGAGTCCGACCCGTCGGACTACACAGCGCAGGATGCCGACATCGACCAACAGGATGACACTCCGGAGGCCCGCTCGTGAAGATTCCAGCAATGATCGCGGCTGAATTCCGGCGCCTCACCCGCACCCCAATGGCGGTACTCACGCTGTTGGCACTCGGCATCATTCCGTTGCTCTACGGAGGCCTCTATCTCTGGGCCAACCAGAATCCCTATGACAAGCTCAATGAGATTCCGGTTGCCCTGGTCGTCGAGGACACCGGCGCTTCGGTCAACGGCACCGAAACCAATTTCGGCAATGAAGTCGCCACAGAGCTCCTGGACGGCAAGCTGCTCAACTGGCACAAGGTGACTGCCGAACAAGCGCAGACGGGGGTCGACGACGGAAAATACGATTTCAGCCTCACACTGCCCGCTGAATTCTCCGCAGACATCGTCTCATCGACCGGTGATTCCCCCAGGCAGGCCGAGATCATCTTCACCACCAACGATGCCAACAGCTATCTGGGCACGACGATCGGCGAACAAGCGGTCAAGGAGATCAAGACCGCGATCGTGGCCAAGGTCAACGAACAGGCCGCGTCCCAGTTTCTTGACGGCTTGGCCACGATCAGGACCAGCCTGGTGCAGGCCGTTGACGGCACACAGAAACTTGTCGCTGGTGCGACGACAGCGGCCAGCGGCGCCGCCGAGCTGGCATCGGGCAATGCCCAGCTCGCGTCGGGCTCTGTCACGCTCCGCGACGGGCTCAACACGCTCGCCTCCGCAACATCCGACCTGCCGGCTGAAACTGCCGAGCTCGCCGATGGTGCCGCTCAGGTTGCCGCGGGCGATGCACGGATCGCCACTGTCGGAAATGACGTAGGAACGGTGTCGCAGGATGTCGTCAATCGGCTTCCCCAGGCTCGCGCCGATATCGCTCAACAGCTGACCGCATCCGGGGTTCTTACTCCAGCCCAGATCAACCAGGTGTTGGCCACCCTTGACGAGTTCGGGGCAAGGGTCACCGCAGGCAACGCGCGGGTTCAGGGCGTTGTTGGACAACTCAACGAGCTCTCTCGCGGATCAGCCGAGGTCGCCTCGGGCGCCAGAGAGCTGGCAAATGCCTCTCCAGAGCTGGCCAGCGGTATCGCGAGAGCGGCCGCCGGGTCGACCACACTCGCCACCGGGGCCGCTCAGGCAAGTGCCGGTGCAACGCAGCTGTCGAATGGGCTGCCTGAAATAGTCAACGGCCTCTCGACACTCGAATCGGGACTCCAGTCAGGCGTCACGAGCATTCCGGAGACAACACCGGAACTCCGAACTGCTCAGGCGAAGAACATCGCTGAACCCGTCGCAGTCAAGACGGCCGCTGTCGCCCAGGCCGGCAACTATGGGGCTGGGCTGGCGCCATTCTTCGTTGCCCTGGCCGCCTGGATCGGGATCTATTCGCTCTTCCTGATCGTCAAGCCCGCATCGGCACGCGCAATCACGGCCCTGCATTCACCGATCAAGATCACACTGGCCGGCTGGCTCACTCCCGCAATAATCGGAGCCCTGCAGATGGTCGCGCTCTTCTTCATCGTTGACAGAGTGCTCAACCTCACTGTTGAGAATCCCTGGCCGACTTACGGCATCATGGCGCTCTGGGCGATGATGGCCGCCGCGGTGGTGCTCGCTCTCAATATCTGGCTCGGAAGCGTCGGCCAGTTCATCGGCCTGATTCTGATGGTGGTGCAACTCGTGACGGCCGGTGGCACGTTCCCCTGGCAAACTCTGCCTGGGCCGCTGGCGACAGTTCACCATCTACTGCCGATGTCGTACGCAGTAGATGGGTTGCGACAGTTCATGTACGGCGGCAATATGGCGGATGCGGTGACCGATGTGCTGGTGATAACGTCCTGGCTGGTCGTCGCCCTCATCATCGCCGCGATAGGGGTGACGCGCATGACGCACTTCCGCACCCTGCGCGACCTGGAGCCGAGCCTGATCGAGTAGCACCGTGACCGGCAGGCCTCGCTAGAGCGGGGTCTGCTGGTGGGCCGCGACTTTCCAGCCACCACCCTGATAGAGGTATGTGGTGGACATCCGGAATTCGCGGGTGGCACCATCGCGACTCGTGATCGCACGGTAGACAACGACACCGGCACGGTTTCCGAGACGGATGATCGCCGGCTCGAGGAGTTCGTAGCCATCCCATGGCTCGAACGTTTCGAATGCCTTACGGACCACCTCACGGCTGTAGACGCCGTCGTTGACGATCATCAGGGCATCCTGCGTCATCAAGCGCTGGAAGTAGCTGCCACCACGACCGGCGATGATCGCCTGCCATCCGGCATGTTCCTCGTTGAGGAGGCGGGCGGGCAGATCGTCAGTGATCTCAGTCATGAGCCCCACGCTAGCGCAGCAACCCTGCATCGGCTGGGTTTGATTCTTACAAACCTCGTGCACGCTGGCCGTCGGCTCTAAGCAGTGGCGCGATCCCGCGCTACGGAGCCATCAACGCCGTCAAAAATGACCGAGAGCGCATTGAGAAAGGTGCTGGGATAGTCGAGGGCGATGAGTCGAGACCACAGAGCAGTCGCGTTCGGGTGCTGGTCGCGACTGATCACGGCCGCCGGCTGGACCCAGCCAGGTGAACTCGCCTGTGTACGCGGTGCCAACCGATCTCGCGCTGCCGTGGCACAGAAGGCGAAAGTGAAACTCGAGTATGCGGCGTAGAAGCGCAAGATCTCGGAGTCGTGCAGCCCCGCAGACCGAAGGACGCTCAGCAACGATTCCATCATGTCGAGCTCGGCCGGACCGACGGTTCGTCCTGCTGCCGCTTCAGCACCCAGGCACGGATACTCAAGAAAGACCTCGAGGCAGTTCTGTGCGCCGGCGGTGAGGAATCCACGCCAGTCAGAGGGATCAACGGTCGTTCGGTCGATGATGATGAGCATGACTCGGTCGAATAGGGCTGCAGTCAGGTCATCGTGATCCCGGAACTGCCGAGCGACATTGTCGACATCGGCGCCAAGTTCGACGGCGATATCGCGAAAGCGCACAGTTTTCGTTCCGGGACGCGCAGCAATGACCATCCCCGCGTCAAGCAGCACCCCGCGATCAATCGGCGCGCCCGTCTTCACGAATCGCCGTTTCCCCCAGTCAACAACCATGGTGCCTATTGTGCCCCACAGTGGCGTTCCCATAGAACGACACGTCTATATGCAGCGCTGAGAACGAAACAGAGAAACCCCGCACGATCGCGATGAAAGTGCGGGGCTCCTCTGCGGCCCTGTCGAGGTGCGCCGACTAGCTCAATCGACCACGACGCCGCAGCATCATCATTCCGGCTCCCAGTAACAGAGACAGGATCGCCGCAAGGAGCGGAATCAGCACTGCGGCTCCGGTGTGCGCCAGCGGTACCGCTTGAGCGACCACTGTGGTGTCGCTGTCCGTGAGCTGGGCATCCGGCCCCTGCTCAGTTTCTGACTCCACGGTGACCGTGTTCGTGACCGACGGATATGCGGCCTCGCCCACATTCACCGTCAGTGCGATCGTGGCGCTGTCGCCGACAGCAAGAGGACCCTCGATCGTGCAGCTGACCTTCTGATCCTTCTCGGAGCACTGAGCGCCGTCACCGTCGGCGGCTGCGAAGCGCAGGCCGTCAGGCAGAACATCAGTGACGACGATTGCATCGGCGTTCTCAGTGGGTCCTGCGTTGGAGACAGTGATGCGGTATTCGCCGGTCTGCCCCACTCGGAATGCGCCGGCGCTCTGTTTCGTGACAGTCAGCGAGGCCAGTGCCGGAACGGTGACGCCGTCTTCTGCCGTGTTGTTCGCCGGGTCGGATTCGGGAGTGGTGGAGGCAACTGTGGCGATGTTCACCACTGTCGGGTACGCAGCCGGGCGCACGACCGCGGTGATGCTCAGCGCAGGAGCCGTGTCACCAGGAGCAACGTCGGCACTCAACGCACACGTCACCGTCGTTCCGTTCGCCTGCGGTTCGAGGGCGACGCATGACCAGGCAGGATCGCTGCCCGCCGTATCGACGAACCCGAGACCGACGGGGAGCGTGTCGGTGACAACCACTCCCTCAGCGACCGATGGCCCACCGTTTCGCACCTCAAGGTCGAAGACAAGGCTGTCGCCGATCCGCACAGATCCCGAGTGGGTCTTGGTGATCGATAGGTCGCTCAGCTGGGCGATCGTGACTGTCTCATCATCGGTGTTCGACGACGGGTCAGGGTCAAGCGTCGGCGATGAAGCCGTGGCGGTATTCGTGACGGCGCCAGCTGACAATGCCGCGTCGACCTGCACCAGCATCGTGAGCGGATGCGCCGCAGCACCGGATGCAAGGGCCGACGTGCCTGCCCAACCACAGTCAACGGTTTGACCCGATGCATCGATCGGACCTGCCACGCACGCCCAGTCGAGCGAGTCCAGAAGTCCGACGTAGCTCAGACCGACCGGAAGCTGATCGGTGATCTGCAGAGGCGCGACCGCGGCCGACGGCCCATTGTTCGTCACCTGCAGGAGGTAACGCCCCTGCTCACCGGCGGTGAACAGCGTGACGGTCTTGGCCGACGCGTCGACAGCCGTCTTCGTCAGGCTGAGGTCAGCACGTGCCGTCACCGTCACATCCGCCGGGTCATCGTCGGTGTGGGTTCCGGCAGTGTCAGTCCAGGTCAGGACTGCCTGGTTCGTCAGGACTGCTCCGTCGACCACTGCCGAATCGATCAGTGCGGTCACCGTGATGTCGGAGCTGCCAAGCGGAAGCACAGCGCGATCGCACGTGCCGGTGGAGACACTGCAGGTCCAGTCGATTCCGGAGATAGCCGTGACGCTCAATCCTGTCGGTACGAGGTCAGAGACACTCACCACATTCCCCACCGACGGTCCACTGTTGGTCACTCGCACCGTGTAGTCGACGGTTGTCCCTGCAACGAACGGGCCGCTGGATGCGACGTCCTTTTCGATCTCCATGGATGCAACAGTCGTTATCGTCGTCGGGTCGGTCGCTGTGTTGTTGGCGGGATTCGGGTCGTCGAGTGGTCCATCGACCGACGCAGTGTTCACCAGGGTCTGCGCCCCCAGTTCCGCCGGAATCGCAACCGTGATGGTGATGGTGTCAGCAACCGCCGAGTTGACCAGCATCGTGTCGTGCTCGCACGTCACGGGGGTCAGCTTCGTGGTGATGTCAGTCGCGCCGATGACACAGTCCCATCCGGAACCGCTTGCGGCGGTGGGCACGAATCCCGCTGGAACGATGTCGGTCACGGTGATCGTTCCCGGCGAGTCCGACGGCCCGCTGTTGGTCACGACGAGACTGTAGTCAAGACTCGTTCCCGCAACGACGGAGCCAGTGTGGCTCTTCGCGATCGAGAGGTCCGCGTTACCGACCAGAGCCGTCGAGGTGTTGTCAGAGGTTGACGTTGCGTTCTCGGAGCTCACGTCTACCGTGTTCACGATCGGGGACGTCGTCGAGAGGTTACTCGCGGTAGCAACGTGGAGTCGCACCGTTGCCTCATTTTTGGTCGTCAGCGCCGACAGGTTTCCGGTGAGAGCGCACGTCACAGTCGTCGTTCCTGTACAGGTCCAGACACCTGCCACATTCGTCTTCGAGCTGTATGTCATCCCCGTCGGGAGCACATCGGTGAAAGTCACCAGGCGAGCGTCAGCGGGACCGTCGTTCGTGACGGTGACCTGGTAGACCGCTTCGGCGCCCGGGATGATCACGGGTGTTGGTGACACCAGCGATTTCTCGACGCGCAACGACGTGGCAGTCGACGGCGTGATCGAATCCACTGATGAACCGTTATTTGCAGGTGTCGGATCTGTCGTGGTGCCTGGGTTGACCTCGGCGGTGTTCGAGATGGGGCCGTCGACATAGGAGGAGTCGATCGTGGCTGTCACGGCCAGCAGACCTGCGGCTCCAACCGGCATTGCTCCGCCGTTTGCGGAGTACTCGCAGGTGATCGTCTCACCGGCGTCTGCCGGTTTCGTATCGCAGTCCCAGCCGGCACCAGTGGCGATCGCGCCGCTAACGCCCGCCGGAATGACATCCGTCACGGTGATGGGCCCACGCGATACAGAGGGTCCAGCGTTCGACGGGTTCAGCTCCCAGGTGATTGAGCCACCCGCTACCGGCGCAGTCGTAGTGATCGACTTCGTCAGCGCGAGATCTGCCCGGGTCGAAACCGTGTTGGGATCGTCATCGGCGTTGTTACCGCCGTGTGAATCGTGCGTCTTGGCTGCGACAGTGGCAGAGTTCGGCACTGACGTTCCGTGGACAACGGAAGCCGAAGCGGATGCAGCAACAGTGATCACCGGGAAGGACGCCTTGCTCGCCAGAACCTCAGTGGCAACCGTGCGCGCACAGCTGAACGCCCCAGCCGACGTGGGAACCGTGCAGGTCCACCCCGTGCCGCTCGCAGCGGTGATCGTCACTCCAGCGGGAAGCGTCGGAGTGTCAGTGACGACGAAGTTACCCCCCTCGGCTGCGCCTACCGCGGCATCCGGTCCGTTATTCGTCACGGTGAGAGTCCATGCTGACGGCGTGGTCGTCCCGGCAACGAGAGAGTCGCCCGCCGTCTTGGCGAGTGCCACGTCGGCTTCATTGATTCGAGCCTTCGCGCTGGCGGACGGCCCTGCGTAGTCAGTGGAAGCGTTGTTAGGGGCACCGGTGGCGTCGGTCACAACAGCCGAGACCGTGTTGGTGTGGACAAGTCCGATGCCAGCCCCGGGGTCGATCAGCGCTGCTCGTGTCGGAGTTGTCGAATAGGTGATCACGATGGAGTGACCGGCGGGAAGGTTCAGGAACGGAGCCCAGGCCAGCGTTTGGACGCCGTCGGCCGAAACGATCGTCGGCTCGCTGAGTGGCTGTGCAGTTGCCTTGTTGATGCTGATGGTGCCAGAACCGGCAACGTACTCCCAATTCTTGGGCAGCTCATCTGTTGCCCCGACCGATACCGCAGTGCCACGTCCGGTATTCGTCAGTGTCACAGTCCAGCCCAGGGGTGAATCGACGTAGGCTATCCCGCCGTTAGCGACAGTTTTGGCTACGGTGACGTGGGGGAAGTCGGGCGTGACGGCGGCCGTGGCTGTCGGCTCGCGGTACGTCGATCCACCGCTCGATTTGGAGTATTCCCGTCCATCGTTCGGTAGCGAGTAATACGTCGGGATCGAGACGACGTTGTCGATGCGAGTCGTTGCAAGCGTCGTCGACTCGGCGAGTTTTGCCGTGTAGGTGAACGTCGTCGACGCACCCTTGTCGAGCTGCGCGGTCGTCCAGGTGATGGTGCGCGCCGAGGCATCGATGACACCGCCGCCAGAGGTTACGGTGACAGTGTTCATGTCGAGGCCAGCTGGAATCGCGTCAACAACGGTGGCGTTGTATGCGGCGCTCGTCGTTTCGAGGTTGGCGTTGGAGACCGTGACCGTATAGGTCAGCAGTTCTCCGGGCTCCGGAGTCGTGTTGTTCGCGCTCTTCGCTATCGACAACTTAGGTTCGGTGATGGTGATCGCAGCGGTACCCGGCGTTCCGCTCTCGTCTGGCGTAGTGCCAGCCGAAGTGGGGTTTCCCTTCTCAGCGGTGTTCCACACCAGGCTTGCTATGTTCTGCCGCACGGTACCGGCGGTATTTCCGACAAGACTTGTCACCGTTCCGGTGAAGGTAACCCTCACGATTCGTTCAGTGGGCGCTGACGCGAGTGTACCCAGGAGCCAACCGATTTTCGTGCCGTCGTCGCTGCTCGGAGCGAGTGCCGCACACGGCGTTCCGTCCAACGAGCACGTGGCACCGGTGGCGCTGACCGAGATGCCGGCGGGCAGCGTGTCGATGATTGCCGCGTTGTAGAACATGACGTCTGCCGGGATGGTGACATCGATCTGATATGTGACGAATTCGCCGATCGTTGCCGTTGGTTTGTCAACACTCTTGACCGTCGTCGCGCCGATAACTGCAACGGTTGCGGCCGTGCTCGTGGCCGTGACAACCTTTTCGACGGAGCCGTCGTTCGAACCGTTCATCACCGTCGATGCCGTGATGGCCGCGACGTTCGAGTAGCTGGCAAGTCCCGCGGACGCTGGGCTGATCTGTGCGGTGAAGGTGAGTTTCACCGCGTTCGGGAAGAGCAGTTCGCCCGGGGCCGCAAGCGTCCAGGTGAGCTTCGTGCTGCCGACCGCACAGCCATTCTCTCCGGCAGCCGCACCCGTTCCTGTTCCCGGAGTCACAGTGGTGGCTGCAGAGGCGCTCGGCTCGGTGAACTCCTTAAAGATGAGACCGTTGGGGAGGCAGTCAACGACGACTGAGTCGTACGCCGCCGGGGCACCCTCGGTGTTGCCTGCGACAAGCGTGTACGTGACGATCTCGCCGCCTCGCGCCTCGGACTTGTCGATCGCCTTCGTCAGAGTGGGCTTTGGTACGACGACGGAGACCACAGCTGACGCAGTGCGATCGGGAAGCGACGCGCTCCCGACTTGCGTGCTGACCATGCTGCTGAACCGTGCAGTGTTCGTCAGGGTTCCTGTACTCAACTCGACACCGACGAGAGCACCGGAGATTGTCACGGTGAACACCTGGTCGGTTGCCGTGCTGTTGTTCCAGGTGGCAGGAAATGTCAGGTTACCGGCCGTCAGGCTAAAGCCAACCGGAAGCGCTCCACCGTCCAGTGTCGCGGCAAACCCTTCAGCACTCGGCAGCGTCATACCGGTCGGAAGAACGTCGCTGAGTAGGCCGTTGTACACCGTCGTTCCTGCCGGAATGGTGACGCTGTATGTGTAGTCAACGGTTTCACCGGCAACGACCTGCGTCGCTGCCTTGTTCGCACCGGGGAGGTTTGGTTTCACCGACTTGGCGACGGTGGCGTCTGCCAGTTTCACCGTGGCGGTGGCATTCGCTGCTGGCACGTTCCACTTGTCGGCTGTCGCTGTGCTGTTGTCGAGCGAATCGGTCGGGAAGTACTCGGTGTCTGTTCCACTGGTGTTCGGCGACGTGAATTTCACAACTGACGCGTTGTTTCTGAACACCTTCGAAACGCTGACCTCGGCCGGGATCGTCACGTTGTAGGTCACGGTCTCCGTCTGGCCCGGAAGAATCGGGCCGGGAACCGTCCAGAGGATGATGCTGCGCTTGGCACTCGTCGACGCCAGCGCGTTCGCGCGGTATCCGGCGTCGCCGAAGTCGAAGCAGCTGGCCGCGGGTGCCGTGGAAGAGATGGTCGAACAATCCAGACCCACCGGTAGCAGGTCCCATAGCTCAACGTTCTGTGCAGCGAAGTCATGAGCTCCGCCCGCCGTGCCATCGTTTTTCACCGTCAGGGTGAACGGGATGACATGGCCCTCGGCCACGAGGTTCGTGCCGCTCGGTGCCACATACGATTTAGCGAGTGACAACCTCGGCGTCGTGATGCTGTAATCCGCTGCATCACGGAGCGCGACGACTGTGCCGGCAGTGTTTTCCTGGCGGTACTTCATCAGGTTGGCGGTGATGTCGATGCCGGCGATCGCCGACGCATCGGTGACCACTGCCTGCACGTACATCGTCAGCGTCGCACCCATTGGCATATAGAGATTGGTATCGCCTCCGGTTCCGACGGATCCGAGGTGCCAGGCGGCGGGATCAGTGCCCGCACCTGTGGCTGCCTCAGTGCCAGAAACCGGCACGACCATCGACGCGAACGTTGGATCGACCGAGTAGCCGACGTATTCGGTACCGACCGGCACGAAGTCGGTGATGACCGCGTTGCGTGTTACAGCGGATGAGGAGAAATTGACGGTGAGCTCGAAACAAACAGCGTCACCGAGCTGGTAACCAGGCACGTCGGTATCGACGTACACGCTCGGGCTGGGCGGATTCGCACAGTCGAGCGCAGTGCCGTTCGCGATCGGGCGGGTGAGCACCTTCTTATTGATGGTCGGTGCCGTCGGGATGATGGTCGCCTTCGAGTCGTCGATCACGTCGACAACAGAAGGTGATTGCTGTGCGGTGACATCGGTGGTGGTGCCGGCGATGCCAACTGTGTTGGTGAAAGAGTCACCGACTGCCGTAGGAACCCCGTTCCCGGTGCCCGGCGTCGACGTTCCTCCATAAGCGGCACCCATCAGCGCCTGGTACGTGATCGTGTGGTCGGTGTTTGAGGCCAGCATGCTGCCGGTGATCGTCGGTTCCATGACCAGCGTGTACGTGCCGTCAGCGTTGTGTGTGGTGCTCGTCACACTCGCCCCGAGCACATTGCCTGCCTGGCATCCGTTACCTGAAACTCCACCGGGAACCAGCGGGCACAATCCGTTGGGGATGAGGTCTGTGATCGTCATTTTGCTGTCGTCGGTGTATTCACTCGCGCGCAGTAGCAGTGTGAATTCGGCCAGCTGGCCACCCGAGAAGGTGTCGCCCCCTGACGGCGTCGACACACTCTTGACGATCGACAGATCCATCGCCTTGACCGTCAGCGAGTCGGATGCGGTCACGACCGGGCTAGAGCCCGATGCGACGGTTCCGGTGTAGGTCCCTGTCGCGACAACCGTGTTGGTCAGGGATTGCCCGGCCTTCGCCCCGTCCTGCTGCCTCGTCGACGCACCCGTGTTGTTGTCAAGGTTCGAAGCCTGGGCGAGTGACTCCGCACCAGGTGCGGTGCCCGCCCACAGGGTGTTTTCTCGCAGAGGAATTCCGGCGGCATAGGTGATGGAGGTCTCGCCGGGCAACACGGTTCCGAAGGTCCAGGTGACCTTTGTGTAGACGCCAGCACCCAGCCGTCCGACCTCGTTTGCTGCGAGCTGTACCGTCTCGACCTTCGTCAGCGAGGTTCCAGCCGCGAGGCATTCTGAAGCAACGACGGTGTCACTCTGGCCCAGCCGACCCGATCCGGGATATTCCTCTCCGACCGTGCTGTTGTCCACACCTCCGCAGCCGAGGAACTCGAGTCCGGCAGGAAGATAATCGACGACCACGACATCACGCGTCGGGGCAACTCCCGTGTTGCGGACCGTGAGGGTGTATTCGGTCGTCTGGTCGTGCACGCCACGCATGAGCTCGTGTTCCGGGCTCGGTTCGCTCTTTTCAACCTCGATCGCGTTGATTTTGGTCGTTCCACCGACCGTTGAATCAGAGGCGATCGATGCGTCGGCCACCGCAACGCCCGTTGTCGAATTGAACTTAACCAGCTTGCGGGGGTTGCTCGGCGCATAAACCGATGCCTGGCCGGTGAACGAAGACCCGACCGGATACAGCGCAGGATCCGGCTGCACGCTGAAGGTGAGGGTCGCTGCGAGGTCGCGCGGCAAGTCGGCCAGATTCGACCAGATCAGGACCTGGTGGCTGACCGCCGGCGGACCAACTCGGTCGACGATGGTCACGATCGTGGGCTCTGGCATTCCGATCGCGTCTGCGCCCGTTGCGCTTCCGGTGACATACGTCACGCCGGCCGGAAGTTCGTACCTGAAAGCCACGTTGTACAGGTCGGTCGACGGCGAGCCGGTCGCCGTCAGAGAGATGCTCGCCGTCTCACCCGCCAGAATCGTCGAATCGCTCGTCGCCTCAAGGGTGACGAGCGTGTCAGCCATCGCGGGAGCGGCGACCGCGCCGACGACCAGTGCGCCAGCCACGAGAACGCCGGCAACGATGCTCGCTATGACTCGGTTGAACGCACGCGTCGGCGAGAGCATGCCCCCCACGGTGAATACGTGACGTGGTTTACGGCGCGACGAATGGTCGTCGTGGAGAGTCGGCATTGTGAAGCATTCCTCTGGTCTACGGGTCAAATCAGCTGACACTGCGAAATGCTCTTACGCACACCGACGGCAGTAGCAACAGAGGCCACGCGCAACATATGTCACTCACTATTCTGACGGACAGAACGACTCGTCTGTCCCACCACCCCCATCACTGGGGGGATGCCGCGTGTCGCTCAGTTTTTGGCGCGGCAATCATCGCCCCACGGCGACGCCCGCACTGCCTCCGCTGATCAGAAAGCGACGTGTTGCATGACCCAGCTGTGCATCGTCACTGCCGCAGCGGCCGATGCGTTGATCGAGCGCGTCGAGCCAAACTGAGTGATCTCAACGACGGCATCCGCTGCCGCGATCGCCTCATCGGACAGCCCAGGGCCCTCTTGTCCGAACACAAGCACGCAACGCTCCGGAAAGTCGAACGTCTCGATCTTGACGCAGCCCGGCACATTGTCGATTGCGATGACCGGCAGATTCTCTGACTTCGCCCAGACCAG
This sequence comes from Leifsonia sp. A12D58, assembly GCF_047530025.1. Classification (NCBI taxonomy): domain Bacteria; kingdom Bacillati; phylum Actinomycetota; class Actinomycetes; order Micrococcales; family Microbacteriaceae; genus Leifsonia; species Leifsonia sp. A12D58. The sequence goes on along the minus strand of NZ_JBLJAT010000004.1, from coordinate 369,640 downwards.
AAATTCGGCGACGTCCGGGTGGTGCAGCACGTGCTGGTAACGGTCGGTGACCATCGCGCCACGCTTGTTCCAGCGCTTACGGCCGATGATGTGCACGGTATCCGCTGCGAAGGCGTTGGCGCTTCGCACGATCGAGCCGATGTTCATATCGTGCTGCCAGTTCTCGATAGCAACGTGGAACGGATGGCGGTGCTCGTCGAGGTCAGCGACGATCGCCTCCATGGTCCAATAGCGATACCGATCGATCACGTTCCTGGTGTCGCCGACCTTCAGCAGCTCAGCGTCGTACCACGGCTCGTCCGGCCACTCCCCTTGCCACGGACCCACCCCGTGGGTCGACAATTCAGCTGTCGGGTTCTGGGGCTGCTTCACGTCGGTATTCTCCACCCGTCAACCGTAACCCGCCGGGCTGGGCACTCAGCCCGCCTCAACCTCGCAGCTAGTCGGTTGTCACGCACCCTTTCGGTATGCCTAAAAATTGGCTATTATTTCGGCATGCCTAAATCTGCGACGACGATCGACACGCAGCACGGCGCGGCGCCGCACACGACAGCCAACTCGTCTGCACGCCTGATCTGGCTGCTTGGCCCCGCACTCGTTGCCGGTGTCGCCTATCTCGACCCTGGCAATGTTGCCAGCAACATGACGGCGGGCGCCGCCTACGGCTACCTACTTGTGTGGGTCGTCGTTGCCGGCAACGTGATGGCCTGGCTGATCCAGTACCTCTCGGCCAAACTTGGCATCGTCACGGGCAAGAGCCTTCCCGAGATTCTGGGCCTGCGCATTCGACGCCCACTGGCCCGGCGCCTCTACTGGTTACAGGCCGAGCTCGTCGCGATGGCGACCGACCTTGCCGAAGTCATCGGTGGGGCTGTCGCACTCAACCTGCTGTTCAATGTGCCGCTTCTCCTCGGCGGCGCCATCACCGGCGTGATCTCGATGATCGTTCTCGGCGTGCAGAGCCGTCGCGGCCCCCACGTCTTCGAGCGTGTCATCATCTCGTTGCTGCTCATCATCGCCGTCGGATTCACCGCAGGCGTTTTCGTGTCGCCACCGGATGCCGGTGGCGTGATTTCAGGGCTCGTCCCTCGTTTCGAGGGAACCAACTCGGTGCTGCTCGCGGCATCGATCCTCGGTGCCACGATCATGCCGCACGCCATTTACGCGCACTCCGCGCTTGCCCGCGACCGATTCCCGCAGTTCGTGGGACGCTCTGACACTCGCCGGCTGCTCTGGGCGACGAAGTGGGACGTCTCGATCGCCATGTTGATCGCTGGAACGGTGAACCTCGCGATCCTGCTGCTTGCCGCCTCCGCGCTACAGGGTGTTGAAGGAACAGACACACTCGAAGGTGCGTACCAGGCGCTCGACACCACCCTGGGACCCGTCATCGCGACAGTCTTCGCCGTCGGCCTGCTGGCATCCGGTCTGGCATCCACCTCGGTTGGAGCGTATGCAGGGGCTGAAATCATGCACGGCCTGCTGCGGATCAGGATGCCGATCCTCCTGCGCAGGCTGATCACGCTGATTCCGGCGCTCGTGATACTGGGTTCTGGCTTCGATCCGACTGAGGCACTGGTGCTCAGCCAGGTCGTATTGTCGTTCGGTATTCCGTTTGCGCTCATTCCCCTCGTCTGGATCACCGCCAAACGCGGCATTCTGGGCGAGTATCGCAACCGCTGGTTCACGACGGTGGCCGGAGCCATTGCTGCGGTGCTACTCGTCGCGCTTAATGTTGTGCTGCTCGTGCTTGTGTTCAGCGGGGCCTAGCCCAGCGATTTGAAACTACGCTGAGGTGACATGAAACCCACGACTCCGGCCGCCGAGGACTACCTCAAGACCATCTACTCTCACACCGAGTGGCAGGCGGAGCCCATTACGCCCTCAGCCCTCGCCACGCGGTTGGGTGTCGCCCCGTCATCGGTCACCGAGATGGTGAAGAAGCTTGCCGCATCTGGGTTGCTCACCCATGTGCCCTATGGCCCACTGACCCTGACCGCGGCCGGTCGCCTGCAGGCGACTGCCGTCGTACGCAGGCACCGCCTGATCGAGACATGGCTCGTCAGCGAGATGGGATACGACTGGGACGAGGTACACGAAGAAGCCGAGGTACTTGAGCACGCGATCTCTGATCGACTGCTTGAATCGATGTCGTCCAGGCTGGGTAACCCGACATCTGATCCGCACGGCGACCCGATCCCGGCCGCAGACGGCACGGTTTCGATGCCGTCGGCCGTGCTGTTGTCGGCTGCCCCCGTCGGTCATCGAGGCAAGGTGCTGCGGGTCAGCGACCGAGATCCAGCAGTACTCAGACAGCTGGCTGCTGCCGGCGTGAGTCCAAGCACTCCCATTACCGTGGCGGATGCGATGACCCTGCAGCTGGCATCCGGACACAGCCTGCAGCTGACCCCGTCAGCCTGCGACTCAATCTGGGTCACACGGTAGCTGGGTCGAGCGTCTACGGCCCGCGGTGACGACACAGCACCGTTACGAAGAGGAAACCTCACGCCGATAGGCTGGGTCCTTAACGAGAGGAGCTCCCATGGCACGCCGTGACGAGATCGAATGCTGGCTCACCGACATGGATGGGGTGCTGGTTCATGAGAACAGTGCACTCCCGGGCGCAGCTGCGCTGTTGGCACAATGGACCGATGCGGGAACTCCGTTCCTGGTACTCACCAATAACTCAATCTTCACACCGCGCGATCTGAGCGCCCGCCTGAGGCAATCGGGACTCATCGTTCCCGAAGAACGCATCTGGACCTCGGCCCTCGCGACCGCTGACTTCCTGCGCTCACAGAAGCCGGATGGCAGCGCCTTCGTGATTGGCGAGGCCGGTATCACCACGGCCCTGCACGAGGCCGGCTTCATCATGACCGAGAGCAACCCCGACTACGTCGTCGTGGGCGAGACTCGCAACTATTCGTTTGAGGCGATCACCAAGGCCATCCGTCTCATTCTCGGCGGATCGCGCTTCATCGTGACGAACCCGGATGCCACCGGACCAAGCGCCGATGGCCCGCTGCCGGCCACGGGCGCGATCGCAGCACTCATCACCAAGGCGACCGGCATGGAGCCGTATGTCGTCGGCAAGCCGAACCCGATGATGTTCCGCTCAGCGATGAACAAGATCGGTGCGCACTCGGAGAACACCGGAATGATCGGCGACCGAATGGACACCGATATCGTTGCGGGAATCGAAGCCGGTCTGCACACCATTCTGGTGATGACCGGAATCAGCGACGAGGCAGAAATCAACCGCTACCCGTTCAGGCCAGACGAGATTCTCGACGGCGTCCACGTTCTGGTCTCGAACGAGCCCGTAGAGTCCGACGCGATCTAGGCATCAGCCGCTGATATGAGTAACCACAACGACGATGACACGTCCATCTACAGCGATAAGCGCAAACGACGCCAACGCATAATGGTCTGGACGATCATCATTGCCCTCGTACTCGGCAGCGGCGGAGCGACAGTAATCTCGCTGCTGGCCAGCTAGGTTGCGATCGCCCGCCCTCGCTTGACATACAGACGCCCCCGATCCGCCTTCTCGGCAGATCGGGGGCGTCTCTGTATCTTCGCTGTGCGTACGGTTACGCGGTTGGGCCTGGGCCCGCAACGCTTCCGGTGAGGGGTTCGCCTGACGACCGGCTCACGAAGCAGTAGTAACTGCGCTGCCCACTCGACCACTGGTCTTCTGTGACGGGGTAGCTTCCCTGCAACTGCAAGTCGGGGAATGCAGCGGCCGCGGTCATGTCGATAATGCCGGGCACCGTGCATACGAGGTTGATTTGAGCGGCCAGTGCGGCTTCACCGGGGAACACCGCAGCCGGGTCGTCGCCGAACGAACCGCGGGACACCAACTGCGCGGTGTGCGGTGTTGCGCAGTCGACGACGGTGAATTCCTCGTTCCACGGCGAGACGAACGGCTCGAGACACTCAGTACCGAACATCGTGTTCCAGGCATGCACGCCAGCGGCCTGCGGAGCAGTGACCTCTGGCTCGGGGGTTGGCGTCGGAGCAGTTGTCGGAGCGGCACTGGCAGCAGCGGTCGGTGTCGTCGCTGCCACCGGGGCTCCACCGATTCCCTGACCGATGAAGAACAAGCCAACGAGCACCAGCACAGCGACGAGTCCGCCAGCGATCAGGACCAGGAGCTTGGTGTTCCTAGCAGCTGGCGGCTTCGAACCGCCCCCAACGGATGCTCCCACCGGTGGCTGGGCCGGCGGCGTGGGAGGCCCAGCGCTGGCTGCACCATTCCCAAACAGGGATTGTTCCGCAGGAGAAGCGACCACCACTGGCGGGACACTCACCGCTGCAGGTGCGGCGGAGTTGGTGTTCACAGGCTGCGGAGCAGCCGGAGCAGCCTTGCGCTCCGGCCAGGCCTTTGCACGAGGCGGTGCGACCTCAGGGGTCAGCCCGAATGGGCCGGAGCCGGTGCGTGGCAGTGCCGTTTCGTCGACGTCCGCCTCTGACTCACGTGCTGGAGCATCGCCCTCCGCTGATGGCGAGGTAGTCGATGCCGAGCCGGAGAGGAGACGAGAGAACGCCGACGTTTCTGGCTGAGACGGGCTGTCAATAAAGAAGGGAACGGCTTCAGCTTCGTCGGTTTCGGCGACGGGATCGGGATCGGGATCGGCGGCAACTACGGCGTCCGGCGCGACTTCTGGGTCAGACGTGACTGCGGTCGGGTCGAGCGTAGGTGTCTGGTCGGGTGCGGGCACAGGCGCGTCGAGAGGTTCGGCAGCTGCAGCCGGGATCCCGGGGAGTCGTCGACCGAATCGGCTCGTCCGAAACGCAGGTGGGGGCGTCGCGGCGCTCGGGGCGACAGGGGGCTGAACCGGAGTACCGCCGCTGGCGGCCACTTCTTCTGCGGTGAGGACCAGAGGAACCTGCGCCACGGTGGTCCACCATGGTTCGGGCTCATCGGCGGCGACAGGTGCAGTGCCGGATGATTCAGTTGACGATGCAGTTGCATCCGTGTCGGCGGCAGCCGGGGCTGGAGTAGCCGAGACCGGCGCAGCGGGCATGACCACCGGATCTGGTTCGTGTGTTGGCGTCAGGCCCCAACTGAATGCCGCGGCAGCTGGTTCAGCAGGCTCGACCACCGGCGCGGACACAACTTCCCGCGGAGCCTCGGTGACGACAGGCGGTATGGCGGGCTCAACCGGCCTGGCAGGTGTGGCAGGCGGCAGCGCATTACGAGGAACAGCGATCTGGCCTGGTCCCCACACGGCGGCAGCAGCAGGTGCTACCTGCGTTGGGGCAGACGTCGGCGGCGAAACAATTGAAGGAGCAGGAGCAGGAGGAGCCGATTCAGGCACAGCAGGCACGCTGAGCCCCGTTGCGGCGGGGCTCGTCAGCCCTGCGGCAGCCGACACCGGTCCGGACCCAGTCGCGGAGGTGTCGCCAGACGCATCCGCGCCTTCACCGTTTTCGCCACCCAGCTGCGACTGCAGCCAATCGAGGTCGCCAGATTCCGGTTTGTGCTCCTCTGGCATTAGCTGAGCCCCAGGTCTTCCAAACCGATTGCAGAGTAGTACGGGTAGCCAGCGGCTTCGATGATCTCTTTAGCCCCGGTGTTGCGGTCTACGACGACTGCGACTCCGGCAATGATCGCCCCAACTTTGAGGAGGGCTTCGATGGCCGCAAGCGGGGAACCGCCAGTGGTCGAGGTGTCTTCAAGCACAATGACACGCTTGCCGTTCAGGTCAGGTCCCTCGACCTGCTTGCCGCGGCCGTGATCCTTCGGCTCCTTGCGTACGACGAACGCGTCGTAGCTCGCTCCACGCGCAGCGCCCTGATGCAGGATCGCCGCGGCAACGGGGTCAGCGCCCATCGTCATACCGCCAACGGCTGAGACATCCGGGATGCCCTTGATCAGGTCGAGCATGACCTGACCGATCAACGGTGCTACTTCGTGGTCGAGGCTCACCCGACGCAGGTCTACGTAATAGGTTGCCTTCTTGCCACTGGTGAGAGTGAAATCACCGTGGAAGACAGCCTTGTTCGAGATGTGGTCAATGAGCTGAGTGCGTGCGTCTGTCACGTCCATAACTTTAGGGCACCGGCCTTGACATGTGCTGCGTTACGGTGGCCAAGAGTCGAGGCGTAGCTCTCTACACTCTGGCCTCGATACCCGGCGTTCCTAGAAGATTCGAACGAGCGAACGCTCCGGTGCGCGGCGATAGCCGTCTTTCTTGACCTCAACGATGCTGAGAACAATTGCTGCCACGGAGATTAGCCCGAGTACTGCCAGGAAAACAACCACGAGAATGCCTTTCAGAGGTTCTGCGCGAGTCGACGATCGCCACCGCAGCTCTCCTATTTGAGCAGGGTCAATTGTTCAAAACAATCGAATTGTTGTGGAGTGATTGTGTAGCTTGGCTACATGGACGTACAGCGCCTCGAGCTACTGCGGGAATTGTCAGAGCGCGGCTCCGTCACCGAGGTCGCCAGAGCCACACATCGCACCGTTTCTGCCGTCTCACAACAGCTGAAGCTGCTTGAGCGCGAAGCAGGTCTGCCGCTGACGGAACGGGCGGGTCGCGGGCTGGTACTGACGGATGCCGGACGCGCGTTAGCCAGGAGCGCGACGTCCGTCGCCGTGGCACGCGAGCGAGCGAACGCGCTGTGGGATGAGTTTCGAAACCATGCGACCGGCGAGGTGAGCCTGGTCACATTCCCCACCGCTGGCCAGATGTTGCTCCCCGGCGTCCTCAAGAATCTGGCCGCCTCGAATGACTTGCGCGTCAACTGTACCGACCAGGACCCGGAGCTCAACGACTTTCCGGCACTCACCTCTGACTTCGATATCGTTCTCGCTCACAGCATGCCTGGGCACCTGAGCTGGGGCGGGCGAGGGCTCACCGTCGTACCGCTCATGACTGAACCACTTGATGTTGGCCTGCCTGCCAATCACCGACTGGCCGATCGCGCGTGGGTGACTGCGGCAGACGTCGCCGCCGAGACCTGGCTGGGTGTGCCAGATGGCTTTCCGTTCCAGCGCATCCTGCACGAAATCGAACTGAAGGTCGGCGTCAACGTCGAGGTATCCCAGCGGTTCTCCGACATGCGCATCATCGAAGCGTTCATCATGGCCGGGCTTGGGATCGCACTCGTGCCCCGCTACACCTCCGGTGGCAGCCAGCCGGGCAAGTTTGTCTTGCGTCCGTTGCGGGGTGTCACGTCCGAACGACAGATCGTGGCCTTGATGCGCCCAGACAAGGCAGAACGCCTCGCCGTGCGCACAGTGATCGGCGCACTCCAGACGCGCGCAGCCGAGGTGCAGGCAGAGCATTCGGTCGTCACGCCCTGAGCCGACGTCGGCGGCTCGACTCACACGACGCAACGACCGCCGCGAGCTACGCTCGACCGTGCGAGACCCTGGTGCGCCGTGAAAGCGAGTCGACGATAACCGCGAGCAGGAGCACTGCCCCGGTGACCATGTAACGAATCGACGAATCGAGATTCATCAACGTGAGCCCGCTGGAGATCGATTGGATCACCAGGATGCCGAGCAGTGCAGAGAACGCGCTGCCACGGCCGCCGAAGAGGCTGGCTCCACCGATCACGGCAGCGGCGATCGCGTTCAGGTTGGTGTCACCACCACCGCTGCCCTGATTCGCAGCGGCAAGCCTGGCAGCGGCCAGGATGCCGCCGACGGCCGCGAACGTCGAGCAGAGGATGAATACCGAGATGTACACCCGGTTGACACGGATGCCGGCACGGCGGGCTGCCTCGACGTTGCCGCCGACGGCGAAGACTGACCGGCCCCACTTGGTGCGGGTGAGGAAGAAGTTCATCACCACGACAAGCACCAGGAAGAACAGGAACATCATTCCGATGCCCCTGGCCTGGTTGAGGTACCAGGCAGGGATTCCGAGCAGGAGCAACAGCCCGACGCACCGCACGATGATGGATGTCATCGACTTGGCCGAGAGCTCTGCCTTGTTCCTGGCGCGTGAGGTGACGAGAAGTTGAGCACCGTAGGCAAGTACCGCCAAGACGACGATCACGTAGGAAAGCCACGCGGGCAGGAACCACTGCTGGGCGAATTGGACGATCCACGAGTCGAACGGGATGTTGATCGAGCCTGTCGCCCCCAGCACCCACAGTTGCAGACCGAGGAAGCCGAGCAAGCCCGCAAGTGTGATCACGAAGCTCGGTACACCGAACCGTGTGAAGAGAAACCCATACAGCAGTCCGATCAACACGCCGGTGACTACCGACGCCGCAATGGCGACCACAAGTGGCCACCCCAGCGTGACGAAACCGACGGCAAGGATTGCCGACGACAACCCACTCACCGAGCCGACCGATAGGTCGATCTCGCCGAGTAGCAGAACCAGAACGACACCGATTGCGATCGTGCCGATCGCCGCGCACTGCAGGGTCAGATTCACCAGGTTGATACTCGACAAGAACGTGGGGTTGATCAGCTGGAAGACGATCCAGATCACCACAAGTCCGATGATCACGGGCAGAGATCCCAAGTCTCCTGATTTGATGCGATTGCGGAACGCGGTGATCGATCCCCCGATGCCTGAATGCTGGATCAGACGCTCATCCTGCAGGTCGGCCGCGACCGCCGAGGGGACCTCGGTCGCTTCGGGCATCGCAACCTCGGGGATCGTCGTCTTGGGAAGCGACGATTCAGGGTGCTCCGGAGCGTCCGGAACGCCAGGCGTTGTTGGTGTTGTCATGATGCCGGCTCCTCTGGGGCTCGTGCGCTGGCGCGCCGGGTGACCGCGTTGTCTGTCGCACCGGTGATTGCCGCGATGATCTCTTCGTAGCTGACATCCGCTACCTTGAACTCGCCGTTGTTGCGGCCGAGCCGCAACACGACGATGCGATCGGCGACGGCCTGGACATCCGCCATGTTGTGGCTGATCAGCACGACGCCGAGCCCGCGCTCGCGCAGCCGCTCAATGAGGTTCAGCACCTCTGCGGTCTGGGCGACACCCAGTGCTGCCGTCGGCTCATCGAGGATGACGATCTTGGGATCGCCGATCAGCGACCTGGCGATTGCGACTGTTTGACGCTGACCTCCTGACAGTGAGGCAACGGCGATCCGCACCGATGGGATCTTGGCCGAGAGTTGGCGCAGCAGGCTCCAGGAGCGCTGCTCCATTTCGACTTCATTCAGGGTGGCCCCATGCACCTCATGGCCGAGGAACAGGTTGGCGACGACGTCGAGGTTGTCGCAAAGCGCCAGGTCTTGATAGACGGTTGCGATGCCGAGAGCCCCTGATTCTGCCGGATTGGCGATGGTGACCTGCTTCTCGCCGGTGTGGATCTCGCCGCCGTCTGGTGGATGCACGCCGGCCAGGATCTTGACGAGCGTTGACTTGCCCGCACCGTTGTCGCCAACGATGGCAACGACTTCACCGCTGTAGATGTCAAAGTCGATGGCGGAAAGCGCCTGCACGGCGCCGAAATTCTTGTCGATCCCGCGGAGAGAGAGCACGAGCTCACCGCGCGGGATTGCTGCCGGGGGAACGGGGGTTAGCACGCTCATCGTGACTCCTAGGCGGATGCCGAACCGGAGACCACCGTCTTGGTGGGCTCCGGCCCGTCAACTCATGCTGCTTGAACTGCTGGTATGTGCAACTTGCTTCTGAACACTGCTACTCGAGGCCAGCCGTCTTGCAGGCAGCCGCGTAATCCGGAGTGCAGATTTCATCAATCGTGTAGAAGCCGTCCTTAACGACGGTGTCCTTGATGTTGTCAACTGTCACGACGACAGGTGTCAGCAGGGTTGCCTGAGTGCCATCGACGGTGGTGTCACCTGTGAGGGTCTCTCCACTGGCGAGCTTCGACGCGAGTACCGCTGCCTGCTCCGCCTCTTGCTTGATCGCCTTATAGACGGTCATGTACTGGTCTCCCGCGACGATCCGCTGGATTGCAGCGAGTTCGGCATCCTGACCGGTAACCGGGGGAATCGGCGTGACGCCCGCAGCCTTCAGCGCGGCGATCGCGCCACCTGCCGTGCCGTCGTTAGCCGCATAGACGCCGGATATCTGAGAACCGAACTGCGTGATCTGGCCAGCTGCCCATTCTTGAGCCTTGTCAGGACTCCAGTCAGGAGTGTCATACGAAGCCAGAATCGGGATGCCACTCGGATCGATCACCGACAGCGCGCCCTTCTTGAACAGCGCCGCGTTGCCGTCAGTGGGGGAACCATTGATCATGATGATTCCGGTTGTGGTGTTGTCGGCCTTCAGTTTGTCGACCAATGCCGTGCCCTGCAGCTCTCCGACCTTTTCGTTGTCGAACGAGATGTAGTAGGCGAGGTCCTTACTGGTCACCAGCCGGTCATACGAAATGACGGGCACGTTCTGCGCAGAGGCCTCCGACACGATGCTGGCTGCTGCAGCCGCATCGACGGGGTCGAGAACGAGCACCTTCACGCCCTGGGTGAGCGCCGATTCTGCCTGCTGCTGCTGCTTCGCCGCATCCTGGTCAGCATTGGCGTAAACAATCTCGTAGTCGCCGAGTGACTTGAGCTTGGATTCGAAGAGCGGCCGGTCAAATGCTTCATATCGAGCAGTTTTCGACTCGGGCAGCAGCAACCCAATCTTCACGGCTTCGCCGCTGGACGAGCTCGAGCTACTCGAACCGCCGGAGGTACATGCCGCAAGGGATCCGGATACTGCAATCAACGCAATTGCCAGGAAGGCAATTCGTTTCTGTGGTCTTCTCATAGCCAAGCCTCCACTCTGAGCGCCCTGGTCGGCGTGTTACGAGCGTGCTCTCGGCATCCCTTGTCGTCAAGACTTGAACACAAGATCGTTATCGGCCTGTATGCCCTCTCATTTAGCGGGTTCGCCAGGCCGCTTCGGTGCACTCAAGGCTGCTGGTCAACAGCGTCGATCGACGGCGGTTCAGCCGCTCAGGCGATGCTGGAGGCGATCCGCACCGCGTCGATGGCGGCGAGTGCCGCACCCATCACTTCGGCTTTGTCTCCCAGGTCGCTCTGCACGACATCCGGGATGCCGCCTGCCGTCCAAAGCGTCGACCGCTCGAGTGCGTGGCGTAGTGGAGCGAGCAGTGTTTCACCGGCCTCGGCAAGCTCTCCGCCGACCACGATGCGGTCGGGATCGACCAGGTTGCAGAGGCCTGCTGCGGCGATTCCGAGATGACGGCCGGCGTCAGCGATGACTCGTCGGCAGCTGGCATCGCCGGCCTCGGCCTGCAGCACGATGTCGCGCAATTTCAGTTCGCCGTGAGACGCCCGGAAGAGCTCGATGAGGGCGGCAGCGCCGATGACCGTCTCCAAACATCCGCGGTTGCCGCAACGGCAGATGGAACCGTGCTCGTCGATCGTCATGTGACCGATCTCGCCGGCTTTGCCCGAGCTGCCCCTGAATATCTGTCCTTCGATAATGAGACCGGCGCCGATCCCGTACGAGACCCGAATGTAAGCGGCCTGACGTGCGCCGCGCGCGGCACCCATCCGGAACTCGGCGAGGGCACCGAGGTTGGCCTCGTTGTCAAGGAAGATCGGGCGGTTGAAGCGTGCGCCCAGCTCATCTCTGATCGGGATGCCGTGCCAGCCACGGAGCAATCCGGGCGTGACGATGGTTCCGGAGCGGGGGTCGATGGGAGCGGGGAGACCGACACCGATGGCGAGCACGTCGGCGAATGAGGCGCCAACGGAATCCACCATGTCGGCGACGAGTACGCCTGCCCGTTCAAGTTCGCTGTCACAGCGATGATCGCGGGCGAGCGGCATCGAGCGCTCGGCGATCACCTGGTGGCCGAGATCCGCCAGTACCAGGCGCATCCGTGTGTCTGAAATCTGCAGACCGACGACAAGCCCCACTCCGTGGGCGAGGGTGACATGCAGGGCGCGGCGTCCGCTGCGTGACGTTGGCGCGGTGTGCAGCAAGCCAGACGAACTGAGTTCTTTGACGATGTTCGACACCGTTGCCGGTGAAAGCCCTGTCACCCCGGCTAGTTCGACCTGCGTCAGCCCACCGTGGTACTTCACCGCGTCGACGATGCGGGCGCGGTTGGCTTCACGCAATGAAGACTGCGATCCGGGACTAGCAACGATGCTGTTCACAGCATCAAGATACATGCATCGCTGGGGCCGGTGGTTGGGGTCATGTGCGATGGGCGCCGACCCTGTTGCCGCGAATGAATCTGCATAACTCCTGCAATTCGGGTTCGGAGCCGTCGCGATGCCCAGTAAATCGGGGGTTCAGTCGGTTGCCGGCCAAGAACTGCAGGAGTTATGCAACTGGCGGGAGGGGGCGGAGGAGGCGGACCGCCCTGGCGCCGCGCCTGGCACTGTGCATAACTCCTGCAATTCGGTATCCGCGAAGTCGTCAGTCCAGGGGTAGTTAGTTAGTGGTTCTGGGGAAAGCCCAGGTTGATTCCGCCGTGGCTCGGGTCGAGCCAGCGACTGGTGACCGCCTTCTCCCTGGTGAAGAAGGCGAAACCGCTCGGGCCATAGGCCTTCGCGTCACCGAAGGCCGAATCCTTCCAGCCGCCGAAGGAGTGGTAGGCGACGGGCACGGGGATCGGCACATTGATACCGACCATGCCCACCTGCACCTCGTTCTGGAACCGCCTGGCCGCACCGCCGTCATTAGTGAAGATCGCGGTGCCGTTGCCGTATCGACCGTTATTGATGATGTCGAGGCCCTCGGTGTAGCTGCCCACGCGCACGATCGACAGCACAGGGCCGAAGATCTCGTCCTGGTACACGGCGGAGTCGAGACTCACTTTGTCGAAGAGCGTCGGGCCGAGCCAGAATCCGGTCTCTTCACCGTCGACGCTGATGCCGCGACCGTCGACGACGACATCCGCTCCGTCTTCCAGCGCGATATCGATGTAGCCTGCCACCTTGTCGCGGTGCGCCTCGGTGATCAGCGGGCCCATGTCGCAGCCGCGCATGCCGTCGCCGACCTTGAGACCCTTCATACGCTCGGTGATCTTGGCGATGAGTTCGTCGGCAACAGGTTCGACGGCGAGCACGACGCTGATCGCCATGCAGCGTTCGCCGGCCGACCCAAAGCCGGCGTTGACGGCGGCATCCGCTGTGAGGTCGAGGTCGGCATCCGGCAGCACGAGCATGTGGTTCTTGGCACCGCCCAGCGCCTGCACCCGCTTGCCGTGTGAGGCAGCCGTCTCGTAGATGTAGCGGGCGATCGGAGTGGAGCCGACGAAGGAGATCGACTGCACGTCCGGGTGCACGAGCAGCGCATCGACTGCTTCTTTGTCGCCGTGCACGACGTTGAAGACGCCCTCGGGCAGACCGGCCTCTGCAAAGAGTTCTGCCATCCAGTTCGATGCTGACGGGTCCTTCTCGCTGGGCTTCAGCACCACCGTGTTGCCGGCAGCGATCGCGATGGGGAAGAACCACATCGGCACCATTGCCGGAAAGTTGAACGGGCTGATGATGCCAACGACGCCGAGGGGCTGGCGCAGCGTGTAGACGTCGACACCGGTTGAGACGTTCTCGGAGAACTCGCCCTTCGACAGCTGCGGCATACCGAGCGCGAACTCGACGACCTCGATGCCACGAGCGATCTCACCGAGGGCGTCAGAGGTGACCTTGCCGTGTTCAGCGGTGAGGATATCGGCCAGCTCACCCTTGCGGGCGTTCAGCAGCTCGCGGAAGTTGAACATGATGCTCTGGCGCTTGGCCTGTGACGTGTCGCGCCAACCGGGGAAGGCGGCCAGGGCAGCAGCGACTGCTGTTCCGACGTCGCCGGTGCTCGCCAGGCGCACATTCTTGGCAACGCTGCCGGTGGCCGGGTTGAACACGGGCGACGTGCGGGTGGAGTCGCCGTCGTGGGAGCTCCCGTTGATCCAGTGGGAGAGAGTGGGAGTGCCAGTCATGAGAAGCCTTTCGTGAGTGAGGTCTAAAGCAGGTCGAGGCTGAGGACCTCGTCATAGATCGCAAGCGCCTCTGCGACTTCGTCATCGGTGACGACGCAGGGCGGCACGACATGGATGCGGTTGTCTTGCAGGAACGGCAGCAGGTTGCGGCTGAGCAGCTCGGATTTGATGCGACCCATCACCGCTGCGCTGACCGGTTCGCGCGTCTCGCGGTCGGCAACGAGTTCCAGCGCCCAGAACACGCCGAGGCCGCGCACCTCGCCGATGATGTCGTGCTTGGCCTGCAGTGCGGCCAGGCCGGGAGCCAGCACGTCGCTGCCGATCCGGGCGGCGTTCTCGACGATGCCCTCGCGCTCCATCGCGTCGAGCGCGCCGATGATGGAGGCCATGGCGAGCGGATGCCCACTGTAGGTGAGCCCACCGGGGAAGACAGTGGTGTCGAAGTCGGAGGCGATGGCATCCGAGATGATCACACCACCCGTCGGTACGTAGCCCGAGTTCACCCCCTTGGCGAAGGTGATGAGGTCGGGCGAGACGTCGTACTCCTGGAAGGCGAACCAGTGCCCGGTGCGCCCAAAGCCGGCCATCACCTCGTCGAGGATCAGCATGATGCCGTAACGGTCGCAGAGAGCGCGCACCCCGGCCAGGTAGCCGGGCGGCGGCACCAGGATGCCGGCGGTGCCGGGAATCGACTCGAGAAGAATTGCCGCGATCGACGAGGAGCCCTCGCTCTGGATGACGCGCTCCAGGTGGCGAAGCGCACGCTCTGACTCCTGCTCTGGCGTCGTCGCCCAAAAGTCACTGCGGTAGAGATATGGTCCGAAGAAGTGCACGTGTCCGCGGGCGAATTCGTTCGGAATGCGACGCCAGTCCCCCGTCGCGACGATGGCAGCACCCGTGTTGCCGTGGTATGACCTGTATGTCGAGAGCACGGTGTCGCGCCCGGTGTGCAAGCGAGCCATCCGGATGGCGTTCTCATTGGCATCCGCACCGCCATTGGTGAAGAAGACCTTGTTAAATCCGGCAGGTGCCTTGTCGACGATGCGCTTGGCTGCTTTGCCACGCGTGAGGTTGGCCGTTGCCGGAGCGACGGTGGTGAGCGTCTTCGCCTGCTCGGTGATGGCGTTGATGACAGCCGGATGCTGGTGGCCGATGTTCACGTTGACCAGCTGGCTTGAAAAGTCGAGGTAGGTGCGGCCGGAGTGGTCCCACACGCGTGAACCCTCGCCCCCGGCGATCACAAGGGGTTTCAGGCCGGCTTGCGCTGACCAGGAGTGGAAGACGTGCGCCCGGTCGAGTTCGACGGCGAGCGCGTCGAGTTCTGGGCCGGAGCCTGGCAGGGAGTCGTTCACGAGTATCGCGATCCTTTCTCAGATGGTGCGAGGGTGCGGGTGGTGCGAACTGCGGGTGGTGCAGGGGTGAGCGGCCAATGACCGCCCACCCCGATTCGTGGATGCTAGTTGCCGCCCTCTTTCAGGGTGACGGTGAGTGGAGCGAAGCCCTCGCCCATGACGTCGACGCCTTCTGCCGTCAGCTCGTCGAGCGCCTTCTGCACGTATTCGTTCGAGTACGCGGTTGCGGGCGGGTCGGCGGTGATGATGGTGGCGCCGGTCTCGTTCTTGGTGTTCTTGGCGATATCAACGGTGTTCGCCCAGGCGTCCTCGTCGATGAGCCCCACACCGGCGGTCGACGGCCAGATCAACTTGTTGACCTCGTTGGTCATCCACAGCTGGTGGCTCTGGCCGAGTGTCGAGCCGGCGGCCGTCACGATTGCGGCGGCCTCTTCGGGGTTGTCCTTGGCGTATGCCCAGCCCTTGATGGATGCCTTGATCAACTTGACAGTCTGGTCGGCGTAGTCGCTGTCGCTCTCCAACTTGTCTGCATTAGCCCAGATGGCATCCTGCAGCATGGCGGTTCCGACGTCGTTCCAGTTGATGACGTTGAGTTCATCGGGCTGGTACAGCTCTCCGGTTGCCGGGTTGATCGACTCGAGCACCTGCGCGTACTCGTTGTATGTCATGGCCTGGGCTGCGTCGATGTCGCCGGAGAGGAATCCGGACATGTCGAATGCCTGCTGCACGAGATTGATGTCGCCAACTTCGACGCCATCCTTTTGCATGCCGGCGAAGAGCTCCCACTCGTTGCCGTAACCCCAGCTGCCGACGTTCTTGCCCTTCAGATCGCTGGGCGAGGTGATGTTCTTGTCGACGAAGCTGATCTGGGTGGTTGCGCTGCGTTCGAAGATCTGGGCTACGTCGGTGATGTTGGCACCCTGCTCGATTGAGCCGAGCACCTTGGGCACCCAGGAGATCGCGTAGTCGACATCGCCGGAGGCGAGGACATCCTGCGGCACGATGTCAGGGCCACCCTCCAGGATTGTGACATCGAGGCCTTCGTCTTCGTAGAAGCCCTGGTCGACGGCGGCGTAGTAGCCGGCGAACTGGGCCTGGGCCGTCCACTGCAGCTGGAGCGTCACCGGAGTGAGCTCGCTGCCGGCATCCGTTGATCCGGTGTCTGCGTTATCGCTGCTGCTGCAGCCGGAGAGCGCCAGGGCGCTGACCGCTGCCATGGCTCCCACTGTGGTGAGCCAGCGTGTGCTGTGTTTCATGAGTTCCTCCAGGTGACTGTTCACGGGAAATGCCTACTCAGGTGGTGCGGTTCATGATGGTGCGTCTTGCCGGGCGGCACTGGGTGGGTGCCGGCACGGGTCGTCTAGCCGCCTGATCGGCGGCTGACCAACTTCTCCAGGCCCAGTGCGGCGCAGTAGAAGAGGAGTCCGAGGAAGATCGACCCGAGCACATACGCCCAGGCCAGTCCGTAATTGCTGCTTGATGCCGACGAGGTGATCGATCGACCGAGACCGCCGACGGGGCCGCCGAAGTACTCGGCGACCAGCGACGAGATGACAGCGAGGGATGACGCGATCCGGAGGCCGGTGAACACGAATGGCAGCGCTGTTGGCAGTGTGACGACCCTGGTCGCTTGCCAGCTGGTCGCCGCGTATGAGCGCATCAGGTCGCGGTGCACCGGCCGCACCTGGCGGAGGCCCTTCACCGTGTTGAAGAACACCGGTACGAAGACGGCGAGCGCGGCCACCAGCTGCCTGGCCGTCTCGGCTCCCGCGCCGAACATCGTGTAGAGCACAGGGGCGAGCGCGACGATCGGAACGACAGCGAGGGCCGCGACGATCGGGGCGATCATGGCATCCGCTATCCGTAGCAGTGCTGCGATGATCGCGACGACGATGCCCATGATCGTGCCCATCACCAGGCCGATCAAGGCGTTTCGCCCTGTCACGATGACGCCGGCGAGCACCGTGTCAAAGTTGTCAACGAACTCGGAGGTGATCTGGAACGGGGCAGGCAGGATGAACGGCTTGATCTCGAAGACCATCACTGCGCCCTGCCACAGCAGCAGCACGATCAGGCCGAGCACGATGGGCGGCCACGCCGTGCGCGCGAACGATCCCTCTCTCATCGCGTTTCGACCCCACGGATGCCGGTGGGCGCTTCGCCGTGCAGAAGCTCGCGCACCTGGCTGACCCCGTGGAAGAACGACTCCTCCTCGCGCAGGTTCTCGCCACGCTGGCTGGCATCACCGAGCTTCACACTGAGGATGTCGCGGATGCGACCTGGACGGGGCGACATGACCACCACGCGATCGGAGAGGAAAACTGCCTCAGGGATCGAGTGCGTCACGAAGACGACGGCAGCACCGGTCTCGCCGCAGATCCTGACGAGTTCGTTCTGCATGCGCTCGCGAGTCATCTCGTCGAGGGCGCCGAACGGCTCATCCATCAGCAGCAAGCTCGGCCGCTCGGCCAGCGACCTGGCAATGGCGACCCGCTGCTGCATACCGCCGGACAGCTGATCCGGATAGTGGTTGGCGAAGTCGGTGAGGCCAACGAGCTCGAGGAGTTCGTTGGCCCTGGTCTTGCGTGCGGCCTTACTCACACCGTGCAGTTCAAGGGGCAGCTCGATGTTGCCGGTGACCGTGCGCCAGGGCAGCAGGCCAGCCTGCTGGAACGCGATGCCGTACGACTGGTTGAGGCGTGCCTGCCTGGCCGAGGTGCCGAACACCTCGATGCTGCCGACGGTCGGAGTATCGAGGTCGGCGATCAGGCGCATCAGTGTGGACTTGCCGCATCCGCTCGGCCCGATCAGCGACACGAATTCGCCGGGAGACACCGTGAGACCGACATCGTCAAGGGCGGTGACTGCACCGCGCTTGCCGGGGAAGACGCGGCTGACGTTGCTGACCTGCACGGCATAGGTGGGCTCTGCCACCACATGCGCTTCGGCCGTTGCCGGTGTCTGGACGCTCATACTGCAACCTCTCCCCTACGAAAACGACGAAGGAACAACCCGATCAGGCCGACGAAGCCGGCGGCAACGAGCCCGACAAGGATCGAGCCGAAAATCGGAGCCCATGGTTTGCCTGGATCGCCACCGGCAGCACCGGCGTACTCAATGATGAGACGGCCAATACCGCCACGCAGCCCGATCGACACCTCGGCGACGACGGTGCCGATCACCGCGCTGGCCGCGGCGAGCCTGAGTGCGGGCAGCAGATAGCTGACACTCGCGGGCAACCGCAGCCGCCAGAGCGTCTTCCACCAACCGACCGCATAGCAACGCATCAGGTCTTCGTGGGCGGCATCGGGCGAGCCGAGTCCGCGCAGCGCCCCAATTGAAACGGGGAAGAACGCGAGGTACGAGGCGATCAGGGCAACCGACATCCAGTTCTCCCAGGAGAACTCCCCGAACTGGATCTGCGCACCCCAGCGCCGCACAAGCGGTGCGATGGCGATGAGAGGCACCGTCTGGCTGAGGATGACCCACGGCAGGATGGCGGCTTCTGCCACCTTGAAACGCTGCATGAGCAGGGCAAGCGCGAGCCCGACAGTGACGCCGACAAGCCAGCCGACAGCTGCGATACCCAGCGTGAACAGGGATGCCGTGAGCACGGCCTGCCACATCGGAACGGCGTTGGCTGCACCGGTCACCGGTTCGAGAACGCGCTCCCACATGGTCCAGAGGTGGGGCATCGCCAGGTCACTCGTGCGCGGCAGGATGGTGAGCCCGCCGATGACGACGCCATCCGCAGGCCCGAGGAACTTGTAGAGTTCCCAGACCACGCCGAGCAGCACGATGCCGAGCGCCCCCCAGAGGAGGCGCCCGCCGAACGCACGCTGGCGCTGGGTCATGCCTTGGCCACGATGTGATCAGCCAGTGCAGGAATCACAGTCTCCCCGTACACGCGCATCGTCTCTTCTTTGTTGTCGTGCTGCAGGTAGCCCGCGAACTGGTCGACGCCGATCGCCTGGAGGGCTTTCAACTTCTCGATGTGCTCATCGGCCGTGCCAAGCAGGCAGAACCGGTCGACGATCTCATCCGGCACGAAGTCGGCGTGCGTGTTGCCCGCCCGGCCGTGCTCGTTGTAGTCGTAGCCCTCGCGGCCCTTGATGTAGTCGGTGAGAGCAACCGGCACTTCGGAGTTCGCGCCGTACTTGGTCACGATGTCTGCAACGTGGTTGCCGACCATTCCGCCGAACCAGCGGCACTGGTCACGCATGTGCGCCCAGTCATCACCGATGTACATCGGGGCTGCAACGCAGAACTTCACCGACAGCGGGTCACGGCCGACGTTTGCAGCGGCATCCCGCACCGTCCTGATCATCCACTCCGCCACATCGAGGTCGGCCATCTGCAGGATGAAGCCGTCACCGACCTCGCCAGCCAGCTTCAAGGCGAGCGGTCCATATGCCGCCACCCAGACATCCAGGCTCGACCCGGTGCTCCACGGAAACTGCAGCGTCGCCCCGTTGTACTCGACCGACCGGGAGTTGGCGAGCTCGCGGATGACGTGAATCGATTCCCGCAGGGTCTTCAGCGTCGTTGGGGCACCGTTGGTGACCCGCACAGCCGAGTCGCCACGGCCGATGCCGCAGATCGTGCGGTTGCCATACATCTCGTTGAGCGTCGCGTAGGTGGATGCCGTGACAGTCCAGTCGCGGGTTGCCGGGTTGGTGACCATCGGGCCGACGATTACCTTGCGGGTCTCCGCGAGGATCTGGCTGTAGATCACATACGGTTCCTGCCAGAGCAGGTGGGAGTCGAAGGTCCAGACGTGGCTGAACCCGTGGGCTTCCGCCAGCTTGGCGAGCTGGACGGTGCGAGCGGATGGCGGGTTGGTCTGGAGTACTGCGCCGAAATCCATCTGGTACGTCCTCTAGATCAGGTACTGGCTCAGACCGCGCTTGACGTACTTGCCGTCGCCCTTGGTTCCGAGGTACTGGTTGTCGTCGATGATGACCTTGCCGCGGGAGAGCACGGTATCGACGTGGCCGTCGATCTCGTAGCCTTCCCAGGCCGAGTAGTCCATGTTCATGTGGTGCGTGCGGCCGGTCGGCTGCCCGTGCGCATCAATCGGCAGGCCGATCGACGTGTGGCCGTTCGGGTCGTAGACGACGACATCCGCATCGGCACCCGGCTGGATGACGCCCTTCTTGCCGTACATGCCGAACATGCGGGCCGGGGTGGTCGAGGTGACTTCGACCCAGCGCTCAAGCGAGATCTTCTTGTCGACAACGCCTTGGTAGAGCAGGTCCATGCGGTGTTCGACCGAGCCGATGCCGTTCGGGATCTTGGAGAAGTCGGTCAGGCCCATGTCTTTCTGACCCTTCATGCAGAAGGGGCAGTGGTCGGTGGAGACCATCTGGATGTCGTTCGTGCGCAGGCTCTGCCACATGTGGTGCTGGTGGCCCTCTGCCTTGGAGCGCAGCGGCGTCGAGCACACCCACTTGGCACCCTCGAAGTCGCCCCACTCGTCGCTTCTGGCGCCGAGGTTCTCTTCGAGCGAGAGATAGAGGTACTGCGGGCAGGTCTCGCCGAACACGTTCTGGCCGTTGTCGCGGGCGATCGCGATCTGCTCAACTGCCTGCTTGGCCGAGACGTGCACGACATAAAGAGGAGCGCCGGTGAGGTTGGCGAGCATGATCGCCCGGTGCGTGGCCTCTTCTTCTGCCTGCCAGGGCCTCGTGACCCCGTGATAGTACGGCGTGGTGTTGCCGGCTGCGAGCGACTGCTGCACGAGCAGGTCGATGACGCTGCCGTTCTCGGCGTGCATCATGATCATGCTGCCGTTGTCACTCGCGCGCTGCATGGCCTTGACGATCTGGCCGTCGTCCGAAAGGAAGACGCCCTTGTACGCCATGAACAGCTTGAAGCTGGAGACGCCCTCGCGCACCAGCTCGTCCATCGCCGTTAGGGACGAGTCCTGTACGTCAGAGAGGATCTGGTGGAAGCCGTAGTCGATGGCGCAGTTGTCCCTGGCCTTCTCGTGCCACAGGTGGTACTGGTCGAGCACGTTCTCGCCGGCATACTGCACGACGAAGTCGACGATGCTCGTCGTTCCGCCGTGCGCCGCTGCCCGCGTTCCCGTCTCGAAGGTGTCGCTGGCCTCTGTGCCGCCGAACGGCATCTGCATGTGGGTGTGGGCATCGATCCCGCCGGGAATCACATACTTGCCCGCCGCATCGATGACTCGGTCGACATTGCGTTCGATGTCGAAGCCGAGCAGGTTCGATCCCGGTGCGAGAACTGCCGCGATTGTTTCGCCGTCGACAAGCACATCGGCAGTTGCTGTGCCGGTGGCATTGACGACGGTTCCGTTCTTGATGAGGGTCTTCATCGTCTACTCCTACGTCGCTATGGCTTGGGGATCGACGTGTAGGAGTCGGGACGACGGTCACGGTAGAACTGCCAGTCGTCGCGTACCTGGCGGATCATGTCGAGGTCGAGGTCGCGGATGACGATTTCTTCACTGTCTCCGCTGCCGTATTCACCGACGATGTTGCCCTGGGGGTCGGCGAACTGGCTGTTGCCGTAGAACGTGACGGCGAGGTCGCCGTACTCGTTGTCTTCGGTGCCGACACGGTTGGCAGCGGCCACGAAGTAGCCGTTCGCTGCAGCGGCCGCCGGCTGCTCGAGCTGCCAGAGGCGGTTGGAGAGGCCGGGCTTGGTCGCGTTCGGGTTGAAGACAATCTGGGCGCCGTTCAGGCCGAGCTCCCGCCAGCCTTCTGGGAAGTGACGGTCGTAACAGATGTAGACACCGATGGGACCGACGGCGGTCTCGAACACCGGGTAGCCCAGGTTGCCTGGACGGAAGTAGAACTTCTCCCAGAACCTGTCGAGGTGAGGGATGTGGTGCTTGCGGTACTTGCCGAGGATGGTGCCGTCTGCATCGACCACGACGGCGGTGTTGTAGTAGACGCCCGGCATGTCTTCTTCGTAGATCGGCAGCACCATCACCAGGTTCAGCTCTTTGGCGAGTGCAGCGAAGCGCATCACGATCGGCCCGTCGGCCGGTTCGGCGTATGCGTAGTACTTCTTGTCTTGCGTGATGCCGAAGTACGGCCCGTAGAAGAGCTCCTGGAAGCAGATGACCTGCGCGCCATCAGCCGCAGCATCCCGAGCGAATTGCTCGTGCTTCTCGATCATTGATTCTTTGTCACCCGTCCAGGTTGTCTGGGTGATTGCTGCACGTACTACGGTCATCTGTTGTCTCCACTTCGTGCTCGGCGCTGAGCTGGGGAGTGCAGCGCCGAAATTAGTTGAGTCGAACCAAACTGCGTTGTCCGGTTTTGTTATTATTCGACGTAAACATTTCTGATGTGTTTCTGTTTATGACGCACGCGTTAATCATCCTGTCGATCCGATGCGGTAAGAGCAAGAGAATATGCAGACTTTCCTCGACGAGATCGAGCACAAGACACCGGCAGGAATCGCCGCGGCCATCGGGAGATTGATCGCAGCAGGCCGACTGGCACCCGGCGAGCGCCTGCCGACGGTGCGCGAGCTGGCAGCAGCGCTCGGCGTGAGCCCGGCAACAATCAGTCATGCCTGGCAGGCACTCGGTTCTGTGGGCCTGATCGAATCGAAAGGGCGCAGCGGCACCTTTGTGCGCCAGCAGGCGCCGCACTGGCTGCCCGCCAGGAGCCAGTCGATGGTCGGGCACCACCAGCAGACCCGGATCGACCTGTCACGCGGCACCCCAGATCCGGCATTGCTGCCGGCGCTCGGCCCCGCACTGTCGCGGGTATCTGAGCGAGCTGTCACCCCGACGTATCAGGATCTGCCCGTCATCCCAGAGCTGCTCGCGCTGTTGACAAAGTCGTGGCCGTATCCGGTCGAGTCCATCACCGTTGTCGACGGAGCCCTCGACGCGATCTCGCGCAGCCTTGAGGCCGTCACCCGCTTCGGCGACCGGGTGATCGTTGAGAGTCCAGGGTTCCCACCTTTCTTCGACCTGCTCGACCAGCTCGGCCTCGAGCGGATCCCGGTGGACGTCGACGAGAACGGCATCGTGCCCGCGTCCTTCAAGGCAGCGCTCACCCTGTCGCCCACCGCCGTCATCCTGCAGCCTCGAGCCCACAACCCAACAGGCGCCTCGATGACACCGCAGCGGGCCGAGCACCTCGCCCGCCTGCTGAGCACCAACAAGCGCAACGCCAAGACGGTGGTGATCGAGGATGACCACTCGGGCGAGATCAGCATCGCGCCCGATGTGAGCCTGGGCGCCTGGCTGCCCGAGCGCACCCTGCACGTGCGCAGCTTCTCGAAGTCGCACGGGCCAGACCTGCGCATTGCCGCGCTCGGCGGACCGACAGCGCTTGTCGATCCCATCGTTGCCCGGCGGATGCTCGGACCAGGCTGGACCAGCCGGATGCTGCAGACGATCCTCTACGACCTGCTCACCAACACGGACTCCATCGAGCGGATCAACGATGCCAGGCGACTCTATTTCGCCAGGCAGAAGGGGCTGACCGATGCCCTGGTCGCACTCGGCATCGACGCGGTACAGGGCGACGGCATCAATACCTGGCTGCCGGTGGCCGACGAGCGGGATGCCATCGTGCAGCTGGCGGCATCCGGGATTCGGGTTTCTGCCGGGTCGCCGTTCATTGCCACCGATCTCGCCCAGCAGGGGCACCAGCCCCAGCTGCAGGCGCACGTGCGGGTAACCGTCGGAGCGCTGACCGAGGACATCGAGTTGGTTGCACAGGCTTTGGCGAGCGCCGCGATGGGTCCGGTGCCCGGCGTTCACACGCTTGAAACGCGATGGGCTTAAGCTGTCGGTGGACCACCGGTTGGCTATGACCGGGTGAGCGATCCCGGATTTGGGTAGCGAGTCACGTACACCGCATTTCTCTGCGGCATTCCGTCTCCCCTGCCATCTTTCGAAGAGGTCCCCCTATGTCGCGTCAACCCATTTCTCGCCGTGTTGCCCTCGTGGCTGCATCCGCCGTCTTGCCCGCCCTGTTGCTCGGCGGATGCGCGTCGAACGTTGCCGAGACCGGATCCGGCTCGGCGGCTCCCACCGCCACAGCGGCATCCGGCTACCCTCTCACCCTCGATAATTGCGGGACGTCTGTCACCGTTGATGCCGCGCCCACCCGCATCCTGACGGTGAAGTCGTCGACCACCGAGCTGCTGCTGGCACTGGGCGTCGGCGAGAAGATTGTCGGTTCGGCGTTCCTCGACGGCGCGGTGCCCGACTCACTCGCCTCGCAGCCCGGCGGCGCCACCCTCAACGTAGTGAGCGATTTTCTGCCGAGTCAGGAAGCCGCGCTCGCCCTCACGCCCGACTTCATCTACGGCGGCTGGGAGTCAAACTTCAGTGCTGACGGCGTGGGCGAGCGCGACCAGCTGACCAGCATGGGCGTGGGCAATTATGTGTCGCCCTCCGCGTGCAAGGAGGAGGGCTACGCGCCGGATCCGCTCACGTTCGACACGGTATTCGCCGAGATCACCGAGGCCGGCGCGATCTTCGGAGCGCCGGAAGCTGCGGCCAAACTTGTTGCATCGCAGCAGGCAGAGCTCGACGCGCTGGTGCCCACCGCAGATGCCCCAACGGCGCTCTGGTACTCCAGCGGAACAGACACCCCCTACGTCGGCGCCGGAATCGGGTCGCCCGAGATGATCATGAGCGCGGCCGGGCTGACCAACATCTTCGCCGACGTGCACGACAGCTGGACCTCGGTCGGCTGGGAATCGATCGTCGCAGCAGACCCCAGCGTGATCGTGCTTGTCGACGCGACCTGGAACACTGCAGCATCGAAGATCGCCACGCTCGAAGCGAGCCCGGTGACACAGGGGCTGTCCGCGGTGAAGGGCAAGCGCTACATCGTGCTGCCGTTCGCTGCGACCGAGGCGGGAACGCGCAACGTCGAGGCAGCGACATCCATCGTCGACCAGCTCGCTGGGTTCGGCGGCAAGTAATGACCAGTGCCGAGAGTCGCCCGTCCGACCGAGAATCGCCGCTGCAGGGGCGACTCTCGGCGGAAACGGCGACTCTCGGCGAGGGTCGGCGAGGTCGGGGGCGCCGGCACGGGTCTGGTCGGGGGCGCGGCTACGGCTGGTGGCTCGCCGGGTCGATCGTGCTGCTCGCGCTTGTGATCGGCGTCGCTGTCACGATCGGGCCCGCTGACATCTCGCTGGCGGATGTCTGGGGCAGCGTCGCCGGGCACCTTGGGCTTTCGGGCTGGGCGGGCGGGTACGCTGGCGCAGTTGGGTCTGCCGTCGCTGTTCCCCCGCTCACCGATTCGATCGTCTGGCAGCTGCGCTTGCCCCGCGTGCTGACGGCCGCGGCCGTCGGAGCCGGACTGGCACTGGCCGGTGCTGTCATGCAGAGCGTGACGCGCAACCCGCTGGCCGATCCGTATCTGCTTGGCCTGTCATCCGGGGCATCGCTGGGAGCTGTGGCCGTGCTGATTCTCGGTGTCGGATTTGCCCTGCCCGTCGCTGCATTCGCCGGCGCGCTGCTGGCGCTGATAGCCACGCTCAGCATCGCCAGGGTGGGAGGCACGATCAGCCCGGGGCGCGCAGTGTTGTCCGGGCTCGCCATCGCGCAGCTGGCCGCTGCGGGCACCTCGTTCGTGATCTTCTGGTCGGCGAAGGGCGATTCGTATCGCGAGATTCTGAACTGGCTGCTCGGCTCGGTTGCCGGTGCGTCGTGGTCGAGCGTGGCGATCTCGGTGGGCGCACTTCTCGTCGTGGGCACCGGCATCCTGCTCTCGGCCAGTCGGCTCGATGCCTTCGCGTTCGGCGACACCGCAGCGGCGTCACTCGGCATCAATGTGAACGCGACCCGCTGGGTACTGCTCACGGCCGTGGCCCTGCTCACCGGTGCCATGGTTTCGGTCAGTGGTGCGATCGGTTTTGTGGGGCTGATCCTGCCGCACGTCGTGCGCGCCGTGACCGGTCCTGGTCACCGTCGATTGTTGCCGCTCGTGGTTGTCGCCGGTGCCATCTTCCTCGTGGTCGCCGATACCCTCGCCCGTACGGTGTTCGACCCGCGGGAGCTGCCCGTCGGCATCGTGACGGCGTTCATCGGAGTCCCGGTCTTCATCGCGCTGATCAAGCGCAAGCGATCGGCGGCTTGGGCATGAGCGCCGCCGTGGGGACTGTGGCGCACGCATCCGCTACCTCTGGCGCCGCGGTATCCATCGACGACCTGTCATTCGCGATCGATGGCACGACAGTGCTGCGCGAGGTATCTGCGCAGATCCCGCGCGGCGCGGTGACCGGGCTGCTCGGGCCGAACGGGGCAGGCAAGTCGACATTGCTGCGCCTGATCGCCGGCATTGAGAAGCCGGCATCCGGTGCCGTGCTGCTTGACGGCACAGCTCTCGCATCGCTCCCCCGTCGCGAGGTCGCTCGTCGCATCGCGTTGCTTGAGCAGAATGCGGTTCCGAACGTTGAGTTGTCGGTGATCGAGGTGGTGTTGCTCGGGCGGATCCCGCATCGGTCTCGCCTGCTTGGCAGCTTCGGCGGTGATGACGATCGTGAGCTCGCGCTCGATGCGCTGGATGCCGTCGGGTCACGTGACCTCGCTGAACGCGACTGGCACACCCTCTCTGGCGGACAACAGCAACGTGTGCAGATCGCGAGGGCGCTGGCTCAGCAGCCATCGCTCCTGCTACTCGATGAACCGACCAACCACCTCGACATCAGCGCGCAGCTGTCGCTACTGGCCCAGGTGCGGGGGCTCGGGCTGACGTCGGTCGCCGCGTTGCACGACCTCAACCTGGCCGCGGCCTACTGCGACCACATCGTGTTGCTGCAGGACGGCGCGGTGGTGGCCGCCGGACGCCCGGACGAGGTCTTGCGGCCGGAGGTGATTTCATCCGTCTACGGTGTGGACTGCGATGTCATTCCGCATCCGCGGGGTGGGCATCCGGTGATCGTGTTCTCGCCTGCTGGTTAGGCCTTCGCGAGTTCGAGCAGGAATTCGACGTAGCCGGTGTCTTCGACCTTGACGAAGCCAAGGCTCGGCGCCGTCACGTTGAAGTCGGAGAACGTGATCGGGATCTGGCCGGCGAGTTTTGCATTGTCGCCATCGAGGGCGGCGGTGATCTCCACGGTCACGTCGTTGCTGACGCCGTTGAGGGTGAGTGTTCCCGTGGCCGACACGGTCTGCGCTTCGCCTGAGTCGGGCACTGTCATGGCCGCGATCGGCTGGGTGAGCACGAAGGTGGCCGTGGGGTATTGAGCGGTGTTGATCGCCTGGGTGCGGAAGTACTGGTCACGGGCCGCTTCGTCAGTCGCGATCGATGCCACATCCACATCGATGGTGGCCGCGGTGATCTCGGTGGATGTCGCGGTGACGGTTCCTGCGACGGTCTCGGTGCGCGCCGTCACCGTGATGTCGGTGCCGTTCAGCACCTCGTCGACGCGGTAGCCGGCGTATGAGCCGTCGCTGACAGTCCAGTCGCCCGCGAGTTCGTCGGCGGTGAGAGTACTCGGGGCCAGCGTGCCGAACTCTTCGACGGGGTCGGCGGCGGCGGGTCCGACGATCACATCGCGGTAGAAGGCGGGGCCGAAGGCGATGGCCGCCCAGCCCAGCACGACGACGACTGCCGCGATACCGGTGATGACCTTAGCTTTTGTGCTCATGCGCTTCATGCTCTGTCTGTTCTCTCTCGAGGGGCGAGGCGTCTGTTGGTGCAGTCGTGCGTGGTGCGATCACGCACAGCGTATCCAGCTCATGTGTGTAAGCACTATGCACTCTCTATGAGTATTCGATGCGGTGTTCCCTGTGCCGCGAGATCGGAGTTGTGGTCGTTATTCGGGCCCCAGAACGACCACAACTCCGATCTCGCGCACGTGTGAATGCACGTGGTTCCGCAGGCGTGAACGCACCGCGGATGCGGGAGAATCTAGAGCATGCAGAAGATTACGGTGTTGGCCGGCGGCGTCGGTGGCGCACGATTCACTCGCGGGTTGTTGGCGTTGCTTGACGAGAGCGCTGGCAGCAGGACTGCGGCTGACGGCGGGGACGCAGCATCCGTCACCGTCATCGTGAACACCGGCGATGACATGTGGCTGAACGGGCTGCGAGTCTGCCCCGACCTGGACACCGTGATGTACACGCTCGGCGGCGGCATCAACGAGGCGCAGGGCTGGGGGCGTCCGGAGGAGTCCAAACGTACCTCGGATGAGATCGCAGCGTATGGCCGCGGCTGGTCGTGGTTCACCCTCGGCGACCTCGACCTCGCGACCCACATCGTGCGCACTGACCTACTGCGAAGCGGATCGACGCTCAGCGAGGCGACGCAGTTCTTGTGCCAGCGCTGGCAGCCCGGGGCGCGTCTGCTGCCGATGAGCGACCAACCTGTCGAGACCCACGTGCGGCTGGCAGCGGATGTCGACGAGCACGCAGCGGGCGACTTGATCCACTTTGAGGAGTGGTGGGTGCGCTACCGCGCGCACGTTGACGTGACCGAGTTCGTGCAGGTGGGTCTGGAGACGTCAACGGCTGCGCCCGGCGTGATCGACGCGATCCTGGACGCCGACCTGGTCATCCTGCCGCCGTCGAACCCGGTGGTGTCGGTGGGCACAATCCTGGCGGTTCCGGGGGTGCGCGCCGCACTGCAGGCCACGAGTGCCCGCGTTGTCGGAGTCTCGCCGATCATCGGCGGTGCTGCCGTGCGCGGCATGGCCGACCACTGCCTGCAGACCATCGGCGTCGAGACCTCTGCCGCGGCCGTCGGGCTGCACTTCGGGTCGCGAGCATCGGGCGGTGTGATCGACGCGTGGCTTGTTGACGAGACGGATGCCGCGGCCGTCCACGCGCTGGAGGCGGCGGGCATCCGCTCTGCTGCTGTTCCGCTGTGGATGCACGATGTCGCCACGACCGCTGATATTGCCAGGGAGGTACTCGCGATCAGCGAGGCGCACTAACGATCAGGGAACGGCG
Organism: Leifsonia sp. A12D58; assembly: GCF_047530025.1. Lineage (NCBI taxonomy): Bacteria > Bacillati > Actinomycetota > Actinomycetes > Micrococcales > Microbacteriaceae > Leifsonia > Leifsonia sp. A12D58. Next base: position 340,525 of record NZ_JBLJAT010000004.1, on the reverse strand, counting down.
AGCAGCGGTGCCAGGCTGGTTGCGCTCGCGGCGTGGGTCAGGCGGGCGGCACTATCGCAGGGGCGGTGCGTGCGACGAGTGCACTCGTGTGGGCGCCCACGCCCAAGTGCAGGGCATCCGCCAGGTTGTCGACGGTGTCGACGTCACGACGGATCGAAGCGTTCGAGTGGATGTCGAGCGGAACGTGCCCCGCGGACTCGTGAGCGGCACGCGACCCCAGGCCGAAGCGCGGTACGAACGGGACGCCGGCCAGCGCGAGCAACGTCGTCGTTCCGGCACCCTCACGATCGGGAACCATCGAACGCTCGTGATCGGCAGCGAGCGTGAGAGCGGCTTCGACGTCGGCAATCTTGAGCGCCGGGAGATCACCGGTGACGACAGCGATATTGAGCGCAGGCCAGGCCTCGCGGGCGGCATCCACACCTTGAACGATGGCCCAGTTGAGGGGATCCGACCGGGCGTTTCTGGCTGTGTTCGTGGCTGCCTGCCTCGCTGCGCGCCCCGAGTCTTCTGGGATCACGACGGCACCGAGCTGCAGCATCCGCGCCGCCACGACCTCATCGGCCGTCACAACACAGACCCGCGCGATCGACGGTGCGGCCAGTAGCGCAGCGACGGTATCGAGGGCGAAAGCGTCGGCCAGGCGTGCACGATCCGGATGGTCGCCGAGGCGCGTCTTCGGTTCTTCTGCCCCGGCGCTGCCCTTCACCGGCACGATTGCGACCCAGCTCACGCCGGTTCGTTTCCTGGCTCATGCGCGATGGGAACGTCGGCTGACTGCGTGTCGGCCTCATGCGCCCCCGCTGGATGCTCGCCGTCCACCTGCGCGTGGGCTGCGGCGAGACCGGCAGCGAAGCCCGCTGCCTGCCCCTGGGCCAGGCCTGCCTCGAACCCGGCGGCATAGCCTTCGGCGTGGGCCTCGGCGCTCCCGAGTCGAAACATGTCCTGCGCGCTGTCGCGCTGCAGGATCCGGGCGCCCTCGGCGGCCTGAGAAGCGGATGTCGGAGTGCCAGCATCGATATCGGTGGCGGCTACGGCATCCGAGTCGGCTACCACCAGCCGGGCGAGCCCACGCACCACGGCGACCGGGTTCTGGCTGGTCTTGCCCTTCACGAGGTCGGCAGCACCGGCGATCTCATCGCCGGCGGCGGCCGCAGTGACGGCCAGGCGGTGACCGAAAGCGTCGGTTGTGCCGCGCAGGTCATCGAGCACGAGCACCCCGGCGGCCCCGATTGCAATGTCTGTCTGACCGTCACGCCAGACGCGTCCGGCGGTGTCGGTGATAATTACGCCGAGGCGCAGGCCTGTCGCGGCACGCAGGGTGGCGCAGAGGGCACGGGCCGAGGCATCCGGGTCGACGGGCAACAGCAACACCGTACCGTCGGCGGTATTACTGGCGTCAACGCCCGCCGCGGCCATCACGAGACCCTGTCGGTTCTCGACGATGCGCGTCACGCCGTTCGGGTGCACACGGGAGGCCACCACACGCACCGTTTCGTCGGTGATCGCCTGCTCGCGGTCGGAAGCCGGCACGATCCGGCCCTCGGCCTTGGAGACGATTTTGCTGGTCACGGCCAGAATGTCACCATCGCGGAGCACCGTGCTCGACGCTGTTGTGGCTGCGACGACACCAGCGCCGGCACCAGCACCAGCACCAGCACCAGCACCAGATACGGCACCGTCCTTGGCGCCGGTGCTGGCCGCAGCCAGAATCAGCGCGGCCAGGTCATCCCCTGGCACGATCTCGCCGATGCCCTCGAGCACAAAGATCTCGAGTCCTGAAGATTGCGTCAGGGGCCTACCTTTCGCATCCGCCGCTCCCGTCGCATCCGCCACACGCGCAGCCGTCGCATCCGCTATCTCAGACATCAGCGCACCAGCTTCGGCAGGACATCGCGGCCGAACACGTCGATCCACTCCCGCTGATTGCGCCCGACATTGTGCAGATAGATGCGATCGAAGCCGAGATTGATGTAGTTCTGGATGTAGGCGCGGTGCACGTCCGGATCGGCTGAAATCACCATCCGGCCATCGAAGTCCTCTGGCCGCACCATCTTGGCCATCTGCTCGAACTCATACGGCGAGCGGATATCGGCCTTCGGAAACCGCATTGCCCCGTTCGGCCACTGCTGCATCGCGTTGATCATGGCGAGCTCGTCACTCTCTGCCCAGCTCAGGTGCAGCTGCAGCACCTTGGGCATCGTTGCAGGATTCTTGCCGCCATCACGCGCGCCCTCATTGAAGCGATTGAACAGCATCGAGATCTTCTCCGGCGGAGCTTCAACGGTGATCAGGCCGTCGGCCACGCGACCGGCTCGCTTCGCGGTGATTGGGCCAGCGGTGGCAACCAGGATCTCCGGTGCGACCGTGGGCATGCTCCACAGCCGCGTGGATTCGAGCTTGTAATACTGGCCGGAATGCTTGAAATCCCGTCCGGCGATCGAGGCGCTGAACAGCTTCGAGATAATCTCGATGGCTTCGAACATGCGGTTGAGGCGCTCGGGGGCTTCTGGCCAGTACGCAGCCATGACGTGTTCGTTGAGCGCTTCGCCCGAGCCGAGTCCGAGCCAGTGCCGCCCCGGATACATCGAGGCCAGCGTGGCGGATGCCTGCGCCACCATCGCCGGATGCCACCTGAACGTTGGCGCCGTTACCCCTGGACCGAAGTTGGCACCGGTACGCTCGCCGACCGCCGCCAGCACACTCCACACAAACGAGGACTCGCCCTGCGCCGGCACCCACGGCTGGAAATGGTCGGTCGCCATCGTGCCGGTGAAGCCGTTGGCCTCGGCATACGCCGACAGGGCAACGGCCTCCGCCGGGGCGAACTGCGCCAACATGGCTGCGTAGCCGATCTCCACCTGGGTCATGTCTCCATTGTGTCGGTTGGGTTGGGTCGGTCGGAACGCGCCGGCGGCTCGCTCTAGCCCAGTGCCCGCAGGCGCGGTGCGAGGTCGCGCTCGAACAGGTCGAGGAAGCGCTTCTGGTCGGCACCAGGACCGTGGAACACCAGGTGGTTCAGGCCGGCATCGATGTACGGCTTGATCTGGGCGACTGCCTCGTCGGGGTCAGAGGCGACGATCCAACGCTTGGCGACCTGCTCGATGGGCAGGGCATCCGCTGCGGCTTCCATCTCGATCGGGTCGTCGATCGAGTGCTTCTGCTCGGGTGTGAGCGAGAGCGGTGCCCAGAATCGGGTGTTCTCCAGCGCGACGGCGGGATCCGTGTCGTACGAGATCTTGATCTCGATCATGCGATCGATGTCGTTGATATCGCGACCGGCCTTCTCGGCACCCTCGGCAACGGCCGGCAGCAGCTGCTCGGTGTAGAGCTCCATGCCCTTGCCAGACGTGCAGATGAAGCCGTCGCCCGCACGGCCGGCATAACGCGCGACGGTTGGTCCGCCTGCGGCGACATAGACGGGGATGCCGCCCTCCGGAACGTCATAGATCGACGCCCCCTTGGTGTGGTAATACTCACCGTCGAAGTCGACGCGGTCGCCATTCCAGAGTTCGCGCATCAGCGTGACGGCCTCGCGCAGGCGAGCGAAGCGCTCCTTGAAGTCGGGCCATTCGCCGACAAAGCCGGTGGCGATTTCGTTCAGGGCCTCGCCGGTGCCGACGCCGAGGAACACGCGTCCCGGGTAGAGGCAGCCCATCGTGGCGAATGCCTGCGCGACGACCGCGGGGTTGTACCTGAAGGTCGGGGTCATCACCGAGGTACCGATCTGGATACGCGAGGTGCGCTCACCGACGGCGGTCATCCAGGCGATCGAGAACGGGGCATGGCCGCCGTTGTGCCGCCATGGTTGGAAGTGGTCGCTCACCGTGACGCTGTCGAACCCGTGTTCCTCGGCCATGACACCCAGTTCGACCAGCTCGCGTGGCGCGAACTGCTCGGCCGATGCCTTCACTCCCAATTTCAGCACTCTATGCCTCCGTTATCGGGACGCCGGTGTCCCCTCGATGTGGTCACTGACTCCGCGCACGCTTGCGACGGGGCAGTAGTACTACTTTCTCACTTTGGATGCCGTCGCGGCGCATTCGCCCCACTGTGGTGGCATCCGGTGCAGTAATCATGCGTTCCAGCAATCATCGGTTGCAGTAGCGCTAGGCGTGTATTGCGAGCGGACGTGGGTGATGTGCGAACGGACGTGGATGGCGTGCGCGCGGACTGCCCAGTTCGCGCAGTCGGCGTCACCAAATAGGCTTGCTTCATGCGCATTGCCACCTGGAACGTCAACTCCATCCGTGCCCGATCCGGCCGAGTCGTCGATTGGCTGGTGCGCGAAGACATCGACGTGCTCGCCATGCAGGAAATCAAGTGCAAGCCTGAGCAGTTTCCGGCCGAACCCTTCGAGGAGGCCGGCTACGAACTGGTGCTCCACGGCCTCAACCAGTGGAACGGCGTTGCGTTCGCCAGCCGCTTGCCGATGACGGATGTCGCCACCAGCTTCCCAGGTATGCCCGGGTTCTTGAAGGGCCAGGAGGGTCCAGACCAGCCGCTCGAGGCGCGGGCGCTTGGGGTGACGGTTGAGGACATCCGCTTATGGAGCCTGTATGTGCCGAACGGCCGCGCGCTGGATGACCCGCACTATGTGTACAAGCTCGACTGGCTGGCCAGGCTCGACGCGCATGCCCGCGACGAGCTCGCGAAGAACCCCGACCTCGCGCTGGCCCTGATGGGTGACTTCAACGTCGCGCCGACGGATGCCGATGTCGGCGACCCGTCGTTCGTCCACGGTGTCTCGACTCACGTGTCGGACCCGGAGCGCGCGGCATTCGCGGCATTCGAGGAGGCAGGACTCACCGATGTTGTGCGCCCGATCGTGCCGGAGGGCTTCACGTTCTGGGACTACAAGCAGCTGAGGTTCCCGCGCAATGAGGGCATGCGGATCGACTTCATCCTGGGCTCGCACGCCTTCGCCGACCTCGTGACGGATGCCAGCATCCACCGCAACGAGCGTAAGGGTGATGCGCCGAGCGATCACGTTCCGGTTGTCGTCGACCTTGAGCTTGAGGGCGAAGACGACGATCGCCCGATGATCTTCTAGTTCTGGGCTGGGGCTTATGCATGCGGGCGCCGGGGCGCGGCGCGCGGCGTGCGGCGTGCGGCGCGTCAGGCGAGCAGGGCAGCGATCAGCAGCAACGCCGGGATTGAGCCGACGGTCGTCACGAGCACGGTGTCGCGCGCGACGACGATGCCGCGGTCATAGCGAGCCGCGAAGTTGAAGATGTTCTGCGCTGTTGGCAGCGCAGACACTGCAACGACGGCGAACAGGTCCTGGCCGCTTATCCCGAACACCAGGTCGCCGATCAGGTAGGCGACGACGGGCATCACCGCGACCTTGATGATGGATGCCGCGGCGACCTGTTTGCGGCCGGTGCCCGCCTTGAGCGGACGTTGGCCGTGAAGCGACATCCCGAAGGCCAGCAGCACGAGGGGGATCGCGGCTCCGCCGATGAGTTCGAGCGGAGCCATCACCGGGTCTGGCACCTGCACACCGAGGACGGCGATCAGCACACCAATGAGCGAGGCGATGATCATCGGGTTACGGAGCGGCCCAAGCAGGATCGAGCCGACCGACGCTCGGCCACGCGTCGCTACGTCGAGGATCCCGAGGGTGATCGGGGCCAACACGAGCAGCTGCAGCAGGAGTACGGGCGCCACATACTGCGCATTGCCCAGCACATACACGGCAACGGGAAGCCCAATGTTGTTGGCATTGACATACACAGCGGATGCCGCCCCCAGGGCCGTCTCGCTCACCGGCATCCGGAAGAACACGCGAGCTATGACCAGGTACAGGCTCGCACCAATACCCACGCTACTGAGCACGGTGAGCAGGAACGACGAGAACAGCACAGAGACGTCGGCATGGGCGAGCACGGTGAAGAGCAGCGCTGGCGTCGCGACAAAGAAGGCGACCCGGTTGAGCACGTGCCCGGCGTTGGCGCCCGCAATGCCAAAGCGTTCGACGATGTAGCCGACGAGGATCACGAAACCGATGATCGCGAACCCGACCAGAACTCCACCCATTTGAAGAAGTCTAGATGGGCACTCGGTGCTCGGTCTGCTGGTTCCATCCGGTGCGCGAAATCGGAGTTGTGGTCGCTATAACCGCCGCAAAACGACCACAACTCCGATTTCGCGGCAGAACAAGCAGCTGAAGTAGCTAGGCAGTAGCAGCAGCTAGGCAGCTGAAGTAGCTAGGCAGCAGCAGCAGCAGCTAGTCAGCCACCGAGACGCTCGTCGAGCTCACGCACGACATCCCAGGCGCCCTCTTCTGAGTTGCTCAGCACCACGACGTCGAGCTCGGCATCGTAGTAGTGGCGCAGGATGCCGCTGGCTCCGGATGCGACACCATCGATGAAGTACGAGCGCACCAGGTCACCCTCATCGAGATCGAACTCGAAGCCAAAGCCGTACCGGGTGGTCTCATCCAGCTCAACCTGCGGGCTGAAGAATTCCTCGGTGAGCTCGCTGTTCAACAGTTCGCCGTTGCGCAGCGCCTGCAGGAACGCGACGAGGTCGGCGGCCGTCGCTTGCGCACCCTCGTGCGGGGCTCCAATGGGCAGCGCGCTGTACAGGGTCGAGGTCCACAGGCCGTTCTCGCCCTGGTCCCAGCCTTCTGCGACACGTGGGGCGACATCCGTGCGGTCGTAAAAACCGGCGTCGGTCATACCGGCGCGCGTGAAGATCTCGTCGTAGACGTACTGGCGGAAGCTCTGACCTGTAACCCGCTCAAGGGCGAGACCGGCGAGGATGTAGCCGGCGTCCGAATAGTTGCTCTCAACGCCGGGGCCGGCCAGCGGCTCCTTGTGGGCGAACAGCGGCAGGAAATCGATGGTGTTGCGCAGCGTGTAAATCGGCGTCTTCGCCCACAGCGCCGCGTAATCCTCGCCGGCTTCCTCATCGACGATGTCGGCAATACCGCTCGTGTGGGTCAGCAGGTGCAGCAGGTTGACGTCGGTGCCGATGGTGGTTCCGGCCAGGTCGACGTAGTGATGGATAGACGTTTCGAGGTCAAGACGCCCGGCCTCGACCTGCTGCAGCACAGCAACGCTCGTGAAGAGTTTGGTGATCGACGCAGTGTCGAATCGAGTGTCAAGCGCGTTCGGGATGCCCCAACGCTGCGTGGCCAGACCAGCCGCCGCCTCGAAGACGGTAGCGTTTCCCTTTTTGACGAGAACGACCCCCGAGAATTCGTTGTCGGCGAGAAATTCGTTCAATCCTGTTGTATCCACCACTCAAGTTTACGGAGTAGACCGGCGAGATAGCATCGTCAGGTGCCTGAACCCGTGCCCCGCGACCGAGATGAGCGTGAGCTGCGTTCGATCGACGAGGTGATAACCGGGCTGGAGAGCCTGATCCACGGCACGGCTGGCAGGGCGAATGCCCGAGCGGATGCAGTCAGCGATCACCCTCGACTCATCGTGGGAATCGCAGGGTCACCTGGCTCGGGCAAATCCACCATTGGGGCGACGCTGGTCGAGCGGCTGAACGCTGCGCCGTCGCCCGCGATGCAGTCGACCGGTGAACCCCGCGCCGTACTTCTGCCGATGGATGGCTTCCACCTGCCCCAGGCACGGCTCGTCGAGCTCGGACGCCGCGACCGTATGGGCGCGCCAGACACCTTCGACGTCGGCGGGTTCGTCAGCACGCTGCATGCCTTGCGCGCCGTGGGCCATGAACCAGTGCCTGTGCCAGGCTTCGACCGCGAAATCGAGGAACCTGTGCCCGACTCCATGAGCATTCCGGCAACGGCGAGCATCGTGGTGGTCGAGGGCAACTATCTGTTGATGCAGTCCGGAGGCTGGCAAAACGTGTTGCCACTTCTCGACACGAGCTATTTCGTGGAGCTGGAGCGCGGCATCCGTCTCGAACGGCTCATCGCCAGGCACGAACAGTTCGGCAAGAGCCCGGATGCAGCGCGCGACTGGGCGCTCGGCCCCGACGAAGCAAATGCGCGGCTGATTGAAGAATCAGCCGCACAGGCGATGCACCGCATTCGTCTGGACTGACCTTCGGCAGATCTGACCCGAGTGTCGCGAGTGCCGCGAGTGCCGCCACCACGTTTCTGCGGCGACGGCACTCTGGCGCCTTCGGATCTCAGCCCTCGGCTCAGGCCCTGCTGCGACGAAGACGCAAGCGAATCAGCACAACGGCGAGTCCGGCAAGGATGAGCACACCTGCTCCACCGAGCCAGGGCACCAGGTTCTGCACGCCGGTGGAAGCCAGGCTGCCCGCAACGCTTCCCGCAGAGGCGAGCGCAGTGACAGTCACTCCGACCCTGGCGACCTCGACGCCGCCAACCGACGCGACGATCGTGTGCCGGCCTGCCGGTGTCGCGGCAGGAATCTGCAGCGTCCCCGTCACTGCACCAGCCGCCGATGCCCTGAGTGAACCGAGCGAAACAGGCTCGGAGAAGAGGACAAAGTCGACATTCGCGCCAGTCGCGAAGCCTGCACCTGAGACGTTCACTCGATCACCGGCGGTAACGGTTCCGAGGCCAAGCGAGAGCGTCGCTGAATCCGTGGGTACCTCGGTCGGTGCCGGCGTCGGCTTCTCGGTCGGCGTCGGCGTTGCAGTCGGCGTAGGCGTCGCAGTCGGCGTTGGCGTTGGCGTTGGCGTTGGCGTTGGCGTTGGCGTTGGCGTTGGCGTCACAGTATCCGTTCCGAAGATAGCCGCTGCGGTACCGATATTCAGGAACACCGTTTCGCCCGTTGCATCCTTCAATCCGTCGTTGTCGGTGACGATGTAGACGTTCCCGTCGGCGCCGATGGTCAGGCCCTCGAGCTTCTCCTGCGTCCAGCCGTTCAGAGAGCGCAGCGCCGGAAGGGCGTCGAAAGCGAGTGTCTTCGGGAGCACCAGGAGCGGAGCGCCGGCAACCGGATCGGTTTCTGGCAGTTCGACCGTGTAGATCCGCTTGTTGACGGCGGCAGGACCGTTGAGCTTGTCACGCTCGATCACGGCAAGCGTGTTCGAATTGACGGCGACGATCTCGGACAGGCCGACCCAGTCTGACGGCGTGCTCGGGGCAGCCAGCTGGTAGCCGAACCAGGTCCAGCTCGATGTCGTCACGTCGTAGCGACCGATGCGGGTCACCCCGTCGCCGTCAACGGTCGAGGCGGTGGAACTCGGGTCGGTCCAGAGCGGACGCTGGATGGCGACGAACACCTGCTCGTTTCCGGCGGCATCCGTGATGGCCGTCACACCCTCATAGCCCCACTTGTTGATGTGGTCCGAAATCTCGACCGGGAGGTCGACGGTCTCGACGACCGCGCCAGCGGCATCCGTCCGGTACAGCTTGTTGGCCGCGCCCGTCGCACCCTCAGAGGCGAGCCAGAATCCGCCCTGCGGCCGGGCGAAGAGCCCCTCGACATCGAAGTTCGCCGGGGTGCCGCCCTGCGTCACGACAAGCCCCGTCGTGATGCGGGCTGGTGTCTTTGTGGTGTCCACGGTGAAGATGGTGCTCGGCTTGAGCGCGCTGTCGCTCGCCGTGTACAGGGTGCCTGGCTGGCCGGGCGCTGCGCTGAGTGCGCCAAGAGCGCTCCAGCCGATCGGTGCGCCGGTCGCGGTGCCGTCCGCGGTGTCCGAGATGATTGTCGGCGCCTGCGCTGCAGCGGCCCCCAGCTGGTAGATGGCAACGGATGCGCGCACACCGACGCTTGCGTCATCCGTCTCGCTGGAGACGACGAGCAGCCCCCGCGACGGAATGCTGAGCACGCCCTCCGGGCCATTCGTGGTGAACAGCAGCTGTTCGAACACCGGGTTGACCGGGTCACTCAGGTTGTAGACGGCGACGAAGTTGCTGCGCTCGCTCGCAACAAATCCGTAGCGGACCCCGTTGACCGTCGACACGGCCAGACCCTCCGGCTCTGATCCCTTCTTCGCTGCTCGGTCGTCGTTGTAGACACCGTGCTGCACGGCGAGGCGTTCAAAGGTGTTGCCGGCATCCCAGCTGACCGTGCCGCTGGTGGCGTCAAAGATTGTCCAGCCGCGGGTCCCGCCCTTCCAGTCGCCCTCGTTGGCCGTTGCCACGTGAGTATCGCCGACCCAGGCGATGGAGTCTGGCTCGCGGGGTGTCGACGCTATCGAACCGGTCAGGTCGATTTTGCCGTCCTTCTTGGTGTCGATGCCGGCAACGGCAACGGATCCGGCGCTGAACACCGTGTCGATCGCACGGGTCGCCAGGTCGATCACAACGATGCCGTTGTTCTCCTGAAGGGTGAGCGCCAGCTTGTTCTTACTGTTGATCGCGACGTATTCGGGTTCGGGGTCTGTGGCCTCGACAATGCCGGCGGCGGTGAAGTCCGGCAGCGCTGAGCCGTCGGGCGCGACCAGGGCGACCGGCGTCGCTGCCCAGCTGGTCGGGCTGGCGTTCAGGTCGATTACCTGCACAAATCCGGCGGGGAGCTGCGGCAGGTCACCCTTCGCGTGGCCGGCTGGGGTGGCATCCTCGTCGCGCTGGTTCTCGATGGCGATGGCCGCGTACTTCTTGTCTGCGCTGATGGCGATGGAGTCCGGCTGACCGAGCAGGTCGATCGAGGTCACGAGCGTGCGGTCGGAGATCCTCAGCACGTCGAGCCGTCCTGACGGGTTGGCGAAGTCGCCGCCGGATTCGTCGATCACCACGAGCACGTAGTCGCCGTAGACAGCGACCGAGGTTGGCTGATCATCGGCGTGGCCGAGGTCAGCCAGCGAGATCGTGCCGAGGCCGGTGGGCGCCGCAGGGTCGGTGATGTCGAGGAACCCGATCCGCTTGCCGAGGGCATCCGTATAAATGACAGTCTTGCCGTCGTCCGTGACGGCCGAGATCTCGGCGACTGTCGGCAGCGCGGCATCCACACCGGCCGGTACGTTCTGGAAGACCGGGTAGGTGGCCACCCTGTTGTAAGCGGATGTTGCTGGCACGGCCTGGGCCGCATCGGCGCCCTGCCCGGGAATGGTGCCGAATGCTCCGACCACGATCGCTCCGGCCAGGAGCGCCGTGGCTCCCCGAGTGAACGTTGTCTGACGCCGAGGTCTGATGGCTGTGTGTGCGCGCATACACCCAACCTGTCGAGTACGCACGAACCGATGCGAACTCCCCGATAGACGGAGGATTACGCAGGGGTGAACAGGCGGTGTCCTGGCCCGCTATCCCTCGATCAACGCCCGGTGAACTTCTCCATCGAGCGATAGACACCGAAGACGTTGTCGGCGACGGCATCCCAGACCGGCAGGGGCAGCGTGCCACGGAGGGCCTGCGCGAGACCGACGGTCCAGGGCATCCGGAGCAGCGGGCTACCGGCGAGCATCGACTTCCACACCCGGTTGACCACATATTCGGGCGTCATGATCGGGGTGAGCAGCGGACCCCGCGCCCCCGCGAACATGCCCGTTGAGATGTAGCTCGGGCAGACCGTGGTCACCTTCACGTAGTCGTGACCCTGCTGCACCAGTTCGAGGCGCAGCGAATCGCTCCACGAGATGAGCGCGGCTTTCGACGCCGCATAGACGCTCATGCGCGGGTTCGACAGGGTGCCGGCCGCGGATGCGATGTTGACGATCCGCGATTGGCGGTTCGGGTTCTCCATCATGGCCGGCAAAAACTCGCGAGTGATGTACATCGGCGCGAGGGCATTGATCTGCATGGTGGGGCGGGTGTCTTCGCCGTTGTCGTGTTCCCAGAAGTATTTGCCGCGGATGATGCCGGCGTTGTTGATCACGATGTCGGGGTTGCCGACCTCCATGCGCACGCGCTGGGCGGTCTGCGCAATCGCGCCGAGGTCGGAAATGTCGACGACGTATGGCGCGATGCGTGTGCCAGGCCAGGCCAGGTCGTTGAGCTCGGCGGCAGTCGTGGTGAGGGCGGCCGAGTCACGGTCCCAGAGGATGACCGCCTTGGCGCCCTCGGCGACGGCGCGCTCGGCGTAGAGGCGCCCCATTCCCATGGCGGCTCCGGTGATCAACACGCGTGCTCCAGCAACGGTTCGAGTCATGTTTCTATCATCCCAAGGTTCGCCGGGATCGGCTGACGGGATGAGCGGATGCGCATCCACTGCTCGCGTGCAGCCGCGCGGATTACGTCGCGTTTCGACCCGCGTGGCAACGCAACGCCAGATCCGGCACGCTGGCAGAAACGGTTCGGTCAGGGATGAGGTGACTCACGTTGACTCTCAGCATCACGAGGACATTCGCCATGACATCCGCCAGCCCCACCATCGAAAACCTGCTCTCCGAGACGCGGCGATATCCCGCAACCGCCGAGTTTGCCGCGCAGGCCAACGTCGATGCCAGCTGGTGGGCGAAAGCGGATGCCGACCCCGTCGCATTTTGGGCCGAACAGGCGAAGCGGCTGGACTGGGCAACGCCCTGGCACACCGATCACAGCTGGCAGCCGGCCAAACGAGCGGATGCAGCGAGCGCCGCCACAGCGAATACGGCAACTACAGACACCGGATTATCCGACGCCCTCGCCATCCCCCGCGCCGAATGGTTCGCCGGCGGCACCCTCAACGTCGCGGTGAACTGCGTCGATCGCCACGTGGCAGCGGGCAAGGGTGACAAGGTGGCGTTCCACTTCGAGGGTGAGCCAGGCGACCGGCGCACACTGACCTACAGCGATCTGCAGAACGAGGTGAACAAGGCGGCCAATGCCCTGACCGCGCTCGGCATCGTGCAGGGCGACCGGGTGGTGCTCTACCTGCCTGTCATCCCTGAGACCATCATCATCACCCTGGCCATCGCGCGCCTCGGCGCCGTGCACTCGCTGGTCTTCGGCGGATTCTCGGCCGAAGCGCTGCGCTTTCGAGTTGAGGACACCGGCGCAAAGCTGCTGGTCACCACCGACGGCCAGTTCCGTCGCGGCGCGGCTGTACCGGTGAAGACCGCGGCCGACGAAGCCGTCGCCGGTGTCGCCTCCATCGAGCATGTGCTCGTCGTGCGGCGCACCGGAGAAGCGGGCGCCGATGTTCCGTGGACTCCCGGGCGCGACGTCTGGTGGCACGACGTTGTCGATTCGGCCTCCGAGCAGCACAAGCCGGAGTTCTTCGATGCAGAGACGCCGCTGTTCATCATCTACACCTCTGGCACGACCGGAAAGCCCAAGGGCCTCGTCCACACCAGCGGCGGATACCTCACCCATGCCTCGTGGAGCCACTGGGCGATCTTCGACGCCAAGGACGACGACGTCCACTGGTGCACGGCCGACCTCGCCTGGGTCACCGCCCACACCTACGTGCACTACGGGCCGCTCTCGAACGGAACGACGTCGGTGATCTACGAGGGCACACCGAACACGCCGCATCCGGCCCGTCACTTCGAAATCATCGAGCGCTATGGGGTCACGACCTATTACACGGCGCCGACGCTGATCCGCACCTTCATGACCTGGTTTCCGAATGGGCTGCCAGCCGAACACAACCTGTCGAGCATCCGCTTGCTTGGCTCGGTGGGTGAGGCGATCAACCCGGAGGCCTGGGTGTGGTTCCGCGACAACATCGGGGCCGGAACCGCGCCAATCGTCGACACGTGGTGGCAGTCAGAGACGGGTGCCGCGGTGATGGCACCGCTGCCCGGCGTGAGCACGTTGAAACCCGGCTCTGCCCTGCGCGCCATCCCCGGTCTCACGACGCGCGTCGTCGACGATGCCGGGGTGCAGGTGGCGAACGGCTCTGGGGGCTACCTCGTCATCGATGGCACCTGGCCGGGCATGGCCCGCACCGTCTGGGGCAACCCGGAGCGCTACCTGGACTCGTACTGGGCGAAGTTCGCGGAGCAGGGCTACTTCTTCTCGGGCGACGGCGCCAAATACGACGACGATGGTGACATCTGGCTGCTGGGGCGGGTGGATGACGTCATCAACGTGTCTGGCCACCGGCTCTCAACGATCGAGATCGAATCGGTGCTTGTCGCTCATCCCGCCGTCGGCGAGGCGGCGGCTGTCGGCGTCGAGGATGCCGTGACCGGCCAGGCCATCGCGGTCTTCGTCATCCCGTCGGATGCCTCGGTTCTCACCCACCCTTCGGACTCGGAGGCCACCACCGCGCTCGCCGCACGGCTGCGGGCGCACATCACCCGGGAGATCGGGGCCATTGCCAAGCCGAGGGAAATCTTCTTCGTTTCTGACCTGCCGAAAACCCGTTCGGGAAAGATCCTGCGACGTCTGCTCGGAAACCTGGTCGACCGGCGCCCCCTGGGCGACGTGACCTCACTGCAGGATGACGCCGTTCCTGGCCAGATCGCGGCAGTCGTGGCGGCGTCACGCGGCGACATCCGCTCGTAATTTCGGCGGCCCGGCACCCCGGCGAGTTGCGGCTGTTGAGTGTTACGCCCGGTTTCGTTGCCCGCAGACGAACTGCCCAGCACTGGATAACGTCGAAGAATCTTCCAGAACGATTGTTGATTCAGACCATGCCCATTCACACCGCATCTCGCCTGAGTGCAGACGCCGCAACGGCAACCGTCGCGCCCACGAACGCGTCCGTGCCTGCGTCCGTGCCTGCATCCGTGCCTGCATCTGTGCACGGCGCTAGCGGCGCAGCCGCGACCCCGGTCGACAACACCTCGTTCACGGTCGAGTTCGCCGGCGTCGGCCGGGTTTTCGCCACCGAGGCCAAACGTACGTCTGGTGCGCTGACCGTGTTGCAGGATGTCTCTCTCACCGTGAGTGCCGGCGAGATTCTCGCAATCCTCGGCACCAGCGGATGCGGCAAGTCCACACTGTTGCGGATTGCCGGCGGTCTCGACCGTCCGACATCCGGGCACGTCCTGCTCGATGGCACTCCGGTGAGTGGAATCGATCCGCGCTGCGCCGTCGGTTTTCAAGAACCGCGGCTGCTGCCCTGGCGCACCGTTGCCGACAACATCGCACTCGGCCTGCCACGCGGCACCGGTCGCGCGGCAGGTCAGGCACGCGTCACCGAGCTGCTCGACCTTGTCGGCCTTGCCGACTTCGCCGGGCATCGTCCTCGCGAGATTTCCGGCGGCATGGCGCAACGGGCGTCACTGGCCCGCGCGCTGGCCCGCAACCCCGGTGTGCTTTTGCTCGACGAACCGTTCGGCGCCCTCGATGCACTCACCCGGCTTAAGATGCAGGACCTGTTGCTTGAGGTGCATCAGGCGGCCCCGACAACTGTGCTGCTCGTGACGCACGACGTCGACGAGGCACTCCAGCTTGCTGACCGGATCATCCTGCTCGGACGCCCAGACGCCGAGAGTGCAGCCGGCATCCGACATGAAATCGTCGTACCTGGCCATCGCCCTCGCGACCGCGGTTCAGCCGAGCTCGCTGAGCTGCGGGCCGACCTGCTCGCCGGACTCGGCATCGACCGGCACAGCGGCGCCTAGCCAGAGCCACGCCGCATCCATCCCACACAGCATCCGCCCCACACAGCATCCCTCCCACACAGCGCCCCACCCAGCCGAGAGAATCCCATGACAACACGACGCGTGACAGCATCCGCCCTCATCGCCGCCGCAGCGGCCGTCAGCCTGCTGCTGACCGGCTGCGTTGCCGGTGAAAACCAGTCGGCCAACGCCGATGTCGCCTCCGAAGATGCCACCAGCACCCAGGGCGGCACCCTCAACATCGACTTCGCCACCTACAACCCGCTCAGCCTGGTGATCAAGGACCAGGGCTGGCTCGAGGATGCCCTCGCCGAGCAGGACATCACCGTCAACTGGGTGCAGTCAGCCGGCTCGAACAAGGCCAACGAAGCTCTGCGTGCCGGTGCGATCGACGTGGGTTCGACGGCGGGATCCGCCGCGTTGCTCGCTCGCTCGAACGGGTCACCCATCCAGGTGATCGATATCTTCTCCCAGCCGGAGTGGGCAGCCATCGTGGTTCCAGACGGCTCAGCGATCACCTCGGTCGCCGACCTCAAGGGCAAGCACGTCGCAGCGACCAAGGGCACCGATCCTTACTTCTTCCTGCTGCAGTCGCTCGAAGAGGCAGGCCTCACCCAGGACGACGTTGTGGTGGAGAACCTGCAGCACGCCGACGGCTGGGCTGCCCTGCAGAGCGGCGCCGTCGATGCCTGGGCCGGACTCGACCCGATCATGGCCGGAGCAGAAGAGGCCGGCGCCAAGCTCATCTACCGCAACGTCGACTTCAACAGCTACGGCTTCCTCAACGCTACCGAGACGTTCGTGAAAGAGAAGCCAGATGTCGCCCAGACCGTCGTCAACGCTTACGAGCACGCTCGCGAGTGGGCGCTGGCCAACCCTGAGCAGACCGCGCAGATCCTGTCGGATGTCGCGGGTCTCGACATCGCCGTCGCCACCAAGGTCATCACGGAGCGCACGAACCTCGACGTCGACAACGTTCCCGGAGACGCCCAGCTCACGGTGCTCACCACGATCGGCCCGATCTTCGTCGAAACCGGCGATGTTCCCAACCAGGCTCAGATTGACGACGCGCTGTCCAGCCTGATCAACCCGACCTTCGCCACGAAGGCCGACGCCTCGGCGATCAAGTAGTTCACGTGCGGGGCGGCACCCGCCGCCCCGCACTCACCCGCTGGATCCACGTCCAGCAGCGCCCTCGCTCGACAGGACCGGACCGATGACTGACACCAACGCCGCAGCGGATGCGCTCACGCTGTCTCTGGCGAACCCCGCTACCGCCGCGATCCCCGGCGCCGCACCCCAGGATCCCTCCCCTGCCGATCGCTCGCCCCTGGCGTTCAGTCGACGCCGCTGGGTCATCATCCTCGGCGGCCTGCTGCTGCCCGCGCTGATCCTCGCGGTCTGGCAGTTCGTCACGACGTCTGGCCTCGTGAGCACGTCGCAATTACCCTCCCCCGTGATGGTCTGGGAAGCCGGAGTCGACCTCTACAACCGCGGACAGCTCACCCTGTACGTTGCTATCTCAACCCAGCGGGTGCTGATCGGTTTCGCAATTGGAGCCAGTCTCGGTCTGGCCCTCGGCGCGCTCGTCGGCCTCTCCCGTGCCGCAGATATCCTGCTGGCCCCGAGCCTCGGTGCGATCCGGGCCGTGCCGTCACTGGCCTGGGTGCCCCTACTGCTGCTCTGGATCGGGATCGGCGAAGACTCCAAGATCACCCTCGTCGCGATCGGCGCATTCTTTCCCGTCTACACGACAGTCGCGCAAGCGCTGCGACACGTCGACGCGCAGCTCGTTGAGGCCGGCCGGGCATTCGGACTGGGCGGCGTGAAGCTGTTCACCACGGTGCAACTGCCCGCGGTCGTTCCGACAGTGATTTCCGGCCTGCGGCTCGCGCTCGCGCAGTCCTGGTTGTTCCTGGTGGCCGCCGAACTTCTGGCCGCGTCGATGGGCCTCGGGTTCCTGCTGACCGAATCGGGCGGCAACGGCCGGATCGATCGCATCCTGCTCGCCATCGTGCTGCTAGCCGTGCTCGGCAAGATAACGGATGCCCTGATCGGCGTACTCGAACGCTGGGCGAACAAGCGCTGGGCGTAGCGCGTGGCGGACGAACGGCGAGTGCCGTCGCCCTAGGCTGAACGACATGCGATTCGGACTTTTTGTACCCCAGGGCTGGCGACACGACCTCGTTGGCATCGAACCGGCCGAGCAGTGGGCCGCCATGAGCGGGCTGGCTGCCCATGCGGATGCCGGCCCCTGGGAATCGATCTGGGTCTACGACCACTTCCACACCGTGCCGGTGGCCACCGAAGAAGCCACCCACGAAGCCTGGACGCTGATGGCCGCCTTCGCCGCGACCACCTCCCGCGTGCGCCTCGGCCAGATGTGCACGTGCATGAGCTATCGCAACCCGGCGTACCTCGCGAAGGTCGCCGCCACTGCCGACCTCATCTCGGGCGGACGCATCGAAATGGGCATCGGCGCCGGCTGGTACGAGCACGAGTGGCGTGCGTACGGCTACGGATTCCCGCGCGCCGGTGAACGCCTCGCCCGCCTCGACGAGGGCGTGCAGATCATGAAGCAGGCCTGGACAACAGGTACCGCAACCCTCGACGGCGAGCACTATCAAGTGGATGGCGCCATCGTGCGGCCACTCCCGTTGCAGCAGGGCGGCATCCCGATCTGGATCGCCGGCGGCGGCGAAAAGGTGACGCTGCGAATCGCGGCCCAGTACGCGGACTACACGAACTTCGACGGCTCAGCCGAGGGCTTTGCGCACAAGAGCGCCCTGCTGCGTGGACACTGCGAGGCACTCGGTCGTGACTTCGACAGCATCACCCGTTCGGCCAACTACAACACCATCATCGCCGCGACCGAGGCTGAAGTCTCTGAGCGCATTGACGCCATCGAGGCGCGCGTGACGCCATACCTCGGCGCAGAGAAGGCCACCGAATTCGTGTCCGAATACCGTAGCGGCACGGCGATTGGCGTCGGCACCCCCGAGCAGGTCGTCGAGCGATTGACCGAACTCAAGGGGCTGGGTCTCGGCTACGCGATCCACTACTTCCCCGAGGCGGCATACGACCGCAGCGGCATCGAGCTGTTCGAGCGCGAGGTTATGCCGGCATTGCAGTAGGCGGCGTGGCCGGAGCTGCCGGTGGCGAGGCCATCCCGGTCCGCGCCGTGGTTTTGAACGCCGGCGTACCGGCGAGGCGTCCTCCGTCGACGGACAGAACAGTGCCCGTGACGAACGACGCAGCGTCGGAACAGAGCCACACCGCGGCATCCGCTACGTCTCTGGCCGTACCGACGCGTCCCAACGGCACAGCGGCGGCCACGTTGGCCAGCGCCTCATCGCTCGCCGAGGCGAGGCGATCGGTGAGTATTGGCCCTGGCGCAATCGCATTCACACGGATACCGGCCGCCGCGTAGTCGAGAGCGGCCACTTTGGTCAGTCCCCCGATGCCGAATTTGCTCGCGACATACCCGGCAAGCCCGGCTACACCCTGCTCGCCCGCTGTGGATGACAGGTTGACGATCGCTCCGCCGCCCTCGCGCTCCAGCATCAGCTCCAGCTCGTATTTCAGGCTGAGGAAGGTGCCGCGCAGGGTGCTGTCGATCGAGCTGTCGAATTCGGCATTGGTCCAGTCTCCGAGCGGTGTCGGAAGATGGCCGCCCCCTGCAGCGTTGTTCACAGCAATGTCGAGGCGTCCGACCCGACGACGAACCTCGGCAAGCAGGCCGCGCACCGATTGCTCGCTGGTGACATCCGCAACCAGGGCGACAGCGACACCGCCGTGCGCCCTGATGTCAATCACTTGCGAGGCGAGCGCAGCCTCATCACGGGCGGCAAGCACAACGGATGCCCCAGCTGCAGCCAGGGCCCCGGCGATCGCGGCCCCTATGCCTCGGCTGGCCCCGGTGACAAGTGCCACCTTGCCGCTGAATGCGCCAGACCAGTTGGGGCGCCCCGGGGTGACGATAGGTGTCGATGCAGTGTTAGTCATGATCTACTCCTCGAAATCAGCTGACTCCCGAGTGAGTGGATCGGCAAGCTCTCTGCTCTGCGACTACGGGTCTCACCCCCGTTGACAGCGGAGCAAAACCATCGAACATTGACATGCCTGTCAAGGTAGAATTGCCAACACGCAGCCCCGTGCGGCACCGGATGAGAGGTGGAATCCGTGAAGATCGGCGAATTGTCTGAGCGCACCGAGGTTTCACCCCGACGGCTGCGCTATTACGAGGAGCAGAACCTGCTGGAGTCGAGCCGAGAAAGCAACGGCTACCGCGATTATGCGGAGTCAGCTGTCGATCGCGTGGTTCAGATCCGCGGACTCATCGATGCCGGAATCCCCACGGCACTGATCAAGGACATGATCCCGTGTCTGCGCGGCAAGCAGTCGATTCACGTGGAGCGCATCACGCCGGAGATGATCGAGACGCTCAACCAGCGTCGCGACCAGCTGGCCCGCAAGATCGAATGCCTCACCAAAAATCATGACGCCGTCGATGCTTATCTCGCCGAGGCGGTGAAGGCGCTGCACTAACGACGCTGCAGGCGTCCTAGAAAGCCAGCGCACACCCTGAGCGCAACGACGACCGCGCTGTTTGGGCCGGTGTCAGCCCAGTCTCGTGAGCCAGAGCTCCGAAAGCGCCACGCTGGGGGCAGAAGTGAACTCCGGCGCACAGTGTCCGATTTCGGTGCGACCACCACCATCCTCAAGCGGGAGTGGGTTCACCTCGAGCATCGCGAGCGCTCTGCGGCAGGGAATCGCGAGCAGGTCACCGACAACGATGTCAGCAGGCAACGTGACAGTTCCGCTAACCGTATGTTCCTCCCCCGCACCCGCGCGCATGCCAGCGCCAGCAAGATGAATCTGGGCAACCTTCGCAGTCGACGCCCGACCGATCAGTCGGGTCTGGGCAAATTCAAGTTGCAGGCCGGCCAGGCGCGCGTCGAGTGATACGCGCAGCGCGCCATCTGCTGCAGGCATCACGCTGGTGACTCTGGCCACAATGACACTTGCCCGTTCAGTCGATGACGGCCGCCCGCCCGAGCAGGGGATGACGGCAGCCGCGGTGTGCACCGAGGGGGTTCCGCACAGATCAGCGACACGCAACAGCGAGACACCTGAAACGAAGACGTCGGTGGTGGTTGCGTGGCTGAGCTCCGGCCAAGCGTCGAGATCGAGCGGATCGGGGATGCTGCGGCGCAGCGAGGGCAGAATGCGGGTGAGGGTCACGTATTCACCACGTGCGAACGCGGGAGCAGAAGCGGGTCATGGCTCAGTTCTACGCCGCATCGCTTCGAGTGACACCGATTATTACGGAAGCCATACGGTGACGCCGCTGAACCTCATGGAATCTTTACGGAGAGCGCTGGAGCGTTACACCTTGCCCGGCAATTCGTGCCGGGTTCGCGTCCCAATCTGACTCACGTTGCCAGCGTCATCACGGCGATCGCGATTGTGACACCAACGTGATCGCGACATCAGTTTGTCGCTGCAAATCCGCGCCGCGAACCCAGCACCACTGCACCACTGATTACGACCAGACCGAGGGCGACCCATGGCACCGTGCCCTCCCCTGCGGCATCGAGAACCATACCGCCCACGAAGGCTCCTCCGGCGATCGCACCGTTCCACGCTGTGACAATCAGCGATTGGGCGACATCCGCTGACGCTCCGGCCACCCGAGCGGGGGCGTTCTGCAGTAGTGAGGGCGCCCCACCGTACGCAGCTCCCCACAAACCGACAGCAATGATCGTTGCAATCGGACTCTGACCGAGCACGCCCAGGGTGATCATTGCCAGCCCGAGGGCAGCGGATGCCGTTATCACCAGCATCCGAAGCTGCCTGTCGATGAGGATGCCGACAACGACAAGCCCCGCGATGGCGCTTACCCCGAAGACCAACAAGACGATATCGAGATGGTCGGACCAGCCCGAAGCTCGCATCAGCGGCGCGACATAGGTGTAGGCAACGTTGTGACCAAGCACGAATGTGAGGGTGACCGCCAGGATCGCAATGATTCCGGGGGTACGCAGCACCTGTCCGAGCGTCGCGTGGCCTGCTTTTCGCTCGCCGGGAAACTGTGGAACCGAAACAAGCACCCACACGATTGCCACGAGGGTCACCGCGGCGATCATGCCGAAGACCAACCTCCAGCCAATGGCGGCTCCGAGCAGGGTACCGAGCGGCAGGCCAAGCGCGAAGGCAATCGGGGTGCCGGCCATGGCGATTGAGAGCGCGCGGCCCGATTGCGCAGGTGGCACCATCCGCATCGCGTAGCCGGCCATCATCGCCCAGAGCAGCCCGGCGAGCACTCCGCCGAACACGCGGGCGATGAGGATGACCGTATAGCTATCCGACAGCGCGGTGATGATGTTTACCACCATGAAGCCGAGCGCAAGCCCGATCAGCAGAGTGCGGCGCGGGATAGCTCGGGTGGCGGCAATAAGCGGGATTGCAGTCAGCGCCGTGGCCAGAGCGTAGACGGTCACCAGCTGACCGATCTGAGATTCTGAGACGCCGAGCGATCCGCTCATCTGGGGCAGTAATCCCGCCGGCAGCGTTTCGGTGAGCACGGCGAGGAAAATGATCGAGGCCAAGGCGAGCAGACCGCTCAGGGGCAGGCGAGTGGACGTCACTGGGCTGGCAGATGCAGAAGGGCTGGCGAATGCAGTCCCGACAGTTTCGACGGGGGATGTACACGGTGCAGAAGGAGGCATAGTGGCAGTCTGCAACCTTGACGCTTATGTGAAGGTCAAGGTCAGCTCTCGTCCCCGAGGCACGCTGGCTGACTCTCTCACTGCGCCAGTCGGTTTAGTCGCGTGATCAGGATGGCGTCAGTTTCGGCTGCAATACTTAATGCTGACAGCGGCGCAATTCCGGCCGCACCGTCCCGCGTACACGAACGAGGGCTGGGTTGCCCCAGCCGTGTCGTGTCACAGAAACTGGCGCCATGTCCAGCACTACCTCGCCAGCTTCGTCGGCACCTGATTCGACGCCTGAATCTCCCGTGACGTCGACATCCGCGCCCGCACACTCCGAACCCTCGTTCCTCGAATGGGACGAAGCAGGCACCCACCACCGTGCACTCTGGCGTTCGGAGGGCGGCTGGCCGGTTCCGTCTCGTGTCGCCATCGCCGATGACACCACCACAGCGGATGCCGCTTATCGCCTCGTGAAATCGGGCACGGCGCTGCTCTGGTGCGGCGACTTCAACAATGCGCGTCAGCTGCTGAGCGCGCTTGCGCGCCGCGTCGAGCAGCGGAAGCCCCATGCGCGTACCGATCTGACTGCGGCCTTCCACACCCATCGAACGGATGCCCTCACGCGCGCACGCCTGCTCGGGATGCTGCTCGTTCCGCTCGATGCCGGCTACGTCGTTCCGCTTCGCCGGGCACCGGATGTGCACGCTGCGTGTATCGAAACGTTCGGAAGCGCCGATTTATCGGTGGATTCGGTGCTGTCGCTACGCGAGCTGCTTGGCGTGATCGGTGCCCACGAATGGCGCACCAAGGGCGTGTATGTCGAGGCTCTCGGTACGAGCATCCACCCGCACTACGGTGTGTTCTCGCCGATCCGCGGTGAGTACCTGGATCTGGTCGCATCGGCACCACTGCCTGCTGCAGTCACTGGTGCCACGGCCAGCACTGGCGACGCTGCCGGCGGCACTGCGTTTGATATCGGGTCTGGCACCGGCGTGCTGGCCTCGATCCTGGCTACCCGTGGCATCCGTCAGGTTGTCGGCACCGATCTCGACGAGCGCGCCATCGCCTGCGCCCGCGAGAATGTGACCAGGCTCGGCCTTGACGATCGGGTCCAGGTCGTGCGCGCTGACCTCTTTCCGGAGGGAAGCGCCGACCTCGTCGTCTGCAACCCGCCGTGGATCCCGGCCCCCGCAGCGACGTCGGCCGACCATGCCGTGTACGACCCAGACAGCCAGATGCTGCACGGCTTCCTCTCCGGCCTGGCCGAGCACCTGAATCCGGGTGGCGAGGGCTGGCTGATCATCTCCGACATCGCTGAGCGACTGGGGTTGCGCTCCCGCGACGAGCTACTCGACCTGATCGACGCATCCGGTCTCGACATTGTCGCGCGCCTCGACACGCGGCCCACCCATTCCCGGGCTTTCGACGCCACCGACCCGCTGCATACGGCGCGGGCGGCCGAGGTCACCTCGCTCTGGCGGCTGCGCGCGGTCTGATCCGCTGGTCTGATCTGCTGGTCTGTCGGCCCAAATCCACGCCTCGAGTGAAGGCATCCGAGCACGAGTCAGTGGATGAACGCCAGCAGCACCCCGACGGCCACGAACAGCACGCCGAAAATTCGATTGAGTACCCGCTGGCCCCTGGCATCGCGGGTGAACCGCTGGAACGACCGCGCCGCCGCGGCGAAGAAGAACCACATCACGAGGATGTCGATGGTTACGACGGTGCCGGCGACCACCAGATACTGAGGCCAGAGCGGCTGATCGAGCCGAATGAACTGCGGCAAAAACGCCAGGAAGAACACAATCGCTTTGGGATTGAGCAGATTCACCCACAACCCGCGGCGGAACATCGACCAGGCGGACTCATTGCGCAACGCCTCGACGCTCTCCTCATCAACCTGCGGCGTGCTGAGGAACTGACGGATACCGAGGTACACGAGGTACGCGGCCCCGGCATAGCGGATGACATTGAAGGCAACCGGCGAGCTGGACACCAGCACGCCGACCCCAAGCGCGACAACAATGATGTGCAGGATCAGGGCTGCCTGCTGGCCCAGGATTCCCCAGAGCGAGCGACGGAACCCCGAGACAAGCGCATTACTCATCGTGTTGATCGCCCCGGCACCCGGCGTGAAGCTGATGAGGGTGCCGGCTCCGAGCAGGGCGAGCCAGAGTGAGAATTGCACGAACCAAGCCTAGGGTGCGCCGTGCGCCCCCGCGTGGGATCGCCGCGACGCAAGAACAGCGGCGTCGACATCCGCCTGACGCAACATCTGCGCGCTCCCACGCAGCAAAACGCGGCTGAATCCTCGTTAGGCTGAAGAAACGCGCACATTGCGTACATTGCGTACATTGTCGTACCCACGCATGCGGGGCGACCAATCCTTGAGGACGGGAGGTTCCCATGTCGAATTACATTGCAGAAGCACTGGTCGGTGAGCCCGAGGTCGTCGAGGATGCCCGCGTCCTCGCTCGCGATGTCGAGAAGAGTCCGGCCTGGCTGCGTCTCAAGGAGACGGCCACCGCCCTGCAGTCTCTGCAGGAGCAGAACGGCTCGATTGCGGATGCCGCGACGCCCGGATCCGAGATCAACATAGAGGCCACCGCCCTCGTCAAGACACTCACGGACGCGATCACTGAGCTCGCCCCACTGTTCCCTTACGATGCCGCCTACCTCGATGCCCTCGTCGTGGACTTCACGCGCTGGGCAGCCGGCGCAGACACTGGCGCAGACATCGACAGCACACCGCCATTTGGCGTGCCCGATTTCTACGACTCGCTGATGGCCTTCCAGCCACAGCAGCACCGCGCTGACGGCATCCGTCACCTGGTCGTGTTCCCGATGTACACGCAGAACGGCAGCACCAATCGGTTCGTCGAGGCCGTGCTGGTCGAGGTGATCTGGCCGGAGTTCATCGGCGAGCTGGAAGAGGAGTACACGAACAAGCTGTTCGTGCCCATCCGCTTTCTCGATTTCACGCCGGGCTACGACACCAACTCGGCAGTGCTGTTTCCCGAGACTGTCGCGATGCGCGAGATTCCGACGTTCACCTGGGGCGCGATCTTCCAGGATCGCGAGGCTGCCCGGTTCCGTCGAGTCGTGCGCGCCGCGGCCGAGATCACGCGTCTCGACCTGCCGGAGGATGCGGCAACCATGCTCGACGACCAGCACCTCACCGAGGAAATGTTCGTCATGTGGGACCTCATCCACGACCGCACGCACATGCGCGGCGACCTGCCGTTTGACCCGTTCATGATCAAGCAGCGGATGCCGTTCTTCCTCTATTCACTCGAGGAACTGCGCTGCGACCTCACCGCCTTCCGCGAATCGGTGAAGATCGAGCGCGACGAGAACGCCAGCCCCGAGGCCCGTAAGCACGCCAAGCTCGTGCAGTACGGCGTGATCTTCGACCGGATCTTCCGATTCGCGATCACCGGCAGCCGCGTGCGTAACTACGACGGACTCGGTGGCCAGCTGCTGTTCGCGTGGATGCACCAGCATCACGTGCTGCACTGGACAGACACCAGCCTCAGCTTCGACTGGGAGGCGGTTCCGGATGTCGTCATCGCGCTCGGCGCCCAGATCGACGAGCTGTACTGGCGGTCGATCGACCGCCCGAAGAAGGCACACTGGCTGGCTGCCTACGCGATGCTCACCGAAACCCTCACGCCGAATCCCGCATCCGTGTGGGCGCGCGGCTTGAGCGACGAGGTGCTCGCCGGGCCCCCGAAGGGCTACACGGATGCCGTGCTCGACGACGAATTCCCGCTGTCGATGTTCTTCGAAGCACTCGACAAGAGGATGAAGCCCGTCATCGAATCCACCATTGGAATCACCGGCCGTGACTAACGTGCGTCGTGCTGTCGCTGGTCGCACCGTGCTCGTAGCCGGTGCGACCAGCGCTGCTGGCATCGCCGTCACCTCTGCATTGTCGGTAGCTGGTGCGAGAGTGATCGCAGTCGGCTCCAACGCCGGCCGCTTGCAGACGTTGCGTGATCAGGTACCCGACGCGATCACGCACGTCTGCGATCTCAGTTCGTTTGACGCAGTGACAGCTCTGGCCGAGACCCTGCATGCCGATGCCCTCCGTGAGGGTTGGGGCCAGATCGACGGGCAGAGCCAGAGCGACGGGCGAGCGCAGATCGACGGCCTCATCCATCTGGTGGGCGGATGGCGTGGTGGCGGCGGGCTGGCCGGTCAGAGCGACGAGGATTGGGGCTTCCTGCATCGCAACGTCGTCACGACATTGCGAAATACCACCCGCGCTTTCAACAACGACCTGCTTGTCTCGCCGGCCGGGCGCCTCGCCATCGTGTCGAGCGTGTCAGTCGACAAGCCGGCTCCGGGTGGCGCCAACTATGCGGCGGCGAAGGCCGCGGCTGAAACCTGGACCAGGGCTGTCGGACAGGGGTTCGCCAAGGCCGGCCGCGATTCTGACGACGGTACAGCGCGTGCCGCAGCCGTGATCTTCGTGGTCCGCGCGCTGGAGGGCCTTGAGGGCGAGCTCGCCGAGAGCGTCGTCGGCCTGTGGGACGCCGAAGCGGCATCCGTCAACAACACCCGCGTGCGGCTGGGCGGTTAGGCGGCGGGCCGGGGATGCAGTGCGCTGCGCTCCCCGACCCGCCCTCTCCGCCGCTACCGTGCCGCGTGGGCCAGCAGCGCTCGTCCGAGTACGTGGGCCAAGGGAGTTCGACCAAGCTGCTCGCGCACCCGGAACGTCGTCAGGGTGACCTCGCCGTCGCTCCACGCGATGGTCGCTGTCGTGGTGGCCGCCCCGCGCAGCCAGCCGGAGAAGATTGCCGAGTGCACGTCGGCCGGTCGCATCGGTGCCGGGATCCCGGTGATGACGAACTCGCCGAGCAGGTCTTCGTAGGCGATACCGAGCAGCGGGCCACCGGGAAGCTCTGCGAATGCTCCCTCCTTACGCAACCATTCCTGGCGCGGCACCCAGTCCCCATCGCCCGTGCGTGGCCCGAGCTTGGCGGCAGGAAGGTAATCAAAGGCGTCGCCGAGCGCGCCGTGCTCTTCGGCCAGTACAAGTACACGTCCACCACTTCTGGCGTGTGCTTGTGCTCGCGCATCAAACGCACGGGTGACGAACACCGCTGTGCGGTCGATGTCGTGCTCGCCAGAGTCCGCAGCAGCGGTAGCGACCTGCCACCCCAGGGCCCGAATCCAGTCGACCACGAGGTCATCGGAACCGATGAGGGTCCGGGCAAGTTCTGGTCGTTCGTCGGCGAGGACGACGATGAAGGCCGCATCCCGCGCGATCAGGGTGCCGTTCCACCACACCTCGGCCGCGACCTCGCATTCAGAGGGCGTATCGGGGAGCACCACCGTGACGACGCTCTCCTCGCGCAGTGTGAGATCGACCGGCCGCGACGATACCGTCTCGCCCGCGACGATGATCCGGAGTTCGGCATCTCCCGTGGCGTAGCCGGCGATCGGTCGGGGCGGAACGATGTCCAGCGTCACAGCAAGCTCGGATCCGCCGAGTACCGAATAGGTATCTGGCCTGAGCACGACGGCGACATCACCGTTGATGAGACGAAAGTCCTCGTTGAATTCCTTGGGTCGCCGGTTCATGTCGAGCAGCCCATTGGCCTCCCACTGCACGTCGCTGAGCTGCGTCAGCACGTAGCCAGAGATAGAACCATGACGGCGGATGGAGCCGGTCTGGTAGCGGTTGGCCACCATCTGCGCGTGGTGGAGGGCCGAGATGAGCTGCATCCACGAACCGAAGACTCGATCAAGACCCAGCGACTCGAATCGCCCCATGAGACCGGTGCCTTCTGCGGCGCCGAACGCCCAATCAGCCCCGGCCGCGAACCACCAGGGTTCTGACCAGTCAGACGCGTACTGGTCACGAGCGTATGGCAGGCCCCAGTTGCCGAATTCCGACAGGAGTAGCGGTTCGGCGCCCGATCGCTCGGCATCACCGAAGGGGCTGTACGTCCAGTCAGGGCGCCCAGCGAACTCGGCGATCACGTCGTCCCACGCAATACGGCTCTCGGGAATGCCCCGATAGATGTGAAAGTCGTCGAGGTCACTCTTCACATGGAAGTGGGGCTCGCACGCCGAGTTGTCCACCACGAGAGACTGCGGCACCAGAGCCTTCACGTCATCGAACGTCTCCCGCAGCCAGGCGCGCTGCCCGGCATCCCGCAGGTCGATGCCCCATGACTCGTTCATCACTGTCCAGATCACGATCGACGGATGATGGCCATCCAGCTCGATCAGTTCGGTGAGCAGCGCGGCGCCCTCGCGCGCGCCCCGTTCTGTCATGGTCAGCCAGCTGGGCAGCTCTGTCCAGACCAGCATTCCGAGCCGATCAGCGATCTCGTAGTAGCGATGATCCGGGCGCTTGATATGGCAGCGCAACATGTTGAAGCCCAGGCGACGAGCCTCGATGAACAGCGCTTCGAGAGCCTCCGTCGATTCCGGGATCGTCGAACTGCCCGGGTGATAGTCCTGATCGAGCACAGCCCTAATCTCAATGGGTTCGCCATTCAGGAATACTTCGCTGTCTCGAGCTGAGAAGGTGCGGAAGCCCGTCGTGCGTGTCTGGCGATCGACGCCGGTGTCGGATGCGAGTTCGACCGTGACGTCGTACAGGTTCGGGGCGTCGAGCGACCAGAGAACCGGCCCGTCGACGATGTGGGTGATGGTTGCGTTCTGCACTCCATCGACGAGCGTCAGAGTACTCGTGGCTGCACCCTCTGCTGCATCGCCACACACGGTTGTGCTGAGCGTCAGTTGCTGGCCGCTGACGGCCGGTTCTGCGAGCCGCACGTCGACCGATAGGGCCCCGCTCTCGGCATCAGCACGCACCACCAGCGCCGTGAGGTGTTGGTGGTGGCGTTGTTCCAGGACGACCGACTGCCAGATGCCGGCTCCCGTGCCGTACCACGTCTGCTTTCCGTGCGGCACTTCAGCGGCGCTCGGAGTCCCTGCATCTCCGGTCTCCGGCGGATAGCTGACGATGACCTCGAGCTCATTGTCTGCGCCCCATACGATTGCGTCGGTCACATCGAGGTCAAATGGCGTCCATCCCCCGACATGCTCGCCGACGGCGACACCGTTCACTGACACGCTCGCCGCATAGTTGACGCCGCCAAAGCCGAGCATCAGCTTCTGGCCGGATGTCCAGTCAATCGGCAGCCGGAAGGTGCGCGAATAACGCACCGTCTCGTGCGAGTCTTCGAAGCCAGGAACCTGGATCGTCCAGGGCCCCGGCACCCGCACATTCACCAGTCCTTGACCCAGTGCCGAGCTGGATGTCGGCAGAGTGAGGGCCCACTCGCCGTCAAGGTTGAGAGACGGGCGGCTTGTTTCGGTCATGCGTGTGAGCTCCTCTTACAGATGAGGCCTGCGGTGCGACAACCGCACCGCAGGCCTCGACTTCGTGCGTTTGGCGACTACTTGCTGATGATCTGTTCGACGCGGGTCTGTGCTTCGGTCAACGCCGCACTGATGTCCTTGTCATTCAGCCACGTGGCCTCGATCTGCTCACGGATGGCATCCTCAACCGACTGCCAGCCCTGGATGTGCGGAACCTGGCGGGCGTTGTTCAACGCGGTCTCGACATAGTTCTCGCGCTGGATAGCGCCCTTGTATGCCTCGGATTCCAGCACTGACACGCGTGAAGACATGTGCCCGGTAGCGACGGCCCAGACCTCGGTGTTGTCATAGAGGTACTTGGCGAACTCAAGCGAAGCGCGGTACTGCACGGCGTCATCGTCCGACTGACGCGGCATTACCCACGTGTGCGACGCTGCCCAGGCGGCCGGCTCCGTGTACAGCGTGGGGAAGTCAGCGACCTGGTAGGTGAACGGTGCTGTCGTCGCGTACTCATTGACGACCCAGGTGCCGTTCATCAACATTGCGGAGTCACCCTTGAGGAACTGCGCTGTCGATCCGCTGTAGTCGATTGTCGGGTCTGCATAACCCTCGTCGATGAGGGTGTTGATGAACTCGAGTGCCTCTACAGCCTCAGGAGTGTCCAGGTTGACCGTCTTGCCGTCTTCTGAAATCACTTCGCTGCCCTGCTGGTTGACGAGGGTCGAGAACAGACGCCAGCCCATCGGGTCGTTGGCGAATGCTACGGAGATGAAGTATTTGCCGGTCTTTTCTTTGACGGCCTTGGCCGATTCGAGGAACTCCGCGGTCGATGTCGGGAGTTTCGGGCTTCCGTCGGCGTTGACCAGGCCGGCCTGGGTGAACAGGTCGACGTTCACGTGCGCCAGGATTGCGTGCAGGTCGAATGGCACGCCGTATACGCCACCGTCCCATTCGACGCCTGAGCGAGCAGCATCGCTCGCATCGTCGAGATCGATGCCGACTTCAGCCGGGTCGAATTCAAGCAGCACGTTGCGCGCGGCATAGTCCGGAATCGCGTAGCCGTGCAGGTTGGCGATGTCGGCTGGAGCCTTGCCTGCGACGCTGGCGTTGAAGGCGTCATAGTACGACGCCCATTCACTGCCACCCAGGCGCTCAACGGTGATCCCGAATTCGTTTTCAGCGTTGAACTTGTTCGTGAGGATCTGGATGGCTTCGCACTCTGTGGTGGCCAGCGTAGTGTCGGTCACCCCATCGGTCGTCTCTTCACACTCGCCGAACATCCGCGCCATCTGAATGGTCGTGCCGTCGAGCTGGGCCGGGGTCACCGCCGCGATTTCATCCATAAGATCGGCTGTGCTTGCTGCGCCTGAGCCGCCAGAGCAGCCAGCCAACAGCAGCGATGCTGTGGCAATGGACACCGTTGTCATTGCTAACTTCATGGTTCTCATGAAGGATCTCCTTTTATGTGAGTAGTGCATTTGTTGTGTGAGTGGTGCGAAACCCGACGGCGCTGCGCCATCGAGCGAGAGAAAGTCGAAACCTATTTGTCGCCGCTGGTCAGCGCGATGCCGCGAATCAGATGGCGTTGGAACAGCACGAAGACAATGAGCAGAGGCAGACTGCCCATGGTTCCCCTGGCCATCAACGAGCCGAGTTCGGTTGCCTGGGCAAAGTTGCCCTGCAGGGAGGCAAGACCTGTCGTGATGGTGAACATCTCACGCTGCGTTGCAGAGACCAACGGCCACAGGTAGTCATTCCAGGTCTGCACGAAGGTGAAGATGCCGAGGGCGACCATCGACGGCCTGGCCAGCGGCAGCATCAGCGAGAAGAAGGTGCGCCACGGTCCAGCGCCGTCTACGCGAGCGGCCTCCTCGATTTCATCTGGCACCTTGGAGAAGAACTGGGTCATCAGGAAGACGCCGAGCGGGGCCGCGAGCCGCGGAAGGATCAGCGCCTCGTATGAGTTGTGCGCATCGGCGTCGGCGAACATCGTGAACAGGGGGATGAACATCGCCTCCTTCGGGATCATCAGCCCGGCGAGCACGCTGGCGTAGACGATCACCTTGCCCTTGAACTCGATCTTGGCGAATGCGTAGCCGGCCATCGCACACAGGAAAACGGTGAGCAAGGTGGTGACGACCGACACGATGATGCTGTTCAGGAACCATCGACCCGTGAGACCGACTTGAAAGACGCCAAGGAAGTTATCGAAGGTGATGGCAGGCGGGATGAGCTTGTTCGTCTCCACCGCGAGAAGGTCGTTCGGGGTGAGCGCCAGCGACACCATCCACAGGGCGGGGATCAGCCACACCACACTCGCCGCGATCATCAGCACGTGATAAACGGTGGTTCTGGTCAGGTGGCGGGCTGTCGGTGCGCGGCGAGCCCGAGGGGCAGGCGTCGCAGCCGCTGCCGTCGCGTTCTCTGGGCGGCTTCGTTCTCTCTGAATCGTTGAGGACATGCGTGATTACCTTTCGCGCCCGATGGTCTTGAACTGGATGACAGAGACGACGAGCATGACGACAAAGAGGAAGATTGAGACGGTGGAGGCGTAGCCGAGCTCCAGATCACGGAACCCTGCTTCATAGATGTGCTGGATGAGCACCCGCGTTGCTCCGCCCGGTCCGCCGCTTGTCATGATGTTGACCTGGCCGAACACCTGGAACGACGCGATCACCTGGGTGATCACCACCAGGATCAGCACGTGCTTGAGGCCGGGGATGGTGATGTTGACGAACTTCTTCCAGGCCCCGGCTCCATCGAGGGATGCCGCTTCGTAGAGCGTCTTGTCGATATCCTGCAGGCCGGCGGCGAAGAGCACCAGGTTGAAGCCGACCGTCCACCAAACGGTGGTGATGATGATGCCGGCCATCGCGAAGGACGGGTCGGAGAGCCAGGCAATCGGTGCGATTCCGAAGTTGGCGAGGAACGGAGCAAGGAGACCCTTGTCGGGAGAGAGAAAGTAGCTCCAGATCAGCGTTGCTACCGAAACGGGCAGCACATAGGGCAGGAAGAACGCCATCTGGTACAGACCTGCTCCGCGACGTCCGCCCTGCAGCGCCAGCGCCATCAGCAGGCCAAGCCCAGCGATGATGGGAGTGGACACCACAGTGAACAGCAGGGTGTTTCGGAACGCGACCCAGAAACTGGGATCGTTCCAGATGCCACCTTCGCCCGGGTGGAAGCCAAGCACGATGGCGAGTAGCACCGCACCGGCTACGGCAACGATGCGAGAGACGGAGATACGCCGTTCCCTGATTGGCCGCACCAAGAGCCAGCCGACCACCGCAAGGATGGCGACCCGCCACAGGAACATGTGACCAAGGCTCCACGTCATTGACGTGCCCCACAGCATCCGCTCGTAGTTACCGAGCCCGATCCACTCTCGGGTGTATCCGAGAAGGTCCCAGTCGAAGCCGCTCATGAAGATGGCCTGGAGCACCGGGTAGATGATGAAAATCGCATAGATGGCCAGGAAGGGACCGGTGAACATCAAGCCGTTTTTGAGCGACCCTCGTGCATGCTGAGCTTTCCGCGCCACGACCGACTCCTAAATTGCCACGTTGCAAACTGTAAACAACAGAGACTGTGGCACAGCGCTAGAAACGTTGTCAAATCTTTGGTCGCTCCCGACACCGCGACGGTTTGCACGCGGTGCCCCGATGAGCCACGATGAGTCCATGGCGCGAAAGCTGGACGAAGTAGCACGGCTTGCCGGGGTGTCGCCACGCACGGTTTCCAACGTGGTGAACAACTTCGAGCATGTACGACCGGCGACCCGCATCCGTGTACAGCAAGCGATCGAGCAGCTGGGATATCGGCCGAATATCAGCGCGAGGCGGCTCCGCCAGGGCCGCACCGGCGTGCTCGGGCTTGCGGTTCCCGAGCTGTCGCAGCCCTACTTCGCCGAGCTGAGTGAACTGATCGAGCGTGCGGCACAGGAGCGCGGCTACACCGTGATGGCCGGGCAAACCGGCGGCTCACTCGCCCGCGAGATCGGCATCCTGCAGGACTTCAATTCCCACACCGTCGATGGCCTCATCCTCAGCCCGATGAGCATGTCGGCTGCGGATCTGCGAGACAACCTGCCCGGTGTACCCGTGGTGCTGATCGGCGAGCAGATCTTCAACGAAGATTTCATCGACATCGCCATCGACAACGTCCAGGCCGTACGTGACCTCACTGAGCACCTCATCTCGACAGGACGTTCACGGATCGCCGCCCTCGGCGCATTCAGCTCGCCCGGGTATCGCAGCGCGAGCTTGCGACTAGATGGCTATCGCGCCGCACTCGAGGCCAATGGAATCGTGTTCGATGATTCGCTTGTGCTCTACACCGATGAGTACGGGCGGGAGGCGGGGCGTGCAGCGACCGCCCGCGCCATAGCCGCCGGCGTCGAGATGGATGCCGTCGTCTGCTTCAGCGACGTCCTCGCGATGGGCGCACTCCGCGCATTTGCAACCGCGGGAATCACGGTGCCAGACCAGGTCGCAGTGGTGGGCATGGACGACATCGAGGAGTCGGCATTCAACGTTCCATCGCTGACCACGATCTCGCCGAACAAGGATGCGATCGCCACGAATGCAGTGAGCCAGCTCATTCAGCTCATCACCGATCCAGAGTCGGACACCGCCGACATCGACTGCTCGTACACGCTCGTCGTGCGTGAAAGCTCGACTGCGGCTTCTGCCAGCACACCCCAGGTTCGACTGGGCGAGTAACGCTACTGATAATCCGCTCGATCTGACATAGTGCCGCTACCCCCAGTTCGGGCCTGGATCGGTGGTCGCGACCATCCGACCGCTAAGCTCGCGGCGGAGCTTTTCGGAACAGTGTGTAGCGTTCTTGTTTCATCAGTCTCCATTTGACGAGAATTCTGCACAGTGGATGAGGACCCCAGAAACGTGAAAACGACTCCCCCCAGCGGCCTGCGCCGCATCGCCGCCCTCGGCCTTGGCCTCGCCATGGTCGGCGGGCTCTCCCTTGTGGCCGCGGCGCCCGCGTCGGCTGTTCCCGAGACCTATTCCGCAACCGGCACAGTCTTTGGTTTGGGGGGCACACCCCTCGGAGGAGCTGAGCTCACGATCGACGGTGGTTCCCCCTCGGTCACCGACGCTGACGGCGCGTTTGCCCTGTCGGTAGAACCGGGTACCCACGACCTGGAGATCGCTGCAGCCGGGTACATCACTCTGGCATCTTCACTCGACATGCCGAGCGCGAACATCGTCCTCGGCCCGTACAACCTTCAGGTCGTCGAGCCAGAAGCTCCTGCGCAGTTCTCGATCAATGGCGTAGTCACAGCCAAGGATGCCAACCCGGCATTCGCCCCCCAGGTATTGCTCAACGGTGTTGATGGATACTCCGGCAGCTACGTCGAGGTTGACGCAGCCGGAAAGTTCACGATCCCGAACCTCGCCCCTCGCGCCGACTATTCGCTGACGATTTCTGCAGACGGATACGGAACCCAGGTCAAAACTGTCCCCGTCGTTGACGCGGATGTCCCTGTATCGATCGAGCTGCTGCCATTCATGAGCACCGGCACCGTCACGATCTCCGGCACCCACGCCGTGGGCAGCACGCTCACCGCCACGCCGGCCGGCTGGCCTGCAGGCACAACCTTCACCTACGCATGGGGTGCCGTCGGCCCACACGCCCAGAACTCCGGTGACATCCAGGGCGCAGAAGCATCCACCCTGCTCGTGACCGCAGACACCGTGAACAAGCGAATCTGGGTTCAGGCCATCGGCCACCTTGACGGCTTCGCAGACGGATATTCTGACCCCGCATTCACCACTGCCCCTCAGCTGGCGACAGCAAGCGCGCCGGTCGCTGACTCATCCGAACTAGCAGCGTTCCTGGCGAACAACGGCTCCACGCCGTCGTCCCAGACTTCCGTCGGCCTGCCGGCTGACGCGCTGAACCCCGCCATGAGCTACACCGCCAACGTGCCGTTTGCGGGATCGGACAGCTTCGTCGACGCCTACCTCTACTCGTCACCGATCAGCGTCGGCACCTTCCCCGTTGTGAACGGCGTCGCCCAGATCACCCTCAGCCCCAGCGTGCTCAGCCAGCTGGCCGCTGGTGCGCACACTCTCGTTGTGGTCGGACAGTTCACCGGTGCCGTGTCGAGCGTCGAAATCAGTGTCGCTGCGGCGAGCGCCTCCGCATCGCTCGCAGAGACCGGATTCAACGCCGTTGTGCCTTTTGGTGCAGCCGCGCTGTTCCTGCTGCTGGGCGCCGGACTGCTGCTGCGTCGTCGTCGCCTGCACGCTTAGTCTGCTGATTCGATGAAGGGCACGGCCGAATGGCTGTGCCCTTCTTCGTGCACTCCCCCGAGCGACGGATCCGGCACGAGGCCCGGAGCCACTAGCGTGGCAGCATGACCGACAGCACCGCCGATCTACAGCGCGCCGCGGCTCTCTCGCAGACTGCCGATCCCCTCGCCCCAGGCTGGATCCGCGCGCGGCCGAGCCGTCAGGATTTCAGGAACGATATCTGGGTCGCCGTGCTCCTCGCTGCGGGAACCGCGCTCAGCGTCACCCTCAGCCGCATGGCCGACATCTATGCCGACTCGCCGACCTGGCTGGTAATCCTGTGGGTTGCCGCCATCGCGCTCCCCCTCGCCGTTCGGCGCCGCTGGCCCGAGATCACCGCGCTCGTCATCGCAGTGGTGTTCAGCGGCGGCGCGATGCTCGGCGTCACCGATCTGCTCTTTTCAAGCATCTGCCTGTACATGGCCATTTACACGGTCGGAGCGTGGGCGCCGAACCGCACGCGCGCCATCTGGGTGCGGGCAGTCATCATCGCGGGGATGTTCATCTGGCTGTTCTGGTCGCTCATCGTGGCCGCCAACCAGATGACAGCGATGCCCGATCTGTCGCGCGAGGGACTTATCTCTCCGTATGCGGCATTCGGCCTGCTCCAGGTGCTCATCAACCTGATTTATTTCAGCGCCGCCTACTACTTTGGCAATGCTGCCTGGCGATCGGCCCGCCAATCGGCAGCATTGGAGGCACGCACCCAGGAGCTCGCCGACGAGCGTTTGCGCAGTGCAGCACAAGCCGTCTCGCTCGAACGGATCCGCATCGCCAGGGAACTGCACGATGTCGTGGCGCACCACGTCTCGCTCATGGGGGTACAGGCCGGCGCTGCCAGACGCATCCTGAATCGCGATCCCAACCAGGCGGCCGTCGCCCTCGAAGCGATCGAACGCAGCGCCCGCACTGCCGTCGAGGAGCTGCACACCATGCTCGGCACTCTGCGCTCCGACGACGAGCCGCACAACCGCGGCAACAGCACCCGCGGCATCGATCAGCTCAGCGAGCTTGCCAAGGAGTGCACGCTTGCCGGCGTTCCGGTGGCCGTCACCATCGTCGGTGAGCCCCGGGAGGTCCCCGGCACCGTCGGCCTCTGTGTGTACCGCATCGCGCAGGAAGCCCTGACAAACACCCGCAAGCACGCGGGGCACGGGGCAACCGCCGATCTCCGGTTGCGCTACGAGGCGAACGCCATCGAGCTCGAGGTGACGGATGACGGCATCGGCCCCGTCACTGGGATGGATCCGACCCCCGGATCGGGACTCGGCCAACGCGGCATGCGTGAGCGGGTGGCAGCCGTCGGCGGCCAGATCCAGCTGGGCGCCAAGCCCCGCGGCGGATACCTGGTTCGTGCGCGCTTTCCCACCGCCGCCGCCGCTGCTGTCGCTGTCGCTGCCGAGATCGACGGCGGCATCCCCCCAGCTCTCGGCGCATCAATGCTCCCAACACTGCCAACACTGCCAACACTCGAACCAACCGGAGACAAGTCATGACCCCCGCCGTAATCCGGGTGCTGCTCGTCGACGACCAGGCGCTGCTGCGCGCCGGATTCCGCACCATTCTGGAGTCGGAACCCGGCATCACCGTCGTTGGTGAGGCATCCGATGGGCAATCCGCCATCGATCAGGCCAGGCTGCTGAACCCCGATGTGATCTGCATGGACGTGCAGATGCCCGGCATGGATGGCCTCGAAGCGACCCAGGTGATCGTGGCAGACACCGACATCGCGGCCGCCGTGCTCGTGCTCACCACCTTCGACCGCGAGGACTACCTGTTCGAGGCGCTCAAGCACGGGGCGAGTGGTTTCATCCTGAAGAACTCAACACCCGAGGCGCTGATCGAGGCCGTTCAAGTACTGGCCGGAGGCAACGCCCTACTGGCACCGGATGTCACCCGTCGCGTGATCGAGAGATTCACCGGTTCGTTCGGACTGCCCGGAGTGCCCGGGCAGCCACTGACCGTAGACCCGCTGCCCGGGCAACGCGCGCCAGGGCGCCCGGCACAGCCTGATCCCCGCCCGCGCACCGCCCCAGAGTCACTGGATCAGCTGACCGACCGCGAGGCCGAAGTCCTGGCGCTCCTGGCACTCGGCCTGGCGAATTCCGAGATCGCCGGCCGCTTGTACCTTGGCGAGGCGACTGTGAAGACCCATGTCTCGAAGGTGCTGATGAAGTTGGGGCTGCGCGATCGCATCCAGGCCGTGGTGTTCGCTTACGAGCACGGACTCGTGGTGCCAGGTCTCGCACAGTCTTGACGTGTGCCGCCCACGCCGATACCTTATCGACAATCGTTATTATCGATAATCGTTGGAGGACGCCGTGAATTTCACCGCTGGCAAGCTGGCAACCCCACCGACACCCCCGACAGGTCTCCGCCGCTCGGAACGCATCGCTCTCAGCTTTCTCGCCGCGGTGACCGCAGTGTTCGGCATCCTGGTGCTCGTCAGCGCAATCACCCAGGCAATCTCCCTCGCATTCGACCCACACACGCAGATGTCACTCAGCACGAACGCGCAGGTACCGAGTGGTGCGGCCACGGGTACGGCTTCGCTCGTGCAGGGCACTTTTTCCACAGCCACTGTCACCCTCGCTGGCATCTCGGCCGCGGCCCGCGCGTTCCTGAGCGGCGGAACACTCGTCAACGGCCTGATGCTGGCCACCCTGGCCGCCGCCTTTACCTACCTGTGCGTCGGGTTGATTCGCGGCCGACCGTTCTCCCGACACGCAACCTGGCTGCTCGCCACTGCCAGCACCACCTTGGTTCTCGGTGGAGTGATCACCCTCGGCCTGAGCAGCATCGGTCAGTTCATGGTTGCCGGTGAACTCAATGCCGACCCGAGCAACACCATCTTTCCGATGGCATCCACGGTCTCGCTCATGCCCATCTTCGCGGGCATCGCGTTGGGGGCAATCGCCGCAGCCTTCGAATTCGGCCAACGCCTGCAGCGCGATACCGAAGGCCTGGTCTAGTGGGCGTGCACTGCCGACTCGACGAGCTACTTGCCGCACGCGGGATGACACTCAGAGAGCTCAGCGAACGGGTCGGCGTGAGCATCGTCAACCTGTCCGTGCTGAAGAACGATCGTGCCCGCGCCATCCGCTTTTCGACCCTCGTCGCCATCTGCGATGCGCTCGACTGTGAAATCGGCGAGCTGCTCGTGCGCAACCCACGGAAGTGAACGCGGCAGGTCAAAATCCCGGGCAGAATTGACCCATGACCATCCCCCTCTCCGGCACTCAGTTCGAGCTCACCAGCGGTGAATACACCGCCACCATTGCCAGTGTCGGCGCTACGCTCCGCACCCTGCAGCACAACGGCCGCGACCTCGTCGTACTATTCGACGCCGACGAGATGCGCCCGGCATTCCGTGGCGCCACCCTGGCACCGTGGCCGAACCGGGTCATCGATGGCCGCTACACCTTCGAGGGCAACGAATACCAGCTTCCCCTCACCGAGCCCGGCCGCGGCCACGCCCTGCACGGACTCGTCGCCTGGCACGACTTCATCGCGCTCGACGAGGCCGAAGACCGCGTGATGCTTGCCACCACCGTCGACGCCCAGGACGGCTACCCGTTCCGCGTGCAGGTGCGCGTGGAATTTTTGCTCGACAGCAACGGACTGCACACCACGGTCGCCGCTCGCAACACCGGCAACGCGGCCGCACCATACGGCACCGGCCCGCACCCCTACCTCGTCGCGGGCGAAGGCACAGTCGACGACTGGACCCTCCTGCTCCCCGCCGAGCAGGTGCTCACCGTCACCGAAGACCGCCTGATTCCGACCGGGCTGGCGGATGTCGCCACCGAAGCAGACGGATCCTTCGACTTCCGCACACCCCGCATCATCGGCGACTTGTTCATCGACCACGCCTTCACCGGCCTGGCCAGGGATGAGAGCCGCACGGCAGAGGTGCGCCTCACCGCGCCATCCGGCACCGGCGTCGTCATGCGCTGGGACTCGTCATGCCCATGGGTTCAGGTGCACACCGCCGACCAGCCGATTCCGGCGAACAGCCGCCGCGGACTGGCCGTCGAACCGATGACCTGCCCGCCAGGAGCCTTCAACTCGGGCGAAGACCTGATCGTGCTGCAGCCGGGCGAGGTCACCTTCGCCGAGTGGAGCATCGCCGCCATCTAGCGGAACGCATCCGCCACCCGGATGAGCCTCCCGCTCACCCGCACGGCGGATGTGCACGCGGAGCCCTTTCTCGTACCGTGGGGAATACGGTCACAGAAAGGGCTCCCATGCTCGAAATCAGGAACGTCACCAAACACTACGGCTCGCGCCGAGTGCTCTCCGATGTGAGCTTCACCGTCGGCAACGGCCGGATGACGGGCTTCGTCGGTGGCAACGGTGCAGGCAAGACGACGACGATGCGCATCATCCTCGGCGTGCTCGAATCCGATTCGGGAACCGTCCTGCTCGACGGCCAGACCCTCACCGCGAGTGACCGCCGCCGCTTCGGCTACATGCCTGAAGAGCGCGGGCTCTACCCGAAGATGAAGCTGGCCGAACAGCTCATCTATCTGGCCAGGCTGCACGGCCTCCCGACCGTCGACGCGAAGCGCAACACCGCCGATCTGCTCGAGAGACTCGGCCTCGGCGAGCGCACCGAAGACACTGTCGAATCGCTCTCGCTCGGAAACCAGCAGCGCGCCCAGATCGCCGCAGCGCTGGTGCACGACCCGGAGTTCCTCGTGCTCGACGAACCGTTCTCTGGCCTGGACCCGATGGCGGTCGAGGTTGTCCTGAACGTACTCAAGTCGTATGCGGCCGAGGGCGCCCCCGTGCTCTTCTCATCGCATCAGCTCGACATCGTCGAACGCCTCTGCGACGACCTGGTCATTATCGCCGGCGGCGAGATTCGCGCCAACGGCCCGCGCGATGCGCTCCGCGATGAGTTCAGCAGTCCGCTCTACGAGATCCACACAGGCGGAGATGCCGGCTGGATCCGCGACGTTCCCGGCGTGACCGTCACCGAGTTCGACGGCGGCTTTGCCGTGTTCGCAGCCGAAACGGATGTCGCCAGCCAGCAGGTCCTGCACGAGGCATCCGCTCGCGGAACCGTGCACTCTTTCGGTCAGCAGCGGCCGACCCTCGCCACTATCTTCAAGGAGATCGTCAAGTGAACACCGTCACTCCGGCCAGCCAGTCGTCCGCCTCGGCATCCGTCACCCCGCAGTCGGGTCCGCGCATTCCGCGCACACCCCATGCCGCACCGACGTTCTGGCAGAGCGTCTGGCTGGTCGCCACCCGCGAGATCGTGGCCAGGCTCCGCAGCAAGGCGTTCCTCATCTCGACCGGCATCCTGCTGGCGGTTTCTCTCGGCTCGGTGATCGTCGGCGGCCTCGTCGGGGCGAACGCCACCCTGCCCAAGGTCGCCGTCGTCGGCACCGCGAGCCAGGTCGTCGAGAAGGCCACCGGGTTGGACGCCGTTCCGACCGACAGCGTCGAAGCCGCAGAGGCTCTGGTGCGTGACGGCACTGTATCGGCTGCCATCGTTCCGGCACCGGTGAGCCCGGCGTCGCCGCTGGGCATCGAAGTGATCGCGCTCGACTCACCACCGACAGACGTCATCAATGCACTCAGTGTGTACCCGGAGGTGACCCTGCTCGACCCATCGCCGGCAAACGGCATGCTTGCCTACCTCGTCGCCCTCGGCTTCGGGCTTGTCTTCTTCATGTCTGCCCTCACCTTCGGCACCACCATCGCGCAAAGCGTCGTTGAAGAGAAGCAGACCCGTGTCGTCGAGATTCTGATGTCGACGATTCCGGTGCGAGCCCTGATGGCGGGCAAGGTGCTCGGCAACAGCATTCTGGCCTTCGGGCAGATCGTCCTGATCGGGGTGCTCGTCTCGGCTGGCATGGCGGTGACCGGACAACGGGTGCTCCTGGGCGACCTCGGTCCGTCGATCGTGTGGTTCGCCGTGTTCTTCGCGTTCGGGTTCGTACTGCTTGCTTCGCTCTATGCCGCCACGGCATCAATGGTGTCTCGCCAGGAGGATGTGGGCACTGTCACCTCGCCCGTCATGATCCTGGTGATGCTGCCGTACCTGCTTGTGCTGTTCTTCTACGACAATTCGACGGTGCTGACGATCATGTCGTACATCCCGTTCTCCGCCCCGGTCGGGATGCCCATGCGTATCTTCCTTGGCACCGCCGAATGGTGGGAGCCCCTGCTGTCACTGGTGATCCTGCTTGTCACAACGCTGCTGGTGATCGTCCTGGGCGCTCGTGTCTACTCCAACTCGCTGCTGCGGATGGGCGCGCGCGTCACGCTGAAGGAGGCACTGCGCGGCTAGAGCGTCGCCTGCCGCAGCTTTCATGCAGCCCACGCACAGAATCGATGCGTCGAAGTGCGGGAGGATAGGGGGGTGACCGAAGAACTCCATGACCTCGACTCCCGCGGCTTCGCCTCCGACAACTACTCGGGTATCCACCCCGAGATCCTGGAAGCCATTTCCGTCGCCAACGGCGCACACCAAATTGCCTACGGAGAAGACGTTTACACGTCGAGACTGCAGGATGTCTTCGCGCACCACTTCGGTGAAGGCATCGAGGCCTTCCCTGTCTTCAACGGCACCGGTGCAAACGTGCTCAGCCTGCAGTCGATGCTGCCTCGCTGGGGTGCCGTCATCTGCGCGGCAACGGCACACATCAACACCGATGAGGGCGGTGCGCCCGAGCGCATCGGCGGCCTGAAGCTGCTGCCGATTGCCACACCCGATGGCAAGCTCACCCCCGAACTCATTGACCAGGAAGCCTGGGGCTGGGGCGACGAGCACCGCGCACAGCCACTGGCCGTCTCGATCACGCAGACCACAGAGCTCGGCACCGCGTACACCGCTGAAGAAGTCCGCGCCATCGCCGATCACGTACACAAGCTCGGCATGAAACTGCACATGGACGGCGCCCGCATCTCCAACGCCGCCGCCAGCCTGGGCCAGCCGCTCCGCGCATTCACCCGCGATGCAGGTGTAGACGTACTGAGCTTCGGCGGAACCAAGAACGGCATGATGCTCGGCGAGTGCGTCGTCGTGCTGAACCCAGAGGCCGCGACAGGACTCAGTTTCCTGCGCAAACTCAACATGCAGCTCTCATCCAAGATGCGCTTCATCTCTGCGCAGTTCATCGCCCTGCTCGGCGGCGACCTGTGGCTGCGCAACGCCAGCCACGCCAACGCGATGGCTGCCCGCCTGCGCACCGCGCTCGAAGACGGTATCCGTGACGGCGAAATCACCGGGGTCACATTCACGCAGGCCACCCAGTCCAACGCAATCTTCGTCATCCTGCCTGCTGGTGTCGCCGATCGCCTGCGCACCCACTTTCGGTTTTACGATTGGAATCCGGCCACAGGCGAAGTGCGCTGGATGTGCGGCTTCGACACCACAGAAGACGACATCGATTCCTTCATCGCCGCGCTGAAGCAGGAGCTTTCTGTGTAATGAATGCCTTCGAGAGCAAGCCATGGATCGCCTCGTACGCCACCGGTGTTCCCGCGACCATTGATCCGCCGACCGAGACGCTCGTCGACATGATCGACGCATCGATCAAGCGTTTCGGCTCAGCAATCGCCCTCGAGTTCTTTGGGGCGACAACGTCATATCGCGATCTCGGTGAAGAGATCGCGCGCGCGGCCAATGGGCTGCGCAAGCACGGCGTGAAAGCTGGAGACCGCGTTGCCCTCGTGCTGCCCAACTGCCAGCAGCACATCGTCGCGTTCTACGCGGTGCTGCGTCTCGGCGCAATTGTCGTCGAGCACAATCCGCTCTACACCGAGCGCGAGCTGCGTCACCAGTTCGAAGACCACGGCGCTCGCGTCGCCATCGTCTGGGACAAGGTCTACTCGACGGTCACCGATTTTCCGTCAGACCTCGGCATCAGCACCGTTATCGCCGTCGATGTGACCAAGCGGATGCCGTTCACCACGCGCGTCGCCCTGAAGCTGCCGATCAAAAAGGCGAAAGAGTCCCTCCACGCACTCACCAGCGGCCCGCTCCCCCACGGTGCCCTCACCTGGGAATCGCTGCTGGAAAACCGGCGGCTGAAACGGTCGCACCCGCGCCCCCGCATCCACGACACCGCCGTTCTGCAGTACACCAGCGGCACCACGGGATCTCCGAAGGGTGCAATCCTCAGCCACTTCAACCTGCGTGCCAATGCGCTCCAGGGCCAGGCCTGGGTTCAGGGTCTGCGCCCCGGCCAGGAAGTCTTCTACGCGGTTCTGCCCATGTTCCACGCCTACGGGCTCACGCTGTGCCTCACCTTCGCCATGAGTCTCGGGGCCAGGCTGGTGCTGTTCCCGAAGTTCGATCCCGCTCTGGTGCTCACCGCAGTTAAGCGCACGCCACCGACATTCCTGCCCGCAGTTCCGCCGATCTACGAACGTCTGGTTCGTGCCGCGGCGAAGCGCAACGTCAACCTGTCGAGCATCCGTTTCGCTATCTCGGGCGCCATGAATCTACCTCCGGCGACAGTCGAACACTGGGAAGCCGCGACAGGTGGTTTGCTGGTCGAGGGCTATGGCATGACTGAGACGTCACCGGTCGCCGCCGGCAATCCAATGGGCCCGACTCGCCGAACAGGTACCGTCGGTGTGCCGTTCCCCAGCACCGAGATCAGGGTTGTCGATCCCGACAATCCCACCGTCGACCGCGACATCAACGAAGAGGGCGAGCTGCTCATTCGCGGGCCCCAGGTTTTCTCCGGCTATTGGAACAGGCCGACAGAAACCGCTGAAGTACTGCTGGCCGACGGCTGGCTGCGCACCGGAGACATCGTTCGGGTGTCGGAGGACGGCTTCATCACCATCGTCGACCGGATGAAAGAACTCATCATCACCGGTGGCTTCAACGTGGCACCGACTGAGGTTGAAGAAGCACTGCTCGCGCACCCCGACATCAA
Source organism: Leifsonia sp. A12D58 (assembly GCF_047530025.1). NCBI lineage: Bacteria > Bacillati > Actinomycetota > Actinomycetes > Micrococcales > Microbacteriaceae > Leifsonia > Leifsonia sp. A12D58. The sequence continues at coordinate 295,909 of NZ_JBLJAT010000004.1, read as the reverse complement.
GGATGCGGCAGTCGTCGGACTTCCCGCGGCCGGTGGTGGCGAAAACGTCACGGCTGCCGTGGTGCTGCGGCCGGGAGCAATCCTCGACGTCGACGCGTTGCGGGACTACTGCCGGTCACGCCTGTCTGCATACAAAGTGCCCAAGCAGATCATCGAAGTGCAGGATCTCCCTCGTTCGCTGATCGGCAAGGTGCTGCGTCGCCAGGTTCGGGATCAGCTGAAGAACATCTGATACCTGCCCGCGGCTGTGAAGTCGCTCAGGTAGATACGTGCATTGGCATGGAATAGCGCCACGGGACCAGGTGTTGAGAGTGAGCAGGGTCAGCGTTGCCCCGCTTTTGTCCGCCGCATTGAAAGAAGCAACCATTGACTCTCATCACTGACACGATAAGTCGCGCCGCAATCACCGACTCACCCCTCCTCGCCACCCTGGCCGAGCGCTGGAGCCCGCGCGCATACGACGCGGATGCCGTCATCGCAGACGACACGCTGACCACCATCCTCGAGGCCGCTCGCTGGGCCCCGTCTGCCAGCAACTCGCAGCCGGCTCGCTACATCGTTGCCCGCCGCGGCACCGAGAGCTTCACCAAGATCCACGACGCACTCATCGGCTTCAACCAGACCTGGGCAGACTCAGCCTCTGTGCTGATCGCGAATGTCGTCGACACTACTGAGAACACCAACCCATGGTCGGTCTACGATGTGGGCCAGGCAGTCGCTCACCTCAGCATCCAGGCGCAGCACGACGGCATCCACACCCACCAGATGGGCGGATTCGACGCTGCAGCACTCGCGCAGGCATTCGGCCTGACCGAGACTCAGACCGTGATCTCAGTGATCGCACTCGGAGTGCTCGGAAACATCGATGGCCTGAGCCCCGAGCTGCTCGCGCGCGAATCAGCTCCCCGCACCCGCAAGACGCTCGACGAGCTGCTGCTCGTCAACGACTAAGCACAACGAACGACCGGGCGCAGCTGCCCAACGCACGCAACAGGGCCGGGCCTTCTCACCTCACGGTGACGAAGACCCGGCCCTGTTGTGTTGTGCCGGCAGCGATGTACCCTGCCGGCCTCGTACATCCTTAGGCTGCGTTGCCGACGCGCACGACCATCTTGCCGATGTTGCCGCCGCGCATCAGGTCGAGGAATGCGTCGACCGTGTGGTCGAGGCCTTCGACGACCGTCTCATCGAAGACGATCTCGCCGTTCTGGAACCACCCGGTCATCTCGCGCATGAACTCGGGGAAGTGGTGCACGTATCCGGCCAGGGTGAAGCCCCTGAGCGTGAGTCCGCGGGTGATGATGTTCGCCATGTTGTCGGGACCAGGGGTGCGCTCGGTGGAGTTGTAGCTCACGATTGCACCGCAAAGCGCTGCGCGTCCGCCGTTGTTGAACGAGGCGAGCGCTGCTTCGAGGTGGTCGCCACCGACGTTGTCGAAGAACACATCGATGCCGTCGGGTGCGGCGGCGGCGAGCTGCTCGCGCACCGGAGCATCCTTGTAGTTGAAGGCTGCGTCATAGCCATACTTCTCGGTCAGGATCGCTACTTTCTCGGCCGATCCGGCAGAGCCGATGACGCGCGAGGCGCCCTTGAGCCTGGCGATCTGACCAGCAGCGCTGCCGACGGCTCCTGCGGCTCCCGAGATGAAGACCGAATCGCCCTCCTTGAGTGCGGCGATGTCAAGCAGCCCGACGTAAGCGGTGAGACCCGTCATGCCGAGGATCCCGAGGTAAGCGGACAGCGGCACGCCAGGGATCTCCTGAACGACGCGGAATCCGGCTGAAGCGTCCTCCTGGACGACGTCACGCCATCCGAAGTCGTGCACCACAACGTCACCGACGGCCAGCTTGTCGCTCGCCGATTCAACGACGCGTCCGACAGCACCACCGGTCATAGTGGCGTCGAGCGCGTAAGGCGGGGTGTAGCTCTTGACGTCGTTCATCCGGCCGCGCATGTATGGGTCGACAGAGACGAACTCGTTGACGACACGCACCTGGCCGGGGGCCAGTTCGCCGAGCTCGACGGTGACGGTGCGGAAGTCGTCGTGTGTCGGCCAGCCGACGGGGCGGGCAGCGAGCTGGATCTGGGTGCTGGTGGTGCTGGGTGTTGCTGAAGTCATGGGCGTAGAGCTTTCCTTGATTCGGTGGAACTGGTGATTCTGCGGAACTGGTGATTCTGCGGGGTCTCGACGATCTACATCGCAAGCCCGATCAGCAGGAAGATGATGCCCAGCGCTGGCGGAACGAGCTGCACGAGAGCCGGCCGCGCCTTGCTCGGTGACGAGATGATCAGCACAAGGCCAGCGAGCACCATCGAGCCGGCACCGGCGAGAATCAGGGCGGCGCCGGCTCCGGTCGTTCCTGCGGCGAACAACACGATGCCAATGGCAGTCACGATCGCGAGAAACAGGTTGTAAAAGCCCTGGTTGAAGGCCAGGGGCTTAGTCACATCCGCTTCGGCGTCGGTCTTGATGCCGAATGTCTTGCGGGCACGCGGCGTTGTCCAGAGCACCGACTCGAGAACGAAGATGTAGACGTGAATGAGAGCGGCCAAGCCAACAAAGATGAGTCCGAGGATTGTCATGGTCGCTCTTTCAGCTTCGCGGCCCGGAGGAACTGACGTTCCGTGCCCCCGTGGCCTGTTTCTGTATCGTTCGATCCAATATATACTGGATCGAACGATACGTAAACCATGAGGGGAAGAAAAATGGGCAGGACCCAGACATTTGACACCGCCGAGGCGATCCGTGCCGCGCGCGATGTCTTCTGGGACAAGGGCTTCGAAAGCACATCGCTTCCCGACCTCGAAGCAGCAACCGGCCTCAGTCGCTCCAGCCTGTACCACGCGTTCTCCAGCAAACGCGGCCTGTTTGACGCCGCAGTGCAGGATTACCTCGACGCGATAATTCGCCCCCGACTTCGCATCCTCATCACAGATCCGATCCCAGCGGATGCCGTCCAGCGTTACCTCGGTGGGCTCATGCAGGCCATCGAGACGCTGCCAGACGACTCCCCTCGCCTTGGCTGCCTGCTGGTGAACAGTGCGGGCTTTGCCTCGCATGACGAGGCGCTGCGCCTCGTCATCGACAGCTACCGAGCCGAGCTGGGCGACGCAATCGAACGGGCGCTCTCTCGTCGATTCACGGACGCGCCAGCCGAGACACTCGGGCAGCGAGCTCGACTTCTCACCTCTCTGTCGGTGAGCGCCCTGCTCGTCGCGCGCGTGAATCGAAGCGAGGCAGTTGCCATTCTGCGGAGCGCACTAGAACTCATCGACAGCTGGGAGTAGTGCCAGGCGCGCACAAAAAGACGGCAGCCCCCGAGGGGACTGCCGTCTTATTTGCTACAGCGCGCGTGACACGGGCTGGGCTACTGACCCAGCGTGACGCCACGGTCGGCCATGAAGGGCGCGGGGTCAATCCGGTCGCCGTTCACACGAACCTCGAAGTGCAGGTGCGGGCCGGTCGAGGCTCCGGTGCTACCGCGCAATGCGACGGTTTCACCAGCAGAGACGACCTGACCGACGCTGACGACGATTGCACTGCTGTGGGCATAGCCTGTCTGCACACCGTTGCCGTGGTCGATGAGTACCCAGTTGCCATAGGTGCCCAAAACGCCGGCGGCGACGACAGTGCCAGAAGCTACGGCCTGGATCGGGGTACCAGACGGTCCGGCGAGGTCAATTCCGTAATGGAAGGCCCCGACTCCGGGCACTGGCTTATTGGCCCTGGGGCCATACGGAGAACTGATGTTTCCGGTGACGGGCAGTACCCATTCAGGAGCGGGCGCAGGAGCAGGCTCTGGAGCAGGCGCTTCGACTGCGGCAACCGCGGGAACAGCCGCGGCCAGTTCGCCCACTGAATAGCTGTCACGCTCGATAGATGCAGTGACGGCCGAGGCATCAATGGTGACGGTCTGCGACGCTCGCTCGATGGTGGTGTCCAGCGCCTTTTCCTGCGTCTGCTCTGTCGATGATTCGACGGCCATCGCAGGCGTTGAGGTGGATACAGCCATCAGGCCGACGGAGAGGACTGCTGACATGCCCAGAATCCGACCGGTCCGACCGGCGCGGGTAGGGGTGTCGACTGCTGCTTCAGAGGTTGTGCTGTTCTTGCTGTCGTTGATCTTGTTGAAAGGGTTACGCACAGGCACTCCCTTCGACTCGAGGTGTAACGGGCATGTTGGCGTGGAGCATTACAAATCCAATATCTCGCCTATGTGGCGTCGTCGAGGGTCGGAATCCTCACGCACAGGGAAAGAATTCCGGAGCACGCGGGGGACGCACTCACAAGCAAATCATTTGGACCGAATACCGGCGCCGCATGTTGCAGTTATGCAATTACTGTACGTACCGGTTCTGAGAGAGTGCTCGAAGCTGAGTCCGATTCACCTGTATGTTTATGAATGGAAGCTCCTGAGCAACCCTCATATCCGTGACTTGCTATCACCACATAACGCGCCTGAGCGGGGATAATATTCCCAACTCAGGCGCGCTATTTCTCACACCGTAGTAAATAAAATTAGTTTTACGGGCGCAGCATGACCTTGACTGCACGACGTTCGTCCATCGCAGCGTACGCTTCAGCCACCTCACTCAGTGGAAGCAAGAGGTCGAAAACACGACCGGGATTGATCTCACCGGAGAGCACCTCTGGCATTAGCTCCTCGATGTAGCCGCGCACGGGCGCGACTCCACCGTTCACGCCTACGTTGCGGTTGAACAGTGGGCGAATCGGCAGCTCGGGGCCCCCATTCGGTACGCCGACATAACCGACCATGCCGCCTGGCCTGGCCGAACGGATCGCCTGGTCCATCGATTCCTTAGTGCCGACGCACTCCAGCACATAGTCAGCGCCAATGCCGTCAAAGAGTTCCTGTACGCGGGCGACGCCTTCGTCTCCGCGTTCAACGATGATGTCTGTCGCGCCAAATTCCTTCGCGATCTCCTGGCGATCCGCGTGGCGCGACATCGCCACGATGCGGGAGGCTCCCAATCGCTTGCTGGCGAGGATCGCGCAGAGCCCGACGGCTCCGTCACCGACCACGACAACCGTGCTGCCCGGCTTGACACCCGCAGAGACCGCGGCGTGATGCCCGGTTCCCATCACATCGGCCAGGCTCAAGAGGCCGGGGATCTGATCTTCGTCCGGCATCCCAGGGGTGGCGACGAGAGTGCCGTCAGCGAGCGGCACGCGTACCCGCTCGCCCTGTCCGCCATCAGCAAATCCGCCGAGGCGGTCGGGTGAACCCCACCAGCCGCCATTCAGGCAGGACGTACTGACACCGTTTCTGCAGTTAATGCAGGTGTTGTCGCAGTTGTAGAACGGCGCGATGACGAAGTCGCCGACGGCCACGTTCGTGACGTCGTCGCCAATCTCCTCGACGATGCCGACGAACTCGTGACCAATACGGTGAGGTTCGGTGACCGGCGCGATTCCGCGGTACGCCCAGAGGTCTGAACCACACACGCAAGCCGCGACGACTCGAACAATCGCGTCACCGCCACTGGACAACACCGGGTCGGCGACTTCTTCGAGTCGGACATCTCGTTCACCGTAAATCACTGTTGCACGCATGAAAATAGCCTATGCCTCTTGGCGCGAGTCGCGGCATCGGCCGGTCGTCCCTGGCCAGTCGTAATCCCACGATCGGCGCGGCGGACGCCATGGAGTGCCTCCTGCACGGGAACAGGGGCAGGATGTGACCATGAGCGACTGGCAGAGCATCGCAGCGGACCGCCCCCTCGTCCTCGTGGTGATGGGCGTATCCGGCTGTGGAAAATCGACCGTTGCTGCCCTGCTTGCCGGCCGGTTGCACTGGGAGTTCGAGGAGGGTGACTCGTTACACCCACCGGCAAACGTCAAGAAGATGGCCGCGGGGCATCCACTCACGGATGCCGACCGGATGCCATGGCTCGAGAAGGTCGCCGACTGGATCGATGATCGCCACGCCGCCGGCGAGAACGGTGTGATCACCTGCTCAGCCCTCAAGCGCTCGTACCGCGAGCTACTCAACCGCCGGCATGCCGGCGTGATCTTCGTATATCTCTCCGGCAGCCGCGACCTGATCGCCAGCCGGATGGCTGCCAGGCAGGGCCACTTCATGCCGACTGCACTTCTCGACAGCCAGTTCGCCGCCCTCGAAGAGCCCGCACCGGATGAACCAGCGGTCAGCATCGAAATCGGGCGCAAGCCGAAGGCGATCGCCCAAGCGATCATCGCCGAGCTGCATCTCACCGATGTGCCGACTATCCCCATGCGAGCCGTGAAACAGCACGACTGACCAGATTGGAGAAGGCGATGGACGTTCTGGATCGCGCAGTGACGGCGCTCAGCTGGATCGGAGCGCACAGCGCAACGGACCCCGTCGACGAACCGTGGAACGCTCACGACACCCAGGTGTTGATCGTGGCTGCGGTGGGCATCGCGATCGTGGTCGTGCTCATCGTGTGGGCAAAGTTCCACGCCTTTCTCGCCCTGACGATCGGCGCCCTGTTCGTGGGCATCGGCTCTGGCATCCCGCTCGACAAGGTGACTGCATCGTACGAGCTGGGGGTTGGCGGCGTGCTCGGCTACGTCGGGGTGCTGATCGCGCTCGGCGCCATGCTGGGCAAGCTGCTGGCCGATTCGGGTGGCGCCGACATCGTGGTGCGCACGATCCTGAAGGGCCGCCCAGCCACACTGCCATGGAAGATGGCGTTGATCGCCGGAATCATCGGCATTCCGATGTTCTTTGAGATCGGGCTTGTGCTCCTGATTCCCATCGTCATGCTGGCTGTCCGTCGCACAAATTCGCCCGCGATGCGGCTCGGCATTCCGGCTCTGGCTGGCCTGTCTGTTTTGCACGGCTTCGTGCCGCCCCACCCAGGACCGCTGGCTGCGATTGGGATCCTGGGCGCCAACGTCGGGTTCACGCTCGCGATCGGGCTCGTCATCGCGATCCCGACGGTGATCGTTGCCGGGCCGCTCTTCGGTCGTCTCGCCGCCCGCTGGGTTCCCGTCGGCGCCGGTGGCGCCGCACTGGCTGTGACCGAGTCAAGCGCGGATGCCGATGCTGACAAGGGGATAGAGCACACCGGCGCATCGCAGGACCCAACGGCCACGAGAACCCCCAGCTTCGCCTGGACGATGACCACGATCCTGCTGCCCCTTGTGCTCATGCTCTTGAAAGCGGCCGCCGACATCTGGCTTCCGAAGGACACCCCGGCGCGCATCATCCTCGACTTCCTCGGCGACCCCGTCGTGGCGCTGCTGCTGGCCGTACTGCTGGCCATGGTGACGTTCGGCACGACCGTGGGCTTCTCGGCATCCGTTCTCGCGACCAAGATCGGTCAGAGCCTGCTGCCGATCGTGGGCGTCGTCTTCATCGTTGGCGCCGGCGGCGGGTTCAAACAGGTTCTGATTGACGGCGGCACCGGAACGGCCATCGCCAAGATCGCCCTGGCTGCCAGCCTCTCTGCGTTGATGCTCGGCTGGATGGTGGCCGTGCTCATCCGGCTGGCGACCGGCTCTGCCACCGTTGCAACCGTGACTGCGGCGGGCATCGTCGCGCCGCTGTCCGCTGGGCTTCCCCCCGGACAGCTCTCCCTGGTCGTGCTGGCCATCGGCGCGGGGTCGCTGTTCTTCTCGCATGTGAATGACGCGGGGTTCTGGCTGGTAAAGGAGTACTTCGGACTCACCGTCGGCCAGACCATCAAGACCTGGTCTGTGATGGAGACCATCATCTCGGTGATGGGACTCGGGTTCACGCTGCTGTTCTCACTCTTCCTTTAGCTGCCGGGCCTGTCCGCATCTGAATCCGGTAGCTCCGGTGACTCCGGTGGCGACCCGGGCCCTGGCGAAGAGCCGGCACCGCTGACACCTGTCACGGTGTCGATGCCAGGCCGCTCCGCGACCACGGGGAACGTGCCGGTGTGTCCTTCACGCAGCTGAGCCGCCGCCAGGATGCGCGGTTTGGCGAAATGCCACCCGATCAGCAACGCCGGGATCACCACAATGAGTGAGGCGACGGTGAAAGTGCCGACCGGATAGTCGAACGCCATCAGCACCAGCACGAACAGCAAGAAGCCGAGCGTGACGTACGAGCTGAACGGCGCAAGCGGCATCCGAAAGTCCGGCCGTTTAAGCCGGCCCGCCTGCGCCCAGCGTTGCAGCTTCATTTGGCAGAGCACGATGGTCGCCCAGCTCGAGAGGATGCCGAGCGCCGCGATGTTCAGTACGATCTCGAACGCCTGCGCCGGCACTATCGCGTTGAGGCCGACACCGAGTAGTGCGATGCCGGCGGTGAGCAGGATTCCGCCGTATGGCACGCCGCTCGAGTTCATCCTGGCAGTGAAGCGGGGTGCCGCCCCATTGACTGACATCGAGCGCAGGATGCGACCGGTTGAGTACAGGCCCGCGTTGAGGCTCGACATGGCCGCCGTCACGACGACAAAGTTCATCACGGACCCGGCTATGGCTGCCGTCTCCGGGGAGCCGATGTGCGAGAAGAACGTGACGAACGGACTCTCGCCCGCCGCGTATTCCGTATACGGCAGCAGTAGGGACAGCAGCAGAATCGAACCGACGTAAAAGACTGCGATCCGTATGATGACCGTGTTGATCGCCCTCGGCATCACCTTGCGCGGGTTCTGTGTCTCGCCGGCCGCCGTACCGACCAGCTCGATGGCCGCGTAGGCGAACACCACACCCTGCAGCACGATGACCACCGGCAGCAGCCCCTGCGGCAGGATCCCGCCGTTATCGGCAAGCATCGTGATGCCGGTCGGGCCGACATCCGTTGGAAAGCCCATTGAAAGAAAGACGATGCCGACGATGAGGAAGACCACCAGCGCTGTCACCTTGATGATCGCAAACCAAAACTCCATCTCGCCGAACACCTTGACTGACACGAGGTTCAGCCCGAGCACAACGGCCAGTGCGATGAGCGCGAGCACCCACTGCGGTATGGAGGTGAAGGCCGACCAGTAGTGCACATAGAGCGCGACAGCCGTCACGTCGACGATTGACGTCATCGCCCAGTTGAGGAAATACATCCAGCCGGCGATGAATGCCGCCTTCTCACCCAGAAACTCTCGCGCATACGAGACGAATGAACCGGATGACGGCCGGTGCAGCACCAGCTCACCGAGCGCCCGGAGGATGAGGTATGCGAAGAATCCGCAGAGTGCGTAGCTGAACACCAGGCCGGGGCCGGCGATCGCCAGCCGCCCACCCGCTCCGAGGAAAAGGCCAGTGCCGATGGCGCCACCGATAGCGATCATCTGCAACTGTCGGGGCTTCAACGCTGCGTGGTATCCGGCCTGCTCGGACGAGAAGTCCTGTACCGCCATGATCTCGTCACCGAGACGCTCCAGCGGAGTTTCAATTGCTTCGACGGGGTCGTGTGCGTCGGGTTGCGGCAGGCGAAGTTCAGAGCTGGTGTCGTCTGGTTCCTGCTGATCTGGACGGTTCTGCTCGGCCATGGCGCCCTCCGATGTTCAGCCCCGTGACGGCGGCCCCGCTTCAGTCCGGTCTCGGCAATACGTTCGCCACACTACGCCCGGCCTGATGGGGGCGAACAGAGGGGACAGCGGTCGGAGCAACGCCGGGGCAGCACCCGGGCAGCGGCCGACGTGGATGAAGCGGATGGCGGTCAGCGATCGCTCACTGCGGGACGGGAGCCGCGGGCACCGGGCTCGCAGGCGCCTGAATCTCACCGTCGATTTCTACGAGCAGCTCCATTTCGGACAAGTCGATATCCGGTGCGTCTGGGGCGATTTGGTCGGGAGCCGGCGACCCGGCCGCGTACCTGAGTGTTTGCGTCAGGGTCGTCGTGAGTCCGTCGGGGGCATCGTGCGTCTCACGCTTCGTCTTCATACACGCGGTGCGTGGCCAGGCGGCCCGGATCGCGTTACCTGCGGCGTCCTCGAGCCAGAGTTCAGGCACAAACTCCATGTCTGCCGTGCAGGGACGAAGTCAGCTGGGATTCGCCCGCTTTCAGGGGCTGTGGGGAGGGTGTCTGGGGGAGGGATGCCTGTCTGCCCAGGCTCCGGTGTCGCGGACTGTAGTAATCCCCACGATTCGAACTGGTTGGAGGCTTGGCAGTCGACACCATCGACGACCACGGCATCGGGGACGGGGCGCTCTGCCGCTGCCGTGCCCGTAGCCGTAGCCGTCGTAACGGATCGGATGGAGTGCGTGATGCCCACGGTAGCGAGCCGAGATATCTTCCGGATAATGATCCGCGGGATGCGTGGCGGCCCTGTGGATGCCATTCCGCGGAGTTGCCGGGGCACTGACGGGAGCTGTATCCGAACTACGTTCTGGAGATGCTGGTGCTGCTTGCCGTGGCGCGATGTTGTCCGCCGGGCCGCCAGGTTCGGGTGGGGTCCAGCCAGGGTGGTGCCTTCACCTGGGGTGCACCGTTGACCATTCTGAGTTTCCAACCGGATGTCTCAATGCTGTGGTGGTGATACCAACACAGGAGCACTCCATTGCTGATGTCTGTCTTCTGGTTGATAGCCCATGGGATCACGTGGTGGCCTTCGGTCCAGGCGGGTGGGGCGGTGCAGCCCGGGATGACGCATCCTCCGTCGCGGGCGGCCATCGCCCGGCGTTGCCTCCGGTTGAAGAACCGTTCCTCGTGGCCAAGCTCCAGGACCTCGTTGTTCCCGCCGAGCACGATCTCCTGAAAACCACCGGCGCAGATCATCTGCTTCACCGTGCGCATCGAGACCGGCGCTTCGACGCCATCAATCCAGCCGACACCGTGGTCGTCGGCGAGATCGCGGGCATTCACGTGCACCATGACCGTCGGGGCAGAACCACCCATGGTCGGCGTTTTCGGGTCGCGGGCTGCGTGGTCGAACACTGCGCGGAAGATATCGGCGCGCTTCTCGTTCGTCGTCCTGTCATCGAACGGGATCGGGTCGTCCGGGAGTTCACCGGCATCGATGCGGGCCTGCCGCGCGGCCTGTGCCGCTTGTTCGACGGCTTGTTCGGCCGCCGACGGGAACGCCGGGCCGCTGTTGACCGGACCGGTGATGCCGGAGGAATCGGGGAAGGCGGAGTCGGAGTTAGTGCCGAAGTCGGAGTCCCGGTCGGTGGCGGTAGTGGCGGTTGCGGTGGTTGCGGTGGTTGCGGTGGTGGCGGCGGTGGCGGCGTCTCGTGCGGCCGCGCCATCGGGATCAGCCAGATGAGCGTCGGGCAGGAGGCCACCGTTACCCGGAGTCTCCGTGTGCGCGGACAGATACGTGTCGGTAATGCCGTCCATGATGCCGCGCAGCTCGGGCGTCACGCCTCCCCGCAGCGGGTAGAGGCCGTTGCGGAATGGGCCGAAGCCGATGTTGCTGCGTGCCTCATAAATATCCTCGTTGGGGGCGGCACCATCCGGGTCGAGACGGGCCGCCCACACGGTCACCTGCCCGCGAATCGAGTCCGCATCGAACGGGAACCCGGCGTTGGGCATGCCCTCGGTCGACTCCGACTCGAGGCCCGTCGCCGCCGCAACCAACGCTTCCTCGGCGACCTCGAGCAGGTCGGGGTTCACCCGGGCACGGAGCTCGGAGAGTCCGGTTACGATGGCCTCCGCGGCATCGATGCCCAGATCGCCACCAGCCAGGGCGGCAGCGACCGCGGGGAACAGGGGCGGCTGGATCTGGGTGAGTTCGTGGCGGGGCAGCACATGCTTGCCGAGCTTCAACCGGTGCGCCACCTCGCGCCCGGACACACGGGTCACCACGGTGATGAGTTCACTGCCGTTGTGACAGCCACGCTGACGCGCCAGGGAATCCTTACCCAGCCACTTCGCGGAGCGACGCTCCACCGTGGTCGCTGTCGAAACACGGGCCGTATCGGCCAGACGGCCGAGGGCTTCAACCGAACCCAGCGCCCTGATCGAGTCGTCATCGCCGAGACGGTCGAAATCGATGCGCGCCAGGGCTGCGGCACACTGCCGACGGGCGTGATCGAGCGCATCCAGAGGCGAGAGCTCGGCTACGGCAACAGAATCGGGAGCGACGAGAGAACCTGCAGTGCCCGCAGTGCCCGAAGTGCGGGCGGGATTCGCGGTGGCTGCAGAGCCTAGGATGCCTGCGGAATTTGGGGCGCCTGCAGAGTCTGGAGCGACGAGAGTCATGAGGCCACCACAAGCTTTCCGACCACCGCAGGGGCTGTCGGAGACGAGGAAGCGATGGAGAAGGTCATATCACAATCATTCCAGTTTCGAAAGTATGTTCGAGCTGAGATGGTGAATTGTGGATAACTCGTCGGTCCGACGCCCTGTGGAGGACTCCCTGTGGAGGACTCCCCGTAAAGGACTCCCCGTAAAGGACTCCCCGTAAAGGACTCGCCGCGGGAGGACTCGCCATGGGAGCGGGAGGACCCGCCAATGAAGAACCCGCAGCGCGGAACCTGATTAGAGATACGCGCAGAACCTGCTCTAGAGGTACGCGTTATGGAGAAACCGGCCACATCAAGGTCGCGGCAGGCTCCCCGTGACTACCCCAGCGTCCAGCGACGCGCAACAAGAGAACCCCCGAGTTCAGGGAAGGGCCCTATAACAGCGCCTCCCGAACCCGGAGGTTCTCGCCCACATCCCGCGCCGACCGGCCAGCCGGACCTGCCAACCGACCGGCCAGCTGGACCAGCCAACCGACCGGCCCGAACGGGACGTAACCCAGCTACTCCACCGAGTCCACCACTTCAAACACCGGCGCCGGCTCCGAATCAACCGCCAGGCCGTCGCCACCCGGCGCGAGGTCGACCCGCACCAGTTCGCCGTCGTGAACCGTCCCGGAGAGCAGTGCCATCGCCAGCTTGTCGTCGATCTCTTTCTGCATCAGCCTGCGGAGCGGCCGCGCACCGTAGATCGGGTCGTAGCCGCGCTCGGCCAGCCATCGTCTGGCATCCGGTGTCACGGCCAGCTGCAGCCTGCGGTCGGCAAGCCGCCGCTGCAGGCGCTCGATATACAGCTCGACGATCTGGCCAAGGTCTTCCATCGACAGCGGCGAGAACATCACGATGTCATCGAGCCGGTTCACGAACTCCGGCTTGAACGCCTGGCGCACGAGCGTCTGGACTGCTTCTTCTCGCTCGGCCTGGCTCAGTGCCGGGTCGACCATGAACTGCGAACCGAGGTTCGACGTGAGGATCAGGATGGTGTTACGGAAGTCGACCGTGCGGCCCTGACCATCGGTCAGTCGCCCATCGTCGAGCACCTGCAGCAACACATCGAAGACCTCAGGATGCGCCTTTTCGACCTCGTCGAACAGCACAACCGAATATGGGCGACGGCGCACAGCTTCTGTCAGCTGACCGCCCTGCTCGTAACCCACGTATCCGGGAGGCGCACCGACGAGACGGGAGACGGCGAACTTCTCGCCATACTCGCTCATGTCGATGCGGATCATCGCCTTCTCGTCGTCGAACAGGAATTCGGCGAGCGCCTTGGCCAGCTCGGTCTTACCGACACCGGTCGGACCGAGGAACAGGAACGACCCTGTCGGCCGGTCGGCATCCGCGATGCCTGAACGACTGCGGCGCACGGCATCCGCTACCGCACGCACTGCAGCCTTCTGCCCTATCAGGCGGTGCCCGAGTTCGGCCTCCAGGTTGACCAGCTTCTCGCTCTCACCCTGCAACAGTCGACCGACGGGGATGCCGGTCCAGGCAGCTATGACAGCGGCAATGTCTTCGGGAGTGACCTGGTCGTTGACCATGAGGGGCCCGCTCGCCTCGGCCTTCTCGGCCTCCTGCAGCTCGCGTTCGATCACCGGGATCTCGCCGTACAGCAGCCGCGACGCCTGTTCAAGGTTGCCCTCGCGCTGGGCCCGCTCTGCACGGCTACGCGCGTTGTCGAGCTTCTCTTTCAACTCACCGATGCGGTTGAGCGATGCACGCTCTTTGTCCCACCTGGCCTGCAGCTCTGCAAGTGTGCCCTGGCGCACCTGCAGGTCTTCGCGCAGCTTGGCGAGCCGCTCCTTCGAGGCGTCGTCCTTTTCTTTCTTCAGCGCGAGTTCTTCGAGCTTGAGGCGGTCGACGCTTCGGCGCAGTTCGTCGATCTCGACGGGGGCAGAATCAATCTCCATCCGCAGTCGGCTCGCGGCCTCATCGATGAGGTCGATCGCCTTGTCAGGCAGCTGGCGCGACGGAATGTACCGGTTGGACAGCGCCGCCGCCGCGACGAGCGCCGAGTCGGCGATCGCGACCTTGTGGTGGGCCTCGTAGCGTTCCTTCAAACCACGCAGGATGGCGACGGTGTCTTCAACAGACGGCTCACCCACGTACACCTGCTGGAAGCGGCGCTCGAGGGCGGCATCCTTCTCAATGAATTCACGGTACTCATTAAGGGTGGTGGCCCCGATCAGGCGGAGTTCGCCGCGGGCGAGCATCGGCTTGAGCATGTTGGCTGCCGCCACCGACCCCTCACCGCCACCGGCGCCCATGAGGGTATGCAGCTCGTCAACGAAGGTGATGATCTCACCGTCGGCGTCGTTGATCTCCTTGAGCACTGCCTTCAGCCGCTCTTCGAACTCGCCGCGATACTTCGCGCCGGCAACGAGGGCCGCCAGGTCGAGGGAGACGAGCTGCTTGCCCTTCAGCGAGTCGGCGACGTCGCCGGCGACGATGCGCTGGGCCAGTCCTTCGACGACTGCCGTCTTTCCGACGCCGGGCTCACCAATGAGCACCGGGTTATTCTTTGTGCGCCGGGTGAGCACCTGGCTCACCCGACGAATTTCGGCGTCTCGGCCGATGACCGGGTCGAGCTTGCCGCTCTTGGCCACATCGGTCAGATTGATGCCGTACTGCTCCAGGGCGGATTTGGCCTCTTCCTGGGGTGGTTGTTGTCCAGCTTGCATCGAACTTCCCTCCAAAGTTGAGTCTGCTTGACTCAATTTTAGCGGGCGGATTGACCTCTGCCTAGTGCCGAAAGCGGATGACACAACCGCCTTAGGCTTGCACCGTGGACCTCTTTACGCCAAACGACCGCACCGCCCCGGGGCTCTGCCCATGCTGAGCGGATTCTTCGGCGGCATCCGTCTGCTGCTGCGCGGTTTCGGCTTCTGGGGGCGCCGGCCAGCCCTGATGCTGCTCGGCCTTATCCCTGCAGCCATCGTATTTGCGTTGGTGCTGGCCGCGCTGATCGCCCTCGGATTCAACCTGCAGGCGCTGGTGGACTGGCTGACTCCGTTCGACGAGGGCTGGCCACGCCCGTGGCAGAGCATCATAAATACAGCAACATCGGCCGTGCTTTTCGGGGCAGCAATAGTTCTGTCGGCCGTCACATTCACGGCCCTCACGCTCGCCGTCGGCGACCCCTTTTATGAGCGCATCTGGCGCGCCGCCGAGGACGCGGCCGGCGGCCCCATTCCCGACGCGGGAGCCGGCTTCTGGCGAGCGGTGCGCAGTTCGCTCTGGCTGCTCGGCCTTGGCGCCGTCACCGCGCTCGGTGTTGGACTCGTCGGATTCGTCCCGCTCATCGGCGGACTGCTCGCGCCCATCCTCGGCGTCACTCTCTCTGGGCGACTGCTCGCGGTGGAGCTGAGCTCGCGTGCCTTTGAAGCCCGCGGGATACCGAGCGCGACCCAGCGAGCCCTGCGCCGCGGCATCCGCTGGCAGTTGCTCGGCTTCGGCGTTGGCACCCAGCTGCTGTTCATGATTCCATTCGGCGCCGTTTTCAGCATGCCGGCCGCCGTTGCCGGATCGACGTTCCTCGCTCGCTTGGCGCTCGACAACGCACGCTCGGCGGGTGCAACGGCGGTGGGCGCAGTGCCGGCAGCGGCGCCCCGCGTCACGCTCCAGGAGCCTCGGAACCCGTAACCACGACTGAGAGCACTCTCAGGCCAAACCCCGAATCGTCGATTCCTGGCCCGTTGCTTTTCATCTGGGGCTCTTATGCTCCACGAGTAGTGGCTCGAGTCGGCCACACCCGCCAGCTGAAAGGTGAGTCATGTCTGTCTTCTTCGATCGGGTAGACCGAAGGATTTCCAGCTCCATGACGGTCGAGCGGCGCACCTGGCTGCAAACGCCGCGTGGTCTCATCACCGGTTTCATCGCCGTGCACATCGTTTTTCTGGTGGCACTGCTTCCCGTGATCCTCACCGGCCGCGAGCTCGGCGACCTGTCGCTCTACAAGCTCTGGGCAGAAGAGGGCATGGGCGCGGGGATCTGGCAGGGCATCAACGTGGAGTGGGTCTATCCCATCGGCGCGCTGGTGCCGATCGTATTCGCCGCTCTCGGTGGCCCGTTCCTCTACCAACTGCTCTGGTTTCTGCTGACAACGGCGCTGAACGCCATTGCCGTCGGCGCACTGACCGAATGGGGTCGCAACGTCAAGGGATACACGGCGGCCTGGTGGTGGCTGGCGTTCAGCTTCGTGCTCAGCCCCGTCGGGCTGCTGCGTCTCGAGGGACTCACCGCGCCACTGGTCATCGTGGCCCTGATGCTCGTGGCCAGACGGCCGGTCGCAGCCGCCGCCATCCTCGCCATCGCGACGTGGATCAAGGTTTGGCCGGCCGCGGTGTTCCTTGCCGTTGTCGTGGCATCCAAGCGCCGCATCAGCATCGTCCTAACCGGAATCGCCGTGACCGCGGGTTTCGTGCTGTTCGTGTGGGCGACGGGCGGCATCCGCTTTATCGCTGGCTTCATCACGATGCAGTCAGACCGGGCGTTGCAGCTGGAGGCCCCCATCACGACGCCGTGGGTGTGGCTCGCTGCTTTCGGCCATCCCGATACGTACGTCTACCAGAACTATGCGATTGCAACCCGGGAGGTAGCCGGCCCCGGTGCCGACATCGCCGCGGCGGTTATGACACCGCTGATGTTCATCGCCGTCGCCGGCGTCCTGGTGCTGATGCTGCTGGCCAACCGTCGAGCCGGCGACAAGACCGACCTCATGCTTGTCGGTGCTCTCGCGCTCTCGAGTGCGTTCGTGGTCTTCAACAAGGTGGGTTCGCCGCAATACATGCTGTGGATCGCACCCGTCGTCGCCGTCGGCGTGGCCCACAGCTGGCAGCGCTGGCGCACCCCCGCCTATGTCCTCCTGGCCATCGGTGTGCTCACCACGCTGATTTTCCCAGTCTTCTACCTGCCCCTGGTCGATGGCGACCCGTTTGCACTCGTGCTGCTCACCGCGCGGAACCTTCTCCTCATCGCGGTGTTCGCCTGGTCAGTGCGGGCACTGTGGCGGATGCTGCGGCCGGCCCAATCACACATTTCAACTACGGCAAGCGTCGATTCTCAACTGAGCGATGGCCTGTCAGTCACTCACGCTCCGCCCCGGGGCTAACGCCGTCCCGCAGCGCCTAGCGGCCGGTCGACACCGTGACGGTGAACTTGGTGTTGCGGCCTACCTGATGCGTCGGGCCGACCAGGCGCGTCAGCGGCGGACGATACCCGAGGTGCGTGTTCCAGACTGTCCACAGTTCCCCGCCGGGACGCAGCACCCTGCCCGCGTCTTCGAACAGCTTGAGGGCGATACCAGCATGCACCGACGAGCCGATGTGGAACGGCGGGTTCAGCACGATCAGGTCAGCGGATGCGTCGGGCTGGCTACTCAAGGCATCGTCCTGCACGACCTGTACCCGGTCGGCCACTCCGTTTTCAGCAGCCGTCGCCGCAGCAGAAGCCACCGCGGCCGCTGACTGGTCGCTCGCGATCACGTGGAGCCCTGGCCGAGCCCTGGCCAGGCTCACGGCCAGCACCCCGGTGCCGCAGCCAAGGTCGATGACGGAGGTGGCATCCGCTTTCATCCTGTCGATGAACTCGAGCAGATAGCGGGTACCGATGTCGAGCGAGGTGCCGGCGAATGCTGCACCGTGGGCGCAGATGGTGAGGTCGATGTCGGCGTGGTACTCCCGGTGTGGCCAGGCCGATGGTACGTCTGGCGCCGGCACCGCGGGCTCACTCGCCGTGAGCACCCGGGACTTCTGCCTGGCCAGTGACGCGCTCACCGAATCGAAGTGCCGCGACAGCACCGCGTTCATCGCAGCCGTCATGTGCTTGATGCGGCCGCCGGCGAACACCCGCACATCGGGAGCCGCAAACCGAGCGATCGACTCAGCGATCTCGTCAAGCGCACCGAGGCTGCGCGGCAGTTGCAGCAGTACGACTCGAGCGCCCGTGAGCAGCTCGGAACCGAGGGGAAGCGAGCTGTAGACATCCGCCAGCCCGAGCTCGGAAGCGTTGGCCGCGAGGGCCCGCTGCCCAGACAATCCGTCCTGGTGCACACGGATACCCCTCGCACCGTGGAGCGCAGCGGCCCCCAGGGTGAGCGCGCCGTAGTGGTCTTCAATCACCACAACCTCACCTGGCGTCGCGGACTCGAGAGCGGATGCCGCCTCGTCGAGAATGAGCCGGTCGCTGGCGTCCACCGCGAACAGGTTGTCTGCCTCAATGTCTGGCCATCTGCGAAGCAGGTCGAACGAGAATTCTTGCACCTCGTAACGGTACCCGAGCCTTGCTGTGCGTGAGTCCGCAACGCAGACAGCGCCCCTCTTGCGAGAAGGGCGCTGCCTGTGCACGCTGGGGCCGTTCGGCGTTAGCCGACACCCTCCAACGAATCTGTTTCGGTGTGGCCGATGTTCAGGATCACCTGCGGGAACTTTTTTGCCAGGTAGACGTACCAGCCGATGGCTGCGAGCATCACCACGAGGAAGATATAAGGGATGACATTCAGCGGGTAGGCAGGCATCGGGTAGACGTTGGCGATGAACACCCAGATCATGCTGATCACCGCGATGGTCGCCGTGATCCAGACGAGCGTGTTCGGCAGTTTTTCGCGCCGCGTGTAGATGACGCAGGCGATGGCGACGAGCGAGTACGCGACCATGTAACCGTAGGTGCCGAAGGTGTCGACCCACACGGTGATATCCATGGCGTGAGCACCGAACGACAGCAGGATGATGTCGAGCACGATGGCAGCCGGACCAGCGAAGAGCAGCACACGGTGCGGGGTGAGGTGGCGCTCGTGGGTGCGGCCGAAGCGCTCCGGCGCGACGCCTTCCTTACCCATCACGTAGATGATGCGACCGACGACGTTGAGCGGCGCGACGACAACGGCGAAGAACGAGGCACCGACGCCGAACGTGAGCACGAGAGCGAACCAGCCCGGCATTCCGATCTGCGTGGCGATGTCTTCGAGCGGGCTCGCGCTGCCGGCCAGGCCGTCGCCGAGCACCACTACCTGCGTGTATGCGGCGAAGACATAGAGCACGCCGACGGTGACCGCACTCCACATGATGGCGCGGGGAATCGCGACGTACGGGTTCTTCGCCTCGCGTCCCAGGGCATCCGCTGACGAGAAGCCGACGAAGCCGAGGATGCCGAGCACCATGCCCGTGGCCACGCCAGAGAGCGGTACGCCGGTCAGGCTGAACTGCGAGGGATCCCAGGCCGCAGGGCCGGCCCAGACGAGGGCGAGCACCAGCAGCAACATCACGATGCTCACCGAGACCAGCTCAAGCACCAGCGAGATGCGGGCAGACACGCGGATGCCACGGATCGTGAACAGGGTGGCCAGGCCACCGAGCACGATGGCGAGCACGATCTGGGCGCCGACTCCCCCTGCGGGGATGCCGAGCAGGATGAGGAACTGGCTCATGTACGAGATCGACCCACCGAGCGAACCGGCGGCGATGCCCCAGCAGCCGATGATCAAGGCGATGCCTGCCAGGTAGGCGCCGAATGGGCCGAGGCCCTTCGCGACGTAGGTGTAGAGCGAACCGGCAGACGCGTGACGCTTGGCAAACGTGGCGACGCAGTAGCCGACGCAGAGGATGACGATCGTCGCGAGGATGAACGAGTACAGGGTGCCGTTGCCCGCGCCGATGAATATCGCTGCGGCGGTGAAGGCGATGACGGCTGTTGGTGCGATGTTGGCGATGGCCTGGGCTGCAAGTTCAGGCCCGCTCATCACACCGCGACGAAGACCAGCGTCGAGCGGCGCCGACTCAGCCTCTCGTGACGTTCGGATGGGGGATGACATGGCTGAGCTCTCCAAAGGGGTAAGGGAAAGTGGGGAAGGGAGGTGCATGACGCGGGGGCGTCAGGGAATAAGCAGGGTACGCAACGCTCCGCCGAATTCGAGGTCTTCGAATGCCTGCGCGGCTTCGGCCAGGGGGCGACGCCCCGAAACCAACGGGTCGAGCTTCAGCTGGCCGTCCATGTAACGGTCAACCAGGGCTGGGATATCGATTGAGGGGCGCACACTGCCGTAGTTGGAGCCCAGGATGCGCTGGTCGGCTTCGGCGAGAACGAGCGGCTCGAATGAAGCCCTGGCTCCGGTCGGCGGAAGACCGACGATGACGGCGGCGCCGCCCAGGCCGAGCATCTCGATTGCCTGCTCGGTGGTGGAGGTGCGGCCGATGGCGTCGAAGGCGTAGTCGACGCCATCCGGAATCAGTTCGAACAGAGCCTCAACAGCATCGACCTGCGACGCATCGATGCTGTCTGTTGCGCCGAACTGGGCGGCGAGCGCCGTCTTGTCAGCGTTCACGTCAATGGCGACGATGCGCTCGGCTCCGGCCAGGCGCGCGCCCTGCACGACGTTGAGGCCGACCCCGCCGCAGCCGATCACAACGACGGTTGAACCGGGCTCGACAGCGGCCGTGTTGAGCACGGCGCCGACGCCCGTTGCGACGGCACAGCCGACGAGGGCGACGACATCCAGGGGCGCATCGTCGCGCACCTTGACGGCACCGGAGGCCGGAACAACGACCTCTTCGGCGAAGGATGAGACGCCCAGGTAGTGGTGGACCTTCTCGCCGTCCTGGGACAGTCGGGAGGTTCCGTCGAAGAGCACGCCGTGCGGCGCGACGACGGTTGCGACCTTTTGGCAGCGGGCTTCGTGCCCCGAACGGCAGTAGCGGCACTCACCGCACGGCGGCACCCAGGACAGCACGACGTGGTCGCCGACCGCGAGTGACGTGACCCCTTCGCCGAGCTCGACGACAATGCCAGAACCTTCGTGTCCCATCACGAGCGGCGCGGGGGCATCCCATTCGCCCCGCTTAACGTGCAGGTCGGAGTGGCAGACGCCGGCTGCGGCGATCTTGACCCGCACTTCGCCGGCCTTCGGGGCGGCGAGTTCGACGTCGGTGTATTCGAGCGGCTGGTCTGGTGAACGGAAGACAACAGCCTTCATGGAATCCTCCTGAGATCGAAAATCGGGTTACGCCGATGCTAGGTGTCGGTGAGAGCTGGATGCGCTGTGAATAATGGTGAGAAATTCAGGGGTGTTCATCATTTCGTACACTGGCGTAATGGCTCGTGACGTTCTCTCCTTCGCCCGGGTGCTGGGTGGCGACCTCGTCGGCACCTCGGTCGGTCCGGGTACTTCCGTCGATTCGGTGCTCCCTGCCGAGAGTTTCACCGTTCTCGCGCATCCCAACTTCGCCAGTCTGGTCGTCGCGTCGCCCGCTGAATTGCGGGCGCTGCTCGATCCGGCTGACCCCCGCTCGACGATCATCCGCTCGGCAGTCATCATCGCCGCTGACGCCTCAGCTGCCACTCTCTCCCTCGTCACCGACGCAGGGGCGACGGCGATCCTGTGCCCAGGCACATCGGCCGCCGTGCTGGTGCCCACGCTCGCCGGGCTGCTGGCCGATGACCGAGCGGCAGAGGACCGCCTGGTCACGATCGGCACCAAGGTGCTCACCCAGGTCGCCCGCCGAGGCGGGGTCAACGCGGTGATCGCTGAACTCGCGCACCGCATCGACGGCTGGGCAGTGCTGCTCGACAGCCAAGGCCATGCGATCACGAGCGCCGGCGCAGGCGCGTTGCACGTGCAGGATGCGACGGCGGTCGCGCTGCGACGCCCCGTTCGAGTGCGCCATCCCGGCCTGCAGGTGCATCCGGTCGGCTCGAACGAAGACTTGACCGCCTACCTGGTCGTTGCCTCTCACGAGGGCTCGATGAGCCGCAGCCGAGATTTGGCGTCGCAGGCCGCCGCCCTGCTCGATCTCATCCTCCGCACGCACGACCATGCGACCACTGAGCGCCTCGGTCGCGAGGTGATGGTGTCGAGCCTGCTCACCGGAAACGTTGTCGACAACGTGTCACTGCTGCGCCGGTGGGGAGTGCACGAGAACTCACTCACGGCATTCGTGCTGAGCTCACGATCGAAATCGGTCGACCTGGAACGCCTGGTCGCGAGGTGGTTTGACGAACTCGGCTGCATACATGTGATGTCGACGGTGAACGGGCGGGTGCTCGCCTTCATTCGTGACGATCGCGTCGAGCAGATCGCCGCCCAGGTGGAGAGTTACGCCGACGACGTGCAGGTTCCGCTGCGCTGTGGGTTCGGATCGAGCGCCGGCATCGACGCGCTCGCCCGCAGTGCGTCCGAGGCCCGCCAGGCGCACGATGTCGCCGTAACCGACAGTCGGGCTGTGGCCCGCTATCGCGCGCTCCCGACGGTGCGCTACGTGCTCGATCGGCTCGACGACGATTCCCGCACGAACATCGCCGATGCCCTCGACGCTCTGCGCAACGGGGCCGGTCTTCATGGCGAGCTCACGCAGACGCTGCGCGTGTACCTCGCCGAACACGGGTCATGGGGAGTCACCGCCACGCAGCTCGGCATCCACCGGCAGACCCTGAACAGTCGCATCCAGCGGATCGAAACGCTCACCGGGCTGTCGATGTCGGACCCTGACGACCGCACGGCGGCCTGGCTCGCGATCAGGGCGCTGGAGCACTAGCCGGCGCTTAACGACAGAACGCCCCACACCTGGGGTGTGGGGCGTTCTGGACGAAGCGATTCAGCTCAACGTGCGGCTGGCCTACTTGTGCTCGAGTGGCCGCCAGATGGCAACGGCGTTCTGCCGCCGCAGTCTGGTGCCTGCCCTCATCGAAATCACGTCACCGGCCGATCCGGCAGCGAAGACGCGGCGACCTGGTCGGTTCAGCAGTTCGTCGGCGAGCGCGGTTTCGAGTTCACCAACCCTGGATCGCAGCCGGTTCACCTCGTCTTCGAGATTCAGGATGCGCCTGATGCCTTCCAGGCTCACACCTTCGCCACTCAGCTGCGCGATTTCTCGCAGCTTTGCCACATCGCGCATCGAATACCTGCGCGACTTTCCGAGCGTGCGACCGGGGCTCACCAATCCGATGCGGTCGTACTGGCGCAGGGTTTGCGGGTGCATTCCAGCCAGTTCGGCCGCTGTCGAGATGACGAAAACCGGTGAATTCTCATCCATATTTAGCCTCTGGCTCTCGCCAGAAGATCTTCGCGCGGGTTCTCCTTCGGCAAGGCATCGACAAACTCAGCGAGCTTCTCTTCGGCCTCTTTCGAGAGATGAGATGGCACAGCTACCTGCACCTCGGCGAGCAGGTCTCCCGTGCCCTTCGAGGTGCTGACGCCGCGACCCTTGACCCGCAGTACGCGCCCGCTCGGCGTGCCGGGAGCAACCCGCAGTTTCACGGGGCTCCCGCCGAGGGTGGGTACTTCGATAGTGGCACCGAGAGTTGCCTCAGCGAATGTCACCGGAACCGTTACGCGCAGGTTCAACCCATCACGCTCGAAAACGGGGTGCTTGCGCACATTGACAGTCAAAATGATGTCTCCGCTTTCTCCGCCGTCCGGGCTGGGCTGACCTTTGCCGCGCAGTTTGATCTTCTGCCCGTTGGCAACGCCCGCCGGAATCTTGACCTTGATCGGGTGACCATCCTGCGTCTGCAGAGTGATCGTGTCGCCTTGAGTAGCGGTGATGAAGTCGACGGTAGCGGATGCGACAACGTCGCGCCCGCGGGTCGGCCCGCCATAGCCGCGGAAACCGCCGCTGGCGTTTCCGAAGCCGGGATTGCCCCCACCGAACATGCCACCAAGGATGTCATCGAAGCCACCCTGCTGGAAGGAGTAGCTCTGCTGCTGCCGGCCACCCCCGCCGAACATGCCGCCAAAGACGTCGTCGAAGCCACCCTGCTGCCCGCCGCCGCCGCCAGGGGCAGTGAAGCGTGCTCCACTGCCCATGGCGCGAACCGCGTCGTATTCCTTGCGTTGTTCAGGATCGGAAAGCACCGAGTGGGCCTCGCTGATCTCCTTGAACTTCGCTTCGGCTGCGGCATCCCCCGGGTTTGAGTCCGGGTGATACTTACGTGCGAGCTTGCGGTAGACCTTCTTCAACTCGGCCGGCGTGATGTCTTTCGACACCCCGAGGACCTTGTAGAAGTCTTTGTCGAACCAGTCCTGGCTAGCCATCGCTCGGTACCCGGACCACGACCTTGGCCGCTCGCAGCAGGGTGGAGCCGAGGCGGTAACCCGTCTCAGCAACATCCGCAACGGTCTCGGTGGTGACGTCGGCGCTTGGCTGCTGGAAAATCGCCTCGTGGATGGTGGGATCGAAATCTTCTCCCACCTCACCGAACGGGGTCAGCCCCAGCTTCTCGACGCTGCTGCGCAACTTCGCGGCGATGGTGGCAAATGCCGAGTCGCCCTCGAGGTCGCCGTGCTTCTCAGCACGGTGCAGGTCGTCAAGCACGGGCAGCAGAACCTTGACGACATCGCCGACGACGCGCTCCCGCTCAACCTCGCGGTTGGCTTCGGTGCGCTTGCGATAGTTCGCATACTCGGCGGTGATGCGCTTGAGATCTGCCAGGTGCTCGTTCGACGGGTCTGAGGCTTCGCGATCTGCAGCATCCAGGATGTCCTGCACGGTCAGCTCGTCCTCCTCAATCCCATCGGCCGTTGCATCGGCGGCGGCAGCATCTGCGGCAGCAGTCTCGCCCGCGGCCCCGGGGGCACCAGACTCTGGTGCCCCTTCGGCTACTGGCTCATCTTCTGGACGGATGTCGTCAGCCATTATTTCTTCGCTTCGTCTTCGTCTTCGACAACCTCGGCGTCAACAACGTCTTCGTCAGACGCTGCGTCTGTCGGCTGCTCGCCTGCGTCGCCGGCGGGAGCAGAGGCCTCAGCCTGGCTTGAAGCGTAGATTGCTTCGCCGAGCTTGCCCTGGCTCTCGTTCAGCTTGTCGAAGGCGGTCTTCACTGCGTCGTCGTCTTCACCGGCGAGTGCCGACTTGAGGGCGTCGACGTCAGCCTGAACCTCGGACTTGACGTCTTCAGGCAGCTTGTCTTCGTTGTCCTTGATCAGCTTGTCGATCGAGTACGCGAGCTGCTCTGCACCGTTGCGGACCTCAGCGGCCTCACGGCGGCGCTTGTCTTCTGCAGCGTGCTCTTCACCCTCGCGCACCATGCGCTCGATGTCTTCCTTCGCCAGCGACGAACCGCCGGTGATGGTCATCGACTGCTCCTTGCCTGTGCCCTTGTCCTTGGCGGACACGTGCACGATGCCGTTGGCGTCGAGGTCGAAGGTGACCTCGATCTGCGGGATACCGCGCGGAGCCGGTGCGATACCGGTCAGCTCGAACGTTCCGAGGTTCTTGTTGTCGCGGGTGAACTCGCGCTCGCCCTGGAACACCTGGATCGCAACAGACGGCTGGTTGTCATCCGCTGTGGTGAAGGTCTCGCTGCGCTTGGTCGGGATGGCCGTGTTGCGCTCGATGAGCTTGGTCATGATGCCACCCTTGGTCTCGATACCGAGAGACAGCGGGGTGACGTCGATGAGCAGAACGTCCTTGCGCTCACCCTTCAGCACGCCGGCCTGGAGTGCGGCGCCGACGGCGACGACCTCATCAGGGTTGACGCCCTTGTTGGGCTCCTGTCCGCCGGTCTCCTGCTTCACGAGCTCGGACACAGCGGGCATACGGGTTGATCCACCGACGAGCACGACGTGTGCAATGTCGCTGACCTTGACGCCGGCCTCGCGGATGACGTCCTGGAACGGCTTCTTGGTGCGGTCGAGGAGGTCCTGCGTCATCTGCTCGAACTGTGCACGCGTCAGCGTCTCGTCGAGGTTGGCTGGACCGTTCTCGGTGAGCGACAGGTACGGCAGCTGGATGCTGGTCGACATGCTGCTGGAGAGCTCTTTCTTGGCCTGCTCAGCCGCTTCCTTCAGGCGCTGCTTGGCGATCTTGTCGTTCGAGACGTCGACACCGGTGGTCTCCTTGAACTTCTTGATCAAGTAGTCAACGATGCGCTGGTCCCAGTCGTCTCCACCGAGGCGGTTGTCACCGGAGGTGGCGCGAACCTGAATTGTCGAGAAGTCGTCGTCCTTGCCCACTTCGAGGAGCGAGACGTCGAAGGTTCCACCACCGAGGTCGAAGACCAGGATGAGCTCGTCTTCCTTGCCCTTGTCGAGGCCGTATGCCAGTGCAGCAGCGGTCGGCTCGTTGATGATGCGCAGCACGTTGAGGCCAGCGATCTCGCCGGCTTCCTTCGTTGCCTGACGCTCGGCGTCGTTGAAGTATGCGGGGACGGTGATGACGGCATCCGTCACCTTGTCGCCCAGGTACTGCTCAGCGTCGCGCTTCAGCTTGGCGAGGATGCGAGCCGAGATCTCCTGCGGGGTGTACTTCTTGTCGTCAATGCCGACAGTCCAGTCGGTGCCCATGTGGCGCTTGACCGAGGAGATCGTACGGTCGACGTTCGTGACGTTCTGGCGCTTGGCGGTTTCACCGACGAGCACTTCACCATCCTTGGTGAATGCGACCACTGACGGGGTGGTGCGAAGGCCTTCAGCATTCGCGATGACGGTGGGTTCTCCACCCTCAAGAACTGCAACCACCGAGTTGGTGGTTCCGAGGTCGATACCTACTGCACGTGACATATGTGCGTCTCCTTCAATTGCTTCCGGTTGTGGTGCTGTATTTCAAACTTGTGCAGCCGCACATTAAGAGTTGAGCGCTGCTGACTCAAGTATTCCATTCCCGGGTTTTTCTTGTCAAGATGACCGGCTGAAAGTTGAGTGTGAATGACTCAACTTTGCAGAGAAGCCGGTCAGTTGGCGTTTTCTGCCACACCGCACTCGGTCAGGCCGCGTACGGCGATTTCGCGAGACCGAGTCGGAAAACGCTACGTATACTCCCATAACTGGGGTCAGTACCTGCCAGTGCGCCGTGGGGCCACGCCGATATCGTGTGCCTGCATGCTTCGCAACCCTGGAGGAAAATCACCGATGATCGCTGCTCGACGCCCCCTGCATACCCGCGCACAGCGCACGTCCGTTGGGCGAACAGCGGCGACTGTGACAGTCACTGCAGCACTGCTCACGTTCGGGCTCACCGCCGCTCCTGCGCAGGCCGCGTCTGCAGCCACCACCACCGTCACCGATGCCGCCGGACTGGTCGCCGCATTTGCCGCGGGCGGAACGGTGACCCTCGGCGCTGACATTGACGTTCCTTCAACGGGCCCCGCCCTGAACGTCGTCCCCGGACACCCGGTGACGCTCGACCTGAACGGGCAGGACCTGTCGGCAGCCGGTGCACCCTACCTGGCTGGAGTCGGAGTTCCTGCGGGTACAGAGTTGGTCATCGGCGACAGTAGAACCGGCGGTTCGCTCGACGCGACCGGTGGCGACGATGCAGCCGGAATTGGGGGGCAGCCGTTTGAAGATGGTGGAACAGTCACCATCACCGGCGGAACCGTCACCGCACAGGGAGGAACCGACGCCATTACCCTCTGGACTGGCGGCGCCGGAATCGGCGGCGGCTTCCTGGGCGCGGGAGGAACCACCACAATCACCGGGGGAACGGTTACCGCACACGGAGGGGCCACGGCTGCCGGAATCGGCGGCGGCTACGGCGGCAATGGCGGCACGACAACGATCAGCGGAGGCGACGTCACTGCAACTGGCGGAGACCAAGGTGCGGGAATCGGCGGTGGCAACGGCGGAACCAACGGCGGGATCACTACCATCTCCGGCGGCACCGTCACCGCACAGGCAGGAATCTACGCCTCCGGAATTGGCGGAGGACAGGGCAGCGTCGGCGTCGGCAACGGCGGCACCGTCACCATCACAGGAGGCGTGGTTACGGCCAACGGCGGGTTGCAGGGTACGGCCATCGGCGGCGGTGCCTTCACTGGTGATGGCGGCGCACTGACCATCGGCAACGGCGCGCAGGTGACGGTCTCCGCGTCATCCGCTCCCGGTTCGTTCCTGATCGGCGGCGCCTCGAACACGGCTGCATTCGGCTCGCTCTCGAACAGCGGATCCCTGACGATCACGCCAGGCAGCGCCTTGACCATTCCGGCGGGCACCACCGTACAGAACTCCGGCACCATCGTGAACAATGGCACCATCAGCGGCGCTGGGGCCATCAATAACACCGGAGCGATCATCGGTACCGGCTCCGTTGGGTCAACCGTCGGCGTCGGCGCCAACAGCTTTGAGCTCACCTTCGACACCACCACAACCGGCCCCGGTAACACGCCGGTGACGATCGCTCCGATGCGCGTATATGCCAGCACGCTTGCTGCGGCGCAGCTGAGCCTTCCGGCGCTAACCGCGATCCCGCACTACGGTTTCAGCTGGTCAACGGATGCCGCGCGCACCACGGCCATGACGCCGACGACCGTCCTGACTCGCGACCTCACCCTGTACTCGACGTTCACGCTCGACCGCCACATTGTCAGCTTCGACCCACAGGGCGGCAGCGCCGTCGCATCCCGCACCACCGACTACGGCACGACGATCGCCGCGCCTGGCGCGTCGTCCCGCACCGGATTCACTCTCAATGGTTGGTACACGGCCCCGACCGGCGGCACGAAGTGGAACTTCGCCAACGCCGTGACCGGTGACGTGACCCTCTACGCCCAGTGGACCGCCGTCGCGGTAGTCACGCCACCGACTCCGACTCCGACTCCGACTCCGACCCCGATGCCCACGGCTACGCCAACCGCGACCCCGACCCCGACCGTCACGCCCAGCGCTGCGCCGGCGGCAGTCGACCCACAGCTGGCCTCGACCGGTTTCGGCGGCGGCGCGGCGGGGCTCGGAGCACTCATTCTCCTCATCGCAGGGCTCACCGCAATAATCGTGCACCGCCGCATCAGGAAGGTCTAAGAGCGCCACGCCCGGGGCCCCTCTGGCTAGCTTCCACCCCGCACCTGCCGCGGGCATCGCTACACCACTTGCTAGCCTGACGCTATGAATGACTCCGAGTCTGCAGCCGCCGAATCTGCCTCACCCCGTCGACGATTGACGTGGTTGATGGCGCTCGGCGGCATCGGCCTGCTTGCGATACTCGTCGGTCTCACGCTGATGGTGACCGCTACAGGCGGCACTCCTTCATTCGGCTGGTACGCGTATTCACCACTCGCCGAGGCAGTCTTTACCCCGGTCTACTTTCTGGCGACGCCGCAGGGCCAGACCGGACTACTCATGGGCGTCGTCGGCCTGGCCGTCGTTACATTCAGCGCCGGCTGGGCACTCGGCGCGCGCCGCTAGAACACCGCACCACGCTGCTACTCGGTCAGCACTCCACCACGTTGACGGCGAGGCCGCCCAGCGCGGTCTCCTTGTACTTCGAGCTCATGTCCTTGCCGGTCTCGCGCATCGTCACGATGACCTCGTCGAGCGACACGCGGTGCGTGCCGTCGCCCCAGAGCGCCATTTTCGCCGCATTGATTGCCTTGCCGGCCGCGATGGCGTTGCGCTCGATGCACGGGATCTGCACGAGGCCACCGATCGGGTCGCAGGTGAGGCCCAGGTTGTGCTCCATGGCGATCTCGGCCGCGTTCTCGACCTGCTCGGGTGTTCCGCCGAGTATTTCGGCCAGCCCGGCAGCGGCCATCGACGATGCAGAACCGACCTCGCCCTGGCAGCCGACCTCTGCGCCGGATATCGACGCCTGCTCCTTATAAAGGACTCCGACAGCACCTGCCGCGAGCAGGAACCGCACGACAGCTTCGTCCTTCACCTCCTGGCTGGCGGTGTCCATGCCCGGCGCATAGTGCGTCGCGTAGAACATGACAGCGGGGATGATGCCGGCCGCGCCGTTCGTCGGCGCCGTGACGACCCGACCACCGGATGCGTTCTCCTCGTTGACGGCGAGCGCCACCAGATTGACCCACTCCTGCCAGTACTTCGGATCCCGATCGGGGTCCTCGACCAGCAGGCGCTGATACCAACCCGGAGCGCGGCGACGCACGTTCAGTCCGCCTGGCAGCGTGCCGCTGCGCGCGATGCTTGAGTTCTTGCACTCCTCCATCACGTCCCTGATGTGCAGCAGCCCCGAGGCGACTTCCGATTCAGTGCGAGTGGCCAGCTCATTGCGCAGCATCACACCGCTGAAGTTCAGCCCCTCGCTAGTGCAGTGCGCCAGCAGTTCGGCCGCGGTGCGGAACGGCAGCGGAAGCTCCTGTTTGGAGGCAGCCAACTGCTCGGCCGCGGTCTGTTCCTCGCCCTCACGCACGATGAAGCCACCACCCACCGAGAAGAAGGTGGCTTGGTGCAGCACCTCACCGGCGGCATCCGTCACCTCAAATTTCATTCCGTTCGTGTGCCTGGCAAGCACCGTGAGCGGATGCAGGATCATGTCGGCCTCGACATACGGCAGCGAGCGGATGCCGGCCAGCACGATCGCGCCATCGGCTGCCATCCTGGCGAGGCATGCCTCCACCTCGTCAGGCAGGATCAGTTCTGGATGCCGACCTTCAAGGCCGAGGAGCACAGCGGTCATTGTGCCGTGCCCCCGACCGGTGGCGGCCAGTGATCCGTAGAGGTCGACGCGCAGCCCAGCGGCATTGTCGGCGTGGCCGAGAGTGGCCAGTTCGCCGGCGAATACTGCAGCGGCCCTCATCGGTCCAACAGTGTGCGAACTCGAGGGTCCGATTCCAACCGAAAACAGGTCGAATACTCCAACAGCCATCGTCTCCTCCTTCTTTAGGTGTACGACGGCGCCAGCGCGCGGGCAACGGCGGCGCAGCTCTGTGCGCTGCAACAGAGGGGTGCACTGCGACAGATATGCGTGCGGGATAAGAGAGGTACGTGAGGGGTCATGAGGAACTCCGGATGTCAGGCCTGACGCGCAAGCGCGCAGTAGTCGGTGTGTTCCTCCCCGCTCTGTATCGGACCTGAGAGTTTCCGCGTGCGGCCTGGCTGGGCGACGCTTGCACCGTCGGTGGGCCACGGCAATTGCCTGACCACTTTTCAGAGTTGCCTCCCGCTGCGGTACAGGGGCCTGAGAGATTCCTGGGGAGGAGTTGCTCCTACGGCGCCTGCCGGGATTACTGCGGCAGAACTCTCCCGCAGCGGATCGATGGCGTATGAAATTGTGAGTTGTCCACACCATACCTGAGTTGACTCAGTGCTCGCCTGTCCTCATTGTTTACCTGTCGCCACTAGCCTGATCACATGAATGACCACTCGAAGCCGGAGCGCACTGATGCGCCCCGCAACTTCCCGCCGGCCCACCTGACTCCGCCGGACGGCGCAGCGGCCACAATCGGGGTCGACACGGCTCAGGTTGACGCCGTGAGCAACCAGACGGCTCGCAAGGGCCGCATCGTGGCGTGGAGCCTCTGGGACTGGGGCGGCGCGGCGTTCAACGCTGTCGTGACGACGTTCGTTTTCACCGTGTATCTCACCGGCGAAGCTTTCGGTGGCGAAGCGTATGTGTCAAGCCAGCTGGGCTGGGCACTGGCCGGCGCTGGGCTCATCGTTGCTGCGCTCGCACCGATCACCGGGCAACGCTCCGATGTCTCGGGCCGCCGTAAATTCTGGCTCGCCGTCAACACCTATATCGTCGTCGCTGCAACCGCGCTGATGTTCTTCGTCGAGCCCTCACCAAGCTTCCTCTGGCTCGGGCTGCTCCTGCTTGTGGTCGGCACAGTCTTCTTTGAGTTCGCCTCGGTGAACTACAACGCCATGCTCGTGAATGTTTCGACCCCGCGCTCAATCGGCAAGGTGAGCGGATTCGGCTGGTCGATGGGCTACTTCGGCGGCATCGTGCTGCTGCTCATCGTGTACTTCGGCTTCATCCATCCCGACGTCGGCCTGTTCGGCGTCACCGGCGAGAACGGCCTCGACGTGCGCGTCGCCATGCTTGTCTCTGCTGTCTGGTTCGGTCTCTTCGCACTGCCTGTGCTGCTCGCCGTGCCTGAGTACCATGCTCCGGCCAAGGTCGCACGGGCGAAGGTCGGCTTCTTCGCCTCATACGCGCGCCTCGGCCGCGACATCGCAGCACTGTGGAAGACAAGTCGCCAGACGGTGTTCTTCCTGATCGCCAGTGCGGTGTTTCGCGACGGGCTTGCCGGTGTCTTCGCATTCGGTGGAATTCTGGCCGCTGGCACCTTCGGCTTCAGCCCCGGCGAGGTCATCATCTTCGCCATCGCAGCCAACGTCGTTGCCGGTGTCGCCACCGTCACGATCGGTCTGCTCGACGACAAGATCGGCCCGAAGCCGGTCATCGTCGCCTCGCTCATCGGTCTCATCATCTGCGGGTCAGCGGTCTTCTTCCTGCACGACGGTGGCCAGATCATCTTCTGGACCTTCGGCCTCGCGCTCTGCCTCTTCGTCGGCCCGGCCCAGTCGGCCAGCCGTTCGTTCCTCGCCAGGGTCATCCCTGCCGGGCGCGAGGGCGAGGTGTTCGGCCTCTACGCCACGACGGGCAAGGCCGCGACATTCCTGGCCCCGACGGCCTTCGCGCTGTTCGTCACCTTCGGTGGCGCGCAGTACTGGGGCATCCTCGGCATCGTCGTGGTCATCGCTCTCGGCCTCGCGCTGCTGATCCCGGTCAAGTCGAAGCAGGAGCAAATCCGCTAGGCGCGCCTCCCCTGGCCGAGACGGTGGTTCATGGCCGTTTTACGGAGTCCAGCCGGCGCCCCACAAAGGTAGGATCTTTGCATGGCCGTCACCGACGAAGCGATCCTCAAGATCAAAGACATGATCCTCTCCGGCGCACTCGGCCCTGGGGACCGGCTGCCTCCCGAAAAGGAATTGAGCGAACGGCTCGGACTCTCTCGCAGCTCGATGCGCGAAGCAGTCAAGGCCCTCGAGGTCATCCGTGTTCTCGATGTGCGACGCGGTGACGGTACGTATGTCACCAGCCTCGAGCCTCGCCTGCTGCTTGAAGCGATGTCATTCGTCGTCGACCTGCACGACGACTCGTCGATCCTCGAACTCTTTGCGGTGCGCCGCATCCTGGAGCCCGCCGCCGTGGCGCTGGCCGCAAGCCATGTCACCCCGGAGGATGTGCAGAAACTGCGTGCACAGATCGAATCGGTCAACGACGAGACCAGCGTCGAAGGCCTCGTCGCGCACGACCTCGAGTTCCATGGCGCGATCGTCGCCACCTCAGGCAACTCATACCTGTCGAGCCTGATTGATTCGCTGTCGAGCAATACAGTGCGGGCACGCATCTGGCGCGGTCTCACTCAGGCAAACTCGGTCGAGCGCACACTCGATGAGCACAAGGCAATAGTGGATGCGCTGGAGCGCGGGGACGCCGGCTTGGCTCAGGCGCTCACGACAGTGCACATCTCCGGTGTCGAGCAGTGGCTGCGCGACGCCGCACGGGCATCCGCGTAGGGCGCTGGCCGACCAACTGCACCAACACGAAAGCGCCGGGATCGATATCGATCCCGGCGCTTCGTTATGCGGCTGCTGATTATTCGTAGATGACAGCCTTGATCTTGTCGCTGTCAATGTTGGTCTTGTCGTACCAGAAGAAGCCCGTGTCGATGGTCTTTGCGACCTTCTCGCCGTTGATCGCTGCGACTGCTGCCTTGACGGTTTCGTAGCCGATGCCGACCGGGTTCTGCGTGATCGCGCCGGCCATCAGACCGTCGTTGATCGCGTCGATCTGGGCCTTGCCCGAGTCGAAGCCGACGATGGTGAGCTTGCCGGTGAGGTCGAGTTCCTTGACCGCCTGCACGACGCCGATGGCCGAACCCTCGTTGCTTCCGTAGATGCCCTTGAGGCCCGGGTTGGAGGCGATGATCGCCTTGGCGAGGTCAGCCGACTTGGCCTGGTCTCCTGCGCCGTACTGCACGTCAACGATCTCGATCTTCGGCTCGTTCTTCTCCATGTATTCGACGAAGCCGTCGCGACGGTCAACACCGGTGACTGAAGTCTGATCGTGCACAACGAGTGCGACCTGGCCCTCGTGGCCGATCAGGTCGGCCATCTGCTTGGCCGCTTCGGCCGCCGCTGCCTTGTTATCGGTCGATGCAGTGGTGACGGGGATGTCGCTGTCGACGCCGGAGTCGAAGGCGATCACCGGGATGTTGGAGTCCTTCGCCTGCTGCAGCAGCGGGCCTGCAGCCTGACTGTCGAGTGCAGCGAAGCCGATGGCTGCTGGCTGCTTGTCGAGTGCCGTCTGCAGCATCTGGATCTGCTGGTCGACATCCGCTTCGGTGTCTGGACCTTCGAAGCTGATGGTGACGTCGAACTCTTCAGCAGCCTGCTCGGCACCCTGCTTGACTGCCTGCCAGAACTGGTGCTGGAAGCCCTTCGACACGATGGCGATGTACGGCTTATCGCCTGAAGCGCCTGCGGTTCCGGAATCCGCTGCACAGCCGGAGAGGGCGGCGGCAACGGCTGTGATGCCCACCATCGCTGTAATCAGTCTCTTGTTCATGGGGTACAAACTCCTTCGTTCGATCACTCAAATTGCATGGAAATGTGGGAGGTGCGTGGAGGTGCAGGGTGAAGCGGTGGTGACCCAGGCAGCGACGCTGCGCTAGTTTCCGCGGCGTCGAAGGATGTCGAGGTAAACAGCGAGCAGGATGACGCAGCCAACCGCCACCGACTGCCACTCCTGGGGGATCGACATGATGCGCAGTCCGTTGGTGAGCACGGCCATGATCAGGGCGCCGATGACGGTTCCGACGATCGATCCCTTGCCGCCGGCCAGCGACGTGCCACCGATGACGACTGCGGCGATGGCTTCGAGCTCAAGGCCCATGCCGCCGGTGGGCTGTGCCGAGCTGAGTCGCGAGGCGGCCAGCACGCCGGCGACACCCACGAACACCCCGGAGACCGTGTAGATGACGATCTTCCACTTGTTTACGTTGACGCCTGAGAGCGCAGTTGCGGCTTCGTTGCTGCCGATGGAGTAGGTGTAACGCCCAAAGATCGTGCGTGAGAGCAGCACTGCGGCGATCACGATCATCAGGATGAAGATGGCGACACCGAGCGGAAAACGCATGCCGGGGATGATCGACAGGTTCATGATCGACTGGAAGTCGGGGGTGTCCTTGAAGTAGATCGGCTTGGTTCCGCTGATCACCAAAGCCAGTCCTGCCGCAACCAGCATCATGGCCAGCGTTGCGATGAACGGCGGGATCTTGAGGATGGCGACGTTGACGCCATTGACGAATCCGATCAGCGCACCGAATGCGACTGCACCGAGCACGCCGGCCCAAATCGGCCAACCCCAGTAGGTAAGGAAGACGCCGGCCATCACACCACACAGGATCATGCCGGTACCGATGGAGAGGTCGATGCCACCGGTGATGATCACGAATGTGGTGCCGAGCGCCAGGATTCCGGTCACCGTCGCGGCCACCAGGATGCTGGTGATGTTGGAGGTGGTGAAGAAGTGCGGGCTCGCAATCGAGAAGAAGATCACGATGACGATGAGGCTCGCGAACGCCAACAGCTGCTGCAGTTGCCCGCGGAGCCTGCCGATGATGCGAGGCGTGGAGAGGGGCGCTGCGCCGGATGTGATGGAGGTCATGCGTTTACCGTTCCTTCGGAGCTCATTCGAGTCGCGTAATCCATGATGTTTTCCTGGGTCGCGTCAGCATTGTCGAGAATCGTGGTGAGGCGGCCCTCGCACATCACCGCAATGCGGTGCGACATACGAAGCACCTCTGGCAGCTCGGAGGAGATCATGATGATCGCCTTGCCCGCAGCGGCCAGCGAGTCAAGCAGCGCATAAATTTCGTCTTTGGCGCCCACATCGATTCCGCGGGTCGGTTCGTCGAAGATCAAGACGTCGCAGTCTTTGACCAGCCACTTGGCGATGACGACCTTCTGCTGGTTGCCCCCTGAGAGGTTCTTGACCAGCTGGCCAGTTGACGGCGTCTTGATCGACAGCGCAGACACATACTCGGAGGCCGTTGACTGGATCGCCGCATTCTTCATGAAACCGAATGGCGCCGTGAATTTTGGCAGCGAGCTCAGCACGATGTTCTCTTTCACATCACGCTCAAGCAGGACGCCGAGCGCCTTGCGGTCTTCCGACAGGTAGCCGATGCCGAGCCCGGCCGCTATCGCCGGGTTACCGATCTGCACGGTGCGACCGTTCAACGCGATAGTGCCGCCCGACTTGGGGTCAGCCCCGACGATCGCTCTGGCGACCTCGGTGCGACCGGCCCCCATGAGGCCCGCAAAACCCAGGATCTCGCCGCGGCGGAGGTCGAAGCTCACGTCGTCGAGCAGGTGTTTGGTGCTGAGTCCTGTGACCGACAGAACGACCTCACCCACGGCATCCGTCGCGCTCGGTCGTGCCTCGCCGGTGATCTCGCGGCCGACCATGAGCGAGATGACCTCACTCATCGGGGTCGCCTGCGCATCAACGGTGTCGATGTACTGGCCGTCACGCAGCACGGTGATGCGGTCAGCGATCGCGCGCAGCTCGTCCATCCGGTGCGAGATGTAGATGACGCCGGTGTCCGGTCCGGTGAAACGACGGATCAGCTCGAACAGCGTCTCGACTTCGGCATCGTTCAGAGCTGCGGTGGGCTCATCCATGATCAGCACCTTGGCGTTGAATGAGAGCGCCTTGGCGATCTCGACCATCTGCTGCCTGGCAACTGTCAGCTCGCCCACGCTCTGACGCGGGTCGAGGGCGAGCCCGAGGCGATCGAAGAGCTCCTGCGCCTTGGCGTTCAGCTCGCGCTCGCTGAGAAAAAAGCCGCCGATGCGCGGCTCTCGGCCGATGAAGATGTTCTGTGCCACGGTCAGGTCGTTCGCCAGGTTGAACTCCTGGTGGATGATGCTGATGCCCAGCTCTTGCGCATGGCGAGGGTTCTCGATGTTCAGCTTCTCGCCGTTGAGAAAGAACTCGCCCTCGTCTGGCGTGTAGATGCCGGAGAGCAGCTTCATCAGGGTCGACTTGCCCGCACCGTTCTCGCCCACGAGGGCAAGCACTTCGTCGTGCCTCAGGTCGAGGCGCACGTCCTGCAGCGCCTTCACTCCCGGAAAGCTCTTGCTTGCTCCGATGATCTCAAGCAACGCCCCGGCGGTCATTCGGCGGCCCGTGCGTTGTCGTGACCGACGACGCCCTTTCGGAGCAGCGCGTTGCCGTACTTGCGCGTCTCACCGGTTCGCACGATCAGGTAAGCGGATGCCGCCACCTCGTAGTACGAGAACCTGTCGACGAACCGCACATCACCCGATGTCGCGCCGGCAGCTGCGATAAGTTCGTGCTGCACGCCCAGTACCTCGCCATCGGCACTCGTCATGAGATCGAGCCCTGGAGCATCATCGAGCGGAATGACGGTACGGATCGCGGCGAGCACCTGTGGCGTGCTGAGCATCGGCAGGTCGACAACGCGACTGCCGAGTCGGTGCGCCGGGAAGTGCGCATCGGCGATGACGACGGCGTCGGAGTGACCCATGGCATCCAGATGGAGCAGTAGCTCACCCGTTAAGATCGGATGTATGCCGTGTAGCAATGGGGTCTCTCTTCCTTGAGATGAAGCGTCTTGGTCATACTAGGTATGGCTGATCAGGTGTGTCAATCGCATACGGGTCGTGCTTCGTAACGGTTATACATCAGATCTCTGCGGCCTGCTTATGCTAAGGCAGCTGATAGGTCTCGGTTGCTGTCTGCGCCAGGATGCTGTGCTGCTCTGTGGGGCTGAGTTCGCCGATGAGCTCGCTCACCACTCGCCACGTGGGCGAGTAACCGCCGGCGGTAACGGAGATCGGCCAGTCGCCGCCGTACAGGAGTCTGCCGGGACCGAAGGCCTCAAGCGCCACATCCCACACCGTTCGGAGCGCGTCGGCGTTGAACGGTGCGTGAACGGTGTGCAGCCCGGAGACCTTGGCGACGACATTGGGCTGCGCGGCCAGTCGGCGAAACTGTGTGTCCCACGCCGAGAGTGCGTCGGTGCCACGGGGCGGCTTACCGAGATGGTCGAGAACAATCGTCAGGTGCGGCAGCGCCTCGGCCAGGGCGACCGTCGCGCCGAGGTGGCGCGGCCAGGCATCCGGTACGTCGAAGGCGACACCCCTGGCGGCCAGCAACGCGAGCGATTGGCGCACAGCGGGCAGCGACAGAAAGTCATCGCGGGGGTCGTCGTGCACCAGGTGTCGCACGCCGACGAATGCCGGATGCTGCTGCCAACGATCAAGCGCGGCCTCGGCAGCAGCGGGATCGTCGAGCGGCACCCAACCCACCACGCCGGCTACCCACGGCTGGGCGGATGCCACGTCGAGCAGGTGCTCGGTGTCGGCCAGGGTGTCGTCAGCCTGCACCAGGATCGCCGAGTCAATGCCAGCGGCATCAAGCTCAACTTTGGCCTGCCCTGGGGTGAAGTCTGCGTAGAGCGCGCCGAGCTCGGGCGTCAGCCAGGAATAGTCGCCGAGCTGCCTGTTCCAGAGGTGCAGGTGTGCGTCAATGCGCGGGCCCGCCACCATCCGGCCAGATACGTCAACGCCTGACTCCGGGTTCGTCATGCGGGAATGAGCCCTCTCTCGGCCAGCGCAGCCCACAGTTCCTCTGGCACGCTCTCTCGCATCCGCTCGGCGTTCTGCGTGATCTGCTCAGGCCGGCTGCCGCCGACGACGACCGTACGCACCGACGCGTTCCGTAGCGTGTACTGCAGCGCAGCCGTCGGCAGCGACACGTCAAACTCGTGGCAGACGACGGCAATGGCCTGCACGCGCCGAAGCAGGTCTGCAGGCACGCTGCCGTACTCGTAGCGGGCATCCGCTCCCGGATTGTCGGTAGCGAGCAGGCCGGAGTTGAACACCGAGGCGTTGACGATACCCACCCCGCGTGCCGCGCAGGCCGGGATGACGTCTGCCAGCGCCGGCTGCTCGGCGAGCGTGTATCTGCCGGCGACCATGAGCAGGTCGACGAGGCCAGTGTTCACCGAAGCGAGCAGTGCCTCTGTCGTCATCGATCCGACACCGATCGCGTCGACGACCCCCTCGTCGCGCAGGGCGGCGAGGGCCGGAATGCCCTCGTTGATGCCCTTGTCCAGGTCGTAGCGTTCAGGGTCGTGCAGAAACAGGATGTCGAACCGGTCGAGACCCATGCGCTCACACGACTCATCGACGCTCCGGCGGATGCCGTCGGCCGAGGCATCCCAGACTCGCTTTACATCGGCGGGCACCACGAAACTGTTGTCGAGGTCGAGGGTGCCTGCGCCGTCGGGGTTCGGGCGCAGCAGACGGCCGACCTTGGTGGAGACGAGGTACTCGTCACGCGGCTTGGTCGCGAGAAATGCACCGAGTCGGCGTTCAGAGAGCCCGAGGCCGTAGTGCGGCGCGGTGTCGAAGTAGCGCACACCGGCGTCCCAGGCGGCGTGCAGGATGTCGCTCGCCGCGTCATCCGTCATCTCGCGGTACATGTTGCCGAGGTTCGCGGCGCCGTAGCCCAGGCGCGGGAACGTGAGCTCTGGCATCTCCGGAAGCTCAGGCACCGACGGCGAATTCGTACTCGGCGCGGCTGGCCGCGAGCATCTCTGTACCTGCGCCCGGCGCGGTGGGTGCCTGGTATGCCCCGCTTTGCATGACGACGGGGGTGACGAAGTGCTCGTGCAGGTGGTCGACGAACTCGATCACGCGCCCCTCATTACTGCCTGAAACGGCGACGAAATCGAACATTGACAGATGCTGCACGGCCTCGCACAGGCCGACGCCACCGGCGTGCGGGCACACCGGCACGCCGAATTTGGCGGCCAGAAGCAGGATAGCGATGTTCTCGTTCACGCCGCCGACGCGCGTGGCGTCGATCTGCAGTACCTGGAGCGCATCGGCCTGCAGAAACTGCTTGAACATCACGCGATTGGCCATGTGTTCACCGGTGGCCACCCTGATCGGGGCGACGCCGCGGGCAATGGCCGCGTGAGCGAGCAGGTCATCGGGGTTGGTGGGTTCTTCAATCCAGGCCACGTCGAACTGTGCGAGGTGGCTCATCCACTCGATTGCCTCGTCAACGCCCCAGCGCTGGTTCGCGTCTGTGCCGATCGCAATGTCGGGTCCGACGACTTCGCGGGCAAGCCGCATGCGGCGGATGTCGTCTTCGAGGTTGCCGCCCACCTTGAGCTTGATCATGCCGAAGCCCTGCTCGACGGCTTCCCTGGCCAGGCGCGCCAGCTTCTCGTCGCTGTAACCGAGCCAGCCGGGAGTCGTCGTGTACGCCGGGTAGCCGGAGGCCAGCAGCTGCGCTTCGCGCTCGGCACGGCCGGGCTCTGCTGCGCGCAGGATCTGGAGGGCGTCCTCTGGGGTAATGGCATCGGTAAGGTAGCGGAAGTCGACGAGCTCGACGAGTTCTTCGGGGCTCATCCGGCCGAGCAGCTGCCAGAGCGGCAGGCCGGCGCGCTTGGCCTTCAGGTCCCAGAGCGCGTTCACCACGGCGCCGATGGCCATGTGCATGACGCCCTTTTCCGGGCCGAGCCATCGCAGCTGCGAATCCCAGACGAATTCGCGCCAGGTCGCGCCCATGTTGGCCAGAAGCTCTTCGGCATTGCGGCCAACGACATAGTCGGCCAGCGCCTGGATGGCAGCGACCTGCACGTCGTTACCGCGCCCGATCGTGAACACGAAGCCGTGCCCCTCAAGGTCGTCGGCGGCATCCGTGACGATGCGCACGTACGCGGCCGAATAGTCGGGGTCGAGGTTCATTGCATCAGAACCGTCAAGCGACGTCGATGTCGGAAAACGGATGTCGCTGGTCTCCAGCGCGATGACAGTGCTCACAGTTGGTTCTCGCTCACGGGGTCGTCTCACTCACAGGGTTTGCTGCTTGCTTGGGCACCCTGAGCCTAAACATCGGATGTATAGGATGTCAATTATCAGTACATGACCCGTCTCGCGCCTGAAACGACGTTTGGCGAGGATATAGTTCTGATGTTCCGGCAGCTAACCGCAGAAAGAGTCAACGAATGAAATTCGCACGCCTCGGTCCGATCGGCCAGGAGTCCCCCGCCGTTCTGGTGAACGACACCTACTTCGACATCTCGGCAATCACCGCCGATATCACCGGTGAATTCCTGGCATCCACTAGGCCGGATGCCGTGCGTGCCGCCATCGAGGCCGGCTCGCTGCCCGCGATCGAGAACGCCGACGCGCTGCGCATCGGCGCCCCGATCGTGCGCCCGAGCGCCGTCATCTGCATCGGTATGAACTACGCGGCGCACGCCGCCGAATCCGGCTCCCTGCCGCCCGAGATCCCGATCATGTTCTTGAAAACGCCGAACACGGTCGTCGGACCGAACGACTCGGTCGAGATTCCCCGCGGCAGCACGAAGACCGACTGGGAGGTGGAGCTCGGTGTGGTGATCAGCAAGCGGGCCTCATATCTCGACTCCCCCGACGACAGCATCAACCACATCGCCGGCTTTGTCACGGCGAACGACGTGTCGGAGCGCGACTTCCAGATGGCCGTCTCCGGCGGCCAGTGGTCGAAGGGCAAGTGCGCTCCCGGCTTCAACCCGACAGGCCCCTGGCTCGTCACGCCCGACGAGGTCGACTACCAGAACCTGTCGCTGAAGAGCCGGGTCAACGGTGAGATCCGCCAGGACTCGACGACCGCAGACCAGATCTTCGACGTGAACTTCGTGATCTGGCATCTCAGTCAGTACCTCGCTCTTGAGCCTGGTGACCTGGTGCTCACCGGTACCCCGGAGGGCGTCGCGCTCTCGGGACGCTTCCCCTACCTCTCCGCAGGCGACGTCTGTGAGATCGAAATCGAAGGCCTCGGCGTCCAGCGCCAGGAATTCACCGCGTACGAAGGAGTACACAAATGAGCCAGGAGTTCGAGAACCTCGTTGCCGTCGTGACCG
Organism: Leifsonia sp. A12D58; assembly: GCF_047530025.1. Taxonomy (NCBI): domain Bacteria; kingdom Bacillati; phylum Actinomycetota; class Actinomycetes; order Micrococcales; family Microbacteriaceae; genus Leifsonia; species Leifsonia sp. A12D58. The sequence continues at coordinate 254,124 of NZ_JBLJAT010000004.1, read as the reverse complement.
GCGGAGCATCCGGAATCGGTGCAGCCATCGCCCAGCGCCTGCACGAGGGTGGCGCCTCCGTTGCCGTGCTCGACCTGCAGCCTGACGGAGCGGATGCCGCCCACTTCGCCGTGCAGGCGAACGTGGCTGACACCGCATCGGTGCGCGCCGCAATCGCTGCGGTCGGCGAGAAGTTCGGTCGCATCGACATCGTGATCAACAACGCCGGCATCGGTGCGCAGGGCTCGATCGCCGACAACGACGATGACGAGTGGGCACGCGTGCTCAACATCAACGTCACCGGCATCGCCCGAGTGACCACCGCCGCGCTGCCCTGGCTGCAGAAGTCGCCATCGGCTGCGATCGTGAACACATCGTCGATCGCTGCGACCGCGGGCCTGCCGCAGCGTGCGCTGTACACGGCATCCAAGGGCGCGGTGCTCTCACTCACCCGCGCGATGGCCGCCGATCACCTGCGTGAAGGCATCCGGGTCAATTGCGTGAACCCCGGTACAGCAGACACCCCGTGGGTCGGTCGCCTGCTCTCGAGTGCAGCGGATCCCGCCGCCGAGCGTGCAGCGCTCAACGCGCGTCAGCCGCACGGCCGGCTGGTAACAGCAGGCGAGGTTGCTGACGCTGTCGCCTACCTGGCCAACCCGCGCTCAGGGTCGACAACCGGCACCTCGATCGCCGTCGACGGTGGCATGCAGAACCTGCGCCTGCGCCCGGAGTAGTTCGGCCGCGGGGGCGGGTCAGCTGATGCGGACGGCCTCGTTGTGTTCGATGAGGGTGAAGGTGACGCCGTCATCCTCAGACACCCAGCCGTCCCAGTTATACGAGTCGTCGGTGATCGAGGTGAAGTTCCACCTGATCGCCTTGCCGTCGGTGCGGGTTCCATCCTGACGGATGCCGTGCCGGTACGGCGTGGCGATCAGGTGCGAGAACTCGCCCGTCGTCGGCGCAAAGTAGCTGACCCGCCAGACACCGGCGTGCGCGTCGTACACCCGCACCGCGGTGGCGACGGTTTCGAACCCAGACGGATGCGTCTCGCTCGCGATCACTTCGACATCCTGAACCGCTCGACCGTCGAGAATGAAGTCGACGATCCAGGTGAAATCACGTTCGGTCCACTCGCCCGTTTCTTCGTTCAAACGGGAACCCTTGGCCGCCCAACTACCGACAAGTTGCCCGAATCGGTGCATGCGCCCGGGGTAGTCGGGAGTGGGGCCTGAGGCGATGAGCGCCTCAGCAAGTGGGAATTGTCGAGCCGCGGTCATGGTCTGATTTTACCGGGGACCATGTTGCATGCGTATTAAGTGACGTAATTCGGTGCTTCTGATGGGCTCTCCCCTAGGGTGCTGTCTATGAGCTTCCCTACTGTTGACGGACTCCGCACCATGGAGCTCGGCCTCGCCGGCTCCTCCCGCGCGCACCTCAATGACCTCGTCATCAATGGTCAGAAGCGCGCAACGGCTGGACTACTGAGTGAATACGCCGAAGAGAACGAACCATGGGAGCAGGTCGGCGAGCGCCTCGTGCTCGTAGACGACGACATGAACGTGCTCGGCACAATCGAGATCACCCGCGTCGAGCCGACGACCTTCGGCGAGGTCACCTGGGAGTTCGCGCAGGCCGAAGCCGAAGGCATGGCGGATGTCGCTGCCTGGCAGGAGCAGCACCACGAGTTCTGGGCGCGCACCGGAGAGAGTGTCGCCGACGACACCGGTGTGCTCTGCATCTACTTCGACCTGCTGCCGCAGCCAGAAAGCGATTGACCCAGCCCATGAACAACATCCTCGATCGTCGCATCGGAGTTCTCCTGCCCCGCGATCTGCCAGCCGCCCACATCATCCCGTTCGCGGAGAAGGCCGAGCAGCTGGGCTTCGATGAACTGTGGATCGTTGAAGACTGCTTCTTCCGCGGCGGGATCGCGCAGGCCGCTGTGGTGCTGGCCTCGACGGCGAGCATCCATGTCGGGGTGGGCATCCTGCCGGCCGCTGCCCGCAATCCCGCATTCGCCACCCTTGAGATCGCCACACTCGCCGAGCTGTTTCCCGGCCGCCTGACCGTCGGAATCGGGCACGGCATGCCAGCGTGGATGCGCCAGGTCGGCGCGTGGCCTGCCAGCCCGCTGACAATGCTCGACGAGTCGGTGACGGCGATCAAGGCTCTGCTCGACGGCGAGACGGTGACGACCGCCGGACGCTACGTCACTCTCGATGACGTGGTGCTGGCATCCCCGCCCGTTGTCGTGCCGCCGATCCTGACCGGCGTGCGTGGCCCCAAGTCCCTGGCGCTATCCGGCCGGGTGGCCGACGGCACGATCCTGGCCGAACCTGTCACGCCGGAGTATCTGGCCGCCGCGCGCGAGCAGATTGCGGCGACGGGTGATCACCGGATTGTGGCCTACAACATGGCAGCGATCGATGACGATGCGGATGCCGCCCGTCTGGCCGTGCGCGGAGCCCTCGAGTGGATCGGCGACCCGGACTGGGTGCCGCACATTCTGCCACTGCCGTTCGCTGCGGAGTTCGCGAAGTTGCGGGCCGACACATCGTCGCGTGAAGAGTTCGGTCAGCAGCTGCCAGACGAGTGGGTCGATGCGTTGTCGCTTGCCGGAACGCCGGAGCGCGTGCGGGCACGCATCGCCGAATTGCAGGATGCGGGCGCCCACAGCGTCGTGCTCATTCCGACGTCAGCGGATCCGTTGGCCGAGCTGCACGCACTGGCCCGCGTGCTCTAGAAGCCGCGTGCTTCCTAGGAGCTGAGGTCCCGAACGTCGGTGCGGTCGGCATCCGTCGAGGTGACATCGGTGCGGTGGAAGTTCAGGTGCGAGCGCGAGGCGGTCGGCCCGCGCTGGCCCTGGTAACGGGAGCTGTAGTCCTGCGAACCGTAGGGCTTTTCGGCCGGTGACGAGAGGCGGAAGAAGCACATCTGGCCGATCTTCATACCTGGCCATAGCTTGATCGGCAGGGTGGCGACGTTGCTCAATTCGAGGGTGACGTGGCCAGAGAAACCGGGGTCGATGAAGCCGGCCGTCGAGTGGGTGAGCAGGCCGAGGCGACCGAGCGAGCTCTTGCCTTCGAGGCGGGCCGCGATGTCGTCTGGCAGGGTCACCTGTTCGTAGGTGGAGCCGAGCACGAACTCCCCGGGGTGCAAAATGAACGGTTCATTGGGCTCGGCCTCGATGAGGCGCGTGAGCTCCGGCTGGTCTGCCGCCGGGTCGATGAACGGATACTTGTGGTTGTCGAACAGGCGGAAGAACCTGTCGAGACGCACATCGATGCTCGAAGGCTGGATCATGCCCGGTTCGTAGGGCTCCAGACCAATCCGACCAGCAGCGAGTTCTGACTTGATATCACCATCCGAGAGAAGCACTGTGCCAGCCTACCGGCGGTAGCTTGATATGCTGGCACGGTTCCGGTCTGCTGTTGATGGCAGCCGGATCTGCGGATGTAGTTCAATGGTAGAACTTCAGCTTCCCAAGCTGATAGCGCGGGTTCGATTCCCGTCATCCGCTCACTTATCAGTTCTCAAGAGACTTGTGCCGCGCGTCTTCCGAATGGCGCGCGTCTTCGCACTTCGCTATTGTCCTGTGGAGAGCGCTCCCGCGCCACTTACAGTCTGGGGAAATGAATGTCCGAGCACGAATCCATGTCCGGCTGGAAGCGCTTCTGGGAGCGGGGGGGCTGGTGGAAGGCCCTCGTCCTGGTCGCCGTCTACTACGGCGTATACCTGTTGCTGGGGTTGCTTTCCACCGCCGTGTTCGGCAAGAGGGGCGACGGGCTTCCGACCGCGGAGAGCAGCGCGCTCGACATCTTCCTCGGTACAGGAATGCCCATTGTCCTCGCTAGCATCGTGTTGCTCGCTTTTGGATGGTCGATTGGGTGGCTGAAGGAGCTCTTCGGACCTCAGCCGATCCGCGGTCGTCGATGGATGTGGATCGCTATCGTCGTAGTGCTCGGCATCAACATCTCGGCAGCGTTGAGCGTCGACTATGAAAAGGCCGGAGCTGCTGTCGTGGCGTCATGGCTACTCACCGGACTCTTTGTAGGTTTCGCGGAAGAGACTCTGACGCGCGGCTTCGTCGTCAACCTCATGCGCAAGGCCGGGCACCGCGAGATCGCCGTGGCTCTGGTCTCCTCTGCGTTGTTTGCCGCGATGCACGCCGGCAACTTCTTCACCTCAGCTCAGGGCCTCAGCACAACGGCCTTTCAGGTCGTGTACACGTTCTTCTTCGGGATCTGCATGTACCTGGCGCTTCGCCTGACCGGAAGCTTGATCTGGCCCATCCTCCTCCACGCCAGCACCGACCCAATGGTCTTCCTCTACACGACCTATCCGACGAACGCGCCATTTGCGGTGATCGCCAGGCTCGACATCTTCATCGTGATCGGCGCTGGAATAGTCCTGCTGATCGCGCTAATCATCAGTGAGCGACGACGAACGAAGGATCTAATCGCGCCCCGCCGCGACCTGAGCGTGACACGCACAGCTTGACGTGCCGTTGGGGTGGCTGCACAAACGGCCCACGTCCGTAAGCTTTCCATGCCGGGCGAACGCTAGCCGATGGAATGTCCTGCGGTGCGACCCGATGGCTCCATTCATCTCTGCCGCAGTCTTCTTGTGCGGTTTACCGTCTTGGACCTTCTACGCGACAACTTCACAATCCGACGCGGTCAGAACCGGATGAGCAGCGAGTCAGCGAACTCCTTGGGCAAGCACACCCGAGATGAGTAGTTGCACGAGAACCTCGGCCTCGTATTGAGCGTCACCTGCTGAACCAATACAGAGGTTCCCGATGCCTTTGAGCACGTTGTACGCATCGATCGGTGGTGCTGCGTCTAGGGACTCGAGCGCTGCCTCGAGTAGCGAGCCGCATACCGGGACGAGACGGTCAACGAAGTAGGTATGAAGGGCGTCGGATCCGGCGCTATCTCCGTGCAGCGCGCCAGCCAGCCCGTGCTTGGTGACCAGGAAGTCCACGAAGAGGGCGACCCATGACCGCAAGGCCGCCTCGGGTGACGGACTCTCGGCGAGGAGTCGCGGACCGGCGTCTGCGCACGCCTCGACTTGGTGCCGGTAGACCGCGACCACAAGCTCCGGACGAGTCGGGAAGTGTCGATAGATAGTGCCTACCCCGACTCCCGCTCTTGCCGCGATCGTTCGGACAGGAGCGTCAACGCCCGCTTCAACAAATACAGCCGCTGCGGCATCAAGCAGAGCCTGCGCACTCTGGCGCGGACGACCCACCTGTTTGATCTCCGCAGCATGAGCCTGCTTGCTCTGGATATCAGCCATGGACCTCTCCTCGCTAGCTAGGCGACGCATACTTGCATTACGGAACAATGTTCCGTAATGTTGCGGAACAACGCTCCGATAACCAGTATCGCAGAGCGCCGCCCCGTGGAATGGAAATTGCTATGACCTCATCAATCGTTGACACTCTGGACAGCATCGTCGGCGCCGGCGCTCCGGTCGTCTCCGTCGCTCCCATCGAATTATCCGCTCCGGACCGCCCTGTCCCGTTGGACGTGCGTGTCTCGGCGCCGTCTGCTGGCACGAACCTCCCCGTCGTGGTGTTCTCCCACGGCAACGGGTGGAACCTGGACGGGTATGCGCCGCTCACGGCCTTCTGGGCCTCCCGCGGGTTCGTCGTGATCCAGCCCACTCACTTGGACTCGCGCCGGAACGGTTTCGGGTTCGACCACCCGGCGTTCCCGACGATCTGGACCGAGCGGATCGCGGATCTCACACGCATCCTTGACCAGCTCGCCACTATCGAGGCCGCCGTTCCCGGACTCGCCGGCCGCATCGACCGCAGTCGCGTGGCGGCCGTCGGTCACTCCTGGGGCGGGCAAACCGCTCAGTCGCTCCTCGGCGCACGGATCTTCGATGAGGCTGGCCACGTCGGCGAGGACATGTCCGACAAGCGCGTCACCGCGGGCATCCTGTTCGCGGCAACCGGTGTCGGCGGCGAGGACCTGCATCCGTTCGCGCAGGCGAACTTCCCGTTCATGCGCCCCTCGTTCCAGGAGCTGACCACGCCGACACTCGTCGTCGCCGGCGACCACGACCAGTCCAAAATGTCCAGCCGCGGCCCTGACTGGTTCACCGACGCCTACACGTTCAGTCCCGGTGCCACCGACCTCCTCACCCTCTACGGTGCCGAGCACGCGCTTGGCGGGATCGTCGGATACGAGGTCGCCGAGACCACCGACGAAAACCCCGAACGTGTTGCCGTCATCCAGCGGATGAGCACTGCCTACCTTCGGACCGCTCTGCACGTCGATGAGAACAGCTGGCCCGTTGCCCGTGCCGCGTTCAGTGACAGCACTGATTCGATCGGCTGCGTCGACAGTAAATGATGCACAGCGGCAGACCTCTCCCGACGCACGCCCCCCCCCCCCCCCAGGACGCAGAGGATTGTGCCTTGTAACTGGAGTGCAGCGCTCGTTCCCGGAGGTCTGGCCCAGACATAGGCTGCACTCAACATTGGAGCTCACACAATGAACAGCCCTGCCGCCATCACCATCACGCCAGTCCACGTTGCCGACCTGCTCGCTGAGGGTGAGCGGATGCCGGTCTAAGTTCACGTCATCGACCATCCCGATGGGCGCGTGCGAAAGCTATGTCGAGCTCAAGGCTTGGGGTCTGCTGACCGTTTTCGAAATATGCCACGACATGAGGCGGCAGGGCTGGCACCCGTCGTGCGCTGCCGCCGTCACGCAGCGATGCCGTCGCAGCGATACCGGCGGCAACGGCATCGCGCGCGGCTACCGGCGACGTTTCGGTGTCGCCACCCTCGCTGATGAACCGGAGGAATTCATCGATGAGCAGCGCATCGGCCCCGCCGTGCACGGCATCGGGATCGAGTTCAGGGACGGGATACACCTCGTCTGGAACTCCCATTCCTTGAGAACGATGACTCCAGACTCGCACCTCGGCGCCCAGCTCGTCCCCCCAGTTTTCCAGCCGGCCTTCGGTACCGATCACTGTGTAGTTGCGCCAGTAATCAGGCGTGAAATGACATTGCTGGTACGAGGCGAGCACACCGTTGGCGAGCAGCATGTTCATTTGGGATATGTCCTCGACGTCAATGACCGGCGCGAGGCCGGTCTGCGCGGTGGGAGGCCAATTGTCGAGGCTGACCCAATCCTCCATCCGCTCACCTTCATGATTGCTGCGATCGGTCACCTCCCCATAGACGGCAAGCGCGCCCATGGCGTTCACCCGCACCGTTCGAGCACCCGCTAGCCAGTGGATCACGTCGATGTCGTGCGCCCCCTTCTGCAGGAGCAGCCCAGTCGTGCGGCTCCGGTCTGAGTGCCAGTCCTTGAAGTAGTAGTCACCACCGTGGCCGACGAAGTGGCGACACCACACGGCTTTAACATCGCCGATCGTGCCGTCGGCGATGAGCTGCCGCATGAGAGTGATCACCGGCATGTGGCGCATATTGTGCCCGACATAGAGGCGGGTACCAGTGCGGTGGGCGGCATAGAGGATGGCGTCAGCATCGGCGAGGGTTATCGCAAGCGGCTTCTCGCAGAAGACCGGGATGCCTGCCTCGAGCAATGCAACCGCGATGTCGCGGTGCCGGTCATCGGGGGTCAGGACGAGCGCACCATCCACGCCGCTGGCAAGGAAGGTCCCGAGATCGTCAGTCACAAGCGCGCTAGGCAGAGCCTCGCGTGCATCCCGTCGCCCGCGTTCCGCAATATCCAGGACGGCAGATACTACTGATCCAGACCCAGGGCGATGAACATCATGACGCAGCTGCGCCCTGTGGCCGAAGCCGACGATTCCGATCCGCAGGTCAGCCGGCGGCACTGATTGCCCCCGGCGTGAGGTGAATCGTCACGACCGTGTCGATCTCGTCTGGCATGTCGTATGTGAACGCAGGATCGTCGTCGCCGAAACTGACGAACGCGATTTCTGGGTACGCCTCAACGAGCCAGGAATCTGCCCGCTGGATTGGTGCGCCGCGGGCCTCGAGCCCCTCGATCTGCGCAGCGTTGACACCGACGAGAGCGAGCGGCCCGATCTGCGGTTCGAGCGCATGCGCATAGAGCACGTCGTCGCGTCGCGTGTAGTACCCCCACTCCGGCTTCGGCAGCCCCGCATACCCGGCACTAAATACACTCTCGCCGTGCTTCTGGAGCCAGCTGCCAATCTCAGTGAGTGTTTTCGTTTCAGGGTCACCGATACGGCCATCCGGCAGCGGCCCAACGTTGAGGAGCAGGTTGCCGCCCTTACTGACAATCTCAACCAGCTTGCGGATGACCATGCGGCTCGACTTGTAGGCGTCGTCGCCGATGAAGTGCGACCAGTGGTTGTTGAGTGTGAGGCAGGCCTCCCACGGCACAGGCTCACCATTCACATCCCGGATGCCGTCGGCTGGCACCAGCTGCTCAGGAGAGACGAAGTCGCCTGCCCAGGCCTGACGCTCATCGGTGACAATCGAACCGAAGTTACCGCCATTCGCCTCAAGTCGATTGTTGAGGAGGATACCGGGCTGCAGCTCGCGGATCATCTGCACGAGCTCCGTTGCACGCCATTTTTCGCCACTCATATCGTCATAGGAGAAATCGAACCAGAACACGTCGAGTTGCCCGTAGTTCGTGACAAGCTCGCGCACCTGGGCATGCATGAAGTCGAGGTACCGTTCGAAGTCGTACTCCTGCCCGCGGTATGCCTCGTCGGAACGATGCGGGTGGTGGGCGTCGTCGAACGCCGGATAGTCGGGGTGCGACCAATCGAGGAGCGAGAAGTAGAGGCCGACCTTCAATCCCCGACTACGGAACGCCTCGACGAACTCCTTGACGACATCGCGCCCGAATCCGTTGTGCATGGTCGTGTATGTGGTCTCTGTGCTGTCAAACAGGCAGAAGCCGTCGTGATGCTTCGCAGTGAGCACCGCATACTTCATGCCTGCGGCGACAGCAAGGTCTGCCCATGCCTCTGCATCGAACTGGTCAGGTACGAAGCCGTCGATAAACGGCTGGTAGTCCTCCATCGAGACCTGGTCCCACGAGCGCAGCCATTCTCCCCTGCCGTGCACGGAGAACGCACCCCAGTGGATGAACATCCCAAACCGGGCGTCCTGAAACCACGAGCTGGCGTTGTCAGAGTGAAGCATGTTGCCTTTCGAAAGAGAGTGATCGGTCGCGTACATGTCAGCCCTTCACGGCGCCCGCGACGATGCCAGACAGGATGTAGCGCTGGGCGAAGAGGTAAACGACGAGAACCGGGATGATCGTGATCACGAGGTTCGCGCTCACCAGCGCGTAGTCATAGGTATGGAGGCCCTGGAAGTTGTAGACGGTCATCGGCATTGTCCAGGTCTTGGAGCTTGAGGTCAGGAACAGGACGTTCTGGAACTCGTTCCACGCGTACGTGAACAACAGCACGAGCGCCGTGAAAGTCACCGGTTTCATCAGAGGCAACACCACCTGGAAGAACATCCTGAGTGGCCCAGCCCCGTCGAGAATCGCGGCCTCGTCGATGTCGCGCGGGATCTGCCGCACGAAGCTCACGAAGATCAGCACCATGAACGGGATCTGCGTCGCGATGTCGGAGAGGATCAGACCGGCATGGGTGTTGTAGAGCCCCATCCACTGGAGAATGCGGATTGCGGGGATGAACGAGAACGGCGCGATGAGGCCTGCGAGCAGATAGAGATAGATACTCGAGGTGACCCGCGTCGTGCGGCGCGCGATCAGGAATCCGGCAAGCGCACAGACAATGATCGTTCCTACGGTGACTCCGACGGTGATGATCACACTGTTGACGAGCCCAAGGGCGACGCTCGGATCGGTGATTACGGTGACGTAATTGTCGAAACGCCACTCGGTGGGAAGCGTGAGAGTGAACCCGCTTGCCTCACTCGACGACTTGAAGGAGTTCAGCAGCACCAGCACCATGGGAACCACGAAGACGGCGCCAACCACAAGCGCGACGGTGCTGGTGGTGATACGCGAGCCGATGCGTGTCATGACGTCCTCGCTTCGATCCGGCGGCTGATGAGATGGATGACGAACGCGATCAGTGTGATGATCGCGAACTGAACGAAGCTGATCGCCGAGGCGTAGCCCAGGTTCGTGGTGCCGAGGGCCTTTGCGAGGAAGGTCGTCATGACCTCGGTTGCGTACCCTGGCCCTCCGCCGGTCGTGGCGTAGATGATCTCAAACGCCTTCAGGCCCGAAATAAGGGTGAGTAGAGCGGCGAGACCAACGGTTGGCGCGACGATCGGCAGCGATATGGATATTGCACGTTGCCAGGGGTTTGCCCCGTCGACTTCGGCAGATTCGAGCAGCTCGGTCGGCACCCCCTGCAGGGCTGCGAGCACCAGTACGACGGTCCACCCGACACCCATCCAGATGTCGATCCCCGCGACCGAGATCAGGGCGAGGTCGAAGTTCCCTAGCCAGTCCTGCGTGGCGAAGCCGAGGCCAATGTTGGCGAGGAACGTATTCAGCAATCCGTCATTGGCGAGGATGAAGCCGAACACAATGCCGACGACGATCGTGGAGAACATGATCGGCATGTACACAATCGCCCGCAAGACGTTACGCCCGAGGAACGCACGGTTAAGGAAGAACGCCAACAACACGCCAAGCGCGGTTTTGCCGACGGTCGTGATCACCGCGTACGCAACCTGGTTGCCCAGCGCCCCGAAGAACGCGGGTCCGTTGTCGACGAGCAGCAGCTCGAAGTTAGCGAAGCCGACGAAGTCCTGGCGCCGCGACATCGTTGATGCATTGGTGAAGCTCAGCCACAGGCCGAATGCGGCGGGGAGCACGAAGAACAGCGTGAAGATCAGCATGGCCGGCGCCCCGAACCAATATGGGTACGCCTTTGCCTCTAGTTGTGTCTTCCTGCGCCGTGACGTGGCTCTCCGCCGCATGTGCTTAGAAGCCTTCTCGGCCGGCGGTCTTGCCCGCGTTGGCCCAGGCCGAGTCGACCTGAGTGAGGAACGTCGCCGCGTCGATCTTCTTGGCGATGAGCTGCTGATACGACGCGATGATGTCGTCCTGCGGCGTCGGGAACGTCGTCGCCGTGTCGAATGCACCACCGGACTCACCGTTTTCGAGGTATGCCTGGATGTCGGCGATCGCCGGATCCTGGTTCTCGACGGTCACGTCGGTGAACGCTGAGATACCAGGTGACTTCGACAGGTTGGCGGCGACATTCTCGGGCTCGATGAGGAACTTCAGCAAGTCGGCCGACTCATCGGCAACCTTGCTAGAGGCCGCGATGTGCAGGATGTTCGGACGTGAGAGGCCGATCTGGTTCGTGCCGTCCGCGGTGGGAAGTGCGAAGAAGCCGATCTCTGCGTCCGCATCGAGTTTCCGGATTTCACCGATCGCCCACGACCCGTTGATGATGCTCGCGGTGCTTCCGTCGGCCACCGTTGCCAGGGCGTCCTCGTACTTGGCAGTGACGGCATCCGCGTTGATGACACCGGCCTCCGCCCAAGCCTGGAGCGCCTCGTACTGGGGCAACGTGCCTGGCACCTTGCTCCAGGTGGTCTCGTTGGCAGACAGCGCGTCGACGACATCCGGGTCGTCTCCGATGAGGTTGGCGTTCACAGCGTTGCGGTGCTGCAGGAGTGTCCAGCCGTCGGCGCCTGAGAGGAACAGCGGCGTGGCGCCTGTTGCCTGAATGGTCGTGAACGCCGCGGTCAGTTCGTCGAGCGTCTTCGGGACCTCGACGCCAGCGTCGGCGAAGGTGGTCTTGTTGTAGATCACGCCGAATGAGCTGAGACCGTCTGCGCCAGGGTAGCCATAGATCTTGCCGTCGGCCGCGCGCATCGATTCGAGAACGCTTTCTGTCATGCGGTCAGCGAAGGCCGATTCATCGACCTCAAGCATGATCGCGGCGGGGTCATCAACGCCGTCCTGGCCTGCGTAGATGTCGATGCCCTCGCCGCCCTGGAGCCGCGCGCGAACTGTGTCGTCGTACTGTTCGTCAGGGATGGCCTGCACCTCGACGGTGTTGCCCGACTTCTCCTCCCAGGCGTCGACATTGTCGGCGAACGCGCCTGCCGATGCCCAGCTCGACGGAACGACGTAGACGACGTTCGCGCCATCGTTGCCGTCCCCTCCGGTAGTGCCGGTGGCGCACCCGGTCAGTGCCAGCGCTCCGGTGACGATGATGCCGGTCAGGCCGAACGTCACTGCCTTTCTGCGGTACATACTGATCTCCTCATTGAAATGTGTGTGGTGCGTCGAGTTTCGGTTATGCGTCGCTGCATCCCGGGCCGATTCTCATTTACGAAAGGGTCTTTGCGAAATGCTTCACATGCATTTTGATCCGATGTCTGGCCACTTGTCAAGCATCGGAAGTCGATTGGCCTCGGCGCGGATGTGAGAACGAACGAGACGGCGCCCCATCGGGTCACGATGGGGCGCCGTCTGCCAGTTCAGTGGCCCAGAACCCGCACTTCCGCGAGGGAGAGCGGGTTGGTCCCGTTGAGCTGGATTTTTACGATTCTGCCGTCGACATCCGCTGGAAGAGTCACCCGTGGATTCGGAGAGGCCACCTGAACGCTGCTCCAGACGGTCGCGCCCGATGCATCAAGGACACTCACGGTGAAGTTGCCCAGACGACTGCCGCAGCAGTCGGTGCGATTCCAGATGTCGATGGATTCGACCCGGCGTACCCCTCCCAGATCCACCTGCCACCATGCCCCGACCTGCGAAGTGGTGTGCGTCACGGAGCCGTTCCCGTAATTACCGTCGGCGTTCCCGTCGAGTGCGCGTGATGCTTGGGCGCCGTATAACGTCGAACTCTGGTTGGCCACGCCGGCTGAGGCCAGGTTCGACCGGAATGGTCTGACCTTCACCTCGGCGAGGCTGAGGAAATTCGTACCGTTGAGTTGTACCTGCACGTAACGCCCTACCGCTCCGGCAGCACTGACGAGGGTACTCGGGTATGGGCGCTCCGGCTGGCTCGAAGACCACACGACGTTACCCGCAGCGTCCCGCACGCTCACCGTGTAGTTCGTCAGGCGATCCAGATCCGTGGCGTCGGTGCGGTTCCAAATCTCGATGTCGCCGACAGCGACGTTCGCCCCGAGATCGACACGCCACCACGCGCCCGCTCGAGACTGGGTGTGCGTGACCCCTCCCAGGGAATAGTCGCCATCGGTGCTGCCGTCAACGGCCTTGGATGCGACTCCCACCGCCTCGTAAGTCGAGCTTTGCGTGGCGGTCTTCCCTGCCGCAATGTTCGGCGATGCCGGAGAGGCGGCATCTGTGTCGACGGTGAAGTTGACCTGTCCGTTGTGTGTGATCGCGATGGTCAGCCGCTCATTCTCGGCATCCCACGCCTGCGTCTGGCTGTACGGCCTGCCGGTTTGCTGGTCCATGGCTTCGAAGACCACCAGCGGGGCTCCCCCCTGCCACGTTCCGTCGATGGTGACCCTTGTCGTGCGGATGTCGCGGGCGCTGCGGTCATCGACGATCCGACCTGTTCCGGTCACAATGTTGCCAGCGGCATTCTTCACGACATTGCCAGACGCATCCCGCTGGACCGTGAGGTACTCGTGGATGTACTGCAGCGTCTGGGCGCGGTTGAAGTCCTGCCCGGCCGGCACACCGAGCACGCTCTCAGTCCACACGTGGCTGCGATTACTCCGGTAGTTGTTGAGCCGAAATGACACGCGGCTCGCGCTCTCGACCATAGTCGCGTATGTGTGGGGCTCTGCGGCAATGCTGATCGCAGCAGCATTCGACAGGCGTGGCTTGAAACTGCTCTTCAGAGTGTGCTGCACATTCTCCTTGAAATTGTTCCAATACCAGGCGTTCCCAGAATGCAGCAGGAACGTATTGCTCGTCAGGAACTCCTGCGGATACTTCGAGTTGAAATAGGGGTATCGAGTATCTGCCGGTACCACTTCAGGGAACACAGACATCTCCGCGGCGGTGAGGTTGTTCGGGACGAGCGGGATGATCCCAAACTGACCCGTGTTCGGGTGCACGTTCGAGGATGCAGTGTCGTACGTCGGCGGGTTGAAGCCCGCGGCGCCCTGATACACGACCTTCGTCGTTGCGAGGACATCCTGCCGCGACGGCACGGGAACGGCCCCGCTGTCGAGGTCACGGAACAGCGGGATGAGTCCGTACTGGAACGGTGCCGTGCGAAGGCTGTTGGTTGAGAACATCAGGAAGCCGGATTCCGGAGCGAACGCGGTCGCTCCCTGGCTTGCGGCGCGTTGGATGCTTTGCGCCATCAGAGCTTCGGGGTTTTGGAGGTTGTCCTTCCAGGTCCGGCTACCGACGTTGGGCCCATAGAGCTGGCGATGGCGCTGCTCAGCCCAGTGCCACTGGTCAGTGGCCGAACCCCAGTTCCCCACGATGCCAGCCAACCAGAGCCCGTGAAAGAGATTGTCGGTGCTGGTGTTCGCCTCGGTCTCCTTGTTCATCAACACGACATTGCCCGAGTGAGCACGCATGGCATCAAGAACGCCCGTGCTGGTGTTTTCGAGGTAGTTGGTGATGTTGCCGTGGTTCGAGTCCGTCCAGCTGAAGATCAACCCGTTGTCACCTGCGGCATTGATGAGCGTCGTCACGCGGGGACCGTTTGAGCTCACGTTGCCCCAATACAGTTCAGCGACGTTGATTCCAACGAACGAGCTGTAGGTCGCTGCAGTCTGGCTCCAGAAAACAGCAGGCGCTACCGAGCTTGAGCCGCCGTGCAGCGCCTGGACCGAGCAGGGAATCGCGTTCGCCTGGCAGATCGCGAGATTCGAGGTCACGAAGTCTTTGAAGCCCTGGGTATCGCCGGGGTACACGTTGTCGGGGATAAGGTTGACCACGATGTTGTCGCGGAGATCGGTTGGGATCTGCGCCCAGGTTGCGGCCATGGTGGTACCGCCCTCTGTCTCGGCGGTTCCGGGATAGTAGCCAAGGATGATCAGCGGATTCTCTCGGGAGAACTCGTGGCGTAGCGCGGGGTTGGCGGCGAAGGCGGGGGCAGTCGGCACGATAACGCCTGCTGCGGCGGTTGCAAGGGTGAGCGATATCGCCAGCCTTCGTCCCCACCGTGTTCTCAGTGATCCACTCATCGAACGTTCCTCCTTGAACGTGACACAGGCCGGATTGATTAATAAAGCACCCTTTAGGAAATGCTCGATCGATTAATACCAGCTGCATGCGGCAACGTCAACGATCACGGCATTCGCGTGCGCCTGCCAATGACGAGACAGAGATCTCGGCAGGACGACGTCGGCTCAGGCGTTCGCCTCCGCCAGCCGGTAGATCGGCTCGGCGGCCACCCCGAAGAAGCGGCGTCCGACGCTCTCCAGCGCGGCAATGAGAACGCCTGTCACCGCGGCGTCCTCGCCCAGTTGCGCCCGCACCACTGGCGTCTCTGCCGGCGGCATGACCGCCGCATAAACGGCATCCGTGACGAGCCCTGCGACGAGTTCGCTTGCTGCCGCTGGGCCGTAGAGAACAACGACATCCGGGTCGATCGCGACGAGCATCGTGGCGATCTGCTCGCCCGCGATATGCGCAAACTCCTCAATCTCTGCGTGCGCGTGGGCGTCGCCCGATTCGGCCGCTGCGACGGTTGCAAGAAACTCCGGCATAGACGGCCAACGCTCCAGCAATTCAGCGTGCGCCGACGACTTCAATTGGCTGATCTCGCCTGCCAGGCTGCGCTTTCCCGCGTGCACTACTCCGTCGATCACGATGCCAGCCGTGATCTGGTGCCACACAAGAACGAGCACTACGTCGCTCGCATCGATCGCCGCACCATGCCGGTGCTCAGCGAGCGCTGCTGCGTTCAGGTCGTTCTGCAACGTCACCGGCACATCGAATGCCGCGGCGAACACGTCGGCGACGTTCTGGCCGGCCCACTCGGCAAAGATCGGCGAACGCGTCATCAGTCCGTCAGGAGACAGGCTTCCTGGCACAGCAGCGCCGATTCCCCACAGCGGACCAAGGTCGTCGTGGCGCGCCCTGATGTCGGCCACGAGGGCGACCAGCGACTGCATCCGCTCACCAACGCTCTGCCTGTGATCGGATGCGAACACGTAGCGCATCCGAACACGCGAGGTCATGTCGGCGACCAGGATGCGCACCTGGTGCTTGCCGAGCTCCACGCCGATCACAAATCCGGCGCGTGGATTGAGTGCGAAGCGGGATGCGGGGCGGCCCGAGCTCTGACCGCGGCGAACGACCCTCTCAACCTCGGAAGCGAGACCAAGAACCACCAGGTCTTGGAGTCGGTCAGTGATGGTCGGCCGTGACAGCCCCGTGGCGACCGCCAGGTCTGCTACCGTCGACGCGCCGTCTTCGCGCAGCGACCGGAAGCATCGCTCCAGGTTCTCGAGACGCACAAACTCGAGGCGATCATCCTTGGAACCCACGTCTGGGGAGGCCATCTTCGTTTCCATTCGGTAGTGCTGTGACGCACGCATTCATTCGATACTCGACGTTTGGTCGCCCCAGCATTGCACACCGCACGCTCACTCGACTCGGTTGAGCGTGATGAGCATCGCCTGCTGCGGGTCGCAGCGTCGGCAAAGGCACCCCAATCTCGCCCAGCAACCACCCGGAGAGCACGAGCGGCCTCACGATGGCGTGGGCATCCAGCACGGATACACGGGATGGCATACTCGCTCGACCTCATTGTCGGTCCTTCATCTCACGCAATCTGTGTGATTCAATTTACTAAACAGGGTTATGTAAATCAAGGGAGAGACGATTGCCCCACGACACTCGCCGAATCGATACCAGGGACGACAACCTCACCGCGGCCAGCCGCGAACTGCGTGTCGATGCATTCGCGCTTGACCCGGCAATCGCTCAAACCGTCAGGACTCCCTTCGGAACCTGGGGTGGCTTTGACGGCATAGATCGCCTTGTGGCCGTCGCAGATGACTATGAGTTCGACTCGTACTTTGGCGGGGTTCGCGTGCCGACAGCTGGTATCGGCGGAGTCGCAGTCGCCCCAGAACATCGCGGCAATGGACTCGCCTCCGCACTGATGAAGGCAATAATCACCGGCGCTCGCGAACGCGGAGCAGTCATATCCACCCTGTTCGGTGCCGCACCGGCGCTCTACCGTCATTTGGGCTACGGCATGCTCGCGAACTCATACCACTGGCGCATCCCAACCTCGAGCCTCGTCGGCATCCGCTCCCCCGCTGGCTACACCCTCCTTCGGGCGGAAGACTCTGATCGTCCCGAAATGCTGGAGCTGTACACACAGCTGGCGCTCGCCGGTACCGGCATGGCAGATCATGCAGGCATCGCGCCCCAAACAAGCACAACCACGAGGTACACGCTCGTTCGCGATCCCGGGGGTCGACTTGCAGGCTATTGTTCATGGCACACCGCCCGCGCTGGGACGGGCATGGAGCTGCGCCTCGGCGAGGTCCGTGCTCTTGACCCATTAGCAAGCCGCGCCCTGCTCAGCGGCCTCTCACGCTGGGGCTCAGCAATTGAAGCAATCACTGTGACCTCGGTCGACTCCGAAGAGTTTTGGAACACTGTGCCTGGAGTGGCAGTACCCTCAGGGATTGCGCCATACATGCTGCGCGTACTCGACCCCGCAGCAGCTGTGGCGGCACGCGGCTGGAACGCCGCTGTCGCGGGCGAGATTCGATTCGAACTGCGTGATTCGATATTCGCCGACAACAGCGGTGCATGGCAGCTGGTCGTGAGCGGCGGTGCCGCCACGCTCACCCCAGTCACCTCGGCCGCATCAGACACCGTGCATCCACCACTCGTTTTCAACGCAGAAGGTTTCGCACTGTGGTTTGCCGGAGTCGCGACCTGCGACGAGTTACGTCGCACCGGCCGGCTTGACGGTGGCGATGCAAGGGCGGAAGCGATCCTCGACGCGATGGCCGCACAAGCCAAGCCCACCATCACCCACTACTTCTAGTGCCTCCAGCCCGCCCCTGTCGCACCTGGCGCGACGCGAGAGTGGGCAGCACCGTGGAACCAGACTGCGAACGTCGCACTTCTAGCCCAACCACTCGTGGCGGCCGAGGGCGCAAGGCCCTCGACCGCCACGATGTCGTCGCTGTGTCGAAACGCTTCGGCGCTAGACCCCGACGAGTTCCTTGTCAGCTGCGGCATCCGGACCCGCTTCGCCAGCAACGATCGTTGCGTCGGCGTTGGCGGCATGCTTTGCCGAAGCGACAGGTGCTGCCGGGCCGTGGAGCGGAGCCACAGTGACATGCTCGGTCGTGGTGCGCACCGGCTTGACGGCGTCGATCACGTAGACGATCGCCAGGCAGACAGCACCCCACAGGCCGAGGGTCAGCAGGTGAGCGCCGACGACATCGCCACCGAAGTAGACGATCGAGCGAATCGTCTCAACTGCGGCCGGGAATGGCAGCCATTCATGCAGGTCGCGGAAGACTCCGGGAACCATGTACATCGACAGCGCGCCGTTCGAGGATGGCACACCCATGAACATCAGGATGCCGACCGCAGGGATGACGGCGAGCAGGCCCATGAGCCGCTCGAACACCGCGGCGAACATCGCTATACAGAAGATCGTGAAGGCACCAGCCCCGAAGAGCTCTGCAAAGTGACCATCGATCGTTCCCGTAATCGGACCGGCGATCAGCCAGACGACTGCCGACATGAAGAGGGAGTACACCCCGACAAGCGGCAGGAGCTTGCGCAGCGGACGCGTTGCCGGGGCCGCATTGGCGCCAACGACGATCACCATGAAGCCGGCGAGAATCCAGCCCATCGCGATGTACATGACTCCGACTCCGCCGCTATCACTTGCAGGCAGCGGCGCGACGTCTTCGGTCACGGCTTCGACCTGCTGAGCCGCGGCCACCTGACTGAAGGCGCGGGTGACGATCATCGAGGCGCTTGAGCCCGCCGACTGGTTGATCACCATGGTCATCACCGGGTTCTCGGCCGACGGAAGCACCAGTGCACCGACGACATCGCGATCGGTGACCAATTGCCTGGCGTCATCAGCGGATGCCACGGCGCGAAGCTCGAACATCCCATTCAGGTTTTCCTGCAGGGCATCAACCGTCTGCTCGGCCTGCGCAATGTTGGCACCGGCAACAGCAATCGGCATGTCCTTCGGCGTCGGTGTGCCCATGGCGCCCAGCATGAGCGTGATCATCATGGACACCATGGCGAGCGGGAAGAACAGCAGCGACGCGTAGCGCCAGAACTTGCTCTTGGGGCGCTTTCCGCCGTGCAGCGACGGCATGTTGAGCACGATCGGCTGCGGGTTGGGGTCGCGGCGGCGCTTGATCACGTCGATGAGAGTGGTCAGCGCCAAGCCGACAACAGCGCCGATCGCGAGCACGAGCAGGTGCGGCCACACACCAGCACCATCGAAGTACAGCACTGAACGCAGCGACTCACCGATTGCCGGTGTCGGCAAGAAGTTGTGCATGAACGCGTAGAACGACGGCATCGTATAGACCGACATGGCCATGTTGGATGACGGAACGCCAAACACCATCAAGAAGAGCATGCCGAACAAGACGGCCATCGAGCCGAAGATGCGCGTGAAGAACATCTGCACGCTGCCGATCGCAAACACTCCCAGCCAGGCAATGCCGAGCACCGCCGCCGTGTGATCGGTTGAGACGACACCCAGAGCCGGGCCGGTCACAAACCAGACGAGAGCAGCTACAAGCGCGGCCCACCCGGCGAGCAGTGGAATCATCCGTCGCTTGCGCAGCAGCAGGTGGGGCGCGTTTGAGACCAACACGCTGAACGGCAGGTATCCCGCCATTACGAGTGCCGTGGCCAGGAACATTGCTCCGAGGCCCGAAATGTCAGTATCGGGAAGCGCCTGCAAGTCTGTGGACTCAAGGCTGAGGCCGAGGCCGATCAGCTCCGGCGCCACCAGACTGGTGACAGTTGAAACCTGGCTGGCGCCTGCAGCACTGGCGGTGTAGAGCGTTGCAGTCGAACCATCGATAGCAACGGCACCGGATACCTTGCGGTCCATGACCATCTGGCGTGCTTCTTTTACGCTGTCAACGACTGTGACATTGACGGCATCCGCATCGGCAGATTCCAGTGCGTCGACGAATGCGGCTGAGTCAGCGCTCACGACGGCGATGGGCATGTTGTGCGGGGTGGGCGAGTGCATCGTGCCCAGGTAGCCGCTGATCATCATGCCGACCATTAGCAGCGGCATGATGAAAATCATCGCGATGCGGGCGATCGGTTCAATCTTGGCGCGCTTGGCCGCGTCGGCAGCCGCTTTCGCCTCGGCTGCTGAATCAACGACAGTCGCGTCCGGCGCATCGCTGGAAGCCTGCGCATCGATTGAAGCCGGCGGATCGCTTGAAAGGTTCTCTACAGTACTGCTCAAGTCATGCTCCTACACGTGAGGTCATGCTGGCCGCGCTGCCACATGAAGGGGGATCGGGTATTGACGATGGATAGCTCGTCGAACCAGTTTGACGATTCTAAGACACGTGGCGTAAATTTTACGAATCGGGACAACTTCGGGCACTGAGAAGCAGTGCGGGATACTGGTTACCGCCGTACAAGGAGGATCAACCCGTGGGTCAACACAGCGACAAGGCGCGCCAGGCGTTGCTGAACGCCGCTGAAGAACTCTTTGCTCGACACGGCATCGATGCCGTATCGAACCGGTCGATCACCGAACATGCCGGCACGGCAAATCACTCAGCAATCGCCTATCACTTCGGCGGTCGCGACGAGTTGATCTACGAGCTGCTCCACCGCCATCTCGCAACCATGAGCATCCGCCGCACAGAACTCATGGCCGAGCTCGGAGATGAATTCGACCTTCGTGACATCATCGCGTGCAGAATCCTTCCGTTCATTGAACAATTGGATTCGTTGCCTGTCCCCAGCTGGCGCGCGCGGTTCCTTGATCAGGCGCGCACCGTCCCATCTGTGGCCGCCGTCCTTGCCGAGATGGTGATCGAAACCGAGGCGTCATCCTTTGAGGACGTGGGTGCGCTCATGCGTAAGTCCATCGGGGACGTGTCGCCGGAAGTGCTCAGGGCGCGCTCAGGGATCATGGGCCAGATCGTGCTCGGGGTCTGTGCCGAGTACGAGGCCCGGCTGGAAGACGGATTCGCGCAGGGCACCTGGGCCGACGTCGGATATTTCCTGATCGACTCGACAGTCGGCATGATCTCGGCACCGGTCACTCCCAGGGATGAGCGCTTCATCCCGCCATCCACCCCGAGCCTGGTGTAGCCGGTCTCCAGCACCGACCGTCCAGACCCGCGCAAGCCGACTTCTCAGACTCTGCACTTATACTGCCCATATAAGGGGAGTAATCCACCACGTACGCTTCGTCAGTACGGACCCAGCGATGTGTCCCGGAGGTACGGTCACCACTCTGTATCGAGAGCGGCGGCGGATGAGACTTTAGATTCTGTCTCTTCCGACCCCTTTTGGAGTTCCCCGTGAACGTGAGCCTTACTACCTGGCTGATCACCATCGCCGTGACCGTCGCCTTCTTCGTCTATGAGTTCTTCGTACACGTACGAAAGCCGCATGAGCCGACCATCGGCGAATCCGCCCGCTGGTCGGTCTTCTACATCAGCCTCGCCCTGCTCTTCGGCGTCGGTATCGGCGTGTTCTCCGGCTGGAACTTCGGCGGCGAATACTTCGCCGGGTATCTCACTGAGAAGGCCCTATCGATCGACAACCTATTCGTCTTCCTCATCATCATGAGCGGATTCGCGGTTCCGAAGGCCTACCAGCAGAAGGTGCTGATGATCGGCATCGTCATCGCACTCATACTGCGCGGCATCTTCATCGCCGTCGGCGCGACGCTCATCTCGAACGTGTCCTGGATCTTCTACATCTTCGGCGCGCTGCTGCTCGTGCTCGCCTGGCGCCAGGCCTTCAGCAACCATGAGAGCGACCCGGCGAACGGACGCCTCGTAAAAATTGCCCGTCGCATCCTGCCGATCACCGACGACTACCACCGCGACCGCATCTCGGTGAAGATCGACGGCAAGCGCTTCTTCACGCCGATGCTGCTCACAATCGTGGCGATTGGTGTCGTCGACCTCGTCTTCGCCGTCGATTCAATCCCGGCAATCTACGGGCTGACCGAAGAGGCGTACATCGTCTTCACGGCCAACATCTTCGCGCTGATGGGTCTGCGCCAGCTGTACTTCCTCATCGGCGGCCTTCTTGAGCGACTCATCTACCTGGCTCAGGGCCTCGCCGTCATCCTGGCCTTCATCGGCGTCAAGCTCGTTCTGCACGCGCTGCACGTCAACGAGCTGCCCTTCATCAACGGTGGCCAGCACGTCGAGTGGGCACCGGAGATCCCGATCTGGTTCTCGCTTGTCTTCATCGGCGCCACCGTCGCGGTTGCAACGATTGCGAGCCTGCGCAAGACCGGCAAAACGCGTAAGACCGAGCTCAAGACCACCGACGCCACGTAACGCGCAGCCGCGGCTATCCCCAATGGTTCGACTGACTGCCCGGCTGGCTCAGCCGGCGGATGCAATCAGATCGTCGCTGAGATATCTCGCGTAACCGCCTGGCGTGCGCCCCACCGCGCGTCCAGATGTCAGCACGCAGCAGGCATCCGTCGCCTCTTCGATGATTCCGGGCAGGCTGCGCAATGCCGCAACCAACTGCACGTCTTCGTGTTCGGGCAGTCGAGGATAACCGCCGGCCTGCAGGTATCGACTCGCTCGAAAACCGAGGTTGGCGCCATGCACGTGGCCGTTCGCTTCGCCCGGAACGTGCGTACGAGTCCAGGCATCTCGCTGGGCCTCGTTGAGGTCAGTGAAATCCGGACGCACGGTGCCGATCATGACATCCGCACCCCGCCGAGCTATCTCGATCTGCTCGCAGAGCCAGTTGGCCGGCACGCTTGAGTCGCCATCCGTGTTCGAAATCCAGAGCGCCGCCGGGTCGACGTCACCGAGTTCCTGAAGCCCGAGCGCAACACCGCACGCCCTGGCTTCTCCGACATTATTGACATCCGCAACGATGACGGAGAACTCCGAAGCCGACGCGATAGCCGCTGAGGCATCGGTACAGGCGTCAAGCACCAACTTCACCGTGATCGCCGGGGCATCGATCACCGTTGACCGGACGACAGCGATTGCGTCGCTCAGAGCGTTGAGGCAGCGGGGCAACAGCGCTTCTTCATCATGGACAGGAACGACGACGAGAATCGCTTCGAGTGCTGATCGCGTCATGTCACAAGCCCCGTTCTCCGCGCGACCGACTGCGTGGGTGGCGCCTGAAATACCTCAAGAATGAAGTCTTCTTCTTCGTGTCGAACCAGGCGTTTCACACCGGGCAGTTCGTTGAGTGCGCGATGAACCTGCTCACCGGTGATCGGGTATTCCTGAACCTCGTGAAGCCAGTGGCAGGCGAGGAGCACACCGCCCCGCCGCAAGGAGTCGACTGCACGACGCAGCGCCAGATCGAGGTCAGTCAGGCTCCAGTAGTAGCCGACCTCCGACAGCACGACGAGGTCAAATGATCCCTCAGGCCATTCTTCCGGTGTCTGAAGCTGCATGAATTCGACGTGCTCCGCCTCGCGAAGACGCTCGGCAGCAAGTTCCAGTGGCCGCCGCGCGATGTCTACCGCGACGAGATGATCACACCGATCAGCGAGAAGTTCGGTCAGTACGCCGGTGGAAGACCCGATTTCAAGCGCGTTCCGATATCGAGGATGGGGCAGCGCCGCCATCGTGATCGCGCGCTTGCGTTCTTCGTACCATCGCGTTTCGAAACCCCATGGATCGCTCTTGCCGGCATAGAACGAGTCAAAGAACTCAGAACGCAGAGATTCGTACTGCGGTTCGGGCTCGCGCTGCAGTTCTGGCTCGGGCTCGCGCTCGCGCTGGTCGGCGCGGTTGCCCGCAGCTGCCCCGGCCCGACTGTCGAGGCGCGCGGGCTCGATGAATGTCTCAAAGTCTCGCTGAAAGTGCCGCAAGAATTCGGGCGAGAGCAGAACCTCATCGCCAGGCAACGCAGACAAAGGCAAACTCTGGCTGACGTGGCAACTCATTGCATCGTTCTTCAGCGCCTGCTCGTCTGGGGTCAGCGCCAGACTCACTGTTGCGGCCCATGGCAGGCCACTCGGTTCACCCCAGTGCCAGAGCCAGATGGGATATTCGAGCAGCCGCACCCCGGCTTCATTCGCCACCGCTCGCGCCACCGTGCTTACCGATACGTGGTCGCGATGCCCGTCGCCACCGTATGGCACGACAAGGAGGGTCTCGTCTGAATCGCAACCGCTCAGCACCTCAGCCATCAGGTGCTGCAGCGCATCGCTGCACTCGCGAATCGTGCCGTCGGCAATCCCAACGAACGTGATCGTGGCATCGGGGGCGAGCGTTCCGATCGCCAGCTGGAGCTCACGTCGACGCACGTCAGCGAGCTGAGCAGGAGACTGTGTCGGAGAAAGCGGATGCGACGCTTCGCCATTCGTCGCAACGATGACGTGCACCTGTGCACCCCGTGCGGCACTTCGCGCTATCAGCCCACCGGCCCCGAGAGTCTCATCATCCGGATGCGCCGACAGCACCACGAGATGCGAAAAGTCCTCGACAAGCTGATGGGTGGGATCCCACCGAGGATCCGCTGCCCAGACCGCCTCGTCGGTTCCTGGCGACCGATGATCGAACGTCACCACGGCAGCGCCCCGGCCTCGTACACAAGCTTGCCTAGCGACACATCGTCCTTCTCTGCGTGGTGCTGACGGATGTAGAGATCAAGGTCAGCGACTCGTCGAGCGTGGTCTTCATCGGACACCAGAGGCGTCGGACCGAGCGCGTGGGCAACCGTCGTGAGTGTTGCCTCTGCCGAATTGAAGACCTGAGATCTGACCTGTTTCGCAAGCCTGGCGAGTTCTCGGCCGGTCACCTCGCCGCTATCGACGGCAGCAGCGGCATCCCGCAACATGGCCTGCGCCGATGCGAGCTGAACGTCAACCGCACCGGCGTGCATGGCGATAATCGGATCGATCGGGTTCGCGCTTTCCACAAGCCGGGCAAACAGCTTTCGGCTCACTCCAACGGTACCGCCCCACCAGCAGGCAGCGACCGCCATGCCGCCCCAGTGAAAACCGGGTCGCTTGACGTACCAGTTCGTCTCTCCGACAGGAATCGCGCGCACATCGGCAAGCGTGATCGGGGTGCTCTTCACGTTCTGGAGCCCACGCGCAGTCCACGGGCCCTCGTGCACAGACACACCCTCGTCCCGCACGTTGATGGCGAACAGGCGTCGTTCACCGTCACCCACATGCGCCGTGACCAGCGCGTGGGAGAGCACGTCGGCGAGTGAACACCACGGCTTTGTTCCAGTCAACGTCCAGCCGGACGAATCCTCAATCGCCTCCAGCTTGACGCCGGGCCCTTCGGCCGCGAACACACCCCAGCTGCTTTCCTGGCTTGTTCCAATGGCCGACAGGTCTGGATTACCCGCTTGCCGGAGGATACCCAACGCATCGAGGTGAGGTTCCAGCATTCGCGCGGCACCGACATCCACAGCAGCAACCGTGGCCAGAAACTCCCAGAGCTCGGCAGTCGAGCCATCACCGGGCCATGGCAGACGCCCAGCGATGTCCACGCACCACCCCAGAACATCCCGCACGTCACCCGTGCCGAATTCCGGCGGCTCTGTGAAGAATACGTCGTTGTCGGCACGATCGGCACTGCGCCCGGTGGGGCTGAGACTGAGCCGAGGGAAGAGAGCATGTAACGCCAGAGAATCCGACGATAGAGGACGGGGGTGGAGCATCATTCTTGTCCTTCCTCGGTGGGCGTTTTCACGCCCGAAAATCCTCCGCCTGTCAAGGAACTTGATTTTCAGCACTCTACTAGAGCAGGATTCTTGGTATCAAAACCACACTGGTTGGTACCCCAGACCAGACCTCTCGGTAGACCAGACCTCTCGGTAGACCAGACCTCTCGGTAGCGAGGCATGAGTGCTGCCGAGGGTGTGAGTTAAGTCCGATACTGAGCGAGAAATGAGATTGCGATGAGTGAATCAGACAAGATCAAGAATGCCGCAGAAGAGGCGCTCGGCAAGGTAAAAGAAGGCGTCGGCAAAGCAACAGGTAACGACTCCCTCAAGAACGAAGGGCGAGTCGACCAGGCGAAGGCCAACGTCAAGCAGACGGGCGAGGACGTCAAGGACGCCTTCACTAAGGACCACTGACCATGAATATTTTGCTTGTCGTCATCATCGTGGTGGCGATAGTGCTGGCGATAACCGGCGGAATGGTCCAATCACTCAATTTCCTCCTGTGGGTGGGCATTGTTCTGGCGATCATCGCCATCATCGTCTGGCTTGTGCGAATGATGTCAGGACGCAGCACCTAACTGACCGTAAGGCACCTGGCCTGGCCAGCTCGTCAGCCTGAATAGTCGGCTGGCGAGTTGGTCAGGCCTCTGTGCTGTCAGGCGGGGTTACTTGTGCGGGTCGTCACCAGCCGAGCGATCCCCTGCATCCCCCTCGTCATCCCCAATCGGGTCGAGGCGGATCGATTGCTTCTTGTCATGATCTGGCTTCGGGTCGGCCGGCTGCTCAACACTCGGAACCGTCATGGGGTCTGCCGGAGTTTCGGTGCTGCCTGTACCGTCCGAGTCGTCGGCGTTCCTGTCGTTAGATTGTGGATCGACCATGGGTAGCTTCCCTTCGTATCGTCTCGTATCGTCGCGGATTCACGTCGTGGTCCTCTCTCCACGCTATGCAGAAATCGCCCGGGGTGTCCAACGGGTTGACAACCTCGACCGATGTTTGCTGATGATTGATACGCCGAAACCAGTTGAACTTGAATGGAAGGAATCCAATGAACGATATGTCACAGGACCCCACAACCAAGTACCACACCGGCGGTTTTCCGAAGCAGGAGCAGGATCAGCCCGGGCTCACCGCAGCAACTGAGCCTCGCCCCGACCACGGCGAATCGAGTTATGCAGGCAGCGGTCGCCTTGCCGGCAAACGGGCACTCATCACCGGCGGTGACTCCGGAATCGGTCGAGCAGTTGCTCTCGCTTTTGCCCGCGAGGGAGCGGATATCGCCATCTCGTATCTGCCAGAGGAGCAAGCGGATGCCGACGAGACTGCAGAACTGGTGCGCGACGCCGGGCGCGCTGCGGTATTGCTGCCCGGCGACATCCGCGACGAGCAGCACAGCATCGACATCGTCGAACAAACGGTCAAACAGCTCGGCGGCCTCGACGTCCTCGTTCTAAATGCCGCGTACCAGGAGAACCGAGACGGGCTTGAGTCACTGCCGACCGAGGAGTTCGACCGGGTATTCAAGACCAACCTGTACGCACCGCTATGGATTGCGCGCACGGCGATCCCGCATATGAAGCCCGGGTCGTCGATCATCTCCACGACGTCGATCCAGGCGTCGAGTCCCTCACCTGAGCTCATCGACTATGCGATGACCAAGGCTGCACTGGTTGCCTTCACCCAGGCGTTGGCCCAGCAGCTGGGCGAGTCCGGTATCCGGGTCAATGCAGTGGCACCCGGACCGATCTGGACACCGCTTATTCCTGCAACATCCTGGCCAGACAAGCTTCCGACGTTCGGTCAAGAGACCCCGCTCGGACGGGCGGGCCAGCCAGCCGAACTTGCCGGCGCCTACGTGTATCTCGCATCAGACGACGCGTCGTACACGACCGGAGCGATCATTCCCGTCACGGGCGGTCGAGGCTTCTAGCTAGCGGGCGAGGCGCCGGCCAGCCGCAACGGGGGCAGGCCGGCCTCAGCTCGTCACCAGCCGCGGCCGCAACTCGCGCTCGAAGAAATCGAAGAACCCGTCGGGGTCGGGGCCTGCGTTGTTGAGTGCGACGTGGTCGAAACCTGCATCGGTGAACCTGCCGATGACTTCGAGGTGACGTTCCACGTCCGGTCCGCACGCGAATTGTTGGCGGATGTCGTCTTCGCGCACGGTGGCCGCGGCTGCCTCGAAGTTGACCGGATTGGGGAGTTCGGCCATGACCTTCCAGCCGGTCACTGCCCAGGCCGACGTTTCGTGAGCGGCCTTGACCGCCTCAGCTTCGGTGGGGGCCCAGGCGAGCGAAGCCTCGCAGTAGAGCGGTCCGGTGCCACCCGCCTCACGATATCCGCTCACCAGGGAACTCTTCGGCTCGGTGGCAAAAATTCCATCGCCATGCTTGGCTGCAATGGCCACCGAATCGCGGCCGCTTACTGCGATGGCCAGGGTCGGCAATACCTCGGGGAGGTCGAAGATGCGGGCATCCTCGAGCTTGAGATACTTTCCGTCGTAGTTCTGGTAGCCGCCCTGCCAGAGCAAGCGGATGATGTCGAGTGCCTCCTGGAAGGTCGCGTGGCGCTCGTGCACCCCGGGGAATCCGCGTCCGATGATGTGCTCATTGAGCCGCTCGCCTGAGCCGACTCCGAGAGTGAATCGTCCGTCGGACAGCAGCGCCAGGGTGGCAGCGGCCTGCGCGATGATCGCCGGGTGGTAGCGCACGCTCGGGCAGGTGACGCCGGTGCCGATGCCGAGTGTCGTGGTCTTCGCGGCAATGGCGCCGAGCACCGACCACACAAACGGCGAATGCCCCTGCGCCTCAACCCAAGGGTGAAAGTGGTCGCTCATCTCAACGAAATCGAAGCCGACCTGCTCTGCGCGCACGGCTTGACGAACGAGTTCTTGTGGGCCGAATCCCTCGGCCGCGAGCTTGTATCCGATTTTCATGCTTCAACGCTACGCAGCCACAAGCACAAGGCAAGGCGGTTGCGGGCCGATCACTGAGGGCCTACCGTGACCCCATTTCTACTGGCACCGGTGCTGGCTCAATCGCTGTCAAGCAGCTGCGCTCTCGCCGGCGCCCGCCCGCGATGTGAACGAGCGCAACCGCAGGCTGTTACCCACGACGAACACGCTGGAGAACGCCATCGCGGCACCGGCGAGCATCGGATTCAGCAGCCCGAGCGCCGCGAGTGGGATCGCCGCCACGTTGTAGGCGAAGGCCCAGAACAGGTTTGTCTTGATCGTGCCCAGGGTGCGACGGGACAGCCGGATGGCATCCGCCGCGGCACGCAGGTCACCACGCACGAGAGTGATGTCCGCGGCCTGGATGGCGGCATCCGTTCCCGTTCCCATCGCCAGCCCGAGGTCCGCCTGGGCGAGCGCCGCAGCATCGTTGACGCCGTCGCCGACCATGGCAACAACGCGGCCTTCTGACTGCAAGCGGATGATGACATCCACCTTGTCGCTCGGCATCACCTCGGCGATAACCTCGGTTATCCCCACCTCGGCGGCCACCTGTTCGGCAACTGCCCGGTTGTCTCCGGTGAGCAGGATCGGGGTCAGACCGAGGCCCTTGAGCTGCGCGATTGCCTCCGCGCTGGTGGCCTTGACGGCGTCCGCGACAACGAGCACGCCGCGAGCCCGACCGTCCCAGCTGACGGCGACTGCGGTCTTGCCCTCGGATTCGGCGGTGGCTTTCGCGAGCGCGAGTGGCTCGGGAAGCGCCTGCGACCAGTCAGCCAGCAGGCTGTCACGGCCGACGAGCACGGCGTGGCCGTCGACGATTCCCTGCACACCCTTGCCCTCGACGTTGGTGAAGTCCTCGGGCGTCGGCAGCAGACCGACCTCCTGGGTGGCACCCTTCGCGATGGCCTGCGCGATCGGGTGCTCTGAGGCATCCTCCAGTGCACCGGCCAGGCGCAGTAGTTCTTCGCGGGACGTACCGTCGGCAGTGAATACCTCGAGCAGGGTCATCTTTCCTGTGGTGACGGTTCCGGTCTTGTCAAGCACGATCGTGTCGACCTTGCGGGTGGATTCCAGAACTTCTGGACCCTTGATCAGGATGCCCAGTTGGGCCCCGCGACCGGTGCCGACCAGCAGGGCCGTCGGCGTGGCCAGACCGAGCGCGCACGGGCAGGCGATGATGAGCACCGCGACGGCCGCAGTGAAGGCTGAGGCGAGCGGGAAGCCGAGCGCGATCCACGCGATGAGCACCACGATTGCTATGCCGATGACGATCGGTACGAAGATGCCCGAGACTCTGTCGGCGAGGCGTTGCACCTCGGCTTTGCCCGACTGCGCGGCCTCGACGAGCTTGGCCATCTGCGCGAGCTGGGTGTCAGATCCGACGCGCGTCGCCCGCACGACCAGACGGCCACCGGCGTTGACTGTCGCACCGGTCACGGCATCCCCTACCCCGACCTCGACCGGGGTCGATTCACCCGTGAGCATGCTGGCATCCACTGCCGAACTACCGGTGACGACCACACCATCTGTGGCGATCTTTTCGCCGGGACGAATCACGAACTCGTCGCCAACGGCCAACTGTTCGACCGGGATGAGTGTTTCGACGCCGTCCCTAATCACGGCAACCTCCTTGGCCCCGAGCCCGAGCAGGGCACGCATGGCGGCTCCGGCCTGGCGCTTGGAGCGCTTCTCGAAGTAGCGGCCGGCCAGCACGAACATGGTGACGCCGGCGGCGACCTCGAGGTAGATGTTGGCGGCACCATCGCTTGGGGCGACGGTGAATTCGAAGGCGTGCTTCATGCCTGGCATCCCCGCGGTTCCGAGGAACAAAGCGTAGAGCGACCAGAGGTAGGCGGCGAGGGTGCCGACTGAAATTAGAGTGTCCATGGTGGCGGCACCGTGGCGCAGATTGACCCAGGCCGCCTTGTGGAACGGCCATGCTCCCCAGATGATGACCGGAGATGCCAGCGCCAGCGACGCCCACTGCCAGTATTCGAACTGCAGGGCAGGGATCATCGCCATCGCGACCACCGGAACTGACAGCACAACGGATGCGATCAGCCGCTGCCGCAGAGAGCTGAGCTCCCGGTCGGCGGATGTGACGGGGTCTTCGGTGGTGCCTGTGTCTGTGTCGCCGCCGGCCCCGGACCGCCGGGGCTTCTTCGATACCGGCAGCGCTGCCGAGTAACCGGTCTTCTCGATCTCGGCAATCAGGCTCTGCGGGTCGAGGTCGCTGGGGGCAGTGACGGTAGCTTTCTCGGTGGCGTAGTTGACCGTTGCGCTCACGCCGTCGAGCTTGTTCAGCTTCTTCTCGATCCGCATCGCGCAGGAGGCACAGGTCATTCCGCCGATCGACAGCTCAACGATGGCGCCCGGCGCTTCTGGCTGGGCCGATGATACGGACATTGTGACTCTCCTTGTTGCTTCTGCGTATTGCGAATTGCGTGTTGCCCCGCTTGCTGCTGCGGTTCTGGCTGATTAGGCGCGGAACGGTGAGGCGCGGAACGGTGCTGGCTAAGAAACGCGTACCGCCGCGTATCCGGCCTCGTCGACAGCAGCGATCACGGCTGCGTCGTCAAGTGCGGCCTCTCCGGTCACGACGAGGCGGCCGGTCTTGGCGCTGACGTCGACGGATCCGACGCCGGTCACCTGGCCGACTTCTTCCCGTACAGACATCTCGCAGTGCCCACAGGTCATGCCGGTCACCTGGTATTCGATTGAGGCCAATGCCCTCTCCTTCGGTTCACGTTGTCAGGTACCCCTCAGGGGTACTGGCGTGGTCAACGATATACCCCCATGGGGTATTCCCGCCAGTGCTCGGGCGCATCTCTGCGTCGGGCATTTGTGCGCCACAATCAGCACAAAATCGCCTCAGCAATGGGGTGACTGCGAGCGAGCCAGCTGGCTCATGGCGTGATACCCGCCCGCCCACGCAGGGGTCGCCCATTTCCGCTAGTTCGAGCGCTGCCGCGCTAGCGAAACTGGGCGACTCTGAGTAACCGCTTTTGATTTGAGCGGGTAGCCTGCAAATATGACCGACAAGCCAAGCGTCCTCTTCGTTTGTGTGCACAATGCTGGCCGTTCCCAAATGGCGGCCAGCTTTCTTCGTGCCGTCGCCGGTGAACGCATCGACGTCTTTTCGGCCGGATCTGAACCCGCCGACCAGGTGAACCCGGTCGCCGTCTCAGCCATGGCTGAGGCCGGTATCGATATCGCGAACAATGCCCCGTGCATCCTCACGAACGACCTAGTACTGATTTCCGACGTGGTCATCACGATGGGATGCGGCGATGCCTGCCCGGTCTTCCCCGGCAAGCGCTACGAGGATTGGCAGCTCGACGACCCGGCCGGTCAGGATCTCACGACAGTCAGACGCATCCGTGACGACATCAGGGAGCGTATCGAGCGCCTGGCTGGCGAGCTTCTCGTTCTGTAGTCCATCCCCAGCACGAGTCGACAAGCACGCTCAACACCCCGTCACACGCGCCTTGATTGCCTATCGAAGTCGTATGTACCAAGCACAGTTCGTCCCGCAGCAGACGCCCGCGGGGCCATATCGACGAGCGCGATCTGGGTCATGGTCAGACGCTCGCCCTCGTGCACCTGTTTCTGACCCTTGATGGTCACGTGCGGCCTGAAACGGGCGCCCGTAAATGCTGACTCATCAGGAATTGCTGCCAGCGGTCTTACCGCGTCGATGAGGTCACGGTGCAGCCGAGCGAGCGCTTCATTTTCGTCGATGAGCGTCACCGGAATGTTCTCCCGACGTCCGAACATTTCCTCGCGGCCTGCGGTCACCATCAATGGGGCATCCGGGACCCGAACTGATGCGATCGCTGCGGCAATCGCCGCCAGCTCCGCATCCGTGTGGAATGGCGGCAGCACCGTGATGTGCAGCGGCCATTCCTTCACCGCAAAGCTGTCGCCGTCGCGCAATGGCGACAGCGGCAAGACAACAACAAGGCGGGCCATACCCACATTTTATGGGCGAGGACTCCTGGCCGCAGTCCCGGCCACCCACGTCTTATACCCGCCATCGAGGTTGGTCACCCGATGACCGAGCTGCGTCAACAACCGTGCGGCGGTGTGGCCGCGCTGACCGACCTGGCAGTGCACGACGAGCTGCGCATCGGGCAGCTCAGCCGCGCGCTGACGCAGCTCATCAAGCGGGATGTTAACCGATCCGTCGATTGCGCCGTTGCCGAATTCAGCAGCCGAACGCACGTCGATCAGCACGGCACCGGCATCCCTGGCTGCATCGAGTTCATGCCATTGCAGGTTACTCACCGTGCCGGTAGCCAGATTCTGGGCGACATAGCCGGCCAGGTTGACCGCATCCTTCGCCGAACCGTACTGCGGGGCGTAGGCGAGTTCGAGCTGTGAGAGCCTCGAAGCAGACAAGCCGGCGGTCATGGCCGTTGCGATGACATCGATGCGCTTGTCGACGCCTTTGCCCCCGACGATCTGCGCGCCGAGGATGAGGTCGGTGTCAGCGTCGATGAGCAGTTTCAGTGCCATCTGCTCGGCGCCCGGGTAGTAGCCGGCGTGAGATGACGGATGCGTGTGCACGATTCGGTGCGCCCGTCCGGCGGCCACGAGTCGCTTCTCGCTCCAGCCGACCATCGCCACGGTGAGGTCGAAGACGCCGACGATCGCCGTACCGAGTGCGGGCAGGCTGGGTTCAGAAACGCCACAGATGGCATCGGCAGCGGTGCGACCGTGACGATTCGCGAGTCCGGCCATGGTAACCAGCGTCGCTGCCCGGTCGACGGCATCCACTTTTTCGACTCCGTCACCAACGGCATAGATCGACGGATCATTCGTGCGCTGGTGCTCGTCGACGGTTATGCCGCCCGTCGCACCGACGCTCAGACCGGCCCTAGCTGCAAGCCCCGCGTCGGGCTGCACTCCGCGTGCCTCGATCACGAGATCGGCGCCGAAGACCGAGCCGTCGTCCAGGCGCACGAGGCCGTCGTCGAGGCCGGTCACTGTGGAGTTCAGGCGAACGTCGACGCCGCGGGCGATCAGGGCGTCGAGAACAGGCGTGGCCATCTCCTCGTCGAGGGGTGAGAGTACCTGCGAGCCGCGCTGCACGAGGGTGACATCCAGGCCACGCTTGACGAGATTCTCGACAGCTTCAAGACCGATGAAGCCGGCGCCGATGACGACGGCCCTGGCCGCTGATGACGTCGGTATACCCGTTCCATGCCCAACCTCGGTCAGGATGGCGGTGATGTCGTCGACATCGTTAACCGTGCGCAGCGTGCGTACCGGAATCGATCGGCCGGGCAGACCCTCGCTGGCTCGGGCGCCGGCCGCGAGAACCAGGGAGTCGTAGGCCTCCTGGAACTCCACACCGGTCTCGACGTTGCGCACAACGACGACCTTCTGGTCGCGGTCGATGCTTGTCACTTCGTGCAGCACCCTGACGTCGAGTCTGAACCTGGCGGCCAGGGCTTCCGGCGTCTGCAGCAGCAAGCTGTCGCGGTCCTCGATCACGCCGCCGACGTAGTACGGCAACCCGCAATTGGCGAATGACACATAGCCGCCGCGCTCGAATACAACGATCTCGGCCGATTCATCAAGCCGACGCAGGCGCGTTGCGGCCGACATCCCGCCGGCGACGCCGCCGACGATCACGACCTTCTTGTTACCGATGTTCTCTGAGTTCACGTGCAGCTCTCCTTGATTTCCTCAACGCTAACATACCCCCGGGGGTATAAGCTGAGAGTGAGACGAGAGCGGACCGCGTTCGGTTAGGCCAGGGTCAGGAACAGCTTTTCGAGCTCTGCCTGGTCAATGCTGGGGTCTTCCTGCGTCAAGCACTGCTGGAGCGCGGTAGCGATGATGGCAAATCCGGCCTTGTCGATGGCGCTCGAGACTGCAGACAGCTGAGTCACGACGCTCTTGCAGTCGCGGCCCTCCTCGATCATGCGGGTCACGCCGGCCAGCTGCCCCTGGGCTCGCTTCAGCCGGTTGATGACTGCCTTCATGTCGGTGGGGTCGATGTCCACAGTGCCTCCCTGGCCAGATGGGTATCCGTGCAGACTACACCCCTGGGGGTATTAATTGACTGATCGAGTCACTGCTGGTTGTGCCCAACAAGGAGGTACAGCACCGCGGCAACCCCCAACATGATTATCGAACCGGCAACCGCGGCCAGGGGCCAAGCGCTCACTGCGCGCAAACTGCCGGATTCGGTCAGCTCGGCATGGGTACGCCGGTAGCGGTAGCGCACGCCCACATAGGCGGCGAGCGCCAATCCGAGGCCGGTCAGGCCGACCATCGCAGAGGCGAGTCCGTATTGCGGAGCCGCAAATCGCACGGCAGCGGCCGATGCCACTCCGAGGGCGAGCATGGTTCGCTGCCAGGCCAGGAAGGTGCGCTCCGGTTGCAGCCCCGGATCGAACGGCTCATCGCCGTTGGACATTAGAGGAACATCCCCACAGCGACCAGTGCTGCCGCGAGCACCACGCCGGCGGCCAGTATTCCCGACAGAGCGGGGGCCGGCAGTGGGCGGTTCAGGCGCAAGGAGCGCTCGACCCGCATCCAACTGATCCAGGCATGGATCGGAGCAAGGATGCCGAGTGCCACGAAGATCGCCGCGGCGGCGAACCGGAGGCCTTCCTGCACTGGGATCTTCAGGGCTTCAAGCGCGACTCCCGCAGCAATCAGAGCGAGAGAGGTGCGGATCCAGGCCAGAAATGTGCGTTCGTTGGCCAGGCTGAATCTGGCATCCGCTTCGTCTCCCTGTCCGTAGACCGAATTGGGGAAGCGCTTGGTCGCCATTAGTTGTCCTCTCCGGCACCGGCAGTGGCGAGCCACGCCTGCACGTCATCCAGCAGTTCTTGCTTACGCTCAGCCGAGGCGAACGAACCCGTGATCGAGTTCTGTGCGAGCCGGGCAAGCTGAGCAGCACTGAGCGCGAACGTGTCCCGCAGCTGCGCGAAGTTCTCACCGACGTAGCCACCGAAATAAGCAGGGTCATCAGAGTTGATCGTCACAACCAGGCCCTGCTCGAGCATCTGCGGAAGCGGATGAGCCGCCATGTGCGTCGTCGCCCCGAGGCGGATGTTCGACAGCGGGCAGACAGTGAGGGGCATTGCGCTCTCACGGAGCCGCTCGACCAGCAGATCGTCATCCAACGAGCGGATGCCATGGTCGATCCGCTCCACCTTCAACAGGTCAAGAGCCTCCCAGACATACTCGGCCGGGCCTTCTTCGCCGGCGTGGGCGACAACATGGAGACCGAGCTCTCGCGCACGATCGAAGACCGTGACGAAGAGGCTCGGCGGATAGCCGACCTCGGCCGAATCGAGACCGACGCCCACGAGATCACCTGCGCGGTCAGCGATGCTCTCGATAGTTGCGAGCGCCTCATCGACCGGGCTGTCGCGCAGTACGCAGAGGATGAGGCCACCGGTCATCCCAGACTCCTCGCCCGCGATGCGGAGCGCATCCAGTAGCCCGTCGATGACGTCGTTGATGTCGACACCACGGGTGGTGTGCGCCTGCGGGTCGAAGAAGATCTCGGCATGCCGCACCCCGTCGCGCGCCGCGCGGCGCAGGTAGGCAAGTCCCAGCTCTTCGAAGTCTTCGCGAGTCTGCAAGACCGCCATGCAGTCGTAGTAGAGGTTGAGGAATGACTGCAGGTCCTCGAATTCGTGCTGGGCGCGCAGCGCCTCGACCGATTCAAACGGTAGCGACACCTGGTTGCGCCTCGCGAGTTCGAAAACCAGCTCGGGTTCGAGCGTTCCCTCTATATGCAGGTGCAGCTCGGCCTTGGGCAGCGTGACGAGGTCTGCTGCCCCTGTTGCGGTTGCAGTCGTGGACTCGGTCACTGGTGCGCTCCAACTTTCACTCGGTCGACGTTTCATGCGGCCGACGTTTCATGCGGTCGACGTTTCATGCGGCCGACGGCGGCCGAGGAGTTCGGCCATCTGCTCAAGAGTATTGCCGCGCGGCGACGCGCGCACGGTGGAGCCTCCGCGGCTCCTGCCCCTGTCTCTCTGCGTGCTGCTGCGGTAAGAACAAGGTATGACGTTCCAGGAGGTAATCGAGTTCATCGGCAAGATCGTCGATGCGGCCGGTGTCGCCGCCATTGTGATCGGTGCCTTCGTCTCATTCGCGCTCGCTGTCAGCCACATCTCGAAGCATCAGAGCCGGGTCTACCAGTCGTTTCGCCGCTCACTGGGACGATCAATTCTGCTCGGACTTGAGCTACTCGTGGCGGCCGACATCATTAGAACGGTCGCAATCACGCCGACTCTCGAGAGTGTGGCCGTGTTGGCCGGCATCGTACTCATCCGCACCTTCCTCAGCTTCTCGCTCGAACTGGAGATGACCGGTCGCTGGCCTTGGCAAAATCAAGAGAAAGCCGAGCCCGAAGAACTTCCTACTGCCGGCAGTTCCCAGTGACTTGGGCTGCTCTGCCTGTGCACTCCAACCCAGGCAGCTCAGCATTTCGGGCATCCGAAAACATGCCAAAACGAGCATATACACGCTTCAGAGTGCTTAGATAGATGTATCGAAGGGGAGTAGTTCCCACCGCCTGATGATTCTCTGCAGTGCATTTGCGCAGAGAATCCAGGCGACGCGGTACGTCGACATACTGGCGGTCATGGTGACCAGCCCGGCGTGCCACCTCCAGCAGTGGAGGCGAGCGAGACCTTCGGCCATTCTCATTGGCCGAAGTCTTTTGCGTGTCGAAAAGCTCTCGGTCATGACCAGACCGAAAGACGCACATGCCTGCCCCCCTGATTCGTCGCATCCTGTTGTGCCTGGCGATCGCAGCTCCAGCACTTGTATTTCGTGTGACTGGATTCGCCCCCAATCCCGTCGTCGATCTCGTGATCTTCGGCGCTGCCGTCGTCGCAGCCTCATTCGTACTGGCGTGGGCCGCCGAAGCAGCCCAGAAAGATATCTCCGGCGCCCTCGCCATTGCCATCCTCGCGCTGATCGCAGTGCTGCCCGAGTATGCGGTCGACCTCTACTACGCATTCAGGTCGGGGTCGGATGTCGCCTACGAGCAGTTCGCCGCAGCGAACATGACTGGCTCCAACCGCCTACTGCTCGGCTTCGGCTGGCCACTTGTCGTCTTCGTCGCCCTGTTCGTTGCCCGTCGGGCCGCGAAAACCCGCGGCCTCAGCGGAAAGGCGCTCCCCCGCGCCCTCCAGCTGCCCGGCAGCAGCCGCCTCGACATCGGCGTGCTCGCCATCGTCTCGATCCTGGCGTTCACCATTCCGCTGATGGGCACCATCGCGATCTGGGTCGGCGTGGTGCTCATCCTGATCTTTGTCGCGTACCTCTGGCGTGCCAGCCGCGTGCCGGATGACGGCGACGAGGAGTTCGTCGGCGTTGCTGCGCTGATCGCCGATATGCCGCAGACCAAGCGACGTATAACTGTCGTGTCGATGTTCGTGGCATCCGCTGCAGTCATTCTGATGGCGGCAGAGCCGTTCGCTACCTCACTGGTCGACTCGGGTAGCTCGCTCGGAATCGACAGCTACTTCCTGGTGCAGTGGCTCGCCCCGCTGGCGTCTGAAGCGCCCGAGTTCATCATTGCGGTGTTGTTCGCCCTGCGCGGCATGGGTGCAGCGGCGATCGGCACGCTGATCGCCTCAAAGATCAACCAGTGGACGCTACTTGTCGGCTCTCTGCCGATCGCACACTTCTTCGGCGGTGGCGGGGCCGACCTCGCTCTCGACCCTCGGCAGGTCGAGGAGTTCGTCCTCACCGCCAGTCAGACGGTGATGGGCGTGGCCATTCTGCTTGCCCTGCGATTCCACCGCTGGTCGGCGTTCGCCCTGGTCGCACTGTTTACCGTGCAGTTCGCCGTCACTGATACGACCGGTCGATATGTGCTCAGCATCATCCATCTGGTCATCGCGGTTGGCTTGCTGGTCGTCCACCGGCGGGAGATCGTGCCGACGCTCGCCGCTCCATTCCGCAGGAGCCAGCCGGAGCACGCCGGCGAGTTGGCAGGGGCCGGTGTTGCTTCGGTCGGGGTATTGGCAGAGGTTCCGGCTGGAATTTCGGCGGACTCAGCTGGTTCGGCTGGGGTTTCGTCAGATAACAGTGGCCGTGCCGGACACGACGATTCCGCCCTGCTCAGGAATGTCGACCACAAGTAGGCTCGGCCGCCCGACATGTCGACCCTGGTGGATGCTTACGCGCTCGGGAACCTCGACGAGGCCAAGCTCTCGCAGGTAAGCCCCGACTGATGCCGCAGCGGAGCCCGTCGCGGGATCCTCATCCATCGTGCCGACCGGAAACAGGTTGCGCGCTTCTAACTCGGCCGGGTTGATCACGCGCAGGATGGTGACCGTGCCGGCCCAGCCCTGCTCATCCATCAGTGAGCGCATGGCATCCGGGTCGAACGTGAAGCTGTCGAAAATGGTCCGGTCGGCCAACACGATCACCGGATGCGTGTTGCCGGCGAATGCCAGACGCGGCGGGTATGACGGGTGCAGGTCGGCGGCAGTGACGGTGGTCGCGGTATCGGCGGTGGGTGTGGAGGCATCCGCTGGAGCGCTCGTGCGCAGCAGGGAGAGCAAGCGCGCCAGCACGGTCTCGTCGATCGGATCGACGTGGGGCTCGACGCTGGTGAAGGATGCCATGGTGCCGGCATCCGTTTGCTGGATGTCGATTCTCACCTCGCCGATCTGCGTCTCGAAGATCAATCCGTCCAGCTCGTCGCGCGTGGCCAGCGCTACCGCAGTGGCAATCGTGGCATGGCCGCAGAACGGCACCTCGGCGGTGGGAGTGAAGTAGCGGATGCCCACCCGCGACGGCGCGGCTGGGGTGGCCGGCCTGGTGATGAATGCGGTCTCGGCATACCCGATGTCTGCGGCGATCTGCTGCATCTCTGGATCGGACAGCGCACTCGCGTCGAGCAGCACGCCGGCCGGATTGCCGCCTGATGCCTCAGACGCGAAGGCGGTCAGTCGAAGCACGGTGGGGATGGAGTCACTCATGCCGTCAAGATTAGGGCAGATGGCGCTGGCTGCTGGGGTCTACGGTGTCAGTTTTTTGAGCATCCGCGTCGATGTCATTTCGTAGCCCAGAGATTCGTACAGTCCGCGTGCCGGTGCGTTGAAACCGAAGACGTTGAGACCGAGTGTCGTTCCGCCGCGTTCGCGAACGACGGCTTCGGCTAGCAGCATGGCAGCGCGACCGAGGCCCTGACCGCGGTGGTCGGCGTTGATGGCGATGTCCCACACCCACCAGGCGGAGGACTGCTCAGCCGTGTGCGGGCCGATCCAGAGGTATCCGGCGGGTATGCCGCTGGTGAGGACGGTGAAGACCAGGTGGTTGTCGGTCGGGACGCCGGCCGGAAAGTAGCGCTCGAACGACTGGTCGACACTGACCTGGGCCTGGTCACGCGATTCGCCGGCGCGAAGCAGGTCGTCGAGATACTCAGCCTTGCTCGAGACGAACCAGTCGTGAAGCTCGGTCTCGGTCATCGGCGTGAGCGTTGTGGTCATGGAGCTCATTCTTTCAGGCGGTGGCGTAACGGCCTGCCGATCGAGCCTTAGCCTTCGCGGCTTCGACCTCCCTGTCTTTCGGCGGAGCTGCGCTGACAAGGTCGTCGAGCAGATGCCGCGAAATGTGGGCAATCTCTGCGACGGCGGCCTCGAATGCTTCAGCGTTTGCCTGAGATGGCTTGGTGAATCCGCTGATCTTGCGCACATACTGCAGCGCAGCGGCATGCACCTCGTCTTCGGTTGCGGCCGGTTCGAAGTTATAGAGCGTATGGATGTTTCGGCACATACGTTAACGGTAATTACTGGTGAGCCGATTGGGGAAGGGCTGTTTTAGTCTTCTGCGGAGACATAAAACAGCCCCTCTCTGAAACCTAGGACTGATGGATCTTTACAGCGTCCCTGATCGCTGAGCTGTGCGAGTAGATCTCGTCCAGAGACTCAATAGGGTGACGAGTCTCGACCTTATCTGCGTCAAAGAGACCGATGTACTTCTGCTTCTTGCTGTTGAAGTGCAGTCGAGCGATGGGCTTGCGGTTGTTGTCGTCAAGCAGAATCGCAAAGTACGACTTTGCATCACGATGGGTGACCCTCTGCGGCTTCACCTCGCTGCAGGCGATGGCCTTCACGATCTGATAACCCTCGAGTTCCTCGAGAGTCGTGTCGATTTCTGTATCCCGGTCAAGGTCGTCCATGGCAGCCGGCTGGCTGGTGATCACCTCGGGCTCTGTTGACGCGGCTGGGGTGAAGTTTGATCCTCCCAATGCCGTCTTGAGCCGGTCGTTTACCTGGTCATTCAAGAACTGTTTTGTTGCCTTCGTAACCAACGAAGTGAACTGTTCCCGAACCTTCTGGGTGAAGGCGCCTTCGTAAACCCGAGTCGTGAAGAAACGGATCCACTCATCTTGCGGGTCTTTGAACTGAGCAGCGATCGTGCGCTTGATCTGCCCGATGTATTTCAGTTCTTCTGCAGCACTAATAATCGAGTCAAGATCGAAGATGTCCTTGGTGAGCTTTCGGAGCTCCGGGATCAGCGTCTCGTCTATGTCAAGGAGATCGAGCACGAGGAACGGCTTTTCATCCATACGGTTCGGCGCATCGAGGTCAGTGTAGAACTGGTAGACCTCACCATTCGTCAAGACAGCGATCCGAGCGTTCGTGACTGCGAAATAGCGGAAGAGCTGAGAGGCGTGCTCAATCCTGAGAGATTCTGTCGACTTCTTGCATTCGATGAGGATCTGCACCTCGCCATCACGCATGATGGCGTAGTCGACCTTCTCACCCTTCTTCACACCGACATCGGCCGTGAACTCCGGAACGACCTCCATTGGGTTGAATACGTCGTAACCCAAAATCGTGGAGATGAAGGGCATTACGAAAGCATTCTTCGTCGCTTCCTCGGTCTGAATTGCGTCTTTCTGGTTACGCACCTTTGAGGCCAGCGCCGCAAGCAGTTCCGCAAATTCCATTGTTCTCCCACTTTGTGCTCACTCAGTCATGATGATGAAAGGCGAGGTTGTTATATCGATTGTGTTGTCCGACCGAAGAATCGGCGTTGCACATGCTTAACGCTACGGCCATCGGCACTGCCGATCTGGACGCCCGTGTCACCACTTCGGGTGCCAAGGCGGGTCTTGGGGGGAGCCCCCGGTCGTCGAAGTCACACTACGGCGCCCTGACCGCTATCGACATTTGCTCCGAGTGCATGAGGCCCCCTGCGGGAGGCGGATGCTGTGCGGGTCATTGTCGCAGCTAGCGCACATGCGGCCGGATTCCAGCAGACCGCCCCGTGCTGGACGGAGGTCGAGCGGCTACTTCCTGTTTCGGTGCTAGCTTCGGCTCACCCGCAGCGCAATTCATCAGCTGGTATTTCCTCGTGTGGGCGCTGCTGGCTATGCAGCAGCGACGGCTGCGGAGGAGCTGGCACTGGCGCGGTGTTGTCCGCCGGGCCGCCACGTTCGGGTGGGGTCAAGCCAGGGCGGTGCCTTCACCTGAGGCGACCCGTTGACCATCCGAAGCTTCCAACCGGACGTCTCAATACTGTGGTGGTGATACCAACACAGGAGCACTCCGTTACTGATGTCTGTCTTCTGGTTGATCACCCACGGGATCACATGGTGGCCTTCTGTCCAGGCGGGCGGGGCGGTGCAGCCCGGGATGACACAGCCTCCGTCGCGGGCGGCCATCGCCCGGCGCTGCCTCCGATTGAAGAACCGCTCCTCGTGACGAAGCTCCAGGATCTCGTTGTTCTCGCCGAGCACGATCTCTTGGAAGCCACCGGCGCAGATCATCTGCTTCACGGTGCGCATCGAGACCGGCGCCTCGACGCCATCAATCCAGCCGACACCGTGGTCGTCGGCGAGATCGCGGGCATTCACATGCACCATCACTGTCGGGGCAGAACCACCCATGGTCGGCGTTTTCGGGTCGCGGGCTGCGTGGTCGAACACGGCGCGGAAGATATCGGCGCGCTTCTCACCGGTAGTCCGGTCATCGAACGGGATCGGGTCGTCCGGGAGCTCACCGGCATCGATGCGGGCCTGCCGCTCGGCCTCCGCGGCTTGTTCGGCAGCAGACGGGAACACCGGGCCGCTGTTCAGCGGGGCGGTGAAGCCTGCGGAGTCGGAGTCGGAGTCGGAGTGAGGACCCGAGTCCAGGTCTGCGCCGGTGCTTTCAGTGGCGCTCGCTTCTCGTGCGGACGCGCCGTCCGGGTCGGCCAGATGGGCATCCGGAAGCAGCCCGCCGTTACCTGGAGTCTCGGTATGGGCGGAGAGGTAGGTGTCGGTGATTCCGTCCATGATGCCGCGCAGCTCGGGCGTGACCCCACCCCTCAGCGGATAGAGGCCGTTACGGAACGGTCCGAATCCGATGTTGCTGCGCGCCTCATAAATATCTTCGTTCGGAGCCACCCCATCGGGATCGAGACGGGCCGCCCACACGGTCACCTGCCCGCGAATCGAGTCCGCATCGAACGGGAACCCGGCGTTGGGCATCCCCTCGGTCAATTCCGACTCGAGTCCCGTCGCGGCAGCGACCAACGCGCCCTCGGCAGCGCCGAGCAGGTCGGGATCCACCCGAGAACGCAGCTCACCAAGTCCGGTCACGATGGCCTCGGCAGCATCGACGCCCAGATCGCCACTGGCCAAAGCATCGGCAACGACCGGGAACAGCGGTGGCAGAACCTGCGTCAGCTCATACCGAGGGCGCACCTGCTTACCCAGCTTCAGGCGTCGCGCCACTTCACGGCCGGCCGCCCTGGTCACCAGGATGATGAGGTCGGTGCCGTTGCTGCAGCCACGCTTACGGGACAGAGAATCCTTGCCCAGCCACTTCGCCGAACGCCGCTCCACATCGACCGCCACCACAACCCGCGCCATATCCGCCACCCGACCGAGAGCTTCAACCGAACCCAGGACCCTGATCGAATCGTCGTCACTCAACCGAGCAAAATCGATACGCGCCACCGCCGCGGCACACTGCCGACGAGCCTGATCGAGGGCGTCAAGGGGAGACAGCTCGACTGTTACGTCGACAGATGCTGATACCGGCTCTGGCGCGATGAGAGTCATGACGTGATCACCACCGGAATGACAGTCGTCGGGGCTGGAGAGCGACGCAGATCGCGAGTCGTAAAGCGACCATTTTGACGAACCGAGGCTGCCGCCTCTGTGGCCAGCTCACGTGCATC
Organism: Leifsonia sp. A12D58; assembly: GCF_047530025.1. Classification (NCBI taxonomy): domain Bacteria; kingdom Bacillati; phylum Actinomycetota; class Actinomycetes; order Micrococcales; family Microbacteriaceae; genus Leifsonia; species Leifsonia sp. A12D58. Next base: position 210,294 of record NZ_JBLJAT010000004.1, on the reverse strand, counting down.
CCTGAGCGCTACGGCGGCGGCTACCAGAACTGCCATGAGCACCGTGCGACGGGATGCGGGGATGTTTTCCATACCGCAATTCTCCCAAGAAGTGAATACTTCTTCGATAGATATCAGGCATCTGTGGACAAGTCGGACGCCCTCGCACCTGTGGAGGAATCGACGGATGGGGGGGGGGGGGGGATCCGCCCCGCGAAGGCATCGAATCTTCTCCACACTGTCGATCACGCCTTTGCTCATTCGTCATATGGATATCGGCCGCCCAGTGCGACCATTAACCAGCAGACCAATCGGAAGGACGCCCTCATGCGTTACTCACTCCTCCTGCACAACCCTGAAGCACAAGATGCCGGGGTCACCGAAGAAGACATGGCTCCGTTCCGGGTCGCCTTCGATAACTACGCGAAGTCACTCGAATCCGCCGGAGTACTCATCTCGGCAGACATCCTCCAGCCCGTCGCCGCGGCAACGACACTCACCCTGCGAAACGGCAGCCTGCAGATTCAGGACGGACCGTTCGCAGACACCAAAGAACAACTCGGAGGCACCTTTGTCATCGAAGTTCCCGATCTGGATGCCGCCCTCGCCTGGGCCGAAAAGTGCCCGGGCGCACAGTACGGCGTGATCGAGATTCGACCATCCGCCATCGTCTTCGCTGACGGACAGTGGCACAACCTGACATGACCGCAAAGGCGCGGGCCGAGAGTGTCGCCCGCGTCTCATACGGTCGGCTGCTGGCCATCCTCGCTGCGCCGACCGGCGATATTCCCAGCGCCGAAGACGCCCTGTCCGACGCATTCGTGCAAGCTCTCACCACCTGGCCAGCCGGGGGCATCCCCATCAATCCGGATGCGTGGATCCTCCAGGTGGCACGCAACCGACAGCGCGACCGCTACCGTTCGGCGGCCTACAGAACGTCGAGCCCGCTCGACATCCTGAAGTACTCGCAAGCTGCAGGCCGCACGACCCAGAGCAGCAACAGCAGCGCCAGCACCGTCACCGGCACCGGCACCGGGGTCGGCACCAGCGCCAGCACCGACCCCACGGACCCCTTCGACCTCGACGCGATTCCCGACAAACGTCTCGCCCTCCTGTTCGTCTGCGCACACCCGGCCGTCGACGCCGGCATCCGCACCCCGCTGATGCTGCACACCGTGCTCGGGTTCGAGGCAGCCCAGATCGCTCAGGCGTTCGCGATTCCGGCCCCAACGATGGCGCAGCGCCTGGTGCGCGCGAAACGGCGCATCAAGGATGCCCGCATCCCATTCGTCGTGCCGGAACGCGCCGACATGCCCGCTCGGCTCCCCGCCGTGCTCGAAGCGATCTACGGCGCATATGCCATCGACTGGCAGCTCGTATCTGGCATCACCCTGCGCGAATCACTCGCGGCCGAGGCTCTCTACCTCGCGACGACGCTTGCCGATCTGCTTCCCGATGAACCCGAGGCGCTGGGCCTCGCCGCACTCATCTGCTTGTCGCTGTCGCGAACGGATGCCAGACGCAACAGCACACAGGACTTCGTGCCGCTCCAGCACCAGGACACGTCAAAGTGGAACCGAACTCTCATCGCCAAGGGCGAGACGTATCTGTCCCGCGCCCACGACGCTGGGCGCCTCGGACGATTCCAGCTTGAGGCCGCCCTGCAATCAGTGCACTGCGCACGCGCATTCACCGGCACGACTGACTGGGCGGCACTGCGCACCCTCACCCAAGCGCTCATCCAACTCGCGCCGACGCTGGGCGCCCTGGTCTCTCTGGCCGCCATCGAAGGCGAGATTGACGGGCCAGAGGCAGGGCTTGCCACTCTGGATGCGGCAGAAGCGGCAGCAATAACAGCCGACGCCAGTCGCAGCACCAGCACCAGCACCAGCACCAGCACCGCAGAATCGCAGTTCCAACGGTTTCAGCCCGCGTGGGCGACACGCGCCCATCTGCTGCGCGCCGCCGGGCGCCACACCGAGGCAGTCATTGCATTCGAAAAGGCGATAAGTCTCACGACGGATCCCGCAGTGCGCCACTATTTGCGCGCGCTCAGCGAGCGGCGCTGACGGCTGCCCGCGACATCCGCTGAACGCAACGCGCTTCGCCGAACTACGCCGGGGCCCCCGTGATGTTCACGAGCCAGCTGACGCCGAACTTGTCGTTGCACATACCGAACCAGTCGCCCCATGGCGCCTTTTCCAAGGGCAAGGTGATGGCGCCCCCTGCACTGAGCTTGTCCCAGTATCCGCGCAACTCGGCCTCGTCTTCGCCGCTGAGCGACACCGAGTAGCTGTTGCCAGACGTGAGTTCCATGGTGTTCGGCGTATCGGAGCCCATCAACACAAGCCCATCGGTGGTAGTGAGCTGGCCGTGCATGACCTTGTCTTGTTCGGCCGGATCATCACTGGCGTGGAACTCACCGAACGTGCTTATCGTCAGCTCGCCCCCAAACACCGACTGATAGAATTCCATCGCTTGCTTCGCGGTGTCGCGGAAGCTCAAATATGGGTTGAGCCTGGTCGTCATGATGCACACTCCCTTGTCGTTTTCGAACGAGATTCGTCGTGTTCAAACGAGACTTTTGCCTGCGGTCTCTCATCTCCTCTGATTAAAGTCTCGTCATCCGGCCACAGATAGCCCCCAATTTTTTGATCAAGTCCGGCGAGCTCAGAAACAGGCCGAGTGCGTGAAACCGCATTAGCCTGACCACTGAGATCACGGACGCCCGCGATATTCGGAGAAAACCGCGCATGAGTGACCAGCAGTCGAAAACGCCAGAGCGCCAGACTCAAAAAGTGCGTTCCATCGGTGTTCTCGCCCTCGCGGGAATGGTCGTCGGTTCGATGGTCGGCGCCGGCGTCTTCTCGCTGCCACGCAACTTCGCGACATCCACCGGTGCCATCGGCGCCATCGTGGCCTGGACGATTGCCGGGGCAGGGATGCTCACCCTCGTGTTCGTGTTCCAGCGGCTTGCTGTACGCAAGCCCAAGCTCGACGCCGGCATCTATGCATATGCCAAGGCCGGCTTCGGCGACTATGTCGGTTTCTTCTCGGCATTCGGCTACTGGGCAAGCGCGTGCGCAGGCAACGCCACGTATTGGGTACTGATCGGGTCAGCACTGGGTGGCCTGTTCCCTGGATTCGGCGCAGGCGACACCGTACTCGCCCTAGTCGTGTCGTCAGCGGGCGTCTGGCTCTTCCACCTGGTGATCAGGCGCGGCGTGCGCGAGGCCGCGATCATCAACTCGATCGTGACGATCGCCAAGCTCGTTCCCCTGGTGCTCTTCGTCATCATCATCGTCATCGTCGGTTTCAACTGGCAGACGTTCACGCTGAACCTCTGGGGAACACGGCAGCCGGATGTCGGCGCGCTGTTCGGTCAGATCCAGTCGACCCTGCTGATCACTGTCTTCGTGTTCCTCGGCGTCGAAGGCGCGACGGTTTACTCGCGCTACGCCAAGAACCGCCGGGATGTCGGCCGTGCCACGATGCTCGGCTTCCTGGGGGTACTCGCGCTGTTCGTCCTGGTGAGCCTGCTCTCGTATGGCGTGCTTCCGCAGGGTGACCTGCAGGGGCTTCGCCAGCCGTCGGTAGCCGGCGTGCTGGAATCGGTCGTCGGACCATGGGGATCCTGGATGATCAGCGTCGGGCTGGTGATTTCGGTGCTCGGCGCCTACCTCGCATGGACGCTAATGGCCGCCGAAGTGCTGTATTCAGCAGCGAAGAGCGAGGATGCACCGCGCTTCCTGGCCAAGACAAGCAAGCGCGGCGTTCCGGTTGCGGCACTCGCGCTCACGACGCTTCTCGTCCAGGGGCTGCTTGTCGTCACTCTGTTCTCCGAAGACGCCTTCAGCTTCATGCTGAAACTGTGCAGCTCGCTGGCACTGATCCCCTACCTGCTGACCGCGGGGTACGCGCTCAAATTGGAGAGTCGCTCGAGCGACGATCCGGCAGGGCGCTCACGTCGGGGTCTCATCACCGCCATCCTCGCCACGATTTACACACTGTTCCTCGTGATCGCCGGTGGATCCACCTATCTCTTCGTCTCGACCATCATCTACGCACCGGCCACGGTGCTCTACGTCATCGCCAGGCGGGAACGAAAGCTCCGCGTCTTCAGCCCCGTGGAGTGGGTGATCTGCATCGCGGCGCTCCTGATCGCCGCTGTCGCCATCGTTTCGCTCGCGACAGGCTGGATCACTATCTAGGGTCGCCAACTCGCTCCGGTAGACGTACTGTCGGGCTCCATACCGCCCATTCATCGACGAAGGGAAGCGCTATGGTGACGGCAACGTGGAGTGAGTTCACCGCGGGAATGACTCCGAACGACATCGCACTGCTCGAGGCATTTCGCTCACGAGCTCTCGCGTTTCCAGACGCACACGAGGTGGTTCACCGCACCGAGCTCCAGTACGTTCGCGCCCGAATCTTCGCTGCATCGTTCATCACAGCTCATCGCCTCGAGATCGCGATCGATCTGCTGCGGGAAGTGGAGCATCCGAAACTCCGATCGTCGTTTCCGACGACCAAACGGGTATTCACGCATCGGTTCTCCTTCGAGCAACTCAGCGATCTCGATAAGTCGATCGATGCGCTACTGGCCGAGTCATACGAAACCGTCGGGCCTGGAACCCCTAAGTGAATACAGGGAGCACCAGCATGTTGTTGCTTGAGAACAAGGTCGCGATAGTACATGGAGCCGGCGGCGCTGTCGGCAGTGCCGTGGCCTCGGCGTTCGCTGAGGCGGGTGCCAGGGTCTTCCTCGCTGGCCGCACACTCGATTCGGTGCAGGACACAGCGGATGCCATCGGCACGGCAGATTCTGTCGTCAGCGAGGTGGACGCACTCGACGAACAGGCGGTCGAACGCCATGCTGCGATGGTGGCAGAGTCAGCCGGTCGAATCGACGTCGTCTTCAATGCGATCAGCGTGGATCCCGTACAGGGCACGGCATTGATCGACCTGCGGTTGTCCGATTTTCTGGCCCCGATCACCTCGTGGGTGTCGTCCCAGTTCTTGACCTCGCGCGCGGCAGCCCGGTACATGCTCGATCAGCGCTCCGGAGTTGTGCTGACGCTGTCGGCTTCCCCCGCACGCCTCGCTATCGGCATGACAGGTGGCTTCGGCGTGGCGAGCGCGGCCGTCGAAGGCCTCACCCGCACCCTCGCCGCCGAACTCGGTCCGCGCGGCGTGCGGGTGACCTGCCTCCGGCCGCACCGCATCGACGAAACACTGTCGGTTGCCGATTTCCCCGACGAGGATCCCGACGAATTCCGCAAATTCCTGAAGGGGATGACGCTCACCGGGACGCTGCCGACGCTCGCCGACGTGGCGAACACCGCAGTGTTTCTCGCCTCGGATCACGCGGCCGCGATGACGGGAACCGTGGTCAACCTCACCCTGGGGATGAGCGGCGACTAGGCGCTCTGCATCACCAGGATCGGATCCGTGGTCGGCTGCGCGGAACCACCCGTCGGCTCGACGGTCACCCCGACAGCGTCGCCGGCTGACATCGTGCCGTTGAGCACATGCCAGGTGGTTCCGGCATCCGCTGGGGTGAAGGTTCCCGCTGACGCCGCACCGCTGGCATCGATGTACCAGGCCTCGTAGACCTTGCCATCTGGCAGCTCAGGGAGGCCGTCGACCAGCACGGCTGACTGTCCCAGGGTGTTCGACCAGACGAGAGTCGCGGTTCCGCCGGTTTCGATGGGCGCAGAGGCCCGCTGGGCGTCATCCGCTGCCAGGATGTCGGCGAGCGCTGCCGCAGACGCATCGACGGCTGATGGCGCACTCACGTTGGTCAGGATGCTGCCGACGACTCCGCCGCCGATGAAGAGCGCGACGGCCGCGACAGCTGCCACGAGGATGCCGGTGGGCTTGGTGAGCCAGCGCATGCGAGCGCGGGTTTCGGCCCGACCCATCATCGGGGGTGCGGTGATGGGGGCATCGGTAGTAGGAGTTGCAGGAGCGACGGGGATGACCGGCGCTTCCGACTCAGCAGCGACATCTAGCGAGGCAGGAACATCCGACGAGGCAGGTGCATCGACAGAAGCAGCGGGGCTAGCCGCAGCTTTGACGGCTGGCAGTTGCGGTGTCGAGGCGATCCTCGCCATCAGGTCGAGCTTCATCCGCTCGGACGGGGTGACGGGGTTGGATGCGAGGCCCAGAAGCGCAGCGGTCTCCTGGAGTCCGTCAACTTCATCCCGCAGCGACTCTGACGTCTCAGCCGCACGTTCGAGCGCCGCAGCCTCGTCGGGGCTCACTGCATCGAGCGCATAAGCGCCAGTCAAATCTCGAGGGTCGATGCCGTCGCGCCCGTTGCCACGCGTGTTGTCGGTCATGATGCCACCCCCATTTCGTCTCGAAGCCTGATCATTCCATCTCGAAGTCTTGTTTTAACGGTACCGAGCGGAACTGAGAGAATCTCTGCAACTTCCGTATGGCTGTAGCCGCCGTAATAGGCGAGCGTGATTGCTTCGCGTTGAAGCTCGGTCAATCGCGCCATGGCCCTCTTCACCCTTTCGTGCTCGATACGGATCTCTGCTGTTTCGCTGACCTGGTCGTAGGCGGTCTCGGTGTCGCGCCTGCCGATTAGTTCGTCTCTGTCACGCCCGGCCTGGGACGCCCGCACCCGGTCGATCGCCCGGCGGTGTGCCATCGTGAGGATCCAGGTCATCGCTTTTCCACGACCGGCCTCGAAGCGAGTGGCGCTCTTCCAGATCTCGAGGAAAACCTCCTGGGCCACTTCTTCCGACTGCGAGTGGTCAACCAAGACCCGCTTGATCAGCCCGAGCACCCGCGGTGCGGTGCGGTCGTACAGCTCCGAGAAGGCGCTCTGATCGCCGGTCGCAATCCCCTCAACGAGTCGGTCGAGTGTCATCACCGTGCCGTCGACATCGGTGTCTCTGGGTTCTCGATCATTGCTCACAAGCTCAAGCATGACAGCACACACCGCTCGGACTATCCGAAAGTGAAGGAGTAGGCCTGAATACCGGGCGTCACTTTCACGTCGATGGTGCCGGATGAGTCGGTGTCGGCCTTCAGGATCTCGTACGAATTGGGGGTTCCGCTGACCGGGACATCGGTCGATTTGCCGTTGATCGTGACAGTGATCGTGCCTTCACCGGAGAGCACCATCCGCACCTCCTTGCCTGTGTAGTTGAGGCGCAGTGTCGCGGCATCCGGGCCCACTGGGGTGATCGACTGGGTGCCGAGCGTCCACGACCCGTCGAGAGCGAAGCTGTTGGCCTGCTGGTCCTTGGGAAAACTGAATTCGGTTGTTGCTGAGCTGTACTTCTCGCTGCCACTGAAATTCACCTTCTTGGTCGTACCGAGGTAGGTCTCGGGTGTTGTCGTTCCGGCCCCGGGGGTGTCGTCAGCGATCTCTGTCGCGGCCGGCAGTTTCACATCCGGATTCGCCTGCGTGAGCAGCTCGCGGATGAGCTTCTCGGTCGTTGCGTAGTCGCCCTCGCCGAACTTGATGTTGCGCACGACGCCATCAGCGTCGATCAGGTAGTGCGCCGGCCAGTAGCGGTTGCGGTAATTGGTCCAGGTCGACAGCGAGTTGTCGATGGCGACCGGGTAGTGGATGCCGAATCCCTCGGCGCCCGCGATCACGTTGCGCGGCTCCTTCTCGAATGCATACTCGGGCGAGTGCACGCCGATGACCTGCAGACCGGCGTCCTTGTAGGTGTCGTACCAGGCGGTCACATGCGGCAGCGAGCGCTGGCAGTTGATGCAGGAGTATGCCCAGAAGTCGACGAGTACAACTGTGCCCTTCTCGTCGGCCAGGCTGATGGGCTGGTTGTCAGGAGTGTTGAACCACTGCTGGATGCCGGTGATGCTTGGCGCGGTTCCGCAGCTTTCCAGCTCGGTCGCTCCCTCCGTGCACTTGTCGAGGTTCTTGTTCTCGTCGTTGACCAGTCCGCCAAGGTTGAGCGCTGCCTTCACCTCTGTTGAGTCGGCAATCTGCGACTGCAGATTGCTCGTGTAATCGGGCACAAGCTGCTGCAGCAACTGCGGCACGTTGAAGACCAGCCCGATCGCAAGGGCGATCATCACGACTCCCCCGGTGATCCTGATGCCCTTCTGACGCTTGCGGAACGCCTTCACCCGCTCGGCGACGCCGCGTCCGGCCAGTGCGAAGATCAGCAGCGGCAGCGCAGCCCCGAGAGCGAATGTGACGGTGAGCACGATGGTTTCAACGCCGATGCGCCCGGTCGAGCCGGCGACGGTGATCGCGGCGAGTACCGGACCCGCGCAGGGAACGTAGACGGCGCCGAGTGCGAGGCCGAGGGGGAATCCTCCCCTGTCTGTTCCCACTGCCTTCTGCGGGATAAGTGAGAACGGCTTCTCCAGGATGTGCTGGAAGGCCGGGACGATGAGCCCGATACCGATCAGGATCAACACGATGATGCCGGCCCAGCGCAAGACGTCCTGTGGCAGGCCGAGCACGCTCAGGATCAGTGAACCGATCAACGTCACCAGGCTGAAGCTGGTGATGAGGCCGAGGATCACGAGATAGGGACGCCACCTGGATGGCCTGACGAGAGCGTCGGCATCCGTTCTGGCCCCCTGCACGCCGCCCGAAAAGAAGATGACGGGCAAGACGGGCAGGATGCACGGGGATATCCCCGTGATGAGGCCTCCGAGAAAGCCGATAAGAGCGAGCGTGAACACGTGTCCTCCAGATGTGGGTCAAGAGGTGTTCGGCACACAGCGGCATTTCGATTGGAAAAAAGAAAGTCGAAAAAGTTCCAATCCGTTTGCTGTGGCTCTTCCGAACGACCCAGTGAAGGCCGGTTGCAGCTCACAGCGGTGGGTGCGACAAACGGGCCGGATGCAACTCACCGATCTCGATAACTGATCTGATTCACCAAGGAGAAATCCCATGCGATTCACCAAGCGCCACACCGTTGCAACACTCGCACTCGTCGCCGTTGCCACACTCGGCCTCGCGGCATGTTCCTCAACCAGCTCGACCGACACCTCGACCGAAGGCAGCAGTTCATCGTCCTCGGATTCGATGACCTCATCGGCCATGGCCGCTGATCCCGCTGCGGACCTCGTCGGTTCAGGCTGCGCCGCCTATGCAGAAGCGAACCCGACCGGTGCAGGCTCCGTCGTCGGCATGTCGACAGAACCCGTCGCCACCGCGGCAGCCAGCAACCCGATGCTCACCACGCTGACGGCAGCCGTCTCTGGCCAGCTCAACCCGGATGTGAACCTGGTCGACACCCTGAACGGCAGTGAATTCACCGTCTTCGCCCCGGTTGACAGCGCCTTCGCCAAGATCGACCCCGCGACAATCGAGACCCTGAAGACTCCGGAAGGTGCAGCGACGCTCTCGAAGATTCTGACCTACCACGTGGTTCCCGGCCAGATCTCGCCTGATCAGCTCACCGGCGACCTCACCACCGTCGAAGGTTCGACTGTGACGGTGACCGGCAGCGGTGACTCGCTCAAGATCAATGACTCAAGCGTCATCTGCGGTGGAGTGCACACCGCAAACGCGACCGTGTACCTCATCGACACCGTGCTGATGCCGACCGACTAATGCCCCTGAAGCTGCACGCAGCTGACGAGTGCACCCGGCTTACCCCGGTTTCCCCGTACACTCGCTGGCTCCGTGCAACAGAAGTCCCGACCATTCAGGTGGTCGGGACTTCTGTGTTTTGGGCCTACTCAGCCGGCGTATACGTGAGTATTGCGACGCCACTCTTCGTGATCTGGCTCTTGATCAGCGTGAATGCCCGGCCCTTGCCCTCCTCGAACAGGCGCTTTCCCGATCCGACGACAACCGGAAACACCATGAAGCGATACTCGTCGATGAGTCCGCGGTCTCCCAGATACGTGAAGAGTTCTGCGCTGCCGTTGATCAGGAGCGTCTGGTTCGTGGCTCCCGTGATCCTGGATATCTGGGCCGCGACATCCCCACTCAGGAATGTGGCATTCCACTCCGGTTCGGTGAGGGTATTCGTTGTCACGTATTTGGGCATGCTATTCATGCGTTCGCCGAAATCGCCGGTTCCTTCCATGGTCGGCCAGGCCGACTTGAAGCCCTCGTACGTCACGCGTCCCAGAAGAAGTGCGTCACTTTCGAAGAGATTGTCGTACTGGAATTTCGCGACCTCGTCATTGAAAAACAGGCCACTCCATCCGGGTTCTTCCATCACTCCGTCGAGCGACAGGTATTCAACTGCGATGACTTTGCCCATCACGACACCTCCATTCGCGTTCCCGGCGCAGTCGCAGGCTGTGACGTCGTCGCCCGGCCGATACTCAAATTATCCGCCTCAGAGCCCGCTATCGACCCCGGTAATTCATGTGGGTTGCCCGCGAAACAGGGGTGGCGGCGCTGGGCAAGGTCAGGTCAGGTCAGCGCACCCTGACTGTGCTTTGCTCGACCAGGTCGACAGCAGTCCGAACAATTTCATCGACTCCCCCGGCGACGTTCACGACACAGCCGTTCTCGTCTGCCTGCAGCAGCTCAAGGGCCTCGAATTGCGACTTCAACAGCGCCGGCGGCATGAAGTGCCCGCTCCGCCCCTCGATGCGTGCAGAGAGCACCGTCTGATCTGCATGCAGGTGCACGAAGAGCACACCGGGTGCTGCTGCATCGATTGCGTCGCGATAGCTGCGTTTCAATGCCGAGCAGGCCATCACGATTCCGGTCTCAGACGCGGCAGCGATCTGCTCACCGACCAGAGCGAGCCACGGCCAGCGATCCTCGTCGGTCAGCGGTGTCGCCTCCGCCATCTTCACAACGTTGCTGCGGGGGTGCAGTCCATCAGCGTCAGCGAACGGCACGTGCAGCGCTTCGGCGATAAGCGTGCCGATCGTCGTCTTGCCCGAGCCGGAGACTCCCATGACGACGACGAGCGGATGCGATTTCTTCAGCGTGTCCACGGCCATCACCAGTCGTGAACTGTGCCGTCGGCCAAGCGGTTGTATGGAAGGTACGCGGTCTCGTACGGATACTTTCCTGCTTCGTCGACATCGAACTCCACGCCGAGACCTGGCTTGTTGCCCGGGTGCAGGTAGCCGTCCTCGAAGGTCATTGACTGCTCGAAGACCGAGTTGGTCTTGTCACCGTGCTGCATGTACTCCTGGATGCCGTAGTTGTGGATCGCGAGGCCGACATGCAGCTGGGCCGCGAACCCGACGGGCGAGATATCAGTCGGCCCGTGGAACCCCGACTTGATCTGGTACATCGCCGCGTAGTCCATGACCTTCTTGAGCGGCGAGATGCCACCGAAGTGGGTGGATGCCGCCCGCACGTAGTCGATCAGCTGCTCCTTGATCAGCGACTGGAAGTCCCACACGGTGTTGAAGATCTCGCCGATGGCCAGCGGAGTCGTGGTGTGCTGACGCACCAGGCGCAGCGCTTCCTGGTTCTCGGCCGGCGTGCAGTCCTCCAGCCAGAACAGGTCATATGGCTCGAGCGACTTGCCCAGCTTGGCGGCCTGGATCGGCGTCATCCGGTGGTGGCCGTCGTGCAGGAGCGGCAGGTCGGGGCCGAACTCATTGCGCACGGCCTCGAACACCGTCGGCAGGTGGTGCAGGTACGACCGGGTGTCCCAGTCTTCCTGGGCAGGCAGCTTGCCGCGCTGGGCCGGCTCGTGGTCGTAACGAACGCCCTCGTTGCCCGGCAGACCCTTGTTCGACGCGATGCCATAGATCGACTCGAGTCCAGGTACCCCGGTCTGCACACGGATTGACCGGTAGCCGAGCTCCTGGTGGTGACGGATGCTGTCGAACAGCTCGGGCAGCTCCTTACCGGATGCGTGTCCGTACGCCATCATTTTGTCGCGGCTTGCCCCGCCAAGCAGCTGGTATACCGGCATCCCTGCGGCCTTGCCCTTGATGTCCCACAGCGCCATGTCGACGGAGGCGATGGCGGCCATGGTCACCGGGCCGCGGCGCCAGTACGCGCTTCGGTACAGGAACTGCCAGGTGTCTTCGATGCGCGAGGGATCGCGGCCAATCAGCTGCGGAACCACGTACTCGGTGAGGTACGTGACGACGGCAAGTTCGCGTCCGTTGACTGTTGCATCTCCGAGGCCGGTGATGCCGTCATCAGTCGTCAGCTTCAGCGTGACGAAGTTGCGGTCAGGGCTGGTCACGATGACTTCGGCTTTTTCGATCTTCATTGCTTTTCTTTCTGGTGAGGGCGCAGGCCTGCGAGGAATGCAGGGTTACTGGCGAGGAGGAATAGGGGTGTTCGCGCCTCGCGGGGCAGCGAACGCAGCAGTAGACAGCGACGGCGTGATCGGGGCAGCGGCACCGGTGAGTGCGCGGCGCTCCTTGATCTCGTTGACGATCTCCTTATGCCGCTTATCGGTCAGCGGGTAGAAGATCATGACGACGATGGCGAGCACGGATGCGATCAGCGGGATGAGTCCTGCACCGGCACGGATACCCAGCTCGGCGTGCGCCGACTGCTGCGCGGCGCCGGCGGCGTAGCCGCCCCAGGCCAGTGAGAATGCAGCGAGTGCACCACCGACCGCCTGGCCTGTCTTGCGGGTGAAGGAGAACAGCGCGTATGTGATGCCCTCGGCACGCACGCCGGTCTTCCATTCACCGTATTCGACGGTGTCGGCTTCAAGGGTCCACACCAGCATGTTCACCAGCACGATTCCGATCTGGCAGAGCACGAGCCCTGTGAAACCGAACCAGACCAAATCGGCTGGCGCGAAGAAGATCATCACGCCGCCGACGGCCATCACTGCCGCTCCGACGATGTATCCCAGACGCTTGCCGAAGCGGCGCACGATACTCGGGATGAACGCGGCGAGACCGAAGGTAGCAACCAACTGCACTATCGAAATGACCGCATAGAGCGGCAGGGCGTGCAGCACATCACGCAAGTAGTACAGCTGCACCGTGCTGAGCGCCAGCATGCCTGTCAAAAAGATGAAGGAGCTGATGCACAGCAGAAGCAGCGGCTTGTTGTGCTTGAGCACGGCGAAGCTCTGCTTCATCGACACGTGTTGCACATCGCGGGCCACCCGCTCCTTGGCTGTAAACGCAGTGAACAGGTAGAGCAAGGTACCGACGACGACGAAGCCGAGCGTCATGCTGGTGAACAAAACCTGCAGATCGGCACCGGGCACGATCAGCGGAGCGATGAAGATTCCGAGTGCAGCACCGACCACCGCGCCACCGATCGACCTGGCGCTGGCGAGCTTGGCGCGCTCACTGGCATCCTGGGTCATGGCGCCGGCCAGCGAGCCGTACGGAATGTTGACCAGGCTGTACGCCAGACCGAGTGCTGCGTACGTCAGGTATGCATAGAGCAACATGCCCGATTCGCCGATCTGCGGAACAGAGAACGCCGCAGCGGACAGCAGCAAGAGCGGCACTGAGCCGAACATGATGAATGGACGGAACTTGCCGAACCTCTTGCTGTACGTGCGGTCGACGATCCGACCGGCGAAAATATCGGCGAATGCGTCGAACAGGCGCACCACGAGCAGCAGGGTTCCTGCTGCCGCTGCCGAGATCCCTGCGACATCCGTGTAGTAAATGAGCAGGAACATCGTCGCCGTCGTGAATGCGAGGTTGTTCGCGGCGTCGCCGGCTCCGTAACCGACGATGCTGAGCTTGCTGAGTTTTCCGCCGCCTTCGGTTGAAGACGGTGAAGAGGGTGAAGCGGATGGCGTTGCGGTGGTGCTGGTGTCAGTCGAAGTCATGGGGCTCCCTTGCCCATCGAGGTGAAAAGTAGTCAGTTGGCGCGTCGCGTCCAGCGCGCACGAAGCGCGTGTGCCGCTGCCTTGGGCCGGCGATCACGGGTGAAAACACCCTTTTTATTGCCGTCGACGCGGAAGATGCCGTTCGAGGTCTGGAAGTCTGCGAAGTTCCAGACCTGCTCGCCGACGAACTCGTCAATGCGGTCGAACACGCGGTGGTTCATCTCGAGGTAGGCACTCTGGTACTCCTCGGTCCACGGGGCGTCGAAGATCGAGTGCAGTCCCGGCTGCGTGTCTGCGCCGTACTCGGTCATGATGATCGGCTTGCCATACTTCTCGGCCCAACCCCGCAGTTCGGCTTCAAGATGAATCTCAGCGCTGGCCAGGTCTCCGGTGTCGACGTACCAGCCGTAGTAGCGGTTGAGGCACATCACGTCGAACAGGTCGGAGATGAGGTCGTTCTGGTAGGTGGCGAACATGACGTTCACGAAGGTGATCGGGCGCGTCGGGTCGAGCTCACGGGTGAGTGTTGCCAGCGGTTCGAAGTACTCGCGTGCCCCGGCTTCACTGGAGCTCGGCTCGTTGGCGATCGACCACATCACGACACAGGCGTGGTTCTTGTCGCGGGCGATCAGCTCGCGAATGGCCTGCGCGTGGGCGGCCTGCGTTGCGTCGTTGATTGTCGCTGGCGAGAACGTCGGCTGCTGGATGCCACCGAAGATGCCACCGCCCATCGCCAAGTTGAGCCCGACGGCCGCTGTCTCATCGATGACGACGATGCCGTGGCGGTCCGCGAAGTCCATCACCTCTTCGGCGTATGGATAGTGCGAGGTGCGGAACGAGTTGGCGCCGATCCATTCCATCAGCTGGAAGTCGTGAACCAGGTAGGCATTGTCGTGCCCCTTGCCGCGTACTGCGCTGTCTTCGTGCTTGCCGAAGCCGGTGAAGTAGAACGGGGCGCCGTTGATCAAGAACTCGGCACCGCGTACTTCAACCGTGCGCACGCCGACAGCGAGCGTGTAGCTGTCGACGAGGTGGCCGTCGATGACCGCCTCGGCGGTGAAGTCGTACAGGTAGGCGGCGCCCGGCTGCCAGAGAGTCACGCCGTCGATGCTGACGGTGCCGGTTGCCCCGGTTGCTTCACCGACGAGCGCTCCGGCTGCATCGTGGATACTGACGCGTACGTCTGCATCGCCCACCGTCGAGATCGTGTAGCCGACGATGCCTGTCGAGCCGTCGACATCGGTCGTCACTGTCACATCGCCGACGTGGACGGCGGGAACGCTGTAGAGGTAAACGGAACGGGGAAGGCCTGCGTAGTTGTAGAAGTCGTGCATGTACTTCTGCTGGCGACGGCCATCAGCAGCGACCGTGATGGTTCCGGGTGGAATCGTCTCGTTGGTGAGTTCGTTGTTGACGGCGACCGTGAGGCGGAATTCCTCACCGGCGGTGACCAGGTCTGTCACGTCGGCTTCGAACGGCGTGTAGCCGCCGATGTGCTCGGCGACCAGCGAGTCATTCACGTACACGCGGCCAGCGTGAGTGGCTGCATCGATGCGTACGAAGACGCGCTCGTCTGCCCAGCCACGGGGCACGCGCACCTCACGCTGGTAGTAGACCCAGCCGACGTGGTCGCGGATGGCGGCGTCGGTGAAGATGTCGTTGTAGCTGGCGGGAACCGGAGCTTCAAGCTCGGTGTCGAGTCGGGCAGAGAACCAGCGCTCAGCTTCGGCTGAACGATCGACATCGACCTTGAACTTCCAGAGGCCATCGAGGTTGTTCAGCTCTCGGGTGCGGCTCGACTGCGGCTTCAACATTGAGTACCTTTCGTTCGCGTCATTGCGATGCGCGACATTGCGATGTGGTCGTCGACCCCGGTGCTGCGTTCACGCCGGCGTTCGTTCGTGAGACAAGTGAAACACGTTCAGCTGGAGTTGGCAAGCGGTTGCCACAAGTTGTTGCCGAATGGCCAGCTCCCACCCATATTCGGCCCGACTTCTCTCAGGTACGCAGCCGAACTGTGGGCGGGCAGCGCAGGGCGGGGGTGGGGAGCTCCCCACCCGCGCCCTCAGACTTCACCGGGATTACGCGGCCTGATACTCCGCTACAACAGCTGCGACATCAGCCAGGATTGCTTCGTCGTTCACCAGACGCTGGTCGATCAGGCCGACAAGCCGAGCGATGGCAACCTGCCGTGGCTGAGCAGCAGCCGCGGCGGCGATGGCCACTGACTCGGCATCCACCATGTCGCGACCTGCAAGAACAAGCGTTACCCAGGAGCCGATGGCACGGATGCCGACTGCCGCCGTCCGCCCATCCGCCCGCTCGGCCAGAACCGTCGGCACTATGCGTACCCGCAGCTTTGTCACCGCTTCCGCTGAGATCTGCGCAAGCCTGTGTTCGATCCTGGCGTTGTCGAAACGTTCGATGAGTGCGGCGCGATACGCGTCGAGCTCGAGCAACTGGGCAGGCAGGTGCCGCGCCGCGTCATCCCAGAAGTCATAAACCCAGCCGCGGCAGAGCGGATCCGCCATTGCAGCGGCAACCGTCTCGTGACCCCGGAGCAGTCCCGCATACGCCAGCACACTGTGTGCGCCGTTCAACAGCCAGAGCTTACGGCGCTCGAACGGCTCGATGTCGTCGACGAAGCGCGCGCCTGCCTTCTCCCATGCCGGTCGACCAGCAGGGAAATCCCCGCTCAGCACCCAGTCCTTGAATGGCTCAGTGACGACAGGAGCATTGTCACGCCACCCGGTGAGCTCACCCGCGGTGATGATGTCGTCGTGGGTGGTCTTTGGCGTGATTCGATCGACTGATGTTGAGACGAATGACACATTGTCGGCTATCCAGCTCGCGGTGTCTGCGTTCACCAGCGTGGCAACAGCACGCACCGCAGACTCAACGAGCGGGCCGTTATCTGGCATGTTGTCGCAGGGCACGATTGCGATTGCCCCCACACCGGCCTGGCGTCTGGCGTCAAGACCCAGCACGAGCCGGCCGAGCGTAGTCGTCGGCCCCGCCGCGCCGATCGTTGCCGCAGAGGCGCGACCCAGATTGTCCTGCAGCCACACGATGTCGTTGACGAGTGCGTGGTCGCCGAGATCAGGGGTGCCATTTGCGCGCAGCCGGTATCCGGCCTCCGTCACAGTCAGGGTCACGAGCGCAGTCTCGGCCGCGGCCATCAGCTCGAGGAATCGCTGCAGGTCGCTGCCGTCAATAGCTTCGACGATGCTCGTGACGACTGATGCGGTATCACCGGAGTCCGAGCGTTCGATCAGCGTGTAGAGGCCGCCTTGCGGTGCAAGCTCGAGTGCGGCCTGGGCGCTCCGCCCGGTGAATGCAGCAATCCCCCATTCGCACTGCTCGTCGACTTCTGCGGTGAACCAGGCCTGATGCGCGCGGTGGAAAGCACCGAGCCCCAGGTGGATGATACGCACGGGAGGGGTCTGGAAACTCGCACCCGTGCGCGTTTGATAAGCCGCGCGGTTGAGCGGGCCAAGTGTGGTGTCTGATGCAGTGGTCACAGTTTGAAGACCGTTCTCGGGAGGATGTCGACCAGGTCGACGATGATGCGATCGGCGGCTGCAGAGTCGATACGCCCCTCACGAACGAGGCGGGCGAGGAACGCTGCGTCGAGTCGACGTGACATATCGTGCCTGGCCGGGATCGAGAGGAACGCACGCGTGTCATCAATGAATCCGGAGCTGCGATAGAAGCCGGCGGTTTCCGTTACCGCCGATCGGAACCGAAGCACGGCATCTGGTGCATCGAGGAACCACCAGGGCGCTCCCACGTACACACTCGAGTAGAAGCCGGCAAGCGGGGCAATTTCGCGGGAGTACGAGGTCTCATCGACGCTGAACAACACCAGGTGGAAGTCGGGTTTGTTGCCATACTTCTCAAGCAGTGGGCGCAGCGGGTCGACATACGTCGTGGCGACGGGGATGTCGTGGCCGGTGTCCGGGCCGAACTCGTCGAAGGTCTCACTGCTGTGGTTGCGGAAGACACCGGGGTGCACCGTCATGACCAGACCGTCATCGACGCTCATCCTGGCACTTTCGAGCAGCATGCGCCCCGCGAATACCTTGTTTTCCTCTGCAGTCAGACTGCCCGTCAATGCGCGGGCGAAGAGAGCGGATGCCTCTGACTCTGTGAGGTCGACGGTGAGCGGCTGGAGTACGCCGTGGTCTGCCGATACAGCGCCGTGCTCGACGAAATAGCGGCGGCGACCGGCTAGCGCTTCGATATAGCCCGCATAGCTGGAGGTGGCCGAGCCGTTCCACTCTGCCAGGTTGGCAACCCGGTCGGCCCAGCCCGGTGTTGCCGGGTTGAGATATGCATCCGGTCGAAATGTGGGCAGGACGCGTCCGGCGAAGAGTGGATCTGCGGCGAGTGCGCTGTGCGCGGCCAGGTCATCCATCGGGTCGTCGGTTGTTGCCATCACCTCAATATTGAATTGAGAGAACAGGGCGCGCGGCCTGAACGCATCGGTGGCAAGCGCAGCCTGGATCACGTCGAACAACGCGTCTGCCGTCGACGGTGACGGCTGCACGTTGATGCCGAACAGCGTGGCGAACTCGTGCTGCAGCCAGTATCCGGATGCCGTGCCCGCGTAAAGGTGCCAGTGCGCACAGAACGTGCGCCACACGTCACGCGGTGCGGCGACGGCGCCGCCCGTGCGACTCGGGATACCGAGGTCAGTCAACGGCACACCGGCAGCATGCATGAGCCGGGTCACGTAGTGGTCGAACCGGATGAACAGCTCGGCAGCGTCAACGAACGGCTCGTCATCAAGCAGGAGTCGCGGATCGACGTGGCCGTGGGGCGAGATGATCGGCAATTCTGCGACGCGCTGGTAAAGGCCGCGGGCGACATCGCGCGTGGCCGGGTCTACCGGAAAGAGACGGTCTGGATCGAGGTGCAAAGTCATGGACACTCCTTCATTGAACAGCGGGATAGAAAGTTTGTCAACCGGTTGCCAAAAATGGATGCGACGATCCACCAATCGTCGGCCGTGCCGATCAGGCGGGCTTTCGCCTAGACGAGGACGGGGCCGGTCGAGCCCCTGACGATGAGTTCGGTCGGCAACGGAGAGTTGTCGGCACGAGCCGGAGTACCGTCTGCGTACTCATCGATGAGTTCAAGCGTCAGCCTGATCGCCCGCTCGCCGATCGCTCCGAGCGGCGTGCGAATCGTGCTGAGCTGCGGCGACGTGAAATCAGAGCCGAAGATGTCATCGAAGCCGATGATGCTCAGTCGCCCTGGCACATGGATTCCCTGCTCCTGGGCTGCGCGCATCAGGCCAATGGCCATCAGGTCGTTGTAGGCGATGACCGCCGTCACGCCAGAGGCGACAACGCGAGAGAGGGCATCCGTACCGCCATCGAGGGTCGGCACACCTGGGCCGATCTCGACGATCGTCATGCCGAGTTTCGGGGCCCTTTCCATGAGCGCCTCCCAGCGTGCGCCGCTCATCCAGGAGTTGGCCGGTCCAGACAGGAAGGCGAGCGACGTGTGCCCGAGCTCGGCGAGGTGCGCGAGCGCCTCATCGATTCCGGGGCCCAGGTCTGGAATGATGCCGTGGATGCCATCGACCTTGCGATTGATGACGACGAGGGGCTTGCGTTCGGCGAGCTCTCGGATCTGCTCGTCGCCCAGCCGGGTGGTGACGAGCACCAGGCCATCAACCGAGGGGGCGACCCGCTCGGCCGCTTCGGCTTCCCGCTCGCCCGACTCCTGGGATTCCGACAGGATCAGTGTGTAGCCGCGACGGCTCGCCGCCCGCTCAGCACCGCGCACGACGTCGAAGAACATCGGGTTCGTGATGTCGGCGAGCAGAAGCCCCAGTGTGTTGGTTCGGCCGGTCGGCAGCGCCCGTGCCATCGGGTTGAGCCGGTAATTCAGCTCCTTCGCCGCAGCGTGGATGCGCTCTTCGGTTTTAACGTTGATGCGCCCCGGCTTACTCAGCGCTCGAGAGACGGTCGACGGGTTCACACCGGCCAATTTGGCTATGTCGTAGATCGTCGCAGGCGCTTTGGAGCGTCGACTGACCCGCGCTTCTGTTACAGCGGCATCTTCACTCGTCACGGTCTGCTTACCTCTCTCGGCGTCAATTCTCTCATTGACGCTTGCATGGGCGTGCTTCTGTTGCTCCAGCATGTATCGTGCCACAGTCCTGCCGCCCGACAGGGTTACCCGTGGGGTGGCGGACGCGTGGTATCCCGTTCATCTTCGCAGTCACACGCTCCACGCATTCTCGGCATCGATGCCATAGCCGTAGGTATAGATCGATCCTGCGCTGTCGACGTACGGGTAGTCGGCGCCGCAGAACATTCCGGGAACGTCGCGTGGCGACCCTGCGACCGCTTCCTCACTGCGCGGCACCGTCAGCGGAAGACGGCCGCGTGGCACGTCGTCACCGAAAAGAACGGCGGTCAGGTTCTGTGCGCTGATGCCGTACGTCGCGGCGACGGCTGCAGCGCCTGGCTCGACATCCGTGATCACCCACGGGTTGGTGAAGTTGATCACCAGCGCGGTGGGAGCCGCTGCCTGGATCTGCTGCACGCGTGACACGTCGATGCCCCGGTCCACGAGACCAACGGTGAGTGCGGTGTCCGGCCTGTCGTCTCCGCCGAAGAGCGAGATGGCCGGGAGCACCCACACGATCGCTGCGTCGGCATCCGCCGGGTCATCAACGATGGCGCCTTCACCGAGCATCTCGGTCACCGCTGCGCGCAGTGTCGCGGTGACAGCTTCGCTACCGTGTCTGGCAAACGCCTCGACGTAGACACGTGACACGTCTTTCGAGAGCGGGAGCAGGCCCTGGTCATTACGCAGGATGGTGACAGAGCGGCGCTGGGCAGCCTCGGCGACCGCACGCGTTTCGGGGTCGCCGGCAACCTCATCGGCTTCTGCTGGGTCGACATACGGGTTCTCGAACAGACCGAGGGTGAACATCTCCTCGAGCAGCAGAATGACGGATGCGTCGAGCTCGCTCTCGTCAAGCGCACCCGATTCAATCGCAGCGAGAAGAACTGTGGGGTCGAGCTCATCGCTGACGACGTTGCTGCCTGCCCTGACGAGTTTGACCCAACGCTCCACCGAGGTCAGGTCCTGCACACCCCATGCCATGCCCTCGAGAACACCGGAGTCAGTGTTGACGTAGCCGGTAAAGCCGAGGTGCTCACGCAGGAGGCCGGTGATCAAGGCCTTGTTGTAGGCGAACGCGACCTCTTCGAATTGCTGGTCGCCTGCGTGAAGGTCTGCGGAGAACTGCTCAGCCGACGAGTTGACCGGCTTGGAGTAATAGGGCATCACCGAAGCCACGCCTGCCTCAATCGCTGCGCGGAATGGCGGAAGCTGATATTTCGCCAGGCTGCCCTCTGTGGGGTACTCGTTGTCCTGACCCCAGGCAAAGTGCGGGTCGTGGCCGTCAGTGCGGACACCACCGCCCGGGAAGTGCTTGACGGTGAGGGCGACGGAGTCCGGACCGAGTGTTTCGCCCTGGAATCCGTGGATCATTGCGACGATCAACCGACCGACGGCTTCTGGGTCTTCGCCGAGCGTGCCGTCGAAACGGCTCCAGCGCGGCTCGCTCGGCACATCCGCCATGTAGCCGTAGATCTTGTGCAGGCCAGAGGCGCGCCACTCTCGGCGGGCCACCTCAGCGAAGGTGCGCACGAGATGCTCGTCGAAGGTGGCGGCAAGGCCCAACTCGCCCGGCCACTCCGAGAACACGCCGGCTGCCTCGCCAACGCCGAGCGTTGCAGTGCTGCCTACGTGGTTGCGTGGGTTCGAAACGAGCACAACGGGGATGCCGAACTCGGATGCCTCTGCAAGTTCCTGCAACTCATTGGCCCAGCGCGCCAGGTCGCCCGCTGAAGGGTTGTCGCGAACGATGAAGCGCCGCTGGTGGCGGTCCTGGATCGCTCCATGAGAGCTGGACGCGTGCAGGCGTGGCTCGTCGAGTGGTTCACCCGTGATCATCTGGTGTCGGGCGTAACCGTCTTCGGCACGCAGGTATGAACCGGAGGCGTCTGGGGCCGGCTGGCGGGTGAGCACCGACGGGTCTGCCAGCAGATTGGGCATGCCGCCGTCTTCTGACACCCAGGGAGAACCGTTCATGTAGTGCGAGCCGATGATCATCAGCCCCGCCTTGTCTGCAGCGCCGAGCCTGGCCGTCAGATCTTCAGCTCGCTCGCGGGGGGTGAGTCGCCAATCCTCGTACGGCGTGAGGCAGCCGTCACCGTCGAGATCGCGGAACTGCAGCCCGTCAACGTCGAGGATCGACTTGCTGCGGGAGGTGACGCGGGGCTGGGTGGTGATCATCGCTTGGTCCTCAAAGTGTGGGGTAAATGAATGGATAACACAGGGTGGGAGGCATTTTTCAAGCCTCCCACCCCGCTCGTCAGGAACTCTGGACAGGTGCGCCGAGAGCGACTTCGTCGGCTTCATCCCTCGCACGCTGGGCGGCGAGGTCCTTCGGGTAGATGCGGTACATCACGGTCCACAGCACCGCGTTCAGCAGGTACGGGATCGTAATGAACCAGAACATCAGCGTCTGCAGCCCGAGGGAATCGGCCAGGAAACCGAACGCGAGGCTGAAGAGTCCGGCGAACAGGCCCTGCACGAACGAGAAGATGAGCGCGTATGCGGTCGCAACCACCTTCTTCGACACCACGCTTCCCACGATGGGGAGCACTGCACCCGGGTGGCCGAAGGAGCTGACCAGACCAGTGAGGAAGATCATCACGTAAAGCGCGGGGCCGTGGCCCCAGTCGAACTGGAACAGCATCAGGGTGGCAATTGCATAGAGCGCCAGGTAACCCTGCATCATGATGACGCGACCACGGGGTCCGAAGCGGCGCTCGAAGAAGTCGCCCAGAAGACCGCCGACCAGGCCACTGATCACAGCACCCAGCATGAAGACCGACATCAGGATCGCGGCCTCTGCCGTTGTCCATCCGCGCTCGTCAACGAAGAAGGTGATGAAGAATGCGAACAGCACCAGGCTCGTTGTGAGCGTCACCTGGATCGCCATGAAGAGGATCGTCTTGGTGCGAAGCAGGTCGGTCGCTGCCCGGAAATTGAACTTCATGGCGTCGGGGTCGATCGCGCCGACCGGGGTGTGCTTCTTCGGCTCGTGCACAAAAAGCAGGATCAGGAAGCCGGAGAGCACGCTGATCCCGCCCATCGCGAACATACCGATGCGCCAGCCGTCCTCGATGTTGGCGAACTGGCCGATGATCGGGGTCGCTATGACAGAAGCAAGCGTCGCAATCGTGCGGAGCAAGCCGAAGGCCCTTCCGCGTTCAGCCGACGCATACATGTCGACGATGAGGCCGTTGACGATCGGCTCAGACGCAACAGTGCCGATGACGCCGATCGAGTACAGGATGAACAGTTGAGTGGAATCCTGCGCGAAACCGGCAGCGACCGTCCACAGCCCCCACAGCCCTGTCGCGATGAAGAGGATCTTCTTGCGGCCGTAGCGGTCGGCGAGTGACGCCCAGATCGGGCCGAAGAGCATCCGGGCAAAACGGCTGACCGCTGTCAGGATGCCGAGCGCGCTGGTCTGCAGGCCAAGGGCATCACGGATGACGGGGAAGAGCGTATTGACCAGGCCGCCTTCAAAGCCGTCAACGACGCTGGCAAAGGCGAGAGCTGTGAGCCCGCCTCCCCTGCCCTTGACCTTTTGAACGCGGGACATTGACGCTGTGTTCGTTCCGAACGTGGCCTGGGCCTGGGTGGCATCGAGCGGCTTACTCATGAGCACACCTCCCCGTCGTCGAAGAGCATTCGCAAGGCAAGCATCAGAACTCCTTTGTTGTGAGATGCAGGCGGTGGGCCACCGTTGGCCCAGCGCGTGGTGCGTTGATCGCTATTCAAGTGCTGGCACACCGGCTTGTCAACCGATTGCCAAAAGTTTCGATAATTGTTGTATTGACGTGATTACCCGGCGAGCGGCATCCGGTGAATGGGTTCACAAAGCGCCCGAATGGCGCGCCGAATGGGCCGCACCTTCGATGGGCGCGGCGAGCGAGGCAACCTATTGTTGCAATGGAACAGGACGCGCGGAGCCGCGCAGTTCAGCACAGCTCCGCGCCCCGTTCCCACCGGATCCGACCGGAAGCCAGTCGGATCAGGTCGATCAGGTCGGGCGGCTCAGGTCAGAGCCGCAGCCACCAACGCGGGGAACTTGTCTTCCGTCACGATCCGCGAGTTCAGTTCTGCGATGAACTCGTCTTCGTCGAAGTCGAGCGACACTTCTTTGCCTGTCCAGCTCGATAGGTGGATGGCATTCGCCAGGCGCACACCCTTGATGCCATCAGACCCCGGCGCCAGCAGTGGAGTGCCGTCCAGGATGTTGGCAGCGAAGTTCTCCAGCACGCCGGCGTGCTGGGCACCCCACGGTGAGTCGAATTCGATGATCTCCTGCTCGTAATAGTCGTCGGTGTTGAGCTGGCCCATGAACAGCTTCATGACATCGTTCATGTCCATGCTCTCGCTGAGCTCGCGCTCCGGACGCTTGAGCCGGGTGACCGTCGCCGTCTTCGAGTTCTCGACGACGATCTTGCCCTGGTCGCCGACGATCTCGAACCTGTCGGTTCCGGTCATCTCGTGGGTGGCCGTGATGAAGACGCCGGTTGCACCGTTGCCGTAGTCAACGAGGGCAGTGACTTCGTCCTCAACAGCGATATTGCGGCGGTAGCCGTATGCCACCTTCGAGTACACCGACTTCGGCACGCCACAGATCCACTGCCACAGGTCGAGCTGGTGCGGTGCCTGGTTGACCAGAACGCCGCCGCCCTCTCCACCCCAGGTGGCACGCCAGGCGCTCTGGTCGTAGTAGCCCTGCGGACGCCACCAGTTGGTGATGATCCAGTTCGAGCGCAGGATGTTGCCGATCTCGCCGCCGTCGACGATTTCTTTGAGTCGGATGTACAACGGGTTGTTGCGCTGGTTGAACATGATTCCGAAGCTCAACTCCGGCTTGGTCAGTGCGTAAGCATTGAGCTCTGCGACCTGTTTCGTATAGACACCGGCCGGCTTCTCGACCAGGGCGTGGATATTGCGCTCGAGGGCTTCGATGCCGATCTGCGGGTGCAGGAAGTGCGGAACACAGGTGACGACTGCGTCAACACTGCCGCTGTCGATCATCGCGAGGTAGTCGGAGAAGAAGGGTACATCGGGGTACTGCGCCGCCGCGACATCCGCTTTGGCCGGGTCGATGTCGGCGATTGCACCGATCTCCATGTTCGGCACCAGGCCGTCGGTGATGAACTTTGCATACATCGATCCCTGGGCGCCGAGCCCAATGATTCCGATGCGGACCTTTTTCGTCATGAAATTACTCTCTCTGTCGTAGTGGGGTGAATGTGGTCGTTGGCGCGTTCCGGGTATGACTGGTCGTAGACGTCCTGGATGATGTTGAGCGATTTCTGCGCCTCGATCGGGTCGATCCAGAACGGCTCGCCCGAATCGAGCCTGGAGTAGAAGTCAGTGATCAGTCGCTCGTGCGAGACACCCCAATAGGCACGCTCGCCGGTCGCTCTGTGACTCTCGGTGATGACATCCACTCGACCATCGGCCAGCGGATCGGTATAGGCCACCGTCAAATCGCCGCGAATCGAAAGCAGTGCGTTCTCGGTCACGATGTCGAGGGTGACGGGCGAATTCACGACGTTTGCCAGCGTTGCGTAGAACACGCTGCGGGCGCCGTTCACGTGGTCGATCACCAGTTCTGCGGTGTCTTCAACCTCGATGACGTCGCCGAGAACGCGCGTACTGGCATTGCCGGAGACGCTTGCGACCGGACCGATGAGCCATTGGAGCAGGTCGATGGTGTGGATGGCCTGATTCATCAGCAGGCCGCCGCCACCGGTGGCCCAGCGTCCACGCCAGGGCCTGTTCAGATAGTACTCGGCGGTGCGGTGCCAGTTCACTGTGGCTGATGCTCCGAGGATCGCGCCGAGCGTGCCCCCGGTCAGCAATTCGTGGGCTGCAGCGATCGGTGCGTTGTAGCGATTTTGGAAGCACACCGCGATCTGCGCAGAACTCTGCGCGGCGGCAGCGGCAACCCGCTCGCCCTCTTCCCGCGAGTGCGCGAGCGGTTTCTCGACGATGACGTTGATGCCTCGATCGAGCGCGTCGATTGCCAGTTGCGCGTGGGTGTTGTGCGGTGTGCAAATGTGCACGACGTCAGGCTTAAGTTCTTCGAACAGGGCCAAATGGTCGGCGAAACCCGGCACGGCGTGCGTATTGACTGCCGATGACAGCCGCCCGGCGTCGGAGTCTGACACGCCAACCAGTTGAACGCCTGGCAGGCCGGCGATCACCGCGAAATGCACCGCCGAAATGTCGCCACAGCCGATGACAGCCACTCTGCGAGGGCGCTCTGTGCCGTTGGGTTCGCTGCCGACAGGGACAACCGCAGGGGCCGCCGGTGCATCGGAATTTAGTCGCTCAACATCGTCGTTGACGGTGAGGTCCTGGTCACTCATTTCGTAGTGACTCCGATCTCGGCCAGCAGACCGGCGAATGCGCGGGCCGCCTGCCCAAATGCCGCAGGCCCCGAGAACCCGCCGAGGGCATGCTGGGCAGCGAGGTGCGGCTCAAGGGAGGCGAAGCCCGTGTAGCCGTCGTCGCGCAGGGCGGTCAGAGTCTCGCGCAGTTCGCCGTCACCCTGCCCGGCCGGGACGACCTCGCCTGTCGCCGCGATGGCATCCTTCACCTGCAGGTAATCGAGGTACGGACGAAGAATCGCGTAGCCGTCGGTGAACGGCTTCACGCCGACCTGCACAAAATTAGCGTTGTCCCAGGCGAGGCGGAGGGCAGACGAGCCGACGGTTTCAACCAGGTCGAGCACGCGCTCAGGGGTATCGCCGTAGATGTCCTTTTCATTCTCATGAAGCAGCACGACGCCGGCCTTCTCTGCCTCGTCGGCCAGCAGGCGCATCCGTGTCATGACGGCGTCCCTGGTGCTCTCGACAGAAACACCTTCGCCCCTAAAGAACGAGAAAATGCGGATGTTGGGGGTCTCGAGGGCATGTGCCACCCGGATGACGCGGCGCAGGCGGCCGACTTCGAGGTCGGCATCGAGAGAGACGTCGACCTTGCCGATCGGCGAAGCGATGGCCGATGCTGACATGCCCTGTTCTGCAAGGCTGCCGCGCAGGCTTTGCAGCTGATCGTCATCAAGATCGACGACGTTGGTCTTCCACGCGCTGCGCACTTCGATGTGATGCGCGCCGAGCGCCTTGAGAACTGCGATTTGGACCGTTGGATCCGGGTCGATTTCGTCGCCGAAGCCCGACAGGGTCCAGGCGGGAGAGAGCGTAGCTGACACGATTGAAATTGCCTCCACAAGTGGTTCGCCTCAGTGAGAACCCGGCGACGGATCATCGTCAGGCATGCGGCAACTATATGGGGGGTTACCGAAATTTGGCAACCGATTGACAAAACTCACAGCGATGGTGTGACATGGTCGTATCACCACCAATTTTTTGCTGCTCTCACACAAGGACGTGACATGGACGATCTCTCAGCGCGTCAGTTCAGCGTCGACGCGTGGGGCGACACTCGGGGCACTCACACCTGAACCAGCGTTCCAGATGGCCTCTCGGACCGAGACATGGGGCTCCGATTGGCAAGCGGATGCCCAAACCGGCATCCGCTGAATTCACGACGAAGTACAAGGAGACGATTCAATGACGAAAATCGGCGTACAGGCGATGATGCTGAAGGAGAATTTCGCGAAGGTGGGGCCGTTCGAAACCCTGCGCGAAGTGAGTGAGATCGGATACCACGCCGTAGAAATCTCGCAGATCCCGATGACTGCCGAGAACGTGGCTGAGCTGCAGCGCGCTCGCACCGAGCTCGGCATGGACATCGCCGCCCTCTCCGCCCCGCTCACGGGCATGGCAGGCATGCCAGGCGAGTCACTCACGAGCGACTTCAACAAGATCGTCGACGACGCGAAGGCACTCGACTCAACGATGATCCGCATGGGCATGCTGCCGTTCGACGCGATGGCGTCGCTCGACAAGGTGCTCGAGTTCGCCGACAACAGCAATGAAATGGCCGCCAGGCTGCAGGAGCAGGGCATCGGTTTGTATTACCACAATCACCACATCGAGTTCGCGAAGTACGACGGGCGCTACCTGCTCGACATCATCGCCGACCGGGCGCCGCTCATGGGCCTCGAGGTTGATGTGCACTGGGTACAGCGTGGCGGACTCGACCCGGTGAAGACGATCGCGAAGTACAACGAGCGCGTCGCCATGGTGCACCTCAAGGACTACCGCATCGGCCAGATTCCGCCTGAGGCATTCGGTCTGCTCGGCACCGGTGACGTCGCTGGCTTCATGGCGGCATTCACTGGAGTCGTGCAGTTCGCTGAAGTGGGCGAAGGCAATCTGGACTTCACCGCCATCATCGAGCAGAGTTTGGCCATCGATGCCAAGTACCTACTCGTCGAGCAGGACGACCAGTACGGCCGCACGCCGCTCGAGTGCCTGCAGACCTCGTACGACAACCTCGTTGCGCTCGGTTACAAGCACCTGTTCTAAATCCCGGCCTCCCGATCTATGGGTTGCCGGCACAGGCACAGGCACAGCTACGCGCTATCGCCCGGCCTCAGGATGCGCTTGATCAAGGTCAGCGCGTGCTGCAGGGCGACCGCCGTCGGTGCCACAGGGGTGCCAGGGACACCAGAGGCACCAGAGGCACCAGAGGCACCACTGAACTGCTGCAGCATGGTGAAGCGCAACACCGTGATCGCGAGGGAGACGACCATACCGGCCTCTGCAGCGAGATCGGGGGTCTCGGTTTCAGTGCGCCCCGCGGCACGGAAGCGCGCGAGCACCACGTCGATGAGCCGCTGCTCCTGAGCAGCCATCCACTCCATCTGCTTGCCCAGCAATTCGGGCGAGCTATGGATGATCCGCACCCTCGCCTCAAGCGAAGCGCGGTCGGCGATCGGGTCGATGAGAGCTGACGCCATCCGCTCCACGAGATCATGCACGACATCGCCCGCTCGCTCGGCGATGAAGGCGTCAGCATCGGCATCCGTCATCACTTCGGGCATCAAGCCCAGGATGACGCCTTCCTTCGACCCGAAATAGTTGAAGAACGTGCGCTGCGAGACCATGCCCGCCTCGCAGATCATGTCGACTGTCACGTTCTCGTAGCCCTGTTTCAGAGCGAGTTCGATGGCAACCTTTTCAATGGATGCCCGAGTGGCCGCGCGCTTACGAGCACGCAGCCCCTCCGGGTTGCCTGGCTGAGTAGCCGGTGTTGCGTCGATCATGACCTATTCATACCCCAGCTTTACTCGTAGCGGAGTGCGTCAATCGGGTTCTGACTGGCCGCGCGCCTGGCTGGCAGCGTTCCGGCGAGGAAGGCGATCAGCATGACAATTCCGATGATGGTGGCAACGGATGCCGGCGTGAACAGCATGATCGTCAGTCCGGGCAGAGCTGACAGCACGGTGCTCGAGAGCAGGCTGCTGAGTCCGCTGCCGAGGGCAATCGCGACGATCGCACCGATGGCCGAGCCGAGGAAGCCGATGAAGATTGCCTCAAGGCTGAACAGGGCGAAGATCTTTCCGCCGCCCATACCCATGGCCTTCATCAGTCCGATCTCGCGGGTTCGCTCCTGCACGCTCATCAGCAACGTGTTGATGATGCCGAATCCGGCGGCGATCAGTGCGATAACGGCGAAGGCGTTGAGCACGCCGATGATTCCATCGATCACGCTCTGGATGACGCCAATCTGATCCGCGACGGTGAGTCCCGAGAAGCCCTGGTCGGCAAGGTCGGCCTTGACGGCATCGACCTGGTCAGCCGTCGCATCAGGTGCGACATACGCAACGGTCATCGCGTATCCGCTCGCGACCCCCGCGGGCATCCCTGTCTTCTGGAGTGCGTCGAGCGTGTCGCGCAGTTCAGCATTGACGCCGGCACCCGCGGCAAACAGCGAGTCGTTCTGCACGCCCTGCACAGTGGCATCCACGACATGCTGCGTGCCCTGGAAGTCGGCGATCGCGATCGTCACGGTCTGCCCGATTGCGGATTCGGCATCGTCGAACCCGATGCCTTCGACGTATGACTTAGAGAGCAGAATCTGGTTCTCTCCGGTGCCGTTCGTCAGCTGGGAGCCGGCGGCCAGGTCGATCGTGGCAATGCCGGCTATCGAGTTGATCGTCAGCTGGTACTTGCCGTTGTCGCCGAATTCAAGGTAGTCAGGCGAGAGCATCACGACCGGTTGTACGTCGACGATGCCGTCAGTGGCGGCGATCGCATCGACGTCGTCAGAGCTGAGTAGCGTGAAACCGTTGGATGAGCTCAATGCGTCTGGATCGTAGGGAGCCGGACCATCGGAGGCCGGTGCGTCATCGGTAGCCGCTGACACCATCAGCATGTCGCTGCCGCCGATCGATGCAACCTGGGAGTCGATGTAGTTCGAGACACCCGCGCCGATAGCACTGGTGATCGTCAAGGTGAATGCACCGATGAAGATCGCGATGACGGTGAGCGTGGTGCGCACCTTGTTGCGGAAGGTGTTTGAAATCGCTGATTTCAGAACGTCGAGGAAGTTCATGCGCGTACCTCTGCTGCAGAGTCGATGGAGCCGGTGGTCATAAGTGCCGCCGTTTCGGCATCGGGCACTGCCTCGAGGCCGTCCTTGATGAAGAACTGCCTGTCACACCGCGCCGCCAGGTCAACGTCGTGCGTGACGATGATGAGCGTGATGCCCTGTGTCTTGTTGAGCGAGAACAGGATGTCTTCGACGACGGCGCCCGTGGCGGTGTCAAGGTTTCCTGTGGGCTCGTCGGCGAAGATCACCGAAGGGTTGTTGACGAGCGCGCGAGCGATGACAGCACGCTGCTTCTGGCCGCCCGACAGGTCGGTGGCCTTGTTCTTGGCCTTGTCGGCCAGCTCCATCTGCTCGAGCACCGCCATGCCACGAGCCTTGCGCTCCCTGGTTCCGACTCCGGCGATCATCAGCGGCAGCGTCACGTTCTCAAGAACTGTCGAGTTCGGGGTGAGGAAGAACTGCTGGAAGACGAAGCCGAAATCTTCGTTGCGCAGCTTGTTGAGCTCGCGAGGCTTCAGTGACTTCGCATCCTTGCCGCCGATGCTGATCGTGCCGCGATCGGGGTCATCGAGCAGCGCGAGCAAGTGCATGAGGGTCGACTTGCCTGATCCGCTCTTGCCGACGATGGCCACTGACTCGCCCTTGTGTACGTCGAGGCTGACGCCCTTCAGCGCGTCGAAGCGGCCATCGCCACTCCCGTAGGACTTGCCGATGTCCCTGGCTTGCAGAATAGGTTCAGTCATGTTCGCAGAATAACTGCAGAACCTGAATAAATGCAGTTACTGCACCGAAGGAAGCCCCGCGTTCCGGTTATTCCGGGCGCTTTTGTCGTGCAGGCTCTGCTGGCTCGTTCGGACCGTTCCAGATCTTCACGATTCCCCACGCCACGGCGGCGATCGGTACAGAAAGTACGGCCCCGACGATGCCGCCGACGATCGTACCGATGGTCAACGCGAGCAGAATGACGAGCGCGTGAAGCTTGAGCGACCTCGCCATCACCACGGGCTGCAAGAAATTGCCCTCGATCTGGTTCACCCCGATGACGACGATGATCACGATAAGCGCGGTCAACGGACCGTTGGCAACCAGCGCGACCAAGGCGGCAAGCGCTCCGGCGACGGTGGCTCCGACAAGCGGGATGAACGAGGAGAGGAAGACGATGACGGACAGAGGCAGCCACAGCGGCACGCCGAGAATTGCAAGCGCGACACCGATACCGATGGCATCCACGGCGGCGACGATCGACGTGCCCCGCACGTAGCCGCCCAGTGTGGACACCGTCTTGTCGCCGATGCGGCGAGCGCGCTCGTACTGCTCACCGGTGAATGGTCGGAGGATGAACTCCCAGATGCGGGGGCCGTCCTTGAGGAAGAAGAACAGAACGACAACCATCAGAAGTAGGCCGGTGATGAAACTCGTCGCGGCCGACACTCCGGCCAGCGCCCCGCTGCCGAACTGGCTGCTGGTGATGAAATCGGTGGCCGTCTTCTGGATGCTCTCCAGCTGTTCGGTGGTGATCGCGAACGGTAGATGCGCGAGCGATTCTTGCAGCGTGACGATTCCGTCCTGCGCCGAGTCAACTAGCGCGCCCCACTGGTTGCGCACTGCATTGACGATCAACCAGCCGACACCGCCCAGGATGGCAAGCAGCGCGAGCAGCGCGATCCAGGTCGCCAGGATGTCGGGCACGCGGCGAGCGCGCATCCAGCGCATGAATGGGTTGATCGCCGAGGCCAGGATGAGCGCGATCACGATGGGGATGAACACCAGGCTGAGCTGGGTGATGCCGAAGATCAGCGCGCCCACAACGATGAGCACGGCGATGATCTGCACGCTGCGGGTGGCGACGCGTCCGAAGCCGTCGTTCCACTGGGTCCGCTGCGGGTTCAGTGGCTTCTGCGGTTTGGGCGGCGCGGTTGGCACCGCAACCTTTCGGCGATCGAACAATCCCATGGCTGCCCCTCTTCGTTACTCGGCACATACCGATGCCTCTAGCAAAGCTCAGTTCTGCCCCAGAGCGGATGCTCCACGCCGACACTCGCTGTTTCATCAGCCTCAGTTTCACCCGCCGCGCAGGTGTGCAGATGGCTCGAAACCGGCGCGCGAGCGCCGTACGGACGCATAATGTGACCACCGGACGACCGAAAGGCGCTTCCATGACAGCTCAACCACTCGCCACCACTCGCTCCGACGTCATCCTCACGCTGAGGGCTGCCGGCTGCGTCTTCGCCGAGGATGAGGGCGATCTTCTGCTTGCGGCAGCCGACGGCAACCAGGATGCGTTGACCCGTGCGGTCGACCAGCGCGTCGCCGGCGTGCCGCTCGAGTACATCCTGGGCTGGGCGGAGTTCTTCGGCCAGCGCGTGTGCGTTGACGTCGGAGTCTTTGTACCGCGCCGTCGCACCGAGCTGCTTGTGCGTGAGGCCATCAACCTGGCCAGGGACCCAGAGGTCATCGTTGACCTCTGTTGCGGAACCGGTGCTGTGGGAGCTGCTCTGGCCATCGTGTTACCCGATGCGGATGTGCACGCCACCGACATCGAACCCGCCGCAGTGCGCTGTGCCCGCCGCAACCTCGACCCGCTCGGCGGCCAGGTGTACGAGGGAGATCTCTACGACTCGCTGCCGCGCATCCTGCAGAATCGGGTCGACTTGTTGGTCGTCAATGCGCCATACGTTCCAACGGATGCCATCGCCATGATGCCGCCGGAAGCGCGCCTGCACGAGCCACTGATCGCCCTTGACGGCGGAGAAGACGGACTCGATGTGCAGCGCAGCGTTGCGCAAGACGCGCTGCGCTGGCTCTCCCCCGGCGGCCATGTCCTCATCGAGACGAGCGCGCTGCAAGCACCGCGGACTGCGGGTATCCTCGCCGGCCATGGCCTCGATACGCGAGTGGTGCACTCCGATGGCCTGGACGCGACGGTCGTGGTGGGCACGAAGGTGGCGAACTAGACGTCTCTCGTGAAGCCACGGACAGCCTCGCGAAGCCGCGCATCGCGCCGACGTATGTCAGGATGTGCAGCACAACAACAAAGCGGGGATGTGTATGGCGGACGCGCGCGACGAAAGTGCCTATGAACAGGCACTTCGTGACGACCGATTTCGAGCGGATGTCACCGAGGTGTACACCGGGCAGCATTCAGTTCTCGATGCGCTCTGGTGGCTGGAACATCCGACCGAACCGGCGCCGAGCGGCCGGACTGCACCCGCAACCGAACTGCGCGACCTGCAACACCAGCTCTTTTCGAAGGATGGCGGCGGACTGGCTGACCCTGCTGCGGCCTCACGGCTACCAGAACTCGAAGCGGAGATCAGGTTCGAGCGGGAGGCGATCGAGGATGCTGTCACTACAGTTCTGGCTGCACGCACGGCTCCCCGCGATAGTGACACCGCCCTCGACAGAGATCTCGACGCTGCCTTCGACCTCGACACAGCCCTCGATATCGATCTCGCGCTTGCCGTCGACCGAGTGGCGGCCGGTGTGGACGCTCGAGAACCCGCGGGTGACCCGAGGCGCAATGACGACTCGGCGCACGTTGGCGACCCGGCGCACCTGACCTCGTCCCCGTCGCTTTCCCCGGCATTGTGGCGTCGCCCGTCGCGCAGCACGGCCATCGGCCTGGGCATCACCGCAGCTCTGATCCTCGGCGTCGGGATCGGCACACAGCTCGGCCAGGGCAGTGCGGATGTGTCATCCGCGACTCAGCCAACGACATCCGCTACTCCGACTCCCACGGCATCCAGGGCGAAGGCCCTTGACGTGTTCAATACTGGGCAGACGCCGGAAGATATCCCGACGCAACTCATCCCTGACACGTTCGATCAGAGTACATTTCGGCTATTGCAGGGAACCGTTGGCGAATTCTTCCCTGTTGCCTACGCCGTCAGGTCAACGTCGGGCTTGGTATGCCTCCTGATCGCAGGATCCCGCCTTAACTACACGGCGTCGTGCGTGCGTGATCCGGATTTCCCGTCTATGGGCATGCGACTTCAGACCCTGACAGAACTCACGTTCCCTGGCGCAACGGATCCCGCACAACCGACAGATATCACTATCGTCTGGGCCACCGATGGCTCTGTCGAGATGTCGGGGTCAGGGCGTCAGACGCCTGAAACCGCAGTGGAACCCGCGCCCAACCCGTAACCCCGAGCCAGCGCTGGCCACCCCCGCTCAGTTGGCCACCGAACACGTCTGCTGGCTGGCTGTCTGGCCGCGCAGCCCGTCAAGCACCTCGGGGGTTGCAGGCGACTCCGTGCCCACAGGCACCTCGGTCTCGATCGGTGCCGCTGAGTCCTCCGCGCCTCCCGCGTCGTCAGGAGCCGGCGGAGCGACCGGCGCTGCCGGGTCGAGCACGACATCCTCACCCAACGACGCCTCATCGAGCACAAATGGCTCGTCGGCCAGGATCTTCGCGATCAACCGCTCAGCCAGATCGGGCGACGGCACGACCTTGTTGGAATTGTCTGGGTCTTCTTCAACCGGATACTGCACGAAGACGAGCTTGTCGAGATCGAGGTCTTTCAGGGTGAGGGCCATGCTCGCCATGGTGGTGATGCTGGCGAGAGATTGTGACAGGCTCACGTGCTCGGCCGCCGCATTGGCCAGGCCAAGCACCTTGGACACATCGGTCAGCGTCTCGCTGCTCTTCATCACGCGCATCAGGGACGACATGTATGCCTGCTGAGACGTGATGCGGGAGAGATCGCTGCCGCTGCCGACGCCCTTACGCGACCGCAGATACGCAAGCGCCTGCTGGCCGGACACGTTCGTGACGCCCGCGGGAAGGTCCAAACCTGACCACGGGTCGTAGATCGCGCTGTCGAGGCAGATCGGAACGCCGCCGACGGCATCGCTCATCGCCACCGTTCCCTCAAAGGTGAACAGGGCCGCATAGGGAATCGATAGCCCGGTGAGCTCTTCGATCGTCGCTTTCACACAACCCAGGCCACCGCGACCGAATGCGTCGTTTAGCGGCTCAGCGTAGACCTCATCGAACTCTTCGCCTGTCTCCGGGTCGACACACGACGGCTGGGGAATCACAAGGTCGCGCGGCAGGCTCATCACCACAGCGCTCTGGTGATCGGCAGAGACGTGGAACAAAATGTTCACGTCGTTCAACGCCCTGCCACGGTCGCCGTACGCTTCGCTCTGTCCTGTCGCATTGTCGGCGCCGACGGCCAGCACGCTGAACCCGCCCGTGAAGGCATCCATTCCGGGCTGATCGGCATCTGGCACCTCGGTACCGTTTGAGATGTCGAGCGCGTTGTCGCCAACCTTCGCGCCGAGCTGCCACACATAGATGCCACCGAGTGAGACCCCGCTGACGAGAACCACGGCGAGCGCAAGCGCTGTGCCCTTCAGATACGGGCGAACACCGCTCCAGCGTGAGCGGCGACGATGGTGGGCGGCCGGCCGTTGATCCTGCTCGGCGTCACTTTCGAGGTTCATCGTGGCACTCGCATCTCCTGAGGGCTGAGCAGAAGCTACAGTGCCCCCACACGGATGGCGCCGCGTCGATGATCAGACGGGCTCCGGTTGTCACGCTGCCATACCCGGATCATCTGCGCAAGCATCGGCGCTCGGACTGGCAGCAGGACAGTGGATGCTCCTACTGGTGACCTAGAGAGAACCGGGCGCTAAGTCGTACGTGACCCATTTCGTCTGTGTGGCCGCAGAATCATAGAGCCGACGAGCGCGGGTGTTGTCTTCCGCGGTGATCCAGCGCACGACAGAACGCCCTTCAACAGCCGCCAGTACCGACAGCTCGCGAAGCAGCTCGCGTCCCACTCCTGCACCTCGCGATGACGGCGACGTATACAGATCGTCGAGAAAGATGCCGATGCTGCCCGTCGAGGGCCGTGCAAATCGTCGATAGTGCGCGAGACCCACTAGTTTTCCGTCGACGGCTGCCACAAATGCGTGCACCTCCGCGGTCTCGTCGATGATCCAACCCCACACCCGCTCGATCACGGACTCGTCTGGCACCAGTGCATAGAACTCCCGGTAGCGCCGAAATAGCTCTGCCCACTCCGCATAATCGGCTGGGCCGGCCGCACGAACAGACACCGGGACGGAAACCGGGGCGAAAGCAGGCTTATCAGCGCTCATCGTTACAGCGTAGATGCGTCGTCCGGCTTATCCGCGTCTGGGCTGTCCGCAGCAGGCTTGTCCATCCGCGCGCTGGCCACCTCCGCCCGAATCTCTCGGTACTCCCGATAGACGAGGTAGATGATCGCCACGTCAAGCAGCGTGAAAATCAGCATCCAGACCGTGGGCTGCGTGAGGAGCGCGTACACCTGATAGACGAGGAACAGGCTCAGCAGGGCGAGGGCAAACGGATACGCCCAATAGAGCTTCTTGAGGAGGCAGTACACCAGTGCCAGCTTCACCACCCCGTGCAGGATCAGGAAGAGGATCACGAAGGTGAGGGGCCCGTATGCCAGGTCGTGATCAAGTCGAGCGATGTATTCGGCGAGATCGTGCCTGAACTCCGATGGCTCGGCCGCCAGATCATCCGCTGCCCTGCCGAGCAGGCCAGCCAGCGCCCCGGGAGCCAGCCACAATAAAAGGCCGACGGCTAGCTCCACGGCACCGTCGATGCCTTTGAGCACTACGCCGATGTCATAGAACCGGTCGAGCACGGTCGGCCGCGAACGCGTGCGGGACGGACCCGAATTATCGGTAGCCATGCGGCCATTGTGCACCCCTGCAACCACATCCGCGCAGAAATTAAAGTGCTGATCAAGGCCGGCGAATCGGCCGAATGCACGTGTTGCACAGGTGAAACTGAGGGATTATCCAGAAAGGTCTTGCATGATTGCAACTTCGCGAATGAGCAACCCGAGCTCATCCACAACACCGGAGTGACCAGGATTACGCGCGACATGCGCGGCGATACCGGCTGCTCACAAATTTGGAAGTAATGCATACCGACAAAATTGAATCATCCGTAGCGCCCGTATCAACCAGCACCACCGGAACCCCCAGCGCCACGCGCAAGAACCGCAACTCCCAGCAGCGCAACCGTCGCCGCTTGATCGCAGCAGGAGCAACAGTGCTCTCGGCCGGACTCCTCGTTGGCTCCATTTATCTTGACGATGCAGCAACTCCGCCGGCTAACGCCATCTCAGCGAGTGCAGCAGAAGGCGTGCAGTCCAGCTCGCACATCCAGCTGACGTCGTTCCTCACGCCGAACCGCGAGCGCACCCACGAGTACGCAGAGTCAACCATCGCATCGGCCAACCAGGTCATCGCCAGCGCGCAGGGCAAGGTTGACGCCACTCCGCTCGTGTCATCGGTCGCCTCACTCGGCAACTACCGTTCTCTAGACTCCGTCACCATTGCCAGCCTCGCGAAGACGACACAGACCACTGCACAGTCGGTCCAGGCCGCCGCCGCAGAGGTTGACCGTGTTGCAGCAGAGGCCGCCGCGGCTGCACAGGCCGCCGCAGAAGCACAGGCAGCAGAAGCCGCAGCCGCGGAAGCTGCAGCTCGGGCCACTGCACAGGCCGCGGCAGACGCCGCAGCCCTCGCTGCCTCCAGCGCTTCGAAGACGCCGGCCGCCGCGAAGGCAGTCGCCCGCAGCATGGCCTCCTCTAACTATGGCTGGGGCGAGGGTGAGTTCAGCTGCCTCGTCAACCTGTGGCAGAAGGAATCCGGCTGGTCTTACACGGCATACAACTCGAACGGTGGCGCCACCGGTATCCCGCAGGCACTTCCGGGCAGCAAGATGGCCTCTGCCGGCTCAGACTGGCAGACCAACCCGAGCACGCAGATCGCCTGGGGACTCCAGTACATCAAGAGCTCGTACGGCTCACCCTGCTCCGCATGGTCACACTCCCAGGCAATGAACTGGTACTAAACCCGCATCAGCAGCATCACGAAGCGCGGCCTCGGTTTTCGAACCCGGGCCGCGCTTCTGTATGTCCGGGAGCAGACCAGCCCTACTGCAGACCCGAGGTCAGCCTGGCCAGGTTGTCGAGCACGCTTGAGCGCAGCGGCCGCTTCAGCCACTCTTCCAGCGTCAACTCCCGACTGACGGCGCGATAGCCGGCTTCGATCTCGCGCATGTCAGCAACGAAGCTGCGCCCGCGCACCATCAGAGACACCTCCATGTTCAGACTGAACGAACGGATGTCCATATTGCTCGACCCGATCACTGCCACGTCTTCATCGATGGTGAAGTGCTTAGCGTGCAGGATGAACGGCGCTTTGTACATCCAGATCTGCACACCGGCCCGCAACAGCGCCTCGTAGTACGAGCGCTGCGCGTGGAAGACGAGTGCCTGGTCGCCGATCTCCGAGACGAACAGCTGCACCTCGACGCCCCGCTGCGTCGCGGTCGTGATGGCGTACATCATCGACTCGTCTGGCACGAAATACGGACTCGTGATGATGATGCGCTCTTCTGCGTTGTAGAGCAGCGCGAGAAACAGGCGCAGATTGTTTTCACCCTCGAACCCCGGCCCGCTCGGCACGACCTGGCAGTCGAGCGGTGCGTTCGGGTTGTCCATGACATCCGCTTTAATCGGTTCGATCTCGCGGCTGAGCAGTTCGTCGGTCTCGCTGAACCAGTCGGTGATGAAGATCGCGTTGACGCCAGACACGATCGGACCGTGCAGCCGCGTCATGAGGTCTTGCCACTTCAGTCCCCGTTTGATGTTCTTCCGGATGTTGTAGCTGCGGTCGATCATGTTCTGCGACCCCATGAACCCGACATGGCCATCGATCACCAACAGCTTGCGGTGGTTGCGGAGGTCCGGGCGCTGGTACTTACCCTTCAACGGCTGCACAGGAAGCATGAAGTGCCACTGCACACTGATTTCGTTGAGCTTGGCCACCGTCTCCTTATGCCGCGGAGACCGCATGGATGCCACGTAGTCGAGAAGTACCCGCACGACGACACCGCGCTTGCCGGCGTTGTCGAGGGCCTCGAAGAAGTCGGCAGTGACATCGTCGTACGACATGATGTAGAACTCGCAGTGCACGAATCGCTCAGCGCGGTTGACGTCGGCTGTCATCGCAGCGATTGACTCGCCATAGTCGCCGAGCAAGGTGGCCGAGTTACCGCCAACGAGGGGCATCGCGCCCAGGGTGCGATTCAACCGCACCACAGACTCCAGCCACTTGGGCCACGGATGCTTGCGCAGCACCAGATCCATGCCTTCAGTGCTGTCAAGGATGAACGTATTGATCTGTTCCTGCTTCAGACGCCGTGACTTCGGCAGCTTCGAGCTGCCGATCAACAGGAAGAACAGCAGCCCGACATACGGAATGAAGAACACGGCCAGCAGCCAGGCCGTGGCGGCCGTCGGTTTGCGATTGCGCGGAATGACGATGAGCGCGACGATTCGAATGATGAAATCGATCACCAGCAAGGTGGGACTTATCACAGCCGACAGGTCGAAATCGGTCATCTGATCCCCCGTCTAAAGCGCAATGTTTTCCCTCACCGTAGTCTGTATCAACGGGTTAGGGTGGGCAGCATGGCACTCGTCCAGATCCCCTTTCCCGGGCTCCCCCTCGAGTACGGCCGCACCAGCAACCCCGTTGTGGTCATCGTGCACGACTGGTACGGGCGGCTCCCGTGGCTGGAGGACTACGGTCGCGCCATCGCCCAGCAGGGCTTCCACGTGCTCATTCCCGATCTCTACAACGGATGGGCGACCACCGACGAAGCAGCCGCAGAGGGCCTGCTCGACAAACTCGACCTGGCTGGCGCGCTCGACCACATCGGCGACCTCGCACGCAGTGAACGAGCAGCAGGAGCGCCTCACATCGGATTGATCGGCTTTTCGATGGGCGGCTGGTTCTCGCTCACCCTGGCCAAGTCGGGTGAGATTGATGCCGCCGTCTCCTATTACGCCACACTCGACGATGACGAACATCGGGTGCTGCCGTGCCCGGTGCAGCTGCATTTCGCCGAGATCGACGAGTGGGCGCCGTCCGGCGACCCCGACTCGTTCGTCGAACGGCTCAGGGAAGACGGCACAACCGTCGAACGCCACGACTATTTCGGCACGGAGCACTCATTCGCCAACGCCTCAGTCCCCGATCTGCTCGACAAGAACGCCGCGGCACTCGCTTTTGCGCGCACCACGTCATTTCTGCAGCGCCAGCTCATCGACTAACCGCTAGGCGGTCGCGAGCACCAGCTGGCTGGTCGTGACCGTGCGCTTGCGCGCGATGGCCAGCGTGGTGATCAGGAGTGAGGCGAGAGCCCAGACGACAAGTCCGACGATCGCTCCGCCACCGGCGCCGCCCGAGATCACAGCGCGGAAGGCCTCCTGGGCTGGCTGCACCGGCATCACGCCGAGCACGTCGTCGAGCAACGCCGGAGCCGTCGCAATGATGCTCGTGCCGATGAGGACCAGTGCAATGATCATCGAGACGAACCGACCTGCGCCACCGAGCAGGGCTACGAGCGCCTGGTTGGTCGCGGCGAATGCGATGCCGACAAGGACGGCGATGCCCGTGAAGGCGAACCATCCGCCCACGTCGAGATCGACCACAGTAGACAGGATCCCGGTGACGAAGAGCCCTTGCAGCGCACCGACGAGTGCGGCGGGCAGCAGCGC
This sequence comes from Leifsonia sp. A12D58, assembly GCF_047530025.1. Taxonomy (NCBI): domain Bacteria; kingdom Bacillati; phylum Actinomycetota; class Actinomycetes; order Micrococcales; family Microbacteriaceae; genus Leifsonia; species Leifsonia sp. A12D58. The sequence goes on along the minus strand of NZ_JBLJAT010000004.1, from coordinate 169,442 downwards.
CTTGACGGCGAGCGAGAGTGACGACCTGGTCGAACCGAGCGCGCTGGTCGGGACCGCGCGAAGCACGATCAGGCTTGCGAGACCGCCGAGCCACAGGGCGAGCGTGGCGTAGAACGGAACGCCGTTCGTGCCGAAGCCGATGCCGCTTGAATCGTTGGTGACCACAGGCTGGGCCACGACAGTAGCCAGCTGGGTGCGCTCATCATCCGAGTATGTGGGCAGCTGGTCGACAGCCGTTTTCAAGCCGGTGGCCAGCGAGGCCGCACCATCGTTCGCGCTTGCAACGCCATCGGCGAGGCCCTGTGCGCCCTCGGCCAGCGTCGAGACGCCGTCCGACAGCTCTGCGGTGCCGGAGTTCACAGCGGATCCGGCTGCGGCCAGGGCTGCAGCACCGGATGCCGACTGACCGATTCCGGCGGTCAGCGCGGGCATCCCAGCAGCGAACTGCGACATTCCGGCTGCGACCTGACCTGCTCCGCCCGACAACTCGGTCGAGGAAGACACAGCGCTGAGGGTGCCTGCTGCCGTGCCGACAACAGTCGCAATCGAACCGACCTGCTGCTGGATCGACTGGCAGAGGGCGGGGTCCGCCGGTGCCGAAGCTCCGGCCGACGGGGTGCAGACTGCCACCGCTATGCCCTGCAACGCGGCGAGCTGCGCCTGCAGCTGCTCAGCCTGCTGGGCCATGACGCCGTTGACCTGAGTGATGCCGGTCGCGACACCCTGCGCACCGCTGGCCAGCTGGCCAGCCTGGTCGGGGAGGGCTGCCGTCTGTTGCTGCAACGTAGTGAGTCCGCCCGACAGCTGCGAAACACCATCGGTCAGCTGCGAAATACCTGATGAGAGGCTAGAGGCACCTGCCGCGAGCTCTGAGGTTCCGTCGGCGAGCGACGTGGCGCCATCCGACAGCGCTGTCGCGCCGGAGGCCAGCGAGCCAGCCCCGGTCGCAGCTGTTCCCAGCTGGTCGCCCAGCGTATTGAAGCCGAGGTAGATGTTCTCGAGGTAGGTCGTGGTGAGCTGGTTGCCGACCAGGCCGGCAGCCGTGGTTGTGATGACCTGGCTGATGGCGTCATCCACGAGCCGACTCTTGTCGCTCGTCGAGACGTCGATCGTCGCCTGCTCGGCATCCGCTGCATCGCCAGAGAACGAGGTGGCCGCTGCCGAGAAGTTCTCTGGAATCGTCACCACAGCGGCGAAGCGGCCACTGGCCAGCCCATCCGCTGCGTCACTCTCATCGGTGATCACCCAGTTGTAGTTGAACGAACTGTCAGTGCTGGCGGTATCGCTCTCGCTGCCGGACGCCGAGTCGGCTCCCCCGACGAGGCCTGCAGAGAGTTGCCGACCGAGTGGAACCATCTGGCCGTCGATCGTGACGGGTGCGTCGTTGTTGACTATCGCGGCATTCACGGTGTCGAGGCGGTCCTGTGGGTTCCAGAGGGACCAGATCAGGATGCCGGCGATCACCAGCGGTACCAGGATGACGCCGACGATCGATAACCAGGTCACCCTGCCGTTCGTGCGGGCGAGACCAAGACGTGCGAGCGGGGTGCTCATGCGGTCACCTCTTCGGTGTGAGACAGGTCGGACGAGGACAGAAGCACGGTTTCGGCGACATCAGCGCCGGGAATTGCATCGAGGATCAGGTCGGGATGCGTGGTGCCGACGACGATCGCCAGCGTGCGTCCCGACTGGCTGGCCGTGACGCCGGCCGAGACCAACAGGTCGTAGATGTTGCGGCGCACAACTGCATCGCTCACGTGGTCAAGACCGTCGATCGCGATCATCCGCGGCTTCTCCCGCAGCGCCGCAGCCATCGTGCGTGCCGGGTCAGCAGCCTCGCCGAGCGAGACGAATGCGACCCGAGAGCGCACCGATGCCGCCCGCACAGGCAAGACGAAGCCGGCCACTTTGAGGCGTCCCGCATCCGCTTCCATTCGGCCGGAGACGGTGAGCACCAGCGCGGTGACTGACACCTCACGCTCGCTGCTGATCACCAGCGTGCCGTTCTCGGGCAGCGAGAACGCGACATCCGAATACAACGGGGTGCCGGCGGCAGACAGGGTGAGACCCTCGGCATTCGCCACGTCGTGCGAGCCGGCTGCCGGCCAGTTGCGCAGCGCAAGTTCCTTGTGCAGGCCATCCCCCTCGACGTCGAACGACGGCAGGATGCGGTCGAGCCACTTCGGCATGTACCAGGCCTTGTCGCCGAGCAGCGCGAGCACTGCAGGCACCAGGGTCATCCGCACGATGAATGCGTCGACGAATACACCGACGGCCAGACCGAGCGCGATGGGCTTGAGGTTGACGTCGCCCTCCGGAACGAATGCGGCAAAGACGGCAAACATGATGATCGCGGCAGCCGTGACGACCTTGGCCGAGCCGACGAAGCCGGTCTCAACCGACTGCCTCGCCTTGCCCGAATGCACGAAGTCTTCGCGCATGCGGGCGACGAGGAACACCTCGTAGTCCATGGCCAAACCGAAGAGCACACCCATCAGGATGATCGGCATGAAGCTGATGACCGGGCCTTCTCTCGTCACGTTGAGCAGGTCGGCGAACCAGCCGTATTCGAACACCAGGGCGACGACGCCGAACGAGGCGGCAACACTGAGCAGGTAGCCGAGCGTCGCCTTGATCGGTACGGCAATTGAGCGGAACACCATGGTGAGCAGGATCAGCGAGAGGCCGACGACGATCAGGCCGAATGGAACCAGGGCGCCGCCGAGCTTGTCCGACACATCGATGCCGACGGCGGTGAACCCGGTGACCGACACGTCGATGCCGTATTCGTCGAGGAAATGCTGGTGCAGTGAGCGCAGTTCACTGACAAGCGCCTTGGTCTCTTCAGAGTCGGGGCTGCCGGTGGGGATGACCTGCACGATTCCGGTGTCTGCTGCCTCGTTCGGGGTGGAGAGCGGCACAGCTGCGACACCGTCGAGGCCAGCGATCTCGTCGCCCAGGTCATCCATCAGGCCAACGGGGTCAGTGCTCGAGACGATGCTGCCCGTGACGATCAGCGGACCATTGAAGCCCTGACCGAAGTGCTCAGAAACGAGGTCGTACGTGATGCGCGCCGAGTTGTCCTCCGGCAGCCCCCCGGCATCCGGCAGGGCCAGGCGCAGTCCGAGCGCTGGGGCGGCAACGAGCCCGAGCCCGACGACAACGGCGACGATGGTTACGATCGGGAAGCGCGTGACAGCACGCACCCAGCCCACGTAGAAGCGGTTCTTGCCGGCGTGCAGTTCGGCGGATGAGGCGCCAGCGGCTGCGGGGTGGCCGGTGTACTCGCCGCTGGTTTCGTCCGTTGTCATGGTGGCTGTTGGCGCATCTGCTGCCGTGGTGGCTGGCGCGGTTGCCAGCGCGGCTGCCGGCGTCGCGACGGCCTTGCGGCCCCGGCGGCGCGAGCTCGTGGTGCGCGAGCGCTTCGGACGCAGACGGTCGCCGGCGAATCCGAGGAAGGCGGGGATCAGCGTCAGCGAAACAAGCACCGCGACCGCCACACCCACGGCGGCTGCGACACCCATTGTGGTGAGGAACGGGATACCGGCGACGCTCAAGCCGACGAGCGCGATCATTACGGTCAGACCAGCAAAGATGACGGCGGAACCGGCGGTTGCCACGGCGCGTGCCGCCGACTCCTCGGCGTCGAGGCCGTCTGTGAGCTGCTCCTGGTGTCTCGCAATGATGAAGAGCGCATAGTCGATGCCGACCGCCAGTCCCAGCATGAGCGAGAGCATCGGGGTCGTCGAGGTGATCGGGCCGAAGGCCGTTGCGACGAAGATCAGCGCGATGGAAATGCCAACACCGAGCAGGGCGCTTGCGAGCGGCATGCCGGCGGCCAGGAACGAACCAAAGGTGAGGATGAGCACCAGCAGGGCAACTCCGACACCGATGAGCTCGATGAGGCTGAGCGCTGGGAAGCTCTGACTGAACAGCTGGCCGCCGAGCGAGGCGACAGCGTCCTCCGGAAGCGCGGCCTGCAGTGCGGCAGTCTCGTCTTCGAGTGCCTGCGTGGTGTCGGGGGTGATGTCTGAGGCTTCGCCGTCGAGTTGCACGCTGATGAGCGCGGCCGTCGCGTCGTCGCTTACCGCACCAGTGAGGTTTTCATCGAACGGTGAGACTGCCTGCGCGACCTGGTCGAGGTCGTCAATCGCGGTGATGGCATCCGTGATGGCTGTCTTCATCGCGTCGTCTTCGACGGTGCTGCCCTCTGGTGCGACGACGATGATCTGGGCCGATGCCCCACTCACCTGCGGGAACGTTGTCGCCAGGGAGTCGAGTGCTTCCTGCGATTCTGTTCCGGGGATGGAGATCGCGTTGTCGAGGCCCTGATTGAAGACCAGCGCACCACCACCAACGAGGGCGAGCACCAGGATCCAGCCCACGAGCACCAGTCGCCTGGCCTTGAACGCCCAGCGGCCGAGCGAATACAGCAGTGAGGACACGCGATCTCCCTAGAAGAGTGTGCTGATGTGGTGCAAAGAAAAGTCTCGAGGAGTGAACGCGCGCAGTCGCTGCGGGCGTTCTAAATACAACGCCGTATCCAATACGCAAACGTATCCAATACATTCGTGTATCGCAATTTCTCCCAGCAACGTTTCAGCCTGTGCGTGTCGATTCAACGCATAAGAGGCACTTGCGCATCAAATATCCCCCAGATTCGATACAGTGGTGTATCGCAATCTACTGTTTTTAAGGTGGCAAGATGCAGCAGCATGTGGCCCACGAGGTCGGTCAGGGTGACACCGCCCGGCGACGCAAGACCCGCGAGCGTCTGCTCGAAGCCGCATACGAGGTGTTCGCAGAAACCGGCGTGCACGCCTCAAGCGTCGAGGCGATCACCGAGCGCGCCGGGTTCACCCGCGGCGCCTTCTACTCGAACTTCGACTCAAAAGAAGAGCTGTTCTTCGCGCTGGCCGAGCGCGAGATGCTCGCCCGCTTCAATGAACTGCAGCAGGGCATCGATGAGATCCTCCCTGGCCTTGACGCGACGTCGGCGACAGACAGCGTTTCTGTCTCAGACATCGTCACCTCCTTCCTCAACCTGCAGATGGATGATCGACGCTGGACCCTCATGCAGTCAGAATTCCGCCTCCACGCCATGCGCGACATCAGCCAGGCCGCACGGTTCCTTGAGTATCAGCACGATTTTCGACTCCGCCTGGCCGAGCGGCTCGATGCGGCCCTGGCCAGCGTCGGGCTGAAGTTCATCATGGATTCAGTGGACGCCACGCGGATGATCATCGATGTCTGCGAGTCAGCAATGCAGGAATCGATCCTGTCAAACGATAAATCCCCGAACGTTGCAACCTCGCCATATGCGGTCCGCACGCTCCCGCTGGTGATCATCGCGCTGACAACGCCCCTCTGACCCTGATTCGGCGTCAGCTCACATCGTGCAGGTGATGGGCGGGGTCATGCACGAAATACTGCCCCATCGTCGTCACGGTGAACGATGCACCGTCGCTGCGACGCCCCGACCTGTCGCGTTCGTCTGCAGGAACAGCTTCGAATGCGGATGCCACCACCTCGGCAGCTGCCGCCAATTCTGTGGCGACCGTCGCCGGGTCTTGCTCGTTGTATCGTTCGGCAATCGCCGTGGCGTCCTGGTCCCAGTTCGCAAACAACGGGTCATCCTCGTTGCGCATCAGCGCCAGGCGTACGGCAAAGATCCGAAAGACGTCTCGCACGTGCACTGCGTATTCCAGCGCGGACCAGGTGTGGTCATCAGGGCGCACCGCGACATCCGCTCGCTTGAGAACGGGAACCCACGCGGCAGCATTCTCCCTGACCAGAGTCGGTATTTCGTCGAAATCCACCGCCGCAGACACAAAGCCGCATTCGGGGCAGGGTCGCTCAAGTACCCAGGTCCAGTCTTTGCTGTCAGGCGTGATCGTCATGCCTCAAGCCTAAGGATCGAGCAGAATCGACGCCCCCGATATCGTGCCAATGATCAACGAAGTACTGACAGCGGATGCCCGGTGGGCGACCACTGGACGGGTCAACCTGCAGGCGGCTGGCACACGGCACCGGCCTTCATCGCCGCAGTTGCCTGATCTTCTGACCACGGCAGCTCGAGCCCGGGTGCTCGGGCTCCCCCGACGGCAGGGGCCTGGGCGGCGATCGACACGAATCGCTCCGCCAGCGCCTCGGCGAAACCGACTCCCGCCGTCGAGTTGTTCAGCATCACCACGACGGTCAGGCCGCTGTCCGGGTCGGCAAACGCCGCAGTGACGAAGCCAGGGATCGAACCGCTGTGCCCGCGCATCGGACCCAGTTGCTGCACGCCGAGACCGTAACCCTGCCAGGACGCCGCGTTGGCGCCCTTCGGGATCGTTGTCCACTGCGCGGTGGCCGACTTCTTCGACACCAGAGAACCCTCAGCTAGTGTGCGCGCCCACTTCGACAGGTCGCCGACAGTGGATACGACTCCCCCAGACACCCACGACATCGAGTTCGACAACGCAGTGTCATTGACCATCGGGTCGCAGACAGTTGAACCGTCGGCATTGATCCCAGCTGAATAACCCTGAGGAGCCGGCGCGGGAAGCGAGAAATCGCTGCGGTCAGGGAACGAGGTGTCGTCCATTCCCACGGGATCAAAGATGTACTGCTTGTACAGCGAATCCCAGCTCTGGCCGGTGGCCGCCTCTAGCGCGAGTCCGAGCATCACGAACCCGGAGTTGGAATCCGCCCACCCGCCACCGGGAGTTTCCGTCCGTTCCTTGGCAAGCCCGGTCGAGAGCAATTCCACAGGTGGCCAGATCCTCGTCGGATTGCGCACGAACTGTGTGGCGAGATTGGTGGTGTAGTCAGCGATACCCGACGTGCCCTGGCAGAGCTCACCGAGGGTGAAGTCCTCGGCATCCGGCATCCGGGTGAGGTATTTCGAAACCTTGTCGTCGAGCGCAACCTCGCCGGTATCGACAAGCTTGAGCAATACGGTGCAGGTCATCGGCCTGGTGGTTGAGCCGATGCGAAAGTGCATGTCCGCTGCCATCGGCGTCGCGCCGCCAATCGTTGTCGTGCCGCTGCCGACGACCCATTTGCCGCCCCAGGGTGCCGACACGTCGGCGATTCCGCCCGAGGACGCCGACCAGGCGATTCCGTCGGCAAGAGCGGCGTTCAGCTTCTCGGTGGTCGCCGCGTCGAAGGCACTTGAAAGCTGCCCGTGGCCGTCGATCGCCGCATCTGCAGCTGGTGTACACCCCGAAAGTCCTAGTGCTGCGATGGTGAGCATCGCCAGCAGTGCAGCACCCCTGGCGTTCTTTTTGTGCATATTCATGGCTTCCCCAAACCGACGAACTTCCCCCTGTACTTGGGATACTACCTGCGCCGAAAGCGCAGAGGGTCATTCCTAAGAATGACGTTCTGGCCACAAATTTACTCAGCGTCATGCAAGGTAAGAACCGTGCATCAATGCCCGAATCGGCACTAGTGTCGAGCAATGACCGGCCGCCCAGATAAGCACCTGCCCGCAACGCTCGCCGAGTTCTCTCGAGCCGTGCATGCCGGCAACGTGGTGGATGCCGGCAGCGGCGCCATCCGCACACCGATTGTGATGGCGAATTCATACGCGTTGCCGGCGGATCCATCGTCGGTGAGCTGGTCGGGCACCGACATCCCGCTGTACACGCGCAATTCCGGCGCCAATCAGCTGGGCCTGCAGCAGAAACTGGCGGCACTGGAAGGCGCAGAGGATGCCGTTGCATTGGCCAGCGGAGTTGCCGCCCTGCACGCGGTGTTCTTCACCCTGCTGCGTAGTGGAGACCATGTCGTTGTCGCGAGTGTCACGTATGAGGCGACCTACCGTCTGCTGACCGAGCTGCTGCCCGAGAAATACGGCATCCACGCCACACTGGTCGATGCCAGTGACCCGGAGGCGGTGCGTGCAGCGATCACCCCCGAGACCCGGCTCATCCACGTCGAGGCCATTGCCAATCCGACGACCGCCGTCTCCGACATTGCGGCAATCGCCGAGGTCGCGCACGAGGCAGGCGCACTGCTCGTGGTCGATTCCACCTTCACTCCCCCGCCGCTGCTCCGGCCGATTGAGCTCGGAGCCGACCTCGTCGTGCACTCGCTCACCAAGTACATCAACGGGCACGGGGATGCCATGGGCGGTGCCGTCATCGGCCGTCGCGACCTGGTGCAGCTGGTCAAGAACGACGCGATGGTCGATGTGGGCGGTGTGATCAGCCCGTTCAATGCCTGGCTGATCATGCGCGGATCGGTGACGCTGCCGCTCCGGCTGCGTCAGCACATGGCATCCGCCGCCCGGATCGCCGAGTTTCTGGATGCCGACCCCCGTGTGGCATACGTGGCGTACCCCGGTCTGGCCTCGCATCCGCAGCACAACGTCGCAGTGCGACAGTTCAGCCATGGGTTCGGCGCCATGTTGGCATTCGCCGTCGATGGTGATTCCGAAACTCAGAACCGCTTCGTCGCCAACCTGCGCCTGATCACCTCGGCAGTGTCGCTTGGGCATGACGAGTCGCTCATTGTGCACGTGGGCACTGAGGGTGCACGAGTCGCGCACTATCCCGAGGAGTTCAAGCGCTTCGGGCACCTGCGTTTCTCGGTGGGGCTGGAAGACACCGACGACCTCATTGCAGACCTGCGCGGAGCGCTCGATGCAACTTTCGCGGTCTGATCAGGTAATTAATTCCGGTCAGACCGGGCGCGCACTCGCGCTCATGAAGCGCTGCACGTTCTCGTCGACCATGATGTCGCTCGGGCGCAGTGGCCTGGTGAGATAGAGACCCTCCAGGCTGGTGAGCCGGCTGAGGGCGACATATGTCTGTCCGGGGCTGAAGGCGCGGGCACCCAGGTCGACGACTGCACGCTCGTAGGTCGCACCCTGCGACTTGTGAATGGTGACGGCCCAGGCCAGGCGCAGCGGAAACTGGGTGAACTCGGCGACCACGTTGCGGCTGAGTTTCTTTGTTGTCGGGTTATACGTGTACTTGTACTTTTCCCAGATCGCCGGCTCAACCTCGTGCGTTTCACCGTCGATGTCGACATAGACCGTCGAATCGATCTTGGTCACGGTACCGATGCTGCCGTTCACCCAGCGAACGCCACCGTCGGCAGGTGAGTCGTTGCGCAGGAACATCACCTGCGCGCCGACCTTGAGTTCAAGCGTCTCGTCGGCAGGGAACGTGCGGCCACCGAAGTCACCTGTCACGTCGGCTTTCGCCGTCAGCGCGCGGCCGGAGAGCTTTTTCAGAGCCGATGCGTTGATGCGGTTCACCGCGTCGTTGCGGGTCGCCAGGGTGATCGCGCCCTCTGTCGGCGCTGGGCGTGCGCCCATCGCGTTGAGCGCGCCGGCGATCTCGGCGGTGACCTGGCCGTGGCGCACAGCGTTGAGCATGAACTTGAAGTCGGCATCACGCTGGCGGTGCACATTAGACAGCTCGAAGATGCGCAATTCGGCATCGCGCCACACCTTGGCATCGAAGAACCAGAGGGAGCGATAGGTATCGGCAAAGTAGGCGCGCTCATCGGCATCACCCGGCACGGGAGCCAGCTGGTACGGGTCACCGAACAGCACGATCTGTACGCCACCGAATGTGTCATTCGGGCGCTGCCTGGCCTGCCTGAGGCTGCGGTCGATGGCATCCATCAGGTCGGCATTCACCATCGAGACCTCGTCGATCACCAGGGTGTCGATGGTGTTCAGGAGTTTGCGCACCTGGTCGTTCTGATCGATCGGGTGGTCGGCGATCACACCGATGGGCAGCCGGAACAATGAGTGGATGGTCTGGCCGCCCACGTTGAGCGCGGCGACACCGGTGGGCGCTGCAATCACGATCTGCTTGCTGGTGTTCCACGACAGGTGGTTCAGCAGGGTTGACTTGCCCGTACCGGCACGGCCCGTGACGAACACGTTCTGCCTGGTGCCCTCGATGGCGGCAAACACTTCTGCCTGCTCGAGCGACAGCGGAAACTCAGACACAATGACACTCTCACCTTGACGACCGGGACATCCAACTGTAACCGTCCTCGCCGGTAACCGGCTGGTTATCCCCACCCTGCCACGCCAGCTGGGTCATCACCGCGAGGTTACCCAGTCAGGGTTGCATAGAATGGGGCGGTGAGCACCGGGGGCGAGGGGAAAAAGCGCGGTCAATTTCGCGCGATCATCGCTATTTGTGTTGTCGCGATCCTGCTCGTCATTGCCCTCGTTTCGGCCATCGGAGCACTCAACCGCGATGTATACAGCGCCGGTGGCTTCGTTCGCCAATACCTTGACGCCCTCGCCAGAAAAGATACTGTCGGCGCCCTCGCGCTTGCCGGCGTTGAGCCCACGAACGCATCCCTCGAGGCAGCTGGCCTCCCCCAGAACCTGCCAGACACGCTGTTGCGTCCCTCTGTCCTTGGCGATCTGACCGACATCAGGCAGGTCAGCGACACCGAGACATCACCCGGCACGCACACCGTCGTCTACGAGTTCAGCGTCGACGGCGAGGTCGCGAGTATGTCGTTCTCCGTCCGCGGTGATGGCACATTCGCTGGCGTCTTCAACAGCTGGAGCTTCGCAGCCAGCCCACTCGCGGTTCTCCAGGTCACCGTGCTGCATGCGGCGACCTTCACGGTGAACGGCCTCACGCTCGACACCCGAGCGCTCGACAGCGCTGACGACCCTGCAACCTTTTCGAACCAGGCCGCTTACCTCGCTTTCGCTCCCGCGCGCTATACGGTGCAGCACGATTCAACACTGCTGGGCTCTGATCAGGTCATCACAACAGTGACGCAGGCAGCCGCCGTGGACGTCACTGTTGACGCCCAACCGAACGCGAACATGATTTCGCAGGTTCAGAGCGAGCTCAACAACTACCTGGACAGCTGCGCAGAGCAGCAGGTGCTCCAGCCCTCGAACTGCCCGTTCGGCATCGAGATCAATGATCGAGTCAAGGGCCTTCCGACCTGGAGTATCCCGAATTACCCCGCCGTCACGCTCTCACCCGGCCAGACAACCTTCGACATGGCGCCCACTCCTGGCGTCGCGCACATCGTCGTCGAGGTGCAATCACTCTTTGATGGTGAGATCAGCACCAAGAACGAGGATGTCGATTTCGAGGTGGGCCTGAGCGTCACCGTCAACGGTGACGGCTCCCTCGTCATCCAACTGCACTAGTCCGGCTGCACTCGTCCGGCTGCACTCGTCGCGCATCCGCTCAGCTACTTGCTGTCGCGCGCCGACAGCTTCTCGAGGCGCGCGTTGTACTCGGTGAGCTCTGCTTCGCCGGTGCGGTCGGCATTACGGTCGAGGCGCCGGGTCTCTTTCTCGTCGCTTCGGCTCCACTGGATGGCCACGGTGATGGCCAGCGCAATCGTCGGGATCTCGCCGATGCTCCAGGCGATCCCGCCGCCGTTCTGCTGATCGAGCAGCGGGTTCGGCCCCCACGTGCGCCCCATGGCGCCGTACCAGTCGGCCAGGAACAGCCCGGTTCCGGTCATGATCGCCAGGCCGAAGAAGGCGTGGAAGGCCATCGTGCCAAGCAGCAGGAGCAGACGGAAGGGATACGGCAGCCGGTATGGCACCGGATCGATGCCGATCAGGGACTGGACGAACAGGTACCCGGTGATCAAAAAGTGGATGATCATCCACTGGTGCCCGATGTGGTCGGTTGTCGCCCAGCTGAACAGCGATGAGTAGTAGAACACCCAGAGCGACCCCGCGAAGAGCAGCGCTGCGACGATCGGGTTGGCCAGGAAACCGGCCGGCTTTGAATGCACGGCGAGCAGCACCCACTCGCGCACTCCCCTGCTGCCGTCCTTGCGCTTCTTTACGGCCCTCGCAATGAGCGTGACGGGCGCACCGGGAACCAGCAACACGGGTACCAGCATTGTCAGCACCATGTGCATCATCATGTGGGTCGAGAACAGGTACTTCTCATACACGCTTACGCCACCGTTGGTGATGTAGAACAGCACGAGCATGCCTGCGATCCATAGCGCCGTGCGGTAAATGGGCCACTTGTCGCCGCGACGGCGCAGGCGCACCACTCCTGCAACGTAGAAGAATATGCCGAAGCCGCAGAAGAGCATCCAGGCGATATCGAAGTTCCACACCGTGAAGTACTGCGAGAACGTGAGCTCGGGCGGCAGTGCCTCGCCGGTGAGGATCTGCGCCGGAGTCGATGTCGGGATTTCAGTCACCACGGTCTGGGCGACCGGGGTTGCGGTGCGCGCCAGTGCGGCGGCCACACCGGATGCCACACCCATGAAGGCGAGTTCGGCGACGACAAGCCACCAGAACCAGCGTCCTGCAGGGTTGGCGCTCTTCTGCATCTTGCTGATGAAGTAACGACGCTGCAGGATGCCGAAGAAGCCCAGCACGATGAGCGAAGCGACCTTCATCAGCACCAGGATGCCGTATGGGGTGAGCAGGTTGTCAAGGGTGCCGATGCGCAGCTCGGCGCTGACGTAACCGGAGGCAGCCACCACCACGAAGCAGACGATCGCCAGCGTTGAATATCGGCCGATGATCGCCGTGAGGCGTCCGCCATCCAACTGCTTTCGCAGTACGACGATGGTGAGCAGCCCGCCCAGCCAGACGGCGGCGAATGCCAGGTGCAGGCCGAGGGCGGTGATTGCGGCGTTGTGGCCCTCAGCGCCCGCTGAGTGGCCCTGCTGGGCCATCGGGACCAGCGCGCCGATAGCCAGGACGGTGACAAAGACCAACGCTGTCTGGTTACGCACGGCAAAGCACAGCACGGTGACCGCCGCGGCAATGAGTGTCGTGGCGAGCCACGCCTGTCCGAGAGCGATTTCCGAGATGAACTGGCCGAGAGTGGCGCTGAAGCGATCATCGAAGCTGAGCGGCACGTTCGTGACCTGCAAGAACGTGAAGAAGCCCGTCGCAGCCGACGCGACGGTGAAGAATGCAGCGGATGCCGCCGCAAAGTCGAGCGCGCTGTTGAACTCACGTTCCTTGGGGCTCAGCGCAAAACAGGTGAGGACCAGGGCGCCGATCGTGCCAGCTGCGCCGATGTTGACGAACAGCTTGACGATGGGGAGTCCCCACCGAACTGCGGGGCCGGGGTCTGCCAGCAACTGCGGGTCGGCTCCCCCGCCGAACGCCAGTCCAAGAATCGTCGAGAGCACTGCGGCAAGCAGGAGGACGCTGGGGCCGATGATGCGTACTGAACGGGACACTAACCAAGCTTAACCGCCCCCGACCGCACCGAAGTCCGCCTCTGTCCGCCATTCCAGTGCGCGAAACCGGAGTTGTGGTCGTTATGACACCCACATAACGACCACAACTCCGGTTTCGCGGAGACATGCAGACACGAAAAAGGACATGCAGACACAAAAAAGGACATGCAGGCACAAAAAAGGACATGCAGGCAGGAAAAAGGACATGCAGACATAAAGAAAGGGCGCCGACCACTGGTCGACGCCCTTTACTCAGTATTGAAGACTACTTGGCGGCAGCCTTGAGCTTGCTACCAGCGGTCAGCTTGACGCGGTGGCCGGCAGCGATCTTGATCTCTTCGCCGGTCTGCGGGTTACGGCCGGTGCGAGCAGCGGTTGCGGTGCGCTCGACGCCGAGCCATCCCGGGATGGTGACCTTGCCGTCGTTTGCAACGGTGTCGGCGAGGGTCGCGAAGAAAGCGTTCAGAACGCCATCGACGGAAGCCTGGCTCTGACCGGACGCCGCGGCAACGGCGGCAACGAGCTCGGTCTTGTTCAGCGACTTGTCAGCCATTGAGTGTCCTCCTCGGACCTTGGTCTGTAAAAACAGCAATTTCTTTGTTCCAGAGAAGCTCAGAAAAACTCCGCTGGTGGTCGGTTCGACCGCGTTGAATCTAGCAGAAATCCGTGAAGTTCCGCGGATTTACGCGACTTTTGGGCCATTTCTCCCGGCGCGTCGCCCTGTTTTCGCTGTGCGCGGAAAACTACATGCGGTTGAACGGATATTCGGGGACGATAAAAAACGACGAAAGACAACAGAAGGGGATGCCGACTCGAAAGTCGACATCCCCTTCTGAAAGTTTCAGACCGGAATTACCAGCTGGACTTGGTGATGCCCGGCAGTTCACCCTTGTGGGCCATGTCGCGGAAGCGAACACGTGAGATACCGAACTTGCTGAGGTGTCCGCGGGGGCGTCCGTCAACAGCGTCGCGGTTGCGCACGCGCACCGGCGAAGCGTTGCGGGGGAGCTTCTGCAGGCCGAGGCGTGCAGCTTCGCGGGACTCGTCGGTTCCGTTCGGGTCGACGAGAGCCTTCTTCAGCTCCAGGCGCTTGGCTGCGTAGCGTGCCACGATCACCTTGCGCTTGTCATTCTTGGCAATCATGCTCTTCTTCGCCATGTTTAGCGCTCCTCGCGGAAGTCAACGTGCTTGCGCACTACGGGATCGTACTTCTTCAGCACGAGACGGTCGGGGTTGTTGCGACGGTTCTTCTTGGTGACGTAGGTGTAACCCGTGCCAGCCGTCGAACGAAGCTTGATGATCGGACGTACGTCCTGAGCCTTAGCCATTAGATTTTCTCCCCACGTGCGAGCAGGTCCTTAACAACCGACTCGATGCCACGGGCGTCAATGACCTTGATTCCCTTAGCTGAAAGCTGCAGCGTGACGCTGCGGCGAAGCGACGGAACAAAGTACGTCTTCTTCTGAATGTTCGGGTCGAAACGACGCTTGGTGCGTCGGTGCGAGTGCGAAATGTTGTGTCCAAAGCCGGGAATGGCTCCGGTCACCTGGCAAGTTGCTGCCATGGTTTCCTCCATATACCGAAGGGCGAGTGCCCTTCCCAAGATCTCTTGTCGGCGAACCAGAAACCACGCACTTCGAGAAGAGTGTGGGAGGCCAGTCCGCAATGCGCGCACAGATATGCACAGCAGCTATCAACATTACGCGCTCCGGGCGTGTCGCGCAAACCGAGGGTCGGGCGGATCCGGGATGGCGCGGTGCCGCTGACCCTGCGTCATCGTGAAGCCGTCACTCCGACGCCGCTGCGGGCAACGTCTCTTGCTGGATGGCGTCGAGCTTGCGGGGGCGGGGGATGGCCAAGGTGGTGATCAGGCCGAGCACGAGTACCCCAGAGCCGGTGAGCGCGACGAGCTTCGATGCGTCGATCAGGGCATCCGCTGCCGCCTGCCCCTGCTTGGCCGTCTCGGGATTGGCCTTCAGCTGGGGAATGATCGACCCGTCGGATGCCGTCACGGCGTCGGTGATCTTCGTCACCTGTGCGGTCGGAAGATTCTGGTCCTCGAGCGACGCCCTGGTTGAAGACCCGAGTACGGCGAGCAAGATCGCCCCCATAATTGCGATGCCAAACGCCGAACCGATCTGTCGCCCCGTCGACTGCGCGCCTGAGGCCTGGCCCGACTCGGCCTCCGGCACCTCGCTGAGCACGATGTTGGTCAGCTGGGAGGTGGTCATTCCTGTGCCGATGCCGTAGATGAACAGCCAGGCGGCGATGCCCCAGCCGGTGATGTCGGCCGAGATGCTGAGTCCGAGCCCGAACAGGGCCACTGCCTCAATCGCGACACCGATACGCACGATTGTGCGGGTGCTGAGGTGGTGCGCAAGGTTGGGAACCAGCGCAGAGATGAAGAACGTACCGATGGCGAGCGCAAAGATCAGCCAGCCAGTACCGAGCGCACTGAATCCGAGAGCGTTCTGCAGCAGCAGGGGCAGCACGAACAGCAGCCCGTACTCACCGAGCGCGATGATGAGCGACGTAGTGGCACCGAACCTGAACGTTTTGATGCGAAAGAGTGTGAGATCGAGCAGCACCGTCTTGCCCGCGCGCCGCCTGGAGCGTTCAAGCAGGATGAACCAGATCAGCGCGACGATCCCAATGCCGAAAGCGAAGGGGACGGGCGAGACAGAGCCATCCTTTTGCACGAACCAGCCGTAGAACTGTCCTTCGATCAGCCCGAAAACGATTCCGCCCATACCGATCGCCGACAGCACGGCTCCGCCGACGTCCAAGCCATGCGCACCCTCTTCAGAGTTCTCCTTGAGGAACAGAAACGCCCCGATGAGGACCAATACCGCAAACGGAATATTCAGCCAGAACGCCCAGCGCCACGTCACATCCGTTGCTAGCCAGCCGCCGACAAGCGGCCCGACTGCAGCCATACCGCCGATCACCGCCCCGTAGGTGGCGAAAGCAATAGAGCGATCGCGGCCGACGAACATCACGTTGAGAGTCGACAGGGCAGTCGGCATGATCATTGCCGCGCCGACACCCTCGATGAACCGCGCAGAAATCAGCATCTCGCCGCTCACCGCCGAGCCGGCGAGCACCGATCCGATGAGAAAGACGATCATCCCTGACACGAAAACGCGACGCCTGCCGTAGAGATCTCCGACTCGACCGACGGTGAGCAGCAGGGCTGCAAACACCAGGGAGTAGATGGCCGTCATCCACTCAACCTGCGAGGAGTTCATCTTGAGGTCACGGAGCACGACAGGGGTTGCGACATTGGCGATCGTCGAATCCATGATCACCAGCGCAACGCCGACAACAATCGTGTAGAGCGCCGGCAACTTTGCGGGATCAAGGTGACGCGCTGACCGTCCCCGCTTTTTACCGCCTGCAGCTGCTTTTTCCATTACCGAGCTCCCCCGAACGTCTGACGCTCAACAAGCCTGTATCTTTCGAGACTACGAGCATTGCCGGGGTTCGACGACCCCTCGGTTTCACAGCGGATGACGTACCGTAAACGGATGACGTATCTGCGGATCAATGAGGTGGACCTGTATTCAGAGGTCGACGGTGACGGCGATCCCGTACTTCTGCTTCATGGTGGTTTTTGCTCACTCGAGTCGTTGCGGGCCCAGTCCGATTCCCTGACGCAGCACTATCGTGTGTACGCGTTCGAACGCCCGGGTCATGGGCGGTCGGCCGACATTGCCGAAGACTTCAGCTACGCCAGGGGACTGGCAGACACAATCGCATATCTCGATGCCCATGGCCTCGAATCGGTGCATGTCATCGGCTACAGCGACGGCGCCATCCTCGGTGTGATGCTCGCGCTTGAGCATCCGGAGCGCGTCCGTTCCCTGGTCGCAATCAGCGCGAATCTCGACCCGTCTGCCTTCGATACCTCGGCCGACCACCAAGCCCTCCTGCTCACGCCACGCCCGCCTGCTGAAGCGGACGCCGGGGGACCGGCCGTCGAGAATCCTGACGTCGAGAAGCCCGACGTCGAGCGGATGCACTACGACAGGTTGTCTCCCGACGGCCCCGAGCACGCCGATATCGTGCTCAACAAGCTGTTCCGCCTGTGGACCACTGAGCCGCACATCGACCCGAGTGATCTCGCGGCGATCACCGCACCAACCCTCGTTGTCGCGGGCGACCGCGACTCCATCAGGCCTGAACACAGCCTGCGCATCGCGGCCTCGATTCCGGGTGCCCAGCTCTGCATCGTTCCCGGCGCGTCACACGGGCTCCTCGCCGAACGTCCAGAGCTGATCAGTACCGTCATCCGCGAGTTCTTGCCCTAGTCGACACCGGGCCGACGCGGACTCCCGCTACTCGCGGGAGCGGTGCAAGAGCCAGATGAAGTATGGCGCCCCGATCAGCGCAATCATCAAGCCGGCAGGTACCTGCGCCGGCGAGATGACGGTGCGACCGAGCGTGTCGGCGACGCACACGAGAAGGCCACCAAGCACCATTGCCATCGGAATCGTGCGACCGTGCTTGGCACCGACGATTGCCCGAGCCAGATGCGGGGCGACCAGGCCAACGAAACCGACTGCTCCGATGGCGACCACGCTGAGCGCAGCGAGAATGGCGGCGAGGGCGAGCATCCCCAATCGTGTGCGCTCGAGTCGCACGCCGAGGATACGCGGGGTGTCTTCGTCGATCGCGAGCAGGTCGAGCTGCCGCCGCATCCCGATCAGCAGCGGGATGGCAATAACAAGCGCGACGGCAACGGGCGCCACGTCGGGCAGCGTTCGTCCGTAGGTCGTTCCAGAGAGCCAGGTGAGGATGCGCGGAGTGTTCCACGGGTCGGCGCGGAGCAGCAGGAACGTGGTGATCGCGCTCAGACCGTAGCCGCAGCCGATTCCGATCAGGACGAATCGATCGGGCAGGAATCCGCCGCGCCACGTGAGCAACGCGATCAGGCCGAAGGTGGCCAAACCCATCACAACCGCCATGACGACGAGGAGTGGCCGCCCGCCACCCAGCGAGGTGACGACGATTACCGCGCCCAGGCTGGCACCGGCGGTGATGCCGAGGATGCCCGGTTCGGCGAGGGGGTTTCGGACAGTGCCCTGCACAACGCACCCGGAGAGCGCGAGTGCTGCGCCGGCGAGCACAGCGGCGGCCACGCGCGGCAGCCGATCGTCGAGCGCACGGCCGACAAGGTCAGAAGCACCACCCTGCAACCACAGGCCGATGTCTCCTGTGCGCAGCCACAGGCTGCCGGCCAGCATGCCGACAATGATCGCCCCGACGAGCAGCGCGGCCGCGATGACCAGAGCAGTCACGAACCGACGATGGGAACGCGGGCCACCGCGCGCCTGCGGAGGTTGGCGGACCGGACCTGAGTCGCGCAAACGGAGCGCAAGGATCACAATCACTGCTGCGCCGAGCAGCGCCGTCGGCACGCCCGTCGGGATCGACGTGGCGCCCTCAGCACCGAGGATCGCGCGCAACGTCGCGTCGGCGAGCAGGATCAGCAATGCGCCCAGGAGGCCGGAGACGGGGATGAGGTAGATGTGCCGGTTGAGCACTCGAATGCGGCTCGCGAGCAAGCGGGCGAGAACCGGGGCGCCGAGGCCGACGAAAGCAATGGGGCCGGCAAGCGTCACCGAGACACTCGTCAGGAAGACAGCGCACACCACGGCGATAATCCGCGTCGAACGCACAGGCACACCGAGCGACGATGCAGTGTCGTCGCCGAGGCCAAGCACGTCGAGGCGCCGCGACAACAACAGCGCTATCGCCAGCATGACAATGATGACTGGTGCAGCACGCACCGAGGCATCGAGATTGAGTTGTGCCAGCGATCCGCTGCCCCAGGCGAACAGCCCTGTGGTGTTCTCCTTGAACAGGATGAGGAGCATCGCCGTTGCCGCGTCGAGCGCCATTGCTGTCGCGGAACCGGCGAGGATGAGCCGGGTCGTGCCGGTACCCGCCGAAGTGCCTGCAAGGCCAAGCACGAGTGCGGCCGCGAGTAATCCGCCGATGAAAGCGACGCCGCTTGACGCCCAGAGAGGAACTGACAGGCCGAACGCGGCCACAGCGGAGAGGGCGAAGTACGACCCAGCGGTCACCGCGAGGGTGTCAGGAGACGCAAGCGCGTTGCGGCTGATTGACTGCAGCAATACACCGGCGACGCCGAGCGCGAAACCGACGGCCACACCGGCGAACAGCCGAGGAAGGCGTGATCCGGTCAGCACATCACTGACCGGCACGCCGTTCACGCTCTCCTGCGCGCCACCGAGGAGGCGCAGCAGACCCCACATGTCAACACCGGACGTTCCCTGAGTCACATGCCATAACCCGACGAGGATGACGGCAACGAGCAGGACAGCCAGTATGGCTGTCCCGCTCATTGCACTGCGGAGACCGATAGCGGATGACGGCCGCCTGAGAGTCGTGTCCACGCTAGGTGCTACTCGGGCGGGAAGGCTCAACCCTGCTGCTGCGTGAGGATGTCAACGTAGGCGTCGATTGCCTGCTGGTTGGACAGCGGACCGCCCGCACCCCATACGCCGGCGGGGAAGGCGTACGCCCGACCATCCTGTACAGAGGGGAGTGACGACCAGATGGAGCTCTTCTCGAGCTCGGCGACATAGCCATCAGCCGCTTCATCGCTTGAGTAGAAGAGAGTGGCGTTGCCGACGGCGATCAGGCCCTCAATGTCGGTCTGGCCGAGGCCATACGCGGGGTCGACGCCGCCGCTGCCGTATGCGGCATCGATTTCATCGGTCCACGCTGCGGTCAGGCCGAGCTCCTCGCCGAGCGCGGTGAAGAGGGCGCCCTGCCCGTAGGGGCGGATGGTGACGTTACCGCCCTCGATCCAGCCGTCGAAGAAGAGGAAGTCGGTGGTTGGCAGGGTCACAGATGCGACCTTGTCCTTGGCCGCAGCGAGGTGGGCGTCGAACTCGTCAAGTACCTGGCCGGCGCGCTCGGTGCGTCCCGTTGCCTCGGCGATCATCGAAAAGACGTTCTTCATATTGCCGATCTGGTCGGCGCCATCTGCACCCACAGTGGCGAGCACGGGAACGCCGCGCTCCTCAAGCTGGGCGATGAGTTCGTCGTCGGCGCTGAAGGCCTCGACGATGATGAGGTCAGGGTTCGTGGCGTACAGCGCATCCATGTCCGGCTCGCCGCGGGTGCCGATTTCGGCGACGCCCTCTGGGATGGTCTCTGCACTCACGTAGGTGGAGTAGCCGTCGGAGTCCGACACCGCGACGGGCGTGACACACAGCGTCAGGGCATCCTCGATCTGCTGCCATTCGAGCACGGCGATGCGCTCGGCAGGCTTGTCGAGCTCAACAGTGCGACCGACGCCGTCAGTCATGGAGACCGGATCGGTCGAGGTCTTCGTCGTGTCGGCCACGCACGCCGCCGAGGTCGATTCAGCGACGTCAGAACCCGCCGCGTCGACTGTCGTCGTGCCACAGGCGGTCAGGGTGAGAGCCGCGATGGCAAGCGTTGCCGCAGTGGCCGCGAAGGAACGGGGGCGGATCATTGATGGTCCTCTCAAAGGGGTCAGGGTCAGGAGTGAAGCTGAGCTGAGACGGCCCCGCGGGCGGAGTGTCGTCCGACAGGGTCGATACGGATACGGAGCGTGCCTGGATCGACGGTGACCTCGACGGGGATTTCGTAGACCTCGCTGATGTTCTGAGTCGTCAAAACGTCACTCGGGTCACCGGCAGCGTGGATGCGCCCGGCGGATAGCAGCAGCAGCGTGTCGGCGATTCTGGCCGCGTGATCGAGGTCGTGGAGCACGATGCCCACCGCCACACCATGCAGGTCGGCCAGATCGCGCACAAGGTCGAGGGTCTCAATCTGATAGCGCAGGTCGAGGTGGTTCGTGGGCTCGTCGAGCAGCACGACTCCGGTCTCCTGCGCTACACATGCAGCCAGCCAGACGCGTTGCACCTCGCCACCTGACAGCTCGCCGACAGGCCGGTCACCCATGTCGTGAACGCCAGTGGCACGCATCGCGTGATCGATCGATGCGCGGTCGGCGGGGGAGAGGCCCGCGAATCCTCGGCGATATGGATGGCGTCCGAACGCGACGACATCGCTCACCGTGAGGCCCTGAGGCGCAGGCCTCGATTGCGAGAAGAGAGTCACCTCGCGAGCGAACTGCCGTGCGCTGAGTAGCGACACCGCACGCTGGGGATGCCCATCGCGCGCGCCGAGCGTCACCTCGCCTGAATCAGTGGGATGCAGCCGGGCAAGTGAGCGAAGGAGCGTTGATTTTCCGCTGCCGTTCGGTCCGATGAGGGCGGTGACACGGCCAGGTTCGAGCGCCATCGAGACGCCGTGGATCACGGTGTCTTTGCCATACCGCAGGACGAGTTCTTCGCCACTCAGCGCAGTGTTCAACGTCATGCGTGTGATTCCTGGCAGGCGGCAATCGCGCGAGAAGCGCAGGACTGTGCGTCTGTCGTGGGCATGGGAACCTGTGTCCGAACGAAGGGGAGAGGTGAGAAGGTAAGCCTATCCTAATCGGACGCACGTGGTCGTGGAGCGCAGGGTGCCGCTATTCCGCAGGCGTGGCCGCGAGCGCAGAGCAGGTGGCGCAGAGCCCGAACACGTCGACGACGTGCGCGGCCTGGGTGAAGCCGTGCTCAGAGGCGACCGACCGCGCCCACTCTTCGACGGCATCCGCTTCGATCTCGACGGTGAGCCCGCAGTTGCGGCAGATCAGGTGGTGGTGGTGACTGTCGGTGCTGCAGGCGCGGTACAGGCTCTCGCCCTCCGGCGACTGCAGGGAATCGGCCTCACCCTGGGATGCGAGGTCGGAGAGCGCCCGATAGACGGTGGCCAGGCCAATGGGGGAGCCGGTCGCATGCAGGCTGGAGTGCAACGCCTGAGCACTGACGAATCCGTCGGTGGAATCGAGTGCGTCACGGACCGCTTCCCGTTGCCAGGTGTTCCTTTTCACTGCCATCACGTCACCTCGTTTCGTCGATCGGATGATTCTGCTGCCACCCTCGGCAGTACCTACAACCGTAGCGGCCCGCCGGTTATGCCACCTGTCGCCCGGCTTCGCATCGCGCGTGCTGCCCTAGGCAGCGCTCAGCACTCGCCCGTTCACGCCGCGGCGAACCTTCCAGGCCGCGATAAGTCGGCAGACCACGTAGATCGCGAACGAAATCGTCGTGACGTACGGGCTGATCGGAATCGAACCGCCGAGCGCCAGCATGATGCCACCGACGAGTGAGACGACCGCGAATAGCATGCTGAGTATGGGTACGACAACGGGGGAGGACGAGAGTCGGAGTGCGGCGGCGGCCGGAGTCACCAGGATCGACAGCACGAGCAGTGATCCGACGATCTGTACTGAAACCGCAACGGCCAGGCCGAGAAGCAGCATGAAGAAAATCGACAGGCCACGTACCGGGATGCCCCGCGCTGCGGCTACCGCCGGGTCGACGCTGGCAAACGTCAAAGGCCGCCAGACGAGCAGCAGACCGATCACGACGATGACCGAGATAATGATGAGCGATTCAAGACTCGGGTTGTCAACGGCCACGATCTGACCGGTCAACAGGCCGAATTTGTTGGCGGTCCTGCCCGGATAGAGCGCCAGACACAGGATGCCAAGGCCAAGCCCGAAGGGCATCAGCACGGCGATGATCGAGTTACGATCCCTCGATTTTGAGCCCAGGATGCCGATCAGGAGCGCCGCGATCATCGACCCGATGATCGAGCCTTCGACAACACCGATACCGAACAACAGTCCGGCGGATGCCCCGGCGAACGACAGCTCGCTGATGCCGTGCACGGCGAACGCCATGTCGCGTGACATCACAAACACACCGATCAGGCCGCCCACAACGCCGAGCACGGCACCGGCGATGATCGAGTTGTGCAACAGGGCGAGGAGCTCGCCGTAGTTGGAGAAGTTGAAGATCTGCGACCACAGGTCGTCAGAGGTCTCGAGTGCGATCACGGAAGCCGTTCCTGTGGAGAGATGACCGACGTCTCGTCGTGATGCGCGGCATCCGTCTGGCCATGCGGACTATCGGGGGCACCCACCACGATCACGCGACCCCTGGTGCGGATGACGTCGACGGTTGAACCATAGAGCTCGCTCAGCACATCGGAGCGCAGCACCTCGTCTGGTGTGCCGATCCTGAATGAGCCACCGGCCAGGTAGAGCACCCGGTCGACCATGCCGAGGATGGGATTGATGTCGTGGGTGACGAACAGCACGCCCAGATTGCGCTCACGTCGGTGGCGGTCGATCAGCTCACTGACGCCGGCCTGGTGGTTGAGGTCGAGGGAGATCAGTGGTTCGTCACAGAGGATGAGTCTGGGGTCGCCGGCCAGCGCCTGCCCGACCCGCAGCCGCTGCTGCTCGCCGCCGGACAGCGTCGAGATCGGCACGTTGGCATATTCCGTCGCACCGACAGCGGCCAGCAGCTCGTCGACCTCGCGATTACGGGCCCTCGATGGCCACGGTGGTCCCCAGACGTGACCATTCAGGCCGAGTGCGACCAGGTCGCGCGCCCGCAGTGGGGTTCCATCGTCCGCGAGCTTCTGCTGCGGAATGTAGCCGATCTGCCGACTTCCCCTGCTGACCGGGCGTCCGAGGAACGAGATCTCGCCTGCACTGAGTTGGTTCTGCCCCAGGATCACCTTGAGCAGGCTGGTCTTGCCTGACCCGTTGGCGCCGAGCACCGCGATGAACTCGCCGGCGTGCACGTCGAGGTTTAGACCACTCCACAGCGTGCGGTCGCCGAAGCCGAGTGAGGCGTCTCTGAGCCGCAACACCGAATCGGCCGGCGATCCGAAACGGGATCGACCAGCCGAGTGGGCAGTAGGTGGCGAAAAAGTCATTGTTCGAAGATTACTTGCCCGAAGCGGATGCCGTGAGCGCCGCCGTGAGTGCGTCGAGGTTCGAGGTCATCCAGGAGATGTAGTCGGTGCCTTCAGGCAGGATCTCGGCGACCGAAACCACTGGAACGTCGTTGCTTTCTGCGGCCTTCAGCACAGCATCGGTCTGGGCGCCAGAGGTCTGCTCGTTGTAGACAAGCACTCCGATGGAGCCGGTGCCGAACATATCGGTCACCTCGGCGAGAACGTTGGCCGGAACATCGGTTCCCTGCTCGACGGCCTCGCTGAACTGCTCAGGGGTCTTGTTGACCAGCCCGCTGGCCTCAAGCATGTAGAGCGGCACCGGTTCGGTGATTGCAACGCCTGTTCCGCCGTGATCGGCCTTGATCTGGGCTTCCTTTGCCTGGAGGTCTTCGATCTGGGCGATGAAGGTCTCTGCGTTCGCATCGTACGTTGCGGTGTTGTCAGGATCGAGCGTGGCGAATTCGGTCGCGATGTCCTTCGCGAGCGTGGCGATAGTGGGGAAGTCGTACCAGAGGTGCTCATTGAACTCACCGTCGGCCGGGTTCTGGTCGTAGCCGGAGATATCGGCGACGTTCAGCACAGCGGCATCCTCATTGCCCGATGCCGAGAGCATCGTGTCGACGAAGTCGTCGTATCCACCACCGTTTTCTATGACGACGTCGGCCTTCGAGAGTGACAGTTGGGTACGGGCATCCGCCTCATACTCGTGGGGATCTTTGTCTGCACTGTCAATGATCGACGAGACAGAAACCAGGTCGCCGCCGATCTGAGACGCGATATCGCCGTAGACGTTGGTCGAGGCGACGACGGTGATCGCTCCGCTGTCGCTGGCGGGGGTATCTGGGGTGCCGCTGGTGGTGCATCCGGTCAACGCGAGGGCGGATGCCAGGGCGACGGCAGGAAGAATCAGAAGGCGGCGGTTCACAGGGACGGACCTCTCAGGGAGTCGGACGGGACTCTCCGAGAATACGCTTATTGATAATGATTGTCAAAAGCAGGAAGACACCGCGTCGGCGCTGATTTTGGCGACGCTCGAGCCGGAACTTTCGGCTCGAGCGACACCGTCTACTCGAGCAGTAGCGCCGGTTCCTCGATGATGCTCGCGACATCGGCGAGGAAGCGGCTGGCGACGTCGCCGTCAACGACCCGGTGGTCAAAGCTGGCGCCGATCGTGGTGACGTAACGCGCACGCACTTCACCGTCGACGACCCACGGCTTCTGCTTGATCGTGCCGAGCGCAACGATTCCGGCCTCGCCGGAGTTGAGGATCGGCGTGCCGGTGTCCATGCCGAAGACACCGATGTTGGTGATCGTGATGGTGCCGTTCGACATCTGGGCCGGCTGGGTCTTGCCGTCACGTGCCGTGATCGTGAGCTGCTCGAGCGATCGGGCGAGCTCGAGCAGGCTCATGTCCTGCGCTTCCTTGATGTTCGGCACAATGAGTCCGCGCGGGGTCGCCGCCGCGATGCCCAGGTTCACGTAGTGGCGAATGATGATCTCTTCGTCGGTGAACGTGGAGTTCACCGTGGGGTTGCGGCGCACTGCCCAGATCATTGCCTTGGCCATGATCAGCAACGGCGACACCTTGACACCGGCGAAGTCGGTTGAGGTCTTCAGTCGCTTGACGAATTCCATCGTCCTGGTCGCGTCGACGTCTACGAACAGGCTCACGTGCGGGGCAGTGAACGCGCTGGACACCATGGCCTGCGCGATGGCCTTGCGCACACCCTTGACCGGGATGCGCTCCTCGCGGCTTTGGGGCCACTCAGGGGTCTGGATGTTGCGGAACACGCTCGCCTGGTTCGCCTCGCGCACCACGTCGTCGCGGGTGATGTCGCCGATCGGTCCCGTCGGGGTCACGAACGACAGGTCAACGCCGAGGTCTTTGGCCAGCTTGCGGATCGGCGGCTTGGCGATGACGGGCCCGACTGATTCCTTGGGCGGCAGCACCGGAAGCGGTTCAGCGGCAACGGCCGGCTCGGTGTGCACCGGGGGAGGGGACATGGTTTCGTGCGCGACGGCCTGCGGATTGTGACGCTTGCGGCGAGTCGCCATCGTTGCAGAGCTGCCGTGGCCGACAAGCATGGCACCCGGCTTCTCGTCAGCGGGCTTTTCGTCAGAGATGGTGGCCTGTGCATCCGCTGTTGCTTCAACAACTTCAGCGCGGGCAGCGGATGGCGCGGCCTGCAGCTCGGGAAAAGCAGCCGGGGGAGTGGCGGCCTGCGGGGCATCCACACCGGATTCAATGGTGATGATGAGGGTGCCAACGTCGACTGTTGTGCCTTCGTCGACCAGGATCTCGCCGACGACGCCGACGTACGGTGACGGCAGCTCGACCAGGGACTTGGCAGTCTCGATCTCGACCAACACCTGGTTGATCTCGACGGTGTCGCCCGGGGCGACCTTCCACGAGACGATCTCGGCCTCGGTGAGGCCCTCGCCGACATCCGGGAGGGTGAACTTTGACAGGCTCATCATGTGCCTTTCTTACAGATCTGCGTTCGTGCAGGCGGTGAATCGGGTTTCGACCAGGTCAGTCAGGTTCGAGCAGGTCAGTCAGTAGGAGAGCGCGCGATCCACAGCTTCGAGAACGCGGTCAGGGCTCGGCAGGAAGTGGGTCTCCACTGCCGCAGGGGGGAACGGGGTGTCGAAGCCCGAAACGCGCAGCACAGGGGCCTCAAGCGAGTAGAACGCCCGCTCGGTGACCGTTGCGGCGATTTCGGAGCCGAGACTGACGAAACCTGATGCCTCCTGAGCGACGACCAGGCGACCGGTCTTTGCCACAGACGTGAGGATCGGGCCGTAGTCGACGGGGGAGAGCGAACGCAGGTCGATGACCTCGATGCTGATGCCCTCAGTCGCAGCGATGTCGGCAGCCTGCAACAGAACACTGATCATGGCGCCGTGACCGACGACGGTCACATCTGTTCCGGAGCGCACCACACGGCTGGAGTGCAGCGGAACGCCGCTCTCGGTGAAGTCGACTTCGCCCTTCGGCCAGTAGCGGCTCTTCGGTTCGAAGAAGATCACCGGGTCGTTCGATGCGATGGCTTCCTGCATCATCCAGTAGGCGTCGTGCGGGTTTGACGGGCTTACCACGCGCAGGCCGGGAGTGTGCGTGAAGTACGTCTCCGGACTCTCCTGGTGGTGCTCGATCGAACCGATGTGTCCGCCGTACGGAATCCGGATGACGACGGGCATCGAGACGCCGCCCTCGTGCCGGTTACGCATGCGGGCAAGCTGAGTGGTGATCTGGTTGAAACCGGGGAACACGAATCCGTCGAACTGGATCTCGCAGACCGGACGGTATCCGCGCATGGCCAGGCCGATGGCCGTGCCGATGATGCCGGCCTCTGCCAGCGGGGTGTCGAGAACACGGTTCTCGCCGAATTCGGCGTGCAGCCCTTCGGTCACCCGGAAAACACCGCCGAGCGGGCCGATGTCCTCGCCCATCAAGAGAACCTTGGGGTCGTCCTGCATCGACTTGCGGAGGCCGGCGTTCAGCGCCTTGGCCATGGGCAGGTTCGCCGACGTCACCTGAACGTCACTCATGCCTGGTCCCCTTCAAATGAAGCCTCGTAGCGGTCAAGCCAGGCCTTCTGTTCGTTGATCAACGGATGCGGTTCTGCGTAGACGTTGTCGAAGATGATCGACTTCTCCGGTCCCCGGATTTCCAGGGCGCGGCGGCGCACGTCAGCGGCGAAGTCTGCGGCCTCTTCGTCGACAGAGGCGAAGAAGTCGGATGGAGCGCCGAGGCCTTCAAGGTAGCTGCGGAAGCGCACGATCGGGTCGCGCTTGACCCAGGCAGCCAGGTCGGCCGGATCGCGGTATTTGGTGGGGTCGTCTGCGGTGGTGTGCGCACCGATCCGGTAGGTCATCGCCTCGATCAGCGACGGGCCGCGGCCGGCGCGGGCGTCATCCATCGACTTGGACGTGACGGCGAAGCTCGCGAGCACGTCGTTGCCGTCGACCTGGGTGCCAGGCATGCCGAATCCGCCTGCGCGCCGGTAGAGCGGCGTGCGGGACTGGCGCGTGACCGGAACCGAGATGGCCCAATGGTTGTTCTGGATGAAGAAAACCTGCGGCGTCTGGTAGCTGGAGGCGAAGACGAGCGCCTCGTTGGCCTCGCCCTCAGAGGATGCCCCGTCGCCGTAGTAGACGATGACTGCCTCGTCGGTCTCCGGGTTACCGGTTGCCGTCGCGCCGTCGAACTTGATGCCCATGGCGTAGCCGGTGGAGTGCAGGGTCTGCGAGGCCAAAACCAGCGTGTAGAGGTGGAAGTTGCCGTGCTCTTCAGGCTTCCAGCCGCCGAGCGTGACGCCACGCAGCATCCTGAGGATGTCGACGACGTCGACTCCGCGGATCATGCCGACGACGTGCTCGCGGTACGACGGGAAAACGTGGTCCTGTGGCTTGGTCGCATACGCCGAACCGACCTGGGCTGCTTCCTGACCATGGCTCGGAACCCAGAGGGCGAGCTGACCCTGGCGCTGCAGGTTGGCTGCTTCGGCGTCGAACCGGCGCACGACCGCCATGTCGCGGTAGAACTTACGGTAATCGTCGTCGCCGAGTCGCTCGAGGTATGGCAGGAATTCTGCCGACCTGTCGTTTGTGACCAGTTTTCCCTCTGGAGAGAGGAGCTGGACCATGGGATCAATGTCTGGGTTGCCTGCCACCGTACTAACCTAGCTTCCGCGCCGGGTGGCCCGTTGGTAGACCGTGAACAATCTCTTCGCAGATCTGTAGGAGTTTCTCCACAGCTTCTTCCTCGCCAATTGACACTCGGATGCCCTCAGGGGCGAATGGACGCACAATCAAACCGGCGTTGTCGAGTCGCTGGGCAACCTCGCTCGTCTCGTCGCCGGTGGGCAGCCAGATGAAGTTGCCCTGCGGTTTGGGGATGTTCCATCCCGCGGCGGTGAGCGCGTCCCACAGCCCGTCGCGGCGAGTCGCGAGGTGGCCGACGCGCTCAAGCAGCTCGTCTTCTGCGTCGAGGGACGCAAGTGCTGCGGTGGCGGCCTGGCCAGTCACCGAGAGGGGGATCGCCGTCGACCTGGCCGCGTTCAGGATGCTCTCGGCACCGAGCGCATAGCCGACCCGCAGACCCGCGAGGCCGTATGCCTTCGAGAACGTGCGCAGCACAACGAGGTTCGGGTAGCGGGAGAGGAGTGTGGGCCCGTTGGTGGCGGCGGCATCCGTCACGAATTCGATGTATGCCTCGTCGAGAATAACCAGCAAGTCGTTTGGCACGCTCGCCATGAACGCCTCGAACTCGTCGGCGGTAACGATGTTTCCGGTCGGATTGTTCGGGCTGCACACGATGACAACTCGGGTGTTGTCGGTGATCGCTGCGGCCATGGCGGCCAGGTCGTGGCCGTGATCGGCGCGGTTGGGCACCTGGACGCTGGTGGCGCCGGCGACGGCGACCAGCGTCGGGTATGCCTCGAATGAGCGCCAGGAGTAAACGACTTCGTCACCGACACCCGCTGCGGCGAGGATGAGCTGGGCAAGGATCGCGACTGAACCAGAGCCGATGTGCACCTCGTCGGGCGACAGGCCGAAGCGTGCAGCGAGACGTTCTCGGAGCGCCAGCGCCGTGGCATCCGGATACCTGTTGAAGGTTGTGTGTGCAGCGACCGCATCGATGACCGACGGAAGCGGTTCGAACGGATTCTCGTTGCTCGAGAGCTTGAATGCGTCGTCTGAAGCGGGCTTACCCTGCTTGTAGGCAGGCAATGCCACGATTTCAGGGCGCAGGCGGACAGTCATCGGGTCACGTTGGCTCACCCGGCGAGTCTACAAGTCTGAATATTCTGGCAGCCGAATGTACTCACAGCGCTGCGGGACTCGCTTGCCCGAGAAGTCTTCTGACGCGCAACTCGCGGGTGCAATAGTGTGGATGTATGGGCTTTCTCATCAAACTCCTCCTGAACGCAATCGCTCTCTGGCTCACCAGCCTGATCGTCGCCGGCGTTCATATCGAGCCGTACGCAGACAACACGATCGCAATCGTTCTGACCTATGCGCTTGTCGCACTGATCTTCGGTTTCGTGAACAGCGTGATCGGCACCTTCGTGCGGATCGTCGCATTCCCGCTGTACATCCTCACGCTGGGGTTGCTCTCGTTCATCGTGAACGGCCTGCTGCTGATGCTCGCGGCCTGGATCTCGAGCTGGTTCGGCTTCGGCCTCGTTGTCGATGGCTTCTGGTGGGGTGTGCTCGGTGCAATCGTGCTCGGCATCATCAGCTGGCTGCTCGGCCTGATCTTCCGCCCGTCGGCAAAATCGTCCTACTAACACACATGGGTCGCCCATTTTCGCTAGTGCGAGGTCGCCTGCACTAGCAAAAGTGGGCGATCCATTGGTTTTTGGGGCCCGGTTTCGGTGCCTGGTTTCGCGGAGAACGGCGCTATGTGGCGGGCGCGAGGCGCGTGCCTCGCCAGTACGTGACCGCACCGGGAGCGGATGTCGCACCACCCAGGGCTGCGATCCCCGCTGTGAATGCGACGATGCGGGGCTCGTTC
Source organism: Leifsonia sp. A12D58 (assembly GCF_047530025.1). Taxonomy (NCBI): domain Bacteria; kingdom Bacillati; phylum Actinomycetota; class Actinomycetes; order Micrococcales; family Microbacteriaceae; genus Leifsonia; species Leifsonia sp. A12D58. The sequence goes on along the minus strand of NZ_JBLJAT010000004.1, from coordinate 138,892 downwards.
GACTCGTCGATAAGCGACGCGGTCTCGGCGTACGTCGCCATGCGATGGGCCGGAAGCGCTATGTCGTCAGGCAACGCCGTCTCTCCGTAAACCTCGCGCCTGACCAGCAGGTGAGCATTGCCGTCCGCGGTGGTGTCCCTGGCCGTTCCGCCGAGAGCAGGCACCACGTCATCGGTGTGGGCGACGGCAAGCATGGGAACGTCGGGCGGAACGGCCACCTGACCGGCCGGTGCCCCGAAGGTGAGCACGGCAACGGTGTTGAACCGTTCCGCTGCGGCAATCTGGGCTGCGACCAGCCCTCCCTGGGAGTGGCCGACCTGGGCCACAGGATCGTCCGGCCCGATTCCGGCCTGCTCCATCGCATCGAGCACCGCCCGGTACGAGCCAGCCTGCTGCTCGGCGACGCCCACGATGTTGGACGTGAGATCCCACGGCTCTGCTGCCGGCTCCGGATTCCAGTCGATCGTACCGCCGACGTACACGATCCAGCTCGGCGCATCCGCTGAACCGTAGCGCTCGATGCGAACCTGTGGATCGCCGGCCTTCGCCCGGGGGATCCGCTCGGCCAGGCCGTGCACGCCGACAGGAACGCCGACCGGGTGGCTGCGCCCGACCGGAGCTGCCGCAACCGGCGTTTCGTTCATCACCCCGAGCTGATGGGCGGCGAACAGCACGGAGGCCGCAGAGGTTGAGACTCCCAGAATGCCGAGCCCGTCGTCGCCGAGCAGATGCATGACCGGAGGCGGCACCCGCAACACGCCCGCAGCCGCGTCATCGACTGACGACACCAGCACCCGAACCAGCGCAACGAATGCCGGGTTGGTGAGTAACCGGGGATTCCGGCTGATGGCTGCAGCGAGGCCGCCCATGCTCGTGCCCGTCATGACCGAGGCGAGGAACCATGCCGTCACCGCGGAGGTGAGCATTGGGATAGTGAGCAGCGCGAGGGCGGGGGAGAGGAACCCGAGGAGCGCTGCAAGCCCCGAACCGGTCAGTCGCGTGAGTCGTGCGACCGAACGCTCCGTCTTCCCGTACGACTCGGCTGCCGCGCCGAGGGCTCCGGCCAACGCGCTGCTCGTGGTCGCCACCTGATCCAGCGCGCGAGCGGCGGCAAACAGGGCATAGTCAGGACCGGCGCTGGTCCAGGCCGGCGCAGGGATGCTGGATGTCGCCTGGATGCGAACCAGCTCGGCACCCCACTCGGCACTCTGGACCCGCAGAACCTCAAGTACCGCCCGCTCCGCCAGCAGGTCATCTGTGGAGACAGCTGTACTGCCGCCGCCGGAGACCACCAGGATGTCGTCGTTCACTCGGCCGCCCGCAGCTCACGAATGGCCCGCTCAACCGACGCCAGGGCGTTGTGAGCCAGCGCCGCCGCCCTGTCGAGTTCGTCCTGCAGCTCGCCCCGCCTGGCCGCGTAGAGCCGGCCGGCGTGTGAGCGCCAGGTACGGTCGCGCTCACCTCCGGCGCCGGTCCTGAACTGGGCCGCGGCCACGCCAACCTCGTCGCATACTGCCTGCAGTCGCATCCGTTGTGACTGCAGCGCAGCTAACCGCTCGGCATGGGCCGCGGCGCCGCCTCCGCCCACAAGCAGGCTGTCGATGTCGTCCACAACGTCCTCCCTGTGTGTGGTGGAAGCGGGGTCGGGCTGGGAGCGTCCACCACCGGTGTCGGTCTCAGCCTGAAGCGGGGGCGCAACAGACCAGACCACACCAGAATTTTGGTGCGCTCGACCGCAAATCAACAGGTGTGGAGGGAGCCGTCTTGCCCCACAATGGAGAAATGAGTTTTGAGGCGCTCAGCCCAGACGAGTCCACCCCATTTCGGATCATTTTCGTGTGCACAGGCAACATCTGCCGGTCGCCGATGGCCGAAGTGGTGCTTCGCGATCTCGTGACTCGGTCTGGCCTCGGCCGCCTCATCACCACGAGCTCTGCCGGCACAGGCGACTGGCACGTCGGTGAGCAAGCCGACATCCGCACCATCAAAGCGCTGGCGAAGAAGGGGTACGACGGCAGCCACCACAGGGCCAGGCAGTTCGACCCGGCCTGGTTCGCTGATCTCGACCTGGTTGTCGTGCTTGATCGCTCGCAGGAACGCATCCTGCGCAACTGGGCGACGAACGAACACGACAGAAACAAAGTGCGTCTGTTGCTCAGTTTTGATGCCAGTCAGGCCACTCTGCACGACGTTCCCGACCCCTACTACTCGGACGATGCAATGTTTGACGCAGTATTGGGCATGATTGAGGGTGCAAACCTCGCGCTGTTCAAGCAGCTCGCACCCGCAATCAGACAGGGAGTCCGATGAGTCCACTACCCCCACAGGTCCTCAGTCCACTAGACGGCCGCTACCGTGCCGCCGTCACCGAACTGGGCGAATACCTGTCAGAGGCAGGGCTCAACCGTGCTCGCGTGCAGGTCGAGGTGGAGTGGCTGATCACCCTCACCGACCGCAGCCTGTTCGGTTCAACGCCGCTCGAAGCTGAGCAGAAGGCCGCACTGCGCGCCCTCGTCACCGACTTCGGCCAGGCCGAGATCGATGAGCTGGCCACGCTCGAGGCCACCACCCGCCACGACGTCAAGGCCGTCGAATACCTGGTTCGTCGCCGCCTGTCGGCACTCGGACTCGACCACATTGCCGAGCTGACGCACTTCGCCGCAACCAGCGAAGACATCAACAACCTCTCCTACGCCCTCACCGTGCGCGAAGCTGTGCACCAGGTCTGGCTGCCGAAGTTCACGGCCCTCATCGAGGCAATCCGTGTTTTGGCGCTCGATTACCGGGCGGATTCCATGCTTGCCCGCACCCACGGACAGCCCGCGACGCCGACCACCATGGGCAAGGAGCTCGCGGTCTTCGTCTACCGCCTCGAGCGCGTGCGCGCCCAGGTCGCTTCCAACGAATTCCTCGGCAAGTTCAGCGGCGCGACCGGCACATTTGCAGCCCACGTCGTCGCTGAGCCGTCTGCTGACTGGCCCACCATCTCCCGCGAGTTCGTCGAAGGCCTCGGCCTCACCTGGAACCCGCTGACCACCCAGATCGAGTCGCACGACTGGCAGGCCGAGCTGTACTCGCGGATGTCACACGGCAACCGCATCCTGCACAACCTGGCCACCGACATTTGGACCTACATCTCGATGGGCTACTTCCGTCAGATCCCGCAGGCCGGGGCGACGGGCTCGTCGACGATGCCGCACAAGATCAACCCGATCCGTTTCGAGAATGCCGAAGCCAACCTCGAGCTGTCGAGCGCGATCCTCGACTCCCTCGCTGCAACGCTCGTCACGAGCCGCCTGCAGCGTGACCTCACCGACTCCACGACCCAGCGCAACATCGGTGTCGGATTCGGTCACTCGCTGCTCGCGATCGACAACATCGTGCGTGGCCTGGGCGAGATCGACCTCGACCGCACGCTGCTGGCATCCGACCTCGACTCCAACTGGGAGATCCTGGGCGAGGCGATCCAGACGGTAATCCGCGCAGAGGTCACCGCAGGTCGTTCATCGATCGAAGACCCGTACGCGCTGCTCAAGGAGCTCACGCGCGGCAAGCGTATCGGTCAGGACGACCTGGTCGCGTTCGTCTCAGCGCTGGAGATCGGCGACGACGCGAAGTCCAGGCTCCTGGAGCTCACACCAGCGCTGTACGTCGGTCTGGCTGACTCGTTGATCGACTACCTGAAGTAACAAAAGCCGAAATACCGGTGGTCGGGCGCAGCGCGCTCGGCCATCGTTCGTTAAGGGGTGCCGCGAGATGAACCGCGGCGTATTGTCATTTCATGATCGACGATGACGATCCGACGGTGACCGATCCGGAACACTACCGGGTGCTCTGGGAGAACGAATTCGTACGCGTTCTCGACTACAGCGACACCCCAGGAGACATGACGCACGAACATGAGCATCCGAACAGTGTGATGGTCACGCTCAGCTCATTCGAACGGCGCCTTAGCTCCGGTGGTCGCTCCACCGATGTTGCCCTGCCGTCCGGAGTTGCGGTGTGGCTGGGTGCCCAGCGCCACTCGGGTGAGAACATCGGCTCGACGGGCACCCACACGATCCTCGTCGAGCTCAAGGGAGCATCAGGGGGCGAGCCGTCAGAGTCGAGCCTCGGCCCGACTCACCGCTGACTGCGCCTAGTGGTTCTTGGAGTTGCGGTTCTGCTCATCGAGGTCTGACTGTTCGGCCTCATCGGGCTTCATGCCCAGCGAGAAGATCGCGATGACGACGAGCACGACGATGAACGTGATGCCGAAGCCGATCAGGGTGAACAGCACATCCCGGGTGACGAGCAACAGGACAAGTCCGACGAACAGGCCCATCACGCCGGAGAGGCCGACGAGTTCGGCAGGCTTCAGGCGGTCTGACTTGCTCGGCTGAAACTGGTGCGGGTTCTGGGCCGGCTTGTTTTTGGCTGGCTTGTTCTTAGTCACTTCTTGTCCGAATCTTGAGCTGCGGCGACGACTGGTGTGGCATCGGTCGGCGCCCATTTGAGAGAAAGTCCGGCGATAGCGAGGAAGACGCCGAGAACCACGAGGTATGCACCGAGGAGTCCGACAGAGACGACCGGATGCGGCGGAAGGAGCAGGAAGACCAGCGCCAGCACGGCGGTGAGCACGCCGGCAACCGTCCAGTCACGCGCAAAGGGAGAGCGACCGCGCGCACGCAGACCACTGTAGAGCTCGACGAAACCAGTGACGGCCGCCCAGACTGTCACGATGTAGAGGAAGACGGCGAGCCCGCCGCCGTGAAGTGCAAGTGCCGCCGCACCAGCAACGATGCCGACGATGCCCTGAATAAGCGTGAGACGACGGCTCACCCCGCCGAGAGTGCGCCAGCCCAGGACCGACAGCAGCAGGCCGTTCACCAGGGCGTATGCGCCGAAGACCAACAAGCCGAATGTGGCGGAGTGGTCAACGCTGAAGGTGATGACGATCGCCGGTATGACGGCAACGATGGCGCGCACGATCGGCACGATCCAATATCGTGAACCGGTCGGCTGGGCGCCCGACGACTGTGAGCCGGGAACAGATGCAGTGGGGGCGTTCGCCACGCGGCGACCTCTTTCATGACGGGTTTATTACCCGCCCAGTCTACGTCGCGCGCGGTGTCAGGATGCCGAGTGCCGAAGTGTCAGTGGCGTTGGCGCCAAAGTTCACTGCTCTGGGTGCGGTATCTGCGCGAAGGCGCGCACCGGGAAGGTGCCGAATCCCTCGATCTTCGGCGGCACGGCGGTGAACAGGGCACCACGCTCCGGCAGCTCCCCGAGGTTCGTGAGGTGCTCGACAACGTGGATGCCGGCCGCCAACAGCACGGAGTGCGCAGGTCGTTCTCCACCACTCTCGGTGTCGTCGATGTTGAGCGAATCAATTCCGACGAGCGCAACGCCAGATTCGACCAGGAATCGAGCGCCGGCTTCAGAGAGAAAGGGGGATCCCGAGGCGTATTCAGGGCGGCCGAAGTGGGCATCCCAGCCGGTGTGCAGCAGGACAGCCCTGTCGACCAGGGCGTGGGGGTCATCAGCCGTGTGCTCGGCGAAGATTTCAGCGCCGATGCCTCGGCCATGGCCGTTCGCCAGTTCGCGCTCGAGGTGGAACACAGCGGCGGGCAGTCCCACAAGGGTCTCGAGCGCGAGCCCCGCCAGATCCGGTCCGTCGGCATAGCGGTGATATGGGCTATCGATGTAGGTTCCGGTATTGCCGATCAGAGTCATCGTGTCCATCGCGAACTCGGTTCCCTGCGCATACTTCTGACGGGATTGCTCCCGCGTGAGGTGCGGCGTGATCACGGGGGCCGGCAACCCTGGGTACGTGATGAGTCCCGCTCGAATCGTGTGGCTCAGGTCAACCAACCGCGAGTGGGCCGCTGCTGGGCGGTTGTCAGGCCGACTGCTCATCAGCGCACCTCCGAGTTCCAGCGCCAGTTCGTGCTTTCACTTTCAGCGTGGCGGCCCGTGGCGCGCAGGAGGTCAGCCCACGCGTCATCGGTGCGCGCGGCATCCGGGAAGATCCGGTCGAGTACGCGGGCAACGATGGTGCCGTCTGGTCGATAGCCGCCGGTGCTGACTTCTCCGCCGTCATCAGCCACGGCAAGGATGTCGTAGCCGTGCAAGACCGCCTCGGCGATACCCATCGCGGCGAATCCCGACGCGTCAGAGATTCCGGCGGGGTGGAAGCCCCGACGCGAGGCGGGAACGGATGCCACGACAGCGGTCAACACGCCACCGGCGGCATCCAGACACCCGACGGCGCCCCGGGTTCCGGTGTCCGGATCGGGATAGAGCACGACCTGAAGCCCACCCTCGCGCCACGCGGGCGGCTCGAGGAACTCAACGTATGACGTTTGCGGAGGTTGGTTTCCCGCGATCTGCATTGCGTAGAACACCAGGTCATCGCAGAGGTGTCCGATGGCCTCGCGCCTGGTCCAGGTCAGGTTGTGTGCGAACTCATCCCAGGATGCGTCAGGCAGGGTCCCGACGTGCACCATGAGGTCATCGATGACACTGCGCACGTCCAGAGAATCCGGTTTCATTCCTCGATCCTGTCCGAGACGAGCGCGCGTCGCAAGCACCCCGCATCAGCTCACCCGACGGGTACAGCGTTGACGCGCCTACAAGCCTGGCAGGTGGCGGATGTTTGACTTGGCGAGCTGCACAGCCTCGCCGGCACCTCCGTTGAACACCACCTTCGTCATTGCGAGGGCGAATCCGGTGACCTGGGCTGCCGAAATCGTCGGCGGCAACGAGAGGGCAAGCGGATCGGTGACGATGTCGACCAGGGCAGGGCCGTCGTAGGCGAACGCGTCGGTCAGGGCAGTCGTGAGGTCCTGTGGATCCTCGACTCGACGGCCGAAGAAGCCAAGCGACTGCGCGACCGCGGCGTAATTCGTGTCGGGTACATCGACCCCGAAAGCCGGAAAGCCGTCGACGAACATCTCAAGCTTCACCAGGCCGAGCGTCGAGTTGTTGAACACGATGAGTTTCACCGGCAGCTTGTATGACGCAACCGTGATCATCTCTCCCATCAGCATCGACAGTCCACCATCGCCAGACAACGACACCACTTGGCGGCCGGGATAGGCAACCTGGGCGCCAATGGCCTGCGGCAGGGCGTTCGCCATCGATCCGTGCAGATACGAGCCAATCAGCCGGCGGCGTCCGTTCACCGTGATGTACCTGGCCTGCCAGACATTGCCCATGCCGGTATCCGCCGTCACGATTGCGTCGTCAGCCAGCAGGTCGTCGAGTATCGTTGCCGCGTATTCGGGGTGGATCGGCTTCATCGTGTCGACGTCGGTGTACTTACCGACGACCGAGTGCATCAGGCGGTCATGCCGTTTCAGGTTGTCCTTCAGGAATGTTCGACTCTTCTTGCGCTTCACCTGCGGCGTGAGCGCTGCCAACGTTGCCTTCACGTCACCCAGGATCGGGTGCTCGACGCTGGTTCGACGCCCGAGATGGGCGGCATCCCTGTCGATCTGGGCGACGGTGACCGAGTCGTCATCGGGCAGGAACTGTTCATATGGAAAGTCGGTTCCGAGCAGGATGAGCAGGTTGGCGTTGTGGATCCCCGCGTGGGCAGCGCCGTAACCGAGTAAGCCGGTCATGCCAACGTCGAACGGGTTGTCATACTGAATCCATTCTTTGCCGCGAATAGAATGCCCGATCGGAGCACCTATCAGCTCGGCAAAGGCGATGACCTCATCATGAGCACCTTGCACCCCGGCACCGGCGAAAATCGCCACACTCGCCGCCTCGTTGATGGCCTCTGCCAGCCGGCTGACATCCGTTGCAGCCGGCACCAGCGATGGTTCTGCTGGGATGACGAATGCCGGGAAGCTGCCGATGGCCTCGTACTCGGCAACATCACCCGGAAGGGTGATCACGGCAACACCACGCAGCCCGACAGCGTGCCGCAGAGCCGAATTGATCACCCTCGGCGCTTGTTCTGCCGCCCCGATGAACTCGCAATAGTTGGAGCATTCGACGAACAGACGATCGGGATGCGTCTCCTGGAAGTAGCCGCTCCCGATCTGCTTGCTCGGGATGTGACTGGCGATCGCCAACACGGGCGCGCCAGAACGATGCGCATCGTAGAGGCCGTTGATCAGGTGCAGGTTGCCCGGCCCACAACTACCGGCGCAGACGGCAAGCTTGCCGGTGAGCTGCGCCTCGGCCCCGGCCGCGAAGGCCGCTGCCTCCTCGTTTCGCACGTGGATCCAGTCGATACCGCCCTTGGTCGACCCTCCCGATCTGCGCACTGAATCGACTACCGGATTGAGACTGTCTCCAACGATGCCGTAGATGCGGTGAACTCCCGCATCGATGAGCTGGGCGACAAGCTGGTCTGCGACTGTTTTCTTAGCCATGGGCCCAGTATGTGCCGAGGTCTACGACGGATCTAGGCTCGGGCTACGAAAGCTCAACGGTGTTGTGCATGGCAATTCCGGATGCCTGCCCTGGGTACGTCAACCCGGCGAAATAGTGCGAGGTGTGCGCGACGATCTGCTCGCCGCTTTGGCGATCTCTCGGCCACGGGCGATGGGGTCTGCGGGGCTGCCCCGAAGAAGGCTCGCGAGGGTTCCGTTGTAGATGAGAAGAATGTCCGCAGCCAGCTGTTCGGCTTGAGCACCCGCTAGTGGCGCAGCGAGGTCGCGGAGGCGCCGGTTCAACAAAGTCGTCTCCGCCGCCAAGAGGGCAGACACCGGATGGTCGGTGCGAGTTTCGACAGCAGTCGAGAGAAACGCGCACCAGCGCACGCTGTGTTGGCGTTCGCGGTAAAGCGTGAGCGCATCGAAAACCGCCAGCAGGCGATCCTCGTCCGATTGGGCAGCGCTGATTGCCCCATCCCAGCATTCCCGCCACCCCTCAAGCCGCCGTTCAAGGCTCGCCTGGAGCAGACCGTCTTTGCTTCGGAATTGGGCGTACAGGGTGGCAACGGAGACATGTGCGCTGGCCAACAGGTCATCAACCCCCGTGCGGGAGATGCCGTTGACGTAAAACAACTCGTCCGCGGCATCCAGCAGTCGCACCCTCGCGGATCGTCCGTCGAATTGCGTTTCCATATCCACAACTATAACGTTGGTTCTACCATAACGCTGGTTCTAGTGAGGAGGTTGGGTGCGCAATCAAGTCCGATTTGTTGTTAGTGCCACCGCCCTCATCGCCGCCACCTACGGTTTGACCCGATTCGGATATGGGTTGTTCGTTCCGGCATTGAGCCGGTCATTCGATCTGACCCCCGCCATAACTGGAGCGATCTCGAGCGGCAGCTTCTTCGCCTACTGCATTGGGGCCGCCGTGGCCTACCGCATGGCCAGGGTTCCCCGGCTGACAGTGGTGCTTGCGGGTAGTGTCGCCGCGGTCGGCAGCATGAGTGTGGCGCTCTCTGGTTCCGCGATGGTCCTGGCGGTCAGCATGGTGATCGCCGGCGCAGGTGCCGGGTTCGCCTCGCCAGGTTTGGTCACTCTGGTTCAGGAGAAAGTCACATCCACTGCTTCTGCTTCGATGCGGGCGCAGGCAGTGGTCAATTCAGGCACGGGATTCGGTGTCGTCATAGCCGGCCCACTTGCCCTGATCCTGACCGATCACTGGCGGACAGCGTGGTGGATCATCGCCGCCATCAACCTTGCCGCCGCCGCTGCCGTACTGGCCACGAGTAGGCAGCCCTCAACACGGGCGCCTTCCCCGGCGCGTCCGACCTTTCGGCTAGGCGACCTGAAGCCGTTGAGTCTGGCCTCCGCCGCCGCCTTGCTCGCGGGAATGTCGAGCGCCGCCGTATGGACCTTCGGCCGGTCGCTCGTCACCACGGAAGGGCAGATGGGCGGTTTTGAAGCGACCATCTTTTGGATGATCCTTGGTACCGCCGGCGTAGGAGGGGCCTTCTCCGGCGATCTCGTCACCAGATGGGGTCTGCGTACGGGGTGGATCACCACGGCAGCGCTGGTGGGTGTTTCCACTTTCCTCATTGGCGCCTGGCCTTCCAGCATCGTTGCCGTATATGTGGGCGGCGCAATGTTCGGGGCCAGCTATGTCGCGCTCAGCGGTGTCCTCATCGCTTGGGCAAGTGATTCACTCCCGCGACACGCAGCAGCAGGGACCGCTGCCTTGTTCATCGCACTGGCTCTCGGTCAGTCCGTTGGCTCGCTGCTCCTCGGCAACGTACTGGAGGCCACCAACCCAACGGTGACCTTCACCGTCGCTGCTGCAATCGCTGGCATGAGCTTCGTCCCGGCAATCCGCGGAACACCATCATCCACGCGCCGGACTTCTCTGCTCTCCCGATGAGTGAACCCGCATCAGAACGGCGCGGGCCAGGGAGTGATCCTACGCGGATCCTCGCCTGACGAGTTCGGTCGGGATGGTGATCGCGGCGGCTGGCTGGCCTTCGATGACCTGCATCAGGAGGCGCACCATCTCCTGACTGATCCGCTCGAACGGCTGTCGCATCGTCGTCAGCTGGGGAGTCGTCGTGATAGCGACGGGGGAGTCGTCAAAGCCGATGAGAGCGACGTCATCGGGCACCACACGACCTGATGCCTGCAGTACGTCAAGCGCACCAACGGCCATGATGTCGTTCGCCGCGAAGACACCATCGATTTCGGGATGCCGTTCCAGGAGTTCACGCATCCCTGCCGCACCGCTGGCCTTGCTGTAGTCGCCGTAAGCGACGAACGACTCGTTGTAGTCGCTGCCCAGCTGCTCGCGGTAACCGGCGAATCGGTTGGTTCCACCCGACGTGTCGAGCGGGCCGGTGATGATCGCGATGTGGCGCCTGCCCTGATTCTGCAGCAGCTCAACGGCGGTACGGGCGCCGTCGGCATCCGCTGCTGCGACGTAGCCGATGCTCCGTTCGAAACCGAGCGGGATGCCACAGGCGATCGCCGGCACCTTTGAGCTCACCAGCTCGGGAATGAACGCCTGTCGGCCGCTGTGCGACGAGACAAGCAGCACGCCGTCGACGTGACCCGCCGTAATGAAATCGGTGGCTCTGCGCTGTTCGGCATCAGACCCCGCCATGAGCAGCACGAGAGGGATGTCCCGTTCCGCTAGTGCCTGTGCCGCGCCCCGCATCAGGATCGAGAAGTTCGGGTCTTCGAAGAGGCGCTCGTGGGATTCGGTAAGCAGGAATGCAATGGAGTTCGCGCGGTTCGTGGCCAGGCTCCGTGCATGCGGGTTGATCCGGTAGCCGGTCTTCTTGATCGCGTCGTTCACCGAGGCCAGAGCATCGGGGCTCACCCAGTGACCGCCGTTCAGCACACGGGACACCGTCCCCCTGGATACGCCGGCCTCGAGAGCAACATCGTCGATCGTGGGCCGCCGTCGCCGCAAAGTAGTGTCGGTCACGCGCCCAGCCTATTGGAGTCCATCATGCTCGTCTCCACCTTTTTACTTGACGGCACCGGCAGCCAAATCAACCTTCCAGTAGCGCTGTAGCACCAGGAACAGCGCGATCAGCGGAATGATCGACAGCAGGGCACCGGTGATGACGAGCGTGTAGAGCGCCGGAACCGTTGCACCCTGGTTGAGCAGACCGTTCAGGCCGACGGTGATCGGGAACAGCGTGTCACTGCCGAGCATGATGTACGGCAGCATGAAGTTGTTCCACACCGCGACGAACTGGAAGAGGAAGATCGTCACGAGTCCTGGCATCATCATCGGCAGAGCGATGCCGTGGAAGATCCGCAGTTCTTTGGCACCCTCGGTGCGCGCAGCTTCAATGACCTCGGTCGGCACCGAACCCGCGGTGTAGATCCGCGCCAGGTAGATGCCGTACGGGCTGATGATCTGGGGGAGCAGCACGGCCCAGTAGGTGTTGGTCAGGCCGATCTCGGCCATCAGGAAGTACTGCGGGATGGCCAGGATGACACCGGGAACCAGCACGCCCATGAGCAGAACCTTGAAGACAAAGCCCTTGCCGGGGAACGAGAACTTGGCCAGGACGTAGCCAGACATCGCCGAGATGTACGTCGACGCGAGGGCTCCGACCCCGGCGTACAGCGCGGTGTTGAGCATCCAGCGCCAGTAGAGTCCGTTGCGGTACTGCGTGAGTTCGACGATGTTGTCCCACAGGTGAGTGCTGGGCGCGAGGGTGAAGGTCGAGAAGAGCTCTGAGCCGTCCTTGGTGGATGCCATCAGCACCCAGAACACGGGGAAGAGGCAGTAGATCGCACCAATGATCAGGATGCTTGTCGAGAGAACACTCGGGCGAACCCTGATGCCGTTGTCCTTGTTGGCCCGTCGCTTGGCGGGCGACGGCTTGGACGTGGCGCGTGGCGCAGCAACATCCTGTCGGCTGGACTCCGTGGTTTCTGCAAGGGAGGTCATGTCAGTCTTCCTGTCCGAAAGCGCGCTTCTGGACGATGCGAAGGAATAGGAACGAGAGCGCGAACGTCGCCAGGGCGATGATGATCGACGTGGCAGCAGCCGAGTAGATGTCGTCACGCGTGAACGCATCGCGGTAGACCAGCATCAGCGGCGACCAGCTGGTCGACAGGCTGTTGGTCAGCGGACGCAGTGTCGTGGGTTCGGCGAAGACCTGCAGAGTGGCGATCATCGAGAAGAGCGCGGTCATGATGAGCGCCGGGGCGATGATCGGGATCTTGATTCGCCAGGCGATCTGGATTTCGCTCGCGCCATCGATCTTGGCCGCCTCATAGATCTCGCTGGAGACTGACTTGAGGGAGGTGTAGATGACGATCATGTTGAAGCCCACTCCACCCCAGAGCGCGATGTTCGCAATTCCGAAGGTGATGAGCGATGGCGACATCATCGACGGGACATCCCAGCCGAATTTGTCGAACACATAGTAAAAGGGGCTGACTGCCGGAAGGTAGAGGAATCCCCAGAGCAGCGAGCTGATCACAGCGGGAACCGCGTATGGCAGGAAGATCGAGATGCGGGAGAAGCTCTGTGCCCGGGTGCGGCGTGAGTCAAGCAGCAGCGCGAAGAGCAGCGCAAGCCCGAGCATGGTGGGGATGAGCACGGCACCGTAGACCAGGACGCGGCCGACGCTGGCCCCGAATTCTGGGTTGGTGAGGGTGCCAATGTAGTTCTGGAATCCGGCGAAGACCTGCGTCTGACTTCCCGAACCGAGACCGAGGCCGACGACCTGTTTCTTCTGGAAACTCAGGTAGAGCGTGTAAAAGATGGGGGCGGCCATGAAGACCGTGAACAGGATGATGCCGGGTGCAAGCATCGCGTAGGCGCTGCGCGTCAGGGAGCGCTGGTTGCTCGACCCCTTTCGGCGCGGCAGGACCGCGGCTGGCGCCGCGTCCCGCGGGGTGTCGACGAGTGTCGTCACTGCAAATCTCCGTTCTGGGGGTGCTGAGGGCCTGCCGAAAAGTTTCGGCAGGCCCTCAAATGGGTACTACTTGACGTTGAAGCCGCTCTTCTTCAGATCATCCGTCGTGATTTTCTGCATGTTGGTTACTGCAGAAACGAATGCTGACTGAGTCTTCGCGTCTGCGGCCTTGGCGAACTCATCGTTGTACGCGCTGAATGCCACGTTGACGTTGGGTCCGTAGGTGAACGGGTTGACTGCCGATGCCGCAGCTGCTGCAACCGTGTAGAAATCGGCCTGGTTGCTGAAGAACTCAGGCGATTCGGTCAGGGCTTCGGCGGCTGCCTTGGTGTCGGCCGGGTAGATTCCGGCGTTGTCGACGAGAGCCTGAATGGCCTCTGCATCGGTGTTCAGCCAGGTGATGAACTCGAGGGCTTCCTTCGGGTGCTTCGACTGAGTCGTCACAGCCGTGCTTGAGCCGCCCCAGTTACCGTTCGTTGCTTCGCCTGCGGTCCACTGCGGAACCTCGGCTGCAGTCCACTTACCCTGCGTGTCTGCCGCGTTTCCAGCCAGAACACCAGGACCCCATACCGACGAGACCCAGCCGGCCTGGCTGCCGTCGTTCAGACCGGCATTCCACTCGGGGGTGTACATCGGCTTGTTGTCGATGACGCCTTCTTCAACGAGCGCGCCCCAGTATGAAGCGACCTGCTGGGTAGCTTCCTTGTCGATGTCGACGCCCCAGGCGTCGCCGTCGATTGACCACCAGGAGGCTCCGGCCTGCTGGGCCAGACCGGCGAACCAGCCGGCGTCGTTCGCCGAGAACGTCCCGAGGTACTTGGTCGGGTCAGCAGCGTGAAGTGCGCGAGCAGTGTCTGCGTACTCATCCCAGGTGGTCGGCACGGTCAGTCCGTACTGGCTCAGAATGTCGGTGCGGTAGTAGGCCAGCATGGGGCCGGTGTCCTGAGGAATCGAGTACACGGCATCTCCGCCGAGTGTGACCGAGTTCCAGGCGCCGCTCGGGAAGTTGCCCTCGAGGTCGTCTGCGCCGTACTCGGACAGGTCGGCAAGAGCGTCAGAACCGACGAGCGTCGGGATCTTCTGGTACTCCGCCTGGATCATGTCTGGGGCGCCGCTGCCTGCCTTGATGGCGGTGAGCAGCTTGGTGATGGCGGGGTCGCCACCGTCCTGCTTATTGACAGTGACCTGGATGTCGGGGTGCGACTCGTTCCAGATATCTGCAACCTTGTCGAGGTTCGGTGCCCATGCCCAGTACGTGAGTTCAACGGGCCCGGAGTCACCTCCCGTGGTATCAGCCGAACATCCGGTCATCAGCAACGCCGAAACTGCGATTGCCGTAACTGCTGCTGTGCGAATTGAACTGCGCATTCGTCCTCCTTGTCGAAAGCCACCAGTAGGTGCATTGGGTCGGCGTGCTTTCGTAATCAAGCGAGAACGTCTGCGTACCTGTGAGCGGTACTAGTAATTCACAGATCGATTTCCTTGTCAACACGGGGCTGTTGTCTGGCTTTGGGTCTGTCGGCTGTGATAGAACTGTGACCGCACACAGTCGAAGGAGAACCAATGCAACTCGAACGCCCAGAGGCAATCTCGCGGTCCCAGACCGAACAGGGCGCGACTGTCGTGCCGGCACCGTCCAACGATTCACAGCGCGGAACCAATGGACGGTGGATCCCCGGAACCACCCAGATTCGATTCGGTGGCGACTACAACCCCGAGCAGTGGAGCCGCGAGACCTGGCTCGAAGACATCGAGCTCATGCAGCAGGCCGGCATCAATATGGTGAGCATCGGCATCTTCTCGTGGGCTCTTCTCGAACCGCGCGAGGGCGAATACGACTTCAGCTTCCTTGACGACATCATCGGCCTGCTCGGTGACGCGGGCATCGACGTCGACCTCGGCACCCCGACGGCGTCTCCGCCTGCCTGGTTCTGGAAGAAGTACCCGGAATCGCACCCCGTCACCCGCGACGGCAACCGTCTCGGTTTCGGCTCGCGCGGCATGGTCAGCCCGAGCTCGCCCGAGTACCGGAGCGCGGCCAGCGGCATTGCCGGAGAGCTCGCCAAGCGCTTCGCACCGCACCCTGCCGTCGTCATGTGGCACATCCACAATGAATATGGCGCACCGATCAGTGACAGCTATGACGATTACTCGGTCGCGGCTTTCCGTGACTGGCTGCAGGCCAAGTACGGCACCCTCGATGACCTCAATCGCGCCTGGGGCACACTGTTCTGGGGCCAGGTCTACGGTGAATGGGATGAGATCGACGCCCCGCGCCTCGCTGCCAGTGTGACCAACCAGGCGCAGCGCCTGGACTTCCAGCGCTTCACCTCTGATGCCCTGCTCGCCTGCTACATCGCCGAGCGCGATGCAATCCGCGCGCACGACCAGATTCGTCCCATCACCACCAACTTCATGGGGACGAACTGCCCGTCGGTCGACTACTGGAAGTGGGCGGCAGAGGTCGACATCGTTGCAAACGACCACTACCTCGTCGCCGAACGCACCGACAATCACATCCTGCTCTCGATGGATGCCGACTTCACACGCTCACTCGCGGGCGGTTCGCCATGGATCCTCATGGAGCACTCCACCTCTGCCGTCAACTGGCAGCCGCGCAACATCGCCAAGCGCGCGGGCGAGATGGCCAGGAACAGCCTCACCCACGTCGCCAGGGGCGCGGATGCCGTCATGTTCTTCCAGTTCAGGGCGAGCCGCTTCGGTGTTGAGAAGTTCCATTCCGCGATGCTGCCTCACGGTGGCACCTCGACGCGCATCTGGAACGAAGTGGTCGCCCTCGGCAGCGACCTGGCTGCGCTGTCGCCGCTTACCGGCTCGCGGGTGAAGGCATCCGTCGCCATCGTCTGGAGCATCGAATCGTTCTGGGCCCAGGACCTTGAGTGGCGCCCCACCGTCGAGCTCGAGCACCGCACTCGAATCGAATCGTTCTACACGGCGCTCTGGGAGCGCGGCGTGACGATCGACTTCGTACACCCGAGCCACGACCTCAGCTCATACGACGTCGTCTTCGCGCCCAGCCTGTACCTGCTGGACACCGAGTCAGCGGCGAACATCGAAGGCTATGTCGCCGCAGGCGGATCGCTCGTCGTCTCGTACTTCTCGGGCATCGTCGGCGCGAACGACGAGGTTTATCCCGGAGCATCACCAGGTGCGCTGCGCGACGTTCTCGGCCTGGAGATCCACGAATTCCTGCCGCTCCACGAAGCGGAGACCGTCACGCTCAGCGATGGCAGCACCGGTTCGGCGTGGACCGAAGAAGTCGTGCTCACCACCGGCAACGCACACGCCATATATGCCGATGGCCCGGCCGCAGGAAAGCCCGCCATCGTGCGAAATGCCCATGGCGCAGGGCAGACCTGGTACCTCTCGACCGGGCTGAACGGGTCCGATCTGTCGTCGCTCATCGAGAGCGTGCTGACCGAGACCGGAACCGCATTCAGTACTCTGCCGACCGGACTCGAGCACGTCGTTCGGGCAAGCGGTGACGCCGAGTACGCGTTCTATATCAACCACGCAGACACGGATGCCGTGGTGACGGCCCGCGGCGTTGACGCGTTGACGGGCGAGTCGGTCGACGGCGAGGTCGTCGTGCCCGGCGCCGGCTTCCGCGTGATCACCAGCGCGAGCTAAGCAAGAACCAATTCTGCGTGGCATCAGCTCGCAGAGCCCAGAAGGGGCGCCCAGAGTGAAAACCGTGGGCGTCCCTTGTGTGTTGGGACATGGGCGAGAATGGGCAGATGATCACCCCTGACGCTTCCGATACGCGAGCAAGACTCCTGGCTGCGTACGACACGCAACTACGAACGGACGCGGAGACCCCGAGTGCCATCGATGTCACGCTTCTTGGCCCGCTCAGGCTGGTGACCTTCATGGGTGGTCGCGGCTTCATCACCTATCAGGACCTCGGCAACAGAGATGCAGAGGCTATTACGCGGCTCGTTCCCGAAGCGCTGAGTCATTTCACATCCGACCCCGAAATCACGCGGGTCGAGTGGAAAACGCGAGGGCACGACTACGCGCCAGGGCTGCACGATGCTCTCGTGGAGAACGGATTCATCCCTGACGAACCGGAATCGATCATGATCGGGGAGGCAGCAGCACTTGCCGTCGATGTTGTGCTTCCGAAGGGCGTGACCTTGCGCCAGGTGAGCGAGGGCGCCGACGTGCGCGCTATGAGCGCGATGCAGGACGAGGTGTTCGGTGAACCCGTTTCAGAAGACGAAGCGAACGCGTTGATTCGCAGGCTCTCTGCTGACGACGGCATGGAACTGTGGGTGGGTGAGGTCGGAGGCGAAATCGTGACCGCCGGACGACTCGAACCGGTCGAGGGTTCCGACTTCGCCGGAATCTGGGGCGGTGCGACGCGCACGGAGTGGCGAGGGCAAGGAATTTACCGCGCCCTGACTGCCGCCCGTGCCCGCTCAGCAATCGCCAAGGGCAAAACCTTTATTCACAGCGACTCGACGGACTACTCACGCCCGATTCTTGAACGGTCCGGATTTCTAGCCGTGTCGACAACGACCCCGTATCTCTGGAAGCGATAGCGACCCACGCACTGCGGTTCTGCGGCTACCGCGAACGCGAGAGACTGGGGGAGTGACACGTACGCCGTTCGACCCGTCGAGGATCGGTCGCGGGCTCGCATTTGCGTCGGCGATCGATGACCTGAGTGCCGCACTCGATCGGAGCCCCTCCGTCGTCGTCAGCGCACCGCCTGGCACCGGAAAGACAACACTTGTCCCGCCACTCGTCGCAGACCGCGTTCGGGGTCGGGTGATAGTCACGCAGCCTCGCAGGGTCGCTGCCCGCGCTGCTGCCAGACGACTCGCACAGTTGGACGGATCACCCATCGGTTCCCGCGTTGGATTCACTGTTCGCGGTGAACGCCAGGTGAGTCCGTCAACCCGGATTGAGTTCGTCACCGCCGGCGTTCTGCTGCGCCGGCTGCTCGACGACCCTGGTCTCGAGGGGGTCGGCGCCGTCCTCATCGACGAAGTGCATGAGCGTGCGCTGGAGACGGATTTGCTGATCGGGCTGCTCGGTGAGGTCCGGGAGCTCCGCGACGACCTCGTCGTCATCGCGATGTCCGCGACGCTCGATGCCGAACGGTTCGCGACAGTCCTCGGAACTGATGTGTCGCCAGCCCCGATCGTTACCCAAACGGTGCCGGCGCATCCGCTCGAGGTGCGCTGGGCACCCTCTCCCCAACCTCGACTGGATGAACGCGGGGTGACCTGGGCCTTCCTTGACCACGTCGCGAGCACCACGGTTGCCGCACACCGCGACCTCGTGCGTACCGATCCGGACGCCGATGCTCTCGTCTTCGCGCCGGGGGCGCGTGAGGTCTCCGAGATCGCCGGACGCATCCGTGGTCTCGCCGCCGAGTTCGACGTCCGCGAACTGCATGGCCAGATCCCGCCCGCAGAGCAGGACGCGGTGATCAGCGGGCGCAACGCGGGCGCCCCTGCACGGATCATCGTCACGACGTCACTCGCCGAATCCTCCCTGACCGTCCCCGGTGTGCGCCTGGTCGTCGATACCTGCCTGTCTCGCGCTCCGCAGCGGGACGCAGGGCGTGGCATGAGCGGTCTCGTTACAGGTCCAACGCCCAAGGCGTCCGCCATCCAGCGCTCTGGGCGCGCCACGCGGCAGGGGCCCGGCATCGTGGTCCGGTGCGTTGACGAGCGAACCTTCGCCACCGCACCGACGCACGCTGCCCCTGAGATCCAGGCGGCAGACCTCACCGACGCAGCCCTGCTCCTCGCCTGCTGGGGAGCACCGGGCGGTGTGGGACTGCGGCTGGTGGATCCGCTTCCCTCCGGCAGTCTGAACGAAGCCCTCGCCGTCCTAGGTGGACTTGGCGCGATCGATGCCGATGGCCGCGCCACCGACGAAGGGCGACAGCTCGCTCGCATCCCGGCCGACCCTCGCCTCGCCCGCGCACTGCGCGCGGGGAGTGACCTGGTCGGCGGGCGCACAGCGGCCGAGGTCGTCGCGCTGCTCAGCGGTGATCTCCGCGTTGCCGACGGAGATGCCCAGGCCGCGCTCACCGCGCTGCGTTATGGACGCAGCCCGGATGCCCGCCGCTGGGAGCAGGAGGTCCGGCGTCTCGAGCGGTTCACCGGGGCGACAGGCCGATCTACGGTGCGAGGCAGTGCTGATCAGACCGGGCTCGTCATCGCGCTCGCATTCCCCGAGTGGATCGCCCGCCGCGTTGATCAGTCACCGCACGGCGCAACCTTTCTTCTCGCCTCCGGCACCCGTGCCGGGATTACCGGTCCGCTCGCGAGTGCCGAATGGTTGGCGGTCGCGGACGTTGCCAGGGCCCAGGGGCGAGCGGCCGCAGGAACAGGAGCCATCATCCGCTCCGCCGCCATCTTCTCTGAGGACCAGGCAGAGCTGGTGGCGCCTCATCTCTGCACCGACAGAATCGAGGCAGAGTTTGTGAACGGGCGGGTCGTTGCGCGCCGTGAACGTCGGATCGGCGCGATCATTCGCGCGTCGGTCCCGGTGCGCGTGCAGGCTGAGGATGGCGGACGCGATGCCGTCCGTCGCGCCATCACAGAACAGGGACTCGGAGTGTTCGTCTGGTCAGAGGGCGCCGACGCACTGCGGCGTCGACTTGCCCTGCTGAATCGCGAGCTCGGTTCTCCCTGGCCGGATGTCTCAAACGCAGCTCTACTCAGCGCTCTCGATTCCTGGCTCGGCCCAGAGCTTTCAGAGCTGGCCGCCGGCACTCCTGCCGCGCGCGTCGACCTGGCCCCTGCGCTCCGGCGCATCCTGCCGTGGCCCGCTGCGGTCGAGCTCGACACGCTGGTTCCGGAGCGCCTCGAAGTGCCAAGTGGCTCGCATGTGCGTCTCAGCTACCCGCCTGTCGATGATGCAAACGCCCGGCCTGTCGTCGCGGTGAAACTACAGGAATGCTTCGGGTGGGCAGAGACTCCGCGTCTTGTCGGTGGACGAGTGCCGGTGTTGTTCCACTTGCTTTCCCCCGCCGGGCACCCTCTGGCCGTTACCGATGACCTCGCCTCGTTCTGGGCGGGGCCGTACGCGCAGGTGCGCGCGCAGATGCGTGGCCGCTATCCGAAGCATCCATGGCCTGAGGACCCATGGTCAGCAGTGCCCACCCGGCACACCACACGCCGCGCCGCCCTGGATTCAGGGACGTGATTACGCGCTGGGTTGAGGCAGCGGACGGCGCGAATGGCCGCGAAGAAGGCTAGTCCGGTGATGGGCCCTTTCGAGGCGTCTTCGGGCGGGTTGGTGTCGAGGGTTCGTGTACAGCTGCTCGAAGCTGCGCCCAGTGGGCCAGCCGTTCAGTAATGGCCCGCTCGTATCCGAGGTTGGTTGGTCGGTAGAAAGTCTCTCGGGGCATGTCGTCGGGAAAGTAGTTCGCGCCGGAGAATCCGGTCTCGGTGTCGGGGTCGTACTGGTAGCCATCGCCATAGCCCAGGTCTTTCATCAGCCGAGTCGGGGCGTTCAGAATGTGCGCCGGCGGCATCAATGACCCGGTTCGTTTCGCCGCAGCACGCGCTGTGTTGAACCCGCGGTACACGCCGATGGACTTCGGTGCGGTTGCAAGATAGATGACGGCTTGCGCGATGGCGAGTTCACCTTCGGGAGAGCCGAGGCGTTCGTAGACGTCCCAGGCAGCGAGGGCCTGTTGCACGGCCTGAGGGTCTGCCATGCCGATGTCTTCTGTGGCAAAACGGGTGATGCGGCGGGCGATGAACAGGGGATCCTCACCACCGTCGAGCATCCGCGCCAACCAGTACAGTGCCGCGTCTGGATCAGAGCCCCGCATTGCCTTGTGCAGCGCAGAGATGAGGTTGTAGTGACCTTCCTGCGCTTTGTCGTAGAGCGGTGCCCGCTTTTGCACAGCCGCAGCAAGCACGGCCGTGTCAACGGGCGCGGGAAGGCCCTGCACTTGCTCGATCATGTTGAGCAGGTAGCGGCCGTCGCCGTCCGCCATCGCAACCAATGCCTGCCTGGCGTCAGCCGTGAGCGGCAGTGGTGCTCCGAGGAGGTCCTCGGCGCGAGTGATGAGAGTCTCGAGCGCATCGTCGTTGAGGCGCTTGAGCACGAAGACCTGGGTTCGCGACAGGAGCGCGCCGTTCAGCTCAAAGCTGGGGTTCTCTGTGGTCGCTCCGACGAGGATGATGGTGCCGTCCTCGACGTAAGGCAAGAATGAGTCTTGTTGGGCGCGGTTGAATCGGTGAATCTCATCCACGAACAGCAACGTGCCCTGGCCAAGCTCACGCCGGCGCTGCGCTGCGGAGAACACCTTTCGCAGGTCGGCGACGCCGGAGAAGGTGGCGGAGAGCGGTTCAAACGCGAGGTCGGTCTGCTCGGCGAGGAGCCGGGCGATCGTTGTCTTGCCACATCCCGGCGGACCCCACAACACCATCGACACCAGGCGCTGTCCATCCACCATCCGGCCGATCGGCGCGTCTGGAGCGAGCAGATGGTCCTGCCCGACGACGTCGTGCAGGGTGCGAGGCCGCAGCCGGTCAGCGAGCGGCCGTGAGGCATCGTCGACATCGAAGAGGGAGGGTGCGTCGTTCACGTAGCTCCTCTCAGATCGTGCGTTCTCGATCGTCCCGAACGAGACCGATACCTACGAGCGTACGCACATGGTCTGACAGGGCGACACTGCGCTCTGGTTAAGCCCCAGGAACCATATCGGCGAAGCGCGAGTAGTGGCCGTGGAATGCAACGGTCACCGTGCGGGTCGGACCGTTACGGTGCTTGGCGACGATGAGGTCTGCTTCGCCCGCGCGCGGGTTGTCTTTCTCATATGCACTCTCACGGTGCAACAGGATGACCATGTCGGCATCCTGCTCAAGTGATCCGGACTCACGAAGGTCGGAGATGGCCGGCATCTTGTCTGCACGCTGCTCAGGACCACGGTTCAGCTGTGACAGTGCGATGACCGGAACCTGGAGTTCTTTCGCGAGCAGCTTGAGCGCACGCGAGAACTCGGAGACCTCTTGCTGGCGCGATTCAACGCGCTTACCGGATGTCATCAGCTGCAGATAGTCGATGATGACCATCTTGAGCCCCACGCGCTGCTTAAGCCTGCGGCACTTGGCCCTGATCTCGACCAGGGTCATGTTGGGGCTGTCGTCGATGTAGAGCGGGGCATCGTTGATGCGGCCACGGGTCGACGCGATGGTCGTCCAGTCGCGGGCATCCACTGTTCCCTTACGCATGCTCTGCAGCGGCACTGACGCCTCAGCAGAGAGCAGACGCATGGCGATCTCGCTGCGACCCATTTCAAGCGAGAAGAAGATGCTGGGCATGTCGTTCTTGATCGATGCCGCACGGGCAAAGTCGAGCGCGAGCGTTGACTTACCGAGTGCCGGACGAGCTGCGACGATGATCAGCTGGCCACCGTGGAAGCCGTTGGTGAGTTCGTCGAGTTCGGCAAATCCGGTGGGCACACCGGTCATCGAGCCGTCGTTGCCCTTGGCGGCCTCGATCTCGTCGATGGCCGTCGTGACGGCTTCGGTGAGCGGAACGTAGTCTTCGGTCTCGGTGTTGCCTGTGACCGAGTAGATCTCGGCCTGGGCGGTGTTGACGATGTCGAGCACTTCGCCCTCACCGGCATAACCCATCTGCACGATGCGGGTACCGGCTTCGACGAGGCGACGCAACAGCGCGCGCTCGGCGACGATCGACGAGTAGAAACCTGCGTTGGCCGCCGTTGGGACGAGGCTGGTGAGCGTGTGCAGGTACTCTGCACCGCCCGCACGGGAGAGCTCGCCGATCTTAGTGAGCTCGTCGGTGACTGCGATGACGTCGGTGGGCTCGCCGCGAGAGTACAGCGACAGCAGGGCGTCGTAGATGATCTCGTGCTTCGGAATGTAGAAGTCGTTGCCACGAACTGTTTCGACGACATCCGCTACAGCGTCCTTGCTGAGCATCATTCCACCGAGGGCGCTCTGCTCTGCGAGGAGGTCGTGTGGGGGAGTGCGCTCCGTGTGTCGAGTCTCCGCTCCGCTGCGCTGATCGGACAGACCGAGGTGGGCAATCGACACTCCGCGCCTCCTTCTATATTTGTGATGCTGTGGTGATAACTCAGGTGTATCAATGACCACTGACAGTGGCAGTGACGAACACACACCGGTATCCGGTGTGGCTCATGTCACCCTACGGAGCCACATACCCCACAACCAAACCGCCCTGTGGATAACTCTGTGGAGAATCTGGGCGAAACGCCGCGTGAGTTGTGCACAACCTGTGCACTCACCTGTGGATAGAAAAGTTTCTTTTGAACATTTATGCGGCTTGATCAGCATATTTAAGTTTCCACAGCTGTGTGGAAAAAGAAACTTCAAGACTGTGTTGAGTGTTGCCGCCCTGCGGTGATACCTGTGTACAAACCTGTGCACGAAGTGGCATTTTCAGGCCTTTAAAGAGGTGTAGCGGCGGGGGCCTTTGAGGGGCACCCTTTGCAGGGCCAGCCGCTACACCACTCATGCAACCGCCTTACTTGGCGGAAACCACCTGAAGGGTGATCGTTGCACTGAGCTCGTCACGGAGGCGAACAGTCGCCTCGTGCTCGCCGATGAGCTTGATCGGGCTGAGCTCGATCTTGCGCTTGTCAATCGTTCCGAGGCCGGCTGCAGCTACTGCGTCAGCGACATCGGTGGTCTTGACGGAGCCGAAGAGGCGTCCGCCAGCACCGGTCTTGACGACCAGCTTGACCTTGGTGTTCTCGAGGGCAGCCTTGAGCGCCTGCGCCTCTTCGAGGGTTGCGTGTTCGCGAGCCGCGCGAGCGGCCTTGATCTGTTCGATCTGCTTCTCGCCACCGCGGGTCCAGGTCACAGCAAAGCCCTGGGGAACCAGGAAGTTGCGTGCGTAACCGTTCTTGACGTCAACGACGTCACCAGGTGCGCCGAGGCCAGAGACCTCGTGCGTCAGAATGAGTTTCGACATGTCAGGGCTCCTTACCGGCCTGAGCCAGCGTAGGGCAGCAAGGCCATTTCGCGAGCGTTCTTTACGGCACGGGCGATGAGGCGCTGCTCCTGGACGGAGACGCCAGTGATGCGACGGGCGCGGATCTTTCCACGCTCGGAGATGAACTTGCGGAGGGTGGGGACATCCTTGTAATCGATGACACCGACCCGGATCGACTTCGCGGGAGCGGCGTTCTTGCCACCCTTGGCTCCGCGGAGTGGCTTGCGGCGGTCGCCGCTGCTCTTTCCAGCCATGATTTCCTTTGCTTTCTTAAGTGTTTTTTCAGCCAGCGGCTAAGCGCGGCTTAGAAGGGGGTCTCGTCGCTGAAGTTGCCAGGGGTATTCCAGACATCTCCGCCGGTTGCGGCGGGTGCGCTGGCTGCCCATGGCTCGTCGCCGCCACCAGCGGCAGGGGCGCCGCCTCGTGGACCTGACGATGACGACTGCGCGCGAGTGAGCGAAGCGGTTGCGTAGCGCAGGCTGGGGCCGATCTCATCGATCTCGAGCTCCATGCTTGTGCGCTTCTCACCTTCCTTCGTCTCGTACGAACGCTGCTTGAGACGCCCGGTAGCGATAACGCGGGAACCCTTGGTCAGTGAACCGGCAACGTGCTCAGCGAATTCACGCCAAACGCTCGCGCGCAGGAACAGTGCCTCGCCATCTTTCCACTCGTTTGCTGCGCGATCGAAATTGCGCGGAGTGGATGCGATGGTGAAGTTAGCAACTGCCAGCCCGTTCTGCGTGTAACGCAGCTCCGGATCGCTGGTGAGGTTGCCCACCACGGTAATTACGGTCTCGCCAGCCATGGGCTACTTGTCGCTTGCCTTGTCGGCGGCGGCAGGCTCGGCGTCTGCCGAAGCAGGCTTTGCAGCTGCAGCGGCAACCTTAGGGTTGGCAGCCTTGCGGGCGGCCTTCTCTTCGGCGAGCTTCGCGGCGACTGCAACCTGTGCAATGGCTTCTTCAGCACGCAGCACCTTGGTGCGCATGACTGCTTCAGAAAGCTTCAGCTGGCGGTCGAGCTCGACCGTAGCGTCAGAATTTGCGGTGAAATCGACGACGGCGTAGATGCCCTCTGACTTCTTGTTGATCTCGTATGCGAGACGGCGGCGACCCCAAACGTCAACCTTGTCAATGGTTCCGCCATCGTTACGAATAACGTTGAGGAACTTGTCAAGGCTGGGAGCTACGGTGCGCTCATCGATCTCGGGATCGAGGATAACCATCAACTCGTACTGATGCATGACTAACCCACCTCCTTCGGACTAAAACGGCTGCAGACTTTCTGCAACAGGAGGGTTGTGCATGTGCCGTAAGCGGAGGCCGGGGATTCCGGCACGCAGACAACCTGCCAAGCGTAGCCGATGAAGCTGGATGCCGCCACTCAGGTTCTGCCTGCGCACGTTCTGGCGTTGCACCGTCGATGGTGCAGATTCGCCGAGAGTCGCCATTCCGACCGAGAGTCGCCATTCCGAACGAGAGTCGCCGTTGCAGCAGCGACTCTCGGCGCAAACGGCGACTCTCGACAGCGCGAGACACTCGTCTCGGCACTCGGCCCCGCGAAACCCCAGACGGCAGCGCATCTAACGCGGGCGAAGTCCGGCGCGCAGAAGGACAGCTCGAAGCTCTTCCTTGCGCAGCGCTGTGCCCCACACCCACCGGACGAAGCTGTGATTGGTATTCGCCCGCAAGCGGTCCTCCCGAACCTTCTCCGCGACGACCACCTCGGCTGCAGTCCGTCCTTTGAGGAACTCGGTGCGCGTGTACTTCACCTCCCCATCGAATTCACCAATCAGCCGCAGGGTGCGAACACCCTGCTTCTGCAGCCACCGAAAGTCCACAATGTCTTCAGCACCCTCCGGGCTGACAAAGTGAACCTGAAGCTCAGGCGCGGGGAAGCCGCACAAATAGATCTGTCCGCGGCTGAGAGACTCTCCCGGTGAAGCCGAGCGATTGTCGCTGAACTCGATGGCCAGGCGCGCGGATCGGGCGCCACGACTCGCCCCCAAACTCATAACGCGCTCAAGCAGAACTTCGCGCTCGGCCCCTGGCCTCAGCGTTCTGTTCAACAGCTCCAGCTCAGGTTTTGTGCCGGCATCGAGAGAAGCGACCGCAGACAGAAAGGATGTCGAGCGTGCAAGGTCGACGAGAGTTCGGGCCAGTGAGGTGACGAGCATCCCGTCAATCTCAACGATGTCGGCATCGACGAGGCGGTCATGGTGAATCGTGACCCCGTTTTTTGAGTGCAGCCCGCCGCGTCCGGCCGCCAGCAGATGAACCGCCTGCGGCCACTGCCCGATGATCGGCAAACCCCAGATCACCGCTGCAGAGTAGTGGGAGAAAATCGGCAACGAGGCGCGGGTGGCGGCAACGGCGCGCATCCGAAGCAAATAGTGGTCCCGATCATTCACGGAGGCCCAGCCACCGCCACCGACAAACACCCCGCGGCGCACCTTGACGGCCTCACCGGATGCGACAGCTCGACTGAGCGAGCGGCCGTCCTTACCGACCATGGCGAGGTCGCGCGTGAATTGGAACGGGCGCCATCCTGGACTCTCTGCTGTCATTGCCCAAGACTTCGGCAGACGGCGAGCAGATGCGCCGACCCAACTCGATCGGTGCAGAACTCGTGGCGCGCTGTCCCCTGGGGGAGTCGGCCTAGCTCGATATGCGGGCGCGTGTCCCAGGCGTGATGACGCGAGTGTCGCCGTTCCGACCCACAGTCGCCGCTACAACAGCGACACTCGGCGCAAACGGCGACTCTCGCGAGAACCGATCATTCAGGCTGGAAAATGCACCGTTGGCTCGCCCATTTCAGGCGGCAAACGGCGACTCTCGACGCAGTGCGGGTCGGGTCAGCTCGATGCGGCGTCGCGCGCAGCCCACCAGGCCAGCAGGCGCTTCGTGGCTTCCTCTTCGCCGAGGGGACCGTCGTCGAGGCGCTGCTCCAGAAGGTAACGGTAGGCCTCGCCGACCTCTGGTCCGGGTCGCACGCCCAGGATGGCCATGATCTGTTCGCCGTCGAGGTCGGGGCGCACTGACGCCATCTCCTCCTGCTCGGCGAGCTCGGCGATCCGCTGCTCGAGGTCGTCGTAGGCAAAGCCCAATCGATCGGCCTTGCGTTTGTTGCGCGTGGTGACATCCGCTCGCGTCAGGATGTGTAACCGCTCAAGCTGGTCACCGGCATCCCGCACATAACGACGCACGGCCGAATCCGTCCAGGCGCCCTCGGTGTAACCGAAGAAACGCAGGTGCAGTTCGATGAGCCGCGTGACAGCATTGATCGTCTCGTTGTCGAAGCGCAGCGCCTTCAGGCGACGCTTCGCCAGCTTGGAGCCCACCACATCGTGGTGATAGAAACTGACGACGCCACCCGGCTCAAGCTTGCGCGTCGCGGGTTTTCCGATGTCGTGGAAGAGGGCGGCCACACGCAGGATGAGGTCGGGGCTGTCCAACTTGCCGCGTGACTTCTCGTAATCGATGGCCTGCTCGAGCACGGTGAGGCTGTGCTGGTAGACGTCCTTGTGGTGGTGGTGCTCATCAACCTCGAGGCGCAGCGCGGGAATCTCGGGCAGCACGATGTCGGCCAGGCCTGACTCGACGAGCAGCTCGATGCCCGCACGCGGGGAGTCGGATTTCAACAGTTTCGAGATCTCTTCGTTGACACGCTCAATCGAGATGTTGCGGATGCGATCGGCCATGGCGTCCATCGCGACAGCAGTGTCGAGATCAAGCGTGAAACCCAGTTGAGAGGTGAAGCGGGCCGCGCGCATCATGCGCAGTGGGTCGTCGCCGAACGAGACCTCCGGGGTCGTCGGGGTGCGCAGGGTCTTCGCGATCAAGTCATCGATTCCGCCTGACGGATCGACGAGAGTCATTTCGGGCAGGCGCAGCGCGAGAGCGTTGACCGTGAAGTCACGACGAATCAGGTCGTCTTCCAGGCTGGTGCCGAAGACGACATCGGGCTTACGGGTCTCGCCGTCGTAACTGTCCGCGCGATAAGTCGTGATTTCAACCGTCTCGCCGGCGATCTTCGCACCGATGGTTCCGAATGCCCGGCCGATGTCCCAGTGCGCATCAGAGATGGGCTTGACGATCGCCAGGATCTGATCGGGGGTGGCATCCGTCGTGAAATCGAGGTCGTTGATCGGCCTGTCGAGGAACGCATCCCTGACGGGACCCCCAACGAGCGCCAACTCATGGCCGGCATCCGAAAATGCGTTCGCCAGACGGGAAACGGTGGGGGAGGCAGCCAGGTCGCCCAGTCGCGCGAGGGCTGCCGCGACGCTCTGCATGATCCCCATGTTAGTTGCTGCGCGGCACGGCTGGCGGCCGTGCGCAGGCTTCTCACTGGGTACACACCATAGAATCTCCTGCATGGTGGACGAGTCAATTCCTGCGCGTCGGCCTGCACTCTCTTTGTTTGCACGCCGCCGCGCCCGACCCTCGTCGCCCCCTCGTTCAGTGAAGTCGGCCGGCCTGAAGCTGGCCGCAATGCTGTCTCTCGCCTTAGTTACTCCGGCGCTCGGTCTGATTCCGAGTTCGGCAGCGACAGACCTTGCGGCAACGGCCACCAGTGGAGTGGCGACGACAACGGGCGACGGACCGATCACTCTCGACCTCGCCCCGGCAAGTTCACCCATCGTGCGGCCGGGCCAGGACCTCCAGGTCATCGCCACGGTCACCAATGCGGGAGCGGAGGCAATTGCCGCGGGAAGCGTCGATGTCTATCTCGCCAGCCGCGCACTGACAACACAGTCAGCCCTCGACGCCTGGCTCGATGCCGACAGCTCAGACTCCGTGAGCGACTTGCTCGTCAGCACACCCCTCACCTCGAGCATCCTGCCCGGAAACACGGCGACGCTGGCGATCACTGTGCCGACAGCCGAGCTCGGGCTCACCGAACTGAACGCCTGGGGGGCGCGCGGAATAGCCGCCAAGCTCACCGGTGACTCCACCACAACCGCAGAGGGCCGAAGCACCTTCGTCTGGTACCCGGCTGAGTCGGTTACACCGATTGACTTCTCCATCGTGATGCCCATCACCACTCCGGCCGGCAGCGTTGGAATCATCCCGGCAACCGCCCTGGAGACCTATACCGGTCCCAACGGCCTGCTCACCCGCCAGCTCGACGGCGTGATCAACACCTCGGTAACCCTGGGCATCGACCCCATGATCATTGCGTCGATCCGCATCCTCGGCAGTGAGGCTCCGGCATCCGCTCTCGCCTGGCTCGACCGCCTCGCACACGCGACGAACGAAACATTCCCGCTCAGCTATGCGGATGCCGACATCGCGCTCGAGGCGCAGACCAGCGGCTCCCTGCACGGCCCGCTCTCCTTCGCCCAGGCGCTCGATCCCGCAGCATTCGTCACGCCACCTCCGGCTATTTCGCCTGAATCAGACTCGCCGATTTCCACCCCTCAGAGCCTCGGCGCGCGAGGACTGGGCAGCCAGAGCCAGCTGCCATCATCGCTGCTCGCCGAGTCATCGGCGACACCCACCCCTACGCCGACTCCCGCACCGACCGAACCGGCAACCGACGAACCAACGCTCCCTACAACTGAAGACCTGTTGGCGTGGAGCTACAGCTCCACAAGTATCGGTTGGCCCGCTGCGGACAGCGTTTCTACTGCTGATCTGCCTGTTTTCGCGGCCAGCGGCCTCACCACCACGATTCTGTCCGAGTCACAGGTGACACGCCCCGACTCGTCAACAACGCCATCCCCGACCGTAACCACCGAAGGTGGTGTCGGCATTGTTGCAGCCGATGCCCTCTCCGCGGCGATCAATCGCGCCGTCATGGCAACGACAGACGAAGACTGGCACGCTGGCATTGCAGAGGCGGCGTCGCAGTTGGCCGTCGCCGCGGCCAACCAGTCGGGAAGCACGCAGAGCATCGTCGCAGCGCTCGACCGTGGCTGGCCTCCCACGGCGACCAGGCTGAACCAGACAATCACTACCCTTACGTCCATGCCGTGGCAGGCATCCGTTTCGCTCATGCAGGCCAGCACCGCCGCGGTTGGCTCGGATGCCACTTTCAAGAGCAAGTCAGAGGATGAGACCCGTGTCGAGCTGGGGTCACGCCTGAACGCCAGCGAAGTCACCCTCACCGATTTCTCCACAGCGATCGCTGACCCGTTGGCACTGACGGCACCGGAGCGACTGTCGCTGCTGGCCCTGTTTGCCACGTCATGGATCGATGACCAGAGCGCCTGGGTCGATGCCGTCGGCGTCAACCTGACCGCCGCCCAGAGTGTACTCAACTCGGTCGTCGTGACAACCAAGGGGCCGATCAATGTCTTCGCGTCACAGGTTGACATCCCGATCACGCTGACCAATGAATTCGATCAAAACGTCACTGTGCGCCTGAACCTGCAGCCGACGAACGCGCGCCTGGTCGTCGGTGACGATGTCGAAGAAACGATCGAGGCAAATTCGGCCCGCACAATCAGGATTCCGGTCAGCGCCAAGGTCGGAAACGGCGCGGTTACCCTGCGCGCCACCGTCTACTCACCGACCGGCGTGCAGGTGGGCGAGCCCGCGCTGATCGACGTCAATGTGCAGGCGGAGTGGGAGGGCGTCGGTGCAATCATCTTCGCCGTCGCCGTCATCCTGTTCTTCGGTTTTGGCGTGTGGCGCAACATCTCCGGCCGCCGCAAGCGTCACGATTCGCCGGATGATGCCTCGGATGCCACGGATGCCCTCGCGACAGACGCGCCTGAACCTGCCAAGACGGTTACGGCCGATGCTCCCTCACGCGCTGACGACTCGACGACCAGCAAGGACACCCCGGTGACTGATGACCCAACAACCTCCAACCCAACGGGCGACACGCGTGAGTAAGCCAAGCAGCATCGGTCGGGCGAGTGTCTTCCTGGCGTCAGGCACAATCGTCTCCCGCGTCCTCGGGTTCATCAAGGTCATCGTGCTTGCCGGTGCGATCGGTCTCGTCGGCGCTGGTGCCGATACGTTCGCCGTCGCCAACCAACTGCCGAACCAGGTCTATGTGATCATCGCCGGCGGAGTGCTGAGCGCCGTGTTGGTTCCGCAAATCGTGCGTTCTGCCCTGCACAAGGATGGGGGAGCGGGATATATCAATAAGTTGATGACAGTCGCGCTCGTCATCCTGGGTGTGACGACGGTAATTGCCACGTTGCTCGCACCGGCCCTCACCAGGCTGGTGGCGTCCCCTGAGCTTTCAGAAGACAAGCTGTCGCTCGCGATCGCATTCGCGTACTGGTGCCTGCCCCAGATCTTCTTCTACGGGCTCTACACGGTGCTTGGCGAGGTGCTGAACGCACGCAAGTCGTTCGGGCCGTCGACCTGGGTACCTGTCCTTAATAACGTAGTTTCCATCGCCGGCATCATTGTTTTTGTCGTCCTCTTCGGGGCAGACCCCGACGGCCTCAATGGCGCAACCTCGTACAGCCCCGCAATGATTGCGGTCTTGGCCGGGAGCGCGACGCTGGGTGTCGCCGTTCAAGCCCTTGCGCTGTTCTTCTTCTGGAAGCGCATCGGGCTCAAGTACCGCCCGGACTTCGCGTGGCGCGGCGTCGGACTCGGCACTGCGGGAAAGATGGCGAGCTGGACGTTCGGCATGCTCATCCTCACCACCATTGCCGGCGTCGTCGAAACACGAATCGTGACACGCGCCTCCGGTGATGACGCTTCGGCCGCCGTACTCGGTACCGCCTGGCTGATTTTCATGCTGCCCCACTCGGTGATCACCGTCTCTGTCGCCACCGCATACTTCACGCGCATGAGCGAACATGCATCACTCGGCAAGATCTCTCTCGTTCGCGACGATGCCTCGTCGGCCATCCGGGGAACCAGCCTGCTCATCGTGCTCGCATCTGCTGTGATCGCCGTATGTGCCTATCCGTTCGCTCGGGTGTTCGTGCAGTCGTTCAACCAGGTGCAGAGCGTCGGAAACGTGATCCTGGCGTACATCCTCGGACTCGTGGCCTTCTGCGTGCTGTTTGTGATCCAGCGCACGTTCTATGCGCTCGGCGACACCAAAACACCGTTCTACTTCACCCTGTTCCAGGTGACCCTGGTGATCATCGGTGTCATCGGCTGCTCATTCCTCCCTCTCGAATGGATCGCTGCAGGCATTGCACTGGTTGTGACGATTGCGGGGATCGCGCAGGCAATCCTCGCCGCGTTCCTGCTCCGCGGCAGGATCGGGCGGATCGATGGCAAGCGCATCCTGCGCAGCCTCACCAAGTACTTCGCCGCCGCCATCATCCCCGTCGCCCTCGGGATCTGGCTCCTCATCTTGCTGGGTGGAACCGTCGCAGGTGGCTTCGCCGTCTCGGGTCGACTCGAGGCGATCGCCTCGATGGTGATCATCGGCTCTGTGATGGCCGTTTTGTACTTCGGCCTCCTGGTTCTGATGCGTACGGACGAGCTCAAGGGCTTCACAGGCCCGCTGCTGGCCCGCATCCGCCGCTAGACCCATCCGGACTGACGTCGGCTCCGAACAACCTGTGAGGGCAATCTGGTGCCCAGTCAGCGCGGAATACCATCCGATTAGGATGTGTTGTACCGGGCAGTGGGATGAGCAGACGCTCATCTCGCCCACGATTTCAAGGAGAGTGCGCGTGCGCCAAGTCATCATCATCGGCTCCGGGCCTGCGGGTTACACGGCGGCGATTTACGCTGCGCGTGCCAACCTCAAGCCTCTGGTGATCGCCAGCTCGGTTGAAGCCGGCGGTGAGCTGATGAACACCACGGATGTCGAGAACTTCCCCGGTTTCCCGGAAGGCGTTCAGGGCCCAGAGCTCATGACAAAGATGCAGGAACAGGCTGAGCGGTTCGGCACTGAAGTTGTCTACGACGATGTCACGCACGTCGACCTCGACGGCCCCGTCAAGTCGGTCACACTGGGTTCCGGCGAGAAGCACGAAGCTCTCGCCGTCATCTTCGCGACGGGTTCCGCATACCGCAAGCTCGGCCTTGACGACGAAGAGCGTCTGTCTGGCCGCGGTGTCTCGTGGTGCGCTACCTGCGACGGTTTCTTCTTCAAGGAGAAGGTCATCGCTGTCGTCGGTGGAGGAGACTCCGCCATGGAAGAGGCGACATTCCTCACGCGCTTCGCCAGCAAGGTTTATGTGATTCACCGCAAGGACACCCTTCGCGCGTCGAAGATCATGCAGGATCGTGCATTCGCAAACGAGAAGATCGAGTTCATCTGGAACGCTGAAGTCGCCGGCATCACCGGTGAAGAAGCTGTTGAGGGCCTCCTGCTCCGCGACACAGTTTCGGGCGAAGAAACCGCACTTGAGATCGGTGGACTGTTCGTGGCGATCGGAAACGACCCGCGCACCCACCTCGTGCACGGCAAGCTCGACCTGACCAGCGACGGCACGATCGCCGTTGACGGCCGCTCGTCCAAGACCAGCCTGGCCGGCGTCTTCGCCGCTGGCGATGTCATCGACCCGCACTACCGTCAGGCCGTCACCGCCGCAGCCTCTGGAACCGTCGCTGCACTGGATGCCGAGCACTATCTGGCATCCCTCCCTCAAGACCTGCTGGCCTCGGCCAGTGACTCAGAACTCGCAACTGTTACCAACTAAGGAGATTTACATGACCGCTCGTGCCGTCACCGACGCAACTTTCGACCAGGAAGTCATCAACAACGAGAAGACAGTATTGGTCGACTTCTGGGCCGAGTGGTGTGGCCCCTGCCGCGCCGTCAGCCCCATCCTTGACCAGATTGCCACCGAGCACGCCGACAAGATTGACATCGTCAAGCTGAACGTCGACGACAACCCGGCACTGGCCGCAAAGTACCAGATCACCTCCATCCCCGCGATGAAGGTGTTCCAGAAGGGCGAGGTCGTCAAGACCGTTATCGGCGCAAAGCCGAAGCCTGCTCTCGAAGCCGACCTGGCCGCCTACCTCGTGTAGCCGACCGGTTCTTAGGAAACCCCGTCCGGCGCAAGCCGGGCGGGGTTTTTTGCACCCCAATCGGCCCAGCCGACTACGGGGGACAGGCAGCATGCCGACAAGGAATAGCATTGAACCCTCACCAGAACGGAAGTGAAGTGACAGAACAGGGCGCCCCTCAGGCCGGAACCAACCTCGACCAGGCCGGAACCAACCTCGACCCGTGGTATCACCACTACGCCGAACGAGCCGGGGGCCTGCGTGCCTCAGAGGTACGAGCGCTGTTCGCAGTTGCCTCGCGCCCCGAGGTGGTCTCGCTTGCCGGTGGCATGCCATACGTCGCGGCCCTCCCACAGGATCTCGTCATCAACGCGATGGATCGCGTCATGGTCGAGCAGGGTGCCGTTGCGCTCCAATATGGCTCTGGTCAGGGAGTTCCTGCTCTTCGCGAGCAAATTCTTGAGGTCATGGCGCTCGAGGGAATCCGAGCGAACGCCGATGACATCGTCGTGACCACGGGCTCACAGCATGCGCTGGAACTCGTGAGCAAGCTCTTCCTCGACCCCGGAGACGTCGTACTCTCGGAGGGGCCGAGCTACGTCACCGCGATGGTGATCTTCAAGTCATACCAGGCCGAGGTCGAGCACGTCCCCATGGACGAGCACGGCCTCATCCCCGAAGCACTTCGTGAGCGCATCGCCAGCCTCAAGGCTGCGGGCAAGACGATGAAGTTCCTCTATACGATCCCCAGCTTCCACAACCCGGCCGGCGTGACGCTCAGCTGGGAGAGGCGTCTGGAGATCCTCGAGATCGCCAAGGCGAACGACATCCTGGTGCTCGAAGACAACCCGTACGGGCTGCTCTATTTCGACCAGCCGGCACCGGATGCCATGCGCTCGGTCGAGCAGGACGGCGTCGTGTACCTTGGCACCTTCTCCAAGACCCTCGCGCCCGGATTCCGGGTCGGTTGGGCGCTGGCACCCCACGCCATCCGAGAGAAACTGGTGCTCGCGAACGAAGCGGCGGTGCTGTCTCCCAGCTCGTTCAGCCAGTTGGTTATCTCTGAGTATCTTTCCACTGCTGATTGGAAGGGTCAGATCAATACCTTCCGCGGCGTGTACCACGAGCGCAAGAACGCCATGCTTTCTGCACTCGATGAGTATCTTCCCGAGCTCAGCTGGACTAACCCCAACGGCGGTTTCTACGTCTGGGTCACCCTGCCTGAACAGCTCGATTCAAAGGCTATGCTGCCGCGCGCGGTCAAGGAACTCGTGGCGTATACGCCAGGTACCGCCTTCTTCGCCGATGGAGACGGGCGCCAGAACATGCGCCTCTCGTTCTGTTATCCCACTCCAGAGAACATTCGCGTCGGCATCCGTCGTCTGGCGACTGTGATTCGTGGTGAGCTGGATCTGCTCGACACCTTCGCCGGAACTTTCACCGATACCGGTGTGCTCAGTTCGATCGAAGATCGCCGTCGCTTCAGCGCCCCGCCGCCCAACATCTCCTAACCGGTCCCTGACCCTTTCAGAGCAAGGAATAACCCTGAATATGAGCGAGTTCACAGCTCTCAACATTGTTGTACTGGCCGGCGGAATCTCCCACGAGCGCGATATTTCAATGCGCTCGGGTCGCCGTGTCTCCGATGCCCTGACCGGACTCGGACACCGCGTGACAATCGTCGATCCCGACGCGTCGCTGCTCGGTTATCTGGCCACAGAGCGACCGGACGTCATTTGGCCTGCCCTCCATGGAGCCAGCGGCGAGGATGGCGCATTGCGCAGCCTGCTCGCGACCACCGGCATCCCGTTCGTCGGCTCAGAGGGAGCAGACGCGCACCTTGCCTGGGCGAAGCCCACTGCAAAAGAGCTCGTTCGTCGCGCAGGATTCGCCACACCGAATTGGATCGCTCTCTCCAAGGAGACGTTCCGGGATTTGGGTGCGGTCAATGTGCTGGCGAATGTAGTTGCCGCTCTTGGCTCCGAACTCGTCGTCAAGCCAGCCGAGGGTGGCTCGGCCCAGGGCGTAACTATCGTCGAGACGGCAGCGGCCCTGCCACGCGCGATGGTGGATGCCTTCACCTACTCAGACACCGCACTCATCGAACAGCGCGTGGTGGGCACTGAGGTGGCCGTAGCGGTCATTGACACGGGGGAGGGGCCCATCGCCCTGCCGGCCGTCGAGATCGTCCCGCTCAGTGGCGTCTACAGCTTCGAGGCGCGATACAATGCCGGGGAGACGCAGTTCTACGCTCCGGCCCGCATTTCGCCCGCGGTCGCCGAACAGGTCGCACAGACCGCTGTTGCAATCCACAGCCTGCTTGGCTTGCGGCACATCTCACGAGTCGATCTCATCGTTGATGGAGAAGGCACTCCGTGGTTCCTCGAAGCGAACGTGCTTCCGGGCCTCACTGAGACATCGTTGGTTCCCCTCGCGATCGAGGCCTCCAGCCAGACCCTGGGTGACGTGTACTCGGCGTTGGCCTTCGCTGCGATTAACGGTGGTGACACAGAGGAACGCCGCACGGCCGGATTCGCCGCAGATATCGCCGACGACGTGCAGGTCAAGCCGTCCGGGCGTGCCGAGCCTGTGGAGCCGGTCGGGCCGGTCGGGCCGACGGAAAGCTAGTCTCGGCGCCCCACTTTCTTCGCTAGCTTTCTTCACCACCTTTCTTCACCAGGCGCTCTTCACCAGACACTCCTCGCTCGCCAGGCCTCCGGCTCGGCAAGCGGGGAGTGTCTGCGTTGGGCCTTCCGGTCCGAATCTCTGGACTTCTTCTTCACCTGGTCGGTGCCTGTGTCAGTTCGTGCTGAGGCAAGAGGACTCCCTCCGTTGAACATCGCGGTTGCCCCGTGGACCCCAGCCAGGTACTGGAGTCATCGGGCTTCGCGGGACTCCTTTGTTTCACGTGAAACATTGTCGTGCGAGAAACCTGGCTTCGCCTGGATCGATCCTAAGCAGTGCGCCACAGGGCTACACACTGCATTGACTGCGCAAGTCGCAGGAGAAGCGCGCCTGACGCGCCTCCCCGGCCGCATGCAGCGGATGAGCGACGAGACGCGCAGCGGGCAGCGCCACGCCACGGGGCTCGGGGCTTCGAGGCTTCGGCGCTGCGGACTCTTGCTGCATACGGATGCGAGCCGCTTGCATGATCTCGGCTCGCGCCGGGGGGGGTGCATGCACTGCCTCGAGGCCGGCGCGGCGATCGAACGAGGTCCTCGATCT
Source organism: Leifsonia sp. A12D58 (assembly GCF_047530025.1). Lineage (NCBI taxonomy): Bacteria > Bacillati > Actinomycetota > Actinomycetes > Micrococcales > Microbacteriaceae > Leifsonia > Leifsonia sp. A12D58. The sequence goes on along the minus strand of NZ_JBLJAT010000004.1, from coordinate 101,491 downwards.
CCGCCGGGATGCTTCGGCTCTACTTTCGCAACTCGTGCGCTGTAGTTGAGCTGGTGTGCCCCGTAGTTGAGCTGGTCGGTGAACGCCCTGCCCGATGGAACTCGTGAGCCTGAGTGCACAGGCGCTGCGCTTGATACCGCGACGGAGCCAACCATGAGCGAAATCGGCGCCGCCGCCCCTCAATACGGAACGATCGATAGGCCAATCGACGACGTTGCGCCGACGCCCGATACCTTCACCCTCGACTGGTGCTTCGGTGGTTGAGGGTTGTCCTGTACTCCTGTCCTCCAGTCGCCGGGGGAGTGCGTGCGAAAGCGGGTCCGAGCGGATGCTTGGTGATGCACCTCGCACGACCAGCCCCTGCAGCCTCATATTCACACCTGCACTAACGCTGATTGAAAAGCCGATGCTGATCCCGCCCGGACTCCAGTGCAGCCCGCGGCCGAACCGGACCCACCTTCGCCGTCGATGCCTAACCCTCGTCGCACGGTCGAGTCCGCTGCCGTCTTTCAGTGCACGCGTTGCACGCATTGCCGAAAGCCGCCTCGTGCCGGACACAGGGGAGTGGTGATGTTTCACGTGAAACGTCCCGAGCGCGTTCCGCCGAGCTGGGTATTGGCCACGCCAAACAGCGCGGTCCCGCGTGCGCTGATCGATGGAATGTGAGTGCAGCAAGTGACCGAATCAATGTCTGCAGGCAAACGAATAGGGATGTCCTCTCCTTGGAGCCGAGGCTCCCCCGCCCAGCTCCACCGTGATTCATTGCTCGGGCCTCGCCTCAGAATTCGAGAGCGCACCCACACCCGCGCCGCCGTCACTCGCATCAGCGCCGGAACGTATGAGCACGCTCTCTTCCTGCCTGGCCGGGTGGCTGGGTGCTTGGCTGGCTAGCTGGCTGGCCCACCTGCCGCGTCCCTCGCTCTCAACTCTCGGATTCGTCATCGCTCAGATTGGTCATCGCTCAGATTGGTCATGTCCCGGATTGGTCACCTCTCCTGGTTGATCACCCCGCCGACGGGCCGCCTGAGCGGTCGTTGTCTGACTGGGCGACCCAAGGTCCTGCCCTACGTCTTGGTGGCTTCGCTAGCCGCCTTTTCGCCTGCCGCTCCAGACACCTAATGTGCGCCTTCCCTGTCCCCGAATCCCGTTCGTCACATTGTTCGCCCTCATGCCTTCAAGCAGGGAGTGGATGGCCACAGGAGTCGACGTGCTCGAGCACGGCCACTGAGATGCACCTCGGAAACCTTCCCCCCACTGATAGACGTGGACGAAAGAAAACGCGACGTTTCACGTGAAACACTGTGCACTTCTGTCCACGCTGTTGCGGCACTTGCTGACCTAGAAACCAAAGAGCTGGCATTTCATATCGGGATGCCCGAGTCGGCCAGGTGCCGCCGGCACGGTGCCCATTCACCACCCCATCACTGACCGAAGGAGCGCCTGCGGGCGCTGAGACATCCAGGCTTTCAGGCGTTCAGGCAACCTGGCCTCTTGGCCTCCTGCCTTCGGATATCCAGGCGTCCAGGCGTCCATGCGTCCAGGCATCCATATAGCCCGCCGCGAGTCCGAGCGCAACGGATCACTCCTCCAGCCGTCGGACCCCTAAATCGACGAATCGCAGGGCGCAATTCGATGTTGAACCACCACCGCCATCCATGTGGGCTACGCGTCAATGGGTGCAATCGATGCACCCATTGCGCCAGTTCCGATCGCCGCCAAGCGCCGGTATACGCAGCTAGATGGGGCAGCAGAGTGGGCAGATCGGAGTGCCGAGTGGTCATCAGCAGAGACAAATTCTGGCCCGCAGCGCAACCAGGTCCAGCAGGTGCCGGCGCCTGAGAGGGCGATGGTTTCACGTGAAACATCAGTCGAATGCCCGCCAGAACGATCATTCATCTTTGCGTATAGCGGCCGCTAATGGCGCCAAACGATGAAGGACCGTTCGGGGGAGCGGACGTCCGGGACCCCATTTCGAGCTCCATCAACGCCCACAGCGCTCAAAGAGTTCCGCGAACTAGAAGACGTCAGACGCACTCGTGGAGCCCTGCTCGGAGCCCCCTGGAGCGTGAATGCCCCGGTTCCCAGCGCAGCGATCGGCGTCAAAATTTGCGGTGGGGGAGTGACCGAACTGCGCGCGCTGCGGGGTGACCGGGCCGGCTTTACGCGTGTTGGCAACGCCGCTACGGCGAGCTTCACCACGGCTAAAGGAGCCACGCGATCAATCCAAATCGACGCCATTCGACGCGTGCAACTCGTGCCACCTACAACACGTCCGCGCTCAAAAACGCGAAGATCTGTACCGCCAGAACCCTTTCGGCCGCTCGGATTCTCGTGCCAACCTCATAAATTGCAGATGAATGTTGACGCCAAATGACCAGCCGAACCGCACCAAAAACTGCACGGTTTCACGTGAAACATCACATCTAAATGCGCTCGAAAGCCTTCCGACTCGGCACTCAATTGGGCACATTCCGGAGCTCCTGGCGCTGCAAAAAGGGCAGATTCATCTTCCGCAACCACCTCCGGTTGAGGCCATCTCAGCGCCAAATAGGAAAAGAATTGTTCATCTGGAGCAGCTCGGCGCCCCCCAATAACTTGGCCCGATAACGTTGGAAATCGATACAGAGGAGGTGAACGACGAGACCGTTCGAAGGCGATCAGGTTGAGACCACCGCAACGGTAGGGCCGAGACCCCCGATCCGGCTGCAACCAATTCATCGAATCTGTGCCCGCCACGTCAGTCGAATGACGAAGAATTAGGCTCGCGACGTCGCACGTTAAATGTCAAAACGTGGTGGAGGTGGCGGGGGCGCAAGCGAAACGGCCTCCGCGAATCGGGACAGACCTGCAAGTCGAAGCGCCTATGACCACGAGAATTCACCGGCCCCGAGAGCGAAGATGCCGTTACGAATAGGTCCAACAATGACCAATGAGACTGCCAGAGGCGCGCACATTCCGACGGCTGAAACCCAGTCCGCGCCGCGACCAACTGTTCTCCAACCATCGGGGGAGGGGTGCATATGGCCGAATTAAGCTCCATGAGCGTCCCGTTCGACTACACCACGAAATGCAAGAAGATCCGAACGCGATTAGTTTCACGTGAAACTTTGCCGAAAACATCAATTTCGATTCGCTGAGAAGCATCCTAAGCCCGATTACCGTTCTCCGGATTTTCCATTTTCGAGCCGATTTTCGTGCAAAATCAGTCCGTTTGGGGCAAGCGGGGAGAATTTGAGTCAAATTGCCGAGTGACGCCAATCATGAAAACGCGCGGCGCCCGGCGGCTGCCGAGATACCACGATGATGCCCAAGACTTGGAATGGTCGGCACCTACGACGTAAAACGCAGAGGCCACATGCATGCCGCGCGACGCCCCGCATCGATCGCGGCTCAGCCCGAACACACGGTCAGTTGCAACATGTCGCGAGACAAACATGTAGCCGGCAGAACCAGAGCTGGCCAGAGCATGAACATGAGCGCGCACACTCTCACCGAACCACGCGTCGGACCGGCGACCTTCAAACTGGTCTGCAGGCAGCTTCGCCGCCCGACAGACAATCCCTGTCGGCCTTAACCGACTGAAGCCCACCGCAACGGTGGGCTTCAGTACTTGAATTAGACGTCTCTCTACGCGCCCCCAAGCGCCACAGACAGCGGCACTACTTGTTGGCGTTGAAGTCCAACTGGCCGAGTTCGGTGAGAATACGATTCAGGTCGCCCATGGTCGCGAAATCCACTGTGATCTGGCCTTTTCGTGCACCAAGTTTGATCTTCACGCGGGTGTCGAGGCGGTCACCGAGGCTGTCGGCGAGCTCATCGAGCTGACCCTGGCGCTTTCCGGGGGCTGCCTTGGCCACAGGCGCCTTCGGAGCCGCAGTCGCTGCAGCTTCAGCAGCGCGCACCGAGAGATCTTCGTTCACAATCTTGTCGGCCAGGCGCAGCATGCCCTCTGGATCGCCGACCGAGAGGATGGCGCGGGCGTGACCGGCGCTCAAAACCCCGGAGGCAACGCGCAGCTGCACGGCAGACGGAAGCTTCAGAAGACGAATCGTGTTGGTGATCTGCGGGCGCGAACGACCGATTTTCAGCGCCAGTTCGTCCTGGGTGATACCGAAGTCAGAAAGAAGCTGCTGGTAGGCGGATGCCTCTTCAAGCGGGTTGAGCTGTGCGCGGTGCAGGTTCTCGAGGAGCGCATCGCGCAGCATGTCGACATCCGCTGTATCCCGAACGACGGCCGGAATCGTCGACAGTCCGACCTGACGGGTCGCGCGGAGGCGACGCTCACCCATGACGAGCTCGAATTTGCCGTGCAGAGACGGGTGTGGACGCACGACGATCGGCTGCAGCACACCGATTTCACGGATGCTGTGAACCAACTCGGCCAGATCGGACTCGTCGAAGACGGTTCGAGGCTGCTGGGCGTTCGGAATGATGTCGCGGGGATCGAGGTGTGCGAGCCAGGCACCGGGAACATCGAGCAGGTCTTCCTGCTCAGCGCCCAGAGTGTTCACCATCGATGATGGCGGCAGAGGAGCAGCCGTCGCCCCACGGGGTGCTGGCGCGGTTACCGACGCCACAGAAGGCACGGATCGACGGCCATTCGAGGCCGGGGGAGTGGCCTTGGTAGTAGTTGAGGCACTTCCGGCTTCGGACCGAGGAAAGAATACGTCGACGGGACGGGCCGGCTTGACCTCGTCCTGCATGGGGATGAGCGCACCAATCCCGCGCCCGAGGCCAGTCCGCTTTGCCATTAGAGCTGTACTCCTGTCCGTGGTGCGCCACGACGAGCAATTTCGGCTGCCGCTTCGAGGTAGGAGAGGGATCCTGCCGAGTTGAGGTCGTAGCTCACGACGCTCTGCCCATAGCTGGGAGCCTCAGAAACGCGCACGGAACGCGGAATCAGGGTGTCGAGCACCTGGTTCGGGAAGTGGTCCCGCACATCCTGAGCTACCTGGTTCGCCAGATTGGTTCGGCCGTCATACATGGTCAGCAGAATAGTCGAAACGCGCAGCTCGGGGTTGAGGTGCTTCTCAATCAGCTCAATATTCTTGAGCAACTGACTCAGGCCCTCGAGCGCGTAGTACTCGCACTGGATGGGGATCAGCACCTCGCGCGCAGCGACGAAAGCGTTGATCGTCAGCAGGCCAAGCGACGGCGGGCAGTCGATGAACACGTAGTGGTACGGGTCATCCATCTCGCGGAGGTACACGTCGAGTGCACGGCGAAGACGCTGTTCGCGCGCCACGAGTGAGACCAGTTCGATCTCGGCGCCGGCCAGGTGAATCGTGGCGGGAACGCAGTAGAGCGCGCCGAATTCAGGACTCTTCTGCACAACATCGGCGAGAGGAACGTCGTTCACGATCACGTCGTAGACGCTCGCTGTGTCTGAACGGTGCTCAACACCAAGCGCGGTCGACGCGTTGCCCTGTGGGTCAAGGTCGATGACGAGAACGCGAGCACCCTGACGGGCAAGTGCAGCGGCCAGGTTGACGGCCGTCGTCGTCTTGCCGACGCCACCCTTCTGGTTCGAGACCGTCATGACACGGGTCGTTGAGGGTTTGGGCAGCTGCTCAGACGCGATTGCCTGGCGCCTGCGCGTCAATTCCGCAATCTCCCTGGCAAGGGGAGTGGATCCGTCGAATCCAGATTCTGTCTGGAGGTGCTGGTCTTCACCAGGATGCTTCACGTGAAACCTTTGCGTCTGGATGCGGATGTGGTGGGTCGACTCCATGGAGTGCACTCATATCGGGTGCAAGTATGAAGCGTCACCGTACTTCTGGGGGATAAAACTGAACTGCTCGTACTACGTCAGAAGAGAACCCGGCACCCAGTGCCGCAGTACCGAAAATTCGAAACGTGCAGACTAATCCACTGTAGCCCTAATGACCCGTGTGACGTCCTGCAGCACACCCTCGCCGAGGGTAAGAAGCTCGACACCCACCAGGTGGTACTTGCGGATTGCCTTTGCCGCAGCCTCAATCTCGGCCGGAGCGTTAGCACCCTTCATCAGGATGAGCTCCCCACCGTATTTGAGCAGCGGAACGGTCAGGGGGATCAGCGTCTTGAACGCACTCACGGCGCGGGCGGTGACCTGGTCGAGGGGCGCATCAAGCTTGATCTCTTCAGCGCGGGCACGCTTCACGACAACATTGGTCAGTCCCAGTGCCGACACCTGGTCATTCAGCCACGCGACGCGGCGCTCCATCGGCTCGATCAGGATGAACGACACGTCGGGGCGAGCGATTGCCAGCACGAGACCCGGCAGGCCTGCGCCCGAGCCCACGTCGCCGACAAGCCCCGGACGAAGCAGCGGCGCCATGATTGCACAGTTCAGGATGTGACGCGACCACAGCCGGGGGAGTTCAAGCGGCCCGATGAGCCCCAGTTCCTCGCCCTGCGCGGCCAGGTTGGCCGTGAATGCACGCGCAACGTCAATCTGAGCGCCGAAGATCTCGGCTGCGACTGCTGGTTCTACTTCTAATGTCTCGTTCAATGTTTCACGTGAAACTAGGACGCGGTGATAACCGTGTGGCGATCGCGGCCTTCGCCGCGCGATTCTGAAACGAAGCCGCGGCCCGAGACGAGGTCGTGCACGAGCTTGCGCTCGTACGAGGACATCGCCGGGAGCGATGCTTCGGTCGCTCCGGCTTCGATGCGCTCGACCGCTCGGTTGACGAGCGAGGCAAGCTCGGCCTGGCGTGCGTCACGAGATCCACCGATGTCGAGGATCAGGCGTGAGAAGCCGCCGGTCTTGTTCTGCACAGCCAGGCGCGTCAGCTCCTGCAGGGCGTTCACGGTGTCCGGCTTGGACAGCAAACGCAGATTTGCGGCATCCACGGCGTTGACCGACAGGTACGCGCGTCCATTACGAGCATCGATGTCGATGTCACCGTCAAGGTCGCAGATGTCGAGAAACTCCTCGATGTAGTCAGCGGCGATGTCACCCTCCTGCTCGAGCTGGTCGAGGGTGGGGGAGTCGGTTGCTGATGAAACCACCGTGTCGGAGGACGACTCCGAAACGAGCCCTGCAGAGAAGCCCGGGGCGACGACGGTGTCTACTTCGGTTGCGGTGTCAGTGGCGGTGCTATCGGTCACGATGGTTTCCCGTCTCTACTTCTTGGGTCCGGTTTGCTTCTTCGCACGGTTCTTGCTGACCGGCTGCTGACGCTGGGTGGTCTTGGGTGCTTCATCCACAACGATGATGTCGCCATCGGTTGCGATCAGCTTTCCCTTGCGGGCAAGGCGCTCTTCACGGGCCTTGGCCGCTTCACTGCCGGGGGTCGGCATGTTGCGGATGACCAGGAACTGCTGGCACATCGTCCAGATGTTCGTGGTGAGCCAGTAGAACATCACGCCGAGCGGGAAGGCCACACCAGAGAAGGCGAAGACCAGGGGGAGCAGGTACAACATAATGCGCTGCTGCTTGAACATGGGGCTCGCCTTGGTCTCAGGCGACATGTTCTTGGAGACGATCTGAAGCTGCGTGATGAACTGGGACGCGGTCATCAGGACGACCATGGTGGCCGCGAGGACCATCACCGAAGCGTTGAACGGCTGGCCGGCCGTCATGAGTGTCCACTGGGAAGCGAACGAATCGTGCAGCGGGGCGCCGAGGAACGTGGCGTTGCCGAAGCTCTCTGCGAGCGTGTCGTTGAGGGGGCCGACGCCGGCTTTGGCGTGCTGGGCATCGTTGAGTACAGAGAAGAGCGCGAAGAAGATCGGCATCTGCAGCAGGAGCGGGAGGCAGGAGCTCAGCGGGTTCGTTCCCGTGCGCTTGTACAGCTCCATGGTCTCGCGCGACATGGCCTCGCGAGAGAACTGATCCTTCTTGCCCTTGTACTTGTCCTGGATTTTCTTCAGCTGAGGGGCGACCTCGAGCATCTTGCGCTGGCTCTTGATCTGCTTGACGAAGATCGGGATGAGAGCGGCGCGAACCACCAGAACCAGTCCGACAATTGACAGGACCCAGGTGACACCGGCGGCTGAATCAAGGCCGGCGGTGGTGAACAGCCAGTGGAAGGCGACGAGCAGCAGTTCCACGGCCCATTTCAGCGGCCAGAGGATTGTACCGATGAGGTCCATACGTGGGGTCAGCCCTTTCCATGGCTTGGTGCAATAACAAAACCAAATCGCGTCACGGTGTAGCGACGCTTGCGCTTCTGGGGAACATCATCGATCCCGCCCTCTGCCCACGGATGGCACCTGGCCAGCCGACGGGCAGCCAAGGCAGAGCCAATCACAAGTCCGTGTTCTTGAACGGCTCCCAGAGCGTAGGCCGAACAAGAGGGGTAATACCGGCACACATCGCCGTACAGAGGAGAAATCACCGCGCGATACGCGCGAAGAACCAGGATTCCCGCATTGCGGGGCAGCAAGATGATGCTTGCCACAACCCGGTTCATGATTTCTTTCTGCTCAGACCGATGCTCCCTGCATTCAGAGCATCTGAGATCTCTGAATGCAGGGTAGCCCACGGAACCCCCTCGGAACCTGGCAACGCCCTGATGACGATGTCAGTTCCCGGCGGAACGAATGGCAGTAATTGAAAGCTCGCTGCTTTCATCCGACGTCGAACAACGTTGCGCACTACTGCGCCACCGATGTTCTTGGCCACGATGAAGCCGAATCGCGCAGGATTCCCGTCAGGGTTCTTCCTGAGATACGCGACGGTGTGGGGTCCGACTACTCGGTATCCCCGCCGAACGACAGCTTTATAGTCGTTCCCGCTCGTAATGCGATTCGATTTAGCGAGCACCAGCGCGCTTAGGCGGAGAGTTCGGTGCGTCCCTTACGACGACGTGCACCGAGGATTGCGCGGCCGGCACGGGTGCGCATGCGCAGACGGAAGCCGTGCACCTTGGCGCGACGACGGTTGTTCGGCTGGAAGGTTCTCTTGCTCATAGTTCAATCTCCACGTGTTTGATCTCTGCAGGCCAAAACGGGCGGCCGGAAAGAATTGGGGGTAGCCCTTGGGCTCAGGTCAACTGATTAAAACTACGGCTTTGTGAACCGTTGGTCAAACTCGCACAACCCAAACGACCGATTCTCCACAATAATGTCGCTATCACTGGCAATGACACGCGGTTAAAATTCGGGTGAATTTGGAGTGGCTAGGACTCATTGGTTACCGTGAACACCTAGTTATCCACAGGTAGGTGAATAAAAGCCTGAGAATTGGGCCTTTTTCCCCACAGGCGGTGGATAACTCTGTGAATAAGAAGGTGCAGGAAGCATGGCAGACGGCGAAATTCCGATCACTGAGACATGGCAGGCGGTCCTGACCACGCTCGAATCGGACGACAGCATCACTCCGATGCTGTATGGGTTCCTGAATCTGGTCGAGCCCAAGGGCATCGCAGCCGGCACCTTCTATCTGGAAGTACCCAACGAATTCACTGCGAGCATGCTCAACCAGCGGATGCGGGTGCCACTTCTCACGGCAATGACACAGCTGGACGAGTCAACAGCGGTCTCCAGTTTCTACGTCGTGGTGAATCCCGAACTGGAGCAGGACGCGCAGCGTCCGATCCAGGACGAGACGGCGATTCCCGACGTTGAGACGCCGGCAGCGCACCAGTCGGTGTTCGAGACAACTCAGACCGAACGTCCGCTGGATACTCGCCTGAATCCGAAGTACAACTTCGACAACTTCGTCATTGGCCAGTCAAACCGCTTTGCTCACGCGGCAGCGGTGGCAGTGGCCGAAGCGCCCGCGAAGGCGTACAACCCGCTCTTCGTCTATGGGTCGTCCGGCCTCGGCAAGACCCACCTGCTCCATGCGACAGGTCACTACGCCATGAGCCTGTACCCGGGCATCCGGGTTCGCTACGTCAGTAGCGAGGAATTCACCAACGACTTCATCAACTCGATCGCGAACAACCGTGGTTCCCTGTTCCAGCAGCGCTACCGCAACGTCGACATCTTGATGATCGACGACATCCAGTTCTTGCAGGGCAAGGCTGAGACCCAGGAAGCCTTCTTCCACACCTTCAACACACTGCACGACCACAACAAGCAGGTGGTCATCACGAGCGACCTGCCACCGAAGGCACTTACCGGCTTCGAAGACCGGATGCGCTCCCGCTTCGAGTGGGGCCTCATCACCGACGTGCAGGCTCCCGACCTCGAAACCCGCATCGCCATTCTTCGGAAGAAGGCGCAGAGCGAGAAGTTGCAGGTTCCTGACGACATCCTTGAGTTCATGGCGACCAAGGTGTCATCGAACATCCGCGAGCTCGAGGGCACCCTCATCAGGGTGACGGCGTTTGCCAGCCTCAACCGCACGCCGGTCGACATGAATCTGGTGCAGACGGTCCTCAAGGACCTCATCACGCTTGACGAAGACAACGTCATTGCGCCAGTCGACATCATCACCAACACCGCTGACTACTTCAAGCTCACTGTTGACGACCTCTACGGATCTTCCCGATCGCAGGCCGTCGCGACGGCTCGTCAGATCGCGATGTATCTGTGTCGTGAGCTCACCAACCTGTCACTGCCAAAAATCGGGCAGCTGTTCGGTAACCGCGATCACACCACGGTCATGTACGCCAACAAGAAGATCAGTGAGCTGATGAAAGAGCGTCGCTCGATCTACAACCAGGTGACTGAGCTCACAAACCGCATCAAGCAGAACCACCGGTACAAGTAGTTAAAAAATTTTGGATATTCACACTGTGGATAACTCTGTGGAAAGTCGTTGAATAACTTGCCATTGCCTGTAGAAACAACGATCTACCTGTGTACAACGTGAATTACAAAAATCTTCGCCTCAGAGCTGATCGATTAACGCTCACAGTCCGCCAACAGCCTCGGACCCCCTGAATCCCAATGATTTCGGACGGTTCGAAGAGTTATCCACAGTTTCCACACCGGTTAAGACCATTAACTATTAATTCTTGTTAGCCATCACCCGATAACCTTCACGGCCGGGCTGCCCCCGACCGGGGCCGGCTGACAAAGACGACTAGCATTGAGGCCACATCCATTGCCTCTATCGACAGGAGCGAATCCGTGAGATTTCAGGCCAACAGGGACGTCTTCAGTGAAGCCGTCTCTTTTGCGGTCAAGTTGCTTCCCCAGCGCACCACGCTGCCCATTTTGAGTGGGGTGCTGATCGAAGCGACAGAAACCGGCTTGATCTTGTCGTCTTTCGACTACGAGGTTTCAGCACAGACCGAGATCGCCGCTGATGTTGAAGAAACAGGCAAGGTTCTCGTGTCCGGCCGTCTGCTGGCCGAAATCGCCAGCCGGATGCCCAACGCACCTGTGCGCTTCGTCACCGACGAATCACGCATCACCGTCAGTTGTGGATCGGCCAGCTTCACACTGCTGTCGATGCCGGTTGAGGAATACCCGAGCATCCCGCAGGTGAGCACGCAGTCGGGACTCGTCCCGGCAGAAGACTTCGCCAATGCAGTCGCCCAGGTCGCCGTTGCCGCGTCACGCGACGACGTCACCCCGGTCATCACCGGTGTGCAGCTCGAAGTTTCAGAAAACAGCCTCGGACTCGTCGCCACCGACCGTTACCGAGTCGCCGTCCGTGAAATCAACTGGGACTCAGGCAGCAACGACAACACCGAGACGATGACGGCACTCGTGCCGGCTCGCACTCTGCAGGAAGTCGGCAAGACATTCGGCCACAGTGGGACGATCTCTGTCGCGATCACGAACACTGACGACCGCGAATTGATCGCCTTCACCGCCGACAAAAAGACGGTTACCTCGCTTCTGATCAAGGGCAATTTCCCGCCAGTCCGCCGACTGTTCCCCGAAACTGTCGACAACTACGCGGTGATGAACACCGCAGAGCTGATCGAGGCCACCCGCCGCGTACAGCTCGTGCTCGAACGCGAAGCAGCGCTTCGTTTCTCGTTCACCTCAGACGGACTCACACTCGAGGCGATCGGATCCGAGCAGGCGCAGGCCTCCGAAACGATCGACGCAATTCTTACCGGAACAGACACTGTCGTCTCTCTGAAACCACAGTTCCTGCTTGATGGATTGGGCGCGGTTCACTCCGAATTCGTGCGCATCTCGTTCACTAAGACCGAGAACCCCAACAAGCCGGGCCCTGTGCTCATCACGAGCCAGACATCTCGCGAGAGTGCGGGCGCCGACAGCTACAAGTACTTGCTGCAACCCAACCTCCTGCTGCGCTAGCGCACCACACCACCGGCACAAAGGAGCTTCATGCACATCGGTATCATCGGCCTCGGAAAAATGGGCGCGAACATGCGCACACGCCTGCGCAATGCAGGACTGACGGTCACCGGATACGACCGAAACCAGGATGTGGCTGACGTCGCCTCCGTTGACGAATTGATCGCAGCGATTCCATCGCCGCGACTGGTCTGGATCATGGTTCCGGCCGGAGCCATCACTGACTCTGTCGTGAACGAACTGGCTGAGAAGCTGGAAGAGGGCGACCTCGTCATTGACGGCGGCAACTCACGCTTCACCGAGGACTTCAAGCACGTTGAACTGCTTGCACCCAAGGGAATCAACTACATCGACGCCGGTGTTTCCGGTGGAGTCTGGGGCGTCACCAACGGCTACGGCCTGATGGTCGGCGGTAGCCAGGAGCAGGTCGAGCGCGCAATGCCCGTCTTCGACGCGCTGCGTCCTGAAGGCCCTCGCGAAGAAGGCTTCGTGCACGCAGGAGAAGTCGGCGCAGGCCACTACGCCAAGATGGTGCACAACGGCATCGAGTACGCCATGATGCAGGCATACGCCGAGGGCTACGAACTGCTCGAAAAGCGCAGCGACCTCATCAAGGACGTCCCCGGAATCTTCTCTGCCTGGCAGCGTGGAACCGTCGTGCGCTCCTGGCTGCTTGAGCTCATGGTTCTTGCCCTTAAGGAAGACCCGACGCTGGCCAACATCGAAGGCTACGTTGAAGACTCAGGTGAGGGACGCTGGACGATCGAAGAAGCCATCGACAACGCTGTTCCCGTTCCCACGATCGCTGCGTCGATCTTCGCGCGATTCGTTTCGCGCCAGGACGACTCTCCTGCCATGAAGGCTGTTGCTGCTCTCCGCAACCAGTTCGGCGGGCACGCGGTCAAGAAGGCAGACTGACACATCGTGTCTCTGATGAACCGTGCGAGTTAGTCACCTCTCCCTGGCGGATTTTCGTAATTACACGACCGCAGAGGTACCGTTTGCGGCCGGCCCCAATCTGGTGGTCGGCCGCAACGGCCAGGGTAAAACCAATCTGGTCGAAGCGCTCGGGTATCTGAGTACCCTGGGCTCGCATCGCGTTTCCAGCGACAAAGCGATGATCAGGGCTGGCGCTGAATCCGCAGTGATCAGGGCCAGGCTCGAATACAACGGCCGCGAGATCCTGGCCGAGGTTCAGATCAATCGCACCGGATTGAACCGTGCTCAGATCAACCGTTCAGCTATCAAGACGCGCGAACTTCCTCGATACTTCTCGAGCGTGTTGTTCGCACCTGAAGACCTGTCTCTGGTGCGCGGAGATCCGTCAGGACGCCGCCGTTTCCTCGACCAGTTGTTGGTGCTGCGCACGCCGCGGATCGCCGGAGTGCTTGCGGATTACGATCGAGTCCTCAAGCAGCGCAACACGCTGCTGAAGTCAGCCAGAGCAACGGGTGTCAAGGGAAAATCCCTGTCCACACTTGATATCTGGGATGAGCGACTCGTTGATCTCGGGTCTCAAATCATCGACGAACGCGCCGAACTCGTGCGTTTGTTGAGCGAGCCACTCCGTGCTGCGTACGAATCGGTCGCCGGCGAAGACCACGGCCCGAAGCTCGTCTCCTCGCTCAGTATCCTGGGTGCAGACGAGGACGATGAGGCACCCGAAGCGTCGGCACTCGCACCCGCGGCGATTCCGACAGCCGAGTTGTTCAGGACCGCACTTGCCTCATTGCGAGGCAAGGAGCTCGACCGGGGGATGACGCTGGCCGGCCCACACCGCGACGACCTCGTCTTCATGCTCAATTCGCTGCCGGCCAAGGGATATGCCAGCCACGGCGAATCCTGGTCGTTCGCACTCGCACTGAAACTGGCATCCGCTGAATTGCTTCGTCGGGATTCAATGAGCGGTGACCCTGTGCTCATCCTCGACGATGTCTTCGCCGAGCTCGACCAGACCAGGCGAGCACGACTAGCTGCTGCCGTCGGCGGTTTCGAACAGGTCTTGATCACGGCCGCCGTCTACGACGATGTTCCCGAAGCCCTGGCTGCGCACACCATCCATATCAAGGCCGGGCAGATCGTGGACGATCATCGTGTCTGACAACGACAACAAGCCACTGAATGCCAGTGATTCTGGATCTGGAGAGCCAGCGATCACCGGCGGTGACGCAGTCACAGCTGATGCAGATGACGCTGAATCTGCCGAGCCAGAAGTCGCAGGCACTGAGGCGTCACGCGTCTATCTGCGCTTCAAAGATGTCTTCGGTGACCCCAACGCCCGCCGGTCCCGCGCCAGGAAACGGCCTAAAACGGAGAACGCATCAAGCGTCCCGTTCGGCAAAGGCAGGGATCCACACGGGCTCGGCGACACCATCGCCTCGCTCACTATGCAGCTCGGCTGGAACTCGCCACTGGCGCAATCGTCGCTTCTGGATTCGTGGACCGAAATCGCAGGGGCCGAGACCGCGAAGCATTCAACTCCCGTCGGAATCGAAGACGGTGTATTGACTGTCCAGTGCGAATCAACAGCATGGGCGACACAGCTGCGGATGATGCGAGTCGACATCATGACGCACATCGCGACGCGATATCCGGACGCCGGGATTACATCAATCCGTTTTCAGGGACCCAACGCCCCTTCCTGGAAAAAGGGCCCCAGATCAATTCCAGGGCGGGGCCCGCGCGATACCTACGGGTAGCCGGGCAAAATCGGTCACCCTCGCAACGAAAGCGCGTCAGATCGGCGTTTATGGAGTGCTCTGGTCCCCATGTTTGGTAGACTTGAAAGGTCGCTTCAGCGGCAGAGGGAGTCCAATTTCATATGACAGTAGAGCCGAAGAATCCCGAGTCCAGGCACGAGTACGGCGCAGACGAAATTCAGGTTCTTGAGGGCCTAGAAGCCGTTCGCAAGCGACCGGGAATGTACATCGGTTCCACAGGACCGCGCGGTTTGCATCACTTGGTGTATGAGATTGTCGACAACTCAGTCGACGAGGCCCTCGCCGGGTACTGCGACACCATCGACATTCGTATTCTTGCCGACGGCGCGATTCGCGTCGAAGACAATGGTCGCGGTATCCCCGTTGACATCCACAAGGCAGAGGGCCGCTCGACGGTTGAGGTCGTTTTGACCGTGCTGCACGCCGGTGGAAAGTTCGGCGGCGGCGGTTATGCGGTCTCCGGTGGTCTGCACGGTGTCGGTAGCTCCGTGGTGAACGCACTGTCGACCCGGCTCGAGGTCGAGGTTCGTCGTCAGGGACACGTCTGGCGCCAGAGTTTCTCCCACGGTGTGCCGAACGCTCCGCTCGAAAAGGGCGAAGAGTCGGATGCCACGGGCACCACGATCACGTTCTGGCCGAGCCCGGACACCTTCGAAACCGTCGATTTCGACTACGAAACGCTGCGCGCCCGCTTCCAGCAGATGGCGTTCCTGAACAAGGGACTGCGCCTCACGCTCACCGACGAGCGCCCAGACCAGGCAGACGAAGAAGGCAACCCGGTCTCGAACTCGTTCATGTACGAGCAGGGACTCGTCGACTACGTCGAGTATCTCAACCGTGCCCGTAAGGCCGACCTCGTCAACGACGAGATCATTTCGTTCGAATCTGAAGACACCGAACGCAAGATCGCACTCGAGGTCGCCATGCAGTGGACGACGGCATACACCGAGAGCGTTCACACCTACGCGAACACCATCAACACCCACGAGGGTGGCACGCACGAAGAAGGTTTCCGTGCAGCGCTCACCACGCTGGTGAACAAATACGCGCGTGAAAAGGGCATCCTGAAAGAAAAGGATGACAACCTCTCCGGCGATGACGTGCGCGAGGGTTTGACCGCCGTCATCTCAATCAAGCTGGCTGAACCCCAGTTCGAAGGCCAGACCAAGACCAAGCTGGGCAACACCGAGGCCAAGGCATTCGTGCAGCGTGTCGCCGGTGACCAGCTCGCTGACTGGTTCGGCCGCAACCCCATCCAGGCCAAAGAGATCATCCGCAAGGCGCTGCAGGCAGCGACGGCCCGGATGGCAGCCCGCAAGGCTCGCGAGACCGCGCGCCGTAAGGGCCTGCTCGAGGGCGGCGGAATGCCGGGCAAGCTCAAGGACTGCCAGAGCAAAGACCCCGCGCTCTCTGAGATCTTCATCGTCGAGGGTGACTCGGCAGGCGGCTCGGCAGTTCAGGGACGAAACCCGGAGACCCAGGCAATCCTGCCGCTCCGCGGCAAGATCCTGAACGTCGAGAAGGCGCGCCTCGATCGTGCTTTGGCCAACGCCGAAGTGCAGGCAATGATTACCGCATTCGGTGCGGGTCTCGGTGAAGACTTCAACCCTGAAAAGGTGAGATATCACAAGATCGTGCTGATGGCCGATGCTGATGTCGACGGCCAGCACATCACGACACTGCTGCTCACACTGCTGTTCCGCTACATGCGCCCGCTGATCGACATGGGCTACGTGTACCTGGCACAGCCACCGCTGTTCAGGCTCAAGTGGTCGAACGCCCCGCACCAGTACGTGTACTCAGACCGGGAGCGCGACGCGCTGCTGGCCGATGGAGCTGCTGCAGGCAAGCGCATCCCCAAGGACAACGGCATCCAGCGTTACAAGGGTCTCGGCGAGATGGACTACAAGGAGCTGTGGGAAACCACGATGGCGCCCGAGTCCCGCACTCTGCTGCAGGTCACCCTTGACGACGCAGCAGCCGCAGATGAAATTTTCTCCACCCTGATGGGCGAAGACGTCGAATCCCGCCGTAACTTCATCCAAAAGAACGCGAAGGACGTGCGTTTCCTTGACATCTAACGACACCCCCACCGATAACTCGGGCGCTGAGAACACCGGCGCAGCGGCTTCGGCTTCAGACGAGACCACCACGGCTGAGGCGTCTGACGCAGCAGCCGCGGCTCACCTCGTCACTCACGGCAAGATCGACCAGGTCGACCTTCAGCTGGAGATGCAGCGGTCGTACCTCGACTACGCGATGAGCGTCATCGTCGGTCGCGCCCTGCCCGACGTACGTGACGGTCTCAAGCCGGTGCACCGCCGTGTGATCTACGCCATGTTCGATGGCGGCTACCGCCCAGACAAGGCGTTCTCCAAGTGCGCCCGCGTCGTCGGCGACGTGATGGGACAGTTCCACCCGCACGGTGACTCCTCGATCTACGACGCGCTGGTTCGCCTGGTTCAGCCGTGGAGCCTGCGTTACCCGCTCGCCCTCGGCCAGGGAAACTTCGGTTCCCCGGGCAACGACGGCGCTGCAGCACCGCGATACACCGAGACCAAGATGGCGCCACTTGCCCTTGAGATGGTGCGCGACATCGACGAAGACACCGTCGACTTCCAGGACAACTACGACGGACGCACGCTCGAGCCGACGGTTCTGCCTGCACGATTCCCGAACCTGCTGGTCAACGGCTCGGTCGGTATCGCTGTCGGTATGGCTACCAACATCCCGCCGCACAACCTGCGCGAGGTCGCCGCCGGAGCGCTCTGGTACCTCGAAAACCCCGACGCATCGCGCGAGGAATTGCTCGAAGCGCTCATCCAGCGCATCAAGGGACCCGACTTCCCGACCGGCGCGCAGATCCTGGGCACCAAGGGTATTCAGGATGCGTACCGTACCGGCCGCGGATCGATCACGATGCGTGCCGTCGTCAGCATCGAAGAGCTCCAGGGCCGTACCTGCCTGGTCATCACCGAGCTTCCGTACCAGGTCAACCCTGACAACCTGGCGATCAAGATCGCCGACCTCGTCAAGGACGCCAAGGTCACCGGCATCGCCGACATCCGCGACGAGACATCAGGTCGTACCGGCCAGCGCCTCGTCATCGTGCTCAAGCGTGATGCAGTGGCCAAGGTTGTACTGAACAACCTCTACAAGCACACCCCGCTGCAGGAGAACTTCGGCGCCAACATGCTGGCGATCGTAGACGGCATCCCGCGCACGCTGCCCCTCGACGGATTCATCTCCGCCTGGGTCACGCACCAGATCGACGTCATCGTGCGCCGCACCCAGTTCCGCCTGAACAAGGCAGAGGCTGATGCCCACATCCTGCGTGGTTACCTCAAGGCGCTCGACGCGCTCGACGAGGTCATTGCTCTCATCCGTCGTTCAGCCACGGTGGATGACGCCCGCGAGGGCCTGATGGAGCTGCTCGATGTCGACAAGCTGCAGGCGGATGCCATTCTCGCCATGCAGCTGCGTCGTCTGGCCGCCCTGGAACGCCAGAAGATCATCGATCAGGCCGCAGAGCTCGAGCGTCAGATCGCCGAATACAAGGCGATCCTGGCCAGCCCGGAGCGTCAGCGCACGATCGTCAGCGAAGAGCTCACCGAGATCACCGACAAGTACGGCGACGACCGTCGTACGGAGATCATGTTCGGCTTCGACGGCGACATGTCGATCGAAGACCTCATTCCTGAAGAAGAGATGGTCGTCACCGTCACACGCGGCGGCTACATCAAGCGCACCCGCAGCGACAATTACCGCAATCAGCACCGCGGTGGCAAGGGCGTCAAGGGCGCCCAGCTGCGTGCTGACGACGTCGTTGAGCACTTCTTCGTCACGACAACTCACCACTGGCTGCTGTTCTTCACGAACACCGGTCGCGTATATCGCGCCAAGGCTTACGAAGTGCAGGAGGCCGGCCGCGATGCCAAGGGCCAGCACGTCGCCAACCTGCTCGCTCTGCAGCCGGGTGAAGAGATCGCACAGATCCTCGACATCCGTGACTACGAAGTCGCCCAGTACCTGACGCTTGCGACCCGCGAGGGCCTGATCAAGAAGACTGCACTGAGCGAGTACGACACGAACCGCACAGGCGGCATCATCGCCATCAAGCTGCGCGAGGGCGACGAACTCGTCTCTGCGCTGCTCGTCGACGAAGACTCCGACCTGCTGCTCGTGTCGCGCAAGGGTATGTCGATCCGCTTCACCGCTACGGATGACTCACTGCGCCCCATGGGTCGCAGTACCTCTGGTGTCATCGGTATGCACTTCCGAGGCGACGACACCCTGCTTGACGCGTCAGTGGTCTCCGATGACGGATTCGTCTTCATCGTGACAGAGGGCGGCTATGCCAAGCGCACAGCCGCTGACCAGTACCGCCTGCAGAACCGTGGCGGACTGGGCATCAAGGTGGCGAAATTGAGTGAGGATCGGGGCGACCTGGTCGGTGCACTCATCGTCGATGAAGAGGACGAAGTCCTTGTGGTTCTTGCCAGTGGCAAGGTGGTACGCTCTGACGTCGCTGAAGTTCCAGCCAAGGGCCGGGACACCATGGGCGTAGTTTTCGCCAAGTTTGCGGACAGCGACAGAATCATCGCCATCGCGAAGAACACCGAACGTAATCTTGTTGTCGACGAACCTGACGACCAGCCGGAGAGCGAATCGGGGAAAGAAGAGTCAATAGATGAGTAGCGTCGCGGAAAAGCTCGCCAAGAAGTCCACGCGCAAGACCACCACGAAGCAGGTGCGCCTGAAACTGGTGTATATCGACTTCTGGTCGGCTGTGAAGCTGTCCTTCCTGGTAGCGATCTGCCTCGCTGTCGTGACTATTGTGGCGACCTTCCTCATCTTCACGGTGCTGAACCAGACCGGGATCTTCGAGAGCGTGAACAGCCTCTACACGTCGATCGCAGGTGAGACGTCGAACCTCAACACGATCCTGTCGATCGGTAACGTCATGGGCTTCGCTGTAGTTGTTGCTATCCTGAACACTGTGGTTGTTACGGCGCTCGGTGCTGTATTCGCATTGCTCTACAACCTCAGCGTCAAGGTGACCGGCGGGCTTCTCGTCGGCTTCACAAACAACTAAAAAAGAACTTCTCCCGGCTCGATTGGGAGATTTCGGCAGAGTCAGGTAGTCTCTAATCTGCTGAATCGGGGATATAGCTCAGGCGGTTAGAGCGCTTCGCTGATAACGAAGAGGTCCCAGGTTCAAGTCCTGGTATCCCCACGTATGGTTGGTTATAACGAAAGTTGTAAGTAGTCATTCGGGGCCTTAGCTCAATTGGTAGAGCGCCTGCTTTGCAAGCAGGAGGTCAGGAGTTCGATTCTCCTAGGCTCCACAGTAAGAAAAGAAGATCCTCACCCAGTCGGGTGGGGATCTTCTTCGTTAACGCGGGCATTCGGCCCTGGCGCGGGAAATTCATCTGGGCGCGCGATATTTCGCGCGCCCAGCGTAATTTTCCGCGCCCAGGCGGATAGGTGCCGCCGCGTTTCGTCTGTCCGGGGTCGTGCGGCATCGTTTGCGTCTGTCGCGCGTCTGTCGCGCGCCTGTCGTGCGCCGCCCAGCTGCCCGCTCGCGCCATTTGCTGCTCGAAACGTACGCCTGCGTGTTCTACGCGTCCTGCGAGCCACACGAGCCGGTACGCGCCCGCGAACCCGTCGACAGAGGAAGCAGCGCCAGCCCAGACATCCGTAAATTGTGTTCGCGTTCCAGGCGTCGCCGATTTTCGGTACTGCAGACGCGCGATCACGAGCGAAATTGGGCGACCCACGGGATGCGGACTCGCGAATGTGGGCGACACGCGGCGAGACGACGGCTGGAGAGCCGACGGCTGGAGAGCCGACGGCTGGAACTCACGCAGAAGGGTACGCAAAAGGGCCCGTGTCATGTCGACACGGGCCCTTTTGCGTGATGCGCACCTCGCGATGCGCATCCGTAGCTTGTCTAAGCCTCTGGGTTACCCGTCAGACCGTCGTTCTCGTCATCAGCGACCCACAACTCGTCATCGGCCCTGAACGTCTGCCAGACGGCGTACGCGACCCCCGCGGCAGCCGCGACACCGAGCCCGAGCGCAATGTAGGTGCCAACGCCTGCACCCTTCTTGGCCGGAGCAACGGGCTGCTGGATGTGCAGACGGTTCAGCGCTGCGCGGACACGGGTGTCCTTGGCGATGTCTCCGACGGAAAGTACGGTGCCGAGAGCGGTACCGACCCCGCTGCTGATGCCGGGGATGACATCGCTGACCAGACGACGCTTGGCGTCGCCGGCGAAGCTCTGGGTGGCCTGAACGCCGGGAAGGACATACTGCTCATATCCTTCGCGCACACGGGGGACCACTTCCTCGCGAGTGAGAACTCCAGCCTGACGGCCGGCTTCCCTGGCGATTGAATTTGCGTGGTCCAATACCGCCTGCTGGTTACTCCACAATTCGTCGGCGCTTTTGCGCAGGCGATTGAGTTCCTTACGGCGCTTACGTGACAGGCTCATCTGGACCCTCCATCGATGTCGTGTAGCGAATAACTTCCATCTTGCCACTGAATGCCTCGGTGGTTCCAAGCGAGTCGGCGCTTTACTGCACAGATGCACAGTTTGGGGATTGGTTGCATCCGAGGTGAGAGCTGGCATTCAGGATGCTGCACGGTCGCTGTGCAAGAATTATCGCTATGTCAAAGCACACTGCTGTCGCAACGCTCAACACGAGCCTCGGACCGATCAAGGTCAACCTCTACGGCAACCACGCCCCGAAGACTGTGAAGAACTTCGTTGGCCTGGCAACCGGTGAAATCGAGTGGAAGCACCCGGGCACCGGCGAGGTTTCGACCAAGCCGCTCTACGACGGAACGATCTTCCACCGCATCATCAAGGACTTCATGATCCAGGCCGGCGACCCGCTCGGCCAGGGCATCGGTGGCCCCGGCTACCAGTTCGACGATGAAATCAACCCAGAGCTCGACTTCACCCAGCCCTACGTGCTCGCCATGGCGAACGCCGGCATCCAGGGTGGACGCGGAACCAACGGTTCTCAGTTCTTCATCACTGTCGTTCCGACGACGTGGCTGCAGGGCAAGCACTCCATCTTCGGTGCGGTTGAAGACGAAGCATCGCGTGCAATCGTCGACCAGCTCGCCGCTGTTCCGACCGATGGCCGTGACCGTCCCCTCGAGGACGTCGTCATCGAAAGCATCACCGTCGAGCAGGTCTAGGTAGAACTCTCCATGACCCGGATGCCGGAACAATCGGCTAACTATTGCTACCGGCATCCGGATCGGCAGAGTTTCATCCTCTGCCAGCGCTGTGGGCGCACCAT
Organism: Leifsonia sp. A12D58; assembly: GCF_047530025.1. NCBI lineage: Bacteria > Bacillati > Actinomycetota > Actinomycetes > Micrococcales > Microbacteriaceae > Leifsonia > Leifsonia sp. A12D58. Next base: position 79,293 of record NZ_JBLJAT010000004.1, on the reverse strand, counting down.
TTGTCCTGAGTGCCAGACTCAGGCGGCAGTCGGTGTCATTTGCCCCGAATGCATGAAAGAACAACGTCAGAACGCACCGCGCACGAAGCCGGCCGCCCTGACTCGCATCACGCGCATGGGCAATGACGGTTCTCCCGTCGTCACCTATTCGATCATCGCGCTCACGCTCGTGGTCTTCGTGCTCCAGCTCATCCCCGGCCTGAACGTCACTCAGCATCTGCTGTATGCCGGCGTCTACTCCGAGCCGGGTTACTTCGAGCCGTGGCGGATGCTGACCACCATGTTCGTGCACTCGACGAGCTTCATCTTCCACGTCGCGCTGAACATGTACACGCTATGGATCTTCGGACAGATCCTTGAGCGGATGCTCGGCCGCGGCCGATTCCTCACGCTGTACCTACTCAGCGGGCTCGCCGGGTCACTCGGCGTGCTGTTCCTGGCCGACCCGTTCACCCCGGTCGTCGGTGCTTCAGGCGCCATCTTCGGACTGATGGGCGCATTCCTGGTAATCCAGCGCCACCTCGGCGCGAGTGCGACCCAGCTGCTCGTGCTGGTCGGCATCAACCTGGTGATCGGCTTTGTGCCCGGACTGAACGTGGCCTGGCAGGCTCACGTCGGCGGCCTCATCGGCGGCGCCATCATCGGTCTCATCTTCGTGAAGACCAGGAAGCGCGAGCAGAAGAACCTGCAGATCGGGCTACTGGCCATCTTCGGTGCTGTGCTCGTCGGCCTCAGCTGCGTTCGACTCTTCGTCTAGTCCTGCCACTGGGCAGCTTTCCACAGAGTGTCGAGTTATCCACAGGAGTTTCCACACTGGGGATAATTACAGCCGTGTAATTGATGCGCGCAGGGATTTAATCCCTGATCAGACAGACTACCTAGCGCCAGCGCGTCGTCATCAGGAAGCCTACGAAGGCAATTCCGAATCCGACGAGGATGTTCCACGATCCCAGTGCTGGGACGGGGAGTGTTCCCTGGCTCACGTAGAAAACGATGATCCAGACGAGCCCGAGCAGCATGAAGCCGAACATCAGCGGCTTGAACCAAACGGGGTTCGGAACGTCTTCGTTCGAGCGAGTACCCTCGTCGCGGGCGGGCTTGGTGCGTGGTTTCGTACGGGCCATGCGTGAGATTCTACCGTCATCGTTCCTCTACACCCGGTGAGCCGGATACCAAACCCTGTTTTTGCGGCCTGCGCGGTGCCAGAACCCCTCGCTTCACGGCATTCGCTGCCCCGGCGCTGATTAGAATCGGAGCATGACCGCGACCTTCCCTGATTCAGGGGCCCCCGAGCAGGCCTCCAGGCGCGGTACTCGTCGATCCGGGAGGCGACGGCGGCCCCGAGTCACCATTGTCGGTGTCATCGGCGAACTTCTGATCACGGCCGGGGTACTGGTTCTCCTCTTCCTCGGCTGGCAGTTGTGGTGGAACGATCTGGTGACGGCGAACGCCCAGACCGATGCCGCAACCGAGATCAGCCAGCAGTGGATCAAGGCTGCACCAGTCGCTCCTGTCGAGCCGGTGTCCCCGGATCCCGTCGACTATGGCGAGCCGATCATTGCAGCACCGGCTGTCGATGGCGAAGCATTTGCAGTGCTCTATGTACCTCGATTCGGTACCGACTATCACCGCACTATCGCAGGCGGTACCGGAACGAGCGTGCTCAACAGCATGCGGCTCGGGGTCGGTCACTATCTCGATACGCAGATGCCGGGCGAAGTGGGCAACTTCGCCGTTGCGGCGCACCGCAGTGCCTACGGCGGCGCGCTGCATCTCATCAACGAACTTCAGCTCGGCGACTCCATCTATGTGCAGACCGCAGACGGCTACTACACATACACGTTCAGGGATCTGGAATACGTGCAGCCCACCCAGGTGGATGTCATCGCCGCGGTTCCCCACCAGCCGGGCGCCACCCCGACCGATCGCCTCATCACACTGACCAGCTGCAACCCGCTGTATTCAACCGCAGAGCGGATCATCGCGTACGGCGTTTTTGAAGGATGGCAGCCCCTGGAGGCCGGCCCGCCTGCTGAACTGGCCCCGATCATCGCAGCCCAGGCGCAGGACTAGGAGATTCTCATGTACGCAGCGTTGTGGCGTGTGCTCCCAGGGCCGATCTGGATTCGCATCTTGATCGTGCTTATTCTGGTTGCAGCAGTTCTCTTCGTTCTTGATCTCTGGGTGTTCCCCTGGGTCGATTCGATCATCAACAATCAGGAAGCGACGGTGGGCGGTCAATGACACGCATCCTTGTCATCGACAACTACGACAGTTTCGTCTATACCCTCAACGGGTATTTGATGGAGCTCGGCGCTGAGACCGAAGTACTCCGCAACGACGCGTTCACTCCGGCAGAGGCTGCAGAGCGCCTCGCCGAGTTTGACGGTGTTCTTGTCTCACCCGGACCGGGAAAGCCGTCAGAGGCCGGTGTGTCGATCGCGATGGTCACAGCGGCACACGCATCCGGTACCCCGCTGTTCGGTGTCTGCCTGGGGCATCAGGCGATCGCTGAGGCGTTCGGTGCCACGGTCACCAATGCTGAAGAGCTCATGCACGGCAAGACCTCTCTGGTCACGCACGACGACAGCGCCTTCTATGAGGGTGTTCCGCAGCCGTTCACGGCCACGCGCTATCACTCGCTCGCCGTTGTGGATTCAACGGTACCCAGCGAGCTCATCGTTACATCACGCACCCAGGGCGGAGTGATCATGGGCCTCAGGCACGAGTCTTCGGCTATCTTCGGCGTGCAGTTCCACCCGGAGTCAGTGCTGACCGAAGCCGGTTACCGGATGCTGGGCAACTGGCTGGCGGTTACGGGTCTCGAGGGTGCGCAGGAGAAGGCCAAAACCCTGAACCCGCTGCTCAAGCTCAGCGCGTAACGCTCGGCAGCGCTGCGGCTTAGCCGCCGCAGTAGAAGAGCGTGACTACTGACTTCTGGGGCACGTCACCCGGTGCGGGCGACTGCTTGATAATCGGAGAACCAGGCTTCTCGTCGCAGGAGTAGTCAGCTTGAGGATCGGCCTCAAGCTGCAGGTTCGACGAACTGAGCAGATCGATGGCCGCGTTCAATGACTGGCCAGTCAGGTCGCTGAGGCTCACCAAACCACTCGAGATGACGAAATTGACGGTGCTTCCGGCGAACTCCGACGTCTGTGCTGCCGGGTCAGTCCTGATTACGACATCGGCCGGAATCGTCGCAGAGTTCTCTTTCGTCACAGAGCCAAGCTCGAGTCCGGCAGCTGAAACGGCGGCCTGGGCATCGGTCAGTGTCTGGTTGGTCACGTCGGGCACGTTGACGGGCACGGCACCGGTTGAGACCACGACCTTGATGACCTCCTGCGGCTGCACGATCGTGCCGGCAGCAGGATCGGTGCGAATGACCTGTCCCGATGGAATCGTCTCACTCGCTTCTTCAGCCTTGGTCGCAGCCAGATCGAGGTCGAGCAAGGCGTTCTGTGCTTCGTCGTATGTCTGGCCGGTGAGCGTGGGGATCTTGCGCGAGTTATCGGGCAGCTCGCTCGACGGGGCCAGAGAGTAGACCCAGAACATGACGGCGATCACAATGACGATCACGCTGACGATTCCGGCCCAGATCCAGATGACCGGAGGGCGGCGCTGGGTGCGCGTCATCGTCTGGTCTTCAGAGAGCTGCTTCAGCGCCAGTTCAGACGTCGAGACGGTAATGGGAGGTGCGCCGAACAGACCAGCTGCACCGTCATCGACTGTGCGGTGGATCGGGATCTGGCCGGCGCCGGCGATCTCGACATCCGTTCGGAATTCTGCAGCACTCTGATAACGCTGGAAGCGGTCCTTGGCCAGGGCACGAAGGACGACGGTATCAAGCGCAGGGGACACCTTGGGGTTGATCGAGCTGGGCTTGACCGGCTGCTCGCTGACGTGCTGGTATGCAACGGCCACGGGCGACTCGCCCCTGAACGGCGGACGACCGGCGAGCATCTCGAACAGCACAACGCCCGCCGAGTACAGGTCGGTACGAGCGTCGACCGATTCGCCCTTCGCCTGTTCCGGCGAGAAATATGATGCTGTACCGAGGATGGCGGTGGTCTGCGCCACCGTCGTCGATGAATCCGAGATCGCACGCGCGATACCGAAGTCCATCACCTTGACCTGGCCGGCCTTGGTGATCATGATGTTGCCTGGCTTGATGTCGCGGTGTACGACACCGGCTCGGTGGGAGTACTCGAGGGCAGTGAGTACGCCGTCGATGATTCGAACGGCCTCGGCCGACTCCAGTGGGCCTTCTTTGATGATGTCTTTCAGAAGGCGGCCATCGACGAACTCCATCACGATGAACGGCAACTGGGATTCATGCCCGTTGGCGTCTGTGACCGTCTCTTCGCCGGCGTCGAAGACGCGAACGATCGTAGGATGCGCCATCCTGGCTGCTGCCTGCGCCTCCTGGCGGAAACGGGTGCGGAATGCAGGATCGGTCGCCAGCGACGACTTGAGGAGCTTGATCGCAACCGTACGGCCGAGGCGGGAGTCGGTTCCGACGTGAACGTCGGACATTCCTCCGCGACCGATCAATGCGCCTACACGGTATCGACCCGCAATGAGGCGGCCATCTTCAGTCAATGCGAAACTCCACTCTCACGAACTACCCGGCCAATCGTAACCCGAGGCCTCCCGCAGTGCAGCGGGAGGCCTCGTAGGTGCGGGGCTAGGGCGTTGTTGCCTTCACGACGGTCACACTCAGCGTTGGCGAGTACCCAGATTCGATCTGGCCGCAGAAGTAGCGGTACGACACTGTGAAATCGCCGGTTCCGGCGGTTACTGTTGCGGACGTCACATCGGCTGCCGTGGGGTTTGGTGCCTGGACTGCAGCGCCGTTTCCGGTAGCTGAGACTTCATAGCCAGACAGGGTCTGGCCACTGGGGCACGACTGTGCCGACCAGGACACGGTGACGGGGCTGCCTGAGGTGATCGGGTCTGGTGTGACCTGTGTGGGAGGCGACGACGGCGACGACGGTGTGACGACGTCTCCGTAGACAGTCACGGTGATGGTCTCACCGATTTTGACAGCGCCCGTGGGGTTGACCGCGTAGACCTTGTCGACGTCATCCGGGGTCGTTGCCGCGTTACCGCTCTGCACATTCGCAACGAGCTGCATGCCTTCGAGCTTCGCCCTGGCATCGGCACTTGACAGCCCAATGAACTCGCTCTGGGTAACCTCGACGCGTTCAGGCGTCGGCGTTGTTGTCGGAGTGGGTGCAGCAGACGTCGGAGCGGGTGGCTGTGGTGTCGTCGGCGGTGCCGAGGTCGTCGTCTTGGTGGGTTCAGGTGTAGACGGCTGGTTGAAGAGTGCGATGAGCGTACCGACGAGCACGAGGGCAAGTAGAGCGATCAGGGCGATCAGCGGCCAGGTCCACGGGCTGCGCTTCTTCTTTTTCGCGTCAGCATCGGCTGCCGCAGCCTCTGCACGCGTCGTCGGGGTCGTCGTCGGGAACAGCGCAGTCGCCTGGTCGTCGCCGGCGCTCGGCATGAGCTGTGTTGCAGCTGTTGCCGTGATGCCTGCCAGAACTGCCGGTACTGCTGCGGCCGCTGCGGCGACATCCCCACGTCGGAGTGCCGTCGCGGCGCGAGCCAGGTGCGCGGCGGATGCCGGACGATCTGCCGGGTTCTTGGCGATACACGCGAAGACCAGGTTGCGGACGGGTTCGGACACGGTGGCGGGCAGATCAGGAGCAATCTCGTTGATCTGCGCCATCGCAATGGCGACCTGGGACTCGCCCGTGAACGGACGGCGACCAGCAAGGGCTTCGTACGCAACGATGCCGAGCGAGTAGATGTCGGTGGTCGGCGACGCGGGGTGACCGCTTGCCTGTTCCGGTGAGAGGTACTGGACAGTGCCCATCACCTGACCGGTTGCGGTCAGCGGAACCTGGTCTGCGATACGCGCGATGCCGAAGTCGGTGATCTTGACGCGACCGTCAGGCGTGATGAGCAGGTTGCCAGGCTTGATGTCGCGGTGCACGAGGCCGGCAGCGTGCGCGGCGTGCAGGGCGGCAGCCGTCTGCGCAACGATGTCGAGGACCTTGTCGGTGGGCAGCACGTGCTCACGCTCAAGGACAGTCGAGAGTGCTTCGCCAGGAACGAGCTCCATCACCAGGAATGCGCTGCCGTCTTCTTCTCCGTAGTCAAAGACGTTGGCGATGCCCTCGTGGTTCACAAGTGCTGCGTGCCGTGCTTCCGCGCGGAATCGCTCAAGGAACCCGGGGTCACCGAGATACTCGTCCTTCAGGATCTTGATGGCGACCGTACGACCGATGACGAGGTCTGTGGCTTGCCACACCTCGCCCATCCCGCCGATGGCAATCCGGGACTTGAGTTCGTATCGTCCCCCGAAGGTGAGCCCTGCTGTGGGTCTCATTTATTCAGCACCGCCTCTAGTACCTGCTTTGCGATTGGTGCGGCAAGAAGGTTGCCGTACCCCGTTTGACCAAGTCCCCCGCCATTTTCTACGAGAACCGTGATCGCGTATTGCGGATCGTTTGCCGGGGCAAATCCTGTGAACCACAGAGTGTAGGGATCCTCAGATCCGTTCTCCGCTGTGCCCGTTTTTCCGGCAACATCGACCCCGTCTATTCTTGCATTGGTCGCGGCCCCACTATTGACTCCATTGACCATCATTTGGGTCATTGTTGCAGCGGTTTCAGGGCTGATCACCTGCCGAAATTCCTTCGCTTCGAAGGTCTGGATCGGAGTGAGGTTCGGGGCGGTGATCGCGTCGACCAGATTTGGCTGCATGAGCTTGCCGCCATTGGCGATCGCGGCAGAGACCATGGCCATCTGGAGCGGCGTCGCTGTGACTTCGAACTGACCGAAGGATGACAGTGCCGTTTCGGCTTCGTTGAGTCCGCTAGGGAACACGCTCTTCGAGACGTCGAGCGGAATCGAGTAGTCAGTGTTGAAACCGAACTTCTCGGCCATCTCGCGAATGGCGTCCTGACCGAGAGCGAGTCCCAGTTCGGCCATCGGGATGTTGCACGAAAGCTTGAGAGCCGTGGCGATGGTGACTGTATCGCCACCGCCGCAGTTACCGCCCTCGGTATTGCGGATGTAGGTGTCGGTGCCGGGGAGCTGGAAGGTGAGGGGATTCGGGAATGTCGATTCCGGCGTGTACTGGCCTGAATCGAGCGCCGCAGCCACGACGACGAGCTTGAACACAGAACCGGGAGGGTTCAGTTCGTTGATCGCTCGGTTGATGAGGGGGCTCGTCGGATCGTCGACCAGGGCGTCGTAGGTGTCGTTGACCGCTGTCGTGTCGTGAACGGCGAGCAGGTTCGGGTCGTAGCTCGGCTTCGACACCATGGCCAGCACACGCCCGGTCTTCGGTTCGGTCACGATCACCGCGCCGGTCTTGTCGCCGAGGGCATCCCAGGCCGCCTGCTGCGCAACGGGATCGATGGTGGTCTCAACCGCAGCACCGGCCGGCTGCTGGCCGGTGACGATGGAATTCAGCTGGTCGAAGAACTGCGAGTTCGACGTGCCACTGAGCTCACTGTTCAGCGCCTGCTCGAGTCCGGTCGGTGCACCGTTGACCGGGATGAACCCGGTGACAGGGGCATACAGCGGCCCGTTGCTGTACACGCGCTGGAACTTGTAGTCGTCGTCAACGGGCACCGACTGGGCGATCGGCTGGCCGGCCACCAAGATCGGCCCACGCTCGACCGAATAGCTGGCGAGCAGCGTGCGCTGGTTGCGGGCATCCGCTGCCAGATTGTCGGCCTGTAAAACCTGAATGATCGTCGTCGACGACAGCAGGGCCAGGAACATGATCAGGACGAAGATGCTGATCCGCTTGAGTTCGCGATTCATCACACCACCAGCCTTGGTTGATTACGCACCGTGTCTGACAGGCGCAGAAGTAGAGCCGCGATAATCCAGTTCGCGACAAGGGAAGAACCACCGGCCGCAAGGAACGGCGTGGTGAGACCGGTGAGGGGAATGACGCGGGTGACGCCACCGATGACGATGAAGCACTGCAGCGCGACAACGAACGAGAGACCGACGCCGAGGAGCTTGCCGAAGTCATCCTGACCGGCGAAGCCGATGCGGAATCCGCGAGCGACGAACAGCATGTAGAGCGCGAGGATGGCGAACAGGCCGGCCAGGCCGAGCTCCTCACCGAGACTGGCGATGATGTAGTCGCTCTGGGGGACAGGCGTGATGTCTGGCCGACCCTGTCCGAGTCCGGTTCCGAGTAGCCCGCCGTTGGCCAGGCCGAAGATGCCCTGTACGAGCTGGTAGCTACCGCCAGAGGCATCATAGACATCCGGATTGAACGCGTCGAGCCAGTTGGCGAAGCGACCGTGCACGTAGTCGAGGGTCTGGCTGGCAATCACTGCACCGCCGATGAAGAGCGCCATGCCGAGTACGACCCAGCTCACCCGGCCGGTTGCAAGGTAGAGCATGACCAGGAACAGGCCGAAATATAGCAGCGCTGTACCGAGGTCGCGCTGGAAGATGATGACCGACATTGACAGTGCCCAGATGACGAGGATCGGGCCGAGGTCGCGCAGGCGTGGGAAACGCATGCCCAGGAACTTCTTACCGACCATCGACAGACTGTCGCGATTGCGCACCAGATAGCCGGCAAAGAAGATCGCCAGCGCAATCTTCGCGATTTCGCCGGGCTGGAACGTCGCGAAGTCGCCGATACCGATCCAGACCCTGGCACCGCTGACCTCGCGTCCGAGCCCCGGAACGAGGGGAAGCAGGAGCAGAACGACAGCAACGAGGCCGAAAATGTAGGTGTATCTGAAGAGTACGCGGTGGTTGCGCACGATCACCATGACAGCGATCGCGCACATTATGGCGATCGCGCTCCAGACGATCTGGCGCACAGAGGCGCTTGCCCAGCCCGACTCGTTGTTGGCGATATCGATGCGGTAGATCATTGCGATGCCGATGCCGTTGAGCACCGTGGCGATCGGCAGAATGAATGGATCGGCGTTGGGTGCGACGAATCGCATGGCGATGTGCAGGGCGAGCACGAGCACAGAGAGGCCCGCGCCCAGCAGCACGAGCTGGGTGTCGATGTAGCCCAGTGCGCCCAGCTGCACCAGGATGACGGCAGCAGCGTTGATGAGGCAGGCGACGATCAGGAGCAGAAGCTCAAGGTTGCGCAGCTTCTGCGGAATGCGGATGCGCCTCACCTTGCCCGTCGATGACGAGGCCTTGGGCGAGGTGTTCGTTGCTGAACTACTACTCGGTTTGGGCATCACGGAGCCGATCGACTATCACCTGAGCATCTTCAAGTGAGGGGGCGTTGATGGTGTTCTCAACCTGTTGGCGGTCGTACACACGGAGGTCGGAGACTGACACGTCGGTCTTCTCGTAGACGCTTGACAGCTTGATGGGTCCGAGGTCTTGTTGCACGCCACGGTATATGACGACTGAATTGCCCTCGACCCCAACGAAATAGCGGGTTTGGGTCCATTGGTAGCCCAGGATGGCGCCGCCGACGATGGCGACGACAAGCAGGATGATTGCCACCAGCCAAGACACCTTGCGCCGCTTGGCACGCCTGGCGTCTTCTTCGATGAGCTCAGAGAGGTAGTCCTGTGAGTCGGGCTCGAAGTGGGATTCACGCACTGGGTGCAGGCGCAGGGCCGGCAGGCGGAGCGGACGATTACGCGCCGGCTCTTCACCAAAGGCCAGCGGTGCGGCAGCAGAGCCGACGATTGCCGGTGTTTCGTGGCGCGAGGCACCAGACCCGATGTCGACGACGACGATGGTGACATTGTCGGGGGCGCCGGCATCCAGGCTCTCTTTGATGAGGCGTTCGGCGACCTGTCTGGCCGGTAGGCCACTCAAGAGGGCATTGGCGATGGCCGTATTGGAGACGACACCGCTGAGGCCGTCTGAACAGATCAGCCAGCGATCGCCCTCATGAGTGGCGAGGATCGAGGTGTCGATCTCGGGAGAGGATTCGACATCACCGAGCACGCGCATGAGCACCGAACGTCGGGGGTGAACGGCGGCCTCCTGCTCGGTGATGCGTCCGCTGTCAACGAGGCGCTGCACGAATGTGTGGTCTGTGGTGATCTGCGAGAGTTCGCCATCGCGCAGCAGATAGATGCGGGAATCGCCGATGTGGGCGATTGCGACCTGGTCATCGAGTACAACGAGGGCGCTGACCGTCGTGCCCATTCCGGTGAGCTCTGAGTGCTCGAACACGGTATCGGCGAGTTGAGAATTGGCCGCGATCAGTGCGGCCTGTAGGGCGAACTCGGCATCCTGAGCTGACTGATACGGGTGGTCAGCCTCCATGACGCGCTTGGTGGTGATGGCGGAGGCGATATCGCCGCCAGCGTGACCGCCCATGCCGTCTGCCACGACGAACAGGAAGTGTCCTGCGTATCCGGAGTCCTGATTGTTGGAACGAACCTTGCCAACATTGGAGACGGCTGCGCTCTGACTAACGGTCGCCATGCACCTACCGCCGCAGCTCGAAGCTCGTTGCGCCGATTTTTACCGGCGTATTGAGTGGCACCGGCGTCGGAACGGCTACCCGGACACCATTGAGGAAGGTGCCATTCGTCGAGTCGAGGTCCTGAATCATCCACTCGCCATTCCACAGCATGAGCCTGGCGTGATGAGTGGATGTGTAATCGTCGCGGATGACCAGACTCGAGTCACTTGACCGGCCGATAGTGATCGAATCCGAGCCGAGCGGAAACTCTGTTCCTGCCTTCGGGCCGGAGGTGATGACGAGACGGGTGGAATTCTGGGTATTCGCGCGGCTGGGGGCGCTCGGTGCGCTGGGTGTATGGGACGAGGCGATCGCTTCGGTGGGCAGATCTGCGGCAGGAGTGCGCGCCATTGCGGGCGCCACCGGGGCGACGTACGCGGGTGCCGGGTTGGTGGGGAACGCCGCTGGGGCTGGAGCCGGCGCCGGGGCGGCATCCGTTTCGAGCTTGCGGACGCGTTGGCCGAACAAGTCACTGCGGAGCGCGTAGACGATGCCGAAGATGAAGAGCCACAGCACCAGCAGGAAGCCGAGGCGGAGCACCAGGAGGGTGAGCTCGCTTACGTTCATGAGGCAGGCCCCCAGAATCCGCCGATGTCGTTGCGGCCGGCGGAACCCGTCGACCCGTTGTCGAGTGGGGGAGCCGACGGTGTCGCCTGCGGGACGACACGGAACACGATCGAGGTGCGACCGATGCTGATGACGGATTCGGGTTCGAGTACAGCTTGCTTTACCGGCGCTCCGTTGAGCTTGGAACCGTTGGTCGAACCGAGGTCGCGCACTTGGGCGCGAGATCCGTCCCAAATGATTTCGACGTGGCGACGCGAGGTGCCGGTGTCGGCGACGGTGATGTCTGCATCACTGCCACGCCCGATCACCGTGCGTGACCCAGTGAGTGGATATCGCTTGCCCGCGATGTCGACGACAGGGGTCCAGGCGACGGATCCGGAGACGCTGCTCGAATCGATCAGGACCATGCCTTCGGAGAGCCCGGGGTCTTCGGTCAGCGTGATGCTGACGGGGCCGGCGAACTGATAGCGCTGGGTGGCAGCGTGTTGCTGCACGAGCGTCGTCAATTCGTCGACAAGTGTGTGGCCGAGGCTGGCCATCCGCTTGAAGTCAGCTGTCGCCATCCGCACGGAAAAGCGATTGGGCGCGAGGATGCGGTCGCGGGAAACGACCGCGGCTTTGGTGTCGAGTTCTCTGCGCAAAGCGGATGTGATTTCCACCGGCTGCAAGCCCGACTTAAAGGTCTTGGCGAAAGCGCCGTTGACGGCGCGCTCCAAGCCCTTTTCAAAGTTATCCAGTATGCCCACAGGTCTCCCGATCCGGTCCGTTTGGCTATGAGCATGTTACTTGCCTCTGGTGATAAGTCGCCGAGGGTCCCTCAAAGTGTGAATTGTTATCCTATGGGGTGGGAGCCGAGTGCCGCTGATCGACGAGTAATTCGTGCCCTGTTCGGGGGGTTTATTGATGCCGGCTCCGGAGGCTCACCAGTATCGAGTCTGGCTCAGTTCGCGAAGTGCTCCCGCAAGGTGTTAGCATTTCAAAGTTCGCGCGAGTGGCGGAATTGGCAGACGCGCTGGCTTCAGGTGCCAGTGCTCGAAAGGGCGTGGGGGTTCAAGTCCCCCCTCGCGCACGCGAATGAAATGAGCTGGGGCCAACCAGCTCAACAGAGAAAGGCCCCCGAGAAATCGGGGGCCTTTTGTGTTTCCGGCACAACTTCGCTTGTTGGCTGGTGAAACGCGTCACGACGCGCGGGCACTGCATTCGCGGGCGCTGCGCTCCCTGTCATAGAACTGAGCTAGCCCCGTGAGACTGCGCTCGCTCCGTGAGACTGCGCTCGCTCCGTGAGGCTGCGCTCGCTTCAATAGGGAGGAGCAATCGAGCTCAGTCGACCTCTCAGAACCAGGGGAGTGATCGCCCCGGCTTAGCGTGACCATCCTTGTTGTTCAGTGCCGCAGCCGAAAGACGCTCAGTTTCCACACTGTGGAAACTCCTGTTAATAACTACACCCGTGTAGTTCGATGCCGCTGAATCAGACACCTGTTCGAATTAACGTCGCGGGTCGCTTTAATCCGACTCGAATAACACTGCTGTAGTTATCCACAATCTGTGCACAGGCTGTGGATAACTCTGTTTTTGGGGGTGTGGAAAAGTTTTGGCCACTGAGCAGGGAAAAGAATTCTATTAACAGCCTTTTCCACAGGAGTTAACACAGCTTCTGCACACGCTTATGCACAGTAATTGACTCACGATCAATGTCGGCCACGGTTTTGCACACCAAGGTGGTGCTCCAGCTAACCGCCTTGTTCGGTTACTTCTGGTCGATTCGGCCAGAGTTTCGACTGCGCCGAACCAGTTATGCAGCCACGATGCGGCGGGCGTGGGGTTGTACAGGGGGCGCGCGATATTCCGCGCGCCCCCTTGCTTTGAGCGCGCCATCCGTTTACATGAAGAGAAGTATCACGAACGTCATTACTCAGTACAACTAGTCGCCCAGTGCACCGCTCAGGCGGCTGTGCAGGTCGGTGCTGCGCGGGTCAAGGCCGGCAAAGGTCACCGTCGTGCCGTGCGCCTCATATTTATTTGTCACCGAGTCGAGCACGGCGACAGTCGAGGCATCCCAGATCTGGGCCTGGCTGAAATCGACGGTGACGACGGCGGGATCCTCCGCATATGAAAACTGCTCGACCAGATCGTTGCTACTGCCGAAGAAGAGCGGTCCGTGCACCAGGTACGACACGGCGCTGCCGTCATCGTCCAGCGTGCGATCGACGCGCACGACGTGGGCGACCCGGCGGGCGAAGAGGATCATTGCCAGCACCGTGCCCGCAACCACGCCGATCGCCAGGTTGTGCGTGACGACGACGAGGAGCACTGTCGTGGCCATGACGAGAGTCTCTGAAAGCGGCATCCGCTTGAGGGTGGACGGCATCACGCTATGCCAGTTGATGGTCTTGAGCGCGACGATCATCATCACGGCAGCAAGGGCCACCATCGGAATCAGCTCCATCACGCTGCTGAGCGCGGTGACCAGGATTAGCAGGAACAGCCCGGCAACAAAGGTGGAGATGCGGGTGCGTGCCCGACCGAGCTTCACGTTGACCACTGTCTGACCGATCATCGCGCAACCGGCGATGCCGCCGTAGAAGCCGGCCGCGATGTTCGCGATACCGAGCGCCCAGGACTCCCTGGACTTCGACGACCGGGTTTCGGTGATGTCGTCGACGAGCTTCGCAGTGAGCAGCGTCTCCATCAGCCCGACGAATGCCACGCTCACTGCAGTGGGCCAGATCAGACTCAGGGTGTCGAGGTTGAGCGGCACCAGCAGCTCGGTAAATCCGGGCAATCCGCCCGAGATCACTCCCTGGTCACCGACCGTCGGTATTTGCAGGTGCGCGACGACCGAAATGACTGTCACGGCGACGATCGCGACCAGGGGTGCAGGGACTGCGGTCGTGATTCGGGGGAGCACCAGCACGATCACGACGGTGAGCGCGAAGAGCGGGTAGACCAGCCACGGCACATCGAGCAGATGCGGAACCTGGGCGACAAAGATCAGGATGCCGAGTGAGTTGACGAATCCGATCATCACTGACCGCGGGATAAAGCGCATCAGGCGGGCGAATCCACCGAGGCCGAACGCGACCTGGATGAGACCGGCGAGTACCACGGTCGGCAGCAAGTACTCAACGCCATGTTCCTTGACGAGCGGGCCGATGACGAGCGCGACGGCACCAGCCGCTGCCGTGATCATTGCGGGTCGGCCGCCGAGGAACGACATGGTGATGGCGAGTACTACCGATGCGATCAGGCTGACGCGCGGGTCGACGCCGGCGATCACCGAAAAGGAGATGACCTCCGGAATGAGCGCGAGGGTGGTGACGATGCCGGCCAGCACCTCGATGCTCAGCAGGCGCGGGTTCCGAAGTGTTGCCCATACAGTGGGCGCGGGGGGAGCGAGAGTCACTCGCACAACTCTAAGACTGCTGCGGCAGGTCTCGTCGCAGTTTGGCTGACAGCTGCAGGTAGTCATTCAGCCGTTCGCGCCTGACAAGTGTCGGTAGCAGGAGCATCCACATCTCCTCGACCCGCTGGTAGAGGTCGCTACGTCCTTCGCGAACCTCGGAAACAAGCTGCACGCCAGTGAAAGCCGGAATGATGAAGCGGGACGCGGCGACGATGTCTGTGGAGTCCGGGACGTCACCGGCCTGCGCGGCAATCCGTAACTGGGCATCTGCGGCCTTGATCCAATCGCGATACGGCTCGACGACCGGGCTAGACAGGTTGGACGACTCCATCGTCAAGCGGATACCGGCCTGCACGATGGGGTCGGTCCTCAGGAGGTAGGCAAACCGGTACGTCATCTCCAGGAGTGCAGGAAGGCCGGCGATCCCGTCGATCGAGACATCATCGACGAGAGTCATCGCGGCGTCGTGCTGTGCGGCGATGACGGCATGCGCCATGTGTTCCTTGGACTTGAAGTGAAAGTACAGGGCGCCCTTGGTGACTCCGGCCGCCTCGGCCACGTTCTCCTGCGAGGTGCCGCCGTAACCGCGCGAACGAAAGAGGCTCGCGGCCGCAGTGATGATCGCTGCCCTGGTCTCATGGGCGCGTAGCTGAGTGGGCATGATCCTCCTCGGTCACGTCGATGTCGCAACTGATGTTTTCGACGGCGCGGATGCCAGCCGTCTGGTCGATTCCCGGTGTTCAGATTAGCCCCGTAAATCGAGAAGTTTTGGGGAACACGCCGCGTGAAGACGGGGTACCCACGGTAGAACCGCCAGTCCAGCAGAACGCGTGACGCGGCGTGTCGGCGGACGGAAAGACAGCCGTATCGGGGGCGTGATCCCCCGATCGCGCCCCCAGGATACAGCTTCGTTCCACCCCAATTGATCCCCGAATAAGAACATACCAGATGGTATTTTTACCAACGTGAACATGTCCCTATTTGCATGACTGCAGTAAAACACTACACGACGGTGCGTTTTCGGATGTGGCGGTGGCCGGGACATTCGTTGCATTCAGGTGGCACCGCTAGCGTTGAATCATGTCCACTCAGACCTTGACCATCGCCGGTGTGTGTTTCCAGGATGCGACGTCACGGTTGCTCACCGTGCGGAAGCGCGGTTCACACAAATTTCAGCTGCCGGGCGGAAAACTCGATGCCGGCGAGAGCCCGCTGGCCGCAGCGCTCCGCGAAGTCGCTGAAGAAATACTTGTTGAGCTTCGTTCAGAGGATCTCACCCTGCTCGGCAGCTGGAGCGCGCCCGCAGCAAATGAAGCGAACACGCGCATCAACGCAACCGTGTTCGTGAGCGGCCTGATCGTGGCCCCGGTGGCATCGGCTGAGATCGAAGAATTACAGTGGGTCGACCTGGCCGACAACCCGCAGGGCAGCGAACACTTTGCGCCGCTGCTGCGCACGCATGTGTTCGGTGCGCTCAGAGCGCGGGTCTGATTTCGACGGGAGCGGTCGACTCCCGCTCAACCAGCGTGAACGGGACGGTGATCTCGCGCGCCGCGATCACATCATCCCTGGCTGAAATGCGTTCCATCAGCATGTCGACGGCCAATGCCGCGATCTGTTCGCGGCCAGGGCTGATCGTGGTGAGTGCCGGCACAGAATAGCGGGATTCATCGAGGTCATCAAAGCCGATGACCGAGACATCCTGCGGCACCCGGATGTCATTTTGGGCGAGTGCGCGAATGGCGCCGAGTGCTAGCGAGTCGTTAAAGCACACGATGCCGTCGAACTCGACACCCTCGTCGATCAGGGATTGGGTGGCGGCAGCGCCGTCGAAACGAGTCCAGTTGTCGGCTCGGCGCACCAGCGCCTGGTCCAATACCAATCCACCGCCGGAGAGTGCGTGCTGGTAGCCGAGCAGGCGCAGGCTCGCTGTGCCTGCATCCTCGTCTGGCCGGGCGCCGATCGCGGCGATACGCGTTCGACCCAGCGCAAGGAGGTGGTCGGTGGCGGCCTGGATCGCCTCGGTATTGCGCATCGTCACATGGTCGACGGGGGTTGTCTCGTCGCTGTCTTCCGTGGGCGATGAGGTGATCTGCGCGAAGAGGCCGGTGTCTTCCTGGCCGGGGCCGAGCACGCTGAACAGTACGCCGTCGACGAGCTGGGCTTTGGTCGCGCGCTGCGTGTTGCGTGATTGCTCGATGAGTACCGATACGCCATTGCGGTCGGCGGCGTCGATGACCGCCTCCGCCAGCTCGGAGAAGTAGGGGTTGCGAAGCGTGGGGACGACGAGTCCGATGACCCCGGTTCGTCCCGAACGGAGGTTGCGCGCGTTGAGGTTGGGGCGGTAGTTCAACTGCGTGATCGCGTCGAGCACTCGCTGCTTGGTTTCGGGGCGAATGTGGGGATAGTCGTGGATCACGTTCGAGACTGTCTTGATCGACACTCCTGCGAGTGTCGCGACATCTGAGAGCTTTGCGGCCATGGGGCTCCTCCTTCCTCTTCGTTCGACTCTAGCTGCCCTGTATCGCGCGTATTTCCGCTGGAAACCCTCCGGGGGAGCGGATGCGTGTTGAATTCACCCGAACGGGCTGGTACATTTCTACAACGTTGTAGAAAGCATAAACTCACCCGGACGGCCGCATGGCTGAACTGGCCAGACAAAGGAGTCCACACCGTGAGCCTCGGCAATCCTTCTTCCTCGGGATCGGCATCCTCAGCGTCCGCCGACGCGCGGGCATTCGCTGACACCTATGTCATCGGTGTCGACTATGGAACTCTTTCCGGTCGCGCCGTTGTCGTTCGGGTTTCAGACGGTGCCGAACTCGGATCTGCGGTGTTCGACTACCCGCACGCCGTCATGGACACCACGCTGGCTGCCGGCCCCGCTGCGGAATCTGGTTCACCGATCCCGCTCGCTCCGGATTGGGCCCTGCAGGTTCCGGCCGACTATGTCGACGTGCTCAAGCACGCTGTGCCTGCCGCCATCAAGAACGCCGGAATCGCTGCAGCCCAGGTGATCGGCATCGGCACCGACTTCACCGCCTGCACCATGGTGCCGACGCTGGCTGACGGCACGCCCCTGAACGCGGTGGCAGCCTTCGCCGATCGCCCGCACGCCTACGTGAAGCTGTGGAAGCACCACGCCGCGCAGTCGCACGCCGACCGCATCAACGACCTCGCGTTCGAGCGCGGCGAGAGCTGGCTGCCCCGTTATGGCGGACTCATCTCGAGCGAATGGGAATTCGCGAAGGGCCTCCAGCTACTCGAAGAGGACCCTGAGCTCTACAACACGATGGACCACTGGGTCGAGGCCGCTGACTGGATCGTCTGGCAGCTGACCGGGCGCTACGTACGTAACGCCTGCACTGCCGGATATAAGGGCATCTGGCAGGACGGCCAGTACCCGTCGAGCGAGTTCCTCGCCGCGCTCAACCCTGACTTCGCTGGATTCGTCAGCGACAAGGTCGAACACGAGATCGGCCAGCTGGGCTCATCTGCTGGCACACTCAGTGCAGAGGCCGCGGCATGGACCGGACTGACCGAAGGCATCCACGTGGCAGTCGGAAACGTCGACGCCCACGTCACCGCTCCGGCCGCCCAGGCCGTCGAACCGGGTCAGATGGTGGCGATCATGGGCACGAGCACCTGCCACGTGATGAACTCAGACCGCCTCGCCGAGGTTCCTGGCATGTGCGGTGTGGTCGACGGTGGCATCGTTTCAGGCCTGTACGGCTATGAAGCGGGCCAGTCAGGTGTCGGCGACATCTTCGCCTGGTACGTGAAGAACCAAGTACCTGCGCGCTACTTCGAGGCCGCGGAGGCCGCGGGTACCAGCATCCACCAGCACCTAACCAACCTCGCATACGAGCACCCGGTCGGAGCTCACGGCCTCGTCACGCTCGACTGGCAGAGCGGCAACCGCTCTGTGCTCGTCGACCACGAGCTCTCCGGCGTCGTGGTCGGCACCACGCTGACCACTCGCGCCGAGGAGATCTACCGGGCGCTGCTTGAAGCTACGGCGTTTGGCACCCGCACGATCATCGAAACGTTCAACGAGTCAGACGTGCCCGTCACCGAGTTCATCGTTGCCGGTGGCCTGCTCAAGAACCCGCAGCTCATGCAAACCTACTCAGACGTGCTCCGGATGCCGATCTCAACGATCGCCAGCGACCAGGGCCCTGCCCTCGGTTCTGCGATCCATGCTGCCGTCGCGGCCGGGGCATACGCCGACGTGCGTGAGGCCGGAATCGCTATGGGCAAAGTCAACCGTGGCGTCTATATTCCGAATCCGGAATCTGCTGACGCGTACGACAAGCTTTACGCGGAGTACCAGCTGCTGCACGACTACTTCGGCCGCGGAAGCAACGACGTGATGCACCGCCTCAAGGCTCTCAAGCGCGAAGTGATTGCGGCGTCGGCGCTGACTGCTGCCGACGATCACACAGAGGTTCTGGCCGTATGACCACCTTTGATTCAGGGACCGAAGCCGCTATCGCGCAGGTGCGCAGTGACGTCGCCAAGCTGCATGCCGAGCTGACGCGCAATGGTCTTGTCGTGTGGACCGGCGGCAACGTCTCCGGCCGGGTTCCTGGCGCTGATCTTTTCGTGATCAAGCCCTCTGGTGTCAGTTACGACGATCTGGCGCCCGAGAATATGATCCTCTGCGACCTCGACGGCAACGTCATCCCGGGCACTCCGGGCGCTGAGCGTTCTCCGTCGAGCGACACTGCAGCTCACGCATACGTGTACCGGAATATGCCAGAGGTCGGCGGTGTCGTGCACACGCACTCCACTTATGCGACGGCGTGGGCTGCACGTGCAGAGCCGATCCCGTGCGTAATTACGGCGATGGCTGATGAGTTCGGCGGGGAGATCCCGGTCGGGCAGTTCGCGATCATCGGCGATGACTCGATCGGTCGCGGAATCGTCGAGGCGCTGACGGGTCACCGTTCCCGTGCGGTGCTGATGCAGAACCACGGCCCGTTCACGATCGGCAAGGACGCCAAGGACGCGGTCAAGGCTGCAGTCATGGTCGAGGATGTCGCTCGCACGGTACACATCGCCAGGCAGGGCGGCGAGCTGGTGCCGTTGCCCCAGGCTGCCATCGACTCACTTTTCGATCGTTACCAGAACGTCTACGGACAAGCACCCCAAGGAGCACTGAAGTAATGCCTTCACTCACCTCAACCCTTGACCACTATGAGGTCTGGTTTCTGACCGGAAGCCAGAACCTCTATGGTGAGGAAACTCTGCGCCAGGTCGCCGAGCAGTCGCAGCAGATTGCCGACACGCTCGACTCGGCCGGCAACATCCCGGTAAAGATCGTTTGGAAGCCGGTGCTCAAGGACTCCGACTCGATCCGTCGTCTCGCCCTCGAGGTGAACGCTGCAGACAACGTGATCGGCGTGATCGCCTGGATGCACACCTTCTCTCCGGCGAAGATGTGGATCTCAGGCCTCGATGCCCTCACCAAGCCGCTGCTGCACCTACACACGCAGGCCAACGTCGAGCTGCCGTGGTCAGAGATCGACTTCGACTTTATGAACCTCAACCAGGCAGCCCACGGCGACCGCGAGTTCGGGTACATCCAGACGCGCCTCGGCGTTGTGCGCAAGACTGTCGTCGGCCACGCTACCAACCCGGCCGTCGCTGGCCAGATCGCGACCTGGCAGCGCGCTGCAGCCGGCTGGGCAGCATCCCGTTCACTCAAGCTCGCTCGCTTCGGCGACAACATGCGTTATGTGGCCGTCACGGAGGGTGACAAGACCGAGGCAGAACTGCGCTTCGGCGTACAGGTGAACACCTGGGGAGTCAACGAGCTGGCGGATGCCGTGCATGCGGCAACCGATGCACAGATCAGTGCGCTCGTGGCCGAGTACGAAGAGCTCTACGACGTCGTCCCCGAGCTGCGCAAGGGCGGAGAGCGCCACGAGTCACTGCGCTACGGCGCCGCCATTGAGATCGGGCTGCGTACGTTCCTTGAAGAGGGCGGCTTCGGCGCATTCACCACCAGCTTCGAAGATCTGGGCTCACTCCGTCAGCTGCCCGGCCTCGCCGTGCAGCGGTTGATGGCCGAGGGCTACGGCTTCGGCGCTGAGGGCGACTGGAAGACGGCAATCCTGGTGCGCGTTGCCAATGTGATGGGTTCTGGCCTACCGGGCGGCGCCTCCCTGATGGAGGACTACACCTACGACCTCACGCCGGGCAACGAGCTCATCCTCGGTGCGCACATGCTCGAAGTGAGCCCGTCGCTAACCACGGCTAAGCCGACGCTTGAAATCCACCCCCTCGGTATCGGCGGCAAGGAAGACCCCGTTCGGCTGGTGTTCAACGCGGATGCCGGCCCCGCCGTCGTCGTCGCGCTCTCCGACATGCGTGACCGGTTCCGCCTGGTCGCCAACGTCGTCGAGGTTGTCGAACCGACTGCGCCGCTTCCGAACCTGCCTGTCGGTCGCGCCGTGTGGAAGCCGGCTCCCGACTTCGCGACATCCGCTGCAGCCTGGCTCACTGCTGGTGCCGCACACCACACGGTGATGTCGACAGCCGTCGGTATCGAGGTCTTCCAGGACTTCGCTGAGATCGCGCGCACCGAGCTGCTCGTGATCGACGAGAACACCGAGCTGCGCGAGTTCTCGCGTGAGGTGCGCTGGAACCAGGCCTACTACCGTCTCGCACAGGGTCTGTAGAACGCGGTGACCCAGTCGTCACCGCAGTCAGTTCGGATGGCCGCGTGGCCCTACAGCGCCACGCGACCATCGATCCGGCCTGAGCAGTTCCGGTCCACAGAGGTTGTATGGTCGGGTGAACGCCGCGCCGATTGAGGTCGGCGGTTGAGCGACAGCGATGAAGCATGAAACAGGTAGGGGACAGGCGCGTGGCAGCCACCGTTCATGACGTTGCGCGGGTGGCCGGGGTCTCGATCAAGACAGTCTCGAACGTCATCCACGAGTTTCCGCACGTGCGGCCGACGACCAGGGCCAAGGTCCTGGCGGCCATCGAGCAGCTTGGCTATCGGCCGAACCTCTCTGCACGTAGTCTCAGGTCGGGTCGCACCGGCGTCATTGGTCTCATCGTGCCTGAGTTGCGCCTGAGTTATTTTGCTGAGTTGACGGATGCCGTCATCAAGGCCGCCGAGCGTCACGGGCAGGTCGTGCTTGTCGAGCAGACGAACGGCGACCGTGCGCGCGAACTTGAGGCCTTGAACAGTCCTCGGGTGAAGTTCTCAGACGGCGTGCTGTTCAGTCCACTCGGCATGGGGGTCGATGATGTGGCCGCACTCAACGTGTCGTATCCGCTCGTGCTGCTCGGTGAACGGATCTTCGGCGGGCCTGTTGATCACGTGACCATGCAGAACGTGCAGGCCGCCCGCACCGCAACGGAACATCTCATCGCCCAGGGGCGTCGACGCATTGCTGTTGTCGGGGCGCACGAGGGCGAAGTGATCGGATCGGCCGGGTTACGTCTGGCGGGCTATACCGAGGCGCTGGCGGCCTCCGGTATCGAGTTCGACCCTGCACTGATCGCCTATACGACCCTCTGGCACCGGGCGAACGGCGCGACGGCGATGCGCGAGTTTCTGGCCACCGGCGTGCAGTTCGATGCAGTCTTCGCGCTCAATGACACGCTAGCGCTCGGTGCGATGCGCGTGCTTCAAGAGTCGGGAATGCGGATCCCGGAAGATGTGGCGGTGATCGGATTCGACGACCTCGATGAGGCCAGATACACGCTCCCTGCCCTGTCGACGGTTGATCCAGGGCGTACGGAGATCGCAGAAACTGCTGTGCGGGTTCTCCTTGAACGCATCACCGGGGCGGCAAAAGACCAGCCCCCGCGTGAGTTTCTGGCCGAATACTCTGTCGTCGTGCGCGAATCATCCGCGTTGGCCTGAACCGCCTCGACGGAGTTTCTTGGGTTCGCTTGACAGGATGCGAATCCATCTGCAAAATGTGATTACAACGTTTACTTTACAACGTTGTAAAAGAGGATGAAATCTGATGCGACCGCGAGGTCGATCGGGCTCTGACCGAATCGAGGAGGATTCGCAACATGCAACCGACACGCACGGTTTCGCTCTCTTCCTCGTCTCCGGTGCCTCACGCCGCTCTCTCACTGCCGCATCCCGGCTGAGTGAATTCCTATCCGCAATCGCATTCAGACAACGGTGTCCACATCACCGCGAGAGGAAAAAGTACCAACATGAAGTCCAAGATCATCGCAGCTGCAGGCGTCGTCGCCGTTGCAGCCGCAGCGCTCACCGGCTGCGCTACAGGCGGCTCGTCAGAGGCAGCATCCTGCACCAACAAGATTGTCAACGCCGACGCCAAGCAGGTCACGGTGTGGGCCTGGTACCCCGAGTTCGAGCAGGTCGTCGACCTGTTCAACAACACCCACGACGACGTGCAGGTCTGCTGGACCAACGCCGGCCAGGGCAACGACGAATACACCAAATTCTCGACGACGATTGAAGCCGGCTCCGGCGCCGCAGACGTCATCCAGCTGGAGAACGAGGTGATCTCGAGCTTCAGCATCCGCAAGGCTCTGGCCGACATCTCTGAATACGGCGCTGCAGACGTGAAGGACAACTACACAGAGGGTGCCTGGAAGGACGTATCCAGCGGCGACTCCGTCTACGCGATTCCGGTCGACAGTGGCCCCATGGGCATGCTGTACCGCAAGGACATCTTCGACGCCAACGGCATCGCGGTTCCGACGACGTGGGCAGAGTTCGCCACTGCAGCAGCACAGCTCAAGAGCTCGGCTTCTGGCGGCGTTCTCGTCAACTACCCGACCAACGGTCGCGCATTCAACCAGGCGCTGTTCGCACAGGCTGGCTCGACGCCGTACATCTACGACAACTCCAAGCCCACCGAGGTGAGCATCGACGTGAACGACGACGCGTCGAAGAGCGTTCTCGCCTACTGGGACGGCCTGATCAAGGACGACCTCGTCACGACGGATGACGCCTTCACCGCTGACTACAACACCAGCCTCGTTGACGGCACATACGCCGTGTACCTCGCTGCAGCCTGGGGCCCCGGCTACCTGCAGGGTCTCTCCGATGCAGATGCAGACGCCGAATGGCGCGTCGCACCGCTGCCGCAGTGGGACGCCTCGGCTCCGGTTCAGGCCAACTGGGGTGGCTCGAGCTTTGCCGTGACCAGCCAGGCCAAGGATGCCGAAGCTGCAGCAATCGTCGCCAAGGAGATCTTTGGTACCGAAGACGCCTGGAAGATCGGCGTTGAGAAGAGCGGTCTGTTCCCGACATACAAGCCGGTTCTCGACTCTGACTACTTCGCCAACCTGGAGTACCCGTTCTTCGGCGGACAGCAGATTAACAAGGACGTCTTCCTGAACGCCGCAGCCGGCTACTCCGGCTTCACGTTCAGCCCGTTCCAGAACTACGCATTCGATCAGCTGACCGAAGAGCAGTACGCCATGGTCCAGGGCGAGAAGGACTCAGCGACGGCACTCGATGACCTGCAGGAGAGCCTCGTGAAGTACGCGACGGAGCAGGGCTTCACCGTCAAGTAGCTCGAACCATGGGTGCCCGGTTCGTCAGCCATCATTCCGATGGGCCGGGCACCGTTTTACCTTTCAGAGCAGAAAGAACATTAATGACCAGTCACACACTGCAGGCAGCGAAGCCCCGCATCGCCCGCCGCGCTGCCGGCACCAGCGGCGGAAGCAGGATCGACCTGAAGCGTCAGCGCTGGGGTTGGCTCTTCGTCGGCCCGTTCGCACTCGTCTTCCTCTGCTTCCTCATCATTCCGCTGGGTTACGCGTTCTGGATGAGCCTGCAGACCTCGACTCTGGCCACCGGTACACAGTTCACCTGGTTCGCCAACTACGTCAAGGCATTCACCGACCCGATCTTCCTTGAGGGTCTTGGCCGGGTGGCCTCGTTCGCGTTCATCATGATCCCGGCGCAGATGCTCGTCGCCCTGATCGCAGCACTCGTGCTCGACAACCTCACGACGGTGCTGTCGAAGTTCTCTCGCCTGATGATCTTTGTGCCCTACTCGATCCCCGTGGTCATCGGCGCACTCATGTGGGGCTTCCTGTACAGCCCGCGCTTTGGACCGGCGGCAGACCTCTTCTCGCTCGTCGGCCTCACCGCCCCCGACTTTCTCAGTCAGAGCGCGATCTTCGGCAGCCTCGTCAACATCGTGACCTGGCAGTGGGCCGGCTACTACATGATCATCATCTACTCGGCGCTTCGCGGTATCGATCCCTCTATCTATGAGGCAGCCCGTATCGACGGCGCAAACGGATGGCAGACAGCCACCCGCATCAAGGTGCCAATGATCAGTTCATCCATGGTCATGGTGCTGATCTTCGCCCTCATCGGAACGCTGCAGTTCTTCACAGAGCCGCAGGTGCTCCGCAGCATCGCCCAGGGCGCGATCCCCGTGTCGTACACGCCAAACATGTACGCGTACACCCTCGCGTTCTCATACAGCCAGTTCAACTACGCGTCTGCGATCGCATTCTCGCTCGGCATCGTGGTGTTCATCGGCTCGTTCATCTTCCTCTTCCTCACGCGCAAGCAGAGCGGACTCAAGTAATGGCGCTCACAACCTCGGCCCCGGCTCCGACAGCTTCTGACACGTCGACGATCACTCCAGCTGGCCGCATCCGCTCAGGACGCGGTGGAAAATCGACCCAGGGGCGCAATGGCGGACGTCGCATCGGCTCGCATGTGCTGCTGATCATCCTGGTGATCTACTTCATCACGCCGCTGTGGTGGCTCATCGTGGCCAGCACCAAGAGCAACTCCGGACTCTTCTCCGGCAGCGGCGGAGCTCTCTGGTTCGACGACAACTTCGCCTTCTTCGATAATGTCGCGGGGCTGTTCAGCCACCAGAGCGGCATCTACTGGCGCTGGCTCGGCAACTCGTTCCTCTACGCGTTCGCCGGTGGCCTCGGCGCCACCATCCTGTCTGTGATG
The DNA here is from genome assembly GCF_047530025.1 of Leifsonia sp. A12D58. Taxonomy (NCBI): domain Bacteria; kingdom Bacillati; phylum Actinomycetota; class Actinomycetes; order Micrococcales; family Microbacteriaceae; genus Leifsonia; species Leifsonia sp. A12D58. Next base: position 53,874 of record NZ_JBLJAT010000004.1, on the reverse strand, counting down.
GCCGGATACGGATTTGCCAAGTACCGCTTCCGTGGTCGCAGTGCATTTTTCACCGTGCTGCTCGGCTCAGTCATGGTTCCGCTCACCGCACTCGTGATCCCGACCTTCATGCTGCTCAGCCAGTTCGGCCTGATCAACACGATCTGGGCGGTCATCCTGCCCTCCCTGCTCAGCCCGTTCGGCGTCTACCTGATGCGGGTGTACACGCAAGATGCCGTTCCGGACGAAATGCTCGACGCCGCCAGGGTCGATGGTGCTGGCGAGATCCGCATCTTCTTCCAGGTCGCGCTGCCGCTACTGCGCCCGGCCCTAGTCACTGTGCTGCTGCTCTCCGTCGTCGGCACCTGGAACAACTTCTTCCTGCCACTGGCCGTGTTGAGCGACCCGAACCTGCTGCCTGTCACCCTCGGGCTGAACCGCTGGACGGCTCTCTCCAACGCCGGTTCAGGTGGCGAGCAGGTTTGGAACCTCATCACTACCGGATCATTCATCTCGATCCTGCCGCTGGTGCTCTCCTTCCTTTTCCTGCAGCGCTATTGGCAGGGCGGACTCTCGCTCGGAAGCATCAAATAGCTGCAGTTTCACGCTTATATTCCCTCAATCGAATACAAACCAGAAAGTTCACTATGCCTACCGCACGCCTCACTATCGACCCGCACTTCACGGTCGGTGCAATTAACCGCCGCCTGTTCGGATCGTTCGTCGAGCACCTCGGACGCTGCGTCTATGACGGCATCTACGAGCCGGGCCACGCCAGCGCTGACAGCGAGGGCTTTCGTCAGGATGTCATCGACCTGGTCAAGGAGCTCGGCGTCTCAGCCATCCGTTACCCGGGAGGTAACTTCGTCTCCGGCTTCCGCTGGGAAGACAGCGTCGGTCCCAAGGAAGAGCGTCCGCGTCGTCTCGATCTGGCCTGGCACTCGACTGAGACCAACGAGGTCGGCCTGCACGAGTTCTCGTCTTGGCTCGACAAGGTCGACAGCGAGCTGATGCTGGCCGTGAACCTCGGTACCCGAGGAACTCTTGAAGCACTCGACCTGCTGGAGTACAGCAACATCCGCTCAGGCACCGCCCTGGCCGACCAGCGGGTGGCCAACGGCAAAACCGATGCCTTCGGCGTGAAAATGTGGTGCCTCGGGAACGAGATGGACGGCCCGTGGCAGCTCGGACACCGTTCGGCAGACGACTACGGCAAAATCGCGTCGCAGACGGCCAAGGCGATGCGTCAGGTTGATCCGTCGCTCGAACTCGTTGTCTGCGGCTCCTCGAGCGCGCACATGCCGACCTTCGGAGAGTGGGAGCGTGTCGTGCTCACCCACACGTACGACGATGTCGACTACATCTCGTGCCACGCGTACTACGAGGAGAAGAACGGCGACCTGGGCAGCTTCCTCGCCTCGGCCGTCGATATGGACCACTTCATCGAGTCGGTCGTCGCAACGGCAGATCACGTGAAGGCCGTCAACGGCAGCGACAAGACGATCAACATCTCGTTCGACGAGTGGAACGTCTGGTACCTCGACCGTTATCACCAGGTCGACAAGATCGAAGGCGTCGACAACTGGCCGATCGCTCCGCGCCTGCTTGAAGACATCTACTCGGTCGCCGATGCAGTCGTCTTCGGAAACCTGATGATCTCGCTGCTCAAGCACGCCGACCGCGTTACCAGCGCGTCACTTGCCCAGCTCGTCAACGTGATCGCCCCGATCATGACAGAGCCGAACGGCCTGGCCTGGCGCCAGACCACCTTCTTCCCGTTCGCGCTCACCTCGCGCCTGGCCCAGGGCACTGCGTTGAGCGTCAGGCTCGAGTCAGACACCTACACAACCGAGGTCTATGGCGAGGCGACAATCGTTGACGCCGTTGCCACCCACGACGCAGACACTGGCAAGACCGCGGTGTTCCTCGTGAACCGCAGCCAGGACGAAGCAACGACGGTCACGATCGACATTTCTGCGCTCGGGGCTGTAGCGGTGCTCGACGCCCAGACCCTGTCTGATTCGGATGTCTACGCGAAGAACACGCTGGACGACCCGGAGCGCGTCGGCATGCAGGTCAATGAGTCAGCGGTTGTCGGCGACGGCAGCATCACGGTGACGCTGCCAGCCGTGTCGTGGACCGCGATCGAACTCGGTTAGTCGTCCACTTCTCCAGAACCCGTCTTCTGCTCACGCGACTATGTAGTCACGCGAGTGGATGGCGGGTTCTGTCGTGGGTGTTGCTGGTTTCTCGAACCTACTGTGTTGGTTACCATCTGTTCTCGACGTGCTCGGCCCAGCCGATAAGTCCGTCGACTGTCACGACGGTGCCGTCGCCGAGGGTGACGGTGCCCGCGTAGTGCCCGAAGCACTGTCGGGTCTTCGACGCGATGATCACGGCGTTGGTTTCTGCCGCCCGCTCGTAGAACGGGGTGAACGTGACATCCACTCTTTCGCCGATGATGCGCCACGGCTTCATAAAATCGGTCTGGTCGTATTCCCAGTCGAGCTCTTCGCTGATCTTGTGCAGGGTGCCGTCGATCACGATCGAGTTCTCTGTTGAGCCGGTGCCATCTGTCCACTTGCCGCCGAGCTGGAGTCCGATGACCTGACCATCGATCTCGCCGGAACCTGCGCCCCAGTTCCAGGTCATTGAGTACGGCCAGCGTCCGCGGCCGTGGTCGAGTACCGCCCAGGACTCCATGAGAGGCACGTCGTACTCCGTGCCGTCGACGGTGATGTTGCCGTCGACGCGCAGGGCGACATCCTTCACCGTGTACTGGAACAGGCGCCACGACCACGGAACGACAACGCCAAGCGCTTCATGGTTGCGCGGCCGGTGAGCGATGAGGTCGAGGGAAACGCGATCGGTCTTCGCACGCAGGTGGGTGCCGCCGTCGACCTCTTCGATGTCGATCGACAGGTCTTTGTTGCGCACGGTGGCAGGGCCACTGCGCAGTGTGCCGGGGAGGTGGACCCCGCGAGACAGCGGTCCGAGTACGACCCGATCGATCTCGACTCCCGTTGCCCTGTCGTAGACCCACAGTTCAGCGAGGGTGGCGTAGTCGAGCGTCGACGCCGTGATGCCGATGAGGTGCGTCGGCGTGACGATGCCCCAGTACTCCCAGCGCTTGTTGCGACCCCAGCCGAACATGCCGCGACCGATCTGGTCGGTGTTGTGCCAGCGGTGACGGGACCAGCCGACGGCGATCTTGTTCAGCCGTCCAGATCCCAGGCTGAGGTCAACCGGAGCGATGATCTCGTGTTCGACGACGTTCTGCATCTTCACACCTTATGGCCGATGTAACGATTTGGTTTCTAAGGTAAGGGCGGCATTTCGCCCCTTACTGTAAAGAAACTTTCCTGTTAGGTTCGCTGCATGACGATAGTCCAGGGCACGCCATCGTGGCTTCGCGCCACGAATGACCGCACAGCACTGTCTTTGCTGCTTGAGCATGGCTCGCTCACCCGTAATCGCATCGGTGAGCTGTCTGGTTTGTCCAAGCCCACGGCATCGCACATGGTGTCCAGGCTCGAAGGTGCCGGACTGATCCATACGGTCGGCGAAGTGTCCGGCGGTCGTGGTCCCAACGCGGCAAGCTACAGCGTTCGCCTGGACCGGGTTCTTGGCGTGGCTATCGACATCAGCGGGTTGACGATCCGCTCGACGGTGGTGGATGCTGCCGGTCGCGAGTACCAAGTCGTCGAACGCACACTGTCTGCGTCGGCCAAAGTGCGCTCGGCGATCAGCGATGTGCGCGGGGCTATCGCCGCTGCCTGCGAGGCGAGCAACACCGATCCTGACGCTGTTGTGCTGGTGTGCATCGGGGTTCAGGCCTCGATCGACCCGCGCACCGACGAATTGAGCTTCACCGAGGCGCTGCCAGGGTGGCCGCGCAAGGGAGTGCTCCAGCTGCTTGAAGACGACCTGGGTTGCGCCGTGATCATCGACAACGACGTGAATCTGGCGGCCGTGGCCGAGCGTCACCGTGGACACGGTGTTTCCGCACCCGGATTCGCGCTGCTCTGGATGGGTGCCGGCCTCGGGTTGGCTGTCGACCTCGGTGGCACCGTGCACCGCGGTGCTGCAGGCGGCGCGGGTGAGATTGGCTACCTCCCCGTCCCGAAGGCGGCAACCGCACTGGATCCAGACGCCGACGATCTGCAGGACCTCATCGGCGGCCCTGCCGTCGTGCGACTTGCGCGGGATACCGGGCTGCGCGCGCGAAGCTACCCGGCAATGCTCGACCAGATTGAAACCGCTGATTCGCGCGATGCGCTGCTTGTTGCCCTGGCCCCGCGTATCGCGCTGGGCGTCATCCCGGTTCTCGCAGTTCTCGATCCGGAGATCGTTGTTCTCGGTGGTCCGACAGGGGCCGTGGGCGGTGACCGCCTCGCCGAACTGGTGCAGGCGCAGGTCAAGAGTGCCTCACGCTGGTCGCCGCGCATCGTGACCTCTGGGGTCCGTAAAAATCCAGTGCTGTCTGGCGCGCGCGACGTGCTGACGACAGAAGTGCGCAACACCCTCCTCGGCATCGCAAGATAGGTGGCTCATGAAACTCAGCATTATCGGTGGCGGATCGACATACACTCCCGAACTCATCGATGGCTTCGCGAGGCTTTCCTCGTCGCTGCCGATTGAGGAACTCTGGCTGGTCGACACCGATCCAGCCAGGCTGGCGCTCGTTGCAGGCATGGCACAACGGATGTTCGCGGCGGCCGGACACCCGGGCCGCGTCATCCCGACCCTCGACCTGGTCGCAGGGGTCTCCGATGCGGATGCTGTGCTCATTCAGCTGCGCATCGGCGGCCAGGCGGCCAGGCACGGCGACGAGACGTTCCCGCACGCGGTGTGCTGTATCGGCCAGGAGACCACGGGTCCAGGCGGGTTCGCCAAGGCGCTGCGGACGGTGCCTGTCGTGCTGAGCGTCGCCGAGACCATACGTACGCACGCTAAACCCGACGCCTGGATCATCGACTTCACCAATCCAGTCGGCATTGTGACGCGCGCCCTGCTGAACGAGGGTCATCGTGCCGTCGGCCTCTGCAATGTGGCCATCGGCTTCCAGCGCAAGTTCGCGAACCTGCTGGGCGTCGATCACCGCGCGATACGTCTCGACCACGTCGGCCTCAACCATCTCAGTTGGGAGCGTGGGGTCTGGCTGCGCGACGTCTCTGGCGCATCCAGGGACGTGCTCCCTGAGCTGATCGGAACGCATCTGACCGAGCTCGCAGAGGAGATCGAGCTGCCACCGCACCTTATATCTCTTCTCGGGAATGTGCCGTCGTACTACCTGCGCTACTTCTACGCGCACGATGAGGTTCTGCGAGAGCAGGGGAGTGGACCGAGCCGTGCACAGGCGGTTCTCGAGGTGGAACAGGCGCTACTCGATATATATGCAGATACCAGCATGAATACAAAACCCGACCTGCTGAGCAAGCGAGGAGGCGCGTTCTACTCCGAGGCCGCCGTCGATTTGATCGCGTCGCTCACGAGCGATCGGGGCGATGTGCAAGTCGTCAACCTGCGCAACAACGGCTCGTTGCCGTTCCTCCCTGACGATCACGTCATTGAGGTCTCGGCGACTGTCGGCGCCCACGGCGTCCAAGCGCTGCCGATCGCCCCGCTCGATGACGACATACGGGGTCTCATCTCGCAGGTAGCCGGCTATGAGCGGCTCGCGCTTGATGCGGCGATTCACGGCGGGCGTGACAGGGTGCTGCGGGCGATGATGGCGCATCCGCTTGTCTTGCAATTCGATCGCGCAGAGAAATTGACCGACCTGCTGCTGGCCGAGAACAGCCAGCACCTGGCGTGGGCTCGCTGATGGGCGCGGCGGGGGAGCAGGCGTGGCCTATGGACGCTCCCAGCGACGGGATCGTGATCGCCGTCGACGGCGGCGGCTCCAAGACCGACGTCTGGGCGCTTGATCCCGACGGCACAGTTGTGGCGACAGCCAGGGGCGTCGGGTCGAACCCCCAACTGAGCGGGGTGCAGCCGGTCGTCGAGTTGATCGACCGTCTCATCCGGCAGGTGAGTGAGCAGGCCGGTCACCGTCCGGTCCTGCAGACCGCCTTGTATCTGTCAGGTTTGGACCTCCCGATCGAGATCGAGACGTTCACTTCGGCCATTGCATCCCGCAGCTGGGCGATCGGAGCGACGGGGCGACGGGCGATCGTCGACAACGATCTCTTTGCGCTGCTGCGGGTCGGCACCGATTCGCCCGATGCCATCGCGCTGATCTGTGGCACCGGCATCAACTGCATCGGTATCAGGGCAGACGGCGAGCAGGTGCGGTTCGCTGCTCTGGGGATGACGTCGGGCGATTGGGGCGGCGGCTGGTTTCTGGGTGAGCAGGCACTCTGGCATGCGGCCAGGGCGGTTGATGGTCGGGGACCCAGCACCGTACTGGTCGAGACGGTGCCTCAGGTTTTCGGGCTTGCTTCGATCACCGAGGTGACGGAGGCGCTGCACTTCGATCGCTTGCCCTCACGTGCCCTGGCGCAGCTGAGTCCCACCCTGTTCGCCGCCGCCCACGCGGGGGATGCTGTCGCGCAGGGTGTGATCGAGCGTCAGGCCGACGAGATCGTACTCATGGTCACGACCGCACTTCGCCGCCTCGACCTGCTGAAAATGGCTGTTCCCGTGGTGCTCGGCGGCGGAGTGATCGCTGCCGACGATGAGCTGTTACTCGGTTCGATAGAAGCCGGGCTTGCCGAGGTGGCGCCCCGCGCCCGACTCACCGTGGTGACGACCGCGCCAATCAATGGTGCTGCGATGCTGGCACTGGAGAGCGTCGGGGCGCACGCGGCGGCGCTAGCTTTCGTTTGACCGACCCGCTGCCGCTACTATGACACGGTACGCAGGGAGACGGATGTCACGCATGGAACCAGAGTTCGAAAAGGTGTTGGCTACGCTGGCGAGACGGCGCGCTCGTGAGCTCTCATCCGGCCGCCCCACCGAGGCTGAGCTATCGCTCGCTCGCCTGGTCGTGCTGCGAGACCTGCGCGACGCCGTCGTCAAGGAAGAGTTGCCTCGTGCCACACGGGCCGCTCGTCTACAGGGCATCCAGTTCAAGGCGCTGCAGGCTGCGCTCGGACACGCGTCACCCACGACTATTCAGATGTGGGCGAAGATGGCCGATGAGCTGCCCGCTGACCCTGAGCCCCCGCTGTCTGACTAATACGCAGATAAGCCGCCCACTTTGCTAGTGCGAGTGAACGCTGACTAGCGAAAATGGGCGACTCATCGTCGCGTTGCTGGTGTGACTAGCCGAGAAGAAGCTTGCCGAGCTGGTCAGCCGAGTGCACAACAGCCGTGGCTGCTGAAGCCTCGGCGGGGGAGCCATAGCCCCACTCGACCAGGATGGCGGGCACGCCGTTGGCGGCTGCACCTTCTGCGTCGTAAATGCGGTCGCCGACCATGACAGGGGCGCTGAGATCGGTGCCGATTGCTTCGAGGCGACGGAGGGCTTCTGCAACGATGTCGACCTTGGCACTGCGGGTCTCGTCTTCTGAGGCTCCAACGATGACCGTGAAGTACTTGGCCAGGTCGAAGTGTTCAAGAATGCGGATGGCGTTCAGCTCAGGCTTGCTCGTGGCCAGCGCCAGCGGGATGCCCGCCTCGTGAATGCGCTCGAGCAGACCGGCGACACCCGGGTACACAGCGGTATCGAGCGACGCGTTGCCCGAATAGATGGAGCGGTAGACCTTGACGGCTTCCGACGCTTCATCGGGATTCATGCCCGCGTACTCGCGGAACGCGGCGATCAAGGGAGGGCCGACGTACGCCATCAGCTCCGACAGTGGCGGAACGGGGCGACCGAGGGTCGTAAAGGTGTTGGAGAGGGAGTCTGTGATTCCGGGTGCTGAGTCCGTAATCGTTCCATCGAGGTCAAAGAGGATGGCACTCCATGTGCGGGTCAAAGTGGGATTCACTCGCCCAATATTAGGTGTCAAGCCTGTGCAAGCGCATGCATTTCCCTTGGCTGCACCTGAATGGGGGCAGCCGGTAGTCCTAAAACAGGCGGGAATGCGTGTCGTCGAGTCCGCGCATTGCGTCGTAATCCAGCACCAGGCAACGGATGCCGCGATCTTCGGCCAACGTGCGAGCCTGCGGCTTGATTTCCTGGGCTGCGAATACACCCTGAACCGGTGCGAGGTGCGGATCGCGGTTCATCAGCTCGAGGTAACGCGTGAGCTGCTCGACTCCGTCGATGTCGCCCCTGCGCTTGAGTTCAACGGCCACGGCGCCGCCTGAGGCATCCCGTGCCAGGATGTCGACCGGCCCGATTGCGGTCATATACTCGCGGCGCACCAGGGTGTGGCCGTCGCCGAGAAGGTCGATGTTGTCGGCAAGCAGCTTCTGCAGGTGGGCTTCGACGCCGTCCTTGATGAGTCCGGGGTCGATACCGAGTTCATGGGCCGAGTCGTGCTGCACGTCATAGAGGCTGACGACCAGCTGGTCGGCGGTCTTGTGATGGGTGACCGTCCAGATCGCCGTGATGCCGGCATCCGTCTGATCGGCATCCGGCTTCTCCTCGACGAGCGAGCAGGGCGGGCTCATCCAGTTCAGCGGCTTATACGAACCGCCGTCAGAGTGGATGAGGATGCTGCCGTCGGACTTGAGCATGAGCAGCCGCGTCGCGAGCGGAAGGTGCGCATTGAGGCGACCGGCATAGTCAACAGAACATTTAGCAATTACAAGGCGCACCCGTCGATCTTAACCGAGCGAAGCTGACGTTATGACCGCTCGCGAGTTTCGCCCTGCCCCTACCGGCGAACCCGCTCGCGGGCTGCCGGAGCAGCCAGGCCGGCGAGCACCATCAGGATCATGATCGCGAACAGGGCGTTCAGGATGCCGAATGCTTCGCCGAGCAGCCCAAGCAGGGGCGGGCCGACGAGGAATGCGCAGTAGCCGATGATGGCGACGGCACTCACTCGAGCGGCTGCACGCTTCGGGTCATCGGCGGCTGCCGACATCCCGACGGGGAACCCGAGCGAGGCGCCAACGCCCCAGAGCACTGTGCCGACATAGAGCACGAGGTCGTTGGGAGCCAGGATGAACATGCCGAGTCCGACGACGCCCATGACGGCGCAGGCGCGCAGCACCAGCACGCGTCCGAAACGGTCGAGAATGGGTCCGCCGATTACACGGCCCGTGGTCATTGCGACAGCGAACACACCGAATACGATCGCGCCGTTAGTCGGGCTGAAGCCGTGACCGTCAACGGCAGCCAGGGCGATCCAGTCGTTTGCCGATCCCTCAGCGAATGACATGCCAAGCACGACAACGCCGATCAGGATCAGGCGCATGTCTGCCCAGACCGAGAGATTCTCGCGCAGGCGGTCACGCCAGGACGGGCGATCGGCGACCGGCACGTGTGGGTCGGCATCCCCCAGGTCACTGCGGAGCGGAATGAACCGCACGGCGATGATCGCACCGATGAGAACGAGCACGGCCATGCCGATCAGGTGCCACACGACATCGACCCCCAGAGCGGATGCCCCGGCACCGATGAGGGCGCCGATCACTGTGCCGAAGCTGAAGCAGGCATGCATCAGCGGCATCAGGGTCTTGCCGATCTCGCGTTCGGCCGCCGCGCCTTCGACATTCATCATCACGTCGACCGAGCCCATGCCGAAACCGACAAGGGCCAAGCCGATGAAGGCGCCGGGGAACGACTCGAACACCGACGCACTCACGCCGACGGCAACAAGGCCGAGTGCGGTGGTTCCGATGCTGGTCACCATGCCGTTGCGGGCACCGAGCCTGGCGAGCATCCAGGCGGCGGCGAGCAGGCCGAGCACGGAGCCGGCCGAGAGGCCGAAGATCAGCAGACCCACCTCTGCAGTGTTCAGCTGCAGGCTGTCGCGCACCGCCGGGACCCGAGAGACCCAGCTGGCGACACAGAGTCCGCTGAGCAGGAAGATCGCGAAGACTGCATTTCGCCAGTTCAGGAGTTCGCGACGAGTGGTGATTGACCCAGCATTGACTGCGGTGGACGACGCTGCGCCTGATCCCGATGTGGAGGTCGGGAGCGAAGGGTTCCCGGTGGGCGGTGTCGGCTGTGACATGGCGAGGATCCTGAAGTGTTGAGGTGACCGAAGGGCAGTCGAATCGATTCGATCGAATCGATTCGACTAAGATATCCGACAACGCGTCTCACCGCAAGGAGAGTTATGACCAAAAACGTGACCGATCGCCCGACGCTTGCCGCTGTCGCGCGCCGTGCCGGGGTATCCTCCTCGACTGCTTCGCTGGCGTTCAGTGGTTCCGGCCCCGTGTCTGAGGCGACTCGCGCCCGAGTTCTCGCTGCTGCATCCGAGCTCGACTACGCCGGTCCAGACCCGCGGGCACAGTCACTGCGGCGAGGTCGTTCCGGCATCGTCGGTGTCATCGTCGACGAGCGCGTGCGGGATGCCTTCCGCGACCCGGTGAAGATCGCGATGCTCGACGGCCTCGCCGAGGGCATCGGGCCGCTCAAAGCCGGCCTGTTGCTGCTGACCGATACTGATGACGATGACGATGCAGTGAGCATTGAAAGTGCGCCGATGGATGCCATCGTGCTCTTTGGCTGTAGCCCGCGACTGGGCAGCGCGGTCGAGGCGCTTCGTCGTCGTGGCATCCCGATCGTCGTCATCGAGGGCGATGCCGGTGCTGATATCGCGACCATCTCGCTCGACAACAGGGAGGCGACCCGAGTTGCCGCCCGACACCTGGCCGAGCTCGGGCATCAGACAATCGGCATCGTGACGTTGCCACTTGAGGCATCGAGGGAGCGTGGCTGGCTGACTCCGGAACGTGAGACCGAGTGCACCTCGCCGACGGCATCCGATCGGATTGCCGGCGTGCGCGACGTCTTCCCTGAGGTCCAGGGTGTCAGTGCGGCCAATAGCTCGATCGAGGAGGGACTCGCCGCCGGACGCCTGCTGCTGGCCGGCCGAGCCGATTCCACTGATCGTCCGACGGCGATCATCGCGCAAAGCGACCTGCTGGCTGCCGGCGTCATCCGTGCGGCGGAAGAGGCGGGGCTGGCGGTTCCGGAAGACCTCAGCGTCGTGGGCTTCGACGGCGTGCGTGTCGACGGTCTCGCGCCCTATGACCTCACCACCCTCGTGCAGCCGGCTGCCGCCAAGGGCAGGGCTGCGGGCGAGGCACTCATCCACATGCTGGCTGGCGACCCCGCGACCCCTGTCTGCTTCACGAGCGAGTTCCACTTGGGAAACACGACATCCTCGCCCCGTGGCAAGCGCTAATTTCCCCCGCGAGATCGGAGTTGTGGTTGTTCTGAGCGCGTTATAACGACCACAACTCCGATCTCGCGTGCTGGGGGCGGGCACAGCAGATCAGCGGATGCCGGTTACAAGCCAGGCGGTTGAGCGCGCACGCAGTCCGAGGGTCACCGCACGGGCACCGAGGTAGCCGAACATGAACGCAAGCATGAGCAGGGCCAGTCCGCGGGATCCACCGGGGGACCACAGCACGATCGCCACCGCGAATGGGACAAAGACCGCGAAGTTCACCAGACCGGTTAGCGCGAGATAACGGGCATCGCCGGCACCGATGAGCACGCCGTCGAGCACAAAGACCACGCCACCGAGCGGTACCGAGAGCCCGAGAACGATCAGTGACGGCTGGATGATGGCGAGAACATCCGGTGCCGTCGTGAACAGAGCGCCGAGCACCCCGCTCGTTACGATCACGATGAGACCGAGCCCTGCCCCACAGAGCACGCCCCATTCAAGGGTGCGACGGAGCACTGCTCGCACGCTCTCCACGTCGCTGGCACCGAGGCTGCGACCGACAAGGGCCTGCGCGGCGATCGCCAGTGCGTCAAGCGCGAAGGCCAGGGTAGCGAACAGCGTCATCACGATCTGGAAGGCGGCCAGCTCCGGGGATCCCAGGCTCGTCGCGGCGAAGACAGCAAGCAACATCGCCGCCCGCAGGCTCACCGTACGCAGGAACAACCAGCCACCGGATGCCGCGCCCAGCATCATTCCTGCCCGGTGCGGCCTGAGTGGCGCTCCGGCTTTACGCGCATGCCGCACGACGACGACGACGTAAACCAGCACCATGCCCCACTGGGCGAAGACTGTACCGAGGGCGGATCCGGCGATGCCGAGGCCCAGACCGTAGATGAACCAGAAGTTCAGCAGGATGTTCACCCCGAAGCCGAATCCGGCTACATACAGGGGAGTCCTGGTGTCTTGCAGTCCGCGCAACAGCCCGGTCGCGGCGAAGACGAGGAGCATTGCCGGGATGCCGAACATCGAAATTCCGAGGTAGGTCGCCGCCTGCTCCGTCACGGCATCCGTTGCCCCGAACGCTCCGACCAGAACCGGCGTGCTGAACCAGCCGGCGGCAGCGAGCACGATGCCGAGGGCAGCGGCGAGCCACAATCCGTCGATGCCGACCGAGACCGCACGCTTCTCGTCACCGGCTCCGAGCCACCGCGCGACCGCGGGTGTCGTCGTATATGCCAAAAACACCATTAGCCCGATGATGGTTTGCAGCACCGCACTGGCCAGGCCCAGTCCGGCCAGCGGTGTCTCACCGAGGTGGCCGATCATGGCGGAATCCGCAAGCAGAAAAAGGGGTTCAGCGATCAGCGCGCCGAGGGCCGGGACTGCCAGCCGCAGGATGTCGCGATCGATGGGTTGTCTGCTGAAGAGTCTGATGCGTTGATTCTACTTTTGCCGGGTGGTCGATATTTGGTAGCGGATGCCGGAATCAGCGGCCTTAGTGCGCGAACTCCATCGGGTTGCTCGTGTCGACGATTTCCTTGCCGAGCGGCATCAGCGCGATCGGCACCATCTTGAAGTTCGCGATTCCCAGCGGGATCCCGATGATCGTGATGCACAGGGCGATACCGCTCACGATGTGCTCGAGCGCGATCCAGATTCCGGCGACGATCACCCAGATGACGTTGCCCAGGAACGAGAAGACGCCGGCATCCGGCTTGTCGACGACGCGGCGCCCGAACGGCCAGAGCGCATAGAAGCCGATGCGGAATGACGCGATCCCGAAGGGAATCGTGACGATCAGGATGCAGCAGATAATTCCGGCGAGCATGTAACTAAGAAACAGCCAGAAGCCAGACAGCACCAACCAGATGATGTTCAAAACAGTGTTCATGGTGGTGCCAGCTAACCATAGGCACCCGCAGGCCGGACAGCCCGCCAGACCGACCTCCACACAGCCGGCCAGCGCCACCACGGAATAGGCTGGTCATATGACTGACGCGCCCCTCGCATCCGGAATCAACTCGGCCGACTTCGACCCGAACGTTCGTCCGCAGGACGACCTGTACCGCCATGTGAATGGCCCCTGGATTGAACGCACCGAGATCCCGGCCGACAAGTCACGCTGGGGCTCGTTCTCTGAGCTCGCCGAAGAAGCTGAGAAGGCAGTGCGCGACATCATCGTCGAGTCGCAGGGTGCTGAGCCGGGCACAGAGCAGCGCAAGGTTGGCGACCTTTACGCCAGCTTCCTTGACGAAGAACGCATCGAAAAGCTGGGCAAGGCGCCACTCGCCGCCGACCTGGCCATGATCGATGGCATCACCTCGATTCCCGCATTCCTCACCACGCTTGGCCGCCTCGAGCGCGCCGGCGTGCCAGGAGCATTCGGTCTCTACGTCGACAACGACCCGGGAGACCCTGAGCGCTACCTCGTTTTCGTGAGCCAGTCAGGGCTCGGGCTGCCCGACGAGTCGTACTACCACGACGAAAAGTTCGATTCGGTTCGCGATGCATACCGCCAGTACGTTGAGCGGATGTTCGGCCTCGCCGGTTTCTCGGACGCCGCGGCCCACGCGAGGCGCGTCTTCGACCTCGAGACTGAGCTTGCCGGTCATCACTGGGACAAGGTGGCATCCCGCGACAGCGAGAAGACCTACAACCTGAAGACCTGGGGCCAGCTGGCTGCACTCGCTGCCGGCGCCGATCTGGACCTCTGGCTGAATGGCCTCGACGCGCCTGCGTCTGCATTCAGCGAGGTCGTCGTTCGCCAGCCCAGCTTCATCACCGGCCTGGCAGCCCTGTTGACCGAGCCCCGCCTCAACGCTTGGCGCGACTGGCTGCGCTGGCAGGTCATCCGCTCATCGGCGTCGTACCTGTCGACCGATTTCGTCGAGGCAAACTTCGACTTCTACGGCCGGACGCTCAGCGGAACCCCGCAGATTCGCGACCGCTGGAAGCGCGCTGTCTCGTTCGTCGAAGGCGGCATGGGTGAGGCGGTCGGCAAGGTTTACGTCGAGCGTTACTTCAAGCCGGCGGCCAAGGAGAGCATGGACGTGCTTGTCGACCACCTGGTCGAGGCCTACCGCCAGAGCATCGCCGGGCTCGAGTGGATGACAGCCGAGACCCGCGAGAGCGCCCTCGAGAAGCTTGAAAAGTTCACGCCCAAGATCGGTTACCCGGTGAAGTGGCGCGACTACTCAAGCATGTCGATCACTCCGGACGACCTCATCGCGAACGTGCGCGCAACGAGCGAGTTCGAATTCCAGCGTGAGCTCGGCAAGATCGGCAAGCCGCTCGACCGCGATGAGTGGTTCATGACCCCGCAGACGATCAACGCGTACTACAACCCCGGTTTCAACGAGATCGTGTTCCCCGCCGCTATCCTGCAGTACCCCTTCTTTGACGAGAACAGGGATGCCGCGGCCAACTACGGCGCGATCGGTGCGGTGATCGGGCACGAGATTGGCCACGGCTTCGACGATCAGGGTTCGAAGTACGACGGCGACGGCCGTTTGCGTGACTGGTGGACCGAGGCGGACCGCGCGGCATTCGACGAGCGCACCGCGTCGCTCATCGAGCAGTACGACGCTCTCTCTCCTGCCCAGATTCCCGACCACCATGTCAACGGAGCACTGACCATCGGTGAGAACATCGGTGACCTCGGCGGGCTGTCGATCGCATGGAAGGCGTACCTCCTCTCGCTGAAAGGCGAGGAGCCGCCGGTTATCGACGGTCTCACCGGTGCAGAGCGATTCTTCCTCTCCTGGGCGCAGGCCTGGCAGATGAAGCTGCGCGATGAAGAGGCGATTCGCCTGCTGGCCATCGACCCGCACTCCCCGAACGAATTCCGGTGCAACCAGATCGTGCGCAACATCGACTCGTTCTACGAGACGTACAACGTGACGCCCGACGACGCTCTGTGGCTCGACCCTGCCAAACGCGTCACCATTTGGTAAAAGATTGCGATGATCCCCGCACTGGGGGACGACTCTGACTCTGGGTGAGTTAGGGTGATTTGGGGGCCAAATCACGCCCGAAATCACCCTATTTTGTACCTAATTCTGTACCCAGTAGAAGGACCCGTTGACAGAGGTCACTCCAGCCCAGGAATCGTCGCGACGAGCGCGCCACTCGACTGAACACGCAGGCCGTCACAAAGGCCCTGTCGCCAGCGAGAACTTCGCTCGCGGCTTCGAAGCGCTCGGCGAACTTGCGATGAATGGCGTGCAGGTCTCTGCGCGCGCCACCGACCTGACCACAGGCCGGGTGCTGCTGTCCGTCGACGATCACGTTGTCATGCCCACCGCGAGCATCGGCAAGGTCCTGCTGCTTATCGAGGTCGCCGCCAGACTGCGTGACGCCGACTTCGGCGCGTACACGATCCTTGATCGCACAGCAGCGGATGCCGTCGGCGACTCCGGTGTCTGGCAACACATGCAGGCCCCCTCGCTTCCCGTTGCAGACCTGGCTGCCCTCGTGGGCTCATCGAGCGACAACCTGGCAACGAACGTGCTCATCCGTGCAGTCGGCCTTGAGGCAGTGCGTTCGCGTGCAGAGGCGATCGGGCTGACCCAGACCGCATTGCTCGACCTGGTGCGCGACAAGCGCGGGCCTGACGATGCGCCCCAGCTCTCGGTTGGAAGCGCGAAAGAGCTCACCTGGCTGTTCACCTCACTGGCCCGCGGTGAGATCGTGGATGCCGACGCCAGCGAACGGGTGCTCGCCTGGCTGTCGCTGAACACCGACCTCTCGATGGTGGCCAGCGCGTTTGGCCTCGATCCCCTGGCTCACCGCGAAAGCGATCACGGCATCCTGCTGGTCAACAAGACCGGTTCGGATTCCGGAGTACGCAGCGAGGTCGGCGTCTTGCGCGGTCCTCGAGCCGGCGTTGTCTACGCGGTGTCGATGTCGTTTGCAGACACCACGCTCGCCTCACGCCTGGCGGTGCTCGACGGCATGCGTGCCATCGGCCTCGACCTGCTGGAGTACGTGCACTAAGGCGCTGTAGCGAGCTTTCCCGCGCTCTCGGCCGCATCGAGTAGCGCGTTGATTCCGAGCAGGTAGATGTCGCGATCCTGCAGTGCGGTCAGTTCTGTGCGCAGCTCGTCGATGTGAGGGTGTGACCGTGCCGTTACTGCCAGTGGTCGACCGACCCAGGGCAGCGCCTCGTCTGACGTGACTGATTTCGACAGGCTGTGCTCCCGGGCGATGCCCGAGGCGTATGAGATGACATAGCTCGCCAGCGACGCATAGTGGCGCACGAGATCGTCACCGGTGAGGCCGCTCTGCGACACCGCGTCGAGCATGAACTCAATCGAGTCGAGTTCTGCAGGACCGTCGGTACTCAGCACGATGGCTTCGAGTCCGATTGCGGGGTAGGTGACGAACGCGTCGAGAGTGGAGTTTGCCAGCTGGAGCACTCGTTCGCGCCACTGTTCACGCGGAGCTGTAACGCCGCTCAGGCCGATTGCCAGGAGGTGATCGAGCAGCGCCTGCATCAGGCTTTCCTTGTTGCGGAAGTGTCGGTAGATCGCTGTCGGGTCTGTGCCGAGCATCGTACCCAGTTCGCGCACGGTGACCGTCGTCGTTCCCGGTTTGGCGGCGATGCGCAGCCCTGCCTCAATGATCGTCTCGCGATCGAGGCGCGTCTTCTCCTGGACTTCGGTGCCCTGCGTCGCTTCGGTGCCAACCATCAGATTCGTGGCCTTTCTGGGGGAGATGAACTCACGTTAGTAGAACACATTCCATGCGGAGCATGTGTCTGCGACTGCGGTGTCGCGGGCGTGATCAGGATCGACGTCCCCGATGCGCCTGTTTGTTTCGCCCGTGTAACGGCTGCACATCAGTGTAGTCAGCAGCGTTGACATCGTCGTTGATCGCTCGCTAGTGTCACTCATTACCATTCGAATGCAACGTCGCCACGAACTAGGAGCTCAAGTGTCAGAAACAGCTGACCTCGTTTACCGAGGTGGATCGATCTTCACGTCTCTTTCAGATGTGCCTGAGCAGCTGGCTGTCGCCGTGAACAACGGTGTGATCGTCGCAGTCGTCGCTGAAACCGACATCGACGCGCTGATCGGTCCCGATACCGAGGTTGTCGACCTCGACGGCGCATTGCTTGTCTCTGGATTTCAAGATGCCCATATCCACCCCGTAATGGGCGGCATCGAGCTGCTGCAGTGCAACCTCACCGAGGCGACGAGTGGTGAGGATACGCTCGCCACGATCGCCGAATTCGCTGCGGCGAACCCCGACGCAGAGTGGATCCTCGGCGGTGGATGGTCAATGGACCACTTCCCCGGCGGCACGCCGACCAGACAGCAACTCGACGCGATAGTTCCCGACAGGCCCGTTATTCTCAGCAACCGTGATCACCACGGTGCCTGGGTGAATACGAAGGCCCTTGAACTCGCCGGTCTCGATGCGAGTACCCCTGATCCGGCGGACGGCCGGATTGAGCGCGAAAGCGACGGTTACCCCGCAGGAACCCTGCATGAGGGGGCTGTCGACCTGGTTCTCAGCGTGCGGCCTCCAGTCTCGGACGCGCTTGCATACGCCGGCCTCCTCAGGGCACAGGCCGAACTTTTCGCTCTCGGCGTCACCGGCTGGCAGGATGCCATGATCGGCAGTGCAATCGGTATGCCTGACCTGCTTCAGGCCTATCGGCACGCTATCGACGACAACGCTCTGGGCGCCCACGTCGTTGGCGCCCAGTGGTGGGAGCGTACGCAGGGAATCGAGCAGGTCGAAGAGATGATCGCTCGCCGCGATTCCCTGGCTGAGACTGTTTCGCCCGATGCGTTGTCGCTCGGCACTGTAAAGATCATGGTCGATGGCGTTGCCGAGAACTTCACCGCAGCGATGAACGAGCCGTACAAAGACGCCCACGGTCATCACACCGACAACTCCGGTCTCTCGTTCATTGATCCCGAACTATTGAAGACGTATGTCACGGCACTTGATGCCGCCGGTTTCCAGGTGCACTTCCATGCTTTGGGTGACCGTGCCGTCCGAGAAGCGCTCGATGCCATCGAAGCCGCTCGCACTGCAAACGGTCCGAATGACAACCGCCACCACCTGGCGCACATCCAGGTGGTCGATGAAGCCGACGCGGCCAGATTCGCCCCACTCGACACGATCGCGAATATGCAGTCGCTGTGGGCCTGCCATGAAGCGCAGCTCGACGAGCTCACGCTGCCGTTCCTGGCTGACGGAGCCGAGTCCCGCCAATATCCATTCGGTGAGCTGAAGGAGCGTGGCGCCCGACTGGCAGCCGGCAGTGACTGGCCCGTTTCCAGTGCGAACCCGATCGACGCCATCCACATCGCCGTCAACCGGATCGCGCCTGACTATCCCGCCGAACCCCTGGGTGCGCCACACCAGCGCCTCGACCTGGCAACAGCGCTCACCGCATACACGGCGGGCAGCGCCTACGTGAACCACCGTGAACACGACACCGGTGCAATCACTCCCGGCCATTTGGCCAACCTCGTCGTGCTCGAGCCGAACCCGTTCGAACTCGCCCCCGATGCCATCCACACCACCAAGGTCGCATCGACCTGGGTACGCGGGGCGCAGGTTTACCGCTCGGCGTAAGTCAGGCACCACCACCTCACAGCGAATCACTTACCCCGGGAGGGATCCATGTCACCCACCGCACCATCCCGCACTCGACGTACGTCTCATCATGTTC
This sequence comes from Leifsonia sp. A12D58, assembly GCF_047530025.1. Taxonomy (NCBI): domain Bacteria; kingdom Bacillati; phylum Actinomycetota; class Actinomycetes; order Micrococcales; family Microbacteriaceae; genus Leifsonia; species Leifsonia sp. A12D58. The sequence continues at coordinate 34,959 of NZ_JBLJAT010000004.1, read as the reverse complement.
TCGCGGCGTCGGCAGTCGTCATCGCCGCTTCGCTCGCCCTCAGTGGATGCACGGCGCCCAAGGACGGCGGCAACACCGCTGCCCCCGACATGGAACTAACGGGGCTCACTCCGGCGCCATCAGGGGACATCGACTCCTTCACGTGGTCGTCATACGCCGAGCCATATTCCCTCGACTACGCCTACGCGTTCGACTACGCCGACAACCAGGTGCTCAGCAATATTTGCGAGTCCCTGCTGCGTTGGAACGCCGACCTGACCACGTCGCCCGGTTTGGCAGAGAGCTTCTCGAACCCCACTCCGACAACGTGGGTGTACGACATCCGTTCCGGCGTCACGTTCCACGATGGCACCCCGCTCACCGCAGCGGATGTCGTCGCCTCACTCAGCCGCCACCTCGACCCGGCAGTCGGGTCGTTTTGGTACTCCGTCTACCAGAACGTGACGACAATCGAGCAAACCGGCGACATGCAGGTCACCGTCACCACGTCGATTCCCGACTCCCAGTTCAACCAGGCCATGGCCTCGTCACCCGGCGTCGTCGAATCGGCAGCAACCCTGGCTGCGGCCGGCACCGAATATGGAAACTCGTCAACGGGCGTCAACTGCACCGGACCGTTCAGCTTCGGCAGCTGGCAGGCCGGAGAGTCGATTACCCTCGAGCGATACGACGACTACTGGGACACCGACCTCACGGCTAAGTCTGGCGAGGTGAAGTTCGTGTTTCTCACCGACCCGAACGCCCGCATCAACGCGTTCAAGTCTGGCGAGGTCGACGGCGGCTGGATGGTGCCATCGAACGGCATCGCACAGCTCTCATCGTCGGGCGCAGGCAAGATGTACTTCGGCACCAACTCCGCGGTGTCTGACCTTGTTGTCAGCGACCTGACCGGCACGTTGGCCGATGTTCGGGTGCGCCAGGCGCTGTTGATGGCTATCGATCGCAATGGCCTCGTTTCGGCAGCCGAGCAGGGCTACGCAACTCCGACGGATGCCATGACAACCGAATCAGTGTGGGTCGGCGTCGATCAGGCGACGGTCGACAGCGCGTTCGGCGATCTGAAGGACTACCCGTACGACCTCGATGCAGCGAAGAAGCTCATCGATGAAGCCGGGGTTTCAGGCCAGGAACTCGTGATCGCCACGGCTCCCATCGCGGCGAACTTCAGCGTCATTGCGCAGGCCACTGCCGCTGCTGCGACGGCGATCGGCCTCAAGCCGACAATCCAGACGCTCACGCCCAACAAGTACACCACTCTGTTCTCCGACCCGAGTGCCCGCGAAGGCATCGACCTTTTCTATACGTCCTGGTACCTGTCGACCGCGGATCCGCTTGAAATGTACGGAGTCCTGCGAACAGGAGAGTTCAGCAACTATGGCGGCTGGTCCAACCCGGAATTCGACGAGATCGTGACCAACGCCGTCGGTATCGCTGATCCGGCAGAGCGCGCAGCCGAGAGCGCGAAGGCGCAGGCGATCGCCAACCAGGAACTGCCATGGCTTCCGCTCTACGAAGCGCCGACGGTGCTCTGGCTCGGCAAGAACATCACCGGTGTTGCCCCGTCGATCAACTTCTTGTATTACCCCTGGGCGGCAACAATTGGTGCAAGCTAACCGCAGTGCGGCTGGCCAGGTCGGCGTAGCAACCGACCCGGCCAGCACCACTTCCGCTGTGCGGCAGCCTCGTCAGACGGGCCGCGCAGCGCGAGTGCTGATTCTGATCGCAAAAAAACTCGCCACCCTGCTGCTGACGGTGTTTGCCGCGTCGCTGCTGGTGTTCTTCTCGCGCTCACTGGTGCCGGGGGATCCCCTGAGCTTCCTTCTTCGTGGACGCAAGCCGAGCCCGGAGGCCGTCGCAGAAGTGACGGCCCAGTTCGGGCTCGACAAGCCGCTCTATCAGCAGTACATCGACTGGGTTGCCGGCCTGCTTCACGGCGATCTCGGTCGGTCGCTGCAGTATCGGCAGGATGTCACGACAGTGCTCGCCGATCGCGCGCCTGTCACGTTCGGCCTGGTCGCCATGGCCGGCTTGCTCATCGCAGTTATCGGCCTGACCGCCGGCATCATCGCGGCTCTCAACCGCGGACGGGTCGCCGATCGGGCGATCGTCATCGCCATGACAGGTCTTGGTGCTGTCCCGTCGTTCGTCGGCGCTATCGTGCTGATCGCCGTGTTCGCCGTGCAGTTGGGCTGGTTTCCCTCCTTCGGCAGTGGTGAGGGATTCTGGGATGGCATTTATCACCTGATCCTGCCGGCAATCGCCCTCGCCCTGGCATTCGTTGCGCTTGTGGGTCGAGTGACCAGGTCGTCAATGCTCGACCAACTCGAGAGGGAGCACGTTGAAGTCGCTACGAGTCGCGGGATGACCCGCGCCAGCACCATCCGTCGTCACGTCTTGCGCAACGCACTCGGCCCCATCCTCACGGTCAGCGGCGTCCTCGTCGCCGGCCTGCTGGTGTCCAGCTCGATCATCGAGCAGGCGTTCGGCCTGGCCGGAATCGGGTCGTTGCTCGTTGAATCGGTCGACAGGCTCGACTTCCCCGTCGTGCAGGCCATCGTGCTGCTTATCGTGGTGATCTTCGTCGTCGTGAATACCGTCGTCGATCTACTCGGGCCGCTCATCGACCCGCGTATCGCAGCAGGGGCAGGTGCCCGATGAGCGCGCCATCCATGCCCGTGACAGTGCTGAAGTCACTGCGCATGCCGCGGATGAACGTGCTGTTCACGATCAGCCTCGCGATCGTCGCCATCATGGTTATTGCTGCAGTCGGGGCGCCGTGGCTTGCGCCGTACGATCCTGATTTCGTCGATCTGAGCAACGTGCTTGCCGGTCCCAGTGCCGCGCACTGGCTGGGAACCGATGCACTCGGCCGCGACACTCTGAGCCGGATGATGTTCGGTGCTCGCACCTCGTTGCTCGGCCCGCTGCTTGTCGTGCTTGTCTCGACGGTGCTCGGCATCCTGCTCGGTCTGCTCGCCGGTTGGCGCGGTGGCTGGATCGACTCGGTTCTCGCGCGCATCTTCGACCTGCTGTTCGCATTTCCTGCCCTGCTGCTGGCGATTCTCGCTGTCGCGCTCTTCGGTAAGGGACTCGCAGCGCCGGTTGCGGCGATGAGCATCGCATACGCGCCGTTCGTTGCGCGTCTGGTGCGCTCGCTCGTCATCACTGAGCGGTCGCGCCCGTATGTGTCTGCGTACCGGGTACAGGGTTTCGCCGGCGGCTGGATCGCGCTTCGTCGCGTGCTGCCGAACGTGATGCCGACTGTCGGCGCGCAGTCGACGCTCAACTTCGGCTATGTGTTGGCCGACCTCGCAGCGCTGTCGTTCATCGGCCTCGGTGTGCAAGCCCCGACTGCCGACTGGGGCGCAATGATCAACGAGAGCCGCGGGGCACTGATGAGTGGGCAGATTCTGCCCGCGGTGGTTCCCGCGGTGGCTGTTGTGCTCGTCGTCATCGCCGTCAACATCATCGGAGAAGAACTCTCCGACCGGATCGGAGGGCAGCTTCCATCATGAGCTTGCTGTCAATAACCGACCTCAGCCTCACGCTGACGACGGGTACCCAGGCCACGCTGCTTGATCAGGTGAGCCTCTATGTTGATGAGGGTGAGACCGTCGGTCTCGTCGGCGAGTCAGGATCAGGCAAGTCGCTCACGGCCAGGGCGGCACTCGGGCTGTTGCCGACCAGAGCCGTCACGACGGGTTCAGTGCTGCTCGACGGCACTGAGGTGCTGAAATGCAGTTCGTCTGAGATTCTCTCCCTGCGCCGGACGACCGCTTCGATGGTGTTTCAGGACCCGCGCTCCGGCATTAACCCGATCCGTAAGATCGGTGATTACCTCACCGAATCGCTGCGCCTCACTCACGGCTGGACGAAGGCTGCAGCGGATGCCAGGGCACTCGAACTGTTGCGTTCGGTCGGCTTGCCGCGCCCGGAGGCACACCTGAACCAGTATCCGCACGAACTGTCGGGCGGCATGCTGCAGCGCGTGATGATCGCTGGTGCGCTGTCGACATCACCGCGATTGTTGATCTGTGATGAGCCGACGACGGCGCTCGACGTCACCACCCAGGCCGAGATCATCGGTGTGCTCACCGACCAGCAGGCCAAGCGCGGCATGGGAATGCTGTTCATCACCCACGACCTCAACCTGGCGTCAGCGCTCTGCGATCGCGTCTATGTGCTGAATGCCGGGCAGGTTGTTGAACAAGGTGGTGTACGCGAGGTCTTCACCAATCCGCAGGCCGAGTACACCCGGCAGCTCGTGGCGGCGACGCCGAGCATCGTGGTGACGGATGCCACCGCGCGAGGGAGCCGGGCTGCGGTCGCAGTCGCCCGAGATGCCCCGGCGTCGGAAACTCCATCGCAGGGCTCACCCATGCTCGAAGCTCGGGACCTGTCGAAGACATACATGGTGAAAGGTGCACCGATCAGGGCGGTTGCCGCCGTCTCGTTCGCCGTTGCCCGGGGCGATGCCCTGGCCGTCGTCGGAGAGTCGGGTTCGGGAAAATCGACGCTGGCGCGCATGGTCGTCGGGCTGGAGCGGCCGGATGCCGGCCAGATCCTGGTCGACGGTACCGAGCGACCCATTGCTGCTCGCAACAAGGAGGAGCGGCTGGCGATGGCGAGGGCCGTGCAGATCGTGTTCCAGGATCCGTATCTCTCACTCGACCCCCGCATCACTGCCGGGGGCGCAGTGGAAGACGCCCTGCGACTGCACTCATCGCTGTCGCACGCCGAAGCGCGATCCGCTGTGCTCACGCTGTTCGATCAGGTTGGGCTTGCCGAGAAGCACGCCCAAGCCAGACCGCGTACGCTCTCGGGAGGGCAGCGCCAGCGGGTCGCGATCGCCAGGGCACTTGCCGTGTCACCCGACGTGCTCGTGCTCGACGAAGCAACCAGCGCACTCGACGTATCGGTGCAGGCCCAGGTGCTCGATGTCGTGGATGCAATTCGGCGCGAGCGTGGGCTCACGCTGCTGTTCGTCAGTCACGACCTGGCCGTCGTACGCCGAGTCTGCGAGACGACCCTGGTGATGCGCCGCGGTGAAGTCGTCGAATCCGGCCGGACGTGCGACCTGCTCGAGCGGCCGCAGCATCCGTATACCCGGTTGCTGATCGACTCGATCCCACGCCCTGACTGGGAGCTCGGGGATGGTCCTAAAACGGAGCAACCTCAATCAGCGTGACGCCCGCCGTTGATGTAGCCACCGACATCTCAGCCAGCGCAGCCGGTGCCTGCTCGAGCGAGATGCGCCGGCTAATGATCCGCTCGGGGTGCAACCGGCCAGACTCGACGAGGGCTAGCAGCTCGGGGTAAGCGGATGCCGGCATACCGTGACTGCCGAGGATCGCGAGCTCATTTGCGATCACCCTGCCAAGTGGCATCCGCGGGTCGTGGGTAAGCAAGCCGATCTGCACGTGGCGACCTCTGGTTGCCAGTGAGCGGATGGCGATGTCGACGGTGTTCTCGCGGCCAAGGGCCTCGAGTGACACCTGGGCGCCACCGTCTGTCAGCTCGAATAGCTGGGTTACGACCTCGTCGTCGGTGAGGCTTCTCGAGTTGAGTGTGATCTCGGCTCCGGCGTCGGTTGCTGCGTCGAGGGCGTCCTGGCTGATATCGACGGCGACCACCCGTGCGCCGAGCGCGTGCCCGATCATCACGGCGCTCAGCCCCACTCCGCCGCAGCCGATCACCACGAGGGTCTCGCCCTTTTGCAGCTTCGCCTGGTGCACGAGCCCGCGATATGACGTGGCGAAGCGGCATCCGAGCAGTGCGGCGGCTCCGGCATCCATTTCCCATGGCACGCGGATGAGATTTACGTCGGCGTTGTGCAGCGCAACCAGTTCGGCGTATGAGCCCCAGTGGGTGAATCCAGGCTGGGTTTGATAGCGGCAGACCTGACCGTTGCCGCTGAGGCACTCGGGGCAGGCGCCGCAGGCGCACACGAATGGAACGGTGACCCGTTCGCCGACACTGAAGTGCTTGACCTCTGGACCGACCGAATCGATGACGCCGACCAATTCGTGCCCGGGAACATGCGGCAGGGTGATGTCGCTGTCGTGGCCCAGCCAGCCGTGCCAGTCGCTGCGGCAGAGGCCTGTTGCCTCGACTCGCACCACGACGCCGGCGGCACTCGGAACGGGATCCGCTACCTCCCGCACCTCAGGAACCACACCGAACTCATCGAAATAGACAGCGCGCATGCGTCAATGCTCTCCCAAATCTGGGGTTTTGGTGCCGTAACGGTGTGGCCGAGAACTGTGCATCTGAGTACCGTGCCGCTGATAACCGTCTCTGAAACTAGGCATTTTAGAACGGTGGATTCTCGGGCAGCGGTGCCGACGGGGTGTTGCGCCGGACGTAACCGGTGGGGGTGGTGACGGTGATGCTGCCGTCGGTGTCTCGCTCATATCGGACTTTTGTGAGGGTCTTCAGGCGGTGGTCCCGTGGGCAGAGCGGGATGAGGTTGTTTTCGTTGGTGAGGCCGTTGTCTCGTGCCCATTCCGCGAGGTGGTCAATGTCGGACGTTGCCGCGAGGCAGTCGCAGCCGGGTGTGCCGCAGGTGTCGTATTTCAGCGCGATCCATTCGCGTTGGGCTTGGGTAGGCCGGTAGCGGGTGCGGTCAAAGCTCAGGATTTCACCAGTGACTGGATCGGTCGCCACGCGACGGAAGGAGGGCGCGTCGAGGAAGAGTTGCGCTGCGGTGACGGGGTCGATCGGGCCGTAGCCCTGCAGGATCGCGGGTTGGCTGCGACGGCGCGTGTGATCGATGTGGTCCGGCGGGCGTAGATGGTCGGCTGCGCGTGCGTATTCCGGATGGTCGGGGTCGGGGTCGGGGTCGGGGTCTGGAATCGGTTGGTCGAGTTGGTCGAGTTGGTCTGATTGGTCTGATTGGTCTGATTGGCCGGTTTGGCCGCTCTGGTCGTCGGGGTTATTGAGGCCGAGGAGGCCGAGGATCGGGATGAAGACCAACGGTCGAACTTTCGCAGCCGTTGGGGTGCCATCACCGGCAAGCCAACCGACGACGAGGTCGACGCGGTGGTGATCGAGAGTGCGGTTGTCGGTGCATGCGACGCCGGCCTTCTTAGCGGTTGCTTTCGCGTTCTTTGATTCTCGTTTGGCTGTTGCGTCGTAGCGGGCTTTGATGCGGATGGCGTCGGCGGCACTCATGTAGGCGTGCAGCCAGGCCATACCGTCTTCGGCGGGCTCGATGATGACCTTGCGGTCGACCAGCGCGCGGGTGTGGCGCAGCTCGGCGGGTTCGGGCAGTAGCCGGTGCGCGAGGGTGCGGGCCTTCTTACGGAATGCTGCGGGGGAGATGTCGGGTGCGACGGCGGTGAGTTCGGTGTCGTACTGGCTGATCGCGGCCGGGTCGGTGATGCCATGGAGGAGCTCGGCCGCGGCGCGTGCTTGGGTGTATCCGGTGGCCCCTGACCGGAACAACTCCCACAGCTGCGGCAGGCTCTCGGCAAGGACATGAGCGTGGTACGCCTGATTGCGTACCTGGTCGGGGCTGATGTTCAGGCGCAGAGCCGCATCGCCGACGACACCCCGGGTGGCCATTTCAACAAAGTCGGGCTGCGCCATGCCGAACTCGGTCATATATACCCGCGGGTTCGCTTCAGCCAGATCGACGGCCAGAGCCAACGCCGTCACTTGGGCGGCCTGCGCACGATTCGCCTCGGTCTGCGCGGTGCCGGCGGCCTCGAGAGCGTCGCGAATCTGATCGCGAGCAGACACCGGTCTCTCAGAGATTGACGCGGAGGTACCGACCTCGTCGTGCTCCTCGGCTATCCACAACCTCAAGGATTCGTCAGAAACTTTCTCTACGAACTCGGCTGCCCAATCGCCATCGTGAAAAAAATCTGTCTGTCTGAACTCATCAGTTTTGGACTCGTTCAGCGAGAACTCGTTGAGTCTGAGTTCGTTCCATGTGAGCAGCGAACCGGCATCGGGGAGTGTATCCACCGGCAGTGCGACTACTTCGTCCATATCTTTAGTTTAGAACAAACGTTCGAGTATTACTAGAGCAATTGTCACTTATTTCCGCAGCTGTGGGCACCCCGGCGCCGCATCTAGCGCTCGCAGCAGCTCAAGGCCGCTACCCCAACTGACCCGCGAAAGTGGCAATACTAGGGAGATGAAGCCTGAACCAGCGGATGCGATCGCAACAGCGCTCGACCAGTTGCGCAGCCGCGGCGAGCGGATAACCGACGCCCGCAGGGCAGTTATCGAGACGCTCGCGCACCTCGGCGACCACCCGAGCGCTGAGCAGTTGAGCACCAGCGTGCAGGAGACGCACCCGAGCGTGCATCGCGCGACGATCTATCGCACGCTCGACACTCTCACCGCGCTCGGGGTTGCCACCCACGTGCATGTGAGCGGAGGGGCATCCGCCTACCACCTGGCGTCGTCGACACATCGAGATCACCTGCATGCCAGCTGCCTGGCGTGTGGGCGCATCGTCGATCTTCCCGGCGACCTACTCGACCCTGTCGTCAGCCGCTTGTCAAATGAAGGGCTCTTCTTGCTGGATCCTTCGATGGTTGCATTGGCTGGCACGTGCGAGGACTGTCTGGCGGTTCGTGCGCCCTCGTAGTCGGCAGGCAAAACCTCACTAAATAGCCGTATAGGCCCCGAACACGGCCACCGTCAACACGCCCAATGCGCAACTGTGAGCATCTGTCAAGGCGTTGTGCGACTTAGTCGCACATGCAACAGTGTCGCATGTGCGGATCTCCGCACTACGTGCATCAGGGGGACTTGTTCGTAGGGGGTATTTGTTGTGTCGTCAGCGACGAAATTCGATGGTTTATCAGGGCCTTCTCCCGAGGAGCCCGACCCGTCGGCGCCAACCAAAGCGGCCAAAGCGGCCAAAGCAACCACGCCTCCTGACGACTTGGGCCATGCCGCCCAGCGACGCACGACAACGATCTGGATCACCGGTCTCAGCCTCGGACTCGTCGCGACACTCGTGCTTGGCGTTGGCCTCGGCGCCGTCTCGATCGCACCGGCAACGGTCTTTCAGATCATCACCCACAACCTGTTCGGCACGCCAGGCGTACCCACCTGGACGGCTGCTGAAAACTCCATCGTCTGGCAGGTGCGGCTGCCGCGGGCATTGCTTGGTGCGGCAGTCGGGGCCGGCCTGGCCATCTGCGGAGTCGCCCTCCAGGCGATGGTTCGTAACATGCTCGCCGATCCGTATCTGCTCGGGGTCACCTCGGGTGCCTCGACGGGGGCGGCCGCCGCAATCCTGTTCGGCTTCGCAGCCGCGTTCGGTGAGAACGCACTGCCGATCAGTGCATTCCTCGGAGCACTGGGGGCGTCCATCGTCGTCTTCGTCGTGGCCAGGGCTGGAGGACGGGTCACCTCGCTTCGGCTGCTGATGGCCGGCGTCGCCGTGGGCTACGCCCTGTATGCGGCAACCAGCTTCCTTATCTTCGCGTCTGACTCCGCAGAGGGCTCACGCTCTGTGATGTTCTGGCTCCTCGGCACGCTTGGCCTGGCCAGGTGGTCGGTTCCACTCGCCATAGTGATCGTGATCGTGTGCGGGACCATCGCCTTGCTCACCCTGTGGAGCCGAAAACTCGACGCCCTCGCGATCGGCGACGAGACGGCACACACCCTCGGAGTCTCACCCAATCGATTTCGCATCCATCTACTCGTCGTGGTGTCGCTCTGCATCGGTGGTGTCGTCGCCGCCTCTGGCGGAATCGGGTTCGTCGGTCTTGTTATCCCGCACGTGGCACGCCGCTGCGTCGGAGCAGTGCACTCCAGGGTGGTGCCCGTATCCGCGCTCATCGGTGCGATCTTCCTGATCTGGGCCGACGTCGCGGCTCGCACAATCCTTCAGCCCCGCGAACTTCCGATCGGCATCATCACCGCGCTCGTCGGTGCACCGTTTCTGCTCATCCTCGTACGCAAGCTCTACTCGAACAACAATTGACGGCTATCACCAGCAAGGAGACACGCATGACGAACGTGACATTCAGCGGGATGAAAATCTTGGTTCCGGCTATCGCAATCGTGTTGTTGGCCAGCGGATGCTCGAGCGGCGGCTCAGCGGAAGCCGAAGGAGAGGGACTCGGCGAAGAGTCTGGGGCGTCAGTTGATGCGAACGGCAACACCGTCTATCCGCTGACCGTGCAGAACTGCGACGTCGACGTGACATTCGACGCAGCACCGGAGCGAGTGATCCTGCTTGAAAGCGCGCCCGTCACCATCCTGCATGGCCTTGGGGTGCTCGACGTGGTGACGCTGCGAGCCGGATTGTTTCCTCCCGCGTACTACGACGACGAGACCAATACGGCGATTGAGGCGATTCCCTCGCTCGGCAAGGATGTCGACGCAAGTGGGCACCTGCAGATCTCGCAGGAAGTCGTGATCGCCGAGCAGCCCGAGCTGGTGCTCGGCCTGCCTGACGGCATTACCAGGGAGGGTCTGGCCGATGTCGGAGTCTCAGCTCTGATCCAGCCGGTGTATTGCCCTGCGGGAGTGGGGAAGACTTCATTCGATTCTCTGTACGACCAGATCGAGAGCTACGGCCTGATCTTCGACCGCAATGCAGAGGCGGCCGAGATGATCGAGTCGCTTCAGGCTCGAGTGACTGATGCAAAAGCGGCTGTCGACCCGAGCGAGGGGCGCACTGCAGCGGTGCTTTACCCGACCATCGGCGGCGGCACGGGCTATGCGTACGGCAACACGAGCATGTCGCAGCCCCAGCTCGACGCCGCCGGATTCACCAATGTCTTCGCGGATGTCGACGAGCGCGTCTTCGAGGTCAGCCTGGAGGAATTGATCGCTCGCGATCCTGACGTGCTCGTTCTCCTGTACGGCGATGGAGATCCCGCGGACATCAAGGCGGCAGTGACAGCACTGCCCGGCGCAGATTCCCTCCGCGCCGTGGCCAACGATGACATCCTCGTGCAGCGGTTCAACTTCACAGAGCCGCCGACGCCGCTGTCAGTCACTGGTCTGGAAACGATCATCGACCGATTCGGGACAACACCGTGATCACGGCCGACGGCATCGCCTTTTCATACGGAAAGGTGCCGGTACTCACCGCAGCGAACGTCACTGCGACAGCGGGCGAAGTCGTCGGCCTGATCGGGCCCAACGGCTCTGGCAAGACCACCCTGCTTCGCACGTTGTATGCGTCGCTCAGCCCGAGCGCGGGCGAAGTCTCCCTCGACGGCACCCCGCTTGCTTCCCTCAACCAGAAGGCACTTGCCACTCGATTGTCGGTCGTGGTGCAGGAGGGCTCAGGCGAGATGCCCATGACAGTCGCAGAGACAGTGATGCTGGGGCGTTCTCCGCATCTGGGCACGTTCCAGCGACACAGCGAGAACGATTACCAGATCGCCGCAGAGGCATTGACGAAAGTCGGCACCAGGCACCTCGCCGACCGGGTGTTCTCCGGGTTGTCCGGCGGCGAGAAGCAGCGGGTACTCATTGCCAGGGCGCTGGCCCAGCAGGCAGACCACATCCTGCTCGATGAGCCGACGAACCATCTCGACATCCGCTATCAGCATGAGGTGCTGCAGCTGGTTCGGGCGCTGGGAGTGACGACGATCGTGGTGCTGCACGACCTCAACCTCGCAGCCAGGTACTGCGACACCGTGTTGTTGCTCGACGGGGGCCGCATCACCGCCAGCGGCACGCCAGACGAGGTGCTACGGCCCGAGATCCTCGAACCCGTTTACAAGATCGGCGTGCAGCGAGTGGTGACAGATGACAACAGCGTGCAGCTGCTGTTCAAGCCGCTGGCATTGAGCCGGCATATCCACCGAACAGTTTCGACGTGATCACCGCGCGCTACGTGCTGTGGACACTGCGTTCACCATCGGATGCCTTGGTCGACTGGCGACGCCAGCTTCGTCCCGGCGGAATCCTCGCGGTCATCGACAGCACCTGGTATCTACAAGGACTCCAGGCTGTCGACCCGGCAGGGGAGAGCGCCAGGCAGTCAGGCTTCCGCGAGCTCTATGGCGACGACGTGCTGGCGAACGCGACGTGAGGTCAGCTGGACACCGCACCGGGTGCGGTGCCTGTCGCAGTGCGAGTTGGGGCGGGTGAGCTCTCCCAATCACGCTTCAGGATGGCGTAGACCGCCAGGTCGCTCCACTCGCCCTTGAAGATCTCGCACTCGACGAAGTGAGCCTCCTGCCGCATGCCGAGGCTGCGGCAGAGGGCAACGGATGCCAGATTCCGCGGATCCAATCTGGCCATGACCCGGTGGGCACCGATCTCGCCGAATACCAGATCGAGCACTGCGCGAGCGGCTTCTGTTGCGTAACCCCTGCCCTGAGAATCGGGGTGGATCACCCACCCGATTTCGAGCTGAGCGTTTGCGCCACTGTCGAGGAACACGCTGATATCGCCGATTACACGACCGGGTTCGCCGGTCTCGTTGCCGAGCTCTACGGCCAGGATCATCGCATCCCGATCGTCTTCGAGACGGGTGAATTCGGCGCGCTTCAGCGTGTGCTCACGTGATTCGTCTCTGTCACGAAGCGGCCAGGGCAGGTAGCGCACTACCTCGGGGATCGACTGGTACGCAAAGACGTCGTCGGCGTCAGCCTCGGTCAGTGGGCGCAGCAGCAACCGTTCGGTGTGCAGCGGATGAGCGAGAAACGGGAGAGTGGTCAGACCGGTGGGTACTGCAGCGCTCATGACGCAGTTGTCTGCACATCGGTTGATGGGACGGCATCGATTTCAGCCGCTGGAAGCTCGACTGCAATGCCGAACAGCGCATTCAAGCCGCCGATGAATGCATCGTGGTCGCCGGCGCCGGCCAGTTCCCGTGAGCGAACCATCGGGGTGTGCAGCAGCACGCTGGCCAGGTGCCGCAGCGCCGATTCGGTGTGTTCGGTGTCGTCTCCGCGCTTGCGGGCGCGTTCGATCTCGGCATCCAGGATGTCGAACACGTGCGACCGCAACGCGACGACCGCAGGCGCGAGGCTTTGCTCTTTTGATACAGACGTGAACTTACGAGCGGCCAGCGTCACCAGCTTGCGTGCATCGCTTGTCGCGTTCAGCTCTTCGATGGGCGCGTGCAGACGAATCGTCTCGAGGTCGAGCAGCTCGATACCGTCGACCGCAACGACATCCGGATCAACGTTGCGGGGCAGGCCCAGGTCGATGATCAGCTGGCGACGGCCGGTGGTTTCGATGTCGGCAGGTGAACTATCCTGCTGCGCGGTCATCAGATCGGACGAGGCACTCAGCTCACTGACGGTGTTGATTGTGCTGACCGTGCCGGCATTGCCGGTGACGGGGCAGGTACGAACCTCAACGGGCTCGGCCACGATCGGAGCTGGAGCGACCAGTGCTCGACCGGCACGCAGCACATCGGCGGTAATGACGTGGTGCTCGACAGTTGTGCAGGTGACGATCAATTCGGCGTTGCCAACCGCGTGGCTGAAGTCGGCTTCGGCGACCGCCTCGATGTCGTGGCCGACGGCAAACTTCTCTGCCCGACCAGACGGGGAGTACACCCGCACGTTCGCAGCGCCGCGGTCGCGCAGCGCTGCCAGCGAAGCACCGGCGTAGCGACCCGTGCCGATCAGGAGCACCGGGAGGTTCGTCCAGTCATCGATACGGCTCTCGGCCAGTTCAAGCGACAGTCGAACGAGTGACCGGCCGACTGTGCCGATGCCCGTGCGGTTCTTGACGCCACGTGAGGTACGGGACGCCCGCTGGAACAACCGCTCGAGTTCGGGGCTGGTCGTGCCTGATTCGCGGGCCTGCTCGAGGGCGCGGCGCACCTGGCCGGCGATCTCGCCTTCGCCGACGACAACGGATTCGAGGCCGCTCGTCACAGAAAAAAGATGCTCTGGCACGCTGTTGCCGTGCACGAAATCAAGCGTGTTGCGCAGGATGTCTGCGTCGACACCCGTGCTTGCACTCACCGCGTCGATTGCGGCGTATACGGCCGGAAGCGGGGAGACCCCGAACGGCTCATCGAGGTCGAGATAGGCCTCGAAGCGGTTGCAGGTAGCGACGACAACGGCGCCGCTCAGCGCGTCGTGGCGCTCCAACATTCCACTCGCAGCGGTGGTGGCGCCCACAGAAAGTTTCTCCAGCACATCGAAGCTGGAGTTCTTGTGGCTGGCAGAAAGACAAATCAGCACTAATTGAGCATACGACCGTTCCCTGAATGTCGTTTGTCAGGCCCTCGTGCATCCTTCAGGGATGTTTGACAGAATTCAGGGCGTGAACCTCGACGCGCAACACCCACTTTCCGCCGGCCTGACTGCCGATTCCCGCTTGATCACCGCTTACCAGGGCTCCAGGCCAGACGTGACACCCGTCTGGTTCATGCGCCAGGCCGGTCGATCCCTCCCCGAATACCGCGAGCTGCGGGTCGGCACCCAGATGCTTGAGGCCTGCCTCACGCCGGAGCTGGCCAGCGAAATTACCCTGCAGCCGGTTCGTCGGCACGGCGTCGACGCCGGCATCTTCTTCAGCGACATCGTCGTTCCCCTCAAGCTCGTCGGTGTCGATGTCTCGATCGTCGCTGGCAAGGGCCCGGTGCTCGGCAAGGCAGTGCGTACCGCAGCGGATGTCGCAGAGCTCGTCGCGCTCGACCCGGCCGTTCTCGATGACGCGCTGGCTCCCATCCGCGAAGCTGTCACCCGCACGACTGACGAACTCGGCACCACCCCGCTGATCGGGTTTGCCGGTGCGCCGTTCACGCTCGCTGCCTACCTGGTCGAAGGTGGTCCCTCCAAGGACCACATCCACGCCCGCACCCTGATGCACTCCGACCCGGAGGCCTGGGCCGTGCTGATGGCCTGGACCGCAGAGGTCACAGGTAAGTTCCTCCGGGCGCAGATTTTGGCTGGTGCCAGTGCCGCCCAACTGTTCGACTCGTGGGCAGGCGCCCTGTCGCTCGATGACTACACGAAGTACGTCGCCCCGGCATCCGCCCTGGCCATCTCCCACGTGCAGGACCTGACATACGAGACCCGGTCAGCCGATCTGGCCGCCGACCCCGAGTCAGTGCGCAACAGCGTGCCGATCGTGCACTTCGGCGTCGGAACAAGCGAGCTCCTCAAGGCGATGCACGACATCGGTGCCGATGTCGTCGGCGTCGACTACCGCGTGCAGCTCGACGAGGCCAGCCGCCGCCTGGGCGGTAACGTCCCTGTGCAGGGCAACATCGACCCCGCGCTGCTCGCCGCGCCGTGGCCGGTGCTCGAAGCCCACGTGCTCGACGTGCTCGAGAAGGGCCGCACGGCTCCGTCACACGTGTTGAACCTCGGTCACGGTGTCCCGCCTGAAACAGATCCGGCTGTACTCACCCGTGTAGTCAACCTCGTGCACGACGCCTCAGCGGAACAGAACAGCGTTCGATGACTGATGTCATCGTTGTCGGCGGTGGCATCGCCGGACTGGTTGCTGCCCGACACTGCGCCCACCTCGGCCTGAGCGTCACGATTTACGAGGCGAGCGACACGGTGGGCGGCGCCGTCGCCAGCCACGAGGTGGCCGGTCTCACCCTCGACAGCGGTGCAGAGAGCTTTGCCGTACGTAAGGGGACCGTCGCTGATTTCATCGACGGCCTCCAGTTGACCCATGAGATCGTCGCGCCGAATCCCCAGGGAGCCTGGCTGTACCTGCCGCCGCTGAAGACGGGCGGAGCGCCGATGAGTGTGCCACTGCCAAAGACGGGAATCCTCGGTATTCCCGGCTCACCGTTGGCCGATGACGTGCGACGCGCTATCGGTTCTGCCGGTGCCTGGCGGGCCTGGCTCGATCGGATCAAGCCCGTGCTCACGATCGGCAGGGAACGCAGTCTCGGTGATCTCGTTGAGAAGCGGATGGGCACCAAGGTGCTCGAACGCCTGGTCGAGCCGGTGGCGGGTGGCGTTTATTCAGCCAGGGCGAAAGACCTGGAGATCGACATCGTCGCTCCCGGCCTGAACGGCGCGCTGACGACAGCTGGATCGCTGTCAGGAGCGGTGCTTTCGCTCCGTTCACAGGCGCCGGCGGGTGCCATGGTCGGCGGATTGCGCGGCGGCATGTCGAAGCTCATCGACGCTGTCCGGGCAGATCTGGCCAAGTACAACGTGACGATCGTGACCGGCGCGACGGTCACCGGCCTCACCCAGAACGTGGTCGAGAGCGAGAGCGAGAGCGAAGACGACGAGGCCACCTCGACGTGGTCGGTCACGTTCGAGCGTGACGTTGACGTTGACGTTGACGTTGACGCCCCAGCAGACACCGATGCAGAAGCTGATGCCACCCTCGCCGCCCCGATCGTTGAAACCGTCGAGACGCGCTTCGTCATCGTCGCGGCTCCCGGAGCCCAGGCGATCAGCCTGGTGCAGGGCGTGAGCCCCGAACTCGCCGCAGTTGCAGACCTCGACTGGCCGGATCCCGCGGCCGTCGAACTTGCCACTCTTGTGGTCAATGCGCCTGCTCTCGATTCACATCCGCGCGGAACAGGGGTTCTCGTTGCCGCGACTGCCCCTGGCGTCAGCGCGAAGGCACTCACGCACGTGAGCGCGAAGTGGGAGTGGGTGGCTGCTGCCGCCGGGCCAGGTCGCCACGTCATCCGACTCTCATACGGGAGGGCAGGCGAACCGAACCTCACAGACGCGCTGAGCGATGAGCAGTTCCAGGAGCTGGCGCTGCACGACGCGTCGCTGATTCTCGGCGTGACGCTTTCTGCGGATTCAGTGCAGGGATTCGCGCGCACCTCGTGGCGCAACGCGCTGTCGCCCGCGACTCTCGGAGCCAGGGAACGGGTCTCAGCCGTGCGCGAGGCGCTTGAGCCCATTCGGGGCCTCGAGCTGACCGGCGCCTGGTTGTCAGGCACGGGGCTGGCTGCAGTCATCCCAGATGCCGTTGACGCGGCTGGCCGAATTCGGCAGGCGTCCCTGGGGCTGTAGCGCCCTTCTGCATCGGCGTGTACCCAGTGTCATCCGCTATCTATAACCTCGGGTGACACTGGGCGCGCATTACATGCGCCTGGCGGGATACGCTGGGGGATACGTGAAACTCGGCGAATGGAGTCACAATGCGGGGAAAAATTCTTTTTGTTACCGGCGGCCTGGTCGGCTACGTGCTGGGCGCTCGCGCGGGACGCAAGCGTTATGACCAGATTGCAGCGGCGGCCAGCAACGTCTGGCACGCAGAGCCTGTGCAGCGACGGGTGAGCGAAGTGCGAGATTTCGCTCTCGACAAGATCGGCGACTCGCCCTCAACGTTGTTCGCAACGGGCAAGAAAATCGTTGCTTCGATGCAGAACTCAACCAAGTCGGGCGCCAAGGCGGCAGCGGCGAACGCAAAGTCTGCTCAGGCTAAGGCAGAGGCTGCAGCCAAGGCTGCTGCGGATGCCGTGGACGAAGCAGCAACAGCAGCAGCAGAGGCGGCCAAGGCCACGGCTGAGCATGCCAAGGCGACCCAGACGAAGACCGAGGCGCCGAAGAAGCCAACGGCGAAACCTGCGCTTCCGGTCGGCGACAAGTCCTCTACCGACGACAAGTCCTCTACCGACGACAAGTCTTCTACCGACGACAAGTAACGCGGTTCAACGAACACGCAGTTCAACGCACACGACAGCGGGGAGCCAGTTCTGTGACTGACAACAGTTTCAACCCAAAGACCAAGAAGCCGATCGGCACGTTGATTTCGGAATTGCCGGGTCAGCTCAGCGCGCTTGTGCACGCCGAGATCGACGCATTCAAAGCCGAGATGACGGGCAAGGCCAAGAACTTCGGCGTCGGCATCGGCCTTTTCGTCGTTGCCGCTGTCTTGCTCTTCTTTGCGACGGGCGTCTTCATCGCTCTCGCGGTGATCGCTATCGCCCTTGCGCTTCCGCTCTGGCTCTCTGCGCTCATCGTCGCGGTCGCGTTACTCCTGATCGCAGTCGTGCTCGCACTCATCGGCGTGAACAGGGTCAAGGCTGCAACTGCGAAGGATCCAGACGGAGTCGGTGCGAGCATTCGTCACGACGTCGATGCACTCAAGGGGGTTGGCGACTATGAGCACTGAGTCAGAACAGCAGCAGAAGGCCCGCAAGGCCGCTGAGAAGATGGCGAATGTCGCAGCGCACACCGCTGCCCAGACCAGGTCTAACGTCAAGGCCGTGCACCCGAATGACGAGCCCGACAAGACGGCGGGCAAAGAGGAATCTCAGCCGCACCGTTCCAAGGCCGAGCTTCGCCAAACCGCGCAGGCAGCCAGAGCAGAGCTCGCAAGCACCCTCGACGCCATCGAGTACAAGCTCAACGTTCCCAAGCAGGTGAAACTCAAGACGCGTCGAGCCAACGACAAGATGAAGCGTCTCGGCACAGAGAATCCTCCAGCGCTGATGGCCATCGCCCTCGGTGCCGCTGCCGTGGTCGGCACAGCCGTGTGGCTGGGAGTCAGGGCCCTGCAGAATCGCTGATGCGTTAGTCTGCGCCCAGTCGCCTCTCGTTTCCGCGGCATTCTGACTCGTTTTTGGCTCTGGTCGCAAAGCAGTGGAGACTAGAGGCATGACTCACCCGGCTGCCGGAGAGGCAGTAGACAGCACCCAGGCCACATCTCCCTCAGAATCCGTCGAACACGAACCCGTCGCGTCACCGCAGGGGTTCACTTTGTTCGCAGTTCTGCGACGAGATCCAAGCAACCCTGACGACCTTGACGGTCGCGACGTCGAGCACGCCGTGAACGAACTGGACGACGTCGTTGCCCTTGTTGAGAAGGAGGGCGTGACGGTTCGCGGCTTCTATGACGTGTCAGGCCTTCGTGCCGACGCGGATGTCATGATCTGGACCCACGCCGACGACGCAGAGACGCTGCAGTGGGCGCATCGCGAACTCCGCCGCACTCGACTGCTCAAGAGCCTGCTCCCCACCTGGAACGCCATGGGTGTGCACCGCGATGCCGAGTTCAACAAGAGCCACGTACCCGGCTTCCTGCGCGGCGTCGAGCCGAAGGGCTGGATGACGGTCTACCCGTTCGTGCGCAGCTACGAGTGGTACCTGCTGCCCGAGGCTGAGCGCAGCAAGATGCTCGCCGACCACGGTCGCAAGGGCGCGGCATTCCGCGGTGCGATCGCCAACACTGTCTCGGCATTCGCCCTCGGTGACTACGAATGGTTGCTTCCCATCGAATCCGATGAGCTCACAGAGCTCGTTGACCTGATGCGTGAGCTGCGCGCGACCGATGCCCGCATGCACGTGCGTGAAGAAGTCCCGTTCTACACCGGACGACGAATTACCCTGGCTGAACTCGTGGAGGTCCTGCAGTAATGGCGAAGTACGACGCAATTCTCCTCGCCGGATTCGGCGGACCGGAGGGCCAGGACGACGTCATCCCGTTCCTCCGCAACGTGACGCGCGGTCGAGGAATCCCCGAGGAGCGCCTCGAAGAGGTCGCCCACCACTACCGCCACTTCGGCGGTGTCAGCCCGATCAACAATCAGAACCGAGCCCTCAAGGCCGCACTCGAGGCGGAGCTCGCCTTCCGCGGCGTCGACTTGCCCGTCATCTGGGGAAACCGCAACTGGGCCCCGTACCTGACCGATGTCGTCGCCGAGGCCCACGAGAACGGCCAGGACCGCCTGATCGCGATTGCGACAAGCGCGTATAGCTCGTACTCCAGTTGCCGCCAGTACCGCGAAGATTTCGCAGAAGCGATCATCAAGCCGGGTCTCGCCCGCGTCGTGCACATCGACAAGGTGCGCCAGTTCTTCGATCACCCCGGTTTCGTGCTGCCTTTCATCGAAGGCGTGCGCCAGGGCCTGGCCGATGTCGAAGCTGCAAACCCCGGCATCAACCTGTACACCGAGGTCGAGGTGCTGTTCGCCACGCACTCGATCCCGATGACGGATGCCGCCAAGAGCGGACCCGCAGAGCGCGGCTTCGGTGAGGGTGGCGCGTACGCCGCCCAGCACAATGCCGTCGCGGAGGTCGTTGTGGCCGCTGCGGCTCCCGCCGACTCCTCAGAGGCCCTCAGCTGGCAGCTGGTGTACCAGTCACGCAGCGGACCACCCAGCATGCCCTGGCTCGAGCCCGACATCAACGACGCCATCGCCGAACTGCCGGCCCGCGGCATCCGTGCTGTCGTCATCGTGCCCCTCGGCTTCGTCAGTGACCACATGGAGGTGCTCTGGGACCTCGACAACGAGGCCATGGAGACCGCCAAGGAGCACGGCCTGTTCTCGGTACGCGTTCCGACGCCGGGCACCAATCCGGCGTACGTCAGCGGCCTTGTCGACCTGGTGATGGAACGCGTCAACGACACCCCCGTCGACGAACGGCCTGCACTGACCGAGCTCGGTCCCTGGTACGACGTATGCCGTCCCGGATGTTGCGAGAACGTTCGCCTCGGCTTCAAGCCGGCGCTGGCAGGAGAAGCACCGTGAGTTCCAAGAAGAGCGTGATCAGGGTCGGTACGCGCGGCAGCGCGCTGGCCATGGCTCAGACGACGGCGATCGCCAACCGCCTCGGCGCGGCTGCTGGTGTCGAGATTGAGATCATCCCGATCACGACCCACGGCGACACCTCACGCGATTCACTGGCGAGCCTCGGCGGCACCGGTGTGTTCGCCAGCGCCCTCCGCGAAGCGCTGCTGGCCGATGAGTGCGACGTCATCGTGCACTCGCTCAAAGACCTGCCGACGATCGCTCAGCCTGGCCTCCGCATCGGCGCGACCCCGAAACGCGCCGACGCTCGCGACGTAGTGTGCGCTCGTGACCAACTCACGCTTGACTCGCTGCCTGACGGCGCCAGGGTCGGAACAGGTTCTCCGCGCAGGGCAGCTCAGTTGCGAGCCAGACGACCGGAGCTCGAGGTCGTCGACATCAGGGGCAACGTCGACACCCGTCTTGCTTTCGTGACTGACGGTGAACTGGATGCTGTCATCCTGGCCGCCGCCGGGCTCGGACGGCTGGGTCGACTCGATGCAGTTGCAACCGAATACCTCGAACTGTCTGAGTGGCCGACGGCTCCCGGACAGGGATCGCTGGCACTCGAAGTGCGCGACGGCTCGTTGGACCGTCAGCTCGCCGGTGCGCTGAACGCGATCAACCACGTCACGACCCAGGTCACGACACTGGCGGAACGCCACGTTCTTGCCATGCTCGAAGCCGGCTGTGCCGCACCGATCGGTGCAACCGCAGTCATTGACGACCTCGTGTTCCTGACGGCGACGGTTTACAGCCCTGACGGCACTGCGCAGATCACCAGCTCACACGCCGCAACGCCCGAATCACACTCGCCCAACCACCTGATGGACGCGGCCGAAGAGATCGCAGAGCGTGTCGCGGCCGAGCTCCTGGCGGGCGGCGCGGCCAAACTCGCACCACTGGGAGCGACATCGTGACGACCAAACCAGATCAGCCGAAGCCGCTGGCCGGCTGGCGTGTTCTCGTTCCCCGCGGTGGCCCCTGGGGCGATCAGGTAGCGGCCAATCTTCGGTCGAAGGGTGCGCAGCCCATCGTCGCGCCCATGATCAACTTCGCGCCGACCGACGATGCAGCCGCCCTCGAGGCGGCGCTTGAGCGTCTGGCTGCCGGCGAATTCGACTGGATCACCGTCACCAGTGCGACGACCGTCGACGTGCTCTCTTCGCACCGTGCAGTCATCCCCGCCAGCACCCGCGTCGCGGCCGTCGGCGAGACGACGGCCGCCGCCTTGACCGCAGCCGGATATTCGGTCGACATCGTGCCGTCTGAAGATAATTCGGCACGCGGCCTGCTTGAGATTTGGGAGGCCGCCACGAACGGCGTCATCCCGCTCAAGGTATTGGCGCTGCGCAGCGAGATCGCCAAGCCCCTCCTCACCGAGGGACTGCGCCGAATCGGCCACGACGTCGAATCGGTCGTCGCGTACCGCACCATCGGTGTTCCTGTCAGTGACAAGGTTGCCGCGGATGTCGCTGCTGGACTCGTGCAGGCGGTCCTGGTGACCTCCGGAAGCGTTGCCCAACAGGTGCAGGAACAGCTTGGTCCGATTCCCGGCGGCACCCTGGTCGCCTGCATCGGACCACAGACAGCCAAGGATGCCGCCGCTATCGGTCTCGACGTCGACGTCATCGCCGCCGAGCGCACAGCAGAGTCACTGATCGACGCCCTCGTTGAGGTTGCGGCGACTCGCTGAGACGTAGGCTTGTCAGGTGACTACACCCATCATTCGGCCGCGTCGCCTGCGCGCCACACCCGCGCTCCGCCGTCTGGCCAGCGAAACCCACCTGCACCCCTCCCAGCTTGTCCTCCCGCTTTTCGTGCGAGAGGGCATCGACAAAGCTGTTCCGATCGTGTCGATGCCTGGAGTCATGCAGCACAGCATCGACAGCGCGAAGCGTGCGGTGGCCGAAGCGGCCGAGGCCGGTATCGGTGGCGTCATGCTGTTCGGCGTTCCTACGGTCCGCGATGCGATCGGCTCTGGTGCCACTGATCCTCGCGGCATCCTCAATGTTGCAACGCGTGCGCTCGTCGATGAAGTGGGCGACGCGCTTGTCGTGCAGACCGATCTCTGCCTCGACGAGTTCACCGATCATGGTCACTGCGGGGTGCTCGCCGTCGATGGCAGCGTCGACAACGACGCAACCCTCATCCGCTACAACGACATGGCTCTGGCCCAGGCCGCGGCCGGTTCACAACTGCTCGGCTTGAGCGGGATGATGGATGGCCAGGTCGCGGCAGTCAGGGAGACCCTTGACGCCGCCGGCTACGAAGACACCGCCCTGCTCGCATACTCGGCCAAGTACGCCTCCGCGTTCTACGGCCCGTTCAGGGATGCCGTGGAATCGACTCTCGAGGGCGATCGACGTACGTACCAGCTCAACCCAGGCAACCGCAGAGAAGGCGTCCGTGAGGCCGAGATCGATATTGCAGAGGGCGCTGATGTCGTGATGGTCAAGCCGGCAGGCGTGTACCTCGACGTGCTCTCTGACGTCGCCGCGATGAGCAGCGTTCCGGTCTGGGCATATCAAGTCTCAGGCGAATACGCCATGATCGAGGCCGCCGCAGCCCAGGGCTGGATCGACCGCAAGCGCTCGATCGAAGAGTCGGTGCTCAGCATCCGCCGTGCTGGTGCCGACGCAGTGCTCACATACTGGGCCACAGAACTTGCAACTTGGATGAATGAGGAAACCGCACGATGACCCACAATGACGAGCTTTTCGACCGCGCCCAGCAGTCGATCCCCGGTGGCGTGAACTCGCCTGTGCGTGCATTCCGTTCGGTCGGTGGCACGCCGCTGTTCATCGTGTCGGCCACAGGCCCATACGTCACCGATTCCGACGGACGCGAATACGTCGACCTCGTTAGCTCCTGGGGTCCTGCGATCCTCGGCCACGCGCACCCTGAGGTCGTCAAGGCCGTGCAGGATGCCGCAGCTCGCGGCCTCTCATTCGGCGCCTCGACGCCGTCTGAGACAGTACTTGCCGAACTGGTCAAGGAGCGCGTGAGTGCCGTCGAGAAGGTGCGCCTGGTGTCAACGGGAACCGAAGCCACCATGACGGCCATCCGTCTCGCCCGTGGCTACACCGGGCGTGACCTGCTGGTGAAGTTCGCTGGTCACTACCACGGCCACTCCGACGGCCTGTTGGCTGAGGCAGGTTCTGGTCTGGCCACGCTGGCCATGCCAGGCTCTGCCGGAGTGACGGCAGCAACTGCAGCGCAGACTCTCGTGCTGCCGTACAACGACCTTGATGCAGTGCGCGAGGCATTTGCCGCCCACCCAGGTCGCATCGCCGCCGTCATCACCGAAGCCGCAGCAGCCAACATGGGAATCGTTGCGCCGGATGCCGGCTTTAACGCTGCACTGGCCGACATCGTTCACGAAAACGGCGCGCTGCTCATTCTCGACGAGGTACTCACCGGATTCCGGGTGAACCGCGCGGGTTACTGGGGACTCCAGCACGCCGCTGGTGAGCGCTACCAGCCCGACCTCATGACGTTCGGCAAGGTCATCGGCGGCGGACTCCCCGTTGCAGCGCTCGGTGGCCGGGCAGAAGTGATGGACTACCTCGCGCCGCTCGGGCCGGTTTATCAGGCAGGCACCCTGTCCGGAAACCCCGTCGCCGTTGCCGCCGGAATTGCCACACTCGAGGCTGCGGGACCGTCGGTTTACGACCGCCTCGACGCCAACGCCGACATCATCTCAGAGGCCGTCTCTGCCGCTTTCGATGCCGAGGGTGTCGAGCACAGCGTGCAGCGTGCAGGTAACCTGTTCAGCTTCGTCTTCGGCGCAACTGCCGCGCTTCGGGCGCCGCGCACCTACGACGAGGTCGCTGCACAGGAGACTTTCAGGTACGCGCCGTTCTTCCACTCGATGCTCAGCTCAGGCGTCTCGCTGCCGCCCTCGGTATTCGAGGCCTGGTTCGTGTCTGCTGCTCATGACGACGCGGCTATCGACCGGATCCTCGAGGCTCTTCCAGCGGCTGCGCGTGCCGCGGCATCCGCTGGGGCGACCGACTGATCAGGCGCGTGTGAGACATACGCAGAGTAGGTAGTTACGGCTTTGTGAGGTTCGGATAAACCGATTCGCAGGATGACCGGGCAAACTAGAAGCATGGCTTCTCTTCGTGTGCATCCGGATCGTCTTGAGATCAGTTTGTCGACGGCGGAGAAATCGCTCTCGCTGCGTCGCGAAGACATCATCGTGCAGCGCGACAACATCAGGTCGATCGCAATCACTGACGACCCGTGGATCTGGATCCGTGGCATCAGGGCGCCTGGAACGATAATTCCGCTGGTACTTGCCGTCGGCACCTGGAAGTTTCACGGTGGCAAAGATTTCGTGGCGATCAAGAGTAAGCGTCAGGCAGTAGTGATCGATCTGATCGATGAAGAGTACTCGCGGGTGATCCTCACCACGAAGCACGCTCCCGAGCTCATCGCATCGCTCAAGTTGATTGATTCCCAGGCCGGTGCGAATACAGAATCGGATTCTGACGCTGAGGTTGACGCGGGCGAGACAGTTGACGCCGAGACAGCTGACGCAGAGACTGACGACAGCAAGTAACTAACTCTGTTGTTCGCTCCTACGCGTTCACATCGACCACTGTGCGCCCATGCAGTGAACCGGCCAGGATGTCGTGGGCAGCCGAGAGCGAACCCTCCAGCCCGATGACGGTGGTCAGGTCGTCGAGCAGCGTGCGGTCAAGGTCGGACTCCAGCCTGGCCCAGGCCTGCTCCCGGAGCGCCAGCGGGGCATGGACGGAGTTGATACCGGCCAGGTTCACCCCGCGCAGGATGAACGGCATCACGCTCGTCGGCAGGTCGGAGCCTTGCGCAAGCCCGCAACTGGCAACTGTGCCGCCGTAGTTCGTCTGAGCGAGCACATTGGCCAGTGTCACGCTGCCCACCGAGTCGATGGCACCGGCCCAGCGCTCTGTCTGCAGCGGCTTGCCCAGCGTCTCGCCGAGGCTGGCCCGTTCGACCAACCCCACGGCGCCGAGCGAGCGGAGGTAGTCACCGAGCTCATCGGTCCTGCCTGTGGAGGCGTGCACGCGATATCCGTTTGCTGCCAACAGTGCGATGGCGATCGAACCGACGCCGCCGGCGGCCCCGGAGACCAGGATGTCGCCAGAGTCGGGGGTGAGCCCTCCGCGTTCAAGCGCGAGCACCGACAACATCGCCGTGAATCCGGCAGTGCCAATGGCTGCAGCCTGTTGCGCGCTCAATCCAGCTGGTAGCGGGACGAGCGAATCGCCGTCGACCCGCACCAATTCAGCGAGTCCACCGTGATGGGTCTCCCCGAGCCCTGCACCGTTCAGGATGACACGGTCCCCGGTTTTCCAGCGCGGATCACTGCTAGCCGTGATCTGACCGACCGCGTCGATGCCTGCGATCAATGGCCAGGTTCGCACCACACCAGGGCGTCCCGAAATCGCCAGTCCATCCTTGAAATTAATGCTGGAGTAGTCCACAGCGATCGTCACAGAGCCAGGCATCAGGGCGTCGACGTCCATCGTCGTCAGGCGTGATCGTACGTCGTCGCCGGTGGCATCAGCTGACTTTTCAACGACGATGGCCCTGAATTTCGATGAATCACTCATGCTCCCAGCATATGGAAGTGGAGCATTACCGGCAGTTTCTTGTTTGCTACGACGGGGTGGCGTACGTTGCACGTAAGTGATGCGTGACAATCAACTTCGTGGGGATGAGGCTGACATGGATTCAGAGCAGGACAAATCAACCGGAGGCCAGCCGGGACCTGAGACCCCGCAGCCGCCCGCCGTTCCACCGGTTTCACAGCCGGTGGATCCACCGGTTTCAGAGACAGCGCCTCAGCAAACCTCCCAGCCGATGTTTCCCCCTGCGGAAACGCCACCTCCAGTAACGCCGCCGCCAGCGACACCGCCACCCTCGGCGCCGGGGGCTGCTTCTCCGCCGCCATCAGGGCCTAGAAAGTCTGACTCCAAGACCTGGATCGTGCTGGCATCCGCTTTGGTACTTGGACTTGTCGGCGGGCTGATCGGTGGATTTGCCGGTGGATTCGCCGGTGAGCGAAGCGACTCGTCAAGCAGCAGTGAAAGCACTGGCTCATCGACGTCCGGACCGTCAGGTGACCTGTCCCAGATCGTCTGCGATGCGACGATGGTCGCAGATTCTGTCTTGCCCACGATCGTCACCATTTCGGTAGAGAGCAGCAGCGGCAGCGGTGTCGGCAGCGGATCGATCATTCGTGAAGACGGGTACATCCTCACGAACAACCACGTGATTTCAGCCGCGGCGACAGAGGGTTCCATCACCGTGCTGTTCAGCAACGGCGAGTCAGAGGCGGCCACGCTTGTTGGGCGCGCCCCGAAGGCCGACATCGCAGTTCTGAAGGTCGACGCAAGCGCCACGCTTCCGGCAATCGAGATCGGTGACTCAGAGTCACTCGTCGTCGGCCAGCCCGTCGTGGCACTCGGCGCACCGCTCGGCCTCGCCAGCACAGTGACAACCGGAATCGTCAGCGCGCTGGGTCGTGATGTGACTGTGCCGAGCGACGACGATCAGCTTGCGCTGCTGGCCGGTGCGATCCAGACTGATGCCGCGATCAATCCCGGAAACTCGGGCGGTGCTCTCGTTGACTGCTCCGGTGCGCAGATTGGCGTCAACACGGCAATCGCGACGGTCGGGAGCTCTGAAGCCAGCGGTAACGTCGGAATCGGATTCGCCGTACCGATGAGTCTCGCTCAATCGATTGTCGACCAACTCATCGAGAACGGCACAGTCGCTTACCCATACATGGGGATTGGCGTGGTGCTGATCTCGGCTGACGCCGCTGAGAAGTTCGACACCCCACAGGGACTGTTCGTCGACACCGTCACCGCCGGTAGCCCAGCCGCCGAAGCCGGTTTGCAGGAGGGCGACATCATCACCGAACTCGATGGCCAGCCGGCGACAACACTCACAGTGCTCACCCGCATCCAATTGACCAAGAAGGTGGGCGACGTCGTCTCGGTCACCTACCTGCGTGATGGCACTGAAGCCACAACCGATGTGACGCTCGGCACGGAGCCGTAACCCCGCACGGACTGCCTAGGTGACGTCCTTCTTCCAGCTGGTGAAGTAGCCGGCCACCGTCGCGACGACTGCATACGCGAGCAGGACGAGACCGCCCTGCCACCACTCAAGAACAGCGGATGCCGGACTCGCGATGGTGAAGAAGCTGGCGCCGACGAGTGCGTCGGATGCAGCTCCTGGCAAGAACTTGCCGATGTTGGCTGTGACCTCGATGAACGATGACGCGAGACGCAGCAGGGGTTCGACGAACTGGGTGAATGCCAGCACGATCACGATCGATGCCACCTGGCTCGGAACGAGCACGCCGAGGCCGACGCCGATAGCCGCCCAGAGTGCCATGGCTAGGATTGAGCGTCCGGCCAGCGCCCAAGTGTCAAGATCACCGAGTGCAGGATCGACATCGAAGGAATTGAGGACGATCGCCCCGACACCCATCGAGGCCAGGAGGCCGACAACGCCGAGACCTGCTCCGACAATGAGCATCGAGACCGTCTTCGCCCCGAGCACGTTGACGCGGCGCGGGTTGGCCAGGAACGTCGGTGTCAACGTCTGGTGGCGGAACTCTCCCGTCGTTGCCAGAGCTCCGAGGAGCACGGGGAACACGTATCCCACCGATGACGCGAAGCTGTAGATCAGGGAGGGAAGGTTATCGAGCTCTGGTGCGGCGCTCGCCCCACCGCCAGCAGTCGGCGTGATCGCACCGCTCTGGATGCCGCCGAACAGCCAGGAGAGACCGCCGGCCAGGAGAGCGATGTAGAGAAAGAGCACGAGAGAGAGGATCCACCACATGCGCGTAGTGAACAGCTTCGCAAACTCGGAGTTGATGGCGCGGATGAAGGTTGTCACAGTGAGTCGCCTCCGCCCACGAGAGAGAGGAATGATTCTTCAAGCCCCGATTTTTGTCTGTGCAGCACGCTGAGTTCTACCCCGGCGGCAAAAGCGATGTGTCCGATCCGGCCGGTGTCAGACTCGGCGGCGAGCACACCCGTGCGGCCGATGGAGTACGGGATGCCGGCATCCGCCAGCGCAGTTGTGAGTGCCTCACGATTCGGCGAATCAACGATGACCTGCGGTGCGGTGTCGGTGTCGAGGCTGGAGAGCGGGCCGCGGTGTACGAGCTTGCCCTTGGCGATGATGATCACGTCGTCAACGCTCTGCTGCACCTCGGAGAGCAGGTGCGAGCTCACGAGAACCGTGCGTCCCTCGGCAGCCATGGTGCGCAGGAACCCGCGGATCCACTTGATGCCCTCTGGATCGAGGCCGTTGATCGGCTCGTCGAGCACAAGCACTCCGGGGTCACCGAGCATCGTGTATGCCAGGCCAAGACGCTGGCGCATGCCGAGCGAGTATCCGCCGACCCTGCGGGTGCCGTAGTCGGCGAGGCCGACGGTCTGCAGCACCTCTGCGATGCGGCTGAGTGGGATCCCTGCGGCCCTGGCATAGATGCCGAGGTGGTCGTTGGCCGTGCGACCCGGGTGGAAGCTCGCAGCCTCGAGAGCAGCGCCCACCATCGAGAGCGGCTTTGGCAGGTCGTGATAGCGCACGCCGTCGAAGGTCGCGGTGCCGGCGGTCGGTGCGACCAGGCCGAGCAGCATCCGGAGCGTTGTCGTCTTGCCTGCGCCGTTGGGGCCCAGGAAGCCGGTGACCCGGCCGGGTTCGACCCTGAACGAGAGATCGTCGACTGCTGCGACGTGGCCAAACCGCTTGGTGATGTTATGGAACTCGATGACCGCGCCCGTTGGCATCCAAAACCCCTCTTCGATTCGCGCCTAGCCTATTGCCCTCCGGTGATGAACGCTGAGAGGCCAGACAGTAACCTGTCGATTTCACCGACGGTGTTGTACGGAGCAAGCCCGATGCGCAGGGCGCCCCGCTCTCCGAGACCAAGCGCGATCGATGCTTCGAGGGCGTAGAACGAGCTGGCTCCGGCCGCGATGTCGCGGGAGGCGAGGAACCGGGCGAGCTCCTGAGAATCGATACCGTCGAACTCGACGAGCAGCGTCGGAGTGCGATCGGCGGCTCGAGAGTAGACGATCGCGCCTGGCAGCTTGGCGACTCCGGAATCGAGGATGGAACGCAACAGGTTCTCATGCTCATCGAGCTCGGCAGACGAGGCGACCAGCCGTTCGCGCCGGGAGCGCGGGTCGGCATAACCGAGCCCGGCCGCGTCGACGCCGGTGTCCCCGCTGTTGCCCAGGGTGGCCAGAAAATCGACGGCTGCGGTCACGCCCGCCATGATCTCGTACGGCAGGGTGCCGAATTCAAAGCGCTCAGGCACCGCATCCGTCGACGGTTTCAGCTTGTCGGGGTGGAGTAGCGAGAGCACCTCGGGATCCGCGGCGAGCACTCCACAGTGCGGGCCGAGAAACTTGTACGGCGAGCAGACGAAGAAGTCGGCGCCGAGGGCTGTGACATCAACCGAGGTGTGAGCCGTGTAGTGCACGCCGTCGACGTAGACCAGTGCGCCCACCGCGTGCGCTAGGTCGGCGATCTCGCGCACCGGCGGTTTGGTTCCGATCAGGTTGGATGCCGCGGTGACGGCGACCACCCGGGTGCGCTCGCTGAGTACCTCGGCGATCGCAGACGCCGGCAGTTCGCCGGTTGTCGGATCGAACTCGGCCCAGCGCACTGTCGCGCCGACCTGGGCAGCAGCCTGTACCCAGGGCCTGATGTTGGAGTCATGGTCGAGTCGCGTGACGACGATCTCGTCGCCGGGACCCCAGGTCTTGGACAGGTGCCGCGCGAAGTCATAGGTCAGTTGAGTGGCGCTTCGACCGTAGACGATGCCGCGCGGGTCTGCCCCGAGCAGGTCGGCCATCGCAGCCCTGAACTGCCCGACGGCTTCATCGGCGTTCAGCTCGGAGCGCACGCCCTGGCCGCGGTTGGACAGCGGCCCGGTGAGCGTGTTCGAGATGGCATGGCCGACAAGCAGGGGGGTCTGGGTGCCGCCAGGCCCGTCGAAGTGCGCAATTCCGCTGGCCAGAGACGGAAAATGAGACCTGATGTTTTCGACGTCGTAACTCATCCCTGAATCAAAGCACATCGCCGCACTGGACTGGTCGGCGAATAACATGGGGAGATGCCCGAGGTTCCAGAGCTGCCAGCCAAGGTCACGGCCTGGCCTGGAACCGTCTCGGCCAACACCATGCTCGACTGGTTCTTTTTTGTCTTCGGCGGTCTGGCATCCGTGTGGCTTGCCGTGCTCGTCTTCGATGAGAGCTTCGCCTGGGGGTGGGGTGCGATCGCGGTTGGCATCGTCTTTTGGCTGCTGCTTGCCTACCTCGTGCTGCCGCGGTTGCACCGAATACTCACCGGCATTTATGTTCCCGATTACTTTATCGGGCGCACACGCACCAGCGATGGACTGCTCGGTGACCCGGTCAACCTGGCGGTCGACGGCGATGAGGCGCAGATTCACCGGGCGATGCTCGCTGCGGGCTGGACGCGGGCAGACAAACTGACGTTTCGAACGAGCTGGAAGATCGTGATGTCGACGGTGCTGCGCCGCAGCTATGACGAGGCGCCGGTGAGCCCGCTCTACCTTTTTGGTCGGCAGCAGGATTTCGCGTACCAGCAGGAGGTTCTGAACAATCCGGCGAAGCGTCACCATGTGCGGTTCTGGAAGTGCCCTGACGGATGGTTGTTGCCCGGCGGGCACCGTGTGGGCTGGTTGGCCGCCGGCACGTTCGACAAGTCGGTGGGCTTCTCTCTGTTCACCCTGCAGGTCACGCACAAGATCGATGCCAACACCGACATCGAGCGCGATCACATCGTCGACACCCTGCTCTCGGCCGGGATCGGGGTGCAGGCGAAGGTCATCAGCGATTTCTCTACCGGATATCACTCGCGAAATGGCGGTGGCGACAGCATCCAGACGGATGGAGACCTGCCGATCATTGATCTCACTCACGTGCCGGTGCCGGTGCCGGTGCCGGTGCCAGGGTCTGGGGCGTCCGGGTCTGGGGCGTCGCGGTCTGGGGCGTTGAGGTCTGCTGGGTCTGAGTTGGTGTCGTCTGGGGTCGGTTCCGCGGATGCGACACGAATCCCACGGCCATCCGCTATCGTCGTCGGGTCGACCCTGATCGCGGCGCGTGCCCTATCGGGCTTGTTCGTCATCGTCGCTGTGCTCGTGGATTGGGAGACGTTCCTGCACGCGATTGTGCTTGAGGACCTCGATGGCGAAGCGCTCAGCAGGGCGCAGGCCAACAGTGTGCTCGGGGTGCTGCTCGGCCTGTACGGGCTGGTGCTCCTGCTCTATATGCTGCTTGGTTTCCTGGTGTGGAGGGGGCATAACTGGGCCAGGGTCGTTGCCATGGCGGGTGCGACGTTCAGCATTGTGCTGTCGTATCTCGATTATGCGAACAACGGCCAGGCCATCACGCTGCGTACGACGCTCGCGAGCCTGGCTCTCGACATCCTGATCCTCCTTGCGCTGTCGAGCACGGTTGCCAGGCGGTATGCGCGGCGTCCCAGAGCTCGCCCTCGATTCCGCACCTGAGCGAGGCCCAGCCCCCGATCACATCTCCGCCGCCGCGGGAGGAACTCGGGCTACAGCGGGGCTACAGCGGGGCTACAGCGGGGCTTACGCCGGCGCGGGTATTGATTCGTCAGCGTGCGTTGCGCAGGCCGGCGGCTCAGCGTCCACGCACTCTGGGCACACGACGAGCTGTTCGCGGCACGACAGGTCGCGGCAATTGAGCATGTTCTTGGTCGAGGTGCCGCAGACGGTGCAGGTGCCGATGATCGCCGTGTGGTCACTGAAGTCAACCGACATCCGCTGGTCGAAGACGTAGAGCGAACCGTCCCACAGGCCGTCGTCGCCGAAGGTTTCGCCGTAGCGAACCACTCCACCGTCGAGCTGGTAGACCTCGCCGAAACCGCGGGACTTCATCAGGCCGCTGAGCACCTCACAGCGGATGCCGCCGGTGCAGTAGGTGACGACAGGCTTGTCCTTGAGGTGGTCGTACTTGCCGCTGTCGAGTTCGGCGACGAAGTCGCGGGTCGTCGCCACATCGGGAACGATGGCGTTCTTGAACTTGCCGATCTCAGCCTCGAAGGCATTGCGCCCGTCGAAGAAGACCACGTCGTCGCCGCGCTCTGCGACGAGTTCGTGCAGTTCGGCCGGTGCAAGCTTGGTGCCGCCGTCGATGACACCCGCGGCATCCACCTGCAGTTCGCCCGGGGCGCCGAAGCTGACGATCTCGTCACGCACCTTCACCACGAGGCGGGGGAAGTCGAGGCTCTGGCCGTCGTCGTCGAGACCGGTGCCCTCGCTCCACTTGAAGTCGATGTCTTTGAATGGCGCGTAGTCGCGGGTTTTGCGCAGGTACCGCTTGAGAGCGGCCATGTCGCCGCCGACGGTGCCGTTCAGGCCATCCTTCGAGATGAGGATGCGCCCGCGGATGCCGAGGCCCTCGCACAGGTCGCGCTGCCACAGCCGAATCGCTTCGGGGTCGGCGAGCGGAGTGAACACGTAATAGAGGAGGACCTTCGGAATAGCCACTGCCATATTTTAGGCGGCGCAGCTGGGGCTTGTACGTGAGTCGGTCACGGGGCCACTCTGGGCAGGACGAGGAGAGGCATCGCTATGACTCAGACCGGTTCGCAGAACGATCCACTTGCCCGATTCGGCGAGGTGCCTTTGTTCACGCTGACAAGCACCGACATGCGTGACGGACAGCCCCTGGCGCGTGCGCAGTATGGAGCAGGGGCCGGCGGGCACAGCGTGTCTCCACAGCTTGAATGGTCGGGCTTTCCGGCCGAGACGCGCAGTTTCGCGGTCACCGCGTACGATCCGGATGCCCCGACGGGCTCGGGATTTTGGCACTGGGCGGTGTGTAACCTGCCGGTGTCCGTCACGTCTCTTGCGGCCGGGGCAGGCGCCCTCGGCAGTCGGCTGCTGCCGCCCGAAGCCCTGATGCTGCCAAACGAGGCGCGTCAGCCGGAGTTCGTCGGCGCCAGTCCACCGGAGGGAACCGGCGTGCACCGCTACCAGTTCATCGTGCACGCGGTCGACGTGCCATCGCTGACGCTCGATCCTGAGTCGACACCGGCCACCCTGGGATTCAACCTCCACTTCCACGTACTCGGTCGCGCAATCATCGAGGCCACTGGCGTCTATGGCGGTGCTGGTTAGAAGCAGCAGTCACGGGGGGATGCCGTCGGCGCCACAATAGGCAGAAGCAGAGTCGATGCACAGGTTGTGCAATGCATGCTCCCAGCGCTGTCTCGGATGCTCGACCTAGAGTAAATCTCAATATGACCACCGTTTTTGATATCGACACACCCCTGACCCAACCCGCAGCAACACCGCCTCGGTCAACGCCGCTCACCAGGGTTCCCGTCTGGATGTGGCGCGCACTGATGGGCGCACTGGCCAAAGGTGAACATCAGCGTTTCAACTCGGTTCCGGTCGATTCAGTCGACTACTACTTTGATATCGACTACGCCGGTGATGGTTCGAAGGCTCACAAGCTCGATGTCATCGTGCCGAGAGATGCTGATGAGCAGCTCCCCGTCTATGTGTATTTCCACGGCGGAGGCTGGACCTCCGGCGACAAGGCGCCGTTGACCAAATACTGCGCAGTGCAAGCGGCGGAGGGCGACATGATCGTGATCAACGCCAACTACCGGCTGGCTCCCAAATACCGTGCAGCGCACATGCTCGAGGACGGCAATGCTGTGCTCGATTGGGCTGCGCGGCACGCCGCTGAATTCGGCGGCGACGCCTCTCGCATCGTGCTCGGTGGCGACTCGGCCGGTGGCCACATTGCCGCGCTGCTCACGGCATCCGCGTACAACCCCGAGCTGGCCGAGCACCACGGCATCACGCCGGCGGTTCATTCCAGCAGCTTGCGCGGCCTGGTGCAGCACTGCAGCCTGCCCGACTTCTCTGTGATGTTCGATCGCGGATTCGTGCTGGGCTTGAACTTCTTACGGATGCTGCTTCCTGAGCGTTGCAACGGCGCGGTCCTGCGTGCAGGCGCCCGTTTCATCTCTCCGATCGATTGGCTCGACAACGGCTTTCCGCCGGTGTTCGTGACAACGTCGGAGCGCGACTTCTTCTACGGCGCAAACCTCAACTTCATGACAGCCCTCAAGCGCAGGCGAATTCCCGTCGAAGCGCTGGTCTACGGGCGCAAGAACCCCAACGCCAAGCACACCTGGCAGCAGGATGCCAAGCATCCCGAATCGCGTGAGGTCTACCGCCGCCTCAGCCACTTCGTTGCGAAGGTCGCTGGCGTCAAGCAGCCCATCTCGGCATAGAGGGCGCTGCCGCGTAGGGTATAGCGGGCGCTGCCACGCAGTAGGACCATCGCGGTCGAGTCGGCTGGCGTCCCACCCCTGGTCCTGGCGCGGGAAAACGCCCCTGGCGCGCGACATATCGCGCGCCAGGGGCGTTTCTGCGCGCCCAGCTGAACGGGATGTGGAAATTCGCCCACGAAGCGGCCGCCGTCGCACCGCCCGCCCGCAATCGCATCCGCCCGCCCGCC